>CAJXVS010000003.1 GCA_913061265.1 uncultured Halobacteriovorax sp. | reverse complement strand
GATCTACACGTAAGGAGTCGTCGGCAGCGTCAGATGTGTATAAGAGACAGGGAATTGACTGAGAACTGTCTCACATTTAGCGACTTAAATAGACTAGGAGACGATGAACTTCATCTTATCTTTAACTATGTTAAGCCTGCGATTTGGGGACTTGCCCTAAAAGACACGCCTAGAGACTTTCAAAGAAGAGTTTTAGCTCTTGCTGAGAGAGATTATGCTGAACAGGCTTATCAAGTCCTAACAACAACTCTTAAGAACGAAGAAAGAGATACCAAGAGAGCACAACAGAAGATTGTCTCGATCCTTGGAAACTTATTAAAAAGAAGACAGATTACAATCTAACTACTTTTTAAGTCCTCTTCTTTTCCTATAGTCTTGAATTAATTTATGAAATTTTTTCTCTGCCTTTGAATCGAGTTCATCACCTGCATTAGTGATGTCATCTACAATCCTATGCTCTCTAAGCATATCGATAGAGCCTCTCAGTCGATCTGAAAGGGTAACCATGATATTTGAAACCCAGTCCGGGCATTCTTTAATGACTTTTCTAATATCACTTTTCTTAAGCATGATCACAGTTGATGGTGAAACTGCGATGGCCGAGACACTCCTTGGCTCATCACTGAAGATTGAAAGTTCTCCAATAAAATTCTTGCTCTTAGCAATTGAAATTGGAATTAAACGGTCTTTATCTTCTTTGAAGATTCTAATCTCTCCAGAGACAACAATATACATATAACTACTAGGCTCACCTTCAGAAAAGATAACTGTGCCTTCTTTATAATCTACGGGTTTATCAAAGCTCGCCATATTTAGACTCTATCTTTCCAGAAAAAAGGGTTCCATAACGTAATCCAAAGGTTGAGATCTCAAAAGATTTGATTTCTAACCTCTTACCCATTTTAAGTCCAAGTCGGGCTCCAGCCAAAATACTTTTCGCTCTTTTTCCAAGAAAAGGAAACTTTTCCAGAAGATCTTCAGGTTTTAGCCCTTCAATTGATTCAAAAAACTGTAAATACTTTTCAAAACCAATAGCTGACCCATTTACTTCATTACTATCGTACTTCTTTAGACCTTTAATCATTCCACCTAAGCTGGTCATGCTTCCCGCAACACAAAGAAGGTAATCAGACTTGAAATGATCGAGTTCTTCATTATCGAGAAGGTTTTTCATCCGTGTTTCGAAACTTCCGTCTTCAATCCAATCCGTTCCACGAACTGAACCTACTGGTAAACTAATTGTTCTTATGATCTCAAAAGGCTCGATTTCTATTAGGATAAGCTCTGTGCTTGCACCGCCCACATCCATGATGACTGCGGTTTGCGAATCTAACTTATGACCTTTGATCACGCCAAGAGAAGTATAATATGCTTCCCCTAAAGCGCTAATGATTTGAACACTAAAGCCAAGTTCTGACTTAACTTTATCGAAGAATTCTTTTGAGTTCTTTGCCACTCTAGAAGCTTCTGTTGCCGTAACAATAACATCAGCAGGAGAGATTCCAATAGATTCTACTTTTTCCTTATAAACACTAAGAGCTTCATAACTGTCCTTAAGGGAGTTCTCACAAAAGACTCCAGACTTATCTAAGTCCTTTCCTAAACTTGTCACGAAGGTTTCATTTAAGATCTCTTTATAAGAGAAAGGAGTATCATTAACTTCTGCAGCTAATAATAAAATAGTATTTGATCCGATATCAATAGATGCTCGTTTTTCCACTAAGACTCCACTACCTTGAGAAGGCTTTCCGTTGAGATAGGATCTTGAATAAGACCTTTTTCACAAATGATCCCTGCAATATTTCGGGCTCTTGTTACATCAAAACTCGGATTAAGCGCCTTACTTTCTTTTGGAGCAATTCTTGAATCGAGAGCGCTTAAGATCTCTTCTTCCGGTCTTAATTCAATTTCAATTTCATCGCCAGTTCTAGAATCTAGATCAAAGGACGAAGTAGGGGCCACAACATAGAAAGGAACACCGTAATACTTAGCGACTATAGCTAAAGTGGAAGAACCAATCTTATTCGCCGTATCGCCATTTCTCACAATACGATCCGCACCAATGAAAATAGCGTCGACTAGTTTATTTTCTAAGATATAACTAAAAGCGCCTTCAACTGTAATTTTATGGGGAATATTTTCCTTACAAAGTTCATAGGCGGTTAGCCTTCCCCCCTGTAGATATGGCCTTGTTTCTGAAGCATAGACCATCTCAACCTTCCCTTGAGAGGCAAGGTGAGAGATGACGCCAAGAGCGGTACCCATTGGTCCACAGGCCAGAGCCCCTGTATTACAAAGAGTCATTAACCTAAGTTTCTTATCTCCGAATCTCGATTCTAAATCCTTTTGGGCGATTTTCGCCATTGTTAGATTGTTCTCATACAAAAGATCCATTTGATCTTGAGCAAATATTCTTAATCGTTGTTCATAAGTATCTAAAGAGTCTTTAGCCAGATCGACTGCCCGGTCAACTTCATAAGCGAGGTTAACTGCTGTCGGTCTTGCCGTCTTTAAATAATCTGCAGATTTAGTAATCTCATCAATTCCATAGTTAGGGTTATTCTTTATATCAAGAACCATTCCCCATAAGGCTGTAAAACCAATCAATGGCGCGCCTCTAACTATCATGTCTTTTATCGAATCGAAGCATTCTTCTAAGTTAGTAATATCAACGTACTCTTCACTAAGAGGTAATTTACGCTGATCTATTAGTTTAAGAATATCATTTTCCCAAATGAGTGGTTTTATCATTTAAAGAGGTCCTTTAATAAGTCTTTCGCTTTAGACTTTGCTTTTTCTTTAAGCTTATTAGTTTCTTTTTTAATTACTTTTTTAACAGCTGCTTTGGCTTTTTTCTTAATTCTTTTCTCAGCTTTTTTTAAAAATATTTTCGTTGTGTAGTTATAGTCTGGTTTTAGCTCATAACCTGTCCCGACCATTCTTGTGGGAAACGAGTTCATATCGACTTCTTTTAAAAATTTAAGATAGTTTTTCTTCTTATCAAAAAAGTTTATATAAACATCACTATTACCTTTTTCTTTTAACTGCCCTTCACTCTTTAATTCAATCTTCTTTTTAATCCCTATCATATGAATCTTTTTAATTTTCACTAATCCTTCTTTAACATGAAAATCGTAAGTGATTTTTTCATAGTCTTGAGGGATCTTTATTCTTTTTAGTGGTTTCTTATTAAAGTAAGGAAGCTCATTTATCTTATCAAGCCTTTCATTGATAACTTCTGAAAAGTCATAATTGATAACTTTCCCATCTTGGGCCTGCCCCTTAAGAAAAACACTATAGGTCATTCCTTTAACATCTGATTTTGCGTTACCAGCAATAGAACCACTAAGGATACCTGTGGCAAAAGGCATTTCTTTTGACGCCAAAGACTTAAAACTATTCAAGTTAATCTTTTCAAGATCGATACTAAATTTATGAGTAGAAGCATTCTTCAACATCTCTGTTGTAGAATTAACTAATAGGCTTCCACCGGCTAACTTAAGATCTAGGTTCTTAACAGCTATCTTTTCTTTAACAGCAGATATCTGAGCTTTTCCATTTAAGACCTCTTTTAAAAGAAGAATATTCTTAATTTTGAGGTCTAAAACAAATGGGATGATAGGCTTAATATCTTTAGATACTTCTTTTGACTCTGCCTTTTCTACTCTTGGTTCCATCAGTTTTCTAATTGATGACTCCTCGATGATAAGACCATTTAAATCTAATGATGCTTCAAATGGCTCTAGCCCTGCGAGATCTAACTTTTTGTTAAGATCAAACTCATTACTAAGTTTTAACTCTCCTCTTCCTTTCAAAGTAGAGAATGCTGTAGATAGATCAAATTTATTCTCTGTTAGGACTAAGACTCCGCTTTCAAGCTCAAGTTTGATTGGATCCACTTCATAAAAAAGAGACTTGATAAGTTTAGCTTTAAGATATGGTTTAAGATTGCCTTCTTTATTAATAATCACTTCACCATCTAAGCTAATAGAAGAATCTCCCAGATTGAGGCTTTCTGTTTTAAAAGGATATACTTTATTCAATCCAACGAGAGAGACAAGGAATTTATCAATCTTGAGTGTCCCCTCATCTTTAAGTATTAAGTACTCACCTTTTGTTTCTAATAAATTATCACTTTTAACCTCATATGAGATTCGTCCGGTTTTATCATTTCGAAACAATAGATTTGTATTTAAACTAATCTCTCCTAATTCAAGCGTTTTCTCACCTATAGAAAGATCTGAAATTTTAGAGATCGCCTTCGTTCTTATAACTCTGTCTTCTAAAAAGCTTTTTAGACTAAACTCTCCAATTGAATCTATTGAGAACTTAATTAATTGATTACTCGTAAATTCGATATTGGAGGTTAGCTTAATGGCCATTGGTCTTTTTATTCCAATGTCTTTTAATGATATTTCATTAAAGTTGTATCTATTTATTTTTCCTTCTTGCCCTACATGTTTAAAAAGTAAGTTCTGCATATAGGCATTTATTTGAGAGTTTGCTAAAAAGCCAGGTAGCTTTGGTTTCTTAGTTTGATCTACCTCTCCTTCACTATCAGGTCCCTCTAAAGTCTTCGACCAGTTGGTCCCTTTTTCAATTGATCTAAACTCTATTTCTGGTTTCTTAACTTCTAAAACAATCGTTCCGCCACCAGTAAGAATATTAAAAACCGGAATTTTAACATCGATTAGATCAAAGCTTGCTAGGCTTGCTTTATCTAACTCAAGAATCTTTGAGCTAAGTTTAATCTCTGAGATTTTAATATGACTATTCAGACCAAAGCCGACTTCTAGGCTCCCAAGATCAATCTTCAAGTTAGGATACAATTCACCCAAAGTAGTAATCAGCTCCGCTTTCAAGGACTCTGGGTTGAATTTTTGGCGAGCATAGAAAGTAACCGCCACTAAAGTAGAGATTAAGAGGATAACGCAGATCGAAATTATTTTGATTTTTTTGGAACTCTTCATTAGGGAGTCATTGTACTTTGATTCTTTAAGAAAGTAATTCCAAAGGAGCGAACTTTACCATAAATTTCTTGATAGCCCCGTCATTGAACTTGATGACAACTTTCTCTTGCTCACCAGCTCCGCTAGTTTCAGTCACTTTGCCTTCTCCATATAAAGAATGCACTACTGAAGATCCCTGTGGATACTTAGCCTGAATAACCGAGCTTTGCACTTGGTAGACGACTTCATCATCATAAGTTTCATCAGCAAAGAAATCATCACTAGAACTTGTACCATAGGTTTCAGATGAAGAAGTATCCCAACCTCCACGAGCACCAGTCTTTGCTTTTATCCAAGTGTAATACTTAGGAGGTATTTCAGAGATAAAGCGGCTTGGCCCATTAAAGCGTAATTGGCCATAGAGCATCCGCCCTTGGGCAAAACAAATGTAGAGCTTAACCATGGCTCTAGTCATGGCGACATAGAACAGCCTTCTCTCTTCTTCTAAACCCTTTTCACCGGCTTCGATACTTCTCATGCTCGGAAACATATTTTCTTCAGAGCCGACAATAAAGACGTACTTAAACTCAAGACCTTTTGAACCATGAATTGTCATCAGGCTTACTTCACCTTGGGTATCTTCTTCATCATTAGCTGTTCTATCTAAAGTGATTGTCTCGAGAAAGGAATCCATCGTTGCATTTTCATTATTTGATTCAAACTGGGCGATTGCATTACCAAGCTCTTCTAAATTCTCTAGTCTTGCTTCGGCTTCATAGGTCTTTGCCGCTTTTAAAAAACTCATATAACCAGTTTCATTAACTGTCTTTTCAAATAGAACAAGTGGCTTCTCACCAGAGTCTTTTAAGATGATAAGTTCTTCAATTAAACTTACAAAGTGATTGATGGCCGACTTAACTTTGGTTGTAATCCTAATATGTTTAAACTCTTCTGGGGCAGCCACCATCTGCTTTAATGTTTCTAAAAGTGACTGATTGTTTTTTATCGCTTCGTTTTCAAGTTTTCTTAAAGTCGTTGTTCCGATTCCTCTTGCAGGTACATTGATGATTCGGCTTAAAGCAAGATTATCTTTTTCATTAACCACTAACCTTAAATAGGCCAAGATATCCTTGATTTCTTTTCTGTCGTAGAACTTAATACCTCCGACAACTCTATAGTTAATGTTTGAGTTTCTTAGAGCATCTTCAACTTGTCTTGACTGAGAGTTAGTACGGTAAAAGACCGCCATCTCATTATAGGTATTTCCAGCTTTTTTTAGCTCTTTAACTTTCGAAGCGACAAATTCACATTCATCTTTATCACTATTGTTTTCGATGATTTCAATTTCTTCACCTTCTGGGTTATCAGTCCACATCGTCTTACCCTTTCGGTAAGAGTTTCTGGCAATAACGTGTGAGGCTGCTTCAATGATCTTTTTACTAGAGCGGTAATTCTGCTCTAACTTATATGTCTTTGCTTCTGGAAATTTCTTCTCAAAATCAAAGATATTGTTAATATCCGCTCCACGCCAACTATAGATGGACTGATCTTCATCCCCGACCACACAAACATTCTGAGTTTTCTCGGCTAAGTAACAGATCAGCTCAAATTGACATCTGTTGGTATCTTGATACTCGTCAACAAGAAGGTAGCGAAACCTTTCTTGGTAAGTTTTTAAAACAGTGGGGTGCTTTTCAAAAAGTTTTAGAACTCCTGTGATCAATCCGCCAAAATCGACAGCGTTTGATCTAGCCAGCTCTGATTCGTACTCGAGAAACATCTCGTAGAACATCTGATCATCTTCAAAGTTTTCAAACTCTGGGCCCATATCTCGACCAGGGTAATATCCTTTGTTTTTAAGATCATCAATAAAGCCTAAAACTTCATAAGGAGAAACCTCTTTAGTTGAAATTCCTCTTTTAGCTAATAAGCTTTTTGCAATTGTTTTGGATTCACTATCATCGTAAATGGTAAAGCTTTTACTAAGCCCTATATAGTTTGCCTGACTTCTAAGTACTCTTGCGCAAAAACTATGAAAGGTTGTTATCTGTAAGGCGCCGAGGTCAATATTAACAGTGCTGGCAATCCTCTCCCGCATTTCTCTTGCGGCTTTATTTGAAAAAGTAAGAGCTAGCACTTGAAAGGGACTAACTCCTTTAACTTCTAAGAGATGAGAGATCCTTGTTACCAATGTGCGGGTCTTTCCAGAGCCAGCACCAGCTAAGACCATCATGGGGCCTTCGCTGTTTAAGACAACTTCTTTTTGTGCTTTGTTTAAAGAGTCTAATTGCATTTAGCGATTCTATTCAACCGTCACAGACTTTGCCAAGTTCCTTGGCTTATCAATATCAGTTCCTTTAAATTTAGCCATATAGTAGGCTAAAAGCTGGTTCGCAACATTGACGTATAACGGTGAAAGCTCATCTAAGCCATCAAAGTTAAGATCAAACTTGAAATCACAAATATCATCAAGGTCTTGAGCGCCCTTAGGACCAAGACCAACAATGACTCCTCTTCTGGCCTTAATTTCTTGGATATTTGAAATAGTTTTATCAAAGAGAACCGGACCAACAATAGCAATATTAACCATTTGATCATCAATTAAGGCGATCGGACCGTGCTTTAACTCACCTGAGGCATAACCTTCAGCATGAACATAAGCGATTTCTTTTAACTTTAAGGCGCCTTCTAGGGCGACAGGAAAGAACTGTCCTCTTCCCGTAAAAAAGAAACCATTATAATTATAGATTTCTTCAGCAATTTGTTTAAGTTCATCTACGCGATCAAGAATATCATCTATCCTCTCGGCTAAAAGACTGTACTTATCTGATACTATTTTTCTTTTCGCTTCATCGCTTAAATCACCTGCTAAAGACAGAGAAAGAAGTCTTCCCGTTAAGGCCTGCTGAGTAAAAGCTTTTGTACTTGCAACACCAATCTCAATACCGGCACGGATCAAAAGATTTTCATCACAATCTCTATAGAGAGTTGAACCTTCTACGTTAACGATCGCCATCGTCTTCATCTTGTTTTCAACACAAAGACCTTGAGCCGCTAAAGTATCAGCGGTTTCACCAGATTGACTGATAAAAAGACCTACATCATCTTTATTAAGAAGTGGATCACGGTATCTAAACTCACTGGCCAGTTCTACAGCGCAAGGAATACGGTTAAACCTTTCAATAAAGTCTCTAATAACCATTCCCGCGTAAGCCGCTGTACCACAAGCAGAGATATGAAACTTCTTAGGCTTCCACTCAGAAACTCTTTTTAGGTACTCTGCTCCGTCCCCAGCTAGGTAGAACTGAACAAGGTCTCTAATTAGTCCTGGCTGCTCATAGATTTCTTTTAACATAAAATGCTCGAAGTCACCTTTATCAGTAGCCTCTAAAGACATCTCTTGTTTTTTAAATTTAAAATTTTTCGATTCAGAACCATCTAGCTCATAGAAAGAGATGATATTTGAATTCTTCTTAGAAAGAAGAACCAAAACATCGTCCCCTGGAAAGTAGATCGTATCCGAGCTACCAACAAGAGCATATGGGTCAGAACTAACTGAAGCGTCTGAGTTTGCTTCATGAAGACCAGCAACAAGAGGCGCTCCTCTTTTAACCGCAAGAATTTCACTTGTTTCGGCATTTAAAACAACAAAGGCTGAGTTTCCATCAGTTCTCCTAAAAGCTGCTGATACAGCAGGCATGAACTCCAAACCTTTTTCAAGGTTACTCGAAACTAGAGCTAGAAAAACCTCAGAGTCAGTATCTGATAAAAACTTAAAACCTTCTGAAGCTAGTTCATTTTTTAATGAAGGAGCATTTTCGATAATTCCATTATGAACAATAGAGATCTTTCCATGTGTATGAGGATGAGAATTAGCATCATTAACCTCACCGTGAGTCGCCCACCTAGTGTGCCCAATACAACCTACCGCCGTATGCTTTTTCTCACCTAGGAGGTTAACTAAATTAGCTAACTTACCCATCTTCTTATAAAAATGAAGTTCCGACTTATCATCAACATAGGCGACGCCCGCTGAATCATAACCACGATATTCTAGACGGCTTAAGCCCTCTAACACTGTTCCCATTGGGTTATTTGGCCCAAGGTGTCCGACGATTCCACACATATTTTCCTAACCTGTTATAATTTGGCTTATTTTTACCACTTTATAGGGATTTAAGGAAAGACCCATTGTGCATTTTACACGATGCAGAACCCGTTAAAATTATTACTTCTTCTTAATGAATTTTCGCGCCATTCCTTCTTTCGTGACCTGCCTTCCTCTTGCGATGGCAAAGCCTCCACTTGGGATGTCTTGATTAATCGTCGATCCACTGGCTACATAACATTCTTCACCTAGGGTCACAGGTGCGATCATCTGGGTGTCAGATCCGATAAAACTGCCTTTACCAATCTTTGTTATATGCTTATTGGCCCCGTCATAATTACAGGTAATAAAACCACAGCCAATATTTACGTCTTCTCCTATCTCAGCGTCCCCTACATAGGAGAGATGTGAGACCTTTACCCCTTCAGCTAGCTTAGATTTCTTAATTTCTACAAAGTTACCTATCTTAGACTTTGAACCTACATCCGCCTTTGGTCTCAATCTGGCATATGGTCCGATAGCTGCTTCATCTCCAACTATGGCCTCTTCTAAAGTTGAATAGGCCTTAATGACTGTATTGGCCCCAACTTTTGAATCAGTGAGAATTGAGCCTATTTCAATAATACTATCTTTTCCTATAACCGTAGAACCAAAGAGGTTAACACTTGGATAGATTAAACTGCCAAAACCAACCTCTACATCTTCATCAATATAGACATGCCTAGAATCAATAAACCTAACTCCAGCATCTCGAAGCGATCTTGCTTTTCTTCTTCTTAGAAGATTTTCGATTTGCTCGAGCTGAGCCAAGTCATTAACGCCCAAGAAAGTCTTCTCATTTTCAAAGACTCTTGGCTTAACATTGGAGTTCTCTTGAAAGAGATCAGTTAAGTAGAACTCACCTGCTGCGTTTTCACTTTTAATATTACTTAGATGCTTAGTGATATAAGAAGTCTTCACGATGTACATACCAGAATTAACTTCGTTGATAAGAAGTTCGTCTTTATTGGCATCTTTATGCTCGACGATTCTAAAGCCTTTATCACAGCGGATGATTCTTCCAAGGCCTGTAGGATCTTTTGTTTCAAAACTAGCGGCCACTCCGTCTAGGTTGTCTTTTTTAAGCGCTTCGTATAGTTCACTTAAGATTTCACCACTTATAAGTGGTGTATCAGCACACATGATAACTGTGTAATCAAACTTTGATGCCTTCTCGTTTTGATCAAAGTAACACTTAAGAGCATGAGCCGTTCCTAATTGTTTTTCTTGAATGGAAAAACCTACCTCGACATTAAATTTATTTGCACTTTTTTTTGAATGTTCCTGAACTTTTTCTTTTTCATGGCCAATAACAAGATTTACTTCGCCATTGCCGGCATTATCCACCATAAAATCACGCAAAGATTCAATTGCATAATCAACCAAACGCCTGCCCATCAGGGGGACTAGAGGCTTTGGATCGTTTAGTTTTAACCTTGTTCCTTTTCCTGCTGCTAAAATCACACAACCAAATGAGTCAGACATATTTTTTTTCCTTTCTTGATTAATTTACTTCAACTAGCTTAATCAGGTACTACCTTATTCCTAAGGCTTATCCATTGTAACCGATCAAAGCACTCAATATCACTAAACAATTTTAAAATTTATTATGCTTTACGACCACAAAAAGCTTAAAGAATCGGAAAGATTTTCCCGATTCGTATCATGCCTACCTGTAGAGGCATACCGTTACTTTAAGGAGAGAGTATGGTGACAAATTATGAGGGTGATAGCATTGAGTTTAAGGATAAACTTCCCCTCCTGCCAATTCGCGATATAGTTGTATACCCGTTCATGATCCTTCCGCTATTTGTTGGAAGAGAATCATCAATCCAAGCCGTCGAGCATGCACTTAATAGTTCAGACAGACTTATTTTCTTATCAAGTCAGAAAGATATTAAAGCTGAAACGCCGACCCCATCCGAAATTTTCGAAATGGGAACAGTGGCCATGATCATGAGAATGAGAAAGCTACCTGATGGCAGGATCAAGATTTTAGTTCAAGGCTTAACAAAAGCTAAGATCCAAAGTTTTGAGCAGAGCGAGCCTTACTTTGTAACAAAGCTTGAGAAAGTTGAAGACGTTGTTCCAGAGACTGAGAACGTAGCCGTCAGCGCTTTAATGAGATCTATCAGAGAACAACTTGAAAAAGTTATCTCGATGGGAAAAATTCTTTCCCCTGATATCTTAATGGTATTAGAAGATATTCAAGACCCTGGTCGTCTTGCTGATCTTGTTGCTTCAAATATGAATCTCCACGTAGCTGAAGCCCAAATGATTTTAGAAGTATTAGATCCAGTTGAAAGACTGCACAAAATAAATGAAATCCTATCTCGTGAACTTGAGATTCTAGGCATGCAAGCAAAGATCAATGGTGTTGCTGAAGATGACATGGCAAAGAATCAAAAAGAATTCTTTCTTCGTGAACAAATCCGCGCTATCAAGTCTGAACTTGGTGACGATGGTGGCGAACCCGCTGAAGATGAATTCCAAGAATTCAGAGATAAGATTGCAAAGGCAGGAATGCCTGAAGAAGTAGAAAAAGAAACAACAAAACAACTGGTCCGTCTTGAAAAGATGCATCCTGACTCTTCTGAATCTAGTATTCTTCGTACTTACTTAGAATGGATGACTGACCTACCTTGGGCCGTTGCTTCAGAAGAGACAGTAAATTTAGAGAAGTCTCTTGAGATTCTAGACGAAGATCACTTTGACCTCAAAAAGGTAAAAGAAAGAATATTAGAATACCTAGCGGTACGATCCCTTAAAGGTAATGGCATGAAAGGCCCTATCCTTTGCTTTAGTGGCCCTCCAGGAGTTGGTAAAACAAGTCTTGGTAAATCAATTGCTAAGGCCACAGGTAGAGAGTTCATTAGAATTTCCCTAGGTGGTGTTAAAGATGAGGCTGAAATAAGAGGTCATAGAAGAACTTATGTTGGTTCTATGCCAGGTCGTTTTATCCAAGCTCTTAAGCAAGCGAAAACGAATAACCCACTTATCCTTCTTGATGAAGTTGATAAACTAGGTGGCGACTTTAAGGGTGATCCTTCGAGTGCTCTTTTAGAGGTTCTTGATCCTGAGCAAAACCATAATTTTAGGGATCACTATCTAAACGTACCTTTTGATCTTTCAAACGTAATGTTTATTGCGACTTCGAATGTCCTTCAAGATATTCCAGGTCCTCTTAGAGATAGAATGGAAGTTATCAATCTTTCTGGTTATACCCAAGAAGAGAAGCTTGCCATTAGTAAGAAGTACTTAGTTCCAAAGCAATTAGAAGAAAATGGAATTACAGAAGAGCATGTTGAATTTCACGATGAAGCTCTTAAGAATGTAATTAGGTCCTTTACTTCTGAAGCCGGATTAAGAAATCTTGAAAGACAGATTGGCGCTCTTTGTAGAAAAGTGGCCATGAAGATCGCTCAAGGTGAACAAAATAAAACGCACTTATTCTCAGATACAGTCTTCAAACTTCTAGGACCACCGGTCTATACGAAAGATGATGAAAAAGAAGAGGATGAAGTTGGAGTTGCAACAGGTTTGGCCTGGACTTCAGCTGGTGGACAAGTTCTTTATATTGAAACAACAAAAATGAAAGGATCTGGCGTTACACTTACCGGTCAACTCGGTGATGTTATGAAAGAGTCTGCTCAAACAGCTATTGGCTTTATAAGAAGTAGAGCTGAGGACTTTGGTCTTCAGGAAGATTTCTTTGAAAACCATGAAGTACATATTCACCTTCCAGCGGGGGCAACCCCAAAAGATGGGCCAAGTGCAGGGATCACTCTTGCCACGGCGATTATGTCTCTTATCACAGGACTTCCTATTGATAAGTCTGTTGCCATGACTGGCGAGATAACGCTTACCGGAAAAGTTCTGCCAATTGGTGGGCTTAAAGAGAAGTCTCTCGCTGCCATGAGAATGAATATTAAGACTGTTGTGATGCCATGGAAGAACCGTAAAGACCTTGAGGATATTCCAGATGAATACCGCGAGACCTTAAAGTTCGTACCAGTAAAGAATTTCGATCAAGTTCTAGAGGTTGCTCTAGTCGGTTGGAAAGAATACATCGCAAAGAGTAAGAAAAAGGCCAAAAGAGGATCCGAACTTCCTCCAATGGCCGCTTAATATTTAAACTTGAGTAAAAACCTTCCGGGCTTTTGATATGCTCTATTTCTGATAGAATAGATCCATGTCAAAAGATCCAAAAAGTATTGTAAAGATAGCCGTTGTAGATGATGCCGAATTCACCAGAAAGACTGTCGTAGATATTCTTGAAAAAAGTGAGTTCGATGTCGTCGGTCAAGCCGGTAACGCTGAAGAAGCCATCGCCCTCATCGCTAGTACAAAAGCCAATCTGTTCTTGATTGACGTAGTCATGCCAAATATTAGTGGAATGGAGCTCGCAAAGAAACTTAACGAAGTTTCAAACAGACCTATCTCTATTATAATGATGTCTAGCTTAGACTTAGAAAATATAATCATTGAATCTATTTCTAATGGAGCTATTGATTTTTTAGCTAAGCCTTTTGATGCAGAAACCTTAAACAGGTCAGTGTTAAAAGTAGCTAGTAATATGTTAAAAGATTCTCTCTAAGGATACTTTATGTTTGTTATTAAATTTATGATCTATTTTTCACTAAGCTTCTTTATCCTTACAATTCCAATGAGTGGCAATCCACTTTTCTATAGCCTTGAGAAAGTCGCAAGACCCATCACCAAGAATCTTTTCTCTTATGTTAGGGAAGGATCTAAAGAAGGCATTGCCAAATCTAAGAAGTTCTTCTCAAATACGGTTCCACCTAAGAAAGACGTTGTTAAGACAAAGTCTAGTAGCACCAAAAAACCTATGGGAAAATACACTGAAGAAGAAAAAGAGTTTTTAGAGAATATATTAAAAAAGGCCCAATAAGTGGGCCCTCTTTAATTACCAGAATTTATTTATGTATTACTTAGATTTTGATTTAGCTTCTTTTGATTCTGAAGAAGAAGATGAAGAACCTGAAGTAACAACTTCTTGAGCTCTTGTAGAATCTTTTCCTTTTGTACATTCACCTTTCATGTCTTCTCCGTATCCTGCGTAAGAAACGTTAATGGCCATAAAAGCTAGCATAAGTATAAATAGTGTTTTCATATGACTCCTCCTAAAAGAGTTAATTTTTAAGTTTTATATACTATTTATAATGCAGGTATGATGCCAAGTTTTCCCCTACAGATAAGGGGTACTTAGGAGGAGTGGCTGTCTAATTAAGTTAAAACTTGTCTAATCTTTAGACAATTACCCAAGAAGCTTGAAAATTTTTCTTATGATAGAAAGCTTTCCCGTATAAGGAGGATAGCGCAGAGGTAGGTCCCAAAAGAGATACCTCTTCATGACACTCTTAAGATGGCTAAAGGTATCGAAGCTATCCCTACCGTGATAAGAGCCCATACCACTAGGACCGACTCCACCAAAAGGAAGTGTCTCGGTACTCATATGAACTACAGTATCGTTTATGCACATTCCCCCAGAGGAGATATAGGATTGCCAATCTTCGATATTATTATCGTTATCACTAAAGATATAAGAAGCTAGAGGCTTAGGTCTTTGCCTTACGAACTCAACGGCTTCAGAGAAGTCCTCAAATTCTAAGATAGGTAAAAGAGGTCCAAAGATCTCCCCACTCATAGAAGAGGAGAATTCATTTGCATCTATAAGAATAGGCCCCATATAGAGAGATTCCTTATCTGAGCCGTATTCAAGAAGAACTTTTTCTTCTTCAATCAACCCTTCTAGTCTTTCAAAATGACTTCTATTAATAATCCTGCCGTAATCTCCTGATTGCTTCGGATCTTTATAATACTCTTCAATAGTTTTCTTAATTGCTGAAACCAGCTCTTCTTTCTTGCCTCTTTTAATAAGTAAGTAATCTGGAGCTACACATGTTTGACCACTGTTAAAATACTTCCCCCAAACAATCCTCTTTGCCACTAATTCGAGATCGTGCACTTCGAAGATGGCGCAAGGGCTCTTACCACCAAGCTCCAAGGTTACTGGGGTTAAGAATTCTGCAGCGGCTTTCATCACAACCTTTCCAACAAACTCATTGCCTGTGAAAAAGATATGATCAAATCTCAGTTTTAATAACGAAGTAGTCTCAGGGATGGCTCCCTCCACAACAGTCACTAGTTTTTTATCAAAGTATTTAGGCACCAATTCAGCTACAAGTTTTGAAATATTTGGGGCCATTTCACTTGGCTTTAACATGGCCGTATTACCCGCACTCAAGGCTCCTATAAGTGGCGAGAACAAGAGCTGAAAAGGATAGTTCCAAGGAGAGATAATAAGAGCTACTCCAAGAGGTTCAGGGACTATGTAGCTTCTAGCGGGGAATTGAACTAATGGTGTCTTGACCCGTCTTTTATTCATCCAGGATTTAAGCTTCTTTTTAGCATGCTTAGCTTCGTTAACAATAAAGCCAGTTTCACCAATAAAGGACTCAAAATGAGACTTCCCAAGGTCGAGTTTAAGCGCTTCAAAGATCCTAGGCTCATTATCTAAAACAAGGCTTATTAAGGCGTCTAAAGCGGCTTTTCGAGCCTCTAAGGAGTAGGTTTCTTTAGTAGAGAAGAACTCTCTCTGCCCCTGATGGAGCTCAATTATCGTGTTTTCTTGCATTTAGGTATTATAGGCCCACCAGCGAAAATTAAAAAGCCCGGCATTAGGGGTACCGGGCTTTTTTCTGACTTTCATCGCTCTAGGGGGAGAGGCGAATCTTTATTTATTTTGACTTAGATTTTGATTGAACAGCTTCTTTTGAAGCAGAAGATCCTGAGGCAATTACTTCTTGAGCTCTAGTAGAATCTTTACCTTTAGTACATTCACCTTTCATGTCTTCACCGTAACCAGCAAATCCAACGTTTGTGAAACTTAGTCCTAGTAATAATGTGATAATTAGCTTTTTCATTTATTCTCTCCTGGTAATTTAATTACTGTTTACATTGCACTAGGCGTGCCAACTTTGAGGAGACTAATATTGGGAAGTTAGGGATATGCTTTGGTTAGGAATATGATGATTGTTTAAATTTTAGACAAAAAAAGGGCCTACAAAAGAGGCCCCTTTTTGGAAATTTATGAATATCATTTAAATTATATTATTTATTTTTACCAGTTGCTGTACCAGATTCGGAAGAACCACTACCGTCAATATTACCAGGTTCAGAACCTTCGCCATTAACAATACACTCACAATTCTCCATCGCCTTAGCGCTGGTGCAGCCGTCAGTTTCTCCAAGCTTGGAGCCCGCTTCTTCTGCAAATATTGTCATTGAAAATGTTAATCCTAAAATCAGTAATAGTGCTTTCATAATTTCCTCTCTCATTTGTTTAACTTAAATCTATTATATTATGTTTCTATTATTCTCTTTAATCTTTTGATAAGTGCCTGAAATCAAGTTCAAGCACCTGCCTCAAAAGTTAGGCTAAATTACATATTTAAATTAACCCCTGCTGGCTTAACGATGCTCAGTAGTGATTGAAAGGCTTGAGTTACTTGGAGGGCCATCTTATGACCTGCCTTAGACTCAACCTTCTTAATCTCACCGTAGTTATCGTAAGCTACATGGATCTTACCAACCTTCTCCATAGCGATCTCAACAGGCTTCCCTAGTGAGTTGTACTTGAAGCTAAGTGTTCTTCTTTTCTTTGAGTTACCATTTTTATCGATCATCTTAGTAATACGACCTTTGTGATCATAGAAAAGCAAAACCGCTTTTCCTTTATTACTAACAGCTTTCTTCAAGTTACCTTTCTTGTCGTACTCAAAGGCCGTTGTCCCTTTCTGGTTGGTCACTTTAGTGATCTTATTAAAGCTTTTGTGGTACTCAAGCTGAACAAAGTCACCTTTAGTAGAACTCTTTTTAACAAGAAGACCTCTATCGTTGTAATCAAAAGTAGTCACATGCTTACCTCTGCTAATCTTAAGAGGCAGTGAACAACACTCTGAATAAACAGTCTCAGTGCTTAGACCATTAATGACAGTAGCAATTCTATAAGTGTACTGACTTCCGTCAGGTCTAGTTTTGATTTCGTATTCATACTTATTCGTTACTTCCTTACCTAGAGAATTCTTCTTAGTAACAAGTGTCCAGTAATGAAATCTAGGATTCTTAGGATTTGATTCATACTTGTACTTAGTTGAATCTGAATTTCTTCCTACAACCTCTTTAACAAATTGTGTTTTCTTAGTGTAGTTAACTTTGAACTTTGACCCATCAGAGTATCCAACAGCAACCATATTATGCTTTTGATCGTAATCGTACTTAAAGACGTTTCCGACAACATCTTTAGACTCTACTAAGTTGTCACCTTGATACTTATAAAAAGACTTCTTATCTCCGGCTGACCAGATATTCTTAATCTTTCCATCAGCATACCAATCAAAGAATAACTGCTTTGCTTGAGAATCCTTTATTGATTTAAGTGATCCATTTTTGTAATCAAGAGCTACAAAATATCCATTCTTATCCATCATCTTAACAAGCTTTCCTTCTTTACTAAAGAATTCGACCTTGCCATCGTTGAAGACACGTTTGAAGCCTGTACCTACTTTATGTACTTGTTGTAATCCTCTTGTGTTTGAATAAAGAATTGTACCCGTTGCTAATTTAGCGCGAACATTAAACTTCTTGGCATAAGCTTGTCTTAGTTCTGCGTCGTTAACAAATTTCTTTAGGTAACTATTGGCAACTGATTCTGAAAGACTACTTTTCTTTCTCATCGCTGCTACGATTTTTTGAGCTGCTGCTTTTGGATCTACCGCCGTCTTAGGAGTAAATCTCGTTAGAGCACCAGAACCGTTCTCATGAATAACAACCGAACCATCAGCAGAAACTGAAAGATAAGTTTCGTAATCACTACCCCATCCAAAACCGAACCAACCTCTATCTGTTGATTTAGAGTTATATGTTCTTACGATTTCTAAATCGTGACCACCGCCAGGAACGATAATATCTGTATAAGAGATATAAAAATTTCCGTTTTTCAGGTTCACACCCGAGAAAGCGAGTAGCGGAAAAAGAAAAGTAATAATGCCAAGTAATTTTAATGTCTTCATTTCATCCTGTCCTTTAGAAGAATTTCCTCTATTTTCTCAACGTATTTATCGGTCATCCCCAAAAAAATCTTAATACTTTTCTTAATTTTAAACCTTAATCTTTACAACTTTCATAATTACCCATAATCCAACAAAATCTAGGGCAATTGCGAGAATTAACATAATGATTCCAATAGGTTCCGTAAAAAGGGGCATCATACTAGCTGGGTCAGATATTGTGTAAACAGCGCCCAATAACCAAGGCATAGCAAAAATTGTATATCCCTGGAACATTCCCTGGGCCACGTAAGTATCGATTTTTTGTTGCAGCCTTACTCTTTCCCTAATCACATCTACAATCGTGTCAAAGGTCTCAGCTAAGTTACCACCGGTCTCTCTAAGGATATTAACACTGGCCACAAACATATCATTATCTTCTGTCGGCATCCTTTTAGTAAGGCCTTCGAAGCATTCATCTAAGGGAACACCAATTCTATTTTGCTGTAAGATCATATTAAATTCTTGTGAAAGAGGTGGTGGTAATTCATCCACAACCATTCCAAGAGACTGTGGAACGCTTAACCCTGCTCTTAACCCATTGGCCAATAATTGAAGCCCATCAACCATTTGAAGACTATAGGCCTTCATTCTTTTTTGAACCATATGATTTATAATAGGTTTAGGCAGTTTGAATCCTAGAAAGGAAAAGAGACAACCGACAACAAAACCAAGTGTCCAATTAACAGCTGCGCCAATGATGAAGAAAAAAACTAGGCCTGAACCAATAGAAGCCCCTAAGAGAATATAAGTTAACTTCTTCTCATCAAACTCAATAAAGAGAAGTTCTAATTGTTCCATTATATAAGAACGTGTTCCAAAGGTTTGATCTTCAACCCATTTAAAGATTCCGACACTGTATTTAAAGCAATAAAGAAAGGTAACAATAGCAACGATGGCTATAACCATCGGCTTTGTTAATAAACCTGAATCAGCCTCTGCAAACATTACTTAGCCTTCTTTACTTGTTTAGGGTTCTTGCTTTGTGGTTTTTTATCAACAGGCTCGGGTCTCTTACCAACTGGAGGAAGATCTTTTTTTACTACTGGCTCTTCATTTCTAAAAAGCCCTCTAGGGATCTTATAACCTCGTTTTTCAAGCACCTCGATAAACTTAGGAATGAATCCAGTCGCCTGAAACTCTCCTTCGATCTTACCTTGCTTATTGATTCCTTTTTGATTGAACAAAAAGATATCTTGTAGGGTGACGACATCACCCTGCATTCCACCGATCTCAGTAATATGGGTCATTCTTCTTGAACCATCATCGAGTCTTGATTGCTGAATTATTAAATGCACAGAAGCAGCGATCATTTCTCTAATGGCCTTAGGACTAAGGCCAGCTCCGGCATATTGAACAAGTGTTTCAAGCCTACCGATGCATTCTCTTGGATTATTTGAATGGACTGTGGTCATAGAGCCATCATGCCCTGTACCCATGGCCTGAAGCATATCAAGGGTTTCCCCGCCTCTACACTCTCCAACCACAATTCTATCTGGTCTCATTCTTAGGGTTTGTTTAACTAGACAACGAATATCAATCTCACCATCCCCTTCTAGAGAGGGTGGTCTTGTTTCAAGCCTTACGACGTGATCTTGTGGGAAATCGAGTTCCGCTGAATCTTCGCAGGTAATGATCCTTTCATTTGCCTGAATAAAACTCCCGAGAATATTAATCAAAGTCGTCTTACCAGAACCAGTACCACCGGAGACAACAATATTTCTATGTCCCTCAACAGCAATCCGAAGGAAATCGGCCATGTTCTGAGTTATCGATCCAAATTTCACATAGTCTTTATAGGTAAGTCTATTTTCAGGGAACTTTCTAATAGTAATTGTGCAACCATCTAAGGCAGACGGTGGAATAATAGCATGAACCCTTGAACCATCATGAAGCCTAGCATCCACATACGGAGTTTTTTCATCAATCCGTCTGCCAATGGGGGCTACAATCCTCTCGATGACGTTAAGAACCTGACGATCATTTGTAAAAGTAACAGTAGATTTCTTAACCTTTCCGTCGTGCTCATAAAAGATCTTATCAGGACCAACAACCATGATTTCTGAAATACTCACATCACTAAGTAAATCTTCTAGTGGACCAAGACCAAGAGCTTCGTCGAGAACCTCTTTCACAATTTGGTTCATATCTTCTCTGGTATTAAGAATACCTTTTGTATCTTCCTTATTAAGTATCTCAACAACAACTTTCTTAGTTTGTTCCCTCAAAATAACTTGAGCTTTAGGATCATTGTCATCAGATTTCTTTAAATCCATTTCTTCAACAAGAGACCTATGGATACGAGACTTTAAGTCGGTCCAAACATTCTTACCAGAACCTGCCGTGGCAGCTCCACCACTGGCTTCCTTCTTAGCTCCTACACCGGCTGGCTTATTTAGCTTCGCGAGTGATTTTAGAACACTTTTCTGAATCAACTTTCTTACTGTATCTTGGACCCCTCGAGCGAAGCCTCCATTTTTTCCTGCAATCATCGCTACAGTTTTTTTCTGAAGAGCGTTTACAAGAACCGTGTCATCTTTGGCGATAACATTAAAAACGGGCTTGCCTAACTGCTTACCAATAACTTCTGGTGTTACCGGATGACCTTTTTGATATTGATTAAGGACTAACTGAATCATATCTCTTGGAAAGAGCATGGTTGTTAATTCTGAATTTAGTCTTCTTGTTTGATTAACAGCCAAAATATCAGGGGTTACGACTAAGAAGATCAAGGTTGAAAACTCTAACCCCTTTAGGGCAAGTTCTGTTAACTCACATCCACCATCGATGATTATAACAGGGTATAGATTGGGCAGTGCCTTTAAGGCCTTCCCTATTCCTTCGGCATTAACATTCGCCGCTGCAGTGGGGTCTGAAGGCATACCAATATAGTGAACATTCTGAGGGTGAACACCAATAAATTGCTGAATCGATCTTGGGTCAATAGCACCATTGAATTCGGCTAGGTCCTTAACCGATTTCTTAGACTTCATACCAGTAATAATGTCTTGATCCCCACCAGCTCTTTGATCAAAGTCCATGAGAAGTACTTTCTGACGGAGTTCTTGAGCATAAGCGAATGCGAGGTTTGCGGCGACTTGAGATTTACCAAGACCACCTTTACCACCGATAATAGAGATTATATGCCCAGCCATCTATCTTCTTCTCCTTCTAAACTTTCGCTTAATTTCTTGTGTACCAGCAGAGGCTGATTCCAGAATTTCAGGAGTAACGAAGACAGCGAACTGACTACGATTTGTTGTATAAGTTTTTGATCTTAAAAAAGAAAACAGTGCGCTTGATCCTTCTTCTGCTTCTTCATCCGCAAAAGGAGGATTCCTATCAAAGTCTGTATTGGTTCTATTGATGACGATACCACCAATAACAGCAGACTCTTTAGATTTCACAACAACATTCGTTTTAATTTGATTACTTAAGGTTTCAGGAGCCGAAGCATCCCCTTGAGTATTACTAACATTAAGACCAATACTTAATTCTACTTTTTCTTCCGCTAAGATCTTCGGGGTCACATTAAGATCAAAACCACCAGTTGTAGTCACAACCCTTTGAGTTTCACCATTTCCAACGGCAGTATTCTTATTAAGTTTTTTATTTATATTAGCAGCAAAATTATTCTTTACGATAACCACACCAGATTGAATGATCCTAGCAAACCCTGCGTTCTTAGCAGAAGCTAACTTCGGAAACAAATTAGAGATAGTTCCGGACAAGGTGCCTTCAGATCTCGTTGTGACTTGGCCATTGCCAGTCTTTCCGAATGAGATTGAACCGCCTCCACCAGAGAGGAGCGGGGCCCATTTAAAACCAAAGATCTTATTATAATCTTTTGTCAGCTCAACAAACTGAGTTGTTACCTTAATAAGCTTAGGAATCGGCGGTGGCTGCTTCTTTGGGTTAATTTGAATAAAGTTTTGAATGATTGATCGTGATGCTTTTTGAACAGCGTCTGTTCTTCGGGCTAAACTTTCAAGACGATCTGGAATATAAGCCGCCGAGATGGCCTCTGCCCTGTCTCTATCTTGCTTTGAAGTCACAATTCCCTCTAGCCAGAAGAGCCCATTGATGACACGAACAGTTACATCTCGTAGCTGATTCTTTTGAATCTCTTCTTGCATCTTCTGAGCAATAACTCTTTGCGTATGCGGACTTAACTCAACTAATCTTAAAACATCTTTATACTTATCTTTCTCTAGGACTACGACAACTCGGCCGATATCCCCTGGAACTACAATTTTTCCACCTACGAAGACATTATCTCCTGCGATTCCTATTTCTAACCCTTCAACATTTCCTAGCAACTGAGGATCTTTAAGTTCTTGAACTGTTGTTGAAAGATCACTCGCTGTAATATTAACAATATAAACCTGCTTTAGATCTCCAACAGTGTTTCTAAGAGAAACTGTTGTCTTTCCAGGCTTTAACCCTTTTAAGATAATCTCTCTTTTACTAGGGACAAGGACATAGTCTAAAAAGCTAGCATTACCAATACCTACATTCCTATCCACAGGGAAGTCGTACTTCTCCACCTTATCGATTCCAAGAACGATATCAATATTTTTCTCTGGTACCTTTTCCTCTTCAGCTTGAGCCCAAAGAAAACCAGGTATCAAAAAAGCTAAAAGTATAAGTGTCTTAGCGACCACTGACGCCCCTTCCTTTATTTTTCTCATTAAAGAATGATTTTGCTTCTGCAGTATCTTCAGCACCAAGAACGTCGAAGATCTTAATTCCTCTAATTCTTTCTACTTTCTTATCGTTATTATTTCTAAGTGTTAAATAGGGAGGCACACCAGAGTAAGTTAAAAGATAAACTAGTTTTTGAGCCTCATAAGGATCAAGTTCTAGGGTGACCGTATTATATTTTGTATAGGTTGCGACCTTCATGGTTTTAATAACACCTGGAACTTTAACTCCATAAATAGGAATAGAATTAGTCATACTCATTCCCGTGGATAAAACTAAAACATCTTGAAGAATTGTTTTAATCTTTTGAAGATCTTTTCTCCCTGGAGCGTAGTTAATAGAAGCTAAAACATCGACTCTATCACCTGGCTTAAGTAACTTACTCACTGCTTGATTTTCCGTAATCTGAATAGCAACGGCCCTCTTACCAACAGAGACCTGTCTAGCCAAACCGGTTCTTGCACCTGGGTGAGTAATTCTAGGCTTAGTGATTTGCTCCCCTTTCAAAATAGGAACAGTTGCAACTGTATTTTCTACTTCAGTCATTTTAGAAAAGGCACCTGGCATTTTAAAATTCTTTGGGACTGATTTAATTGTGACTTTTGAATCATCAATAAGTTCGAGTTCACCAATATCTTCTTTGGCGATAATTACTGTCGTTTTTGTTCCATACTTTCCAGTCATTTCTGATTCTTTATCACCAATATAAGTGTGGACCATAAAGGCCGCGATAGATGCGATGATAAGAGCTAAAGTAAACGCACGCGTATTCATAAGGAACCACCGTTAGTTATTGGATTTATTAAATTTTATCAGGGTTTTCGATTAGATTAATGCGCGGAAACTTATTCCTGCTATTTAGAGGGTTTTTAGGACTTTTCTCACATAACCATCCTACAGTTTTCTGAGGCAGCTACGGTTAAATCGAGGTAATACTCGCCATCTGCCTGCATTACATAGGTAGCGCTACAAACTCCGTAAAAAGTGAAAGGCCTGACAAAAATAGTCGTGTTTGGTTCTGGAGCTTTTTCGTCGCATAATTCCTCTGACGCAGAATAGAGAGTGCTGAATTTGTAGCAGGTCCCATAGTTTAGATCATCAGGACGTTTTGAGGCCCAACCTAGAGACGCGGCACTAACCGCTGTGATCCCACTCGCTTTAAAGGCATTTAAATCCGAGCGAACGGGAAGAAGAGAGTTTCCTTTTAAAATATGATAAAAATATCCTCTTGTAGATTTCTGCTGATTGATCGATCCGTTAATGGCATTCCCTGCTGTAAAAAGAAGAGTCACAAAATAAACAAGAAAAGGCATAAAGAGAATCAACTCAAAGATCGCCTGCCCTTCTTCATTTTCTAGAATGTCTTTTTTATCAGCAGCCATTATCACTCACTGTTGTATTCTTTCCGCAGCTTATTCCAAGTTCTTTAAAGGATTCACAGGTTCTCTCAACACATTCAGCGATACTAGGCTCACGGCCTAAGAAAGATTCAGATTTAAAAGTTAGTTTTTCTGTACTGCCGACATTTCCAAAGATGGTAAATCGATCTTGATAAGTCGCAACCGTTCCTACAAACAATGTATTTGCCACAGAACCAGGAAGTCTCTGCTCTAATGAAAGGCTCCCTGCTGCATTTCCAAGGACTCCTTCAATATTATAATTTTTCCAGACTTCAAGGGCCCTAGCTTTCGCTGCGCCATCGCCTCCATCAGGAGTGTTATTATTCCCTTCATAAACAAGCATAGCCCTACTTGCCATAAAATTTGCGTAATGAACCACGTAGCCATTGGTAAAATTCATAGCAACTTTTACATACATAAAAACAAAGCCCACTACGACAATAAAACTAATAATGAATTCTACTGAGGATTGACCTTCATCGCCTAAGATCTTTTTGCTACTTCTCATGGGGGATAAGCCTCAATAGGAGTGAAGAAGCGCGATCGCCCTTCATCTCTATTATAATAAGTATCATGGTCAGTAGAGTAGTTCGAAAGATCGTCCTCACCTCTACCCTGCCTACCATGTCTATAAGCATAAGACATTTGCTTAACTAATCTTTGCATGAGCAAAGAGTCTTTTCCGACAAACTTTTTATAAGTATCACTATTCATGAAGGCCGCTGCTAATGACAAAACAACCACTAGCAGAAGTACGTATTCAATCATTGTTTGTCCACGCTGGTTTAAAACCTTCATTCCCAAACTCTCACTAAGTAGCCAAACCAAATCCAAGAAAGAAGGATTACCGGTGCATAGGTAAACTTTTTTCCAAAGATCCCTTTGATCAATTCTACATTTTTATTTTCAAAAGCGAGTTTTAGTTTTTGAATATTCTGGTAAATATTAATAAAAAACGACATACCCCCGACAACAACAGTCGAGTATATCAATGTATAAAGCATATAATCTTGAGATTCATAAGGGATCAAGATAAACAGCGAAAATAAATACTTTGAATCCCCGGCTCCCATAATATTTAAAGTAAACAACATATAGCCTACAAAAATAAAAGCTAAGGGAAGAAAGAAGTTCTTAATACCAAATACATAAACATCAGGGAGAAAAATTGAGAAGAGAACAAAAGCCAGAACGTTTACTAGAAACCAATAATTTGAGATTATAGATGTTTTAAAATCAATCCAGGCCACGAAAGCCAATTCGAGAAAAACTAAAGAGTAGATATACCAAGGCACTACTGTGCGCCTTTGTTCTGATATCCATCATAGTAGCAATACTGGGCACAGACACCGACCGACAGTTGCTGGGTTAAGGCATAGCCTAAACTTCCCACAGAGGTCCCCACCATCTTTCCTAGGGAGTTAACGAAGTTCACTAATATAAAAGCGAGAAAACTAAAAAGTAGAATATACTCAATAGTCGCCTGCCCCTTATTTCGAAGTTGCTTTAGCATAGTTTTAGATTAGTAAATGCGCGAAAATACTCAAGAGGGGAAAGAAATTCCCCTCCAATTAGATCGGATATTATTTTATTGGCTAAATTATCGAAAAAGCTACGATTACTCTTCTAAGAGACCATCAGCCTTATCAAAAACTTTTCCTACAAGCCCGTTGTCACCAACTAGCTTTTCCATAATGACGCCTTTGAACTTGAAAACAACTGCCGCCACAACTGCTACTAACAGAATGTACTCAGTAGAAGTCTGCCCACTTTCGTCTTTAAGATAAGTCATAAAATTTTTCATACTATTCTCCCTAATTAGTCACCAGTATTTATCGGCTCTTTACTCAATTACTTGAGGAAAAAAGCAAAACCTTATCTAACTGCTCGGTTAACTAATTATTATTCTCTTATTTTACTATTTTTCGTGATGCGATGCAATATTTATTATATAAACCCCTGTTTTTACGTGATTTTGGTAGTTTACCTAGTTTTTCCTCTTGCCTTGAGTGGTTGCCACGAAGGCCGCTATAATGGATGTGGGTCTTGTAGTTGGCAAACTAAGTTTCGCCCTACAAATTTTATTAATGGGAGCGGTCCCTGGTCACGGTGTGCAAGCTCAGACGGTTAATCCCGGATTGAGAAGCCTAAAGTGATTACTAACTGCAGCCACCTTTCGATTGACGGGCGGAACCATGAAAAGCCTTCCAAGACCCACCTTTTTTTTCTTCAAAGCTCTTAGCCGCTTCGAACCTAATTCAAGAGCTCTTTGTTAACTCTCCATTGACACATCACCCTCACAAATTCATCATTAAAGTATGGAAACTACTACATTCGAAAACATTGATACGACCTGGATTGAAAACATAGCTCTCGAAGAGATAAATATGGATGAGTCTGGTGTTATCAATATGGACTCACACTTAGATACTTATCAACTTCTTGAAGAAGCCAGTATTGAGTTCCTTGATCAAATTCGAGATCGAGTTGAACTCTTCGTTTGTAAGTTTAATCAGTACAGATCAAGTATGAACTCTGGTCATCAAGTTAAGATCTTTAAGATCTCAAATACTGTTAATGACTTTATGCTTTTCAGAAATAGCCTTCGTATTATTTTTTCTAGAAAAGCGAATGATCTTATCACTATCGGATTTCTTTCTAATGGTAACGATCTTCTGAGCCCTCGCTTAAATTCTCAACAAAACCCTGGTGCTGAAACAGCTCACGAAGTTCGTGCCCACGTTGGTGCTTTCAATAAGATCACTTGGAACTTTCAAGGTGAGGCGGTTGATGTTGATGCTATGGTTAAGCATTATATTGCTGAGTTTTTGAAGCAGTCTGCGCGTTAGAAGTTTTGGTTTATAAGAGAGATACTCCGCGTGTCTCGGCGGGCGCTAACGCTTCCTTGAGTCATTAAATAAACTGAATTCCCTCACCCTTACTCTCTTTCTTATTCTCTTTAGAAACAGAACCATTAAGCCTCTTAAACGTGAACGCCAATGATTCCTCAATAGAAGGAAGCTTAATGCTAAGAAACCCTTCAAGATTAGAGATATCCATCTGAAGAAAGAACTTATCAACACCCGTGGCACCGCTCATTCCTTTCATAAGAGGATAGTTCCATTTTCCCTTAGAAATATTTGATTTATCTTGATGAAAGACTTCGCAATAAGCGTTAGCAAATTCGAAAGGGGTCATAATATCTTTTGTGCTAACTTGAAAAAGCCTATTCTTAACTTCTTTTTCAAAGCAGATCTTAATCATGGCCGCCATATAGTAAATATCTAAATAGCCTGTCGCCACGTGATTATCACAAGTAACAGAATTTCCTTGATGAAATTCTTTTTGAAAGTTTTCAAAAACATTAGGATTGGACATCTTTAAGCTTCGTCCATAAAGCTTACAAGTTCTAAAGATAATATAGTTTAGACTTGTTTTCTGAATATAGAACTCCGCGGCTGCCTGAGACTTTCCGTAAGCAGTATTTGAATCTGGAATATCCATTTCAATATATTTCTTTTCTTCACCTGAAAAAACATGACTCGATGATAAGTAGCAAATTTGAGATTTATACCTCTGACAATATTCAGAAACTGTAATCAATCCATTTGTATTTAGTGAATCACTTCGATCAGAGTTTAATGCGCATTCCGAGATACTGTTCACCCCTGCGCAATAGATTGTATAGTCTGGTTTAAAAGAGAAGATAACTCTTTGAACTTCATCTTTATTTTTAATATTCATGGGTAAAGTTAGGATGCCCTCTACTTTTACTGGGTTTTGGTAGTAGGTTCCTATGATTTTGTAATATTTTTTTAAATACTGGGCCAGGTTGCTTCCTACGAAGGAGCTAATCCCTATTATTAGGATTGTTTTCTCTGTGACTTCTTCATTTTCTTGTTCGTTTGGCATGGGTTTATTTTAGCAGATTTTTTTGGGTTTTGTTGTTGGGTGGGGGATAAAGTCGATTCTTTCTTCGTCTGCTTCGGCTCCTGCCTTACTGACGATCTTTCCATTCCATCTTAGATTCTTTCTTCGCCGGCTTCGGCTCCTGCCTTCGCTCGGCATACGTTCACCGCCTACGGCTTCCTAAACGCAAAAATGCCCATGCTTCATACAAAGCAATGGGCATTAAAAACTTATTGTGTCTTCTATCCGAGTAACTTTAACGCTAAATTAGGCGCCTGATTTGCTTGCGATAGTACTGACGTTCCCGACTGAACAAGGATGTTGTTTCGAGTGAGATCAGCTGTTTCAGCTGCCACATCGACATCTCTAATTCTTGACTTTGCTGCACTAAGGTTCTCATCACTAATGCCCAAAGTATTGATAATCGAAGAAAGTCTGTTCTGGGTCGCACCCAATTCTGACCTAGTTCCGTTAATATTGACCAAAGCATCATCCAGTTTCTTAAGAGAAAGCTGGGCACCATCTTTAGTCGCAACAGACTCTGCTGAAAGCCCAAGGGCTGCAAGCGTTGCCGTGTTCTGTGTGCCATCGTAGCGCAATCGATCGAGAAGTGGGTCGTTATGAATTCCGACTTGAAACTCGAGTAGTCCGGTAGAACCATCAAGCAACTTAGTTCCATTGAACTCTGATGACTTTGAGATTCTGTCGATTTCCTCTTTAAGTTTCTGAAATTCGATATCAGTAAATCCACGTTCTGTTTCTCCAACAGTATCCGAAGCTGCTTGAATGGATAGTTCCCTAAGTCTGATAATAATATTGGAAACTTCATTCAATCCACCTTCTGCTGTTTGTATAAGTGAGATTGCATCACCGGCATTTCTCTTTGCCTGTCTGCCGCCTCTTATTTGCGCTCTTAAGTTTTCACTAATTGCTAATCCTGCTGCATCATCAGCTGCCTGGGTAATTCTCTCCCCGGAAGATAATTTTCTAAAGTTATCTTGTAAATTCCGAGAACTAATTCCCAAATTTCTCTGTGCTGCTAGCGAGCTAACATTCGTGTTAATTCGTAGTCCCATAGTTAATCTCCTTCAAACATACCTTACCTCCTGTAAAAACTGCCGGACTCCTGTCCTTTCAATCATTAATATTAGTTTTTCTTTTTTTTCTCGTTTAGTTACACAATGTTTTTATAGTTAATTTTTTTTAGAACAATCGACCATTGCAGTGTAATCAACTGTTCTCGTATATTTATCCGTCTGTTTCGTAATCCAACATAGTACTCTCCTGTAAATAAAAGTTTGCAACTGGCGCATTCGCCTTAACCATTCCCAATAACTACCTATTAACCCTGAGCCGCGGCTTGGATTAGTGATAGGGCGTTCTTGGTTGAAGAGTTCGCTTGCGCTAATACCGATGTACCGGCCGACATGAGAATATTATTCTTAGTCAGATTGGCAGTCTCAGCAGCGACGTCAGTGTCTCTTACCCTAGAGTTTGCTGCAGATAAGTTTTCAATACTTACAGCAATGTTATTAATGGTTGATTGCAAACGGTTTTGGAGTGCACCAAAGTCGGCACGAATTCCGGAAACCGAAATAATAGACTGGTCAATTGAGGCCAAAGAGTTCTGTGCAGAAATCTTATCGGCAACTGAAGCCAGGTTTAATCCAAGAGCAGCAACGTTAACATCAGCGCTTGAAGCATCGAATGTTAAACGGTCAGCGATAGGATCGTTACGTGTACCAATTTGAATATCAAATACAGCACCAGTACCATTTAGAAGAGGAACGCGGTTGAACTCAGTTGAGTTAGCAATCCTGTCTACTTCTGAAGTAAGTTGTTCAAATTCAACATTAAGAAACTTTCTTTCTGTTGGCCCGATGGTATCCGAGGCGGCCTGTACGGCGAGTTCTCGAAGTCTGATCAGAATGTTTGAAACCTCACTAAGGGCACCCTCAGCAATTTGAACTAATGAGATGCCATCCTCTGCGTTTCTTTCAGCTTGTCCTAAACCTCTCACTTGAGCTTTAAGATTCTCTGAAATGGCCAAACCAGCAGCATCGTCGCCGGCACGATTGATTCTTTGTCCTGAAGACAATTTCTCAAGCGATTTGTTTAATTGCAGTCGTGTTCCTCTCAGATTTCTCTGAGCGTTTAACGAGGCAACGTTCGTATTAATACGAAGTCCCATGGTATCCTCCTTGATATTTGGGTTCCAACAACGTCCTGTCACTGGTGAACTACATTTGCCCGAGGGGCTAATGAAATTCCTTCATCTACCTTTTCGCCCTCCCAGCAAATTTCTTTAAATTTATTGTCTAATATTCAGACAGGAAAGAAGTTCCAATGTAGGCTTTAATCTATTGAAATGGCGTTCAATACTTTAGTAATTTAATACGCTAATGGCCTATATCGACTAATTATTATTCAATTTAGTAAGTATGAAATACGTAAACCTAAGAGAAAAACCTAATTACTTTGAAGATCTCATGAAACTTATTGAGTCTGGCTTCGGTTATGAAGAACAGTACTCTTATAAAGAGGACTTCTATCTCTTAGTAGAAGAGTCGAACTGGGAAAACCTTCATTTACTTATCTCTGATGAAGACGAAATCATTGCCCATGTAGGCACTAGGCTTCTTAAGCTTACTAACGGCTGCCCTATTCTCTTTATAGGTGGAATCGTCGTTAACCCAATCTATAAAAGCCAAGGCCATTTCAAAGAATTATTTTCCCGGGTTATTAACAACTATAAAGATAAAGTTGCCCTCATGGTCTTATGGTCTGATCTTGATGGGCTCTATAAGAAATTTTGTTTCCACGAAGCTGGAGAGATCATTCAAACAGGATCTACTAGAGCCACTGATAAGGATCTTATAGCAATAGGATACAAACTGTCGGATTTATCAAAGTATATAGGCACCAAGGAACTAGAGACCTGTTACCAAAGTCCTTTCGGAAAAGACATCCTTCTTATAAAGAGGGATCAAGAGCACTGGAACAAGATTCTTAATATAAAGAGTGCCAAGTTTTATACATACTCAAAGGATGATCAATTAGTTTCCTATCTCTTTTTAGGTAAAGGAATGGATATGCCCACTGTTATCCATGAGATCGGGTTTTCCAACTTAAAGGATCAAGAAGAGATCCTTTCCAAGCTTTACCCTTCAAAGCTTTGGCTTCCTTCTATAGAGGAAATAATTCCCGCTACTGTAGAGAATAGCTTCTTTTTAGGTATCTTTAGAATTTCTGATAAAGCACTCTTTAAGAAATTAGTAAGAGATATAAGCAATGATCAAATCGAAGTTGTAAAAATAGATGAAGAAGAAGTTAGCTTCACCCAAAACGAAAAGAAGATTGCTCTTGGGCACCAAGACTTCTTAAACCTCATCTTGCTACCAAGTGATTTGATGACGCCTACTCCCCTGTGGATCACAGGGATAGAAAGTATTTAAAGTTTTCGAACAGTTAAGCTTCCCTTAAGTAGTGAGAGCAATCCAATCACCCAAAAGATCCAGCATAAAGTAGGGATATGAGACCAGTGAGTTATATTCATTCCTGAAATTAAGGAAACACCACTAACAAAGAAAACTGCTCCTAAAAGAATATAGCCCAAGAAGATTATCGAACTTGTAATATCTTTGACTTGCTTTTCATGCCCTTTATGAATAATCTCAAAAGCATAACCCTTTCTGGACCATTCTCTTAAGAACCATCTAAGGTGCCTTGGAAACATTCTACTTGAAGACAAGAAATCTCTTCCTGTCCAGATAGCTTCTTCTATAATCTCTTCTTTGTTATAGCTCTCTTTAATAATTTCTTGTAGATCATCTTCAACCATAGAGAAGATATCAAAATCTATTTCCATATCCTTCCCAACTCCATCAAGAGTCATCAAAGATCTAAAAACAACAAACCATTCCCTAGGAAGAAATAGCTTATGCCTTCTAAGGGTTTCAATAATAACCTGAAACAGATGAGTATAATTGGTCTGCTGTACGGTAAGACCTATAAAAGGAGAGATACCGTCTCTAACATCGGCTATTAGTTCATCTACATCTGGAATCTTTTCGTAGTCAGCGACGTCTAAGAATTCATAAACAAGATTTTCAAAGTTATAAGTGATAAGAGAGTAAAGGATCGCAACAAAATTCTTTCTCCCCTTCTTACTCAATCTTCCCATTAGACCAAAATCAATAATTCCAATCTGATCATTCTTCATCAGAAAGAAATTCCCACCATGGAGATCTCCATGAAAGAAACCATCCATCAAAAACGTCTTAATAAAGATCTGTAGGGCATCAGTAAGATTACTTTTTAGTTCGTCTAGTCTTGGAGAAATTCCCGCTTTATTACTAAATGGGATTCCATCTAAGAGTTCCATAACTAAGAATCTTTCTGAACAAAGCTCTGTGTACATCTTAGGAATATAAAGAATTTTTTTCGTATCATGGACTTCAACATTCTTCTTAAATCTTTCACAATTTAAAGCTTCAATATGAAAATCAAGCTCAGTCTGAAGAGTGATACTAAAGTCATTAACTAGTCTTGAAATTCCAAGGTACCTTAACTCTTCACTCGCTCTTTCGACTTGTGTGGCCAAGAAAAGAAGGATTGAAAAATCAGTATTCATCTCTTTTACAATATTTGGTCTTCTAACTTTTAAAACTACCTTTTCACCAGTTTTCAAAGTCCCTTTATAAACAACGCCAATAGAGGCGGTACCAATAGGGCTTTCATCCACTGATTCAAAGACTTCACTAATGGGCCTTCCAAGTGATTGCTCAACTTCCTCTCGAACATCAGAGAATTCAATCGGTTTAACCCTATCGCGGAGAATCTTCATCTCTTCAATAAAGGAAGCATCAAATATATCTTCGCGAGAACTTAGCAGTTGACCGAATTTAATAAAGGCAGGACCTAGCTCTTCAAAGCATTTTCTAAGCCTAAAACCGATTACTTGAGACCAGTCTTTTTCTTCGACTTCGCTCATCTCTTTCTTAATTGAACGCCTGGACTTTGGTAGAACAAAGTTAGGGATCTTAGAAGTAACTCCTAGCGTAATAAATTCATCAAAGCCGTGCCTTGTGAAGATAAGTACAATTTCTTTGAGTCGATTAACATTTCGTATCGTATTAGTGATTCCGCGTCCGGTTTTTACAATGTCCATTCCTTAATTGTAGTCCTTCTCTCAATTGTTTGGAAATCCTCATTGCGCTTTTTGTCAAACAGGCTGAATTAATTGTGGTAAACATATTGGGTGAAAAAACTTGTAATCTCTTTGATATTTATCGTTATGCACAACTCGGCCTTTGCGGCGGAGTCCTGTTCAAGGATTGCTATTATTAATTACCAAGAGGTATTAGTTGATACTAATTCAACTCAGCGTGGAGAAGGGCTTAGGTATCACTTAGAGAAAGATGAAGTCGCAAAAGAGTTTTTAGATAAATACCAAGAAAGCTCTCAAATTAGATGGCAAAACTCTTTATTAGGAAGTGTTGGTACTGGACTGGTCCTATCAAGTTTCTTAATTAATAGTAATGATAAATCTAAAGAGTCTCTGCTCATTGGCGGGGCTACTTTAATCGCTATCAATTTCTTAGTGGCAAAAACCTTGGCCTCAGCAAACGAAAAGAATTTATCTAACGCGATCGATGAATATAATAAAAGGAATCTTCCAAAGATCTATTTCTCTCCTAAAGGACGAGAGGGACGGAACCCATCTGGCTACGAAGTCGGACTTGGGAAAAGCTGGAGCTATTAAATGGAAATTTTTAACAATAAGATCAAATGTTTCAATTGCTCCAAAGAACTTGACCTAAGTCCTGGCGATAAGGTCATGAGAAGTGAAGAATGTCCTGATTGCTACGGAAGCGTCCACTCATGTAAGATGTGCCACTTCTATGACAAAAATGCTTATAACGAATGCAAAGAACCATCTGCCGATAGAATCGTAGACAAAGAGATGGCCAACTTTTGCGACTACTTTGTTTTAAAAGGTAGTGATGATAATAGCGGATCTGGTAACGAAGCAGATGCTGCCAATGCTCTTTTTAAAAGTTAAGGAATAATTATGAATCAAGAATCTCCCATTACTCCACAAGGCTACAAAAGACTTAGTGAAGAACTTGAACAATTAATAAAAGTTGAACGTGAAGAAATCAAGATTGCTATTTCTGAAGCAAGAGAGCTCGGCGACTTAAAAGAAAATGCTGAATATCATTCCGCTAAGGAAAAGCAGGCCCTGATCGAAGGACGCGTTTCACAACTCCAAGCAATCGTTGCCAGCGCAAAGATAATCGACCCCTCTACAATTGAGAGCGACAAGGTTGTATTTGGTGCCAAAGTTAATCTTCTCGATGTGGATAAAGACGTTAAAGTGACCTATCAGATTGTAGGTGAAGATGAGTCAGACACTAAAAAGGGAAAGATTTCATTTAAAAGCCCTTTAGGCAGAGCTCTTATTGGTAAAGAAGAAGGTGATACAGTTCTATTTAACGCTCCTAAAGGAGAAGTAGAGTACGAAATTGAATCTTTCGAGTTCCCAAAAAATTAACTTAGACTCTTCAATTGAAGTTCTTTTTAAAACAAAGAAGAACAAGACGCTAGAGAACTTAAAGCAAGCGGGAATAAAAACGGTCTATGACCTTCTTTGGGTCCTACCTCTTCATGTTGAAAAGATTCCCGCATTAGATAATTTTTCAAAGATTAACGTTGGTGGCTACTTTAGAGGATTCGCCACGATTAGAGATGTTCAAAGTAGAATAAATCCAAAACTCAAAGGCAAAGGCCAAGCCCCCTTAATGAACCTTACGGTTCATATTAAAGATTTTTACTCAGACCGCTTCCTCTCACTTAAATGGTTTAATACTTATCCTTCTACGATTAAAAAGGTTCAGCAATCTGAGTTTCTTCTCTTCTTTGGTAAGGTCCAAACATTTAATAATGAACTACAGATAGTGAACCCTGAGTTTCAGATGATCCATGAATCTGAAGTCGACAAAGTGAAGGTTGGCGGAGAGAGTGATCTAAAGGTTGGCTACCCTACTGTAAATAAAACAAAAAATGGTACTATAAAGAAACTATTAGAAGGTCTTCCAGAAGAACTCTGGGATCAAGTTAACGACCTTTTAAGTGATGCAGATCTTTCGAGCAACTCCTTTTTGAATCTTTCAGAGAGTTTTAAGGTGCTTCATGGCAGGTCGTCAACAAATGAAGCTGATTTTAAGAAGGCCAAGGATAGGTTGATATTTGAAGAGTTCTTCTTCGAGCAAACAAAGCTCTTAATAAGGAGAAAGAACTTTAAGACCCCTACAGCCCTCATTATTCAAAACAATGAGCACCAGATTTCTTCCCTCTTTCCTTTTGAGTTTACTGAAGATCAGGGATCAGTCTTTGAAGAAATTAAGAACGATCTTTGCTCCGGACATCCTATGATGAGGATGGTTCAAGGTGATGTTGGATGTGGAAAAACCTGGGTGGCCTTTGCTTCTTGTATACACTCAATTAAAGAGGGTTATCAAAGCGCCATTATGTGCCCTACAGAAAGTTTAGCTAGACAGCATTATACTGAAGCCGAAAGCCTCTTTTCAGAAAAGGGTATCAAGGTAGCCCTTCTTTTAGGTGGGATGAAGGCATCTGAGAAGAAAAAAATTTATGAGTCCATCTCAATCGGAGATGTTCATCTTGTTATTGGAACTCACGCCCTTATTCAAAAAGAACTTTCTTTTAAGAAACTAGGTCTAGCTGTTATTGATGAACAACATAAATTTGGTGTTGAACAAAGAATTAAGCTTGTTGAAAAAGGTGATGGAGCTCACTGTCTTATCATGACTGCTACGCCAATACCGAGAAGCTTAAGTTTATCTCAATATGGAGATTTAGATATCTCTACTATAAAGTCTTTACCTAAAAATAGAAGTGGTTATAAAACAAGAATTGTATCTGAAGAAACTTTTTCAAAGTTCCTCTCATTTGTTAAAACCAGGCTAAGTTTAAACGAACAGGTCTATATTGTTGTCCCGGCCATAGAAGAGAGTGAACTAGACATAAATAATTTGAAGGAAGTCTTTGAAAAATTTAAGAAGTTCTTTCCTGATTCAGTAATTTGCCCTCTTCATGGAAAACTATCTCCCGAAGAAAAAGAAAGCTCTTTCTTAAAGTTCAAAGAAGGCAAGATTGATGTTCTTATAGCCACAAGTGTTGTTGAGGTAGGGATTAATGTTACAAATGCTACAATTATGGCGATCCTAAACCCAGAACGCTTCGGGCTTAGCTCTCTTCATCAATTAAGAGGCCGCGTCGGTAGAGGTGAAAAAACGGGGTTTTGTTTTCTCGTTGCAGAAAATAAAATCTCCAAAGAGGCTATGGCACGCCTTGAGTTCATTGAACAAACCTCAGATGGTTTTTCTATTGCTGAAGAAGACTTAAGAATCAGAGGCCAAGGCGATCTACTTGGTAAGAATCAATCGGGTTCAGATGGTTTTAAGAAGATTGCCAATCCTATCATCCATTACCCACTCTTAGTAAAAGCAAGAGAAGTGCTGCTTAAAATGTCTGAGTCCAATACAATGGAATTTCAGGAATACCTTAAAATGGCTTCTCAAGACACCCTGGTACACACCACAATTTAACCTATTTCACATTTTCCATAAGAATGGTAAATTTAGGTATGATAATCTTTGAAATAAAGTCATCCCCAGACGTTGAAAGAATTGGAGAAATTAAGGTCTTCTATGAAAACTTCACGTTAGGGAGCAATAGAAAAACAGACATCCTAATCGAAGACAATGCTATTGATGATCTTCACTTAGTTTTTGTTCATAATAAAGATGGTCTCTTATCTAAATCAACCAATTCAAATTTTTACTTTACTAACGGAAAGAAGATTAAAGGGGCCAAGCTCCATAAGATTGGCGATGAGTTAAAAGTTGGCGAGACAACTATAGAAATTAAGAACCTAGAATTTAAGAATCTTTCACGAAGTTTTGGCGAGCTATACCAAGAAACGACAAAAGCGAGACCTGATGTTGAATCATTAATAGTTCAACTTCAAAAAGAACTTATTCATCTAGAAAGTCAGAAAGATGTTTAAAAAGAATTCTGTAAAGTCACTAGACGGCTATAATATCTCTTTCTCACTCAACAAAGATATTGAAGAGATCAAAGACTGCAAATTACCATTATTAGTCTTTAATTATGGACTCGTTTGCAACAATGCACACTGGCAAGAACAACTACCTTTCTTTAACGATCTTGGTTACCCAATATTGATTCATGATTATAGATTGCATTATGAATCAGCACTCAATGCGCCTATAGACTCTTTAACTTTTGAAAATATTGCTCAGGACTTACACGAGATCCTTAAAGAGCTCGGGCTTCCAAGAATGTACATGCTCGGTCACAGTATGGGCGTTAATGTCACCCTTGAATATGCACATCGATTTGATAACTCCCCTCTTGGTATGGTTCTTATCTCTGGAACAGTTATTCCTCCACACGATATTATGTTTGATACAAACCTAATGGAGCTAGCAACGCCAACAATTCAGTGGGTAACAAGAGCTTTTCCAAGTCTTTTTTCTGAAGTATGGAAAAAAAGTCACAAGAACCCTATTCTTCAAGATTTGATTCACAGGGGAGGATTTAATACAAAAACCGTTCCTAAAGAGTTTGTTGAACATTATTTAAAGAAGATTGGTGAGTTAGAGCCTGAAGTTTTTCACCAACTATTTAATGAAATGAAAAAACATAATATCATTGGGAATCTAGAATCTATTTCCTCTCCATCCCTAGTCATTGGTGGCGATAAAGATAAAGTCATCCCCAATTACTTACAAGAGATTCTTCATTCAAGGCTTAAAGATTCAAAGCTCTATATAATAAAAGATGGAAGCCATGTTCCACAGGTCGATTTTCCTAAGAATATTAATGAAAGAATTCAATTATTTTTTAGTAATATTATGACCGCTTAGATTCTTGTATTCAATTAAGGTTTTAAAGACTCTATTCATCGCGCTTATGACTTGTGATTTTTTGTATTCTATATGAGAAGCTTCACCACTAGTGTTGTTATCATGGGACTCTAGGTCAACGATTTGCAGTTCGTACGGGTAAAAGAACCTGATATCTCTAGCAATAAGAGAAACATCAAGGGCCAAGATCTTCTTAGCTAAACTCTCATCACTAGTCCCTTCTTTAGCCTGTTTTCTTAAATCATTAAATTCATTTAGAAATGGATTCTTATATTTAATCAACTGACGACAGGTAAACTGCATCGATTGATAGTCAGCTAGAGAATGTTCATTCTTTTCATCGCCATCTTTAAACTTTCGGCATTCATTAGCTTCTCTTTCAATTGCCTGTAAGAATCTATCTTCAGATAAGTTATTCCGGATAGCCATTTTAATTAAGTTATTATGCTTAACTTTGAATTTTTCAGTATCAATAATTGTATTAACAGAACGACTCGGTTTTATATTATGGGGAATAACAATATTATTTTCTAATAAAAACTTAATAACTCTTAAAGAATCAAATTTGTTTCCCGTAATAAACCTAACACCAACTCTATCAAAAAGTTCTTCTGCTACATTCTCGGCTTTATGAAGAAGCTTGATGATTGTGGAATCTCTAGTCTTCTTTGACTTTGTTTCAAATTCAACTAGTGGAAGTCCACTTTTCTTACCTTTTACACCTAAGAATAATTTATTGTCTTTATCTCTATAGAGATATTTATAGAACCTATCAAAGATTTGAGTTTGCACTATATTAAAATAGTTTGATCTTAAATCTTTATCAGTATGAAGAATTGTATGAATGACTTTTAAAATAACTTCGGCCCAAAGCGTGTCTTCAACATTAGCGCCTTCTTTATTTCCAGTGGCCATAAGAAACAAGTCAGTTATATCGGTGATCATATAAATGCTATTAGGAATCGATATATCTAAACCTTCAGAGTTTCCTTCTTTTAAAAAATATCTTTTTATGAATTGTAACGCTTCTTGAAAGTTACCAAAAAGCTCTGCTCTACTGACAGGGTCACTCGCATCAAGGCCATAACCCTTAAGGAATTGATTTACTTGCTCTATATCGTACATCTGCCCGACAAAGAACTTAGAGTCTAATGCCGACTTCCCACCGATCACTACATCTAGTAGTTCCCAGTCGAAAAGATATTTTGATAAATAAGTTGGTCTATCCATTAATTTTTTATAGCCTATGAGAAACAATCAGATCAAGTTTTATAGCAAATGGTAGTTGAACAGAAAAATGCACTAAGTCTAAAAAATCCAGAGGTCTTATTCTTGAGCTTCTTTGGCGTGGGCTTTGCCCCCAAAGCTCCGGGGACTTTTGGAACAATCGCAACGCTTCCCTTTCTTTACGCTGCCGGTCAAATGCAAGCCCCGTTTATTATCTTTATCCCCCTGATCGTCGTCTTCACTTTCATCTCATGCTTTATAGCGGACTATACGCAGCGCAAATATAAGACCCATGACCCAGGCTGGATCGTCATAGACGAAGTCCTTGGTATGAGCGTTACTTGGCTCTTTCTACAGGAGCAAAATCTCCTCCATTTAGGCCTAGCCTTTATTTTGTTTAGGGTATTCGACATTTTCAAAATATGGCCTGCGACCTATTTCGATCAAAAAGTTCATCACGGATCTGGCACTATATTAGACGACATAATAAGTGGAGTTTATGCCGGAGTCGTTTACTTGGGTATTAACGCAACAGGTATCCTGTCATAAAGTTATCCCCCATTTTGCCATAGTTATCCACATTCTTCCCGCAATTCTAGCCCTGACATAGTCCGACATACAGTACGCAAATGACTAGAAAACCTAGGGAAAAATTTTTTACCAAATATTAAATTTTCGATTAAGCACATTTTTTACACAAATAGGGCTTGACTTGCGCACAACTTACGCAGAAACTAAACTTACGCAAATATGATTAAAACTTACGCTTCATTGTTCAGTTTTTTCATTTAGCAGACAAACGCTGTCTAAGTTTAAAACCACTTATGACCGCGTCAATGGAAACAGTAATTGGATAAACAATGTGCCAAGACTGAATGGAAATGATATTTTTTAATTAGTTTTCATCATTCATGGCACACACCATAAATACGTCTTTATAAGAGGGAGAAGAAAATGGCAGCTTCAAAAACAGTAACAAAAGTAGTATCCACCGAAACAAACAAAACTAAAGCATTAGACATGGCTCTATCATCTATCGAAAAACAATTCGGTAAGGGTGCCATTATGAAGCTAGATGGTTCAAAAAAGGGTGACAAGATCCCTGCAATCTCAACCGGATCTCTTGGAATTGACCTCGCCCTAGGCGTTGGCGGTATCCCAAAGGGAAGAATAATTGAGATTTATGGTCCAGAATCTTCAGGTAAGACAACACTAACTCTTCATATTGCGGCTGAATGCCAAAAAGATGGCGGAACAGTTGCTTTCGTTGATGCTGAACATGCTCTTGATACAGCCTATGCTCAACACCTTGGTGTTGATATCCCTAATACTCTTATCTCTCAACCAGACAGTGGTGAGCAGGCCCTAGAGATCACTGACATGCTTGTTCGTTCAGGCGCTGTTGATCTTCTTATTGTCGACTCTGTTGCGGCACTAACACCTAGAGCAGAACTAGAAGGAGACATGGGCGATAGCCATATGGGTCTTCAAGCAAGACTTATGTCTCAAGCTCTAAGAAAACTTACAGGGTCAATTTCAAGATCAAACACAACAGTTATCTTTATCAACCAACTAAGAATGAAGATCGGAGTTATGTTTGGAAACCCTGAAACAACTACAGGTGGTAACGCTCTTAAATTCTATTCTTCAGTTAGATTAGATATTAGAAGAATCGGGGCCATCAAAGATGGTGACCAATTCATCGGCAACAGAACAAAAGTTAAAGTCGTTAAAAACAAAGTGGCTCCTCCTTTTAAAACAATTGAATTTGATATTATGTATGGTGAAGGTATTTCTAAAGAAGGAGATATTCTAGACCTAGCAGTTACTCATGGTATCGTTGAAAAGGCTGGTGCTTGGTTCTCATACAACAATGCAAAAGTAGGACAAGGAAGAGAAAATTCTAAGACTTTCCTTAAGGAAAACCCCGAAATTTGCGATGAGATTCGTAATAAAGTGCTAGCAAAAAATGGCCTTGGTGATAACCCAGAAGTTATCAACGAAGAGACTGGTGAGATCAAGATGGATGCAGCTGAAATGGCCACTCCAGAGGCAGCTCCCGCTAAGACAACTAGAAAAAAGAAAACAATCCAATAAGATTTTTAAATGCCCTCTCTTTCTAAGAGAGGGCTTTATTTATGGAAGACCACCCCGCCTATAAATATTCAATAAGAATCCTTTCAAAAAAGGATTACTCGAGAGCAAAGCTAAGATTAAAGTTAGTCGCCCGCGATTATGAAGATATTGCTGACGAACTCATCGATCTTCTTGTCCAAAAGAAGTTCTTAAGAGAAGAATATTATATTGAGGCTCGCATTAAGGGGATGATGAAGAAAAACTACTCCCCTAGCTATATCAAGTCGAAGCTCAACGAAGAAGAAGCCTACGCCTCAGAAGAGTTGATTAACTCAATCTTTGAAGAGTGGGGCTTTAATAAGTTTGATCAAATTGAAAACCTTATTAGAAAGAAGTCTATTTCTCACAACTGGCAAGACGAAGACTATAAGCTCCCAGAAAATAAGGCGAAATTGATTCGTTTTGTTCACTCAAAGGGGCATAACTGGGAAGATTTAAAAGAATTCCTCTAAAACGAATAACTGCCTGCATCAAACAAGAATTCTTAAAACTCTAAATTCAAATTAAAGGCTATTTATGCTAGTTTTAGTCCGTTATTGACGTGAAAGGTATTCAGATGAAAGCAAACGACATTAGAGAAAAATTTACTAAATTCTTTGAAGATAAAGGTCATGTAAAAATGGCTTCAAGTCCTCTTGTTCCTCAAAATGATGACACGCTTCTTTTTGCAAATGCAGGGATGAACCAATTCAAAGATTTTTTTACTGGGCAAGCAAAAGCCGTTGATACGAAAGCAGTCACAATTCAAAAAGTTGTTAGAGCTGGTGGAAAACATAACGATTTAGAAAATGTTGGCTTCACGGCCAGGCATCATACTTTCTTTGAAATGCTTGGAAACTTTTCTTTCGGCGATTACTTTAAAGAGGATGCCATTAATTATGCTTGGGAATTCTTAACGGTTGAATTAAAGATTCCAAAAGAAAAGTTATTCGTGACGGTCCATGATTCGGACGATGAAGCTCTAAAGATATGGAATGAAAAAGTTGGAATTCCACTTGAAAAGATTTTTAAGAAGGGAGATAAAGACAACTTTTGGGAGATGGGTGAATTTGGTCCATGTGGTCCTTGCAGTGAAATCTTCTTTGACCACGGTGAAGCTTTTTCAACTCCAGGGTTTACACCTACAAAAGATCAAGATCTTCTTGATGATGAAAGTCGATACGTAGAAATATGGAACCTCGTTTTCATGCAATATGAAAAGACTGCTAAAGGCAGATTAGATCTACCTAAACCATCAATTGATACTGGTGCTGGTTTAGAGAGAATCGCTGCGGCCCTTCAGGGGAAGTACTGGAATTACGATAGTGATATCTTCGAGCCTATATTAAATGCAATCGAAGGCTTAACCGGAAAGAAATATAGCGATAAGAAATATGAAGGACCTTTCAGAGTCATAGCTGATCATATAAGAAGTTGTACTATGTTAATCACTGATGGGGTTATTCCTTCAAATGAAGGAAGAGGCTACGTCCTTAGAAGGATTATCAGAAGGGCCATTAGAAACCTTAAAGAGCTCGGTGCACCTCCTTCATCTTTTTACAAACTCATTCCTTCAGTCTTTGAATCACTAGGAAAAGAGTATCCTCAGAATGCAGTTAACAGCTCTCTTGCTGAAGAATTTTTAAAGCTTGAAGAAGAGAAATTCCTAGAGACTCTTGATCAAGGTTTAAAGTTCTTAAAGGATGCTATAAAAAAGGAAGTTAAGGATAATGTCTTCTCTGGTGAAGCAGCTTTTAAGCTTTATGATACTTATGGGTTCCCTTTTGATTTAACCGAAGTAATTCTCAGAGAAAAAGGCATTGAGTTGGATACGAATGGTTTTGAAGAAGCTCTAAATAGACAAAAGGAACTATCAAAGAAATCATGGAAAGGTGGTCAAGGAATTGACCTTAGTCTTTATCATAAAGAAAAAGAAACTCATGGAAAGACAAAGTTCACTGGATATACAACCCTTGAATCAGACTCAAAACTTTTAAGTAAGATAGACTTAGAGGGTGGGCTCTCAGCCTTAATCTTTAATACGACTCCTTTTTATGGAGAATCTGGTGGTCAAGCTGGCGACCAAGGAGAAGTTTGGGTTGATGGTCAAAAGTTAGCAACGATAGAAGATACTCAGAAGCCTGTTGAAGATCTATTTGTTCACTTTTCTAAAGATGCTGAATCTCTAAAGATAGGACAGTCCTACCAACTTAAGGTTTCTTCTAGTGCAAGAAAGTTAACAACAAGAAGTCATTCAGCGACTCACCTATTACAAGCCGCCCTTATTGAAGTCCTCGGAAGCCATGTTAAACAAGCTGGCTCGCATGTTGACTCCGAAAGGTTACGTTTTGATTTTACTCATATGAAGGGGTTAACACCTGCTGAACTTACTCAGGTAGAGTTCATAGTTAATCAAAAAATAAATGAAGAGTTAGAAGTAACAGCCACTCAGATGAACATGGATCAGGCCATTAAAGCTGGAGCCCTTGCTTTATTTGGTGAAAAGTATGGAGATGATGTAAGAGTTCTTCAAATGGGTTCTTTTTCTACAGAACTTTGTGGAGGAACTCATGTTCAGAATACTTCAGAGATTGGTCTCTTTAATATTACTTCAGAAGCTTCACTCTCTTCAGGAGTAAGAAGAATAGAGGCCGTAACTTCAGATAATGCTATCGATCGTTTAGTGCAAAGAAGTGCAACTCTTGAAGGTATAGAAAAAACGCTTAAAACCAAAGGCAGTGATTTAGTCTTGAGAGTTGAGTCTCTCTTACAAGAAGTAAAAGAGAAATCAAAAGAATTGCAAAAGCTTAACGACAAGATTCAATCTTCTCAAAGCCAAAACCTTTTTGAAAACACTATCCCTTTAAAGGGCTTCCAATACTTATTTCTCACAGCTCCAAAGGGTTCAGACCTCCGTAAGATGAGTGATACATTTGTAGCGAAATATCCAAGTGGGATTCTTACAGCTGTTCTAGAAAATGGACCAAAGACAACAGTTCTTATTAGAAAAGGTAAGGAAGTAAAAGATTTCAATTGCTCTAATAGCTTAAAGTCAGTCTTAGAGTTAATCAACGGACGTGGTGGTGGAAAGCCAGACATGGCCCAAGGTTCGGGAGAAACAGGTATAGACCTCTCCCTTCTCGATAAAAAAGTACAGGAACTTATATGAAAAACTTTGGATCTATAACATTAGTTATTATCTCTATTCTCTTCGCAGTTAGCAGCTGCAAGAAACCTAAAACAAATGGAGATGGCATCCTTAATGTTCCACTCTCAGGGGAAGTATCAACTCTTGATCCTGCCAATTCTTACGACACAATATCGGCCTCAATTGTATATCAATGCTATGAGCAGTTGTTTGAGTATCATTATCTTAAAAGACCTTATACGCTTCAACCTCTTCTTTCTGATGGAATGCCTAAAGTTGAAAACAATGGAAAACGCTATATTATTAAGATCAAGAAAGGCGTCTCTTATCATGATGATCCTGCCTTCGGTGGCAAAGAGAGATTTGTTAAAGCCCAAGACTTTATCACTCAAATTAAAAGGCTTGCTTTTCTTCCCACAAGAAGTAATGGCTGGTGGCTCTTTGATGGAAAGATTAAAGGACTAAATGATTTTAGAAAGACAGTCGGGAGCGATTTTGAAAAGTTTAAAACAACTAAGATTGAAGGCCTTACAGCTAAAGACGATCACACTCTTGTTATTGATTTAATAGAAGCTTACCCACAAATGATCTATACATTGGCTATGTCATTTACTTCTCCAGTTCCTTTGGAAGTGGTAGAGAAATATGAGAATAGATTAAATACAAAGATCGTCGGAACCGGTCCATTTCGCTTAGATGAATGGAAAGCTAGTTCAAGGCTAACTCTAAAAAGATATCCAAAATACCGAGAGGCCTTTTATCCGAGACAGGGTGATAGAATGGCAAACTCAAGAAATCTTCTTGAAGATGCCGGGAAACAAATACCTTTCTTAGATACAGTTCAATATCACGTTATAAAAGAAGCCCAGACGAGATGGCTTAATTTTCGCTCAAAAAAGATCGATCTACTGATAGTTCCAAAAGATAACTTTAGAACGGCGATTGATCCTTCTGGAAAGATTACGAGTGACCTCTCAAAAGAGGGTATAAAATTACAAACCTTCCCTACCTTAACCTACTGGTGGCTTTCATTTAATATGAAAGATCCAATCTTAGGTAAGAACCGTAACCTAAGATTGGCGATCGCTCATGCTATTGATGTGGACCGTTATATCGAATTATTTACAAACAATACGGGCCAAAGGGCTAACTCAATCTACCCTCCAGGTATTCCAGGATATGATGCAGCTGCAGAACTTCCTTATGAGTATAACTTAGAAAAAGCTAGAAAGTTTTTAGCTGAAGCGGGTTACCCAGAAGGAAAAGGATTAGAAGTTCTAACTTATGATGTTAGAGGAAACTCCGCTACTAATAGACAGCAAGCTGACTTTGTTAAAAGTGAGTTAGCTAAGATTGGTATCAAAATTACAGAAGCACTTAATACTTTCCCTGGTTTCTTAGAAAAAGCCAGAAAAGGAACCCTTCAATTTTGGCAAGATGGTTGGGCGATGGATTATCCGGATGCTGAAAACAGCCTTCAACTTCTTGTAACTAAAAACCATAGCCCTGGACCAAACTCAACCTTCTATGCAAACGAGGAATTTGATAAGCTCTTTGCTAAACTTAAGCTTCTTCAAGATGGACCAGAAAAATTTGAACTCATGAAAAAAATGGAAGCTATAATACACAAGGATTTACCTTGGGTAATGCAGTACTACTCTAGAAACTATATCCTCTTTAATGAAAGACTTAGAAATTATAGACATTCAGATTTGATCTATAACAATCTTAAGTATCTAAATATTCAATAACCACACCCTCAACCACTAGGCAGATCTTGCCTAGTGGTTCTCCAAAAATCAAGTTAGCCTGTTTTTATGACGATTGGTCTATTGACGAGCCTTTTAGGAAGCTCAACCTGCAACAATGGATTACTTATGAAAACAAACCGCTCTATGCATATTCTGGTCATGGGACTTTTCTTGCTAACGGCATCTATGGCCTTTGCGAGGGACTATATCATTTATAGTATTGTACAAGAACTCCCTATGGGTGAGCCAAATGAGCTTGTTAAAAAGAACTACTACATAAATATGGGTAAAGAGCAGGGAATTGATAAGGGCGCTACTCTAGACGTTTACCGCACAATTTCACGAGTCGATCCTTACGCTACAAAGAAGCGCTACAACTATAAAGTTAAGGTTGGACAATTAAAGGTTGTTCACTCTGAAGATAATGCAGCAATTGGTGCCATGGAATTGATTCAAGATGGGAAAGATGATGCTCTCTTAGAAATCGAGAACCTTATGATAGGCGACGAAGTTAGCGTGCACCTTAACTAGGTATCCATTGAAGCGTGAACAGCGTCTCTTCTCTCTTTAACCATTTCAATAATCTTATTGATAGCAATCATAGTTTTTTCAGAACGCTGAAACTCTTTTGAGTCTTCAGCATATGCTTCTTTTAAAACCTTATTCACATAAGTTCCCATTCCATGAGCAACTAAAAGCTGATTACTTATATCATGAAGAAATTTTCTTTCCTCATCATTTCCCATTTTTTCATCCATCAGAAGCAAACCTCTTGAAGCTTTTTTATTTTTAGAAGTTCTCCATAGAGAACCCTTTCCTTTATTCTAGCCCTTTTTAAAGTAACAAGATATATTGCATCTTTTTCAATAGTTTCAAAGATTTCAAGTACTACGATTTTCTTAATCTTCACTCCACAAATAAAACCAGAGTAGCTTAAAACACCTTCATTTTCGCATCGCCCAATCCGCATAAATTTACTAATAATGATAACCAAACCCATTGCTTAGTATTGCAACCCTAGTCATCAGCCAAAAAGCTAACTATCTAGAATAATGGGAATTCAAAAAGACTTTAGCCCTCTAAGATACTGAAATTTTGACATTCCATGCCTTAAAACTTATAAAAATCATTCCTATCATTTATCGGAGTAAATTATGGCCAGAATTACCATAGAAGATTGTCTTGAAAGAGTTGATAACAGATATGAACTAGTTCATTTAGCTACTAAGAGAGTTAAGCAACTTCGTGACGGTGCCGACAGACTAGTCAGCAGCAAGAATAAAGATATCGTAACGGCTCTAAGAGAAATTGCTGACGGAAAGGTTAAGCATGCTCCTGTTTCTGAGTACGATTCAGACGAATTCTAGAATTTTAAATACATTTTGAAATATAAAGGCCCTCTTTCGAGGGCCTTTTTTTATTTTGAAAGGGCTATTTTTAGAACTTCATCAAAGTGCGAGACAGGGAAGAACTTCATACCTCTTCTATGCCTCTCTGGTACTTCTTGTAGGTCTTTTTCATTTTGAGCTGGAAGCATGATTGTCTTAATCCCTGCTCTCTTAGCAGCTAAAACTTTTTCTTTTATCCCTCCAACAGGTAATACCTTTCCAGTTAAACTAAGCTCACCGGTCATGGCCAAGCTTGATTTAACTTTCTTATTGCTAGCTAAACTATAAAGGGCCAAGGCCATTGTAATCCCAGCACTTGGTCCATCTTTAGGTGTAGCTCCTGCAGGTAAATGAAGGTGAACCTCATGGTTTGATAAGAATTCATCTTCAACTGTCTTACCTGTTTTCTGAAGAAGGCTTCTAACATAACTATAGGCTAAGTTAGCAGACTCATTCATTACGTCCCCTAGCTGGCCAGTTAACTTGAGACCTTTTCCTTTTAAAGGAAGTGTTTCAATAAAGAGTATTTCACCTCCAAAAGAAGTCCAAGCTAATCCTGTAACTATGCCGGGATTGAAAGCTTTCCCTGCTAATTCACTTTGAAACCTTGCTGGACCTAAAAGATCTTCAAGCTGCTCAACACCAGGAGAGAATTTCTTCTTTCTTTTTGTTGAAACTTTTTCAAGCGCTGCTTTTCTACAAAGTTTAGCAAGGAATTGCTCCATTACTCTTACACCTGGTTCTCTAGCGTAATCAGTAATTATCTTTTTTAACACTTTTGCTGATAAAGAAAATTCTTTCTTATCAATCCCATGTTTTTCTAATTGTTTTGGGACAACCCATTTATTAGCAATCGATACCTTCTCTTCAATTGTATAACCACTAAGTTCGATAACTTCCATACGATCCATTAAGGGCTCTGGAATATTACCAATATAATTAGCTGTAGCTATAAAGAGAACTTTCGATAAATCAAAAGGAACATCTAAATAACTATCAATAAATGTTGAGTTTTGTTCAGGGTCTAAGACTTCAAGTAAAGCAGAAGCAGGATCACCTTGATGAGATGAACCTAGCTTATCTATTTCATCTAGCATGATAACAGGATTGTTAACTTCCACTCTCTTTAGAGCTTGGATTATCTTTCCAGGCATAGCACCGACATATGTTCGTCTGTGGCCTTTGATCTCAGCCTCATCTCTCATACCACCTAGACTGAACCTATAAAATTCTCTACCTAAGGACTTAGCAATACTTTTCCCCATAGATGTCTTACCAACACCAGGAGGCCCACTAAGACAAAGAATAGTACCATCGAAATTTGGCTTCAATTTTCTTACTGCAAGAAACTCTAAGATCCTTTCTTTAGCTTTTTCTAATCCGTAATGATCCTTCTCTAATATCTTTCTCGCAATATCAATATTCACTTTGTCTTCAGACGACTTAGCCCATGGAAGGTCTAACATCCAATTCAAATAAGTTCTGGCGACATTGTACTCTGGACTAGAGTCAGGAATAACCTCAAGTCTTTCCATTTCCTCTTTTGCAGATTTCAAGGCCGCTTCAGGCATCCCACAGTTTTCTAACTTCTCTTGCATTTTATTTAGATCACGAGACTTCTCATCATCATCCATTCCAAGTTCAGTTCTAATAACTTTCAATTGTTCACGAAGGAAATATTCTCTCTGGTACTTATTAACTTTATCATTAACTTCATCAGATATTTTTTTCTGAATATCAGCTACGTCTTTTTCTCGCTTCAAATAAACAAGAAGTTTTGCAAAACGCTTTTTCACAACAAGAGTCTCTAAGAAGTCCTGTGCTTCAGGTATATCTAGTGAAATAGCAAATGCTACTAAGTCTGCAAGAGCTCCTGGAGATGGCGAATTTAGCATTGCAAGCTTCATCTCTTCGTTAAAATATGGATTAATTTCACTTAAGCGCTTAACTTGATTGATAACACTTCTCGTATAAGCATCAAGCTCTGCGTCTGCTTCTAAAATATCATCGAAGACCTCAAATTTGGCTCTTAGAAGTGGAGTGTCTTGAATGTATTCAAAAGCACGGTATCTCTTCACTCCATGTACAAGAACATTTACAGATCCATCAGGAAGTTTAAGTTTTTTTACAACCTTGCAAAGAACACCTACTTTATAAATATCAGCAGGCTTAATCTCTCTATTCTCAAGATCGATAGCTTCTTCATCAAGAAACTTTCCATTTTCATCTTTAAGATCAGACTTAACTAAGTTTAAAGCGACATAACCACTAGTCATAAGAAAGTTATCTAACTCAGGAGTAAATTTCTCTTCAGTCAGAATGATTGGTGCAATCATCCCTGGGAAAATCGGGGAGTTCATAATAGGAATAATGACTACTTCGTCTGGAATATCTGACGTGTCTTCACTATCGTTTGTTTTAATTTGTACTTGATATTCGCCCTCTAGATCGGACATAAGAAACCTCTTTTTTTATTATCTTTTGATATCGATTACTAATCTACCAGGGTTCTCCAAGTAAAATATATCGACGCTAACTTTTTCTTTAAATTTTAATTCAACTGAAAGTGTATCTCTTGAAATCGGAAAGAAGTTTATTGAATCAACAAACTGAGTTTTCCCAAATGAACCAACAGTTTTTTCTATTTGAGTATCAAAGAGATCTACATAGAGGTTCTTATTTGAAGAGTTAATATGCCCATAAACTTTTGGAATCTTAGGTGTTTTAAAATCAAAGACAATTCTCTCGTAGCCCAGTCTTTTATTATAATTATGCCTAACGGTTTTAAGAGTACTTTGAACTGTCGGCCCACCATTATGGAAGATTCCTTTATCAAGGTATATCGATTTTTTTCTTGAAGTAATTCTTCTTATTCTTTCACCGAGTAGATCCTGCGCACTGACTTGGTTGAACCCAATTGATAGAAGCATTAATGTAATAATAATTCTCATGACGCAAGACTCCATTCTCGTTTATGATAACTATCTAATTATGTGATTTCAGTAAGGGATTTCCAAGCAGAAAGCTCGATTTTGCTAAAAATCTTGTGACTTAAAACCTCTTAAGACAGATGCGGCCATAAGTCCGATAGCAAAAGCGAAGATAAAGCTCATTCCGCCAGAACCAGGACCTTTTGGGTACTCTACTGTGCCGCAGCTTAAAACTGTTGGATCCTCTTTATTCTTTCTCTTTTCCAATTCTTGAAGAGCAGTAGATTTTGTCTGAGTACCTTGTGCAACAGAATATGAAGCTGGTCCATCAAGACAGGTGTCATTGCTTTGATAGTTGTATTTTTTTTCAGAAACCTTCGTAAAGACCCCTAACTCTTTTTTACTAACAGTCATGATCATCATATAGAAATTCAGATCGTCCTTATAAAAACTACTTGTTGGTAAAAAACTATCAACTGAGTATGGTTTTCCAACAATAAAGTCAGATAAAGCTTCAGGAGTAATTTTGAATCGAAATATGTTGTTAGCTGACACTGCTGAGAGCTTTATTCTTCCAACAATATCAAGATCAATATTTCCATCGCTATCAAACCTTAACCCATTACCATCAGCAACCGTTTCATATTCAATTGTTTCTGTAACCGATGACAAGCTTACTCGTACTGGCGAGTAAAGCTTTTGAGACACCAACTTTATATCTAGGTAAATGTCACCTGTTGGGACTGCGTAGTTTGATAAATCTATTTCGTATTCATCAAATTCGTTGTTAGTCGCTTGAGTTGAAGTAAAGTATCCAGTCGTAGCTTCACCTGTATTTCCAAAGACATCTACAATATTAAGTTGATTAAGAGTACTCGGTTTATTTTGCATGTAGGAAACGGGAACAGAAAGGTCACAACCAATAGTGATTGTTCCTACATTTCGGCTTGTTCCGTTCATGACAACACCTTGAGGCTTTCCTTCTTCGGATTTTCTACAAGACTCTAGAAAAGAACCTCTATAACTTGTTTGAGAAACGCAAAAGTTTCTTCTTGCTGTACTATAAAAACTCGAATGATTTTCTATGGCCTCAAGTGGTTCAACGTATACGTAATAGGTATCAGTATTTGATAAGCCGGAAATCACAAATGATCCATCTGCTTCACTTACAGTAGATGCTTTTACTTCACCATCTGTAGATGAAATAGCTTGAACATGAGCACCAAAGATTCCAATTCCTGCGCCACCGGCAACCGTTCCAGAGAGCTCAGTTGTTGATGAATAAATATGTTTAACTGCTGCTTCATCATCTGAATGCAAAGTGTCCTGGCCATTAAATATTGAGAAAAACATTGTTGATCCATGGACCTGACTGTGACCTAGTCCTACAAAATGCCCAAGCTCATGACTAATTAAGTCGCCTAGATAGTTCCCAGAACCTTTTGTTGAGCTAAAGAAAATAGCATCATTTATCAAGATATCAGCTTCTTGGATAATACCTGTACTCTCAGCGAAAGATACTTTAGTCAAAGCAAGAACACTATTTCCACCAAAGGCGGAACTACTATTGGTAAAATAGATATCATTTCGACCATTAGACGGACCAGAGCTAGTCTCTACTTTCGTTATATTAATTCCCGTCGAAGCATATTCACTTGCTGATGCTGTAACAATTGCATTCATATTAGTGCTGGTAACTAAACTTGAGTTTGCGGTATTTAGATAGACGATTTGATTTGTATTACTCCAATAAAGTTCTTCGCCAAAGCTACCTCTACTAATTGTGTAAGCAAATAGTTCCGTAGTTAGAAAGAAAAGAAGAGTAATAATATATTTCATAAAGAAAACTATCCCTTCCTATTAAAGAGTCGATAAGAAAGAGTTCCTAGGCCTGATAAAATTAACATTAACCAAAACATTGTTCTATTTCTCGAAGGGATTTCATCTTCAGAACCTGTATCATCAATCGAAGCTGGAGACCTGGAGAATTTCTTCTGATCTTTTACTCTTGAAGGAGTGTAAACAAACTTATCACCTTTATTCTGACTTAAGGGATGTCCAAATTTACTAGAAACGATTTTTTGAAAATCTTTAAGACGTATTCCACTAATCTTAGAGTTTTTCGGAAAGATGCTACTTTGAAGTACGTATTCATTATCTTTTTTAACAACACTGTACTTACCAAGTCCAAAGTTTAAAAGATGAAAACCATTTGGCCCTCTATGAATAAGAAGTACGACATCTTCATTATCTTTGAATTCTGGTGACCCTGAATACTTATGATTTATCCCCTGCCAAATGCCGCCAGGAAAAGTCACTTTAAAGTTATTTTTATTAATTATATCTCCTGGCTTTAATCCAGAAGTTTCCTGTAAGGAGAAAGATGCTTCAGTGATAATTTCACCGGTACTATTTTTTTTGTAATCTTTGCCTTTATAAATTCCTCTAACTACTCCATAAGAATCTTCAATTTGATCGGCAAGTGGAGTAGGAATATATATTGTAGAGAATGCTTGAGTAGCAAAAAGTGTAAAGACGAGAATAGCTAGTTTCAGTAGTTGATTTTTCATATCCTACTGTTCTTATCGGATAAAAATAAGATAACTTTACTAAAAAGATAGGGTATTCAAAGGGTGGCACAGCTATAAGTTATTGAAATTTATAGTATTATCCGACAGGCTAGAGAAATAGGGGTTTGAATCTATAATCACAACGGTATTTCTTTTCTTCTTTAACTCTTCAATGATTTCGCAAATACCACGTAACTCATGAGAGGAAAGGCCAATCGATAAGTTATCAAAGATGAAGATTTCACCATTAGCTTTTAGATTTAAGTTTTTTAAAAACTGGAGCCTTAGCCTCTCTCCACCAGAGAGGCTTTTTAAAGTTCTAGATAACGATAAGTGAGAAAGATTTAGTGTCTTGGTATATTCAAAAAGTTTAAAAAACTTTGGTGTTAGTTTGTAGTTCTTAAGCACATCGATAAGAGGGAGGTTGTAAGCCTCATCTACCATAAATATTCCGTCACTAATATTAGAGACTTCACGCTTTAGTTTCTTTCCATCACAGTCTTCGCAAATAATCTTTAAGTTCTCTAAGAATTGCATATCAACTTCAAGCATTCCTCGACCATCACAAGTTGTACATTTACCTAGCTCAGAATTTGGAGAGAAATGACCTGTTCCAAGCCCAAGGGCTTTAGAAATCGGTAATAAGGAGTAATGCTTTCTGATTATTTCAGAAAAACCGAGATAGGTACCTACCGTTGACCTAGAACTTGAAGTCCTTAACTCAGGATCAAAGTAGTTTACTTTCTTGACCACACTAGTTGAATGGAACTTTCTATAACTATAAGGCAGATCAAAGAGTCTAATGCCAGTATGCTTTAATTCAAGATCATTATAGAGAAGATGTTTAAAAAAGAGGGACTTTCCTGATCCGGAATCACCTAAGACCCATGTAACTGCATTTAGAGGTAAACGGATATTTCCAAACTCTCTATCAAGTACTTTTCCATTTATAACTTCAAGATAAGTTTTAGAATTAAGTTTTACCTCTATAATCTTAGGTAATTTAAGATTCTTTTTTGTATTCTTTTCTATAGACTCAACTTGGCCACCTAGGTTTCCTGCACCAGGTCCCATTTTGACTAAGTAGTCGCTAGCTTTTTGAACAAATTCAGAGTGATCCACTAGAGCTATAGTATTTCCTTGATCTTTGAGAGCATTAATCTTTTCCATTAATTTTTTTTGCTCTTCATAAGATAACCCTCTTGAAGGTTCGTCTAGAACAAATAACATTCCCGTTCCTTGTTGAGCCAGTATTTTAACAAGAAGTAGTCTTTGATATTCCCCTGAAGAGAGAGACTTAACCTTTCGGCTAAGAACTAAGTTACCAAGCCCCAGTTCACAGGCGACCTCTAAAGTGAAAACTAATTTATTAAATGAAAGATCTGGGGCAATTCCATAACCTTTTACGAGTTCTAAAATATCTCTAACCTTCCCCTTTAAAACCTCTTTAAAGGGTACGTCATTCACAAGTAGAGCAATTTTATTGGAAGCTAATCGTGAACCATGACAAGTTGTGCACTCGCTTTCTGTTTTAAGTCTTCTTGAAAGTATTCTGATACTTCTCTTATATTTTTTTCTCTCAAAGTAAGAATAAATTTCACCAAGGCCACAAAAGTGTTTCCCACCTTTCTCGAGTAACTCCCATTTTAATTTAGGCATACTTGAAAAGGTTTGATCAGGGTCAATCTTCTTTTGTTTTAGATCTTTCTTATAGTCCCCTAATAAATGTGAAAACTGCTTATAAGTTAGAAGTGGGATCGCTCCCTCCTCTAATGTGAGAGTTTCATTTTTAACAATCTTACTTAAGTCATATTCCAACTTTTGGCCGAAACCATCGCAGTCAGAACAAGCCCCAGAGGCCAATAAAGGATTAAAATTCTCTGTTCTAAAGTCTCCAATATCAAAGGTCGTTTCACAGTTTGAGCAAAAACTACCTGAAGCCTGATACTTAAAAGCCGACCTACTGTTACCCGATTTTATAACAATAAGAGGTTTATGGGCGCCTAAGAACTCTTCTAATTTCTTAATACCTTTTAAGTAGCTTTTCTTTTTCGCTCTATTTACTTCCCAAAACTCAAAATCTTCTTCAAATTCCTTAACCATTCCTTTTTCGGACTTCGCCCCTCTAACCGGATGAGCAATTGGAGCGATAGCCTCATAGATACTCTTTTGAATAAGAAAGTGAATGACCGCTTCTTCAGGCTGTTTCTTTACCCACTTTTCCATTGATTCTTGTAAAGAAGACTTAATGATCTTCCCATGACAGACAGAGCAGCGCTTTTCGCCAAATAAATAAAAGACTCTAGAAAGTAATTCTGTAGCTCCAAGTAAATCGCCGACTACAGGTCTTGAGCCTATAACCGGATTGATTTGTGAAAGAGACCAAACAGGGAGAACCGGCTCAATAAGATCCACATCTGCTGAAGGTGGAATATTCCACAAGAATTTAATGTCATTGGGGAGGCTGTTTATAAATCTTCTTTTAGATTCGTCGACTAGGGTGCCGAAAGCTAAGGAAGACTTTCCAGATCCTGATGGACCATAAATACAGGTAATTTTATTTAAGGGGATATTGAGATTGATATTTTTGAGATTATTTGTCCTCGCACCCTCAATAGTAATCTTATTGAATTTAGCTTTTGACACAAATATTCCCCTAATAATGAAAAGCCCATCCTATCGGATGGGCTCTCATAATAAAGAATTTTATAAGTTGTCTAACGTTTAGAGAATTGAAACTTCTTACGAGCACCGGCAAGACCAGCTTTCTTTCTTTCAACTTTTCTAGAATCTCTAGTAAGAAAACCAGCTTTTTTAAGCTCGCCTCTTAGAGTTGGGTCAAGTTTAAGTATTGCTCTAGCAATTCCTAAACGACATGCACCAGCCTGACCTGTTGTACCGCCACCCTTAACGTTAATATTGATATCGTACTTATCAGTAAGTTTTAAAAGACTTAGTGGTTGGTTTACCACATAACGACTAGTTCCTTTTGGGAAGTAATCCTTAATCTCTCTTTTATTGATAGTGATAGTACCTTTTCCACTTGCAAGATAAATTCTGGCTACAGAACTCTTTCTTCTTCCTACAGCTTGTGAATCGTATGTTTTACCTTTTGCCATAACTTCTTCCTACCTAATTATAACTCTAGCGCTACTGGCTTTTGGGCTTCATGCTCATGATTTGAACCTGTGAAGACCTTTAGTTTTGTTAATTGTTTTCTACCTAAACTTGTTTTAGGAAGCATCCCTTTTACAGCATTCATAAGAATGAGTTCCGGATGTCTCTGTAACTGCTCTTTAGCAGTTCTTTGACTCATTCCACCCATATAACCTGAGTGAGAATAATATATCTTATCGTCCCACTTGGCTCCAGTGAACTTCACCTTGTCAGCATTTACGACAACAACGAAATCACCTGAATCAGTGTTTGGAGTATATTTAGGATTCTTTTTTCCTCTAAGTACGTCTGCTAATTCAGTAGCAAGTCGTCCAACTACTTTATCAGTAGCATCGACTATGAACCATTTTTTATCAGCGTCAGCGGGCTTGAGAGCGAAAGTTTTTTGCGTGTACATTTAATCACCAACCAAATTGTTAAATTTTAAGCTTTTTCACGTTTTTAGTGAGGTTCCTTATAACGGATTATTGGGCCCATAGTCAAGCTGTTAGACAAGCTTAAATGTGGATAACTAAAAGAAGCCAATCGAGAGATGGAATCGCCCAAAGCCTTCCTTACCTCCGTCAGACAATTTTCGACCCTTCAACTTTAGGCCGTAGTCGAAGTCCAATGTCCCCGCAGGAGTTACAAATTTCAAGGTAAGCCCAGCTGAAGTTCTCAGTTCCAAAGGCTTAAAATTATTAACATAGAGACGCCCAGCATCAAAAAAGGGGCCTATCATTACTGAATCACTCAATATGTATCTTGGCTCAAATTTGATGTTACTAAAGTAGACTCGATCCTGGATTCTAACCTGAGAGATATCGCTTTCATTATCAAGCCTGTTAATTTCACTAGTCGCAAATCCACGCACAGCATCAGGACCATCGAGACGAAATACCTTAATACTAGGAATAAATCCCAAGGTCTGATTGATTCCATTCTCGTTTTGAACCGGGGATCCTGAACTATCGAGAATCACTGTTTTCTCAAGATTTTTCTGGATACCAGTTGAGATTGATAGAGCAAGTGTCCAGTTTCTAGTTAGAGGATAGTAAAACTTATTTCTAGATACAATCTTCCAGAAATTTATTTCTAAATCATCTCTAGCTAATGATCCTAAGGTTGGGTTCGCAAACTCCATGCTTAGCCCAAAGAATGCTCCACTAGTCGGACTATAAGAATTGTTTCTCTTCCTTAAGTCTAGATTCAGTGAAGGCGTAAGGCCTCCAATAATAAAAGTTCCGTCATTATCAATAGTACTGGAATCAAACTGAGATATCCTTTCATATTGGTATTTTAAAGACGCGCTTAATTTATCAGTAATATCTTTGCTTAAAGTAAGGGAGACCTTTTGAATTTTCGCATCGAAACTAAATAGCCTTCTTTGCTCGATTGAAGTCGAAAATGAGAGTTCAGTATTGTGCAAAGCCTTCCATCTACTTGGGAAAGCAAAAGGCCATGTATAGTTTAGTCTTAGTAGGTATTCTTGAAGGTTCCGGTTCTCTGTTTTTCGTCTAGCATCTAAACTATTTAAGTTATCTCTTAGATTGGTTTGAGCTTTAACTGAAGCGGAGTGGTTCAACCCTAAAAGGTTGTTATAAGCGATCTTCGTTGACACCTTAAAGCCAATATCGGTTCGATAACCAGGAGCCACTTCCCCGCTTCCGAAGTCTTTTTCAGAGATTTGAATAAGTAAGTTTACGAAGTAGTTTTCATCATTTGAATCTCTATTGGTTACAAAAGGTGTAATTTTAACTTGAGAGAATAGCCCAAGTGCGATGATCCTCTCTTTAATTTCCTGAATCTTCCTTGGGGTAATGATGTCATTCTTTTCTAGGCGTAGCTCGCGAGCTATTACTTTTTGAAGAGTAACAACCTGTCCGGTGGCTAAAACAGATTCAAATAAAGTTTTCTTGCCTAAATCGATATCAATGACGATCTTTGATCTATTATAATTATTTTGATGCTCAATTATCGTAGTAGGGTCACTAGAATTTAATCTAGCAAAATAATACCCCTCATCTTTAATCTCAGCTAAGGCCGAATTTAAATCTTCTTCTAAGTTTACAATATTTAGTGGTTTGCCCACTTTGTTTACAAGCTTTTTAGCAATTTTTTTATAGAGCTCTTTAGGTATCCCTGGTATTTCAATGTCATTTAAGATGCTTTGCTGCCTTTCATTAAGTTGAAAAGTCACATTACAAAAGCTCCTATCAGGAGAATAAGTTATAATTGGTTCACTTGATTCAATGAAGAGAAAACCTTTTTGTAAATAAATTCTTTTAACGAGCGCGGGAAACTCTTTAAGATACTTTTCATCTAAATAGTTTCTTGAAGCTAAAGTAGATGCATTTTCATAAAAATATTCAAGTATCTTTGCCTTTGAGATACCTTCGGCACCTTTAATGACGAGTTTTCGAACTGGAATTTTCTGGCCTTCTTCTACTTCGAAATAAATATTTCTAAATTTTTCACCGGTTTTAGTTTTCCCATCAAATTGTCTAAATGAGACTTTAGTTTTATATACCCCTCGATCTAGATAACTTTTCTCAATAGATTTTACTATTAATTCAGGAGTTACTTTCTCAAAGTTATTTAAAAGAAATTCTTTAAGCTCATTTAAGAATTCTCCCCGAGTAATGATCAGGTTTCCTCTAAAGTTAAAATTATAGAGCATACCCAAACTTAGTCCAACTCTTAAATCTCTAAAGCCATCTTTGGCTGGTGTTTCTATGAGTTTAATATTTGAAAAGAAATAGCCTCTACTAAAAAGCTCTCTATTTAAAGCATCTAGCAGTATCTTAATCTCGACTAAATTCCATGGCTTTTTCTTAAACTTTCTAAGCTTAGATTGAACATAATCTACAACATAGTTATCTTCTGAGACGACTTCGACTTCTTTAACTATAATTGATGCTCCAGTATCAATGTCAAAACTTAACACAACCCCATTTTCAAGATTCTTTATACTCGGCTTTATAACTACTTCTTCGAAACCTCTATCTTTATAATATTGCTTAAGCCTAGAAATTCCTTTTTCTAGCATTTCAGGATTAAAGTATCCCCCTTCAGCAAGCCTAAGAGTTTTCTTAACTATATTTTCATTGAAATTTATGTCACCTGTTAGATCAACATCCTTAATAATTGGTTTCTGAGAAAACTTAACGACTAACTTAGATTCAATAAACTCAAACTCTAGGTCCTTGATGCTCTCATCTAAAAGAAAGAATCTAATGTTTTCAACAATTTCTTCTTTACGATTTTTAGTTTTTAATGATTTTTTAAGTTTTTCAGAAAATGTATCACAATTGAATCCATCGCGGCACTCCACTACGACATCAAAAGCATGAAGACGAGGAGAGATTATAAATAGTAAAAATAGGCCTAAATATTTTATCAAAATGAAAACTTCCATTTAAAGTCGGCACCAATTGAATCAGGATTTTCTTCGGTGTCTTCTTCCGCTGATCTTAATTCGTAAACCCCTTCTAAACTCAAATTCTTATTTATATTATAGTTCACATTCATCTCTTTAGTCTCCTCTACCGTTCCACCAACTGTACTTGAGAAACTAACATCTACTTTTTTGAGGATCTTTTTTTGGACCTTTATTTTAGTACCTGATTTGTAACGACTTGCACCAGCATCACCAGAATTTAATCGTCCCTCTAGCAAACTAGAGTCATCTTCTTGGAATTCAGGGCTTACGCTAAACTTTAAACCAAGCATAGAATCTATGGGCTTCACCAACTTAAAACGCTCAACTATTAGCCCAACTCCGCCTTGAACTGCGATTTGCTCTCTTTCAGAGTCATTCAATTCTTTATTTATATCCTCTGGAACCCCAAGGACTAATAACGATAGGATCTGCCCTTGATCGAGAGTAGGATTTGATGTGAGTTTGAGCCCAAATTTATCAACTCGTCCATCTACGGCGAGACCAACTTCATAACGATCAATCTGAGCCAGACCAGCCAGTTTTATCTCTGGTACCTCTTTCTTATTAACATCAAGGAATGACATTCGTCCTTCTGATAAAACAAATTCATTTCCTTTAAAGAAAATCTTTGAAACATTGGGCAAGACATTTAAGTCGCCTGAAATTAACGGTTTTAGAAGGCCACCTCGAATTTTCAAACTACCATCTAATTTTAAATCTGATATCGAGTTTCGAACTTGAATAGGATTAAAAATATCGAAATCTAAATCATAGTTAAGTAGGTCCAGTTTACTTAATCTTCCAGAGTTCGGGATATATCTGAGATATCCTTCAGATAGACCAATCATTTTAGAAAAGTCTTCATATTCATTAAGAACCTCACCATGTAGTACTGATATGCCTCCATCGAGAGTATAAGGTAGACTATTTCCTTTTAAAGTAGCATTGCCACTAATAACAAGATAAGTCTTATCAGTTATAGCTACTTGAGAGCTATTTATACTTCCGTTAAGATTTACGATTGGAAAGGGAATGTTTAACTTAATATTACCATCAGCACTAATTGTCCCTTTTCCATAAGTTCCTTTTAGTTTCTCTAGTAATACATCTTGGCCTTCGCTGACTATTTTGAAATCAATATCTCTCAAAGCTCCGGGAATCTTATCTAACTTAAGATCAATGTCACTGCCTATTGTTTCTGAGTGAAATGAGAACTCATCTTTTTCTCGAAGTAAAATACTACTCGCTTCAATACTACCTGTCGCTGATAGGACTTTAGGAGTAACTAATTTCGAAAAGATGGGGTTTATTTTCAGCTTTGAGTTAACTTGGAAGCTTTTAGAAATATCCCCTTTACCTAAGGACTCGAGATATCCTTTTTCACCGATATCTACATATAGATTCCAATCCTGAATAATTCCCTTTCTCACTCTTAATATGTTTTTATTTTCATTCACCGTTACTTTTTCATTAAGAAATTCTAATTCCAATTTTGAAAGAGAAAGGTCAAAGTCAAAATCCTCTAATTCATACAGATAAAATCCAAGTTCTGCCCGAAGATCCAAATTTCCCATTAACGATTGGGATATATAGTTATGTTCGGAAAGAACGCCAGCGAGAAGCGATGGTTTAGTGGAATATAAACGAGTATTTATATAAGATTTTTTTCGAGTTTTCTTATCGGTTGAAATATAGCCTTCTGAAATAGAAACTCCTTCAAAGATATTAGCGCTCAGGAAAACTTCTGAGCCCTTATTATAAATAGTCAAAATTGAGTCTGGTACCGATCGACTACCAATCTCAGATTTCTCTAGGCGAAACTGATTCCTTGAAGTGAAGTCCGAAAATTTTCCTTCACCATAGAAATCTCCCCTAACCTTTCCATTCAACCCCATATTAAGAGCACTATAAGAGTCAAAATCCTTTAGTCCAAGATTGGTTAAGTTTCCTTTGTATTTAAACTCATTCTTTTTAATATTAATACTTCCACTGGCATTAAGGTCACCTTGACCTTTCTTTATTCTAAAGTTTGGAACCTTAAGATCATGTTCTATTAGTGAAATTGAACCACTAAATGAATCAATTCTTTCTCCTAAAAAATTAACATTCTCTCCTTTAAAATTGCTTTTCATAAAAATATTTTTTGAACTAAAGTCACTCTTGTACTTTAAGTCTCCAGAGAGATTAAAGTCGAGCTCAATATCTTCCTTGTAAATCATTCCTATTAGAGTTGGTATCATAGCTCTAGCATCCAAAAAGGTAGCTCTAGGGACATTGATATCTAAAGAATATTCATCTTTTTCAAATTTAAACTCTGCTCCACCTGAATATTCTGTACTCTCATACTTCCCCTTAGTCTTAGTTATATCCAAGATTAAATCTTTCAAGTAAAAATCAACTTCTCCCTTTATTTTTCCTAGGTTGAAATCAAGGATTTTTAGATCATTTAACTCTGGAGAAAAAGAGAATTTAATATCTTCATACTTTCCTTTAACTGAACCTTTCAAAGTCCCCTTAGCCTTAATACCAAGACCTACAATTGGGCCGATCTCTTCTAGATTAACAAATGAGTCGAATATATTTATATCCATTCGGTTTGGTCCAAAAACACCTTCGCCAAAAAGATTAGTTTCGCCCATTTTTAAATGGGTCTTAAACTTGAACTTTAAGTCATATGTTAAAAGCATAAAAGCCTTACTAAACGTAAAACCATTGTTACTTAAAATATGCCCGCTATAGTCTGGACTGAATAATTTCAAGTTTCTTACTTCAAAACCACGAGACGGCACAAAGTATATTCCTTTCTTATTCCAACCAATCTTAAGCTCTCCACTTAGCTTAGCCTTTAAGATATCCAAATATTCCCTTAGGATATAAAGTGCATCATTGGTGTGTACTTCTTTTGCGATAAAGAATGCTTCATTTGAAACGATTTGATCTTTTTCAATATTGTAGAATGGTAGCTTATTCTTCAAAGTAACTTCTGAATCGCCTTTAAATAACTGTAAACTATCAAGCCAGATTTGATCCTTAATTTTACTCAACTCTAAATTAACGAGATCAGCTTTTGCGTACTCTGATACGATATCCTCTATAAAACTTTTCAATTTGAACTCGGGCTTTTTGAATGTTCCCGTTATTCCTAGATCAAAATTTGTGAATCCATCAACTGGGTATTCATCGATCTCTTTTTGATAACCTAGCTTTGCTGCAAGGGAACGTATCCCAGCTTTTAACTTTACCGTTAAGTTGAGTTCTTCTTCATCTCCAGAATAATTAATTCTTCCTGATGTAGCAATCTGATCAAGTTTTGAACGAATATTTACTTTCTTTACGTTTAACATAGTTTTAGAACTATGAATTAAGAACTCTAAAGAATCTAAGTCAAAAGTATTCAATTTTTTTGTGATTTCTTCTGATGAGAGTTTTCTAATATTACCTTGAAAAACTAATAAGCTTTTATGGAAGCTAGTTTTAATATTACCTACGTCGAGTTCTATATCATCAAGAGCTAAATCAACATTCGATAATTCAACATTCTTCACGATAAAATTGAGCTCTTTTCTTATTTTTTGATAGCTAGAAAAACTCTCTTTGTAGTTAAATGGTTTATTCTTCTCTCTGCCTGTTTTTATAATAACTTCTGAAGAATTAAGCTTTACAGTATCTACTTGAAATTTTCTCGAGAAAAAGTCAAAAAAACTAAAATAAAGCCCAAGCTCCTCGCCAAACATAGAAATAGATATTGATTTGCTAGGATACTCAAGACTAACATTTTTCAATAATGTTGCCGGAGGGAACAACTTAACTTCAATTCTTTGAAAGCTTAACTTTAATCCTAATTCCTGATGAGCTCTTTTTTTAATTTTTTCCGAAACGATAGATGCAAACTTTTCTGTTTGAATCAAATGAATGACTCCACCCAAACTAAAAGCGAGTAGAGTAAAAAACAATATCAGGATTCGGTTTAATCTATCCAAAGCTATTTAGTCTCTGTTTCACTAATCGATAATTGGGATTTATCTCTTTAACGATCATATAACTTTTTATTGCATCCTTAACTCTTCCAAGCTTTCTGGCAACCTCACCTTGAAGATAGAGAAATTCTATCCTATTTTCATTTTGTAAAGGTAGCGCACCATTTATATTTGTAACTAAGTCATAAGCCTTGAAATAGTCCTTTGCTGAAATCATCGTTTTAAGTTTTAGATAAAGTGAATCAAGATCTAATTCTAGATCATCTAATTTGACTAAGTTATTTAAACGTTTAAAAACCTGATAGCTCGCATCATAAAGTTCCATCATATTAAAACAAACAACTAAGTCTTTATAACTATTTAAGAAGTCCTCGTCACTAAGACTAACTATTGTCATTTTAGCTTTCGTCTCTAATCTACTTTGATCACTCTCTTCTTGGAAACGATGAGAACTCCACTCCTCCTCAAGATCATCAATTGTAATTTGCTTTTTCTTTAATTTAGTTCCAGTTACCTCTTTGGCAAACAGTCTATGATCCGGCGCAAGCTTTTTAATCTTAAGGAGAAGCTTTTCAGCATCTTTATCTTCTCCAAGGTTATTAAGTAGTTCGTACTCTCTTAAGAGGCTATTCAATTCAGAGTTTTCGATAGAACCGTCATCTGAAAAGAGGTCGTCTCCCATGTCCAGATCGGTATCAATTTCATTATCTTCAGGTAGAGAATCAATTCTATAGGATATGGCCTCATCTATTTCAATTGAAATCGATTCCGCATAATTACATAGGAGTCTCGATATGGTCTTACGGCTCTGTTTAATGAAGAATAGTAGAAGGAACTCAATGTCCGTTTTGTTCAAATCCTTTGATAGAACTAAGAGTTCTAAAGTGAGTTTTACGGCAAGTTTGTTTAAAACATAATTACCCGGAACCAAGCAATTAAAGTATACAAGTTCTTTAAAAGTCGAACTATGCCTCCAGTGATTAAAATTCGTAGATAAAAGAGATTCGAAAACTATTTGATTATCGTTTTTTACCTTTAAGGCTTCTAACTCCTTTATGTTTCCTGTTTGAATTAGGCTTAAAAGATTAAAGGCTTCAAATTTTGAATTCTCTGGAAAGACACTTGTAACAAACGAATAGAATGTAGATGTCTTGGAGTAATTCTTCTTTCTATAGAGATATTTAAATAACTTAATGGCTCTTACTTCAGCTTCTCTCAAGTCTCCTTGCTTAACTAAAGTCTCAACTAATTTAAAACAAAGTTCATAGTTTTCATTTCTTTCAACTAAGTTCTTTAAAACAATTGAGGCATTATTAAATTCTTCTTTTTGAATGAGAAAATTTGCTAGGTCAATTTCAACTTGGACTGAATCATGAGTTTTATTCAAGATTTTTTGTATTTTTATGATCTGATTTAAGCAATCTATCTTTTCATTTTCATTCAAGACTTCATTATTAAATGAGTCTTTGAAGTACTGAATTGCTGAGTCGAACTTGTTTTCAGAATAAAGAATTTTAGCTGTTCTATATTTTTCCATAGTACATAGCCCTAAAGGCAAAAAGCCTTTATTTTTAAGGAGTTATATACTTAAATTTTACTTTATTTTCTTAAAAGGAAATTAGTTGAGTAATTATTTCCCCTAAAATCTGGGTCCTTAATTATGCTTAAATGGAGGTCCTTATTAGTCTTGATTCCTTCGATTACTGTTTCCTCAAGGGCCCTTTCCATACGAGCAAGAGTAGCCTCTCTCGTAGGGGCATGGACTAGTACTTTCGCTAACATAGAGTCGTAAAAAGGTGGAACTGTATAGCCAGAATAGATAAAGTCATCAACACGTACACCAATTCCACCTGGTCTGTGGTAATGGACTATTTCACCCGGGCATGGAGCTGATGTAATAGGATCTTCAGCATTAATTCTACATTCCATAGAATGACCATAAAAACTAATATCATCTTGTTTAATTTCTAATTCAAAGTTGGCTGCAGATTTAATTTGCTCACTAATTAAGTCAATTCCGGTTCTTAATTCGGAGACAGGATGCTCTACTTGAATACGAGTATTCATTTCCATGAAGTAAAACTTCTCAGTATCTTGATCGTATAAGTATTCAACTGTTCCAACTGAGTCATATTTAACATGCTTAGCAAGCCTAACGGCGGAAGCACATACTTCTATTCTTTTCTCTTCGCTTAAGACAGGACAGGGTGATTCTTCAATAACTTTCTGAAAGCGCCTTTGAATGGTGCAGTCTCTTTCACCCAAATGAACAACATTACCATGCTTATCAGATAATATTTGAACCTCAACATGGCGTGGGTTCGTTATATACTTCTCAATAAAAAGCGTATCATCCCCAAAGCCTAACTTAGCCTCAGTCTTTAAACGTGAAATTGAAGGTAATACATCTTCCATTTCATCTATTCTTTTCATTCCTCTACCACCACCCCCTGCAGAAGCTTTTATTAAAACAGGAAAACCCATTTCTTTAACTTCTCTGATGATTTCATTATCGGAAAGTGTATTAACTTCTATTGGCTCTAAGACAGGAAGCCCAGCTTCCTTAGCTATAATTTTGGATTGAATCTTATCGCCCATACTTCTGATACATTCTACAGAAGGGCCTATGAATTCAATCTTCCATTTCTCGCACATTGAGGCAAATTCTGAATTTTCAGACAAGAACCCAAAACCAGGATGAATGGCTTCAGCCCCAGTTATCTCAGCTGCAGACAGGATAGCGGGAATATTTAAGTAACTTAATGCTGGCTTAGGCGGGCCAATACAAACAGATTCATCTGCTAATTTAACATGAAGACTGCTTTCGTCTGCTGTCGAATGGACGCAAACTGTCTGAATTCCAAGCTCTCTACAAGACCTCATTATCCTAACGGCAATCTCACCTCTATTAGCTATTAATAATTTTTTAAATGGTTTTTTATTTCCCATCTTAGGCTCGGATTCTAAATAAAACTTGCCCAAATTCGACGTAAGTTTCATTCTCAACACAAACTTCTACGATTTCGCCAGAAAAGTCTGATTCGATTTCGTTCATAATTTTCATAGCTTCAACAATACAAAGAACTTGGCCACTACTTACTTTTTGTCCTTCTTTTGCATAAACTTCTGACTCTGGAGAAGCTGATCTATAGAATGTTCCCACAAATGGAGATGTGATTTCTTTTAGGTTCGGATCAACTTTTGTTTCTTTAGCTGCCTCTGAAACAGAATTTTTATTCATTTCAACTGGAGCACTAAAGTTAGTAACAACTGGCTGCGAAGAATTAATCATCTTCACTTTAATCTCTGAACCATCTTTTGATTTATAACTAAGTTCAGCAAGGCCATTGTCTTTTACTAGTGAAATAAAATTTTCAACGTCTTTGATTTCCATTATTTTATCCTTTATCTCTTTCAACATAATCGCCTGTTCTCGTGTCAATCTTTAACACTTCCCCCACTTTGATAAATAGTGGAACATTTATTTGAACACCCGTTTCCATGATTGCTTTCTTCATCCCGCCGGCTGCTGTATCACCTTTTAGGCCAGGATCGGTTTCTGTCACTGCTAGAGTGACAAAATTCGGTAATTCTATAGAGATAGGCTTACCTTTATAATAAAGAATGAATAACTTAATTCCTTCTTGAAGAAAATCCTTCGAGTCACCAACATGATCTGTATTGACATGGATCGTTTCGAAATTATCTTGATCCATAAAATTAAAACCATCTGGATCTGAATACATATATTCTACTTCTCTAGAGTCTAAATCTGGTTTTGATGCATTGGTTGTTACACCTGACTTAAATGTTCTCTCTATCACTTGACCTGTTTCTAAATTCTTAATTCTACATTTTACAAATGCAGATCCTTTCCCAGGGTTTGTATGATCAGCTTTTAGAATTACCCAAGCTTTGTCATCTAATTCAATCTTTAAGTTCTTTTTTAAATCTGTAGTTTGAAACATAATTTCCTCTTATAAAAACGACTCAATCGCTAGAATATATCCTTTTTTACCAAAACCTTCCAATAAAGAAGTTGATGCTCTAGCGGTCAATTTGGTTTTCCTAAATTCTTCTCTATTATTTGTATTAGAAATATGAACTTCAATTATCGGTTTTTCAAATAAAGTTAGGGCATCTAAAATGGCCACACTCGTATGTGAATAGGCCGCTGGGTTAATGATCAAACCATCAAAGTTAGCTTCTCTTGCCTCTTGAATCTTAGAGACAATTTCACCTTCGATATTTGATTGATACCATTCAGTAGCTACGTTCTTAGCTTTTGCCCAAGATGTAGTTTCATTCTGAATGACTTCCAATGTATCAGAACCGTAAACTTCGGGTTCTCTCGAACCCAGTAAATTTAAATTTGGTCCATTGATAATCAATAGTTTAAGTGAAGACATTGTTAACCACCTCGGTGCGTCAAAATACCAATGCAATATTGAATTGTAAAGATTTTACTATAATGAAGAGGGGCTATAACAGTTGATTTTTCTTCAACTCAGAGCGCTCTTGTATCGCATCAAGAAAGCTTTGAAGACCAATGATAGGGTCTGGTTTTGCTACTTTATGAAGCCTTCCAAGTTTCGCATCCAGAGAATCTTTTAGTCTTTGATGACCATCTTCTTCATCCTCTGCTTCAAGACGTACTTTCCCTTCAAGACCTAAAACTTCTTGAAGTTTCTTTTGAGAAGCTTCCTCAGTGGGGTTTAGCTCTATAATCTTTAAAAGTAGTTCTTTGGCTTTTGTTAGGTAGCCCTGATTGATATAAAGATCTACAAGGCTATGAGTTATAACGGGTGCTTCATCGTTCTCATTATTACTAGCCTCTTTAGCCTCTACTTCCTCAATCTCAGATTCATGTTCAGGATCTAGAACTAATGTCGGCCCTAGCTTCTCTATTTTTTCAACCTTCCAGTCGTCATTATCGTCACTTGATATCTCTTCTGAAATTGATTCTTTTTTTAGATCAACTTTTATCCATTCATCCAAACTATTCTTAGATCTCTCGGGTAGAACATCGATCTCATCTATTTCAAAGAGTTCATTTTCAATTATTTGAGGTTCTACAGTTGGTAAATAACTATCTTCAATCTTAGAGACCATTTTTGAAACTTCTTGGTCTTTTGGGTTCAGAAAAAGAAGGTATTTATAACTTTCTAATGCCTCTTCATGATGGCCTAACTCTACACAATTTTCTCCGAAGAGCTTTTGTAGACGAATATTATCTCTATTTTCTGATATTAGTGGTCTTAAAGTCGTGTAGGCGAGGTTGTATTCGCCAAGATCGGTATAGCAACTTGCTAATGAAATATAGCCTTGTAGATAACTTGGGTTATTTCTAATCCCTATCTTAAGTATCTCCATCGCTTTTGTCGCGAGCCCTGCTTTCCTATAACCTTCTGCCAAAGGAGCAAACACCCTTGAGGTAGGGTCTTTTTCAAAGGCACTACTATACTTTTCAATTAATGGAGACATTCCTACATCGCTCAAATCAATTAACTCCTATCCGATAGGCCAGCACTTTCTTGATTGATAATTCTTGGAGTAAGAAAGATCACTAATTCTTCTTTAGTAGTCGCTGGATTATAAACTGTTCTAAAAAGCCAACCGACTAATGGTAAATCTTTTAAAAAGGGAACACCCGAGTGGTTTTCTTGTTTCGTGTATTGATAAAGACCACCTAAAACAACTGTTGAACCATTTTCAACTAAAACATTAGTTTTGACAGATCTTTCAGTGATATTTGGTGGAGCATCAGGTTGTGGTCTCTGTCCAAAGACTTCTCTTCTTAAATCAATCTGCAAGGCTATTGAGCCCTCGTTTGTCACTTGTGGAGTTACTTTAAGAGAAAGTTCAGCTTGAATAGTTTCGAAAGATAATTCTCTATCTTCACCTGTACCAGTTACTTTTGCATAAGAACTGGTAAGTTTACTTCCCAAGGTTGCTTCTTTTTTGTTCTGTGTAATGACTTTCGGACTTGAGACAACCTTCCCTTTTGATTCACTTTCCATTAATTGAAGTTGAAAATTTAAATTGAGGAGTCTATTAAACCTAGCGACTGTTACTCCAAAGATATTTCCACCTTGTGTTGGTGCAGAACTAAATGTGAACCCTGTTCCTACATCAGTCGTTCCATCAGTTGAGCCGATAGGGTCGTACCCGAAACTGATTCCTTCTCTAAGTCCTATTTCTTTTGAATAACTTTCATTAACCTCTACAATTTTAGATTCAATAAGTACTTGTGGTGTTTGAGTATCAAGAACTTCAATGATTTTTCTCATTTTTTCAATGACATCAGCAGTATCCTTAATGATCAGAGAGTTGGTTCTTTCGTCCAATGAAATTTTCCCTCTACCTACAGTTACATACTCTTTAAGAATATTATTCATCTCAATTGTAGTTGCATAACTAATAGGAAACACTTTTGTAACTAAAGGTTCCTCTTTTTGAGCTAGTTGCTTAGCGTCTACTTCAATCCGTTTGTCCTCAGTAGCTTTCTTTAATGTTTGAACCATTAAAATAATTCCATTTTTAGTTGCTACTAACTTATTAAGACCAAGAATTGTATCTAGGGCTTGATCCCATGGAACACTAGTTAGGTTAAGCGTTAAGCTCTTTAATTCTCTTATTTCATCAGTAATAATAATATTAAAGCCTGAAGAGTCTGCAATCATCTTAAGAAGGTCTTCAACTGATACATCTTTTACGTTGAAAGATATTTTTCTCCCAATATATTTTTTACGTCCGCTTAATGTTAAATTCTCTAGAATATCTTCAACTGATTCAGACTTTGGTACTAGAAGTTTTCCTACTGCTTTAACAGCTTCTTCTGTTTTTTCTTCAAAGCTTTGGTTTTCGTTAACTGTTTTCTGAGTAAATACTCCAAATCTGTTTTCTACTTCAACAATAACTCTGTTTGGCAGTCTCTTCAGAAAGCTTCGTACATTATCTCTGAGCTGAAGAGCAATTCTTAATGATTTTGGATCATTTGGCTTCTTGTAAGACGATACAAAAACTATACTTCCTGAAAACTCAGAGGTATCGAAGGCCCTCATCACTCTTTCGGTTGATGTTACATTTTTGAGATCAATTATAATTTGTTTATCTTCAGTTACATGAAACTTACTGGCTTGAACTTCGTTAGAGTCAAAAGTTAAGAAAAGTTGAGAGACTTCTCCTGCTTGCTTAAATTCAATTGATTTTAATTCAGAAAGTTTTCCTTCTTGAGCATAAGCGAAGCTTGAGAAAACCGCACTGTAGATCAAGAGCCTTTTAAATATTTGAAAAAATCCTTTTTTCATATTGATACCTATCTTGGGAGTTAATTTATTATACCATTTTTTTACAGTTTTTTACCTGAGTGTTTTACTTAAAAACGATTAACCACAGGCAATACAGTTTCTAAATATTCGTCTTGATCATAAACATTTCTAATCTTTTCAACCAGTACAACTCCACCAGGAAGAATTGCCTTTATTTCAGCATTATTCTCTCCTAACGTCATACCTTCCTTGAGAATATAACTTTCTTCACTAAGAATATCCCCAACAAAAAGTTTTGCAATTGCCCTTCTCTCTTTCCCAATAAGGACACCTACTATCCGGATAGAATCAAGCGGTTGATCATCGATTGTTTGGGCGTTAGAAAAGAAACCATCTCTTAATTTCTTACTATTACCCTTTGTTCTTGAACCCGTTCTTTTATTTTTCCTTTTAAATGGGTCTCTGAGTTCAAGTGGTTTCGAGATCTTTGTTTTTGCTGTTTGAAAAATTTTTGGGCCCTTCACTTTCGAGGTAACTTCTTCACGCTTATCCTCCTGAGCATTTAGCCCAACCGAGGTTAGCATTGTAAGAAATAGGATAAGAGTTTTAAAGTTTTTCATATTTTTTTACTTCTTTTTGGCTCGTTTCTTACGCTTCCTCTTTAGAGGAGCTTTTTTTCCATCGAATTCTTTTTCGATTAAGTCTATTCCGCGATCTTCTTTATGATTTGGATTATACCTATAAGCGATAATACTCGCCTTACAGTTTACTAACTGGAATCGGCCTCTTTGCTTTTTATCAGTCTTAGACATTTCTAAAGAAGTTACATTCAAGAGCCTATCACTCTCAGCAACTTTTTCGAAAAAAATCAAAAACTGTAAGAAGGTACCAGTCCCAGCGAATTCATACCTTTTAACCATATAAAAACCTTTATTCTCCTCAGTACCAGGAGTTAGGAATACATTCTTTATATTAAGGCCCTCAGCTAATCCTTTTATTAATGTAAGGTTCTCAGTATCTGAAATACGATTTGGGAGTTGTTTCTGCAACGATTCTACTTCCGCAGCCACTCTTTCAATCTTTTGCTTTGCATTTTCAATATCCTTAAAATATTGCTTAAGTTGTTTTTTCTCTTTACGCTTTTTTGCAATCTGCATTCTAATAGCAGGAATACTAGATTTTTTAATTTCAATAGCTTCCATCTTTTCTTCATAGTTCAAATATAGATTGAAAGAAATATAGAGAATGATAAACCAATGGAGATTTGCAGCAATTTTACTCACTATTTCGTCTCCGGATCAAAAGTTAAAACTTTACCTTTTATGGTAAATGTCTCGATTCTAGTTTCACGAGACCCATTCTTTTCTGTTTCTGTTTTGGAGTCAGCCATGGTTAAAGAAGCTCCAAAAAAAACTGCATTGTTAGCTAATGAAATAAAGTTACCAATGCTTTTATAAGAATTTGCCCCGCCTTGGATAGAAAAGCTCTTGTCTTCCCCAATCGACATCTTCGTAAACCAGAGATCCTCCGGGACACTTCGGGCTACTTTTTCTAGAATTTTCTTAGGATTAGTTTTCTGCTTAATAATCTTATCCACTTGCTCAGATCTCTTCTTAAGTTTCTCAACCTGTCTGCCGAATGCTAGGAGCTGATCCTTTATCTTTCCATTGCCTTTTAAATCTTTTCTGAGTTTCGTCAATGTAGTATTCACGGTTTTTAACTCTTCGGCTAATTTCTTATTTTCATCTTCAAAATGTTTTTCTAGAAAAATTTCTGGTATATAAGCGAAGAGTATTGCCACAAATAACATTTTAAAATTAATCGTGTTAAAATCGATCCCCAAAACTGGCGGCATCTTAAACTGTTTTTTCTGTTCAAGAAGATTGATTTCAATCATTTATAATTCTCTCATTGCAAGACCTAGCACCGTAACTCCACGATAAGCTATTTCGCTAATCTCTTGTTCGGTAAACTTCTTTTCATTGTAGCCAATCCCATCAAATGGATTTAAAACTCCAACGTCAACACCAAGCAGCGCCTCAAGACCTTCGATAATACCCGGGATAAGAGAGCTGCCACCTGTTACATAACATGCAACTAAAGACTCATCAGAAGTTGAACTGACATAAAAGTCGATCGTCTTCTTAATCTCTGAAAAGAAGGCCTCAATCACATCGTCTATAATTTCTAATATCTCTTCAGGGAGATTACCATTTTCATCCCCTGTAATCTTTAAATCTTCAGCTTCGTAATAATTAACACCCATCTGTCTCTGAATCTCTTCCGTAATCATGATTCCACCGACAGCGATTTCTTTTGAAAAAACAATCATGTTATTTTTATAAATAATGAATTCTGTTTTCTGTGCACCTAAATCAACAACAAGGAAGGACTGACCGGGTTCATCTAATTTATCCCCCATGCATAGTTCAAATACATTGATTACTGAAATTATACCGAGGTCTATAATTTTGATTCGGAGTCCAGCCTTTTCCATAATGGCTTTATATTGTTCAAGGACTGTGTTTTTTGCAGCAGCGACAAGAACATCTACCCCGCCCCCCTCATTTTCACCCATGATATGAAATGAAACAGATGATTCTTCAATTTCAAAAGGTAGGTATTGTTCTGCTTCCCAAATAACCTGATCTTCAATTTCCTCTACAGTACCACCGGCCAATTGCAATCTTCTAACAACCGTATTTGGTCCGGATACACCAAGGCATACTAGATCTGTTGGAGACTTAATCTTTGCCAAACCTTTATTTAAAGCATCAATAATCTCTTCTTCATTTTGAATTTCATCTTCAATGATAGCTCCTTCCGGAAGCGGAATAGAAGCATAACTCAAGAGTTTAAATTCATTACTTTCTTTATTGCCTTCGATCTGTGCAATCTTAATGGCAGATAAACCCACATCAATACCAACGATTGTGCGGTTTCCTATTTTAAGCGTGTCCTTCATTGAATTAATAAAGCCACTCAAAAATTTTTTACTATCCATTTCCATTGATGCTTACCGACCTCAGAATTAAACCTCTGCAAGGTAAATTATACCTAGTCTAAGTAGTTAAATTCAAGGAATTAATGCACCAAACAAGTAGGTTTAAAGAATTATGTTTTTTATCTGATTAAATAACTCGGGAAAGAAAATTTGGATAGCCGCAACTATTAAAATAAAAGGACCGAACGGGATTGGATTGTTTCTGTCTAAAAACTTCGTGGCGATAAGGAAAACACCCACAACAGCACCAAGAAAGCAGCTCAAAAAAATTGTTAACATAATATCCAAAGGGCCTAAGTACAGACCCAGTACCGCATAGAGCTTTATGTCTCCTCCGCCTAATCCAATTTGACCTCTAATTTTATAAAAGAGCCAAGTTATAAGATAAGGAAACCCGCCACCTATCAGGAAGCCTAACCCAATATGAATATAGTTAAATTGAAAGAAGGAATAAATCAGCAATACAAAACCTAAATAAATATTCAGAGAATCTGGCAGTATCTTGTGCTTAAGGTCTATGACAAAGTGAGCCAGAAATATGTAAAAGATTGTTGTTCTAAAAAATGCATAGTGAAAGTGATTCAAATCTAACAGGTCTTTGAAGAAGAACAATGTCACAAAACCGCATAGGCTCTCAACAATTGGATACTCTGATGAAATTTTCACTTTGCAGTTGGCGCACTTTGCTCTGAGAAGGATCCAACTAAAAATGGGAATGTTTTCATACCAATAGATTGGTTTTTCACACTTAGGGCATTGGGATCGAGGCTTTATAACAGACTTCCCTAGAGGAACTCTATAAATGACAACATTCAAAAAGCTACCAAAAGATGCTCCTATCATAAATATCAAAAAATAGAGAAGAAAGATCAATCTAAATCCTTTTGGTTAAGAATTATTATAGCTCCACAAACGACAAAGGAACTATAAACCAGGGAATAGACCAAACTTTTCATAATGTAAGTTGGAGGTAAAGCTTGTTGATAGAGTACCTCATTCTTTAAATTGAATAGAGAAAAGTTAGGTATTATATATGATATGTAGCTCAAGGATTTACTTAGAATTGGACTACTTTTTACAAGACCTATTTCCTGGACACCTCTTATTGCATAACCTGAAATATAAGTGCTTATAGAAAAAATAATCGCTAGATTAAGATTAGTAATTAATGAAAAGAAAAGGACAATTACTAATATTAAAATTGATTCTAAAAATATATGAACTCCTGACCAGAAGATCAAATCACTCCAAACACCATCCCAATAGTAATAAAAAATTGTAGTAAAAACACCGAGAATAACTGTATTTAAAAGTAATATCATAAAGAGACCTAGTGTTTTTCCGACAAAAAACTCAGGCCTCGAAATAGGGTTTGATAAAATTAAATATATGGTTCTCGATTCAATTTCTTTTTTTAGTAAGTTAGCACCGAAAAAAATGGCTATCGCCTTAGTTGTTAACGAAAGTAGCCCGAGGCCTACATCTAATGCGACTTTAGAGGGATTACCAAAAGAAAACTCCGAAACAATATAACAAAGTATTGCAAGGACTGCTCCTGATAAAAAAATGTTTATCATTATTTTGGATTTATAAATTTCCAGAAAGGTAAATTTACTGACTATTAAAATCTTAGATATTTTCATATTCCGATCCTATAAATAATATCTTCTAACGACGGGGTTTGCCTACGGATGTTCTCTATTTTTATATTGTTAGATGCTAATCTATTTAGCATTTCTTGTAATTGATCTTCCTCTATACTGATCTTTTTGAAACCACCTTGCTCTATTGATTCAAAGTCGCTTAACAATTCTGAGTTATATGGCTCTACAAGCAGGTCGAATTTGTTACTAGATTTGTTTTTAATTAATTCCAAAACGTTTCCAGAATATATCAGTTTTCCAGTTTTAAGAATAACAACATCCTTACTCACTTCTTCAACATCATTTAAAATGTGACTACTAAAGAATATTGTTTTTCCTTCTTTTACTAGAATATTCATAGCATCTTTAAATTCTTTCCTACCCATAGGATCAAGACCCGCCAATGGCTCGTCTAGAATAAGAAGTTTAGGGTTTTTTATTAAAGCAGATACAAATCCTATTCTTTGAAGCATTCCTTTTGAGTAAAACCTAAGTTTTCTATCTAGGGCAAAATCAATCTTCAGAAACTCAGACCACTTAAGGGACTCTGACTTTATAACCGATTTTTGAATGGAATTGATTTGTCCAACATAAGTAAGTAACTCTCTACCTGTAAGGTCGGGATAAAAATATGGTCTCTCGGGCAAGTATCCTATATTTTTAAAAACCTCTCTATCGTTTTTCCCGAGTACCTGGTGATAGTCAATAGATCCAGAAGTTGGTTTAATAAATTTAAGTAGAGTCTTAATACCTGTTGTTTTACCAGCACCATTGGCACCTAAAAAACCTACGATATTGCCTTGTTTTAATTCAAACGATAGCTTATCTAGGGCCCTAAAAGGTTTTTCCCAAAAGTCCGTCTTAAAGTCTTTTGTAACTTCGTTAAAAATTATCACTATAGCTTCTCCTGCAATTTGTACTATAATTATACTTGCAAATGAAAATAATCAACAGACTTCAATTTCTCTTATTAGTGACTCTCTTTTTTGCTCAAGCATTTATTGGGGCTTCTTTTATTAAGCCCAAGATAAAAATATCAAAGCAAGATTCATCTATCAATTTCAATGAGTCTTTCTCAAGACTTGCAACTTTTGGTCATGGGCGCTTTATTGGGGCCATAACATGGGTCTTAACCTTACTAGAAGGTGATATTGAACATTATAAATCAAAAGATGGTAACTCTTGGATGTTCCATAGGTTTAACTCCATTACTATCTATGATCCCCTTTTTTATGAAAACTATCGCTTCGGCGGACAATACTTGAGCATTATAAAAGATGATATCAGTGGAGCGACTTTTATTTACGATAAAGGTTTAAAGCTTTACCCAGATGATTTTGAATTAAATTATCACGCCGGCTTTCATTATTACTTTGAGGCTAATCATATAAGTAAGGCTATTTCTTCATATGAAAAGCTGTCTCAGAATAAAGAGATACTTAGTCGATTTCCCTTATTACCTTCAATTCTAGCGAAGTTAAGAGTAGAGAATGGAGACTTAAACTCAGCATTCTCTGGTCTAAAAGATGTATATGATAGTCTAGCAGATGACTCTAAGTTTAAACTACGCTTCTTTAATACACTCTACACTCTTAAAGCGAAACGAGACCTTAAATGCCTTAATGGACCTAATCCAGTTAATTGTGAAAGAAATGATTTTTCTGGAGAGCCTTATCAAAAGAAAAAAGGCTCTTACCTAACAAGCAAGAGCCTTTCTAAGATTATGTTAAAAAAGAAAAATTAGTATCCAATTTGCTGTGGCCCCAATGTTTTATTTTCATCAATATGCCAAACATCATTATCTGTGGCTGTAGCAGCAACCTTATCTGGAGATATATGACCCCTGGCTTGAGCTATAAATGTAGAGCCGTCTGCTGCAACAATTGGGTTATCGCCAGCGGCAGTAGCAATATTTGTAGCTGCTAGACCTGTACTTTTCACCTGCACAACAAGAGCTGGTTGAACTTGAAAAGTAGAAGCACATACAGTCACCCCAGCGTTAGTATTAATATCTGCGTTTACTGCTGCAACTGCTGAAAAACCTACCATATAATAGCCTCTCGCTGCGACAACATAACCAGCATCAACAAGGCATGATCCAAAGGAATCCCAATCACTCATTAGAGCTGTCTCTGCAGAATAAACAGAGGCCAGTTGTAGCTTAGCTTCAGATGTTTTTGATTTTGCTTGATACTTTTTAAAATTAGGAATTGCTACAGCTGAAAGAATGCCGATAATCGCAACAACAACCATCAGTTCCACTAACGTGAAACCGTCACTTTTTAAGTACTTCTTCATTACTACTCCTTTTGCTCATTAAGAGAGCTTTTGTTTAAAACCATTGAAAGGTTTTCTTTACTAGTTACTAGAACGTTGAGAGCTCCATTTACTAGCTTACGCATAAAAAAATAACCTAAACCCACCCCTCCATAAAACTGTTAAGAAGCTCTATTTATTGGTTGGTCTAAACTAAATTAATTATAACACGTTTCGAACTTCTTCCTTTTTAACTTGAGTTATTTAACTAGCTACTTAATTTATTTTACTATATGCTCAATAATTTCAATATATTAAGCCTTACTATCCACCTGCTGACATAAACATTGGAAGATACATTGCGACTAGGATGCCGGCGATGAGACCCCCTAAAACGACAATAATTATAGGCTCTATGAGCTTAGTAGCACCTTCAATCAAGGTGTTAACATCATCTTCGAAAACATCAGCTACCTTCTCTAACATCCCATCAACTTCACCGGTCTGTTCACCAACTCGAATCATCTGAGAAACCATATCTGGAAAATATTCAATCTTAGAAAGAGGCTCTGTTAACGTTGAACCTTCTACCACCTTCTTCTTTACTACTTTGAGATCTTCAGAGATGACTTGATTATCTAGTGTTTCAATACAGATATCCAACGCATCGATTAACGAGACCCCTGACGTAAGCATAGTTGCAAGTGTTCTTGAAAAAGAACTCAGATTTCCCTTTATGACAATTCCACCAAAGATTGGCATCCTCATCGTAATAATATCAAATTGCTTTTTCCCAGTAGGTGTCTTTATATAACTTTGTATAAAGATAGCCGATATAAAGACTATAGGAATTGTCATTAAAGTGTATTCAGACAGAAAATTGGAAATATCAATTACAAGTTGAGTAATATAAGGAGGATCTTGACCTGTATCTGCAAGCATACCAATAAATTGAGGTACAACAAAAACCATCATTCCCCAAATAACACCTGCCCCAACCATACAAACAATAAAAGGATAAGAAAGAGCACTTTTGATCTGCTTCTTTGTTTTTTCTTGTTTATCCATATGTATAGATAGCTTCGATAGAATAATGTCCAGGATACCACCGGCTTCCCCTGCTTTTACAAGACTACAATAAAGCTTATCAAAACCTTTTTGAGTCGACATAGCTTCTGAAACTGTCTTACCTTCACCTACACTACTAGCAATCTTTTTGATCGACTTTTTAAGAAGGGGATGTTTTTCCGATTTATACTGAATTTCTAGAGCTTGAATGATCGGAACCCCAGCATTGATCATAATAGATAGTTGTTTTGTAAAATTAGCTAATTCTTTAGGACCAAACGGAGCAGCAATACCCTTATCCACCATCCATTCGCCAATATCAAATTCAAGAAGGGAGGGCGGACTAATCTTTTTAGGTCTTACACCTAAAGTTCTCAATATACGGCGGGCCTCTTTTTCATTAGAAGCTTCTACTTTACCACTGTCTCGTTTACCGTCTTTGTTAAGACCTTCCCATGTATAAAATGCCATAATTTATTATAACCTAATATCCTTTTCCTTTTACGCCTAATTGCTTCGCTAGTTCTTCTGGAGCCGTTGAGTAACTCATTGCTGTATCTGTATTAATCAGCCCTGAATCTACATGACGCCTAATGCTTTGGTTCATCGTCATCATACCTGATTTTTCTTGACCAATTTGCATTTGAGAATAGATCTGGTGAATCTTATCTTCCCTAATTAAGTTTCTTATCGCAGGAGTAGGGATTAAAATCTCCATTCCCAAACAACGACCTGATTCAAAAGATTTCGGCAGTAGTTGTTGAGAAACAACACCCTGAAGAACGAAACTAAGAAGTGTTCGAATTTGAGACTGTTGATCAGCCGGAAAAACGTTAACAATTCTATTAATCGTCTGAACGCAAGAGTTAGTATGGAGTGTACCAAAAACAAGGTGACCTGTTTCTGCCACAGTCAGTGCAGCCTCAATTGTTTCCACGTCCCTTAGTTCACCAACAAGAACGATATCAGGATCCTGACGTAGTAAACTTTTCAGAGCATTATGAAAACTAAGTGAATCTGTTCCAATCTCCCTCTGATTAACAATACAAGATTTATGTGGGTGAACAAATTCTACTGGATCCTCTAATGTTATAATATGCCCCGATTCATTTTCATTTAATCTATCAATAAGAGAAGCTAGGGTTGTTGATTTACCTGAACCAGTTGGTCCTGTAACAAGAATTAAACCATTTGAAACATCACACATCTCCATAAGAACATTTGGAAGATTTAGTGACTTAAAATCTGGAATGATACTTGGAATCTGACGAAATACTGCTGCTACCCCACCTTTTGAATAAAAGACATTCGCTCTAAAGCGAGCAAGCCCTTTAATCCCAAAAGAGAAATCTAGTTCCAAGTTTTTTTCAAATTCGTTTTTCTGCTCTTCTGTTAAGATTTGATAAACCAATCTTTTTGCATCTGAAGCATTGAGTGCGGGGATCTTCACCCGTACGATTTCACCACTAACTCTTAAACCTGGAGGCGAACCTACAGTAAGATGTAAATCAGAACCACCACTATCAACCATAAGCTTAAAGAGTTGTTGAATCTTTACATTCTCTCCAACTCCAGCCTGTTTAGTTTTAGTAACCGTTTTTTCCGACATGTATCTCTCCTATAACTTATCAGAGCTTGAATTCATCACAGCTTCGTCTAGAGTAGTAAGTCCTTGCGCGACTTTTGTAAGTGCGCACATCCGAAGCGTCTTCATTCCATCTTTAATGGCCTGCCTTTTTATATCGTCAGCAGAGCCTTCTCTAAGAATAACTTCCTTAAGCATTGTGCTCATTCCCATCACTTCGTAGATTGCAACCCTGCCTTTATAACCAGTGTTATTACAATATTCACAACCAGTACCCTTATAAACTTTTATTTTCTCTGCTGAACTAGGTGCTATTCCACAGGCAACCAACTCTTCTATCGAAGTTTCAGCTTGAACCTTACATTCAATGCAAATTCGTCTACAGAGTCTTTGGGCAACAACTACATTAAGAGAACCAACCACTAGAAAAGGCTCTATTCCCATATTTAATAATCTCGTTACAGTTGCTGGAGCATCGTTGGTATGAAGTGTAGAGAGAACCATATGGCCGGTAAGTGCGGCCTCAACTGCAATCTCTCCAACTTCAAGGTCTCTAATTTCCCCAACCATAATAATATCTGGATCTTGTCTCAAAAAAGCCTTTAGCGCGCTTGCAAAAGTAAGCCCTACGTCTTTTTTTACGTTAACCTGATTAATACCTTCGAGGTTAAATTCAACCGGATCTTCAGCTGTCGAAATATTTGTCCCAATTTGGTTCAATTCTGCCATGGCAGAGTAAAGAGTTGTCGTTTTACCAGAACCCGTAGGGCCCGTTACTAGACACATGCCATAAGGCTGATGAATACCATCTTGGAAAACCTTTAACTGCTTTGCTTCAAAGCCTAGCTTTGTCATGTCCAATTCGAGGTTAGAAGAATCGAGAAGCCGGAGAACAATTTTTTCACCAAAGAGAGTTGGAAGGGAAGAAACTCTATAATCAATTGGCTTTCCCCCTACCGATAACTTAATCCTACCGTCTTGAGGTTTCCTTTTCTCGGAGATATCCATTTGCGCTAGGATTTTCATCCTTGATGCCAAAGGTAGGAAGAGTTTCTTCGGTGGTCTTTCCATTTCAACGAGTGTTCCGTCAATTCTAAATCGGATTCTTGCTGAATTTTCATATGGTTCAATATGGATATCACTCGCTTTTTTAATAAATGCTTCAGCAAGAACTTTATTCACATACTTAATTATATCTTCACCGATTTCATCTTCTTTTATATTTTCGTCATTTCCTGCATCAGATCTAACTTCATGAATCGTATCTAATAATTCATCAATGGATTCTTCTACACGACCATAGATTTTTTTCCAAGAAGCAAGGTTGGTGAGAATAAATTCTACCGGATGCTGAAATGTTGTTTGAAGTTCACTTCTAAGCTCCACTACAGTTGGATCGAATATGGCCACACTTACAGCTTTTGCTGTTTTCTGAATAGGAAGGACACGGTACTTAATGACATCACTTTTCTTAATAAGTTTTATTGTCTTTTCTTTAATCTTGGCTTTAGATAAATCAATAAATGTTAGTTTATTTTTTTCAGCGACTTGCTTTGCGAACTTAATATCATCAAAGAAATCAAATTCAAGCAAGCCTAGCTCGGATACTGTATTTGGATCTTTATCCAATAAAAGAGGCCTTAGATCCTTAATTGGAACCATACCTGTTTTACTAATGACATCAGAAAATTGTTTTCTAAACATATTAAAATCCTATTTCACTTGCTATGTTATCGGATTTATTGAGCAGAAGGTTTAGAAAAGCTTTGATATTAAATTTTTATATCCCAAAACTTTAAGGCAAAGGAGGCCTGACTCTTCAAGAGGTCGATCCCATCGATGTATTGAATATTGGACAGACTAAAACGGTTAAAGTGAAAATCGTGGCCATAATTGTAATCCCAAAAGATCAAATCATCAGAAGTCTCACCTTTATAGCCAAATTCTCTAGAACAAGAATTGATAACGAGTAACTTTTTACCTACATCTTTTTGAATATCTTTTAGGTTTAAGCTCTCAAAGTCTTTAGTTATAGACCTTGCAAACTGAAGGAGATCTATATTATTAACTTTGGCTGAATACTTTGTTATCTCGGCCATTGATCCATTTCCAAGAAGAACGACTTTCCTGTCATCTAATAATTTGGATGTTTTGAAGAAGTTATCAACAACTAAGAAATCTGTATTAGTCGCTTCGTAAATTCCTTTCGACTTTCTAATGCAGTTTATGATTCCAAGTTCACTAATTTCACTGACAATACTAACTTTATCCGTGAAAAACTTCTTATAAGGAGCTGTTATACTTATGCCTTCAACTTGCTTGAAGAGCTCATCTAGACTGGGTATTTCATTTTCATTATTATAATCGAATAAGCTATAGTCTATTTCTCTACCTAAAAGATCTTGGTACATCTGTTGGGATTTCGAGTGAGATATGTCTTTTCCGATCAATCCAAGTTTAAGCATTTTTTCTTCTTATATCGACATCCTTGCCTATTTGAATAATGAGGTCGTTAACTGAGGAAAACTTTTTCTCATCTCTCTGTTTTTTATGAAAAACTAGATTAAAGGATTCTCCATAAATGTCTTTATCAAAATCAAGTATAAATGTTTCAACAGTGAGCTCGGCCTCATCTTCAAAAGTAGGTTTAACTCCAATATTGGTTATACTCTTGTAAACTCCACCCTGATATAAAGTACTCGTTTCGTAGACACCCTTAGAAGGCACGAGATTAGTCATTTTATATTTTAGATTAGCTGTGGGAAACCCTATTTGCTTTCCTCTTCCTTCGCCCTTTACAATCACTCCAGACATGGCAAAATCACGCCCAAGCAACCTATTCGCCTCTTCAACTTTTCCAGTGAGGACACACTCCCTTATCTGGCTTGAGCTAATAGAGAGCTCACTTACTTCTTTTCTCTCTAAAACAAGAAAATCATAACCATTCTGAAGGCAAAACTTCTCTATTATCTCTACTCCATCTTTCTTATTGGCCCCAAAGGAAAAGTCATACCCAAGATAAAAGCTTTTATGCATATTTTCTGTGGAGAAATACCTCTCTAGAAATTCCTCACCTGACAGTGTACTTAAATCTCTCGTAAACTCAATTTCGAATAGGTAATCAACTCCTAGAGCTTCTAGCATACGAAATTTTTCAGAATTATCATTTATAAGGTAATTCTCCCTAGGTGAAAGAACTTCAGTAGGATGTGGATTAAAAGTAACAACGACTAGATTACTATTGGCTTCTTTGTTTTCCTTTATCTTATTAATAACGTACTGATGACCAATATGAACACCATCAAAGTTCCCGATGGTAATAGCGACTTTCTCTTCATCAATTTCTTCTAAACTAGATATTTTTTTCAATTCCATTCTCTTTTACGGCTTTTGCCAGCTCGCCAAAAAACCTGTTCTGAAACTTTTTCTTTTGCGTGCCGTTTATACCAGAAAAATCTTCTTTTTCACAACTCTCTAAACTGGCTTTAAAGTAATCCTGGGCCTCTTTAGAGAGGGAACTCTGTTCTAATTTTTTATAGATATCAAACTCTTCATTCTCTGAGGGTAGCTTCGAGAGAACTGTATAAAGGCCATGATAACTAAACCCAGACTTCTTTAAGGTTTGTATTTCATGCTCAATTTCAGTTTTTTCAAATGATTCCTTCACCTTTTTTCCAAGAGGTACAAAAACAAGCAACAGAGCTAAAATCCCAAGTATGTAATTTAAGATTCTAAATATATTTATTCTTTTAAAAAATGAATCCGAAATAAAAGTCGGTGCGACTAGTCCAACTGTTTTAATAGAAAGGATTTTTTGTTCTTGTGGCTTGTTTTCTCCTGCATTGCCACCCGTATTGGGTTTAACAATACCACCCTGAACTTCTAAAGAAGGCAATTGTATCCTCTTAGTGACAAAGCTTTTAGAATTAGGATCAAAGATTGAAAACGACATCTCTCTCTCTGGTATTAGAAAATTGTCTCGGGCTAAGAAAGTATAATCAAATACTTTTTTTCCAAGTACTTTTGATAATTCTGAAAATTCGGCTTTAGTATCGAATGCTTCTAAATTTGGATGTGTGAAGACTTTAGGAGCAGCATAGTTCTCTAGAGCACCTGGACCAGATACCTCAAGCCTACCTTCAACTACTTCATTTACTAAGTACTTTTTCTTGTTTAGAGAAAACTCAAAATCATGATCCCCAATAAGCCCAGTGAAGTCCTTAGGTACACCTTCAGTAGGTATTGGAATGATCTTGATTTCGATCTTTTTAGATTGAATGGACCTTGTTTTATATTGCCTCATCCTAAGACCAAAGGCTCCAAATGGGCTATTTCGAGTAGAGTCAGAGTATTGGACTCTTAACTTTAATGGATCTATATAGGCTTTTCCAACCTTTTCAGGGTAAACCCTAGCGGAGTACTTAAGAACTTTTTTATAAATCTCTCCCATGTACTCTACAGTTGTGGTCACTTCTCTGTTAATCATATGAAAGCGCTTAATAAATCTTCCAAGCTTAGGGAAGGCCTTAACCTCCTGACTCACAATAGGCACCTTTGTATAGAGGTAATACCTAACATCAATGCCCTGACCTAAGTACACTTCCGTTTTTGATGGCTCCGCTTGAAGGAAAAAATCTTTCGCCCGAACAGCCTCTCTTAATATATTGATAGTTTTAGATTTAACTTTATATTCTTTTCCACCAATCTCAACCTTAATATTGCTTATCCTTAAAGGCCCTTGCCTTGTGGCAACCAATTCATAAACATAAGTTAAAGTTCTCGTTGTACTAAATTTTCCATTGATGATTCTCGTATTTATACTTACACCACGGTTTGATTTGCCAATAACATCAGCCGTACCCCTATCAAAGCTAATATAAGGGTCTTCACTATCTGATGTGCTTATTTTAAAAATTAATTGAAAAGTCTCCCCTACAACAGGTCTATTAGGGGCAACCTCTAGGCTAACAATCTCAGCCAAACCAAGGGATGAATATAGGATAAAAAATAAAATTAGAATACTTTTCATGTAATCACCAATCTTTAACTTCATTATCATTGTTTCTTTTTCTTTTTTGATTCGTCTTATAATACTGTTCTTGTAAATTTCTGTCTTGATCCATAATCTGCTTTAACATCGCCGGAATTTTAACAAGCTTTCTTTTCTTCTTTATATCTGCTTCTTTTTGCTCAAGGGTAGAAGGTCTTTGGTCTTGCTCAGATTGTTTCTGGTCCTCTTCCTTCTTCTTTTTATCTTTCTCTTTATCATTTTTTTTCTCATCTTCTTTTTTATCATTATTCTTCTTTTCTTTTTCTTTCTGATCTTTGCTCTTATTATTTTGATCATCCTTCTTCTTTTCATCTCCAGAGGAACCTTCCCCTGACTTATCTTTCTTATCCTTCTTGTCTTTTTTATCCTTCTTTTTATCTTTATCTTTATTTTTCTTATCTTTCTTTTTCTGTTGATCTTTCTTTTTTTGTTTTTCCTTTTTGAGGGCCATAAGAATATTACTTCTCATGGTATCCTGTAATCTTCTTTTTGGTTCACCCTCTGGCATTATCTGGACAGCACTATCATAAGAATCTAATGCTTTTTTAATATTTCCAGCACTAGCGTATGCTGTTCCCATATTAACCATAGAGTTGATATCTTTCGCTTGTGTCACGTTAATCTCTTCATAAAGAGTACTTGCTTCTTTAGGTTTCCCAATTTTTAGATACTCTTGAGCCAGGAATTTTTTTTCATCCGCAGTTGCGACTCCCGCCTTCAAATTCTCCTGTCTCTTAGCTACTATGGGAGAAACCTTTTCTTCTTTTATTTTATTTTCTTCACCTACCTCTGAGTCATTGGCTTTCACTTCATTCATGCCAAAAAAACTCATAAATAAAATCATAAGAACTGTAGGTTTTTGGAATGATTTACCTAAACCAAGTAAACTAGAGAGGAAATAGAGAATAGTCCCAAGAATAACTATATAATGACCAAAAACAGGCCTGATCCTAATATCTGTCTCCCCCAATTTCTTCTTATAAATTCCTCTAAAAAACTGAAGGATGTCATCTGTCGGGATTATATAAGAAGTAGCAATCCAATATTTAAAATTCTTAAAGTCTTTCCCCATTCCTTTGATTATACTTTCATTTAGTTTAGTTGTTACTTTTTGCCCCTTATGAGTCTTATAATTAAGAAACACACCGGACTTAGACCTTAGGGGGATAGGTGCACCAGCCGCTGTTCCCACTCCTACGACTGCCATATTAACATCGGTCCCTTCGTCTAAAGGAAAATTCCCTCCGTGTTCCTCGCTGTCAGTAAAGAGCAATATGTTTCCAGTTATTTTTTCAGAATCATTATCAATCTTAAAATACTGAAGGGATTCCTTAACGGCTTGGTTAATATTTGAATTACCATCAGCTAAACTTATTTTTTCAAGAGCAGCAACTCTTGCGTCGAGAAGGTCTATGTCATCAGTAAAGGGCACTAACCTTTTTTGAGTATCAGAAAAAAGAACAACTGCAATTTGATGTCCCGCCGCTCTTTTTATAAAATGCCTTGCTAAGAAAAGAGATCTTTGGAACCTATTAGGCTTTACGTCCTCGGCTAACATACTGGCAGAAGAGTCTATGATTATGATTGTTTTTTGATCTGGTATCGTTGCTTTTATTCTCTCCTCAGGTCCACGTAAATCAAGTGTTGAAATACCAAGAATTAGGAAAGCTAACAGAAATGTTTGAAGTCTATATTTCAGCAAAATGGAAGGAACAAAAAACCAGTATTTCTCTACGGTTCCAACATAGCTCTTAAAGGCCCTAACGACCAAGAAGCTAAAAATAACAAAGAGTAGAATAACTACCGGGAGATACTTATAATGTTCAAAACTCATAACTCCTCCTTTAGTATCTTTATTCTTGAAAATTCTGAAAGCAACAGAAGGAGAATTCCTATTAATAGAAAGTCTAAATAAAGTTCTTTATACAATATCCTAGATGAAGCATCTATCTCAGTTCTCTCTAAGCTGTTTATCTCTGAAAGAACGTCTTTAAGGGCATCGGAATCTTGGGCGATAAAATCTTTTCCACCAGTTAATTTCGCTATATTTTTTAAGGTTTTTGTATCAATACTTCCACCCGGAATAGTTTGATATCGCTTTCTTCCAAAAGAAGAACCACCAAGAGGAATCTTTGCGTCCCGGCTTCCTCCTATGCCAATGGTATAAACACGGATGCCTTTCTCAGCAGCTTCCTGTGCAGCTTGGGTTGGAGTCATTGAGCCTACATTACTTACACCATCAGTAAGTAAAACAATGGCTTTATTATCAGCGAGAGACTGAGCTCCCCTTGCAACAGCAAGAGCTAAGGCATCACCAATATTAGTTCCCATTCCTAGAAATCCTACTTTAATTTCTTCGACTATACGCTTAATTAACTCTAGATCTGTAGAGAGTGGTAGTAATGTAAAGGCCCTTTCGGAAAACATAATGATACCAATTCTATCAGCTGGCTTTAAGCTCACAAACTCTAATATTTTTTGTTTTGCTGCTTCTAAACGGTTAGGTCTAAAATCTTCAGCAAGCATAGATCTTGATACATCAACGACGAAAAAAATATCATTCACTTTTATTTTATTATTCGAAAGACCAATTGGTTTTCTAGGTAATGTTAATGAAATAGAAATTAGAATCCATCCAATAAAACCAACCAAGGCAATAAGATGTTTTCCTGCGATACTGCTATATTCATCCTTAGGATTAGAGTAATATATCTGTGCTTTCTTTCTTGGGCGATAGAGAGTCAGGTACCAACCTATTAGCCCTAAAACTCCAAAGATTAAAAAATATGGTTTAGCAAATTCCATCTACCTAACTACCTCAATAAGGTTATCTCTAACCATAGTCAGTTGTTCGAGTTCATAGTCTTGAACTTCTTTTTTAAAGAGATAATCACTGCACAGCTTAGAAAACTCTGATTCATCTGATGTTTTATTAGGCATCCAAGACTTTCTGTTCATATACAATATTAAAAAATCATCCCTCGTAGTAGCTTTCCTAAGCTTATCATTCCAATCAATGACTATTTCATCATGAGCCTTGCTAACTTTTTTATTTCTCAATTTTACCACTGCAATAAAAATGATTAATAAAACTAGAGTTAGCCCAAGGTACCAATAGATTAGATTTTCATTATCATTGAAATGGTAATCTTCTTCTAAAATTAAGAATTTATCGTGTTTTCTTGAAATAGGTGTTGTTCCTATTTCCTTTATCTTAATGGGTATCTTCAAGCCTCCGAGGTTCCATAGCTTCTCATTCTCTTTAAGTGCATTTTGAAGGATAAAGACTCCCTCAATAAGGATTACTTCAGGATTATTTTCAGACCATATTGGTTTTTTGAGGCTAACTACATAAAAGTCTTCTAAAAACGAAGTACCCTTAATGTCATGGATCATTTCAGAGGATACATTCTTAATATTCCAAAGTTCTATAACTCCATTAAAAGAATCACCTTCTTTTATTTCAATTCTAGTTCTCGATTGAGGACGAAAAAAAGCCTCTTCTGCAGAGAAAGCAAACAGTGGTGTAAGGATCAATATGAAGACTATTAAATTATTCAAACCATTTCTCTTATAAAGTTTTCTAAATACCTCTCAGAGATATCGATTTTTTTTACTTTCTTCCCTAGTTCCCTTTCAATATCTTTTTCTTCACTTGTTCTTATCTTTTGGAAGCGAGCACCTTTTGTCTCACCTATTGGGAAACTAAAAAGAGAGATGGGTGAGGAGGCTTTTCTATCGAGAGGGCTCTCCATGTAGAAGCAATGGAGGTTCTTTCTAAAAATGAGACGTTTTAAGGATTTTGCGTCTATAAAATCTACAAAATCAGACAGAATAACAACTTCTCTTCTTTTACCTATATGCTTCATGATACTTCGCATTTTTTTATCTTCTTCAATAAGCTTATTAACCATCGGTCTTTCAATATTTACAATTCCTGTTTCATCAAGAACTCCATACTTCTCTAGGTTACTAATAAGATAAGTAATTCCTTTATCTCCTTGAGACTTAGGAATATCAATTAATTCGTCACCGATAACGAGAACGTGAACATAATCACTTGTTTCTTTAGCTAATAAAAAAAGTAAACAAGTAATTTCAATTGATGCTTGTAGCTTTGAAACTCCATCAACACCAGAGAGCATGCTTCTAGATGCGTCTAAGACTACAGTTATCTCAATATTTCTTTCTTCTTCAAAGGTTTTAACAAAAGCTTCATTAGTTTTCGCCAACATGTTCCAGTCGATAAACCTAATATCATCACCAAAGGTATATACTTGATGCTCTTTAAACTGAAGTCCACTTCCTTTAAAGTGAGATTTAAGCATTCCGATTGAAAATGAGTTAGAGTTCTTAAACAAACTCGCTTTTATTCGACCTACTGTTTTTCTAACCTCATTTAACTTCACTATATAACCTTGCTCGCAATCTTTATGGCCGCATCTCGCCCTGTAATTCCATCAATCTCTGCTTCATAAGTCATAATAATTCTATGGCCAAGGACATCTGGAATAACCCTCATTAAATGCTCTGGGGATACATAGTCCTTACCATCCATATAGGCGATAAACTTTCCAACTCTTTGTAGCCAGATACAGGCCCTAGGCGATGCGCCTGCCAAGATGCCCCCTTCAAATTCCTTCGGGAAAAACTCACTACTAGGTCTAGTAGCCGAGACAATCTTAACGATTAGATCTTTTAATTTGTCATCAACATATATTTCATCAACACATTTTTGTATAGCGAGTAGAGAGTCTGTCGTCAGGAGTGCTTCAATACTTTCTAAAGGAGTCTTTGATAGATCTAAGATTCTTTTCTCTGCCTCAAAATCTGGATATTCGACATTGACCTTCATCATAAATCTATCAAGTTGCGCTTCAGGAAGAGTATAAGTTCCTTCTTGGTCAATGGGGTTTTGCGTTGCCAAAACAACAAATGGTGATGACAACTTATGAGTCTTATCTCCAATAGTAACTTGTTTTTCTGCCATAGCTTCTAAAAGAGCCGACTGTACTTTAGCTGGACTTCTATTTATCTCATCAGCTAAAAGTAGCTGAGTAAAGATCGGACCAAACTTAGTATTAAACTCTTCAGATCTCTGGCTATAAATCATTGTACCAATCAGATCACTTGGTAGAAGATCGGGAGTGAATTGAATTCTTTGAAAAGATAGATCACACAGTTTACTTATAACCGATACACTTAAAGTTTTACCAAGGCCTGGCATTCCTTCAATTAATAAGTGACCTTCGCAAACCAAGGCGGCAATAATAGAATCAAGCAGTACATCTTGCCCAAAGATTATCTTCTTCGCTTGATCTAAGGTCTCTATTACAGTGTCTCTTTTAACAAAATCCATTTCTACTCCTAAAATTATTAAGATACTCTTTAGGAATATTATAAGTGGTTAAATTTACACGTAAAGTAGGGAAAGTTTAGCTTAATGGTGCAGCTGAACTCTTATGAGGGGAAGAAGGTTTTCAAATAAGCTCGTATAGTCATTTATATGCTCTTTGAAGATAGTTTCTAGCAAGATCACTAGGTTCGTCTTCTTACTTCCTTGCTTTTGGTTAGCATAGACTAGTAACTTAGAGGGTTCATCGTAATGGCCGTTAACTTTACAGTCATGAGCATTCCCATTTGTTGATAGGCATCGTCTGGTACTAGTACTTCTAAGTAAGTAACCCTTGATATTACTCAAGCTGAACCGTTGGTCATTCACCACCTGCGCCATATTAGAAGAGAGTACTTCAAACCCATTTGTAGAAGCGACCTCTTTTTCCAGGAAAGAATTATATTTTTCAACAGAATAAAGTGCACTTAAAAGCTGAGCTCTTTTGGTTTTTTCTTTCAAATACTCAGCTAAGTATAAACTTCCCGATACCGTTTCCTTTTGGCCAAAATATTTTCCAAAAGCAATATAAGCTTCATTTATCAATTTATAGGTAATATTTATATTCAGGTTCTTCTCACTAGGTAGCTTTCTAGAAATAAAACTTAATGGCTTAGATAATAGTTTAATGACCTTCATCACATTGAAATTCAATGGCCAATCCGACTTAAAGGAAGAAATAAGAGGTGCAATATTTTTAAGAGTTGTTAACACAGATTTCACATTGTTATTTTGGTATCTTTTGATACTCCTCTCTTCTAAGTTATAGCCTTGCTCAGTTAACCCTGTACCTAAGAATGTAGAAATATAAGTCAGGTCAACAAGGAAGTCTTCAAACTCCCTCTGTTCTTGGTAATCAAGATCTGCAATCCAATCTACGGCATTATCAATTGCACTTCTTCCCTCTACTTTCTTGTTTAGGGAGATGAGGAGTTCTTGAACTGTTGGTTCAATTTCTTGAGGATCTAATCCCATCAAGAGAAGTTCATTGATATGATTAAGTTTTTCAGAGTTAATATTCTTTTCAAATTCATCAGGTGTTCTGCCAATTCGATCTCTAACTATTCTAGACAGGTGAGAGAATCCAGCATGCATTGAAATCTTTGTTAGTATCTTTCCATTATGCTTCTTAAGTTGATTCTTAGTTTGAACCCATGGAACCTGAATACTTCTTCCAAAAACCTTTACTTTTACAAGAGCGCTTTTCTGAGATGCTTTACTGCTACTTCCTACAAAAGTAGAAAGAAGGGCTTGCATATAATCGCCAAATGAAAATTCTTTCACTTTATTAGCATCAAGCAAACCGGGATAAGCTGCCACTGCATTCTTTGCCATTCTAATCTGTTGCTTACTAAAAAACTTCCCGCAAAACCTTATACCAACACACCTTTCAAACATCTTAAGTTTGTTCTCAACCATGAAGTTATAATCATCAGCCTTTGCTACTGAGTTCATATAATGTGCACCTAAATAACTCATGTCGAAACGAACATCTTTTACTGAGATTTCAATTCTCTCCAAAGTATTAAGCCTCACATTAGCTTCTTTGAATAAAAGTTCATCCTCAGGTTTTACAAATTCTTCTTCTGTTTCCTTTCTTTCTTTGCGTAAGCCTTTTTCTAAAGCCTTAGACCCCGTCCAGTTTTCAACATCGAAGAGGGAATCATAAGCATCATCCTCCCTAAACTTGATTCTTAGAAGGTTGTGATCATACTTAGAGTCGGTTAATTTATAAACCATCTCGAATGTTTCTTTAATCGTTAATCTCTTTAACCTAGGTTCTTTTGAGTCAAAAGGAATTGGTAACCCATAACCTGGAATTAATCCCTGCAGGAAAAGACTTAATGCAGTTGGTTCATTTGGATCATTCTTAGCTACTAAATCATCAACAATTGAAGAAATAGCTTTTTTGATTCTATCCCTACCAGGACATGGAAGCCCACCGATACTTGGGTTAGTATAATTTTCACAGGAGTAGTCGAGGTTCTCTACATAGTTTTCACTAACGAGTGCTCCACTTCTAACATCTCTTCCATATTCACCAAGAAGCTTAGAGGTCCAAGATAGAACCTCTTCTAACTCTGGTCCCTGTTCTACAATAAGCTCTTTTAGAGCTTTATTTCTTAAATACCTATGCTCAGCTCCACCTGTTTCGAGAAGGCCTGAAGAGAACGATAAAACATTTAATAAATCTTCAATGTAGTTTTCAGAAAAAAGATGCTTTTGGGAAACATCCATTACGTACTTCATACCACCACTAGAAGGTCCATCTTTAAGACGAAAGGCTAGCTTTTCATCGATGATTCGTATTAGGGCTATCGAGTTGTTCAATACGTCTGGTGCCATTATTCCAGTATCATCAAAGAGAATATTGGACTGACCTCTGGCGCTATAAAATCTTTGATAATTCTCTTCTATCGTAGAGAGCCATGAAAATGTTTGAAGAGTAATCTCTTTATTTTTAAAGAAAGAGCAGTTCTCCGGAAATGCACTAATGATAGAGTAAAGATCTTGCCCCTCAGTCATAGAATCAATACATTTCTTTGCCTGAATAGAGTATTCATCACCTTCTTTTGTAAAATCAATCCTGTAAGGGTTAGAAGGTATCTTTGTTATATAATCCGTAATTAAATTTGAGTTCAGTTGATTAAGAGCAACTCTTCTTATTTCAGGTCCGCGAGTTATAACCTTCATAATCGTAACAATATGATCTCTTGAGAAAAAATTATCAAAGTCAGAGAGAACGTTTTTTCCAGAGAAATTCTTAACGATATCAAACAATGAATCATATGACCTCTCTAGCTTCTCTTCATCACCAGTCCATGAACTTGAGAATTGGGAAGAAACAGTGGCATACTCATCTAGCATCTTGGCATAAAACCTAAAAAGAAGTTTAAAATTTGTATCATCAGCTAAATGACGATCAATAAAATTGAAAAGGAAGTTTTGTTCTTCTTCATTAAGAAAAAGCCAAGATCTAGCGAGAGCATCGATTTTTGAATTATTCTGAATTAATAACGATTCGTTTAGAAGGACACCGATTGACTCGAAAGTAAGTTTATTGGTTTTCTTCATAAACTTAAACATAAGGTCAAAGTAACTGTCAGTACTTGTATGAACAACCTTAGTCATCTCGATTAACCATTCCACATATTCTTCAGTTATTATATCGAGTAAAAAACCAGGATTAGGAGGTATATTCCCCATATTTCTTGTCGCTAGGAAAGTTACAAACTTAGAGAAGTCGAATACTGGTATTTCTGAATTTAAATCTACTAAGTCTTTTTCAAGGTTCACAAAATTTATACTATGAGTACCTCTAACAACCTCGCCATTTTCTATAAATACAATATCACCTGAATATTTTTGTAGATCAGGACAAAAACTTAAGGCCAACTGCAAACTAGCGACATTTTGAATAACAAATTCATGGAATTCACGGTAGTCATTTTCATGGACGTAGTTCAAGAACTGGTCCACATGGGTCTTAAGATCAATATCAATTTTGGCAGAATTCGAATAGGGCTTACAATAAACTGGGTAGTGATAACCTTTCTTAAGTAGCTTAACGTCTTTAACAAGTTCCGGATTTTCAACGACGGCATACTTAGTTAATCGATGAAAAAGACCACTTGTAAAACTGGGTTGTTGAATCCAATGAAAAACATAAGGATTTTCACTTCCTTGCCATTTAGTGATTGTTAATTTCTTAAAGAACTCTCGTTCTAATGGCGTGATCCCTTGTACAAATTTCTGAGCAAAACTACTCACTAATTTAAGCCTGATTTTGATAAACCTTTCATCATAGAAGAATTTCTTTATTTCAACTCTTAAAGCTTCATCATCCGTATCAATTGTATCCATCGAATTATTAATTAATACGGACAAGGCCTTAATAAACACAGGCTTTAGTTCAACAAGCTTAATAAGGTCTTTAATTTGTTTCTTACTTAGATGACGACCGTCTCTATCCTTGCACTCTTTCCTATTTGGATTCTCTGAGCAATTAAAAAGATTAAGGAGGCCATCATAGAAATTCGTTTCGTTAAGAGCTGTAAGCACTCTCGATAAATCATCGAGACCCCTCTTAGAGTCAAGATCTCGAATATGATCAAATATTCTATCTCGCCTTTCTCTGTCATTTAAAAAAACATCATTAACAGGACCAAAGAAGTGATTCCATGAGATGGGGTCAATATTTAAGATTCCCCTATAAAAACTAGGAAATGCTTCATCCCAGTCAGTACATTTAAAGAGGTAGATAGTATTTTGGTGTTTTAGTAGATCAGTAGAAAAATTAACATTTGAACAAGCTTCGAGTCTTTCTCGATCAGTAATTTCCCAGGCAGCTTCGGGTAACACCTCTGGTGCCTCTTGCTTAGAACAACTTATCACTAAAAAGAGCGATAAGAAGAGTAGGAATATTTTCTTACTGTTTTTTAGCACTCTGATCCAATATCCTTTTTCTCGCAATACCTTTATTGACTTGGTAATTGGAAAAAGTAATTTCTGAGACTACTTTTCGTTTCTTTTTTTCTTTATTATTCACTTGTAACTCTTGAGTGGTTTCAACAGTTACCTTTTCAGGAAAACCAAAACCATCAACTTTTTTATATTTGAATGTATTCTTCATCTCAGTAAACTGTACACCTTGTGTAGAGGTAACAATGATCGAATCAACAACCCACTTGTTATTACTCCAGGATTTACTACTCATCTTCATTTCTGATTTTTGAGAACCCATAGGACTTTTAGTAACAAAAGAGCGAAGCATTCCTTTCTTATTAAACTTTATCTCTATTTCATTTATTCCACGCTGATGTGTTTCATCAGTACCTATAACAGTGCTTAAATTATTCTTTGTCTCACCAGCTTTTAGAGAATAACTTCTAACTTTAGGGGCTAGCTTTTGAGGTAACACATAATCTAGGCGGTTTCTAATAAGAGCCTTTAGTTCATTTTTTAGTTCAACATATCCTCTAGGTAATCCATGGACTTCTATTAAGTATTTTCCTGGAGCTATCCAAAATACAGAATAATAAAGATCATCTAGCTTACTAAGTGGGATACTTTTAAGAACGCTTTCTTTTAAGTTTGATACCCTAATTTCAAATGAGAGGTCTTTCAAACTAAGAAGCTGGGGATGATAGTAGCGAAGATCAAAGTTCTCAACGATCTCGGCTGGCTTCATTGCTGCATTTCCTAAACAAATAGAAAAAAGCAAAACGACTAAAATTTGAAAACTTTTCGTAAATGAAAACATGGCTTCTATTCCTCGATAAAATTGTACAATCTTTAGAGTTTAGATCAATCGATTGAAATTATTTCCTTCCAGGCACTATTATATAACACATCGAAATAATTAGGGTTACTGACAGTTACTGCCCCTGCTTTTCCCTTAAGCCCCTTAATATTCTTTATACTAGAGCCTATAAGCTTAATTCTCTCCACTGAAAGGTGCATATGATCCCTTAGTAATGAACCAATTTGCTCAACATCAATATCAGTTAAATCACCTAGCTTGGCCTTCAAAACGATATGAGAGCTTTTCTCTCCTTCGAGATGAAACCAGCTGTCATCGGCACTTGAACTAAACTTATTTCTTAAGTAGTCGTTACCTCTAACATTTTTACCGACAGCTCCTTTTATTTTACCCATCGTAAAACTGACTATATCTTTGTTCTTATTTATTTTTTGAGGAGCCGCCCAAACCGGAAACTTTGTTTTTTGTAAAAAGATTGTTTTTTCACAGCTTTTCATTTCACTCGTTAGGGTTTTTAGCTTTTCTTCTGAGAACTTCCTAGAAGTCTTAAAGTTCTTAATTTTGGTGAAAGCCCTATCTCGAAACTTATGTTCATTTTCACCATACTTTTCTTTGATTGAAAGCCCAATTTTTTTAAACCTTTCCCTAATCTCACTGGAATTAAGAGAGTACATCTCACTTTGCAAAGGTAGAGCAAGTTCAATATTTTCAAGTTTTTTAGTTTCGGTTTGAATTTTTCTATTGAGAAGCTTCTTCTTTTTTGTATCTTCTTTGTAGGTTACTAAAGACTTATAGATGGACTCGATATCCCCTGTAGATATATCTCCCATTTTATCTTCAGGCCCGTCATATATATCTTCAAACAATCCTTCGGTAATATTCTCTTCGCTACCTAGTCTCCAAGATTTAAAGATTGAACCTTCAACACCTAAGGTTCTGTAGGAAAAGTAAAGCTTCCTTCCCTTATAAAAGAGCCCTAACCTACCTTCTCCATACTTAGAGACTAATTCAAAGGTGAGGATTCGATATTTCTTATCTATCGTTATTTGAGTTATCTTTTGCCCTACAATGTATTTCTTTATCCACTCTTGAAACTTATCCCGGATGCGAATTTCAGCAACAGGAGCACTTTCACCTAACCAAAGCCCCTCTGTACCCCTTCCTCTTCCGAGATGAAGAAAGATAGATTTCCCTGGTAACCTGACTCTAAGAACAACAGAAACAGGTGTGCTCTGCACTTTCTGAATAAAGGCAGAGTCATTTAGAATTTCATTAACTTTTTTGGATTGATCGGCCAAAGTGGCCATGTTTTGAATCATTACTTGATAAGACTACCAATTCGCCATGGTCTAAACTTAAAGGCATCATCTCCGAATGGAAAAATCATTGAAAACCAAACAAATAAGGCTCTACCCTTTACTTGTTCACGCTTAACAAAACCCCAAAACCGCGAATCATAGGAGAAGTCTCTGTTATCACCCATGACAAAAAACTTATCCTTTGGAATAGTTTTTGGTTGGTAATCAGTCTTGTAATAGTTATCGCTATCTTGCTGAACAATATGCTCAGCGTTTCCTGTTTTTACTTTATAGAATTTGAGTTTATAGTTTTTAAACTTGTCGTCCATGTCATCCATGATTGGCTTACCATCAACTTCATTAGCCTTGATCGCTACACCATTGATATAAACAACCTTGTTCCGAATCTCAATCTTATCTCCGGGAACTCCAACAACTCGTTTAATATAATTTATGCTTGGGTCTTGAGGGTATTTAAAAACAATTACATCCCCTCGTTCAGGATTGCTTTCACCAAAGATATAGATTGGGTTTAGATTGATTCCAAATAAACTGAGATCAGAAAATGGAACTTTAAATCCATAAGAAAACTTATTAACTAAAATAAAATCACCAATCATTAATGTGGGAATCATAGACCCAGATGGGATTCTAAAAGGCTCGAAAAAGACAGATCTAAAAACCAAAACCACTGTTAAGATAAGCCCAATAGACTTAATCTCTTTGATTACTTTCGATTTCTTCGAAAGCTCTCCCTGAGGTGCTTCGGTATCTTTAGCTGTTTCAATATTTTCTGTGATTTCGTTATCGGCCATATTATTTCTTCGCAAATACTCTTTTAGTAAGGTCTTCTTTTTTTATCCGCTTATAGTAATACTCAATGATGTTCTTTGCCAAATAAGATGACTTAGCGCGCCACTTATCACCTTGAATACTCATCACAGTAACAGAAATTCCTGAGTTTTCACTATCTTTTAATTTTGAATAAGAAGTAAACCAATCTCTTTTTCCTGCAGGTATTCCACCTGTAATGCTTCCTGTTTTCCCGCCAATCTCTAATTTTTTCTTAAGGTCTCTTCTCATGCCCCTAAAGCTTTTTTTCGCGGTGCCATATTTAATCGTCTTACCCATAAGTTGTTTCAATTGGATTGCAGTCTCTTCATCTAAGACCTTAACACCCCTTTTTTTATTATCTGGGATTTCATCAATTAATGAATGTTCATTAACAGCTAGTTCTTTAACAATTCTAGGCTTTATTAAGACGCCATTATTGGCAACGATTGAAGCAAAGACAGCAGCATGAAGAGGACTAATCATTGTCTCAGTATTAAAGCCAGAAGCCAGTTCAGCTAAATTGAATTCACTAGTAGGCATTCTGAAAGTAGATTTTGGTAATTTTAAAAACTTTGCAATTGAACTATTAAATCCAAAACTCTTTGCCATATCAAATAATGAAGATGCGTTAGAGTTTAAGATAACAGCTTTTCCAAATGCCGCATTATTAGAGTAAGCAAATGCTTTTTCTAATGAAATATTCCTATTCCATCTATGCTCTTTCTTTAATTGATATTTATAAAGAGTTGTTCCTTTTCCTCTCGTCTTGATATTCGTCCAAGGAAAGTAACCTGCATTCTCTATTAGATCAGCAGCTGCGACAATTTTAGATAAGCTAGCTGAAGGATTAGTCGCCATGAGTGCCAAAGAGCGCCCGAATACATTTTTCTCTTTGTCGTAACTCAATAAACTTAAAACTTCTCCAGTACTATTATTCATAACAACAACTGCTGTTGCTTTAGAGGTGTAAAGTTTCATTTGTTTAATAATATAAGATTCAAGTTCTTCATTAAAATAGAAACTTGTAGAGATCTCTTTATCGCCAAATGAGAAGTTTTTAACTTCTTCATCATGAAGGAGCCTCGAGCTTACCTCAGAAATAACTTCACTTATCTCTTTTAGCTGATTTAACTCCATTCTTTCTTTAACTTTATAATAGGAAAAAGGAAGGATGATTAAAACAAGAAGAACAACTAGTTTACGCATTGTACTCCTTGCAAATAACAAAGATTTCTTTACTTACACTTCTCGTAGAATCAGGCCTAAAGATCTTAACTTGTTTAAATATTTTTCTCAGGTTTCTGATTTCCATTTGAGCATCATTGCTATCGAATATTTTAAAAACTAATGAACCTTCATCTTTTAAAAAAACTGGTAATTCATAAATTATTTTTTCAATTAAACCTAAGCTTCGAGCTTGGTCGACATCTTTTATACCAGTAGTATTTGGGGCCATATCTGAGAGGACAACATCAAACTTCCCGTCTGGAGTTAAACTCTTCCAATCCGAGAATTCTAAATAGTCTGATTCAAGTAAAACAACATTCTTGATATTAGTTAGCTTTTTATTCACTGGTTTAATATCAATCCCTACAACTTGGCCTTTCTCACCAACTTTCTCACAGGTATACTGAACCCATGAACCAGGAAAATAACCTAAATCTAGGACATTATCTCCCTTAGAGAGGACATTGAATTTATCATCAATCTCTTTGAGTTTATAAATACTTCTCGCTAAGTAATTCTCTTGCTTAGCTTTCTTAAAATAATGGTCTTTCACTTTAAAAGTCATCTTATTCAAATATCCTTAAGAAAATTTTAACTCTACCTTCGAAATGCGAATCTAATAAGCATATCAAGATATAGATTAAATATATCATGTTCCTGCTAGACCTTAACCTACTTATACTCTGAAAAACTAGTTCCAGTGGAATTAAACTAAAAAAGACAAAAATCCACATTAAAGAAAAGGATCTAACAAGGTAAGCATCTAAAAATAGGGAACTTACAAAGATTGTCGCAATCATAATAAAAATATCTATGACATTTTCTCTATTTACTTTGAACTCTGTAATTAGTGGAATCTTAACGTTTATGGCCTTCATGAACAGGAAAATTATTCCAAAGTATGAAAGAGAGAAGAAAGCTTTTCTATTTAAGATTCTAACAAATTCACTCCCGTAATTAGATCCTATTGGCATCAAGTTTTGTAGGACTTCAAGGTTTGAGAATAGAACAACAAGAGAGAGGATTATTCCAAATGATGAATACTTTAGAGTCTGTCTCTTGTACCAAAGCGTCTTATCTTTAAAGAAAATAAAATAAAGCAAGATAGACTGGGGGATTATGAGAAGAGCAAAACTTTGATTAATAATTGTCCCTAAATAAGAAACTAGCCCCAAAAATAAACCAGCTCTATAAGTTGCACTCTTAACAACCCAAAGAAGTGTCCAAACCCATAACAAAGAATAAGTTGTTGTTATTGCATCACCAAAGTTACTTGCTAAAACTTTGGTGAATGACCAAGAACTAAGAAGGGCGAAAACTCCAAGAAGCGATAAGCGGCGCGATACAAAAAACCTAAGCATGGCATAAAAAGTCATACAGAAAAGACCTAAGCCAACTACATAAAAATGGATACACCAAGCTAGTTTAAATAGGTTCGGGTACTTAAAAAATGGATAATAGTTAACTAACAAAAAGTTCCAATATTGGTTTCCAAATTTTTCAAATGGATCAAAATAGAGCTTAAGAGCTTCGACATTCGTTAAGCTCGGTAATTCTGGAACAGAAAAAACAAACATTAAAAGTGATAAGAAAACTAAGGTTTTTTCAAATGAATCAAGATACTTAAACTCATTAAAGTTTGTCGTAACAGATTCCTTAATAATCTTCCCTCGAGTAGGCCATGAATAAAAAAGGCCCAGCAATACCCAGACAACCCAAAAGGAATTATAGATCCACTTATGCGGGAGAAAACTTATGGCATTGAAGATTAGAACAAAAAGAGACATCCCTAGAAAGAGCCTATAGACGACCCTGTCGATGGATGAGTTCACTCGAAAGTAGATCTTTAACCTATGATCAACTTCTTTTCCTAACATAAACCATTGAGAACACATGAACAGTGTGTAGAAAAGAAGCATAAGTAGCTGTAATGGCGTATTCAAGTGAATTGTCTTAGGAAGCCAAATAGGGATTAAAAGAAAACCAAAATAGGTAAGTGCCCGAATTAAGAAAAATTTAGACTTTAAGAACCAAATATTTGAGCTTTTCTCTAAAGTATTATCAAGAATATCCGACAAGTTTAGTATCCTATTCTGGGTAGTAATGCCCAAATCTCTTTAATTATTAGGGCCGGCTCCCAACCGGTCCTACTAATTTAATGCTCTTTACCTCTAAATTCAAAAAACCTTTTTATTTAAGTTTATAGAGGGGTGCAATTAATTCCTTCCAGCTTAGTCTCGTTGCATCAAATCTTCCATATGATAAGCTAAACTTAGGATTAATGGGCTTTTTGAGCCTTTTATCTATTTACTCAGGATGAGTGAATACCTAGTCAGGAGGATAATTTGGGAATTTCTTTTGGATCCATTAATACGGGCCTACCAAAAGATATTGTTAAACAAATCATTGAAGCCGAGAAGATTCCAATTAAGAAAATGGAAGGCAGAAAGGGCAAGATCAACTCAAAGAAAGAACTGGTCGGTGATTTGGTTAAGCGCATGGAAGACATGCGTGGGCTTCTTAACGCAAACTCAGATGACAGATCCCTTAAAGAACTTAGTGCTGCTTACGACGACAAGATTGTTGGCGTAACCATGGATAAGAATGCTGCAAAGCCTGGTAGTCATCAGATTGAAGTTCTCCAACTAGCACAAAAAAGTTCCGCTATGACTTCAGCATTTGAAAGTAAGGATGAAAGCTATATTGGTGTAGGTTATATTCAATACCAACTTCCTAACGGCGATTCTAAAGAAATCTATATTGACCCTGACAATTCAAGCCTTGAAGGTGTTGCTAAGCTCATCAACAATACGCCTGACGCAGGAATGTCTGCGAAGGTAATTGATGATGGTACTGGCGGGGATGCCCCCTACAGAATGATTATAAGCTTAGAGGGCAGTGGCGATGGAAATATCGCAGAGTTCCCTTATATGTACTTTGTCGATGGAGAGAATGACTTCTTTCTAGAAAAAGAAAGGCCTGCTCAAGATGCGATTATCAAAGTAGATGGTTTCGAGGTCCAGTTACCAGAAAACAAAGCAAAAGATATTATTGAAGGTGTCACAATTGATCTTAAAAAAGCTGTTCCAGGAGAAGAGTTTTCATTAAGTGTGACTGAGGATATTCAAAAAATCTCAGAGAAGATTCAAGGAATAGTAGAGAAGATTAACTCTGTCCTATCATTCATCAAAGAACAAAACACTCTAGATGAAAACTCTGATACATCAAGAACTCTTGGTGGTGATTTTATCCTCCAGACCCTAGAGAGTAGACTTAGAAGCGCACTCTTTAAAAACATCTTAACTGAGGATGGGTTTAAGCGAGCTGGGGATATCGGAATTACTTTTCAAAGAGATGGTCTCTTAAAATTAGATACCAAGAAATTCGATAACGAATTAAGTTCAAACTATAAAAAAGTTAGTCAGATCCTAACAGGCTATGCCAACGCGGAAGTAGGGAATAATCCAGGCTTTGTGGATAACTTAAAAGAGACTGTAAATAATACTCTTAGATCTCCAAGTGGGATTCTTAGATCAAGACAAAGAAGTTTAAAGAATAGTATTAGCCAAATTGATCGTAGGATACAGCAGAAACAAAGAACGATAGAGCGTAAAGAAAAAAACTTAAAAGATAAATTTGCAAGATTAGAAGGAACAATATCACAAATACAAAACCAAGGTGCTGGGATCGCTGCTTTAGGCGCCCAGACCAATCCGGTTACCCAACTCGGATAAATTAGGAGGCGTCCATGAACTATGGATTAGGGGCTTATAAGAAAACATCAATTCATACAGCTAGTAAGGAACAAATCTTACTTATGCTTTACCAAGCTGCAATTAAAAATTGCAAAAAAGCTATTGAGGCTATTGAAGCTAAAGACATTGCTAAAAAAGGTGAGTTTATTGGAAAGCTTCAGGACATTGTCATTGAACTGAACAATAGCTTGGATTTTAAAATTGGTGGTGATGTTGCAGAAGAACTTAGCAGTCTTTACGACTATGTTCTTTTTGCAAGCACACAGGCCAATATTAAGATTGAAACTGAGCCACTAACGGGCTGTCTTCAAGTTTTAACGACTCTTTATGAAGGCTGGAGTGATGCTATTAAAGGTTTAAGAAAAGAAAATGCTGTAAAAAAAGAACCTGAAGCAGAGGCTTAAGATTTGATCAATAAAGCAGAGAAATTTGAAATCAGTTACGATTTTATGAATAAAGTCTCTGCTTTATCACATCTTATTTATGAAGAACTTTTAGAAGACTCTCTCGATAGTGCTCTTGATAAGATCACAAATAGAGAAAGGCTTCTAAACATTGTATTTAAGACAAATGATTCAATCCTCCTAAAGACCGACTTAAACATTCAAGAATTTGATGAGTGGAAGGTCTTCACTTACAAATGGGCTCAAAAAGAAGAGGAAATTAATAGGTTAATTGAAGCTAAGCTTCTGGAGCTAAAGACAAATACGACAAACGAAATTGCGACTATGTTTAATAACAAAAGTCGCCATAAGGGTTACGATCTCTCAAGCCTCAAGTAGCTGACTAAAGGGGTACGGTTTCATTGACCCATAATCATAAAAATGGTCAAATTTTATAACTAAATTCATGCTAAACTAGAAGTCGGATCTAATGATGAACTACGAAAAACAAAACCAAATTGAAATAAGAGAATCAAAAACTGGATACCCTGTCCCAGTCGTTAATGGCGTCCATTTACATTCAAGCTATAACCCAACAAAAGAGGCTGAATCTTTTGTTGAAAAATTTGATTTGGTCATTCAGGAAAATAGAAATATTTTAGTCCTAGGTTTGGGCTTTGCTTACCATATTGATCGAATCGTTTATCAAATGAAAAGATTCTGGGGAGATGATTTTCAAATTATGGTTATTGATCCATTGAATGAGACAGAAGAACTATTATTAGAAAATCGTCATCTTGAATATGGCGACAATGTAATACTTCACTCAGGCTTAACTGTAAGTGAAGTTTACGACAATAGAGATATCGTAGACTTTTTATCTACAAAACCAGCGGTTGTTCCACATACTGCTTCTTTTAATTTATTTCAGGACTACTTCAAAACACTTATGTCATTTTCGGCTAAAACTGATCTGAATTCAATTTCAAATCATATTAGTAATCCTGAGTTAAAGAAATACATCTTAAATCATGAATCTAAAGGATATTTTGAATTGGTTAATTCTATTAACAGCAAGAAGAGTAAATGGAATAAGTGGGACTATTTGACCTTGGCCCTAAATTCGATAAATAGCCCTGAGAACACAACCAGTAGAGAAGAAAAATGAGTAATGTTTTATTTGTAAATTTAAAAAGAAATGGCGATATTTTTAATACTGCGAAGCTAGCTGAATCCTATCTTAAGGAACACCCGCATGCTTCAGCTTATATATTAACCTATAACGAGTTTAGTAAAGCCACAAAACCCCTATCAATCTTTAAGGGTGTCTTCACGGTTGATCGAAAGAAAATCAGTACATTTAGCAATCACAATCTATATTCAAATGGGTTTGCTCTAGATGAACTTGTAGAAGAATTAAAACCAATAGAGTCCATGGTTTGGTCAAATATTATTAACTATTCAAGTGACAAGGCAACAACCTTTCTTTGTAATTACCTTGCCGATGCTGAAGATACTCTGATTTCCGGTGTAAAGTTTGGTAATCAAAACAATGTTAAATATGATTCTCCTTGGGAAATTATTTTCAACGAGTTAATGACTACATCTGACTATTCCCCTGTCCATTTCTCAACTGCATATCATGGAATGTGTAATATAAATGAATACAAGGGCGTCAATAAAATTAGAAAAATTAAGAAGCATGACTTAACTGTCGAGAATAATTTTCAAAACCTAAGAAGGCTTAACTCTCAAGATGGATCAACATGTAGCCTTATAGGTCTGCACCTTTTTACTAGCGTCGCGAATAAGAACTGGTCTGAAGAAAAAGTCGTGGAGATTATCGAAAATCTTCTTAGTGATTCAGAATTGTTTCCTATTCTTCTTATTGCTCCAACAAAAGAAGAAAGAGAAAGATCAAAATTAATAAATGAGCAATTTAATAACAAACTAATCATAGTAGAGTCAGACTTCCTGGCCCTCACTTCTGTTTTATCGGGACTAGATATTCTCATTACACCTGATACTTCTGTGAAGCATCTAGCTGATCTTGTCGACTGTAGAGTGGTTGAATATGCGACTAACCTTGAAATGACCCTCAAGCAAGGAACTTCTAATACTGGGAATGTGATCGTTTTAGGTCCTAATAATATGGAAAGCCTAATTGTTGATTCAGTTAAATTCTTACTAAGCCCTAATGAAGACACTTATACTAAAATTATGTGCAGCTCGGTTTATATTACGTTTCGTGACAAAATGGGTTGGAACTTAAAACCGGCAGATGGACATTTTTCAGTCGCTCTTTTAAAAAGGCAAATTCAAAGAAGCTATATTTCAAAATGGGTCGGAACAGATCTTAACTGGGATATTAAAACTTATTTTTCAGACTATAAGTATTCACAAGTTCAATCCGTTTTAGATACAGAAAAGACGGCTATTAGTGAAGTTAGCAAAGACCTACTTGGAACTTTAAGAAGCCTTAACAATGCATCTGATTCAAACAGTGAAGTAAATAATTTTATTGTGGCCCTTGATCGATTACTTAATAGATCAGAGGACAAGTTTGTTAGCTCAATCTCAGTCATCGAGTTCAAAGCAAGGCTGGAGAACCTTCAATGCAGTTCTCAGGAAGAACAGTTACGCTCTGTTGAAGATCTATTATATAAACTTAAGAAGAACTTACAGGTTGCTCTCGATTGTCTAAATCAAATTGAAAAAGACGCAAGATCTATGCCTGTTACTAAGAAAAAGAAGAACGATTCCACCGAAGCAAGAAGCTTCGCTTAATTATTGATTACTTAAACTAGGATGGTTTATGGAAGATTTCAGGAAGAAACTCCATGAAGAGGTTGATAGCCTTAACAAAAAAATTGAAAATGGAACTCCTCTTAATGAAGAGGATCATAAAATACTGTTTTTGAATTCCTTTTTAAACGAGGAAGCCAGTGAGCAATAAAAACAGTTCTATCACAGTCATTCAACTAACTCGGATCGGGGATATCCTTCAAACGATATGGGCCGTTAAAGACATCAAGACATCTAACCCAGGTCTAAAGCTAAACTTCATTGCAAGAGATAGATTTGCTAGTGGTCTTATGTTTTTACTGGATAAGTACTTTGATAATATTTACCTAATCAAAGAGGACGAATTCCAGGGCGAAGACCTAAAAGAGGGATTAGACAACTTACTCCTAAAAGTAAAAAGCTGGGAAACTAGTGTTATTGTTAATCTTTCCTTTTCCAAGACATCTGGTTTTTTAACACGCCTCATAGAAGCTGACTTCAAACTAGGCCTTTGCGCTAACGAAGTCGGAGGCATGGATGTAAATGGTTCATGGTCCGAATACGTTTACAGTACCGTAATGAGAGGGCCTTTAAATGCCTTCTCTCTTGTTGATATTTTTCGATTTATTCTCGGATCAAAAGAGAAAGCATCTATTCCTGAGAGAAATCTAGGCGGAAGCGAGGTTATAGTTCATCCATTTGCTTCCCAAGAAAGGAAGATGTGGTCATCTTCAAAATGGTCAGAGATTATCTTCAAAATATTAAAAAAGAATGAATCAGTATCAGTTGTTGTTGTTGGAGGAAAGTCAGATACGGATAGAGCAAAGCAAATCCTCTCTAACCCTCTCCTAGAAAAATACTCCAATAGAATAAATATTGAGTGTGGAAGCCTAAGCTTCGAAGAGCTTTATAATAGATTGGGAAAAGCCTTTCTTTTTTGTGGCCATGACTCAATGGTAGGACATTTGGCATCCCTAGCGGGAACTCAAACATTAACACTGTCACTTGGCTCAGTAAGACCGATTGAGTCTAGCCCTTATGGAATAAATAACTATGTTCTTTCACCGAAAACAAGTTGTTTTCCATGTTTCCCAACAGATGCTTGCGATAGTTATAAATGCCATAACGATCTAAGTTATCAACTTGTAAGTGAGTGCTTACAACAGCTCATAGATACAAGCTCTATAGATTTTTCTGAAATTAAGCAGAATATCTCACCGATGCACTTATCAACAGCCGACCTTTTTCAATCGAGCTTTTCAAGCAACGGTATCTATCAATTAGATAGAGTTTCTAATGAGAATCAAAGTACACAAGACTTCTACAAAGTTTTTTACAAGATAGTATGGCTATTTATGCTTGAAGATATTGAGCAAATTGCCGGATACCCAAGTCTTAATAAGAACTTAGAAGAATCTATCAACTCTGTTAAACCCAATATCAGACAACTATTTGAGTTAGCAGAATTTGGTAAGAAGTATTCTAAATTTATCCTAGAAGAACTATCTAAAGATAAGCCAGATATAGAATATATTAAAAGCTGTGGTGATAAAATTGCAGAAATTGATGAGATGCAAGTCCTAGTAGGTAAAGCATGTCCAATCTTAAACCCTATTATAGATTTTTATAACCTAAAAAAATCTAAAATGAACGGTGGGAATCTAGTAGAGTTATGCTCTTCTTCTTATGAAATCTATCAGAGCATTGCCAGTTTTGCGGATATTTTCCACGAACTCATCGAAAAAACTTTAAATGAAAACAAGATAAAAATTAGAACTACTTCCATGAAGGAAGCAAAGGAGTAAGTAATGGCACTCATTACAGTAAATCATGAAGATATAAGCTCAAAGTTTGATTCAAATCAGACTGTAAATGAAGTTATGGACCGATTATTAGGTGGAATCATAAAAGATTCAGAAGTCATTACATCAATAAGTATTAATGGTGTCGAACTAACTGAAGCTCAAGAAGGCGAGTGCATGCCTAACCCTGTCAGTGGTTTTGAGAAGATCGACTTCACCGTTAAATCAAGTGTCGAGCTTGCATTCGAAGCCTTAGATAGCTGCAATTCATATATCGACGTTGTCATAACAAAAATCCAAGAACTCAATGTTCTTTACACTTCTGGCGAATATGAGAAAGCCAACTACCTATTTGCTGAAGTTATCGAGATTATGGACCTATTTGTTCAGTTAATGTCTAAGATTCACAGTACTTTAAGAACAAATCTCAAAGAAAAGTTTGTAAAGACTGAAACTCTTCAGAATTTAGAGATTCATCTTCTATCTGTTCTTAAGGGGTTAGTTCCAGCAAAAGAGAAAAATGACGTAATTATGCTTTGCGACTTACTCGAGTACGAACTGATTGATAACTTAACACAATGGAAGATCAAGGCAATCCCAGAACTAAAAAAACTAAAAGAGAAGAAATAAGCTCTAATGACGGTCCATTGTTTGATGGACCGTCGTTTAATTCCGCTGAGTTTCCTGAAGATCAATATTTTAGTTTTTCCGCAGCTAATAATAATCACTTAACACTTCCTTCAATTCCGGCAAATAAAAGAATCGTAGATAGACTTGTTAGTTTAGATTCAAATAACGAAGTTCTTACTTCCGAGTCAGAAATTAAGATTCAAAGATCTCTCTTCTCATTTAACAAGAGTCTTGATCGTTTAAACTCTATCTTTATAAAAAGAGAAACAGAGCTCAAGCAAACCTTATTGAGAAAATCCACCATAGATCAGTTACATTCAGAGCTTTACTCCTGGCATACATTATTAAGAAACTTAGTAAATATGCCTACATTCTCAGGTTTTGAAATCTGTCAGGTACTTAGTCACGAAAAAGGAACAACAAATGTTTTCAGCTATACTTTTGGTACTGATAAACAACTTCTAGAAGAAAAATCTGAGATCAAAGCATTCAATCAAGTTTTCACTCAGATCAAAAAATCTAAGAGTACTCAATTCTCTCAAACCTCCCTCTCAATTCCTGAGTTTAATTTTGTAGGAAGCTTTTTAGCTTCAACTCACCAGCTCAAAACACATAATATTATCTTTCTTTTGTCTGAAAATAGCTTCTTTCCTATTTCAGAATCTAATATAGAAGAGGTAAATTTAATCACTCCTCAAATTGAAAGGGTTATTGAGAATGTCATTTTAAAAGACCTCTCAGACAGTAAAGTATCTAACCTCTTTCGCCTTTTTGAAGTGCTTACGATTCCAATCTCTATTCAAAATTCATTTGGTAGCTCTATCTTTCAAAATGATTCTTTTACCTCTTACTCAAGGCAAGAAACTCAAGGTTCTATAAATACTTTTGAAGCTAAGATCTCGGATGGATTTAAGATGATTATGATTTTAAATTCAGAGTTAACTAAGTCTGATGTTCAACACTTTCAAAGAGTTGGACTACTCGGCGAACTTCTTAACACTCTTCAACATGAACTCTCAAATCCATTATTTGGTATTCAACTGGCTACAGACTTTCTTTCAATGCAGGCGGAAGATGAATCAGTGAAGGAGTCTTTAGGTGAGATTTCTGAATACTGTAAGCGTTGTCAAAATATCCTCAGAGACTTTAAATTTATCTATCAAGGTGGAGACAAGATTCTAGAAGTAAGTCTAAAGAAGATTATCAAAGAAACCCTAACCCTTACAAAGTCTGCAAGTAGAGGAATCTCTAGAAATCTACAAATAGATTCGAATGTTGATATTCTCAATACAAATCCGACATGGTTGTCTCAAATTATTTTCAACCTGATCATAAACTCTTCACAGGCCATAAACTCTACAGGAATTGACGACGGCTCAGGACAGATTGATATCCTAGTTGAAAACAAAGATGAAAGCTTCCTTATGATCACCATTTCAGATAATGGTCCAGGTATTAACAAGGACCTAGAAGCATCAATCTTTGATCCCTTTTACACCACAAAGGAAAAGGGGACAGGCTTAGGACTAGCAATCTGCCAAAGCTTAGCCCAAAAACTAGAAGGCACCATGTCTTATAAAAAATCAGCAAATGGCGGTGCATCATTTTCGCTTTTATTACCAATAAATGAGATACCTAGTAGGTGAAAAAAATACTCCTAATAGAAGATGAAATCCTAATCCAAAAGAGCCTTAAAAAGCTTCTAGAAGCTCGTGGTGCCGTTGTATCAGTAGAGTCATCAGGAAAGGAAGCTATTGAAACTATCTTTCAAAATGAATTCGACAAGATCATTTGTGACCTTATGCTTAAAGACATAACAGGTTTCGATGTAATCGAAGAGTCCAAAAAGAAATACACTATTGAAGAGATAGGAAACTTATTTGTCATCATTACGGCCTATAGTTCACAACAAGTTCTAGATAAAGCAAAATCATATGGGTGTTCAGTACTTAGCAAACCATTCGAGGACATGAATACCGCTCTCGAAACTTTTTTAGGATAGATGTGGGAAAGAAAGCAAAACTTAAAAATGTTTGTATAATTTTAAAGCCAAAATTAACTAGTGAGTTCCACAACACAATACCCACTCTTGTTTCATGGTTAAGAAGAAGATCTGTAAAAGTATTCTTCAAAGAAAGCCAAATGGAATTGATAAACAAGATTGTTGATAAGAATCATGCTAGCAGCCTAAGCACTGATAACCATTATTCAGAAGTTGACTTAATTATCACTCTTGGTGGTGATGGAACATTGATTGGTCTATCTAGACAAGCTAATAAGAAAACGCCCCCTGTTTTTGGTGTTAATATGGGACACTTAGGTTTCATCACAGAATTTTCAAAGTCAGAACTTTACGACGAGTTAGAAAATGTATTGATGGGTAATTTTCAGATCATCAAAGTAAACCTTTTCAAAGTTGAGATCAGCAATAGAAAAAATAAAACTAAAAAGTATCATTTCATTAATGATGCCGTTTTTAATCAAAGTAATATCTCAAGATTAGTTACAGTTCGTGTAAAGGCCAATGACGAGCCAGTATACTCACTTTCAGGTGATGGGCTTATTATAAGCTCACCGATAGGATCAACCGCTTATAGTTTAGCAGCAGGCGGGCCAATTATTTTTCCTGATGTTAAATCAGTAGTTCTCACGCCAATTTGTCCGCATAGTTTAAATCACAGGCCACTGGTTCTACCTCCAACGACAAATATTGAAGTACGTCCTGGTGGGAGAAATGAGCAGATCAATCTTACTCTCGACGGGCAAGAAGCTGTTTCACTGTCTCCTTCAGACATAGTGAACATCAAGGTAAATCCATCAAAATATATTAGGTTTGTTAAGAACGAAAACAAGACCTATTTTCATACTTTAAAAACAAAATTCACACACGGAAGAAGAGAGGGTTAAATGGATAGCAGCCTTAGAATAGAAGCTCTTACGATTAATAACTTCGCTACTATAAAGAATCAAGAAGTGGCCTTCAGTGAAGGCTTCAATGTAATAGTAGGGGAAACTGGTAGTGGGAAGAGTCTAATTCTAGACGCGCTTCAATTAGCCTTAGGTGCTAGAGCCGATAAAAAGCTAGTCCGCAAAGGAAGTAACTTTGCTACTGTAGAAGTCTCTTTCAAGATCAATCTAGAAAACAGTGAAAAAGTTCAAACCTATTGTAATGAAATCGGATTTCCTTTCGAAGATAATATACATATAAAACGAGTCATTTACAAAGAAGGTAATTCAAAGGCTTTCTTAAACCATCAGTCTTGCCCTATTGGAATGCTTTCATCCTTTACTAGAAAGTTCGTAGACTTAGTTGGACAATTTGAAAACCAAAAGCTTCTAAGCCCTGAGTATCAATTAAGACTACTTGATTCATATTCTAGCCTAGGTGGTAAATTTAATGAGTACACCACTCTCTACTCTTTGCTAAAGAACCTAAAATCAGATTTAGAGCTTCTTGAAGATAAAGTCTCAAATAGAGAGAGAGAAATCGATTATCTTCAATTCCAATTAGACGAGTTCAGTCTCCTTAATCCAACAATCGAAGGTGAGAATGAATTAGTCAAAGAGAAAAACCTAATCCTAAACTCCGAAAAGATTTTAAAACTGAATAAGGAATTTAAATATTTCCTCTTTGAACAGAACGAAGGTGGAATATTATCAAACTTAAAAAGTTTTGCTAACCAATTCTGTATATCAAGCTTAGATGGTGATAATGAGTTAATTGAAAAATTTAACCTCATTGAAAGTACTCTTTATGAGATTGAAGAAGCCACTAAAGGTGAATCTCTCCTTGCTGATGATTCAGAACAAAGACTTGAAGAAGTTCTCGATGTACTTGACCGATATCAAAAATTGAAAAGAAAATTCTCACTCCCTACGGAGGCTCTTCAGGAAAAACAAGAGTCATTAAATGGAGAGCTTAGAAAACTTCTTGATATTGAAACGGAGATTGATGCTATAAAAGAAAAGTTAAGTAATACTAAATCTCTTTGCTTAAGTCTTGCTACTGATTTACATAAAAAAAGAACTAAGAGTGCTAAGAAACTTTCAACAGAGCTAACCAATACGATCCAAAAACTAAATATGGAAGGCGCCAAGATCAAGTTCCTGCTTAGTGAAAAGCCAGAACTCTCTTCGACAGGGTTGAGTGACTTAGAACTTACAGCTGAGACCAATCCAGGTGAAGGCTTTTTCAAGTTAGGAAAGATCGCTTCAGGTGGAGAACTCTCAAGAATCCTCCTCTCTCTACGTCATTTAATGACTACCCAAGACTCTATTTCAGTCTTTCTCTTTGATGAGATTGATACAGGAATAGGTGGGAAAACAGCAATTAAAATCGGAAACATGCTTAGAGAGATAAGCACAAACTCACAAGTCATAGCCATTACTCATCTACCTCAGATTGCTAGTTTTTCAAATAACCTAGTCGTTGTTGAGAAGTCGACTATCGACTCTAGAACGGAATCTAAAGTATTCAATTACACAAACGAAGAGAGAAGTAGTTATATCAATGAGATGGCTCAGCTAACTCATTAAATCGAACTTGGTCTTTCTCAATGGAAATAAAAGTTTTTTCATTGGGAAAGTATCCATTGTTTATATAGATAAATCCTAAAGTAGACTCATATTTATCTTTAACATGTGAATGACCACAGACAATTATCTGACTTGGAACTTCTTGGTACGCAGCCTCGGAAGAAGACCGAAATTTTTCTTTAATAAGATCACTCTTACTTTCATATTGAGCGATATTTTTCTTTCTAGATTTAGCTGAAGCCCAATTCCCAATCATCCTTGTAAAAGGAAAGGGGACTATCCACTCGGCCAAAACCTGAATTGGTTTTGATCTAATAATTCTTGAGTACTTTTTATACGAAGGGTTATCTAATTCAATATCATCTCCATGGCAGAGCGTAATATTAGTCCCTTGATGAGTTAAATGAATTCTTTCTTTTGAAAAAATAAAATTATCATCAGGAAAAGTCTCTTTAAAGAGTTTACCTACATGGAAATCATGATTTCCTTCAATAAAGTAAACTTGCTTTCCTTCTCTAAGAAGACTCTTAATCTCATCAAAGACTTCCTGAAATTCTTTAATAAACCCTTGATCGCCACCTACGACAAAGTCAAAGATATCTCCAAGAAGAACAACTTTTTCGGACTTTTTAACTATGGGATCACGAAGAAAGCTTAAAAAAAGCTTATAAGCTTTATCACCAGGTACTTTAATATGAACATCTGAAATGGTTGTGATCATGGATTAATTTTAATTTATTTGGGAATCAATGTATATGGAGACCCCCTTGGCGTTAACCAAGGGGGTTGGGCTTAAAGGGAGGATACAATACATTGCTCAATTTCTTGTAAAATCCCAATTTCTTATTGTTTTATACTAGTTTTAGAGCACTTCTACTTAGGCCATTAGCCTGGGACAAAGTACTGATACCTGCACTTTTAACAATTGAAGCTGAAGCCAGTTTTGATGACTCACTTGCTACATCAGCATCTTGAATGACTGATCTAGCTTGCTCTAAGTTAACAGTTTGGTTTTCTAAGTTATTTACTGATGTTTGAAGCCTGCCTTGGATTGCACCGAGATTTGCCCGTTGACCCGAAACTTGGTTGATGGCCTCATCTATACTAGAGAGTGATCCTAAAGCATCACCTTTTTCCATTACACCTGTTCCACTAATTCCTAGATTTGATGAAGTCGCATTTGTCGTGCTTGTATCAAACTGAATAGTGTTTTCTTCGTTTGCATTTGTTCCGATATGAAAGTCTAAGACTCCATCTCCCTCACCATTTAATAGATCTTTTCCATTAAACTTAGTTGAGCTTGCGATTCTATCTACCTCAGCTGTTAGCTGTTGATATTCGAGATCCATAAACTGTCTTTCTTCTGAGCCGACTGTGTCTGATGCCGACTGTATACCTAACTCTCTTAAACGAATTAAGATGTTAGATACTTCTCCAAGCCCACCTTCAGCGGATTGAACGAAACTAATTCCGTCATTCGCATTTCGAGTTGCTTGTCTCATACTTGTTGTTTCAGCTTTCAATTTTGTAGCAATGGCTAACCCTGCAGCATCGTCTGAAGCTGAATTAATTCTAGAACCAGAGGATAATCTCTCTAGTGATTTAGTTTCATCTTTAGATACATCTTTTAAGTTCTTTTGAACCATTTCTGAAGCAATGTTCGTTGAAATTCTTAAGCCCATTTTATTCTCCTAATAAGTAATCGTTTATGACCGAGCAATTAGGTCAGTTAATAAACTTATCGGGAGATCTAAACAAAACTTTAGTATTTTTATCAAGTATTATAAAATAGGCAAAAAAAAACGGAAGCCGAAGCTTCCGTTTGTATTCGAAGGGTATCGAATATTGGGTTTAGACTAGTTTTAAGGCACTGTTCATTGAGCTGTTAGTTTGGCTGAGGATTGATGTTCCTGCCTCAGAAAGAATCCTATGCTTGGCCAGCTCTGCTGACTGAGTCGCAATATCAGCGTCTCTGATCCTAGAATTAGCTGCTGATAGGTTCTCATTTTGAACTTCTAAGTTATTAACAGTACTTTGAAGTCTATTCTGTAGGGCACCTAGATTTGCTCGGCTTCCATTAACAGTCATCATCGCTTTATCAATTGTTTCTAGGTTAGATCTGGCTCCATCTTTCGAGGCAACCGAAACTCCATCGATTCCCAAGTTTGATAGTGTCAGATTTGCATCTTCAACTTTATAAGTGATTCTATCGTTTGCTTCATTATTATTAATACCAACCTGTAAGTCTGCCTGTCCGCCTTCACCTGACAGGAGCTTCCTACCATTGAATTCAGTTGAAGAGGCAATCCTATCTACTTCGCTCATTAGTTGTTGAGCCTCTAGATCACTAAATTTTCTTTCATCATCCCCAACAGTATCTGAAGCTGCTTGGATTGATAATTCTCGAAGTCTAATTAGAATGTTGGAGACCTCATTCATTCCACCTTCAGCAGTTTGAATCATAGAGATACCGTCATTTGAGTTTCTTACAGCTTGTCTTGTTGATGTAATTTGAGATTTTAACTTCTCTGATATGGCTAAACCTGCAGCATCATCTGAGGCTGAGTTAATCCTACTACCAGAAGATAATTTTTGGAGTGTTTTAGATTCTTCTCTTTTTGTTTTTTCTAAACTGTTTGTTGCTTTTAATGATTGAACATTAGTTCTTATACGTAGTCCCATTCTAATCCCCTCGGAAAAATATAATCATCCGTAATGAAATTTCGTTTGGACTACCATGTTCAAACTAATTAACAAGACTCCCATAGCCTTGGTGTTAATAACCATATCGGGGCATTCTAGGAATACTTGAGTAAAAAATGAATAATATCAGGTATTTATACTTGATCAAAAGACTCGGGTATTATTTAAACTAGGTCTTTGATCTTATCGATGATGGAAGTTGTTGAGTGACCTTCCTTAAAAGGGAGGCTTTTTACAATGCCACCTGAAGCAATAACTAATTCATGACCGACTATCTTCTCTACTGCCCAATCTCCACCCTTAACTAAAAAGGCTGGAGAAACTTCTTTTATTAAATCTATCGGTGTCTCTTCACTAAAGACTTCTACGAAGTCTACTGACTTTAAGTTCTCTAGAATGAACTTTCTTTCAACTTGATTATTAATAGGTCTCTCATCACCCTTCAAACCCTTAACGCTTGAATCAGAATTCATCCCTATAAATAAGACATCACCTAATTCTTTAGCATCGTTTAAATAACTAATATGCCCAGAGTGAAGGATGTCAAAGCATCCATTTGTAAAAACTATCTTCTTATCTTTATTATCTAAAATAAATTGTTCTGCATCAGCTGATAACTTATGCATTCTCAATCACTCTTGTATCACTTAGCTTTCCTTGGAAATCAAAGAGCAATGGCATACCTGCCGTTAAGAATGAAAGAAGTGTTACAACTGACCTAATTAATGTTTGATCAATAGTTAATTTCTTACCAACTGTCGTATCAAGCTTTAAATCAAAGATCCTTTTACCTGGGGTAGAGGCTAGCTCTAATATGGTAAAATAGAAAAGAAAGAGAAATGAGAAAAATAATGATTGCTCTTTCCAAGTAAACTCTAGAAATTTTGAAAAACTATCTAGCTGAACAAGCTTTAAGAAAGCAAAGTTCAAACCTAACTGAATAGAACAAATTAAAACAAAATCAAAAACAAAGCTTGTAAACTGAAGACCCATTCTCGCATTCTTAACTTTCGCTATTCTTTTAGGTGCCAGTTCTTCTTTAATAATTGGTTTATTAATTTCAACGACGGGACTATTGATTGTAATTGAGCGCTCTTCGTATTTGATGCGTTCTTTTTGAGCAATCGTTTGAGTTCTTTTAAATTTCCTAGTGCTACTTTCTTTGATCTTGTCTTGGTGAAAACCCAATCCTTTAGTAACCGGCTTAAAGTCGAAGCTATCAATATCAAAATCCATTGTTGGTGGATTGTTAGATTTTGACTTTTGAGTTTGATTTAAAAATTCCTGCATAAGTCCCCCTGTCTATAGAATCTCACAAGAGAGTAGAGCCTTCAATTAATTAGATTCTAGAAAGCGCCCAAGAGAACGCTGCGCACAATGCGGTTGGAGTCCTCAAGATAGGTGTCTTTAGCATGACAGTTTCTAGATCCGGGAAGGTTTCTTTGAAACTACTTATGTCACCGTCAGAAAAGCCACCCTCAGGTCCAATAGCCAGTAATAGGTCTTCCTTTAAAGGACTGCCCTCGCATCCCTCTTTACTAAGATGAAAGGCCCTAACTGAATGGTAGTCAGCTTCAATTTCAGAGAGTGAGCTTATAATATAGAGTTTAGGGACAAATAAGTTATTCGACTGAATTACGGCTGAATGAAGGACTTTATTCATCCTTTGGAGGTCTAGCTTTTTATTTTGGGTATATTCAGTTGGAAAAAGGTAGATATTCCGAACACCTAGCTCACAGGCCATTCTTAAGCTGTCATTTAAAGCATCTCTTTTTGGAGGAGAAAGTAGAATATCTATCGCAGATAAGCGCGAGCATTGTTCAACCTGCCCTTCACCTAAGCTAAGATTCTTTTTCCCTACTTCTAAAACTACCGTTAATCTTTTTTTTCCTGATCCATTGATCGCCAAAACTGAATCTCCAGCTTTAACTCGTAAAGCTGACCTAAGGTGAGTAAAGGACTCACCATCGACAACTATCTCTTCATCATCAATATTATTTACTATAACTGATATCATATCTTTCTAAAGCTCAAAGCGGCCCAGTCTCCTTCGTTCTTTTCTTTTTCTAGAACAAAATGAGTGGAGAACTTATTGATAATATTATCCCTTTGCTCCAAAAGAATTCCTGAAACAATCAAAGTATTTCCTGAGACTAAACTGTCCCTCAAAAGGTCGAATTCTTCAATCAAGACATGTTCTAGAATATTGGCAAAAACTAAATCATAAGTTTTGTTAAGCTTAAATTCATCTCGTAAATAAAACTCCGATATTGGTAGTTCTTTTAGAAAATTAAGTTTTAGGTTTTCAAGGTTATTATCAAGAGCCCTCTGGTCAATATCAACATAATCGACTTCACCGTTACAAAATTTTTGAAATCCGATACCTAGAATTCCAGAACCTGATCCAAAGTCTAAGCATGTTTTAAAGGTATTTTCACAATAGAGCTCCTCTAAAATCTCTAAACAAAGCCTTGTCGTTTCATGAGTACCGGTTCCGAAGCCCATTCCAGGGTTTATAATTATCTTTTCTTTTATTGTTTCATGATCTTTTTCCCAAACAGGAAGGATCATAAATTTGTTTAACTCAATAGGACTATAATGCTTCTTCCAAGTTTCAATCCAATCTTCTTCTTCTAGTTCTACTAAACTAACTTTTTCCCCTCCAATTTCTTTTAGATAGTCTCTAAAAGATTCGGCACTAGGTTTTGCTAATTCATCGATAAAGAAAAATTTGTACCTCTTTCCCGCTTCGGTTTCTAGATGATTAAGCAGGCCATCGGACAAGTCACCGCCACAAAAAGCCTCTTTTCCTAAGATCTTATCTACTTCGCTTTCATTTAAAGAGAACTCTTCATAACCTGAACTATTAAAGTCATTTGAAGATATTTGAATAAGGGCAGAGATTTCTTCTTCAGAAAGATCATCTTCAATAGTCACAACATAATATGTAGAATTCATATTCTTACCTGCAGGTATTTTTAAGGTTCTTAAGCCCTAAAAAACCACCATTTGGGTACAATTTCAATCCTGTAATACATTTTTTCTTAATCCAGCTGATATTAGGATGCCAAAGCCCCAAGTAGACGAAGTCATTCTCAGCCATTAGCTGAGCTTCTTTGTAGATGGCATTTCTCGATACTTCATTCAGCTCTTCTCTAGCTTTATCCAAAAGGGCGTCAAAGGCAGGATTCAGATAGTATCCTCTATTTGCTCCATTAGGAGGTACACTCTCACTATGCCAAATAAACCTCATCATATCGGGACCTACAAAACCTATCCACTGACCCATTATGATATCAAAACGTCCTTTTTTAACATTCTTCATAAAGGTGCCCCATTCTTGAACGGTGATATTAACCTCTACTCCAAAGTCTTTTAGCTGGTCTCTAATGAGTTTAACAATCTCAATTGCAGCTTTATTATTTGAAACCTTCCAATCAAAGGACAAAGTATTTTCGCCCTTTTTCCACAAACCCTTAACTTTTTTAAATCCTTCTTTTACTAAAATTTCTTTTGCTAGGACTAAGTTCTTTTCATAATTCTGAGACTTAACAAAGAACTTTGAGAATGATGGTGAAAAGAGGCCATGTGAGAGTACTGAAGTTCCATGAAGTTTGTACTTTAGAATGTCTTTACGTGGAATAATGAGAGAAAAAACTTCTCTAATCTCTCTCTTTCCTAAAAGAGGGTTCTTGTGATTGAAGCTAATATATTTGTAGTTTGTTCCGGGAATCATAGGGAATTCTAAAAAATTGGTATTATTCTTTAACCAATTAACTTTACGTGGTGAAATTCCACCAAGAAGTAGGTCTAATTCTTTATTGATCAACTTTAGTGAAAGGGTTGTTTCATCTTTAACAACTTTAAAGACAAGTGTTTCTTTATTCTTATCAAAAACGGGAACAAGAATAGTTTCTAAAGGTTTTTGAGAAGTTATCCTATAAGCTCCCGCCCCAATGAATTCATTTTCATCTACCTTCTTCTGTATCTTTAAGAGTGCTAGGTTACTTATATTTTCTACAGAGAAAATCTTAAAGACTATTCTAAATTCTAAGTCGCTTTTGCTCTTTATTTCACTAATATTTTGAAAGGCTCTGACATGAGAGGACTTCCTTTTTTTATCGATAAAGTATTCCCATGATTTCTTAATATCACTAGAGGTGACCCGAGACCCATCCCAGAATCTTTGGTCCTTCTTGAGCTTAAAGCTAACAATATGCTCATCTTTGCCAATCTTCTCTGTATAGGACTCACAGGCCATACAAACCAGGTTCATCCTTTCGTCAAAATCTATAAGGGAAAGTTGGGTCAATCGATTAATATTTTGAGAGTTGGCATCAGTAGCAAAGAAAGGGTTTGTATTTAGAGGTGGGGAAGTAATACCTAAAGTCACTATCGCAACTAGCCGTTGACTGAAAACCAGCATAAGGAACATCAATATCATTCTTTTTTTATAACCCATAGCACCACTTCATTTTAATAGCTTTGAACATTATCTCTATCTTTCTATAATGTGAAAATGTTTAAGTTTTTGCCTATTGGCGGAGTCGGATATATTGGAGGGAACATCTCCTATTTAGAGCTCGACTCAACAACCATTCTTATAGATACAGGTATCCTATTCCCTAGAGAGGATTCACTAGGTATCAATTATCTATATCCAAATACTGGCCTCCTTAAAGGTCCAAGTTTTAAAAAGATCGATTATTTATTTCTTACACATGCTCATGAGGATCATATTGGTGGAATCAAGCACTTGCTGAAGGATTTCCCAACCCTTCCTATTGTGGCCACTGACTATACGAGGTCTTTCTTTAATAAGAAATTTCCCAAATTAAAAGCAAACTTTATATCTATTAAAGAGTTTTGTGATCGCAAGACTGGAGACTTCGAGTTCTTTAAGATTCGTCATTCTATTCCAGGAGTCTTTGGCTTCTTTTACAAGTCAAAAGCTATTGATTCTGGTCTCTTATTCTGCACAGATTTTCGTTATATTAAAGATGATACAGGTGAAGGTTATTTATGCTCAAAACTACTTTCTAAGTTTTCAGATTCTACAAAAGACATCTCTCTTTTCGTAGACAGCACAAATATAGCCTCAAGTAATAATAGTGGAGTTTTTGAAAACGAAATTCGAAAAAATCTAGACTCGGATATTGTGGCAAAAGATGATTCTGATATCTTCATGACTTTCTTCCCTTCAAATATTGAGAGGTTTTCAACCATTGTAGAGATTGCCAATGAAAAAGATATCCCTGTCGCTCTGGTTGGGCGATCAGTAGAGTTTTCTTATTCTCTCGGAATAGAAACTGGCAGGATCCCTCCTATTAAAAGTAGCAAATACGTAAAAGGAAGAAGCGTTGTTTTGCTTTCAGGGAGCCAGGGAGACATAAGAGGAGCTTTTCGAAGAGTTTTTACTGGTAACGATAAAAACTATAAACCTTCTGAAGGTGACCGTTTACTTTTTTCAAGTAAGACTATTCCTGGGAATGAAAAATCAGTTGGAGAAATATTTAACTTAGCATCAAAACTTGGTGTCTATATTAATAAGGGTAATGCCCCTTTAATCCATTCATCAGGTCATGCTTATAAAGACGAGATTTCTGATATAATCGATACCCTTAAGCCTACCTTAGTAATTCCAATTCATTTAGAGAGCTCTTTTTTTCAAGATTTTTATCAAAAGCTACAGAAAATAGATGGTCCGGATATTATCCGTTTAGAAAACTATACTTCATTAGAGATTGCTCAAGATTCCGAATATAAAACGACTGTACAAGAACCTGCTGACTTAAAGATCTATCTAGATGGTGGAGCTTGTACTGACAAGACCACCATCAATTCACGAAGACGCTTAGGGATCCATGGGGCTATCTTTATTTCATTAACAAAAGATGATTCAAGAAAGGTGAAGATAAATCACTATGGTATACCTCTCTTTTCTGAAAATCTTCTTAAGAATGAAGTCCTCAGAATCTTTCTTGAGGAATGGAACAATAATGATGCGGCTGAAGCCATTAGAGTTAAAACACGTCACTTCTTGAGTAAAGAAATAGGTTATAAGCCCTTAGTCTTTGTTCATATACTCTAGTAAATTTTTACTTTTCCGATAAGATAAATACATGAACAACTCAAATGAACTCGTATTTCTTATTCTACTGGCCTTCTCTTTTCTCTTTATAGGAATTCTTAGTGGTGTAGTCGTATATCTCTATCTAAAATCTAAGAATTCATCTTCTCAAGATCAGGCTCTAGATACTCATAAGGCGGAAGAAGTTTTAAGCACAGAGCACTCTTATTGTGAGAACCACTCAAACGAGGCAAGTAAAGGCTCCTGTGCCATTTGTGAGAAGGGGTTTTGTGAGACATGTTTAAGAGACTGGGAGGGTGTTAACTTTTGTCCCGAGCATTTAAAATTGGTTTCCGAGAATAAATGGGTAGGAATTACTAATATAAGAACTACACCTAGTGACCCTGAAGCAGCAATGTATATTTATAATTTCAAAAAAGAACAATGGAAAACGGAGAAGACCCCAACCTATATTGTTACACACTACAAAATTAATTTTGAAGGTGATCATATTGAATCTTATGTAATGTTATATGTTCGATCTCAAGATGAAGACTATCTTAAAGATAAGATAGTAAAAATAAACTAGGGCAACTTTCGCTGCCCTAGATATTTATTACACTCTTGGTGTTGGTTCTGGTTTCTTTCTTAACTCTTCATCTCTTCTTAAATAAGATGGTGTATCAAGCTCTTCTTCATCAAAGTTAATAAACCCTAATTTTTCAGCAATTGATCTAGCTCTACCATTGCTTGAAGCATCACGACTTTCCTTTACAGGCGCCGCTGGAGTGCTTTCAACTTTACTCGCTTCATATCTAGTTGCTGCCTCTTTAATAGACTTTACTAGACTAGAGTCTTCTTCTTTTTCATTCATTTGCATCTTTTCAATCGGAGCTTCAGTCATAAGTTGGACTTCTTCTCTAACTTCTTCAGTTACCTCAGGTGTGCTCATCTCAACAGTAGCTATGTCTGAAATAGTATCTTCAGTTATCGTATTAGTACGAGGTCTTGAAAGAACTCTTTCTTGTCCACCTAATCCAGTCGCTATGACTGTAACTTTAATATCATCTTCCATTGTGTCATCAATTACTGTACCAAAGATAATTTCAGCATCGTCATCCGCAGCTTCCATAATTAAAGTTACGGCTTCATTGGTTTCGTGCATTGTTAATGTATCACTACCAGTAATATTAATAATAATACCCGTTGCTCCATCGATTGAAATATCTTCAAGTAATGGTGAACTAATTGCTTCAGTAGCAGCTTTAATAGCACGATCAGGTCCAGAGCAAAGCCCCGTACCCATAAGAGATAGACCCTTATTGGCCATTACAGTACTAACATCAGCGAAGTCAGCATTGATATGTCCTGTATTATTAATGAGATCAGATATACCTCTAACAGCATTTAATAAAACTTCATCAGCTTTCTTAAAAGTATCTACTAAAGATAAACTATCCCCAGCGATATAAAGTAGTCTTTGATTTGGAATAGTAATAAGTGAATCAACACTTTCCTCTAAGACTTGAATTCCAGATTCAGCTTGTCTAAATCTCTTCTTACCTTCGAATAAGAATGGTTTAGTTACAACACCAACTGTTAGAGCTCCCAGCTCTTTTGCCAATTTTGCAACAACTGGCGCAGCACCTGTACCAGTTCCACCACCCATTCCGGCAGTAATAAAAACCATGTCAGCGCCATCTAGGACCTCTGATAGTTTTTCATATTCATCTAAAGCAGCTTTTCTACCCACTTCTGGGTTTGCTCCTGCTCCTAAACCTTTAGTTACGTCAGCACCTAACTGAACTTTTGTTGGCGCTAAACTAGCATTAAGCGACTGAGAGTCCGTATTACATACGATATATTCAACTCCACTTAATCCTGCCTTGATCATGGTATTTACAGCATTACTACCGCCACCGCCGATACCAACTACTCTAATCTTCGCTCCTTGCTGCATTTCAACTCCTTCATTACTACTTATTTCAAACATAAGGGCCCCTTTATTAAAAAATTTCTTTAAAAACTGATTTTAGTGAATCACTAAATTTACTTATCAAATCAACATTCTCTAATTGGTTTTCAACTGGACTACCACTACTGCTTCTAGCAGCTTCAAGAAGTAACCCGAGAACCGTTGAGAATTTTGGATTTTGCATTATATTTGTCATTCCACCAAATGGTATTGGATAACCAATCTTAGTAGGATGCTCAAGAGAGTATTCTCCTAGCTCTGGCATACCTTTTATCAAAGCACCGCCACCAGTTAGAACAACTCCACCTGTAATTTCATTCTTTAAGTCTTTGTCCGCTATAATATTTTTAATGAATGTAAAAAGTTCCTCACCTCTAGCCCCTAGAACATCCGCAATTTGTCCTAACGGTACCTCTCTTGAGGGTGTTCCAGAAATCCCTTGAACTGTAATATGTGCCGATTGATTTAATTGTTCAGCAAGTACACATCCATGATTTATTTTAATTCTTTCTGCTTCATCATGAGGGATTTTCAAAGCAACGGCTAAGTCATTTGTAAAATGGTTACCACCCACAGGAATAATCTGTGAATGAATAAGACTACCATGTTTCCATATGGCGATATCAGTTGTTCCGCCTCCGATATCAACAAGAACGACACCCAAGTCTTTCTCTTCAGAGCTTAAAACAGATTCAGAAGATGCTATTGGCTGAAGAATAACATTCTCAGCTTCTACTCCAGTTTGTTCTACACACTTAACTAAGTTTTGAATTAATGAAACTGTTCCAGTAACAATATGTACGTGAGCCTCTAAACGAACTCCGCACATTCCTAGAGGGTTCTTGATTCCACCAGTATTATCGACTCTAAACTCTTGAGGGATAACGTGAAGGATTTCTCTATCTGCTGGAATGACTACGGCTTTGGCAGCTTCGAGTACTCTATCGATATCTTCTTCTGTTATCTCATTTCCCTTGATAGCAACAACACCGGAGCTATTGAAACTATAAACATGACTACCAGCAATTCCGATTGTTGCAGAATGAATTTCTACACCAGCCATCAAACGTGCCTCTTCTAAAGAGCACTGAATTGATTTAACAGTTTTATCAATGTTTACGACTGAGCCTTTCTTAAGCCCATGTGAAGGGTGAGTTCCTATACCAATAATTTCTAGCTCACCTAAAGAATTCTTAGAGCCAACTATGGTGCAGACTTTAGTGGTGCCTATGTCTAGGCCAACAATAATACTTTTTTCGTTCATGAGAATCCTTTCTCAGCTCAAAACAGAGTCCATTCTGAATTATAGAAACCTTATCTATTTTATAAGGCATCACATAAAATTTTAGAATTTGTCGCTAAACTTGACAACCACTTTCTTAGAATTGGTTAGATTGATAATGGCGGGGATCTTTCTTTTCTTATCCAAGTATTTTACTACCCTTTCCATTTTCTTGACTTTTTCAGTCCAGTTATCTTTCCCTAAAAACACACTAGAGGGCGTGTTTCTTAAAGAAAGGATGATTGTGAGGTTCTTTTCTTCACTTAGGATCATTTCACTTACTGATCTAGAGATAATTGGATCCATATTCTTGATTAAACTTGTCAGGCTAAGCTGAACACCTTTATCCATTTTTTGAATAGGTAACGCTAAGAAAGGAAGAGTCTTTTTTAACTTTTTCTCACTTCTAAGCAGAACTTCATAAGTTGGGTCAATTAGTTCGCCAGTATCAACAAGAATCGCCTCGTAAGACTCCAAGCCGTTCTCTTTATAAAGTTGGACCTTCATCAAAGGTTTAGGGCATTCAAAGCTTAAAAATAGTGAATTCTTAAGTGGATTAAAGTTAACCTTATAACTAGAAACATAATGCTTAGAATCTAGTTTTTCTTTAGTGATCCTTTCCTTAAGCTTTTTTAAAGACTTCTCTTCTTCGAAGATCTTCATTAACTGAAAAGCAAAGCTTCCTGCTGTTCGGGAAGGGCAAGTGCCAAAACTAGTTCTATACTTATACTTATTTTCTTTAGATAGGCTCTTGAAGTCTGCTTTAGTCGCAAACGATAGTGAAGGTATTAGTAATAAAAAGAAAAAGAATGTTTTTATCATTATTCTAACTTTACCTCTGTTTCGAACTCTACACCATATTGTAGCATAAGTTCTTTTTTAACTATATCTATCGTTTTACCAATGTCATCTAGGTTAGAGTCGCCTAGATTTACCATAAAGTTTGCATGCTTTGGACTAATCTGAATATCTTTATGAGTAAAACCTTTCAAGCCAATTATATCTATAAACATTCCTGCACGGCAAATCTCAGAAGTTTTGTTGTAGTTCTTAAAAATACATCCGCAAGTAGACTCTTTTAAGGGTTGAGTTCTATTTCTTAAGGCCAAATATTCTTTGATTTGATTTGTGATTTCAGGTAATTGTCCTAGGTGAATCAATTTAGCACTAACAATGACATCGCCCGGTTTAACAAAATAGTTCTTCCTATAACTAAAAGAATCATCATCTATCTTTTCTACTTTTAGATTCCCATTAGAATCCACCAACGTAACTTCTTTAACAATTGAACAAATTTCTCCTAAATTTGTCCCAGCATTCATAAAGATTGCCCCACCAAGAGAAGCAGGTATCCCAGTAAAGACTTCCCATCCTTTTAAGCCATTTTTAACTGCATGAGAGGACATAATTGAAAGTGAGACAGAAGCCGGTAGGTCATATTCTTCGCGCACTTCACTAAAGTAGTTTTTATCAAAGGGAAGTGCCAACGTTATGTAAGGAACATTGCTTTCTTTTGGTAGTAATTGATTTGCTCCCCATCCAAGTAGCCTATACTTTATATTTTCTTTTTTTAGTAAAGGAAGAACAAGCTTAACATCGTCGACAGAGCTAATAGTAATCAAGTTACCAATTGCTTTAAGTCTCATCGTAGATAGTTTAGTTAGATCTCTGCCTTCTTCTAAAAGAACAGAAGGATAAGGCTTTAAAAGTTCTTTTAATCTACTTTCTGCCACTGGCCCACTCTTTCGCTTTTCTGCCTATAGCACCTGCTCCTAAACACAAGAATGCTATCTTTTTATCAAGGAAGGGCTCAATCAGGTCACCTATTTTTTCTATTGAAGGTGCTTCCTCACAAAGCCCAGGATGAAGCTTATTTATATCTTTGATTAGTCTTTCTGTAGTAATTCCTTCTATAGCTTTTTCACTCGCTGGATAGATAGGAGCGATAAAAACCCTATCCGCATCGTTAAAACTATGAAGAAACTCATTCCAGCAATCTCTTGTTCTTGTATATCTATGTGGTTCAAAGAAAACGACTACTTCTTTGTCTGGTCTTGTGTCTTTCATTGTTTTTATCGTTGTTTTTATTTCAGTAGGGTGATGTCCATAATCATCAACTAACTCAAAGTCATCTTTCTTATAAAGTTTTTGAAGTCTTCGGCCAACACCTTTAAATTTTTGGATTGAAGAAAGAATCAATTCTTCCTTAACACCCATAGCAAAGGCCATACTTATGGCACCAAGAGCATTGAGGATATTATGTCTTCCGGGTAGACCTAGTTTGACTTGACCTAACTCTCGTCCATCAATAACTAATTCAAACACAGCACCTTCTGGTGACATTGTTATAGACCTTGCTCCAATATTTGCACTAACTCCCTCATCTAAGATTCCAAAAGTTAAATGTGGTTTCTTCATCTTAGGTATTAGAGAAAGAACTATTTCATCATGAACATTTAAAGCGCAACAACCATAGAAAGGAACTTTGTTAGAGAACTCTTCAAATGCTTTTATAAGGTTTTCACGGGTTTTATAATGGTCGAGATGATCAAAGTCGATATTCGTGATAACTGACATAATGGGATTTAATAACAAGAAAGAACCATCAGACTCATCGGCTTCAGCTACTAGGAATTCACCTTTCCCAACTTTAGCATGTCCATCTAGGTTTTCTACGATTCCGCCAATGACATAAGTGGGTTCGAACCGACTCTCTTCAAGGATCGTAGCAAGTATAGAAGTCGTAGTGGTTTTTCCATGAGTCCCTGCAACGGCAACACCTTTCTTAAGCCTCATAAGTTCTGCAAGCATTTCTGCTCGTCTCATGATGGGGATATTTTCTTCGTAAGCACGCTTAAACTCAGGATTGGTATCATCAATCGCAGAACTGTAGACAACGACAGTTACCTCTTCAAGGTTTTCCCTAGAGTGTCCTATATGAACTTCGGCACCTAGTGTTTTAAGCTTTTCAGTATTCGCTGATGATGACATGTCTGAACCTGATACTTTATATCCAAGACTAAGTAGTATTTCCGCAATACCGCTCATTCCGATACCGCCAATACCAATGAAGTGAACCTTCACTGCCTCATTTAGATTAAACAAAACTAACTCCTTTATCTTGGAAGTCTACTCGCCGAAAAACTTTTTTCTATTGGGGGAGAGCTTGGACTTAATGGGTTTTCATATGTTTGATTATTAGGAAAGAAAGAACTTTGAGAAATCATGTTCTTTCTATAAGAATTTAGAGCACTTAAAACAAGACCTATCCCAAAAGCATTCGCTAATAAGCTTGAACCACCAGAGCTTATAAATGGTAAATTAAGTCCTTTAGTAGGTAGAAGTCCTAAAACAACTCCCATATTGAGAGAGGCCTGAAGAGTTATCAAAAAGATAACACAAGATATAACCATTGATTCTTTTCTATTAGAAATTAACAGCGCTAACTTCTGCCCAAACACAGTAAAGGCAAAGAAGAGAATAACGATAGTCGAAACCCCTATAAACCCTAGTTCTTCACCAATAACACTAAAGATAAAATCATTATGTGCTTCAGGTAAATAGAATAATTTCTCATTACTATTTCCTAGTCCGACACCAAAGATCGATCCATTAGCGAACCCTAAATAGGATTGAATAATTTGAAACCCTGATGTTTGTGGATTCTTCCAAGGGTCTAAGAAGGTGAACAGTCTCTTAACTCTATAGGGTTGTGAAATTAAGATTGGAATCACGGCAGTTACAGCAAAACCGAAGCCGTAATAGAAAATTTTACGCGGAAAATCACTTAAGAAGCAAGCATAAGCAATAATGATAAGGCAGATTGAAAATGATCCAAAATCGGGTTGTAATAAAAGTAATAAGAGGGGAGCCAATAAACCTACAACTCTATTGATCTTTTCTCTTTTATCTAACATAACAAAATTATCGAACAAGCTTACTGAGCTTAATAAAATTGTATACTTCACTAACTCACCTGGTTGAAATCCAAAGAATCCTAAGTCGATCCATCTCTTTGCACCTTTAACGGATTTACCAATTCCAGGAAAAAATGTTGCGAGTAAAAGGGCTGCGAAGAACCAATTAATATAGTGACTATATTTTACCCAAAAACTAATCTTCGTTTTTGAAACAATAAAAGCGATCAACGTTCCAACAGATAAAAAAGTAACTTGTTTGAAGAAATAGTAATTACTATTTCCGAATAATTCTTGAGCTAAAATATAACTAGAGGAGTACACCATAATGACTCCAATCACTGAAAGAATCAGAGTCGTAATGATAAAAAGTTTTGATGTTTGATTAATTTCTTCTAGCGATTCTTCCATGGTTCTATTTTAACAAACCTTGTAAAAACCGCTAGTTGTATTTTGACTACAATTGGTAGACTAATTTCTTAAAGTAATTACCTCTTTCTTCAAAATCTCTGAAAAAGTCACTACTCCCATTACCCGGGGAAAGAAGTATAGTATCTCCGGTTCTACTTTTTTGGTAAGCAAATAAGACAGATTCTTCGAAGCTACCTACGATATAAGTCTGAGGATGTTCACCGAGAGCCCTATTCAGACGCTCTTTACACTCACCGACCAAAACGAGAACTCTTGCATACTTGATAATTTCATCTGCATAAGGCTCGAATTCAATCTCTTCATTATCTTTACCACCAGCAACTAGAATTACCGGATTCTTAAAAGCTGCGATACTTTTAAGCATATCTTCCATTTTTTCAGCTTTTGAATCGTTATAAAAAGAAACTCCGTTTTTTTCCATAAGGAATTCGATTCTATGAGGAATTCCTGGAAACTTCTCAATACAGCTCTGAATAGCCTTATCTGAAGCATCTAATGCCTTACAAGCAGTGATGGCAGCAAGTAGATTCTCTCTATTATCCTGACCAACAATTCTCATCTTATTAACTTTAAATTCTGAGTGATAATTTATATTGCTGTGAATTCTTCTCTCATGAAAATGAGTTCCTTGGATCTCATTCATAACTCCCATCTTTTGGAAGCTTCTTCTTGAATACCAATATGTTTGGCAGTTAGCGTTTCTAAAAAAAGTATTATTCGCTAATGTATCAAAGTTAACAACAAGAAGATCATCAGGAGAAAGTGATTTAATAATTGAAAGCTTAGTTTCAATGTATTCACCCACAGACCTAAAATGGCTCTCAGGGTATTTCTCACTAATATTTGTAAAGACTACTAATTTAGGATGAAAGTTCTGTAAGCTTCTCATCTGAATTGCTGATACTTCAACAATTACATAATCAATTTCATCTTGATTCGGAAGCATGCAATATTCAATAAATGGACTTTCACTAGTTCCACCAACAAAGACATTTTTACCATCAAGCTTTAATGTAAAACCAATCATATGGGCGACGGTTGTTCTACCCTGACTTCCACAAACTGCAATAATTGGTTTACGGCATAGTTTATTGGCCAAACCAAATTCACTATAAACTTCTTTACCATTCTGACGTGCAAACTCTAACTGTGGAAGAGTGGGTTCTACTGATGAAGAATAAACGATTACATCAGCTTCAAGAAAATCATCTTCTCTATGTTCACCAAAAGTCATTTCAGGAGCAGGGGAGATCTTCTTAAGTTTTTTAACAGCTTTGTTTAAGTCAAAGATTGGCTTTATATCTGTTACGCGAATTAAACACTCTAACTTGTTAAAAAAGTTAATGAGAGTAAATCCCGTTTTACCGATGCCAACAATTAGTATTTTTTTATTCTTGAATCTTTCCATTCAATTTACCTCATCTTCAATGTAGCTATAGCGACTAGTGCCAAGAAAATACTAATAATCCAAAAACGGACTATCACTTTTGGCTCCGGCCAACCTTTGAGCTCAAAATGATGATGTATAGGAGCCATTTTAAAAATTCTTTTTCCCCGAAGCTTAAAAGATCCTACTTGCAGAATTACCGAGACGGCTTCAACTACAAATACTCCACCAATTAAAACGAACAAAATCTCATTCTTAGTAATCACCGCTAGAGTACCTAAAGTACCGCCTAGAGATAATGAACCCACATCACCCATAAATATTTGAGCTGGATAAGAGTTGTACCATAAAAAGCCAACGCCAGCACCTATTATGGCAGTAGCTAAAATGCTTAACTCACCGACTCCATCGATATATGGGATGAATAAGTATGCACTAATTTCGCGATGCCCTGACACATATGCTAACAAAGCTAGGGAGACAGAACTGGTTATGATAGGGCCGATCGCAAGCCCATCCAATCCATCAGTCAGGTTAACCGCATTACTCGAACCAACAATTACGATACTGGCAAAAACGATATAAAACATTCCAAGGTCAACAACTGGGCCCTTTACGAAAGGCATATACAATTGTGTATCGATAACACCCTGATAATATAGATACCAACAAGCTGCTATTGCTGTGGCAAACTGCCAAACCAGTTTTCCCTTAGCAGACACTCCATCAGAGTTACCCTTAAGCACTTTTAGATAATCGTCTCTAAAGCCTAAAGCAAAATATGAAATCATAACGAATAGAGTTACAAGAAAAGGTGCTGATAAAAAGTTTCCACAAAATAAGAGAGCAAAGCCGATGCTACCTAGTATCACCACTCCACCCATTGTCGGGGTACCAGCTTTCTTTAAATGACTCTGCGGTCCATCCTCTCTAATGACCTGGCCGAATTGCTTCTTCTTCATAAACTTGATGAACGCTTTCCCCCAAATAATAGAGATAGCTGATGCAATAAGAAAAGCTACGATTGCGCGAAACGTTATGTAGCGAAAAATATTGAAGGCCGATACTGATTGACTGAGAGGATAGAGAAAATGATAGAGCATAGAGACCCGTTGAATTTTGAATACTTAGGTACCTAAAAATGTCATGAGTGACTCTAATTGTAAAGTCCTGCTCCCCTTTAGAAAGACGCTTGAGAAGCTTCTAGATATATTAGCCCAATCATTCCTTAGCTCTATTGTGCTCCCATAGATTTTAGATTCATTTTCAAAGCCAGTTGCGTAATCCTTAGCAAAGCGACCAACGAAGATAGCATTAGATACCATCATACCCTTTAATATTGCACCGAGCTCTTGATGATACTCGGTAGATTTGTCACCTAGCTCATTCATATCGCCAAGAACAAAAAGGGAGTCCTTTAAGTCTAATCGATTATCTTCTAAATAATTCTTAAAACTCTCTAAGGCTGCCTTCATTGAAGAAGGATTTGCATTATAAGCATCTAGAAAAATAATTTGATCCTTAATTTTTATATATTGAGATCTATTATTATCCGGTAGCTTAATTGATTTAGCTGACTCAAAAATTTCATTTTTCTTTGTAGGAAACAGATTCACCAGTAATTCCAAGACAACTGAAAGGTTTTTAAAGTTATGCTTTCCTAGTAAAAAAGGACAAGAGATTTCAACATCGTGATTTAGAAAATTTAATTTTTGTCCTTCATAAATGATGCTTCCATCTTCAAAGCTAACTTTTAAAAGTTTTTCTTGATCTTCCATTTTCTTTAAAAAGTGATTGTCTGAATCAATAGAAAAATATCCCGATTTATTTTTAACATATTCATACAAACTTCTCTTTTCTTTAAAAACATTCTCTTCGTTATAAAAGAATTCCAGATGTGACTGACCAATGCTGGTTATTATTCCGGCGTCAGGATCACCTAAATTACAAAGAAAAGGTATTTCTCCGGGATGATTTGTTCCCATTTCAAGAATACAAATATTGTGAGATTCGTTAAGCCTTAAAAGCGTCATTGGAACGCCTAAATGATTATTGAGATTTCCTTCGGTAAACAAAGTTTTTCCAGGAAAAACCTTTTCGAGTACTCCGGCCATAAGTTCTTTAGTCGTCGTTTTACCATTACTACCCGTGATTCCTATGGTAATGCTACTTGTTCCTAGACGCCACTCTGAGTGGTGAAAGGACGCTAATGCTTGAAAATATTTTTCGGTGCATGAAGTTCCAATGAAAAAAACTTCTGGGAACTGTGTATAGAGTTCTTTTACTATCTCTTCGTTTTCATCAGAATATTTAAAAAGGCATCCCTTTGCGCCTTTCTCGATTGCTTCTTTTAAGTATTTATTTCCATCAAAATTCTCCCCAGTAAGCGCAACAAAAAGGTCGCCCTCTTGAATGGCTCTCGTATCTGTTGATACTCTTCCTATAGCCTTTACTTTACCAAGGGTTACCTCTGAAAGTTTAGTTATACTGTTATTGAATTTATCTAGCGCTATCATTCTCAACTTCCTCTTCAACAATAACAAAATCACTAAAAAATATCTTCTGTCCTTTTATCTCTTGATACTCCTCATGACCTTTACCAGCTATTATAAGAACATCACCTTTACCTAATTTAGATAAGCCTAGCTTTATAGCTTTGGCTCTATCTATTTCAACTGAATAATCGGTCTTCTCTAATCCAGGTAGGATGTCGTCAATTATAGTCTGAGGTTCTTCACTTCTGGGATTATCACTCGTTACTATGACAAAATCGCTTTCTTTTTCAGCAGCTTTTGCCATAAGAGGTCTCTTTGAACTATCCCTATCTCCACCACATCCAAATACAGTTATTACTTTAGAGTTAGGAAAAGCCCTCTTTGTCGCAGATACTAGATTTAAGATTGCGTCCGGAGTATGGGCGTAATCAACAATTGCAAATGAATCTTTATATTCAATAATACTAAAACGACCCTTTGGAGTTTTAATATCTTCAAGCTTGATCTTATCTATTTCGATATAATCTTTTAACATCTCTAATGATAGATTGAGGTTGTCTCGGTTATAATGAACTTTGAAAAAATTAGGATAAACTTTAAAAGTACTTCTATAATCTTTTGCAATTAATAGTTCAGTATCTTTCTCATGTTTAATTAAACTGTCTTTTATATCTTCTACTAGCTTTTTATCACTATCAGGAACAATCAGCTTTCGTCCTTTTTTTAGATAGTTAACAACTCCCAGTTTAGCTTCAAAGTATTCTTCCATGGTGTTGTGAAAATCTAAATGATCTTGGCTAAACGATGTCCAACCAGATCCCTCAAGCTCAATCTTTCCAAGTCTCGACTGCGAAATAGCATGACTACTTACTTCCATGAAAAGAAACTCTACCTTTCCCTCGATTTCATTTAAAACCCTTCTTAGATCAATATAAGATGGAGTTGTCCCACTTATACCTAGTTCAACAAATTCACCATTTAAACTAATACCTACAGTTCCTAAAGAACCTGCCTTTAGTCCTGCTTGAAATGCGATCTGTTCACATAAACTCACTGACGTTGATTTGCCGTTGGTACCAGTTATTCCAAATACTTTTATCTTAGATTCACCTAGAGGGTATAATTCATCTAGAACTTCCTCAAAAAATGACTCTGCCTTTTCATCTGGAACAATCACAAAAGGGTTCTTAATTTTTTCTTTTGGGGATTTGTTTAAAAAAAGGATTGAAGGGTTTGCCTGACTCAGCCTATCTTGAAAAGTTTGCTCTGCAGCCTCACTCACGATTCGATAATAGACTCCAGTTTTGGAATCAGAATATTGAATATTTGTAGTAAGAGCCTCTATAAAGCTAAAATCATCTATGTTTTCTGATTGAAAACCATAGTTATTTATAATCTTTAGTATGTTCTTTATTTTATTCATATTCCGGTGGTGAAAACTTCAACGTAATTTCAGTTGATTCATTTGCTGCGGCACCAGCCTCAGGAGACTGGGAAGAGACGACTCCCATTCCCGAAGGGATAACCTTAATATTCATCTTAGTTGCTAATTTTTGACTAGATTTCTTATCAAGACCTATAAAGTTTGGAACTAATGCTTTGCTAACAAATCTCTTGGCCGACGACTGCTTAAAAGTAACTCTATCAATATCGTTACTAGACTTAGTTTTCTTAATCGCCATTTGATCGAACTCTTTAGTTTTATAGAGCATGTACTCTGCGATCTTTCTAAAGATTGGTGCCGCGATTTGATTACCATAGTATCTTTTTTCGTTAGGTTCATCTACATAGGCGAATATTACAAAAGGATTCTTGATATTTACTGGGTAACCAATAAACCCAGGAATATATCCTTTATAGCCACCACTCTCACTAGCTTTTTGAGCTGTACTAGTTTTTCCAGCAATCTTAAAATAAGGAATCTTCGCTTCAGAGCCAGTTCCATCTTCAACCGCTCGAACAAGGATGTTTGTTATTTGGTCAGCGGTAGATTTTTCAATAATTCTTTTTGGTTTAATATTTTTATTAGCCCCTTTGATTATTGTTGGAGGTAAGTAGTATCCACCATTAGCAAGAGCCGAGTAAGCAGAAAGCATTTGAACACCTGTTACGGCCACACCTTGGCCAAAAGAGATATTACTCAAAGTTAAAGGTGAGACATTTTCATTTTCATTATAGATTCCACGTGATTCACCAGGAAGCTGTACACCACTCTTTTTACCAAAACCAAAATCCCTTAGTGTTTCATTTAATCTTGGATAGGTTAGGTCAAACGCCATCTTAGTCGTACCTATATTTGAGCTGTACATGATGATTTCTTCTACAGATAGCCATTCATATTTCTTTCTAGATTCTGCTTCAGTTATAACGTGATCACCCACTTTCAACTGACCTCTCTCGCAGTAATAATTAGTGTCGATTCTAGCAATCTTATTCTCAAGGGCAGAAGCAACTGTAAATACTTTAAAAGTACTTCCTGGTTCGAAAGGATCTGACACAAATGATAGTTTTCGAAAGTCTTTTTGAGCTCGCTTTAAACTATTAGGATCATAGGTTGGATAATTAGCTACGGCCAAGATCTCTCCGGTCCTGGCATCCATAACACCAACGCCTCCCTTCTTTCCGCCTGATTCTACAACAGCGTCCCGCAATGCTTTTTCAGATATCGCTTGCAGATCTTTATCAATAGTAAGAACTAGCTCACTCGAAGGCCCTTCTATCTTAGAGCTTTCCATTTTAATAGCTCTGCCCTTAGCGTCCTTAATATATCTAATATTTCTAGGCTCACCTTTTAATTCTTTATCAAAAGAGTACTCAAGACCAGAAAGTCCAATATTATCAATTCCTACAAAACCTAAGGTTTGAGATAGAAGCTCATGATTTGGATAAATCCTTTTTGGAACAGTCTCAATATAAATACCTGGAATTTTTTTAATACCTTTGGCTTGGGCCTTAGTTAAAGAAATCTTTCGAGCAAGCCATGTATATCTCTCTCTGTCTTTTATTTTTTTAAGTATATTATTGTAAGTTAAACGTTTAACGACTTTAGACAGTTTACGATAACTTGTTTTGTCTGCCTTGAGATTCTTTGGGATAGTAAAGATACTATAGGTTTGAACGTTAAGAGCGAGGGGATTTTTATTTCGGTCATAAATGATTCCTCTTTTAGGATAAACCTTTCTTTCTCTTAGAAATTGACTCTTGCTTCTTGAGATCAATTCTTCTTTATCAATAACCTGTAATTTTAAAGCTTTTGCCAAAATTAAAACAAACCCTAATAAGAAGATCGATAGGGCGAAGTAAATCCGGTGCTTGAACGTTTTTTTTTCCATTCTACGGTACTACTATTATTTGCTTTTGAGTTGGTTGCTTTAAGCTATGTTTACTCGCCATATTTCTTAAATTCTTTGTAGACAACATTTTTGCTTTCTTCGCCTTGAGCTCTTTATTTTCAAGAAGATGTTTTTCAATCTTTGAATTAACGGCATTCACTTTGTAATCAAGTTCAACACCTTTCATTCTAAATAAGACAAAAAGGATTGAAATTATAATGAAGGCTAATGAAAGTGGTAAACCCTGACTACTTAAGAAGGTTTCTTTAAGCTTGTTTGATATTTGAATTTTTCTTTTGGTAGCCATACTAAACTCAACTAGTAATTTTTTTTATTACTCTTAGTTTAGCACTTCTCGCTCTAGGATTGTTTAAAATTTCAGTTTGGGTTGGTAAAACTGGCTTTTTAGTCAATATTTTTAATTGATCATCTTCTTTAGCAGCATCTTTAAACGACCATTTTACTATCCTATCTTCTAAAGAGTGGAAGCTTATAATTTGAATAATTCCCCCATCATTTAGTAGTGGATATAACAGTGGGATAACGTCGGATACAACATCTAACTCCCTGTTAACAGCGATCCTTAAGGCTTGAAAAGTCCTAGTGGCTGGGTGAGGTCTTTTATGTCTTTGTCTCGCTGGATAAGAGAGAAAGACTGTCTCTTCTAATTCTTTCGTTGTTAAGAAGGGTTTTTCAGCTCTTTTTTCAACTATGTTTTTAGCGATTCTACGGCTTAATCTTTCTTCACCATATTTAAAAATTAAGTTTGCAAGATCCTCTTCTTCAAAAGTATTTACTATATCAGAGGCCGTTAAAACCTCGTCATCCTTGTAATTCATTCTCATATCAAGGGGACCATCTTCTCTATATGAAAACCCTCTTTCGAACTTATCAAACTGATGGCTTGAAACTCCTAAATCAAGGGTAATAAAGTCGAGACCTTCATGTTTCTTGAGATCACTAAAAATCTTTGGAAAATTAACAAAATTTGAATAGATCAATTCAATCTGTTCTTTATAAGGACTGCTCTCTATTTTCTTTTTACCGTTTTCAATAGCGTCTGGATCTTGATCGACTCCATAAACATATGTATTAGGAAGTTCTTCAAGAATTGAAAAGACATGGCCACCACCACCAAAAGTGAGATCTGCACCTATAATAAGATCTTTGGTTGAAAAATTATCTTTGATATTTTCAACGATCTCATTTCTCATGACGGAAATATGTTTTTCAAATTCGAAGGTCATTACTTTACAAGAACCTCTACGATTTCTTTTTGAGCTTCACTTAAGCTTTCCATAGGAGACATTATGCCAACTCTATTTTCCTTATTCACTTCAAACTTATTTTGGCTCAAAAAACTGATGATAGAAGGTAGTACTTTATTGGCGTTGATGTTATTTTCTTTCATAACTCGTAATATTTCATCAACAGCGCAATGCTCTTCTTTCCAGCAATCATAATCTGTAACCATGGCCATTGTTGCATAAGCCATACCGGCTTCTTTTGCTAAATAAGATTCTGGTACATTTGTCATACCAATAATGCTCGCCCCAAATCCTCGGTAAATTTCTGATTCAGCTCTAGAAGAAAACTGTGGCCCTTCAATACAAATATATGAACCACCATCTGAACATTTTATATCCGCTGAGACGCAGCAGTTATGTATTATTTTTCTTAGCTTTTCTTCAACTGCATAAGCAGTAGAGACATGCGCCACTATACCATTCCCAAAGAATGTTCTCTCTCGTTTGCCTTTAGTCCAGTCTATAAAATTATCTGGAGTTACAAATGTCTTAGGTGGAAGTTCTTCTTTTAAACTTCCTACGGCAGAAACAGATATTAAATACTCAACGCCTAACTTCTTTAAGGCAAAGATATTGGCCCTATAATTAACTTCATGTGGCAAAACACTATGACTTCTTCCATGCCTAGGTAAAAAGAACACTTTTACACCATTTAATTCAGCCTCGATTATCTTATCACTTGGGTTTCCAAAAGGAGTTTGGACTTCATGCTCTTTCTTAATTTCAATACCTTCGAGGGCGTAAATTCCACTACCTCCAATTATACCAATTTCAGACATCTTTGCTCCTTTTCCCTTATTTGACTCGATTCTTCCGCAGTGCCAAAATATCATCTTAGCTATGAAAATTGAAATCAAATCTTATATTGAAAGTTATATCAAAAAGAGCACTAATAAGCGCCAACGCCTCAAAAAGGCTGCCGCGGTAGGTAGCGACGAAATAGTATCTAGAATAGAAGACTTCAGTGCAGATCCAAGTGTAAAGAACTTAGTAATCTTAACAAGAGGACTTACAACCTCTGGTGTTTTTATCAGCCGTTCCTTTCTTCGATACTTAACGTCACATATTGATTTTTCTAAAACAGAGACCAGTAAGCTCTCAGAAGCCGATCTTTCTATTCTAGAGTTAGTGTCAAAAAAGCTGCCAATTGATTCCTTTAAAGCTTCACCTAAGGAAATATTTTCAGCAATCTTTCGCGAGAGAGTGATCAATCACGATAATCCTAATCACCACTCGTCTCTGAAGCTTACTCCTGCGCCTTTCAAAACAACACTTGTTTTAGTTTCTGGTGTTCTCAATGAAATTTTCTCAAATGCAGCCTTTGAAAGAGGAGCACAGCACCTTTCTCAAAATCTAGGTATTCATTATATTTGTCCGAAAGTGGATGGTACTAAAAGTGTTGAATTTAATTCGAATTTACTTAAAGAACAGCTTACGGACTACACCAATGAGAATCCTGAAGAAAAACTATGGTTATTAGGATTCTCGAAAGGCGGGGTAGATTGTTTACACTTTCTAGCTGACAACCCTGATCTCGCAAACGAAAAAATTGTTGGTCTTTCAACGATAGCCAGTCCGATACTTGGAGCTAATCATCTTAATCATAAATTTTTAAAGATTATAAACTCTCTTCATAATTATTCAGAAAATCAGATCTATAAGTTTTTTGAGAAACAAACTGACTTATTATTTAAGGAGTTCCAAGAATCTCTTTCTCAAGAACAACAGAAGTTATGGTTTGCGGATAATCATCAACTTTTACCAAAATTAAACTTCTATACATCATTAGCAATGGAATCCAACTGGAAGGAAAGTCACTTTTGGATGATTCTAACCAAAGCCTTCTTTCAAAACGAAAAATTAAATGATGGTGTTGTTGTAGCCGAGAATGCTCTTTTTCCAAGTTATTTTGATTCTCATAATTTTGGAATTATGAAAGGTCATCATTTGATTGGAACACGATCAAGTACTTATAATCAAGAAGCCCTTCTAGAGGCCCATGTCATATATTTGCAGTACATCGATAAATTAACTTAGAGCCCAGACTTTAGATTCATTAAGACCAGTTTGCTTATATTTTTCAAAGTCTCAAACACGCCTTTTCCTTCAACTGCAACTGATTCAAAAGAAGGTAAGTTCCGTGGATTTAATTTAGTCTCGAGTTCTTCAATTGAAACTACATTTGGAAGATCTCTCTTGTTCCATTGCATGACAATAGGTAGCTGTCCTAAATCATAACCTTGCTCTTTAAGGTTTTGCTCCATGCCTTTTAAACTTTCAATATTCGCTTCCATTCTTTCAACTTGAGAATCTGCAACGAAAACAATCCCATCGACACCTCTTAAAATAAGTTTCCTACTAGCTTCATAGAAGACTTGTCCTGGAACGGTATATAAATGGAACCTTGTTTTAAAGCCTCTAATTTCTCCAAGGTCTAATGGTAGGAAATCAAAAAAGAGAGTTCTTTCGTTCTCTGTACTTAAACTAATCATATCACCGCGAGAGTCGCCGGCTGTTTTTTTATAAACGAATTGAATATTAGTTGTTTTTCCACCCATACCTGGACCGTAGAAAACAATCTTACAATTTACTTCCTTCGTTTGATAATTTACAAAGGACATATCTATACTCCTGCCACTGAAAATATATTTTCAATTTCATCATCAGTTATATTTTCAAAAAGTGGTTTATTTAAATTTTCTCTAGCACTAAAATACACACTCAATTCCTGTAATATTTGATGCGATAAAGATCTAAGCTTATTTTTTAGTACTGCAGGGTTTAATTCGTTCTTATAGAACAGACCTACATAAAAAACTTCTTCACTCGTTTCGATAGGAAGAACATAGATCCCAGAATCAGATGTATCAAATCCTAACCGAAAAAAGCTGCTTCCTTCAGTGGGAAAGAAGTCGGCCATCGCTTCTGCTGCCTGCCACGCTCCTGCCATCAATGCGCCCAAAGCCTGTTTTTTTTGCATGCTAAGGTTTTCGTCTTGTTCAAAGACGATAATCCCATCCTGACGAGCTAGAATAAGAGTGCTGTCAAAAGAGTTTTTCTTTAAAATCTTATCTAATGACTCTCTTAGGGTTGTTTTATCTATCATAATGTCTTTCTATTTTTTAAAGCTTGAGAAATAGTCATCGAATCTAAATACTCTAAACTACCACCCATTGGTACACCAAATCCTATTCTATCTACTATAATACCATCTGGTAATACTTCATTTAAGTATGAGCATGTCGCATCACCTTCGATAGATGGATTAACTGCTAAGACAATATTACTGATCTTCCTATTGATAGCGGCCTTACAAAGATTTGGGACTCCAATTTCATCCGGCCCAATACCTTTCAAAGGATTAAGCACACCAGAGAGAACAAAGTAAGAACCAGCGAACTCACCACTATTCTCAATGGCCAATAAATCACTCATTGATTCAACTACACACATAATTGGTTTATCTATTCGGTTTGGATCATTACAGAGACTACAAACCTCATTATCACAAAGTGCGTTGCAACTTATGCAATTCTTAATATCTAAAAGCCCACTAAGACTCGAGCTTAAATTTTTGATATTCTCTTGATCCCAGCTAAGTATTGAAAGAGCCAACCTTATAGCAGACCTCTCACCAATTCCTGGCAAGCGCTTGAGCTGAGTGACCGCTTCATTTAATGTGCCAGGAAGTTCCATTATTAAAAGAGTCCAGGTATCGAGAGACCGCCAGTTACTTTAGACATGGCTTTTGAAACCATATCTTGAGACTCTTTGACTGCTTGATTAACAGCAGTCTTAACCATCTCTTCAAGCATATCAACATCATTAGGATCGACACATTCCTTATCTATACTAAAATCTATAATCTCTTGTTTTCCATTGATCTTGATCTTGATCATTCCGCCACCAGATGAAAAATCCATTTCTCTAGTCTCTAGCTCTTTTTGCAGAGTCGACATTTTTTGTTGCATCTGTTGAGCTTGCTTCATTAAGTTATTCATATTTTTTGCCATATCAACCTCACTTACCTTGTTTGTTAACGACTACTTTATCTACTTTCGTATTAAAAAGAGTCTCTGCCATCCTTAGATTAGGATTATTTAAGAGATTTTCTTCTTTTTTCTTTATTTTTTCTTCATGCTCTTCATCTTTAATATTAGCCACCGACCTAAAGCTATCTTCTTGGCCTTTTAAATCAAAATTTAGGACAACTTTATCAACCTCAACAAGGTAGTACTCACTGAATTCTTTTGAAAGCTTCTTTTGTATTTCAAGTTGAGATAGATATTCAAAGAAGACCTTTGCAGATTTTGGAAAACCGATCTCAACAATAAGGTTCCCAGATATTATCTTGGGTTCAGAATTAATATTTCCTTGCTCTAAATTGTGACCAGTGACAGGTGAAATTTCATGAACATGAGCCAAGAAGCCTTTCCATGTTTTCTCAGAATTTTCATTAGAAACTTTCTTTTCTTCTACGACTAATTCTTCTTCAACAATTACTGGCTCTTGTTCATTAACATTTGATTCTTCAACAACTAATGCCTCAGGTTCAATGACAACTGGTTCTTTCACAATTGCTGGCTCAGGACTTTTCTCGACCATGATTTTAACAGGTGTTTCTTTTTTTTCAGTTACGGTCTTTTTTTTTACCTGAAGATCTGAGTTACTCGATAATGACTCTCTTCTTAACGAAATCTTTTGTAAAATTATCTCTAAAGACTTCCCAACATCATAAGACTTCAAGGCCCAATCAAGATCTCTAGATAGGGTTTCATAGATCCACATCAACTCTTGCGGACCATAACCTTCTATAGAGTGGGGGTAATTAGTATCTCCACCCATCAAAGAATTTATTAGTTCATAGAATGTATCTATAAGGCCGTGATAGATCTTCTCTGATGATATATTTTCAAGTTGAAGGTTTCTATAGAGGTTAACCATTTCTTGATGTTCATTTCTTAAAATAAAATTAACGAGGTCATACAGACTTGATTGTTTCGCTAATCCGAGTCCTAGAAAAAGAGTATTCTCATCAATATAGTTATTTTCTGAGAAAGTTAGTAACTGATCAAGAATACTAAGCGAGTCTCTAACCGAACCATTTCCAAAAAAACTGATCTTATCGACAATATTATTATTCTCAAATTTAATATCTTCTTTCTCAGCTATCTTATTTATTAAGTTACTTAGCTTTTCTTTGTTAGGACTTCTAAAGTCGAATCTCTGACATCTTGAAAGAACAGTGTCCAAGATCTTTTCAGGTTCAGTTGTAGCAAAGATAAAGATCACATGCTCAGGCGGTTCTTCTAATGTTTTCAATAAGGCATTAAATGCACTTGTCGAAAGCATATGAACTTCATCAATAATATAAACTCTATACTTTCCCGAAGTGGGTAAGAACTGAACATTACTTATAAGCTCGCGAATATTATCAACAGAATTATTAGATGCTCCATCAATTTCAATTACATCTAATGTTTGGTTATCTCCAAAGCTTTTACAGCTTTCACAAACTTCACATGGGTTTCCTGTCTCTAAAAGACTTTCACACCTAATGGCCTTGGAGAATATTCTTGCAACTGAAGTTTTTCCAACACCTCTTGTTCCCGTAAACAAATAGGCATGCCCCGTTCGATTTCTTTTCAACGAATTAACCAAAGAGGTCGTTATATGTTCTTGTCCAATGACATCTTCAAATGTCTTTGGTCTCCATTTTCTTGAAAGAACTTGATAGCTCATTAAAGGTTAGCCTTAGTTTGTATTAGAATGTTGATGAATGAGTTTACCGAGGAAAAAAAAGGGTGGCAAAATTAAAGATAAGCGGCAATAAGGCTAAATGCACAGCGGCGCTTTGGCTACCGTTGCTTCCTTCCGGACCTGGCGGAGTTCACCCAGCAACCGCTTGCATCGCCCTATTACCGCCTGTATTTAATGGCCAACAGGGGCAATTGTCAAGGTGACTCGTGGCGTAACCGAGAATCATTATATAAATGGGTTTTAAGTAAAAGATGGCGGAGAACATGGGATTCGAACCCACGAAGCGTTGCCGCTTACCCGCTTTCCAAGCGAGCGCCTTCGACCACTCGGCCAATTCTCCGCAAAATGAGAGTTAAAATTACACAAAATAAAGATAAGTGTCTACGAGTGAAACTTTCTCTTTTCTCGAAAAAAGTTGGAAAGAATATTGGAGCATTTATAATGCAGCACACCGCCCATTATGGAGCAGTTATGATTTAGCCTTTGATCTTTATACAAATTATAACCCAAGCTCAACGCTCCACCTTTTAAGTCATAAGCTCCAAAAACAATGGCGCCAACTCGGGCATGGAGAGCAGCCGATAAACACATAGGGCAGGGCTCTAGAGTGACAAATAAAGTCGTATCTTGAAGCCTCCAATTCTTAGTTAGTGCAGCAGCTTTTTTAAGGGCCAAGACTTCAGCATGACCACAAGGATCAAATACACTTTCTTTTTCATTATGGGCTTTGCTAAGAATAGTTCCAGACTTATCAACCACAACGGCTCCAACGGGAACCTCATTACTCTTATAAGCTAGCTCTGCTTCAAGCAATGCCGACTGCATATTCCATTCAATATCGCTAAACTTTTTCATTCGTTATCTTCGGTGTGAATTTTCTTTGACGTCTTTCTATTGATTCATTCTTCCAAATATTTAAAAGATCATTATAAGCTGATACCTCTTCATGATTATTTAAGCAAAATTTAACACCATAGCTGTAGGGTCTTCCGAGTGAGTAGATTCGTTTTGAAACAATTTCTACTTCAAGTATCCCTTTAAAGTAGCGAGAAGATTCAATCTTAATTGTTGTCCCTGGTTTTATTTCTTCAAAGGAGGCAATACAGCCAGCATTTCTTCTTAAGTCAGTAATCCTAGATTCACTTTTTTCTAAGCTTTCATCAAAGATTTCAACTTTTAGGTCCGTTCTATATCTAAAGTCATATTCCCACCACATTACCCTTGGGTAATAAATGGGAGATGAAAGAATATAAACCTCAACTCCTAATAGAGATAGGCCAGTTAAATAAAGCAGTGATGATTCAAGAGATGTGTAATCAGAGAAAAGAACTTTGTAAGATACATAAAGAGCTAAGGCTGCACTAAAAGTCCAAAAGGAATAAAAGAGTTCCTTTTTTGTAATGAAAAAAGATCTATAAAAGATTGAAAGAAGAGAAACTGAAACTAACCAGCTTATAATCCCAAGACCATTTGTTAATTCAAAGGTTAAGCCTAATAAGACAAACGCAAAGTGACCCCAATGGAGTACCTCTAACCTATTAAAATCATCTTTTAACTTTAGATAGTTAAATACTATTCTCATGCTTCTATTGTCTTTTTAAATGGGATGAAAAGAAACTAGGAATAAATGGCGCAGCTGGCAGGAGTCGAACCTGCGACCACCTGATTCGTAGTCAGGTACTCTATCCAGCTGAGCTACAGCTGCGCATTTAAGATATTAATAGCAAAAAAAAAGACCAAAAAATAGCCCAATTAGAGCAATTTATCGATTTTTACTCACCCTAAATCCTTAATTTTTCAATTTAAGTAAGATTTTGATGAGATTCTTAATATTTTGGAGAGAAGATTATAAATGGCGGAGACGGTGAGATTCGAACTCACGGAACCGCAAGCGGTTCGACACCTTAGCAAGGTGCTCCCTTCGGCCACTCGGGCACGTCTCCACAAGTATAAAAATGGCGGAGGACACAGGATTCGAACCTGCGGAACCTTACGGCTCAACGGTTTTCAAAACCGCCGCTTTCGACCACTCAGCCAATCCTCCACACAGTGGCGTGATAATACGGAAAAGTAATCTTTATGACAATATGAGATCGTAAAAAATTAACGTAAAGCTCTGATATATCTTTCTATTTCTGCCTTATCTGATGCACCTGGATCTAGTCTTAGGTAGGTTTCGAAGCTTTCAGCGGCTAATGACGCCTGACCTGAAGCATTATAAATATAACCAAGCTGCTTATGTATTTCAGGATTATTAGGCTCTTCCTTCAGTGCTCTTTTATAGAACTCCCTAGCTGGCTCTAGCAGATTTCTCTTATATTTAATAAAGCCAAGCCCCATTAGGGCCGGAACTAGCTTAGAGTTCTTAGAGATGGCCGTCTCGAAGTACGGAAGGGCCTTATTATTGTCACCTGTTAATCTATGAATCTCACCGGCTATGTAGTGACCAAAAGGAAGGGTTGGGTTTTGTTTAATTTCTTCTTTTGCACTCTTTAATGCCAGATCGTACTGCCTTAGGTTTATGTAAGCTCGGGCGATATTAAAATGCACCTTAGGATAAGTTCTTAACCTTTTTGAAATTTCTAAGAATTCCGACAACGCCTCTTTGTTTTTTTTAGTTTTTAAATAGTACTCACCTAACTTTATCCTCGTTTTAAGATTGCCAGGATCAGTTGAGATAAGTTTCTTACTATAAAATATTACGTCTTCGTCGTTATCTTCAATTTCACTCGATCGAATCATGAACTCGTAAAAGTCACCATCCTTACGAGGAAGTTTCTCAATAATTTTTTTATACTCTTTGAATTCATTAGATTTTCCACTTCTATAGTAGTACATCGCAATATCACCTAAGAGTTTAGGATGATCTGGGAATTCTTTTAAGACATCCCTAAGATAACCTATTGCTGTATCAGCATCTTCCAACTCATATAGGATTGCTCCCTGTAAAGATAAGTAAAAGACATTATCAGGATCTAAATCTAAACACTTCGAAAGAAATTGCTTAGCATCTTTAAAGCGTTTTTTTCTAAAGAATTCCTTTGCCAAGATATAATAATATTCGTCATTAAGAGGGTCTTTCTTAATCGCCATTTGAAAGTATTGAATAGCAAATGAGAAATTATTCTTCTTTAGCCAATACTTTCCTAACAATGCCTGAAACTTAGGAAGTAGAAAAAACTTAGTTTCGTTTGAAATAAAACTAATTTGTTGATTCGCTACATCCATCTTTTCAACTTTCATTAGGGCCGAAATATAAGAATAAGCAACATCAGCATTTGCTGGAAACTCTTTTTTTAGATAAGAAGTCGTCTCAAGTGCTGCTTGATAATAGCCTCGTTGAGTTTGAATATCAGCAAGTAAAAGCTGACTAGGGATGTAGTTTTCGTTTAAGTCCACAGCCTCGATAGCAAATCTAAATGCTTTTTCCCAATTCTTCTTCCGTTGAAACTCTCTCGCTTTTCTCATTGAATCCCTAATCTTACTTTCTTGGATTAGGATCTGAACTGATTCAATACCTACTTGATCTAAACTAGCGAGCTTAGATCTCAGAGCATTACTTTCTCTATATTTGAGTGCCTTTTTTAAGTACTTTACGCCAAGTTCAATCTCTCCATTAAGCGCCTTTAGCATTCCTCTGTATTCGAGATATCTAGAATAGTAATGAGGAGACCTCTCCATGTTTAAGTTCTTAATCTTCTCTAGGCATTTATCTAATAAGGCATATTCACCTTCTGCGAATAAATTTTCACCAAGAGCTAACCAAAGCTTTACCGACCTTGGCTCTATCTCTACAGCCTTTTTAAGAAGTTCTCTCTGCTTTTGGAAGTTATCATTTGCTCGAAGATAATGAGCCATATAAAAATAGGTTTCTGCCGTTTTTCCTTTTAAGTCTTCAAGTATTTTATAAATTCTTTTAGCCTTAACGAATTCTCCATTTTCGACAAGAATATAAAGATAATATGTGAAGATCTGCAGATTCTTTTTATTTATCCTAAGGTAACTTTCAATAACCCTCTCTGCACTTGAATATTTTTCTAAGTGAGCATAAAACTTCGCAACCCCAATTGTTAGATCACTATCCTTTAGCCTTTTATTTTGTGAAACTTGGATCAATCTAAATAAAGTATTCTTTGCCTTTTTTGGGTTTTTTGCTTCAGGTAATAGCTCAGCGTAAGTCCTTACCAACATCCCTAGGGCGGGATTTCCATCATACTTATTTTCTAAGGATCTTAAAAAAAGTTTTGAAGCTTTTATTTTAGAAACATAATTGTCTTTCAAATAAAAGACTAATGCCTCTTTGAACTGTTGTTTACTTAGTTCTTCATTAGCGTTCTTTTTCGTCACTGGGAATTTGTAAGTAACGTAAATTGGTTTTGGTGTTTTATCTTTCGAACTATCATCTGTTCCGAACATGAAAGCCAGTAGGAGGAGGGCCAATACGCCTACAATAACTGTCCGTTTATTGTCCTTTTTTGGCTCTTTTTTCTTTTCTACTTTTTCTTCAACGACTTCTTCTACAGGTTTTTCTTTCTGAGCCGCTCTCTCAAGCTCCTCTTCAGCTACTTGAGCTATAGATTTAATATCACTCATTATTTCATTGAGATCTACAAAACCTGTTTTCTCATCAACACTTATCTGCTCTTCAACTGGTTCTTCCTCAACAACTTCATCTTCAGTTTCTTCTATCGCTTCCTCTGCAAATATATGCTTAGGATTAACCACTCTTGTTTTATCAATATTTTCTTGTTTAGGTGGAATTCTAATAAGCCTCGTTTTTTCAACGCCTTCGTCAGAATTGTCATTCTCGTCTTCCTCTACATCAGAATATTTTTCCTCTAATTCCTTGTAGTTTATTTTGGTTGAAGTTTTTTTCTCGAACTGAAATTCACTAAAACCATCGTCGGAACTTTTAGGGATTTCCTTTTCTAAAGTAGATTCTTCTTTGGGTTTTAGTTTTTTTGGAATCTTGATTCTTGCGATTGTATTATCACCAGAGTCTTTCTTAACTGTAGCTTCTTTTTTATTTATTATTTGGGCTTTTAGGGACTTTTTAAGTTCATCAAAGTTATTAAGCGAGCCCCAATCACCTGCTGGAAAAACTTGAAAGTTCTCTTTACCGTCGACATGACCCTTTGCGAAGAGTTCGCCAACCTGCTTAGGTGTGACCGGCCCTACGATCCTTCCACTATGTAGTTTTACTCTATACTTATTCACTAACTATATTCTAGCTGTTTTCAGTAATTTTAAAACGTTAGGAAGCTTTGGACTCTTTAAAGTAGTTTTGTCGGATATACTTAATAAGTAAGACAACATTCTGCCTATAACGTACTCCCAAAAAGAGAAGAGCACTTAAGTAAAGAAAGGGGGTGTTTGTCTCTTTTAAGTGCTTTAGGAGTGCTAAATTACTATCAAACCATGGTGTGAACGGCATACCTAATAGTAATATGACCGTCATTATTTGAGTAAAGAACTTGAGTTTATTTCGGTTAGAGCGAAGATTATTTATATTTTCACCTTTAAAAAAGGCCATCATTAATATTAAACAAGAGTTAGTGTAAATAAGCCAACTCAAATAGATTTCTGAGTGATCTATAATTAAAAAAGATATAATTGTTGCCTGTGTAATTATTGTAAATGAAATCTGCTTTGAAATAGTTTTTACATTTTCAATCTTGAGAAACAGTAGAACCAGGATCAAGAGAAATATAACTGATCCAGCACTGGTTATAATATTCGCATTTTCTTTAAGAATACCTAGATCATTGAAAAGGAGAATGAAAAAATTGTTAAAAATACCAATCCATACCCAAGTAGAATAATTAAGTTTATGACTAATTGAATTGTCTGAATCCTCTGGCAAGGTTACTTCGTAAAAACACCTACATAGTCCGTAAATAAGAAAGAAGAATAAAAATGCCACTAAGAATAACCTCTCATTAATAATTGTCTTAATTGAGGCAATATCAAAATCAGGGGACCAAGAAGATACCAATAACGAAAAGACTATTAACCAAATCGTTAATCCAGAGTTAAGGACGAATTCCTTTTTTCGGTCAATATTTCTTCCGAATGAAAACAGAATTATTATTAAACCCAGGAAGGAAAGGACTATATTAGGAAGAGAAATCAACAAGGTTCCCAATTGAAGCTTGAGTGAAACTAATGACCATAGTTTGTCATTGAATTTGAAGTTCTGCCTTACCACTAATAGGTTTCCAGCAATTAAACTAATTATGAAAATAAACCGTTCAAATCCTAAGCTGTCCCTAAATTGGTGAAATATTAATGCCCCAAAAAGGATATTTGATAGGGTGACAAAAGTTAAATTTAGCCTCCTACCAACGAACGAATACATAAACTGATACATAAAAAGATAGAAGACAAAATAGTAAATAAACCAGGAGTTAATAAGCATAAACAAAAACTCCTATCAAATAGGCTATCATGGCCAAAAGTGTCTTAGTCGAATTTATTTTTTTTGATGAATGCTCTTTATCCCTTGCAACAAGACTTTGAGCACAAAGGAGAGGTAGTAATAAGAATAAAACAGGGTATATGCTTTCAAGTTTCTCAAAAGATTTAAAGTAGCTCTTCGAGAAGAGAATAATTGAGAATATATAAATACTTTGCAATAGGCTAGGTCGTACTTTCTTTGATCTTGATAGATACTCGAAAGCAATAGAAGAGATGATGAAAGAAAAAACTTTCTCATTAGAAAAAGACAGTGAAACCATTCCTAAGCTGGAGAAGCCGATATAATTGAAAAATATATCCTGCCGCTTTATAAGCTTACCTATAACAATAAATATTAAATACGTTATCAAAATCCATAAAGTTGAATAACTCAGAACCGTCAAATTACTACCAACGGCAAAATAGAGAATCGCCGCCAATGAAGGCCAATCTCTAGATCCTCTAATTGATTCAATGGATATTAGAAAAAATGAAATTCCAAAATAATAAACTAAATAATTGAGTTCGACGTTCTTAAGACTAAGGCTGGCGAAAACTAGGGTTACTATTGGGACAAGAGTGAAGAGGCCTTTATCTAAACTTTTGTACCCTTTATTAAAAATTCTAGCTAACTCAAAGAGTAAGAGTGCAGCTATAGGTAAAAAAGAAAATATAATGACAGAGGTAAAGATTCCAATAGTAAAAATTGAATTCTTATAGAGCTCTTTTTCGTCATCATTATGTAGAAGGGAAATAAGCAGTGTAAAAATAAAGATTATTTCTGGCTTCCCATAGAACAGGTATGACAAGACCGTAATTAAACTCATCACAACGATAGATAATTTATTTAAAGAAAATTTACTCAAATTAAACCTGCCAATAGTAAACCCATTACCATTAACATCATCAAACTAAAATATTGAGCAGGAAGTCTATTCCTTCCTATCTCAAGAGAAGAAACAGTATTTCTTAAGGTTAATTTATTATCTTTTAAAGGTGGCCCTATGTTTTTCTTTAGCTTTTTTGGGCTACCAGAATTTTTTTGAGAGACTAAAGAAATACTTTTAAAATAAATTTTCTCAAAAAAACCAGGGCTAGTTTTATAGAAAAGAACTATCGTTGAGAACCATATTACTAATTCAGCCCAAAATAGATAGTAACCAACACCATATCTCTTTATCTCAACTTCTGCTTTAGGTAGAAAATTACTGTTAAAGATATTTCCATAATCATCTATCCAATTATCAGGTAAAAAAAGAAAGGAAAGTAATATACTGATGATAATAAAGATTGATCCCTTAAGATCAGCGCTAATTTTAAATTTTTTCAAGGAATCTAAAAAATTGAGTTTAGACTTAGTAGAAATGAGAATAACAAATAACTGGAGGATTAAAATTGTTATACTGACAGCAATCAAAAGAAACCAAGATTTTGAAATTAGACTTTCAAATATTTCAGATTTTGACATATAGCCAATTCCGAATGGAGGAGAAAAGAAAAAGAGCATAAAAAAGAGGTTCCAATGAAAACTCTCATGCTTCTCATTTTTCCTAATCAATTCTGCTATAAAAAGAATTATCCCAACAAAATAAAACAATTGACTCAAACCTACTAAGGCCAAGATGGACAGATAAAGTAAGGATAGAGTCAGATAACTTGAAAAGGTCTCTAAATTATCGCTAAGAAGTCTTCTTCCAAAACTGTAAAGATAGAGAGTACTAACTAGAGCTAAGGGAATTAGAAATATAATTGATGGGTTATTTTTGCTAAAAACCAATATAACAATACTATAAAATACCGCCTTAGTGGGGGAAGGAACAAAAACCTTTCCACGTTCTTTTGACAATAGTTTAATTGAGAAGATAAGGGCCATAATACCGGTTCCATAGCCTTTAAAAACGCCAGTCAGTGAACATAAAACTATCAATATGAATAAAGCATTTACCTTATGATTACTCTTTTTTAAGAATAAAATTTCCTCAACAATAAGAGAGGCCAAGAGAAAGCTAGCTTGAAATTCAATATTGTTGGAAGCTAAGAGGAATACACCGACAACCTTCTTGAATATATCTTCTTTATTACTAGAGAAAAGAATAGAGCTGAATAAAACAAAAATAAATAATGTCTTTAAGATATTAAATTCTTCATACTCAATAAATCCACTAAGGTTTATACTCTGAGTCGAAGAAAATAAACTAAGTCCTAATGCCACAACTGAGGCTATCAGGGCAGCTTCTTTAGATTTTTTATTAAAACTATCTCTAAAGAAACTATCTATGATTGCAATTAGAAATAAGAGTGTGAGAGTTAAGATCACTTACACTCCTCGCTTTCTCTGAAAAATAAGTACTGGATTATAAACACCACAATTAAGATCAAAGCACGAGTGTCTCCTGTCTTAAATACTATTAAGTAATAATAAAGAGGACTAAAAAGAAAAACAATAACTGCGGAATTAGAGATCCTTCCAAATAAGAAAGAAGCTAATACAATAAATGAAGTGCACCATAATACTAACTCCACTTTCTATCCTTCTTAGTATTTATTGAACTAAAAAGAACTAAAACTAACAAAAGAAGAACTATATAAATATCTCCCTCGGCTCTAAGAGTATTCTTAATGTTATTTGTTATTGAGTTTATTGAATCGACATTTTTTATATCAAGGTAGATTATCATTGAAAAAATGCTCATGATAAATATAGCTAGCGGAATAATCTTAAAAGTCTTGATTTTACTTTTGGTTTTTTCTGGCAAGCTTAAACTCAAAAAGATTTGAAGGATGAAGAAAATAGTAATAAAGAAAGTTTCTGATTGATTTACTGTTTCAGTGATAAACGTAACCCCTATCAATAAAAAAGGGATTCCCATTTTTATGAAATTATCTAGTTTGTATATAAAAGTTAAAACAACTAGAAATAACACTATGCCGAAATAAAGTGATGAAGCCATTAGATTATCCCCTTCAATGAACCGAGCATAACTAATGTCCACATAATACTATCAACCTTAAAGGGTTTTAAGGTGGGTGATGACCTTACAAGGTGAAGAATTATTAAGTAGATAAGTGGAAAGGTTATAAAAATAAAAGATTTAGTAAAAACAAGATATTCAGCTGAAACATTTAGGCTAAGCAAACAACTCAGAAAAAAGACTAAGTGAGAAGCTACTGAAACTAGTTTCAAATCTTTTCCTTTGTTGATTGCATAAAATATAAAAAAGATGAGTTGAACAATAAGTAAACTCACAGGGGCTACATTATTCAGTCCTATAAAGACACAAATCAGTAATGTGTTAGATAGGTGGGCTAATGAGGTCTGCTTCTGGTTAATCAAGAGATCCGCTATAGAAAAGAGTAAGAGGACTTGTTGTAGCTTTCCATCTTGATTTAATAAAAATGTGGAGCTCAATGCAATAAAGATAAAGACAAGTGCATCTATAATATATTTCTTTGGTGTAAGAATCAGGCTTAGATTGTTTCCGAAAGTCTTCTTTAGAGAATATAAAGAGTTACCTTTAAAATCGATTACTTTGTTTAAGAATCCTATTTCTAAAAATAGAAACAGCGATCCAAATAATATTTCGATAAATAGATTAAGTTCAATTTTCATTAAAGATCCCTTGTGCGAGAGGCAACAAAAGAATGGCTATGAGTATTGCTTTAAATTCAGATAAGTTACTAAATTTAGACCCATACATAGAAATTGAAATAATGAGGGTGAGTAATGTAAATTTTCGATAACTAAGCTTTTTACTTAGAGATGGTTTATTGGCAAGTTTCTTACTTATTCGAGGAATAAAAATAAAACTTACCAATAACAATATAACTAGAATATTTTCATTAGTTATTAACATTCATTTACTGAATCAGAATCTTCGCTGATTCTGCCAGGACAATCAATTTAGACCAGAAGATACCTAAAAGTACTACTGGGACCGTTAGGGCCACTACAATCGCCTGATTCATAAATCCAAGACCTTCGATCTTTTCTGATGACTCGGACTCCTTGAAAACCATTAATCTAACTATTTTTAGATAGTAATAAAGGGAGACGACAGAGTTAAGACCACCAATAAGGGCCAACATATAGTACTTCTTCTCAACCACCGCTGACAGGATGTTAAACTTTGCGACAAATCCACTTAATGGAGGAACGCCCGCTAATGAAAACATTACTAAGGCCATAGCAATGGCCATCATTGGGTACCTATAGATGAATCCGTTAAACCTTTCAAAGTGGTCATTTCCGTATTTATCATTAACAAATGAAGTGATTAAGAAGGCTACTAACGTCATAAATAAGTAGGTTGATCCATAAAAAAGAATGGCACGTGCGCCAACTTCATTTATAACTACAACGCCCATTATCATCATACCAGCGTGACCAATTGAAGAGTACGCTAACATTCTTTTAACAGATCGCTGTCCGATAGCACCTACATTTCCAACAGTCATAGTAAGGGCTGCAATCACTTGCATAATACCTACCCAGCTTTCTTGTAGTAAGCCTGGTTCTTGAAAAAAGACAAAGGTCACTCTTGTTAAAGCCCCTAGAGCAGCCATTTTTGGAACAATGGCAAAGAAAGCTGTAACGGGTAATGGAGATCCCTCATACACATCTGGAGTCCACATATGAAAAGGAGCGCATGCTAACTTATAACCAAGTCCAGCAAAGAACATTAGAAAAGAAGGTATTAAAATTGATAACTGAGTTGCCGTTAAGTTATTTAGTACTGGTCCAATCTCACTGAATTGAATAGTCCCCAAAACTCCAAAGATATGACTCATTCCAAAGAGCATGATTCCTGCAGAAACACCGCCATAAAGAGCATATTTTAATCCAGCTTCACTTGAACGTTCGTCTGTTTTTCTAAAAGAGGCAAGGGCATAACTTAAGATAGAAAGTGTTTCGATTCCCAAATAAAGGATTAGCATATTATTTGCCGAAGCCAATAACATCCCACCCATAAGGACACCAGTCGCCATAATGACAAACTCTGCCTTTAAGTTATTATAAATATCTTTAGATTGAGAAGATAAGTAAATAGCTCCCATTGTTCCAAGAATCATAATACATTTTAAAAATCCGCTAAAAGGATCGATTACAACTGAATTTGTAAAAATAGGAAGAGGGAGATCTGTTAATGATCCTGCAGATACACAAAAGGCGATAAATAAACCAATCATCGCACCAGAGTATAATAGCCCTCTACCATGCTCATCTTTACTATAGGTGGCTTCCAAAACTAATAATCCTACCATAGTGATACAAACTATTAACTCTGGAATGTAATGACCTAATGCTGCTAAATATGACATTTGCATAAAGTTTCCTATTGAAATTGAGCTAATAGACTAACGAGTTGTCCTACGCTTGATTTCATAATATCTAAAACTGGAGTTGGATAAATTCCAAAAACAATCACGGCAACACAAAGTGGGGCCATATAAAAAATCTCTCTGGCATTCATATCCGTATAAGACTTACATTCTTCGATAACTTCTCCAAAAAACATTCTCTTAAACATCCAAAGAAGGTAAGCAGCACCGATCAGTAGTCCAAAAAGAGCTAACACAGTAATCGTTGTGTACTTCTGGTAAATCCCTAGGAAGATTAATGCTTCAGAGATAAATCCTGAAAGTCCTGGAAGTCCCATTGATGCGAACATAGCAATGATAAAGACAATCGAATATTTTGGTAATTGAGTATAAAGACCACCGAAACCTTTAGTTCCATCAGGTCTAACAATCCATCTGTGATGTGATCTTTCATAAAGAATACCGATCAATAAGAACATCATAGCTGTTGAAGTACCGTGGTTAAACATCTGAAGAACAGCACCGTTCATTCCATGTACTGTCATTGCAGCAAGCCCAAGCATTACAAAACCCATATGGGATACTGAAGAGTATGCAACGAGCTTTTTAACATCCGTTTGAGCCATGGCGCAAAGTGCTCCATAGATAACGTTAATCAATCCTAAGACCGCGATCCAATCAGCGAACTGAACTGAAGCTTGTGGAAAGATAGGATAAGCAATTCTTAGAAATCCATAAGTACCCATCTTAAGAAGAACACCTGCGAGGATAACGGAAACTGCAGTAGGGGCTTGAACGTGAGCATGTGGCAACCAAGTATGGAACGGGAAGACCGGAACCTTAATGGCAAAACCTATAAACATGGCCCAAAAGAAAACTTTTGAAAAGGACCAGACCGTACCAAACATATGAACCTGATTATCAATAAACTTACCACCAGATAAGGCCAGGATATTGAAACTATCAACACCTTTTCCAGATGCATAATAAAGAGCAATGATACCAACTAACATTAAGATTGATCCAAAGAATGTATAAAGGAAAAACTTAACAGCAGCATACTCTCTATTCTCTCCACCCCAAATTCCAATTAAGAAAAACATAGGGAGAAGCATTACTTCCCAGTAAACATAAAAGAGGAAGAAGTCTAAGGCTAAGAAGACTCCATAAACAGTACCTTGGAGCATTAGAAAAAGAGCGAAGTAGCCTTTTACTGACTTGGTTATTGTCCAAGAGCTTAAGATACATAAGAAGAACAAGAGGGCCGCAAGCATAATCATTGGCAGACTAATTCCATCTACACCTAAAGAGTAGAAGATATTAAATTGCTTAATCCATGCGATATTAACAGCGAATTGTTCCTGCATTCCAGGGACGCTAGTATCGAACTTCATATACAAGACAACAGCTAAAATCATCGAACCGATAGTGTTTAACAAACTCCACCAGCGGACGACATTATCCTGCTTATCTTTTGAAAATAGGTATGGAAGTAGAATTACTCCTACTACTCCTATAAACGGTGTCCAAAGAATCCAATTTAACAATGTTGATGTACCGTGCACAGCACTACTCCTTTATATTAATAAAACTAAGCTAATGACCAAATATAACTAGAAAGAACCAGAATAATCATAATGATATAAAACTGAATCTTCCCTGACTGAAAAGTTCTTAAAATAACGTTGAATGCTCTAACGCTCGCCCCTGTACCATCTACTGCAATAGTGTCGACGAAGATATTGTCGAACCATTTTGAGACAGTGAAGGCACACCGGTTAACCTTTTCCCAACCATCAATAGCGTATTTGTCATAAATACCCATATCAACCCAGGCTAAAAAGTTATTCACTGGAATCAATCCTTTTTGGATAATTCCCTTGATGTACATATCATCAAAGTAATACTTATTCTGAAGAGCTCTGTACCAAGTAGAGAAAGTATTTACCCACCAGCCTGGATTCCAACTCTTTCTGATGTACATCATGAAAGCTATAAAGATACCGCTGAAAGCAATAATGATTGAAGCGATGGCGCCAATGCTGTGAACACTATGCACATGATGTGCCTCTTCTTCACTAAGACCATGGTTTGAATCATATTTTGAAACTGGAAAACTGATAGTACTTTTAATATCAACGGGTCCCCAGTTCTGTTTTTGGTAGTTTTTAAAATTCTCTGTTTTTGGCTTAACAATTAATGTGTCGAACCATTCAACTTTATCAGAAGCTACTTTTACTAGTTTCTGACCCGTTAAAGATCCTGAAAACCAAACACCTAAGGTGAAAAGAGCTAAAATAAGAAGAGGAAGGTTTCTGTTCCAAGAAAACTTTTCCTCATGAATATGATCATAAAGATCCTTATCTCTTGGCTCACCATGAAAGGCTAAGAACATCATTCTACACATGTAAAAAGCAGTTAATAGAGCTCCGATAAAGCCTAAAGTCGCAGGGAACCAGTAGTAAGGATTATGCATGGCCATAACCAAAGCATCACCTAGAATTCTATCTTTTGAAACAAACCCTGAGAAAAATGGAACTCCTGCAATAGCAAAAGTACAACACCACATAGCAAACCATGTGAATTTCATTTTATTCTTCAAGCCACCCATTCGAGGCATTTCTTGAACATGTTGATGAGTATGGTGATCATGTAACGAATGAATTACTGATCCAGCCGCTAGAAAAAGACATGCTTTAAAGATTGCGTGAGTAATTAGGTGCATAAACGCAGCATTATAAGCACCAACTCCAACTCCAAGAACCATATATCCAAGTTGAGAAATAGTTGAATACGCTAAAACTGCTTTGAAGTCTGTTTGAACCAAAGCAATTGTAGCCGCTCCAAGAGCTGTTATTCCGCCTATTGTTGCTATAAAAGGAAGCATAAAAGGATGAATCTCATATAAAGGAAACATTCTTAAAGATAAATAAACTCCTGCTGCAACCATTGTCGCTGCATGAATCAACGCTGAACAAGGAGTTGGCCCCATCATCGCGTCTGGCAACCAAACTTGAAGAGGAAATTGAGCTGACTTTCCGATTGTTCCCATAAATATCGCTAAGCTCGCGATTAAGGCTAACGGAAGTCCAAAGCCAAAGATAGTAACTGTAGCATCGGTAAACATACCTGAAGATATAGCTGCGTAGATATCTACAAAGGTAAAAGATCCTACCTGAAAGTAGATAGCCAAAATACCGAGTAAGAAGAAGACATCGCCAATCCTTGTCGTCATAAAGGCCTTGATGTTGGCGTTTCCAGCATCTTCTTTTTCGTAATAGAAACCAATAAGACTGTATGAACAAAATCCCATTAATTCCCAAAAGATAAAGAATGAAATCAGGTTATCACTTAGAACTAGCCCAAGCATAGCTGAAGTAAAGAGAGACATGTAAACGAAGAAACGTCCGTATCTTGTGTCTTCCTTCATGTAATAAGTTGAAAAGATATGAATCAAAAATGCTACACCAGTAACCATAAAAAGCATCATGGCCGTCATATTATCGATGTAAATTCCCATCTTCATTACAAATTCTTGGCCACCACCATTAAGATCAAACCAATTGAATACTTTATGAACATGATAATCAGCAGAATACTTTCCAAAAACAAAATCAAAAAAGATTCTTCCAGAAAGTAAGAAAGAACCAAAAATAGCAGCACAACTTATTCCGACTGCAACATTGGGTACCTTTTTTACGATAAAGGCGTTAATCACAAATGCAAAGAATGGTAGTAAAACGATCCATGCAACAGTTGTTATTGTATAATCCATAAAATCCTTCTATGCCTGTAGTTGAGCTGCATCATCAATGTGAATACTTTCTCTAACTTGAAAAAATCTAATAACAATTGCTAACCCTACTGCTGCTTCAGCTGCAGCAATAATGATTATAAAGAGGGACATTATATGTCCGTCTAAGTTTTGATTTACAAATCTTGTATAAGTTACAAAATTAAGAGCCGACGCATTTAAGATCAATTCAATTCCTAAAAGCATTGCGATAATATTTTTTCTTGCGATCATGACACCTAGGCCAATCACAAACATAAAAAATGATAAGAATAAAAATGGGTACATTGAATTCATTATTTAGTACTCCCTATTGGTCTTGCAATCACAGCCGCTCCAACAAGAGCGCCTAGTAAAAGAATCGAAGATACTTCAAAAGCCAAAACATGATCAGTTACTAATAGTGTTCCAAGCTTTTCAACAGTTGATTCATAAGCTGGAAGAGCAACTGCTTTATAGTCCTGCATTACATTGGCCATTATTTTTATAACGACTAATGAAATAACCAAAACATTTACACCGGCAATTATATAAGTTTTCACGTTACCCATAGCAGGGATCTTCTCTATTCCAAACTTATTCTCGTTAGCCGCTCCGCCACCAGTTAACATAACAGCGAAAAGCATCAAGATTACGACACCACCGACATAAACAACCAATTGAGTTGCAGCAAGAAAGTCCGCTCCTAAAACAGCGTAAGCCCCAGCTACTCCAAAGAGTGCTGTTAAAAGAGCAACGCAGGCATGCATGATATTCTCCTTTATAAAGAGAACACCTAAGCTACCTACTACAATGAGGATCGCTGATAATAAAAATAAAACTGAATCAAACACAAAATACCTCTAAATTAATGTCCACCAGTGGAACCAGAACCCATTGCAGTAAAAAGCTCAAACATACTTTTTCCGTCAAATGCGTAGGCCCAAACTGCAATCATTATTAAATTAAATAAAGCGATAGGAGTTAAATACTTCCAGCAAAGAGTCATAAGCTGATCCACTCTTAACCTTGGTAAAGTCCATCTAATCCAAATCACAACATAATAAAGGAGAAGTGTTTTAGTAAAAAATGAGCCTAACTGAAGAATTTGTCCGATATTTTTAGCAATAATTGGAGGAAGAGCTGAGAATGCTTCCCCAGTTCCTAAGTCAAAAGGAACTTTCCATCCACCAAAGAATAATGCCGCTGCAACACCACAAACAACAAAGACTTCGATGTATTCGGCTAATGCAAAGAATGCAAAACGCATTCCGGTATATTCAGTATGGTAACCAGAAACTAATTCTGATTCCGCTTCTGGTAAATCAAATGGAGCTCTGTTCGTTTCTGCGAGAGCTCCAATAAAATAGACAAAGAACGCTATAAAGGTAAAAGGATTGTGAAGGATGTACCACTCGTGAGGAAAACCACCTTGTCCACCGATTAATGTACCAAAACTCATTCCACCTGATAGAACAACAATAGCAATAATAGATAGTGTAACTGGTATTTCATAACTGATAATCTGAGAGGCTCCTCTCATCCCACCAAGCATTGACCACTTAGAGTTAGAACTATAACCACCAATAAAGATACCTACGCCCACAAGACTAGATATTCCTAATAGATAGAAAACACCCACATTTAAATCTGAAAGGATAAATCCACTTGAAAAGGGAACAACAGCCAAACTTCCAAAAACACCAACAATACAAAGCATAGGTGCCATAATAAACATCGGCTTATCTGCAGCGGAAGGAATGATGTCTTCCTTAAGAATCATCTTCACACCATCAGCTAACATTTGAAGAAGACCAAAAGGACCAACTCTGTTCGGTCCTTGCCTTGCTTGTAAATCTGCTGAAATCTTTCTTTCAGCATAAGTCCCAAGCCCACCGATTGTTGCCATAACACCGACAACTGCTAAACAAGCTGCTAAGTATATAAAAAATGAGATTGTAGAAGTTGCATCTGTCCCAGCAAAATCGGAAATCATTTTTACAAATGCTTTATGTCCATCAAACTGAGAAAGAAAAGAAATTAAGCCTTCGTTCATGAAGCCTCCTGAGTATTTTTCTCACTGCTCTCATCAAGGTTGAGATGAAAACTCTTGACCCAATCGAGGTCACCTTTTCTCCAGCAATAAATTACGCCCGAAACAAGAATCATTACGAATACGATAAAAGTGCAAAGTATAATTCCACCTCTTCCTATTTCGTTAAATTTCTTGAAGACACTTGCGACTGGAAACATTAGCGCACTCTCAACATCAAAGATGATGAAGATTAGTGAAACTACATAAAAGCGCACATTAAAGTTAGACCAGGCAACACCTACCGGATCCTCTCCACATTCATAAGCTTGTTCTTTAAGCCTACTCGGGTTGTGGGGTCTAATTAGTTTGCCAAATAAAATGGCGCCAAATACCAACGCAATACCAATTCCAATTAAAATTAGAATCGGCATATACACGTCGAGGTTATGAGATGACATCTCAGTTCTCTCCTCTATAAAAGTCGTATACAATTAAGTGGTCTAAGATTACAAAAATGACAACCACTTGAAAACATTTTGAATTAATCTTTTTTAAGCTTATAAAGATTTATTTTTGGGAAAAAAAGTTAAACTGCTATGACACACTTCGTTCACATCAATGAAAAAATTTCTCAATGGGTCAATTCTCAGAACGAAAATCTAAGGATTAGCGGTCTAAATGAATCTCAGTTTAGTTTTATTCTTGGCGATATCAAGCAAGAGGGGGCATTAAAAGGCTTTCCGGGCATTTTGATTTGCCCCACCCAAGATTGTGCAGAGCAAGTTGGTGAAGCTTTAGAAGATTCAAATCCGGCTCTCAATATTGAAGTTTTCCCAGAAGATGAACTTAGCCCATATCAGCAATTTATTTCTTCGGACTTTATGCTTCGCAGAAAATTTTCAATCTTAGAGAAATTAGTTTCAAAGAATTCTCCAGATCTTGTGGTTTGTAGTGTGCGCGGAGCGCTATCAAAGCTTCCTCCTAAAACATTTTTTATTGAAAATCAGTTCCTCATCCAAAAAGAAGACATCATTTCGCCCCATGAGTTGTCTAAAAAACTAGTATCCCTCGGCTATAGCTCATCAATTACTGTAGAAGAACCTGGAACATTTTCAAAAAAAGGTGAAGTTTTTGATATTTTTACATCATCAGGGTTAGCCGTAAGATTTAATTACTTTGATGAACTCATTGAAAAAATCTCTCAGATTGATTTAGAAACTCAAAAAAGTATAAAAGACATTGAGCTTGATGAAATTCTAATTGGCCCTTCAACAGGTATTCTTTCGAAGACTCCTTATTCAACTAATTTAAGAAATAACGTTCCAATGCCAGGCCCAAAATTCAAACTACGTTTTGAATATAGGAAGAATATTTTTCAAGAGTTAAATGATGGAAACCTTTTTAATAATTACTCAAGGTTTTTTCCGTTGTTTTTCAACGAAGATGAAACATGCTCACTATTTGACTACTTTAATTCAAACTTTATTCCTATATTTTATAAAAGTAGGGAGATTGATCTAAACCAATCAGAACTAGCAGAATCACTTAGAGTTGAATATGACTCTCAATTAAATGACCTTGAAAGTGATAATATTTCACCTGCTCCTCATTGTTTTTATTTCGAAGACCTAGCAAACCTCTCTAATAAGAAGGCTATCCTTGCGGAAGACTTAGAGTTCAGTGAGATCGAAGACATCTCGAATAAGATGTCCCTAAGCATTGAACCCACACCAATGTATCTAAAAAGATCAATTGGTCTAAAAGATAGTAAGAAAGAAAACCTAAAACTTATTTTTGAGTTTCTATCAGATGAGTTTAAACATAGTGGTAAAATTCTCATCTCTACAAAAACGAAAAGTGCAAAGAAAGAAATTGATTACCTCATAGAGACTTTTGATCTTAATAGAAATCTATTAGAGCGCGTTAGTTTTATAGACTCTTATATTAGTAACGGTTTCTTTTATAGCTCCGAAAAACTCCTCGTTTTAAGTGAGGGTGATCTTTTTTCAGTAAAAAGAAAGAAGACACAGAAGCAGACAAACTTTAATCCCGACTTATTCGCGGAACAGATTGCTACTTTAAAGAAGAATGATTATGTCATTCACTCTGAGCATGGCTTAGGTAAGTACCTAGGCCTCGAGTCGATGGAAGCTGGCGGCATTAAGAATGATTTCTTAGTTATTGAATACGCAAGTAAAGATAAGGTTTACGTCCCTGTATACAAGATTAGCCTTATCCAAAAACATGCTGATTCAACAGCGGGCTGTTCGCTTGGAAACCTTAGATCTGCCAAGTTTAGTCAGACCAAAAAACGAGCAAAGGAATCAGCTAAAAGATTAGCCTTTGACCTGCTTAAACTACAAGCTGAAAGACAAACACAAAAAGCTCATTCATACTCTGAGCCAGATCATTATTATAATGAATTCGAACTAGCATTTCCTTTTGAAGAAACTCCTGATCAACGTTCGGCAACTGATGCCGTTATAACCTCTATGAGAAAACCTGCACCAATGGATCACCTAGTTTGTGGTGATGTGGGATTTGGAAAAACAGAGATTGCCATGAGAGCGGCTTTCCTCGCTGCTCTCGATAAAAAACAAGTTGCAGTACTTGTTCCTACAACAATTTTGGCGCTCCAACATTTTAATAGTTTCGTAAAACGTTTTTCCGAGTTTCCTCTTCGAATAGATTTTTTGTCTAGATTTAAGACACCCAAAGAAGTTAAGGAGATTAAAGAGAAACTAAAAACGGGAAAGATTGACATAATAATTGGGACTCATAAACTTCTCTCATCGACAATTGAGTATAAAGATCTTGGGTTAGTCATTGTCGATGAAGAGCAAAGGTTTGGTGTTGGGCATAAAGAAAAATTAAAAACGCTTAAAGCAACTGTTGATTTTTTAACACTTACTGCAACGCCAATTCCAAGAACATTACAGATGGCTTTTCTCGGTCTGAGAGATCTTTCGTTAATTAAGACACCTCCACCAAAAAGACAATCCATCAAGACCTATATTATTAAAGATGATACGCAAACGATTCAAGCAGCTATCAAGAAAGAGTTATCTAGAGGTGGTCAGGTTTTTATCGTACACAATAAAGTTCACGATATAGAACAGTTCACTGCAAAGATTCGCGAACTCGTGCCCGAGGCTAAGATTATGTTTGCTCATGGCCAAATGAGTGAAAAAGATCTTGAAAGTAGAATAACCAGTTTTTATGAGGGTAAATATCAAATTCTCATTTCCACTACCATTATTGAGTCTGGTATCGACATTCCAAACGCAAATACAATGATTATTGATAGAGCCGATACTTTTGGGTTAAGTCAGCTTCATCAATTAAGGGGAAGAATCGGACGCTCAGAGAAAAAAGCTTATGCTTATTTTCTTGTACCTCAAGACAGAGCTTTAACACCTGTTGCAGAAAAAAGACTGAAAGCTATGCAAACCTATGCTGACATTGGCTCTGGTTTTCATATAGCTTCTGCGGATTTAGAGATTAGAGGAGCTGGTGAAGTTCTAGGTGCAAATCAAAGTGGACACCTCGAGGCCGTTGGTCTTGAGCTTTATATGGAACTCCTTAAAGAGGCTATAGGTGAACTAAAAGGTGAAGAGAGTTCTGTTCACTCTAAAGTTGAAGTTTCAACTCCATTCTCCTGCTATATTCCAAACTTTTATATTGAAGATGGGCCGACAAGACTTAAGTACTACAAGCTTTTATCAAATTCCAATAGTGAAGAAGAACTCACCGATCTTGTCGATGAAGTTCAAGAACTCTTTGGGCCATCACCCGCCGAGTTTGAGAACCTGGGTCTTCTTTTGAAATCTAGAATTGTCCTAAAGGGCTTTGGGATTAAATCGATCAACGTAGCTGGTTTTGATATTAATATAACTTTTGAAAAGAGTTTCCTAGATAAGGAAAGCAGCATTAAGACTAAAATGCTAGACTACTTTTTAAGTAGGCCAAAGACCTATAAATTTAGTCCAGATTATAAAGTTTTCTATCAGGCAAAAGAAAAAGTCAGTCTTGAAGGGCTTTACGAGTTCTCTAAAAATATTGCTGAGCAAATTCTTCCATCCTAGCGTTTTTACGTAGCACCTTTTGCGTAAAATGGTATAATTTTTAAAAAGAACTAATAGAGGAATTTTTTATGAATACCAAGTCCGGAATAATACTTACATTTCTAATGCTTTCTTTAACTGCTGTTGCCGCTAAGGATCCAGTCATTGCAACCGTAAATGGAACTAAGATTCTTAAAAGTCTATTTGATCAAGAATTTAGACAAAACCTTCTCTTTGTTAGTGATAAACCAGTAACAAAAGAAAAGGTACTTAATGATATAATTAACCGTGAACTCGGAATTAGAAAAGCAAAGAAAGCAAAGTTAGATAATGACCCTGTTGTAAGGCGTAAGATGGAAGAAGTGCTTTATCATGCGCAAATTTCAATGGACCTAGAGGGAAAACTTGCTGAGATTAAAGTTTCGGATTCGGAAGTTGAATCTTACTACAAGAGTAACCCTGAATACAGAACAGCTCATATCCTTTTTAGAACTAAAGCAGCTCCTGAAAAAGATGAAGTGATGGCTGCACAACAAAAAGCTTTAGAAAAATATACTATTCTAAAAAAGACTCCTGAGAAATTCTCAGAGTTTGCCAATAAATACTCTCAAAGTAGTACAGCTCCAAACGGGGGAGACATGGGATTTCAACCTGCAATCCGTTTAGCTCCTGAGTATTTCGAAGCAATTAAAGGTAAGAGGCCTAATACTATTACGCCACCTGTTAGAACTCAATTTGGTTACCATATTATCAAGATCTTGGCGGTTAAGGACATCAAGTCAATTAACACGGCCCTCTATAAGAAAGTTGTTTATGATCAAAAGAGAGATAAGATCCTAGAAGATTACTTCTCAGGTATGAGAAAAAGCGCCAAAATTGATATAAATAAGAAAGTTCTCAACGATTACTCGGTTATTAAGAAATAGCCTTGTAAAACCTAGTCTTTTATAGAAAAGTTGTCTCTAAGCAATGCTTTGGAGGTATTCTTGAATTTCAAGACTTTATTAATTTTTACTCTCATTTTAAATTTTAATGTTGAAGCAAAACTGCTCGATAAAATTATTGCAGTGGTCGACAATAAAATCATAACTCTCTCTCAAGTTAAAAGAGTTAAGGGTAGTCTTGGTCCAAGACGAAATATCTCTCCATTGATTTTTTATAAAGAAAAATTTTCTGACGAAGAAGTAGTACAGCTCTTAATTCAAAGACAAATTATTAGAGATAAGCTCGGCGAAATGGGTTATGTCGTTTCTGATGAACAAGTAGAAGCACAAATTAAAGAGACAGAAAGAAGGTTAGGTTTAAATCGTGATCGATTATTAGAGTTTCTAAATTCTAACAATGTTACTTTTGACGAGTATTTTGAACTTGTTAGAGAAACTTATGAGTTTAACATTTTTAACGAAAGGGTTATTCGTCCCCTTATTAGTGTAACAGAGCAAGAAGTTAAGAATGCTTTTTACAAAGAAAATCGAAATAATAAAACTCTCTCATTTAAATACTCACTAGTAGATTTTTCTTTAAATAAGAAATTTTTTAAAAAAGGTATGCTAAGGAAATTCCCTTCCGTCTTGAAGACTTTTCAAGCTGACGGTAATTTACCTAATGAGTACTCTAAAGTTTCTACCGAAATGTTTGCAGACATCTCTCAAGATAGCTTGAGCAAAAAGATAAAATCCGCTCTTAAAGATACAAATGAAGGTGAGTTCACAAAACCGGTTCTTATTGGATCTGAATATCATTCTTTCTTTGTAAAAAAGAAAGATGTGATCGAATCTGAAATATACCAAAGATCAAAACCAAGAATTCAGAACCGCCTCTTTTCTAAGTTAGCAGGCGGAATTAGAGAACTTTGGTTTAAGCGTGAAGTAAATAAGCATTACGTTAAGTATTTTTTCTAATGAATATTATTAATGTTTCTCAAGGTCATGAAGATTCTATTGGCCTTGAAGTTTTCATCAAGTCATTTTTAACCTTAGAAAAGAAAGATCAAAGCAAAATTCGATTGTTCACTTATAAAGAAACGCTCGAAAAATTCTTATCTTTGATGAAAATGAATTACTCTTTCAGTACAGATACAATAAAAATATCTAACTCTATTTTGAAAATTACTCTCTTAAATATCAAGGAATGTAGTAGTCAGTCTTTTAACTCCTTAGTAGAAGCTGAAAAATGTACCAAGGCAGGTGATGTCTTACTAACTCTACCTACAACCAAAAATTCATTAAAAAATAATGGTATTACATTTACTGGCCACACTGACTATTTTAGAAAGAAATATATAGACCGAACACCTGTTATGCTTTTTAAGTCTGAAAATCGTTTTATGGCCCTTCTGACAGAGCATATTCAGCTTGAAGAGGTTGAGAAAAGTATTGATTCAGAACTTATTACAAGCAAGGTAGAAGTGCTCTCTAAGAACCCTTTTTTTAGGTTCAAAGAATTCCTATTTTCTGGAGTCAATCCCCATTGTGGTGAAGATGGACTTTTAGGGAATGCAGACAGCCTTCTGAGAGATACAATACAAGCGCTTCGAGAGAAATCATCCCTAGAATTTAAAGGTCCTATATCTGGAGATACATTATTCTTAGACTCTAGAGATAGACCTATGACAACTTGTCTTATTTGTTCTCAACATGATCAAGGTCTAGCTCCTTTTAAAGCCCTTTCAGGCTTACAAGCTGTGAACATAACTTTAGGCTTACCTTTCCTTAGACTAAGCCCTGACCATGGGACGGCGTTTGATTTATATGGTAAAGATAAGGCTAACTATCTAGGCACACTTTATACGTTAAAACTTGCCTTAGAAAATGTTGGTTTGAAATGAGTATAGATAAAATAATAGTAACTAAAGCGAATGTTCATAATTTAAAAGCTGTTAATTGCATAATTCCAAAGGGGGAATTGATTGTTGTTACTGGTCCATCCGGTAGTGGTAAATCCTCTCTAGCATTTGATACTTTATATGTTGAGAGCCAAAGAAGATATATAGAATCCCTTTCCTCATATGCGAGACAATTTTTAGGGCAGCAACAACCACCCGACGTTGAATCTATTACAGGCCTTTCACCCAGCATTGCTATTGATCAAAAAACCAGCTCTAGAAATCCAAGATCAACAGTTGGAACAATAACCGAAATCTACGACTACCTAAGGGTCTTGTATGCTAGAGTAGGTACACTTCTTGATCCTTCTACTGGAAAAGAGGTTAGGTCATATTCTCCAACCCAAATATCAAATGAAGTCTTTAAAGAGAAAGCTGGATCAAAGGTCCAAATTCTTTTTAAACTTCCATCTAGCCTTACAAAACAAGGTTTTAAGGCGGAACAGTCAAAACTCCTCTCAATGGGTTTTTCTAAGATTTTTACAAAAGATGAAGTCTTCTCCTTAGAGGACTTTGAATTCAGCGCCATAGGGGAAGAGTCCTATATAATAGTAGATCGAGTTTTACTAAAACCAGATTCAAGAAAACGAATCAGTGATTCTGTCGAATTAGTTTTAAAACTAGGAAATGGAACTTCATTTTTTATCATTAACGAAAATAAGATGGTTTCTTACTCAGAAAAAAATATTTCATCAACAGGTGAAGTTTTTCCTGATCTTGAACCTAGGCTTTTTTCATTCAACAGCCCTATTGGAGCCTGTGAAGACTGTAACGGTTTAGGTGAATCTAAAACATTCGATTTTGATAAGATTATTTTTGATGAAAACCTGCCTGTTTTAAAAGGTGCCATAAGTCCATTAGCAAAGAAGAATAAGTTCCTGTTAAAGATGGTTGAAAGTATCTTTAAAGAAGAAGGAATTGAAACAGGAACAACATTAAAAGAACTTAAAAAAAAGCATAGAGATATTCTTTTTGAAGGAACTTCCAAGATTTATAAATATTCATTCAAAAGTGAAAATTCACATTTTGAATTTAGTAAACCCTTTCCTGGAATTATTGAATGGCTTAATAAGAAATACAGAGAGACTACATCTGAGAAAGTTAGAAAAGATCTAGAGGAATTCATGTCCATTGATTGTTGCCCGACTTGCAAAGGGAAACGATTAAATCAATTTGCATTGAACACTTTTATTGATAATCGAACAATTATGGACCTCTCTGAACTCTCTTTAGCAGAGTCTGTAGCTTTCTTCTCTCAACTAAAGTTAGATAAGAATAAAAAAATTATTGCTGAAAAGTTATTGAAAGAGATTTCAAATCGATTAGCTTTCCTAAACGATGTAGGCCTTGGTTATTTAAATCTTAACCGAGGTGCTACTACACTGTCTGGTGGAGAAGGACAGAGGATTAGATTAGCTACTCAAATAGGCTCATCATTGTCTGGCGTCCTATATATCTTAGATGAACCCAGTATCGGACTCCATCAAAGAGATAACCAAAAGCTAATAAAAACTTTAATGGAGTTAAAAAAGCTAGGAAATACTGTCATCGTTGTAGAACACGATGAAGAAACCATGATGGCCTGTGATTACTTAATAGATATGGGCCCTGGCGCAGGAGTCCATGGGGGAGAAATTGTCTCCGAAGGTAAACTTAAAGATGTTTTAAAAAGTTCAAAATCACTAACGGCAAAGTATTTGAATAAGGAATTAGAAATTGAAATTCCTGAATTTCGAAGAGAAAGTGAAGAAATCTTATTTCTAAAAAAAGCAACGGCAAATAACCTTAAGGAAATTGATCTTAGTATACCTCTAGGCACCTTAACTTGTATTACAGGTGTAAGTGGTAGTGGAAAATCAACCTTAGTCCATTCAGTACTAGTTCCAGCAGTTAAAAAAGCTTTAACTAAGAACTCCGCTGCCAACTATAAAAAGCAAAATTATCATTCAATAAAAGGGTTATCCGACATTAAGTCAGTCATACAACTTGATCAGTCTCCAATCGGAAGAACTCCTCACTCAAACCCAGCGACCTACACTGGACTATTTGATAGTATTAGAACTTTGTTCTCAAAAACTCAAGAGTCACAGATAAGAGGTTATAAACCCGGACGTTTTTCTTTCAATGTAAAAGGTGGACGTTGCGAAGAGTGTGAAGGAAATGGTGTTAAGAAGATAGAAATGCATTTCTTACCAGACGTATATATTACGTGTAATGAATGTAACGGAAGTCGGTACAATCTCGAAACCTTATCGGTTCTCTATAAAGGTAAGAATATTTCTGACATTTTAGGAATGAGTATTGAAGAGGGCTCAGATTTTTTTAAAAATCATACTTCTATCAAAAGAACATTAGATGTCTTAAATGATGTTGGTCTCGGATATATTAAACTCGGGCAACCGGCTACTACCTTATCTGGAGGAGAAGCCCAAAGACTTAAGCTTTCCAGAGAACTTTCAAAAAGACCACGTGGAAAGTGCCTTTATGTTTTAGACGAACCTACTACAGGCCTTCATTTCCAAGATATTAAGATACTTTTAAAAGCGATAAATAGATTAGTAGAAGACGGCCATACCGTTGTCGTTATTGAACATAACCTAGATGTTGTAAAATCTTGTGACTATGTTGTGGACCTAGGACCTGAAGGAGGAGACGAAGGCGGTTATATTGTTGCTGAAGGTACTCCTGAAGAGGTCTCAAAGAATAAGAAAAGTATAACGGGGAAATTCTTAAAAAAATGCCTGAATTAATTACGGATCATACAGATATTCGCATTAGAAAATTTCTTGGTCTAAAAGGAATTGATAAGGACGACTATATTATTGGAGAAGGCTATAAAATTGTTCAAAAGATGAACTCTATTCTCGAAATTTCAGAGCTTTTAACCTCAGAAACTATTTTTAAACAGAACCCCACCTTCTTTCAAGATATTCCTGGAACTATATATCTTGCAGACAATAAGTTTATTTCTGAACATGTCGGATATAAATTTCATCAAGGCGTCTTCGCAATTGCCTCTCATCCAGGATACAAATCATTAGAGTCGATTTCCGGTGAAACACTTATTCTGAATAACTTAGATAATGCAGAAAATGTAGGGGCTATCATCCGTAGTGCAACTGGCCTTGGATTTAAAAATATACTAATGGATATGAGGTCTTGTTCTCCATTTTTAAAAAGAAGTATCCGTGTTTCTATGGGAAATGTCTTTTTTGCGAATCTATTCAGAGAAGAGTCTTTAATCGACTCTTTTGAAGTTATGAAAAAGAAAGGATATCAAATTTTAAGTGCAGCTAACGAAGCTGGAGCCGTTGACTATCGCTCAATTAAAAAAGTAGATGGAAATATTGCTGTAGTAATTGGTAATGAAGGCAACGGTATTGAAGAAAATATTAAAAAAGCATCAACTGGACTAATTAAAATTCCCGTTTTAGAAAACGTAGAACATATCAATGCAGCCGCAGCTGGTGCTATTTTAATGAGCGAGTATAGTCCTAACTAAACTTCTATTTTTCCTAGTAAATTAGCCATTTCAATTGCTGAAAGTGCTGTTTCCCAGCCCTTATTCCCAGCTTTTGTACCAGCTCTTTCAATGGCCTGCTCAATTGTGTTAGTCGTTAAGACACCAAAAATAACCGGAATCTGCTCGTCTAAACTAACTTTTGAAACGCCCTTAGCTGCTTCGCTACAAACATAGTCAAAGTGAGGTGTACTTCCTCTAATTACTGCTCCTAAAGTTAAGATCGCATCATAATTTTTTGTCTTGGCCATTCTTGAGGCAATTAATGGTAATTCAAAAGCACCAGGCGCCCATACAATATCAATATCTTCAGCTTCGTGTCTTTTAAAGCAATCTAAAGAGCCTTCAAGTAATTTTGAAGTAATAAAATCATTAAATCGACTTACAACAATCGCAAATTTCTTACCTGATCCATTTAAGTTAGCTTCTATTTTATTAATCATCATCTACTCCTAAATTTGACCATCATAAAGATGGCCCATTTTTTCTATCTTAGTATTTATGTAATTTTTGTTATGTTTATTTGGAACAAAGGTTAAAGGAAGTCTTTTATTAACCTTCACTCCTGATTCCTCAAGCCCAGTAAGCTTTAATGGATTGTTAGTTAAGAGATCAACAGATAATACACCCAAACTTAGTAGCATCTTGCCTGCAATATCATAGGATCTTTCATCCGCATTAAAACCAAGTTCAACATTAGCCGAGATGGTATCTAATCCACTCTCTTGTAACTTATAGGCCTTAATCTTATTTTTAAGACCAATTCCTCTTCCTTCTTGCTTTAAGTAAACGAGAATACCTGAGCCATTTTCACTAATCAATTTCATTGATTCTTTTAGTTGATCTCCGCAATCACATTTCTTCGAACCAAAAACATCTCCAGTCAAACATTCGCTATGAACTCTTGTTAATGAAGTTGTTTCCTTAGCGACATCTCCCATAACTAGGGCGATATGATTGTCTTCAAATAAATGAAGATTAAAGTCTCCAAACTCAGTAGGAAAGTTAATGACTTCTTCTTGTTTTACTTCTTTCGAGGCTAGGATGTACTTCTTTAGATCATCTATTGTTATAATCTTTAGATCATGTCTCTTCGCAATTTCAAAGAGCTCATCTCGTCTCGCCATGCTCCCATCTTCTGCCATAACTTCACAAATAATACCCATAGGATGAAGTCCAGCTAGTTTTGCTAAATCAACTGCAGCTTCCGTGTGACCGTCACGCTCAAGTACACCACCATCTTTTGCTATCAAAGGAAAAACATGACCAGGTCTTAAAAATGTCGAGGCTGGAACAGAAATATCTACCATTTCTTTTATTGTTATTGATCTATCAAAAGCTGAAATACCAGTTCCACTATTTTTGCTATCAATACTCACTGTAAAAGCTGTTTCATGACAGGAGTTGTTTTGCTCGACCATCATAGGGAGCTCCAATCTCTTTGCATCAGCACTTGTGAGGGGAGTACAAATCAAACCTCTTCCTATTTTTGCCATGAAATTTATCATCTCCGGCGTTACTAGTTCAGCAGCAGCTATGAAGTCACCTTCGTTCTCACGATCTTCATCATCAAGAACAATAACCATCTTACCCTTTTTAATTTCTTCAATAGCATCTTCAATCTTATCAAAATTATTCATATTAAAATCCTGTCTCATTCAAGAATTTTTGAGTGAGCTTGTTTTCTCTTTTCTCTAGTAAGTTTTCTATGTATTTAGCAAGGATATCTACTTCAATATTCACTTTGCTACCTATGTTCTTAGTATGAAAGATTGTATTGGCCCACGTATGTGGGATTAAAGAGACCGCAAATCTATTTGAAGAGTCTTCAACCTCCGCAATGGTGAGACTTACACCATCAATAGATACACTACCTTCTTGGACTATATATTTTTGAAGTTCAACTGGTGTTTTAAACCAAGTAAAATAATTCTTTCCAAAGTTTTGTATTTCATTTATCTCTGCAACACCATTAACATGGCCCATTACAAAGTGCCCCCCCATAGGATCAGAAGGAGTTAAAGAACACTCTAGGTTTACAGAATCACCAATCTTAAAGTCTGAAAAATTCGTTTTTTCCAAAGTAACTTTTACTGCTTGAAAGCCTAAAACTTCTCCTTCTTTTAAAACTACAGTCTGACAAACACCATTAATACAAACGGAGTCGTCAATATTTGCTTTTTTTGCTAATTCACCAGCATTCACTTTTAAAAAGATACCTTCAGCATTTGATTCAATACTATCGATCTTTCCAATTTTTTTAACGATTCCTGTGAACATTATAATCCCAATTCAATTTTAAGGTTTCCATTAACATTTTCAATTTTTTTATAGTTGAACTTAAGCGCTTCAGAGATTGTATCTGTTTCACTATTAAAAAAGGATTTACCATTTCCGACTAGAATAGGAGCTTGAAAAAGAGTTATCTTATTATAAATCTTTTCATTGAGAAAACTTGATAAAACCTCGCTTCCACCTTCAACAAGGTAAGAGCTTATGCCAATTTCATAAAGAGAATCTTGAAGCTTATCCAATGATTCAAAAAATATAATATTGCCTTTATTAATGATCTCTTTTTTGGCTTCTTCTAGACTTTCATAATCTTTTAATTGAGTTACATAGATATTAAGTTCAATATTGTTGTTTAATAAATAAGAATCCCAAGCGTATTTTTGAGGGTTTCCTAAGATAATCCTCTTAGGAATTTTACTCTTATTTTTGATGCCCATTCTAATGTTCAATTTAGGATTATCTTCATTAAGGGTATTTCTACCAATCAAGACAGCATCATAAGTCATCCTAAGAAAGTGTGACTCAGTTCTGCTTTCTTCATTCGTTATCCATTTACTATCACCAGTTTTCGTACAAATTTTTCCATCAATTGATACAGCAGCTTTTAAATGAACAAACGGCTTTTTACTAACAATATGATAAAAAAAGACTTCATTAAGCTTTAGACATTCCTCTTCTAAAACTTCAGTCACGACCTCAATTCCAGCTGATCTTAGAAGCTCAATACCTCTACCTTTAACTTCTGGATTTACATCTAGGTTTGCGATTACAACTCTAGCAATCTTAGATTTAATTATCAGAGGAACACATGGAGGTGTTCTTTTAGACTGATGACAACATGGCTCAAGAGTACAGTAGAGAGTCGATCCCTCAAGAGAAGTTTTACAGCTTTTTATGGCCTCAACTTCTGCATGATCCATTCCGCTTTTACTATGAAAACCACTTCCTATAATCTTTTCTTCTTTAACAATAATCGAACCAACGAGTGGATTGGGCGAAGTCCTACCAAAACCTTTTTCAGCTTCTCTAAGAGCTAAGCGCATATAATAAATGTCTTTTTCGCCTTGCGTTGTTGAATTATCCATCAAGCTAGAAATATCGCTAAATCCCCCTAAGGACAAGTAAATTGGGCCCTGTGCTAAAAAAGGCCACTTAGACACTGGTGGCATTTAATTATTTTAGGCATTTAGCTAAGTTGTTATTTTTTCAGTAAAGGTGAAACTCTGTGTCATGGTTGCTAATTTGCACGTGATAACGTGAAAACAATTAAAGTTAATTATAAGGGAGAGAAAATGGTCAAATTGATTCCAGTACTACTTTTACTTTTAAGTTTTACTGCAAGTGCTGAGAGCACTAAAGAGATTCTTTATGAAGGGCAGCAGTTTGAGTCCTTAGAGCTTGATAATAAGAAGATGGAGACTCGCTATCGGCAAGAAGAGGTAGATGATACCTGTACTCGTGAGATCCCTTACACGGAAAATGTTTGCGGCAATGAGACGCGTTATAGAACTCAATGTAGATCTGTCCCTGGTTACAATGACTGCCGAAACGTGAACGATCGAGTTTGTCGTAATGTCACTAGATACCGTGAAGAGTGTAGCAATTCAGGTGGCGGCCGATCTTGCAGAACAGTACCTGGCCGTCGTCAGTGTCGTACCCTTCCAAATGGAACTGAAAGATGTAGAAATCTTCCTTCACGTGAAGTCTGCAGAGACAAGCCTCCAGTAAGAAGATGTAGAAATGTTCCTTACAACGATCGTGTGTGTCACAATACAACAAGAAGACAATGCGACTGGGTTCCTAGCAGACAAGTCTGTGAAGACATTCCTTATCAAGAATACGTTTGTAGAGACGTAACTAGATATAGAACAGAAAGCTATGCCTGTACTAGAACAATACAAATTCCTTATGAAGTCGTGGCAAAACTATTTGAAAGTAAGATTGATGTGCAATTTAGAGATACAAATGAAAGTTCTAAGGCAAACCTAATCTTCGATCTAGACACTGAAGGTAAGGTTTCACTTAAAGCAGAAGACCTCTCTGAGCTACCTGCTCTTATTCTAGCTAAAAAGAAAGTTGAAGCTACAGATAGTGGAGACACCCTAAACATCAATGCTCTTTATAAGCTTAACTTCCTGGACATGAATTCAATTTTAGCTCCAGTAAAGCAACCTCTTTCAAAGTTCTATCTTAATGAAACGCATCTAGCTTTCGTAATGGGGACTGTCTTAAAGCCAGAAGGTATCAAAGTTACAGTCTTAATTAAGAGAAAAGATAAAACAGTTCTCTCTAAGGTACTAGAGGCAAATCAGTATCGTTTAAAAACAGTAGATACTGGAACAAAACTAGACCTTGGTTTAAAGCAATTTGATATTGATCTAAGAAGAAGAGATCACAAGGTAACTGTAAAGATAGAAATGAGTTTTAATGACTTAATTCTCAATCTACCAACACCATCACTAGTTAACGAAAAGACGATTACTATAAAAGCACTTAAAGATTAGGCATAAAAAAAGGGCTCCAGTCGGAGCCCTTCTCTTTTCTTCTGAACTGAAGATTTTTATTAGATTAGGTAAACAGAAATCAGTGTAAAAATAACAAGTGATTCCATAAGAGCTAGACCAAGGATCATTGGTACAAATAGCTTATCAGCAGCAGCTGGGTTACGAGCCATACCGTCAAGAGCTACAGATGCAGCAGCAGACTGAGCACGAGTACCACCAATAGCAGCCATTGCAACAGCAAGAAAATAGAATGCCGCTTTTGTGTATTCATTAAAAAATGGAGTACTTCCGTCTTGAGCCATAGCTGCAGATGAAGCAAGGAAAACTGTAAGAACTAATAATAATTTTTTCATGTAAATCTCCTATAGATTAGTGGGCATGCTCTTCATCATGATCGTGATGAGTTGCAAGCGATATATAAACCATTGATAAAACTGTAAAAACATAAGCCTGGATAAAGCTAACTAAGATTCCAAGAATCATAAAAACAATTGGAACAAGTATTGGAACAAGATCAGAGAAGACAGAAAGAACTAAGTGATCTCCCATCATATTCGATCTAAGCCTTAGTGCTAAAGAAAGAGGTCTAATAAAATTAGAAATAATCTCAATTGGAAAAATCAAGATTGCTAAGTACCAAAGTGGGCCAGCAAAATGCTTTAAGTAATTAACAACTCCCTGCTCTTTCATTCCTTTGATATTGTAATAAAGGAAAGAGAAGATACCTAAAGCCAGAGTAGTTGATAAGTTCTCTGTCGGTGGAAGAAAGCCTGGAATTAAACCAATTAAGTTACAAATTAAAATAACCAAAAACGTTGTTGCGATAAAGCTAAAATACTTGTGTGCCTGATCTTCACCGAGAATTGCTTTACACTGTCCGTATATAAAATTTCCATAAAGCTCAGACATATTTCTAAATGTGATGCCTTTGTCAGGAATAACCACATTAGAGACTTTTGAAATCTTAGAGCGATAAATAAAACCACCAACAACTAACATGAATGAAACAAAGATCATTGTCGAAACATGTTCTGCTAGGGGTAAGTGTAACGAGCTAATCCAAGTGAAGGCTCCACTTGAAGCGACAGCTGTTTGTGTATTTAGAAGTAGTATTAGTGCTAATAATTTTTTCATAATTACCTGTTTTACTTCGATCGCCTCAAAGAAACGCCGAGCACAAAAATCTGAATAACATAGTTAAGTAACGGAATTATTATCCTTTTTTCCATAAAATGTACACCCAAACTTAGGGCCAAAAAGATGACAGCCATTTTTCCGATAAAAGTTATCGCCAGCATAATCTTAGAATACTTAACAGGCTCAACAGAAGTGCCGATTAAAATTATTTTTGAGATAACGCTTAGTAACATTCCAAGATTTAAAAGTGTAGCACCGTAAACTCCGAGTATTACATAGATCTCCAATTGGCTCTGTGCAAAAAACAATGCCACACATGTAAAGCCAAGAGTGAGAGGAATAAATAATTTGAGATTAATTTTTTTTGTTAATTGCATATCGAATCATTAAATAGAACGTATTAAAAATTACGGCAAGGAAAAGTATTAGTCCCACAGGTTTAGAGACATATCCATGACTAGTTGCATAATGCATAAGCCAGCCACAAAAAAATATCAAGCTTGGAAGGCTTAGGCTTAGGCCCAAGATCTTAAGCCAGGAGTCTTTTATCTTTGGCTGTCTCATCTATCTCTTTCTCGCAATTCTTCTTGAGTAGATACTATTGAGCCTATTTTGGACTACCTGTGTATTGGGATACTTTCCTAAAATAGAATAGTACAAATCGTATGCAGTCTTTAATTCTTCCATGGACTCATAAATATTGGCTAAGATGAACTTTGCTTGGACCACAAGTTCTCTTCTATTCTCTCTTTTTATGTATTCTTTTAAATAGATAAGTGATCTCTTCCATTTTTTTTCCTGAAAGAAAACCAGTCCGAGGTAATAAAAGGAATCCACAAAGAACTTATGATTTCTATTTTTTTGTATCTGTTCAAAAATTGTTTTGGCATCTTGTCGATTACTCAACTTAAATGCTGAGATGGCCATACGGAATTGATAGAGATCAAAGTTAGTTAATTTAGGAGTGAATTTAGATAAGTTTTTATAAGAATCGAAACTTGTCTTAAAGTTCTTAGAGAAGTTAAAGGCTATTTCACCAATTCTTTCTTCAGATTTAACCAAGAAAAGCGGATCTTCAGTTAAGTCTTTTACTTTATTAAAAAAATCAATAGCCAGTTTATTTTGACCTAAATTGGTACTGTATATTTCGCCAAGCTGATAATATATCTTAACCTTCAATTCATTATTGGGGTTTTTTTCTATAATCTGCTTATATTTTGCAATAGATTTTTCGTACTTCTGAACAAGAAGGTACTCCTGAGCTTCAACGATCTCTTTATTGATCGTTGGTGTAAAATCACAGGAGCAAAGTAGAAGTAAGCTTCCTAATAAAAGAAGCTTACTCTTCAGTAGATACATCCACTTCATCATCTGGGTCGACTATCTTTTCAACAGCAACAACTTTTTCACCAGTCTTGAGCTTGATAATTCTGACACCTTGAGTAGCTCTACCCATTAAGGAAATGCCCGAAATTTTAGTACGGATAACTTGCCCTTGATCAGTAATGATCATGAGATCATCTTTATCAGAAACAGGTTTAATATCTCTAATCTCTCCGTTCTTTTCAGTTAAGCGCATAGCGAGAATACCTTTTCCGCCTCTCGTCTGCTTTCTGTATTGTGAAGAACTTGTTCTTTTCCCGTAACCATTTTCAGTGATTGATAGAATTTCAACATTATCATCGATAATTTCCATACCGATAATTCTCTCATCAGCACCGATATTAATCCCTTTAACACCTTGAGAGACTCTTCCCATAGGGCGGCAATCAGTTTCTGCAAACCTGATGATCTTTCCACCATTTGAGCAAAGAAGAACATCTTTAGATCCGTCGGTAACTCTAACAGTAAGAAGCGAATCTCCATCAACAATCTTGATAGATTTAAGACCACTTTGTTTTATCTTTTTATAATCAGAGAGGTTAGTCTTCTTAACAATTCCGCCTTCAGTAGCGAACATCAAATATTTACCTTCTAATTGGTCATCGGAAGGAATGCATAAGATCTCTTTAATCTTCTCACCTGAAGGAATCTGGATAAGGTTCGCAACATTACGTCCCTTATTGGTTCTTGTCCCTTCTGGAATTGTATAAACTTTCTTAGAGAAAACAGTTCCCCTACTAGTAAAAAAGAGAAGTGTTGAATGCGTATTAGCTGTAAAGATAGAAGTAAAGAAGTCATCATCAGCTGAAGCTGCACCTTTAACACCGGTACCACCACGCTTCTGAGTCTTGTAAGTATCAAGGGCCATACGTTTGATATAACCCTTGTGAGTTACAGTAACGATAACTTCTTCTTGTTTAACAAGATCTTCAATTTGAATCTCATCAGCCGCTGCAACGATCTGAGTTCTTCTCTCATCTCCATAAGCTTCTAAGATCTCATTGAACTCATCTCTAATAATTCCAATAATTAAATCTTCAGAATCTAAAATACCTTGTAAGCGAGTAATTTCTGCCATGATCTCAGCATGATCTTTAATAATTTTATCACGCTCAAGACCCGTTAATCTTTGTAGACGCATGTCCAAGATTGCTTGAGCTTGAATAGCTGAGAGTGTGTACTTACTTATTAGTGAAGCTTTAGCTTGTTGAGGACCTTCTGATTTCTTGATCAACTCAACAATTGCATCAATATTTTCAACAGCTGTTTTTAAGCCTTCTAAAATATGTGCTCTTTCTTTTGCTTTCTTTAATTCATAAACAGTTCTACGAATAACAACTTCACGCCTGTGATCGATAAAAGAATCAAGTTGTTCTCTTAGATCCATTACTTTTGGTGAACTATTCTTAATTGATAAGAAGATAATCCCAAAAGATGTTTGGAGCTGAGTTTGTTTATAGAGTCTATTTAAAATAACGTTAGCTATTTCACCTTTCTTAAGATCAATGGCCACGCGAATACCAAGATGACTTGACTCATCTCTAATATCTGAAATTCCTGTTAGAGCTTTTCCATTAACTAGATCAGCAACTTTCTCAATTAGTTTTGCTTTATTAACTTGGTATGGAAGTTCAGTAATAACAATTCTTTCTCTGTCTCTACCAAATTCTTCAATATCAGTTTTTGCTCTGATCTGAATAATACCTCTACCTGTTTTATAGGCAGATTTAATTCCTTCTGTTCCATGAATAAATCCTGCAGTAGGAAAATCAGGGCCCGTTACAATTTTCATTAAATCATCAACAGATGTATTACGATCATCTAAAAGAACTAGAAGAGCATTCATAATCTCAGTTAAGTTGTGAGGAGGTATGTTTGTGGCCATACCAACAGCAATACCTGCAGTTCCGTTAATCAATAAGTTTGGAACTCTTGAAGGTAGCACTTTTGGTTCTTTTAAAGATTCATCAAAGTTTGGCTGCCAATCAACAGTTTCCTTATCAAGATCCTTCATCATCTCTTCAGAGAGTTTCTTTAATCGAATTTCTGTATATCTCATGGCGGCAGCACTATCACCATCGATAGAACCAAAGTTACCCTGACCATCAACTAGCGGATACCTCATTGAGAACGGCTGAGCTAGTCTAACAATTGTACCGTAAACAGCAGTATCACCGTGTGGGTGATACTTACCAATTACATCACCAACAATTCTGGCTGATTTTAAATATGGTTTATTATGATAGTTACCATTGGCATGCATGGCATAGAGAGATCTTCTATGCACTGGCTTCATTCCATCTCTAACATCAGGAAGAGCGCGGCCAATAATAACCGACATAGCATAATCTAAATAACAGTTACGCATTTCATCCTGAATCGCTACAGGTTCAATATTTCCGTGATCAACAGGTGTATTATCGTCAGCCATCTATTCTTCCTTAAACGTCTAAGTTTCTAACATTAAGAGCATTCTTCTCAACAAATTCACGACGTGGTTCAACCTGATCTCCCATGAGAACAGAAAAAACTTGATCGGCTTCGATTGTGTCTTCAATAGTCACTTGTAGAAGTGTTCTATTTTTACGAGACATTGTTGTATCGAGAAGCTGCTCAGGATTCATTTCACCTAGTCCCTTATAACGTTGAATATAAGCGCCTTGACGACCCTCAGTTACAACGAATTCAGCAAATTCTTCAAGGTTTTCAAAATCCCTTTTTTCCATCTTATCTTTTTCAATATCAAATTTTGCATAATAGTACTTTTTAATACCATCGTAGTTATTATGAAGATCAGCATACTCAGGTGAAGAAAAGAAATAACTCGTAAGTTTAAATTTCTTAGTTCTCGCAGCAGTCTTAACAACAACTCTTATCAATTTACACTGGTGTTCAAGATCATCTTCAATTTCAAATGAATAAGACCTAAGTGTTTCAGCTTCTAGTTTCTTAAAATGTTCAGATAAAGTAGCTAGTTCTGTCTTTAATTTACTTTCGTCTTTTAGAACTTCGGTAGTTAAATTTGAATGTTCAATAATTCTTCTTAATAAATGAAGGTCAAAATGAACATCATAAGACTTAAGAATATTAAAATAACTAGAATATCTGTTAACAATCTGTTTTGCCGTTTCAGCGTCAATAGAATCACCATCAACATTTATTTTTGCTTCACTAACAGTATTAGTTACCAAGAATGCTTCAAGTTCAGCATCGTCTTTTAAGTACTTTTCAGTCTTACCTTTCTTGTATCTATAGAGAGGTGGCTGAGCGATATAAACAAAACCCTGCTCAATAAGATCAGGAAATTGTCTGTAAAATAAAGTTAAGAGTAGGGTACGAATATGCGACCCATCGACGTCCGCATCGGTCATGATGATGACTTTATGATAACGAAGCTTAGAGATATCAAAATTGGCTTTACCAATACTTGTACCTAAAGCCTGCGTAAGCATCTTGATTTCGTTGTTAGCTAACATTTTATCGTAACGAGCTTTTTCAACGTTTAAGACTTTACCACGAAGAGGAAGAATAGCCTGTGTCTTACGATCACGACCCTGCTTGGCGGAACCTCCCGCCGAGTCACCTTCCACAATATAGATTTCGCATTTTGCTGGATCTTTTTCCTGGCAATCAGCCATTTTACCCGGAAGACCACCACTATCAAGAACTGATTTACGTCTTGTTAATTCTCTGGCTCTACGAGCTGCTTCTCTTGCCGCAGCTGCATCTAATGACTTTCTAACAATGACTTTTGCCGTATCAGGATTTTCTTCTAAATAAGTTTTAAGTCCATCGCCTACGAGTGAATTAACAATACCTTCAACTTCAGAGTTACCAAGTTTAGATTTTGTTTGCCCTTCAAATTGAAGTTCAGGAAGCTTTACTGAGATAATGGCCGTTAAACCTTCTCTCATATCGTCACCTGTTAAACTAAGTTTAACATTCTTAGTTAATCCACTATCTTTAGCCCAAGAGTTTAATTGTCTCGTAATAGCAGTTTTAAAACCTGAAATATGTGTTCCACCTTCAGGTGTCGAAATGGCATTAGCATACCCAGACAAAACCTCGTTATACGAGTCAGTCCACTGCATAGCTATTTCAACTTCATAGTCTTCTTTCGAAGAAAAAATATAAATAGGCTTCTTATGTATTGGTGTTTTAGCTCTGTTTAAATATTCTACGAATTCAACAAGTCCACCTTCGTAATGAAAGGTATCTTTTTTATCATCGCCTCTTTCGTCTTTAAGAGTAATTTTCAACCCTTTATTCAAGTAGGCCATTTCTCTAAAACGTTTTGCTAAAGTGTCATAGTTAAATTCATGAACTTCGAAGATTTCATTATCTGGTTTAAATGTAACTGCAGTTCCATTTTTTTCGGCTTTGTCTAACGTTCCTGTTTGTTTTAAAGGTTCGACAGTTACACCGTGCTTAAAATTAACCTCATATAACTTTCCATCTTTTTTAATTTCTAGTTTTACATATTTGGAAAGAGCATTAACAACAGCAGCCCCAACCCCATGTAATCCACCAGAAACTTTATAAGCAGAACCTTCTTCGTTAAATTTTCCACCAGCATGAAGCTTTGTGTAAACAAGTTCAGCTGCAGAGATTTTCTCAGTGGGGTGCATACCAACAGGAATTCCTCGACCGTCATCTACAACAGTGACTGAGTTATCCACGTGAATAATCACTTTAATTTCGCTACAGAAACCGGCAAGTGCTTCATCAACTGCATTATCTACAATCTCATAAACACAATGATGAAGACCACGGTTAGAAGTATCACCGATATACATACCAGGACGTTTTCTAACGGCTTCTAAACCTTCTAAAACTTTAATTTGATCGGCTTCATATTTTGCGCCGACTTTTGAAATCGATTCTTGATTTTCCAAAAGAACTCCCATAGTCCGTTAGTAATTCTTTCGCTAGGAAGATTAAGAAATCCTTCCGGACTCCACATAGATCTTCTTGGCATTTTGAATTTGTTCTAATTCTTCTTTGAATTTTTCGTTGGCAGTCGTTATCAGAACTTGGAATTCGCTATGCTCCAAAAACTCTACTAACTTCTTCCAACGGAACTTATCCAGCTCCCCTGAAACGTCGTCTATCAACACAATAGGGTATGCCATGAATTTATACCTAAAGAGCTCTATATAGGCAAACAAGAGGCTCAAATAGCTCATTTTTTGTTGGCCTAAAGAACAGTAATCAAATGAGTTTAAACCATTAAAGAGAAGCACATAGTCATCTTTGTGAACACCATAAGATGTAACGCATCTCACCTCATCTTTTTCTAAATTATTTTGCAGTAGTTCAAATATCTGATTCTGATCAAGACCTACAACTTGGGAGCTAATTTCAATTTCTAGTTGATGTTCTTCAGCAAATATCTTTTTAAAAATGCCATTTGTGAAAGGTGCCATCTCTTTAATAAAAGCAACGCGCTTCTCAGTAAGATAAACAGAATTTGCAGCTAGCTCTACATCAAAAGCTTTAATTTGCTCTCTAAAGGCAGGTGGTTTTTTTGAAAGTAAGACATTCCGTGACCTTAGAGCAGAAGTGTATTTGTTTAGTGCTTTTTTATAATCTTTATCTAAGAGAGAGATATGTTGATCAAACCAGGTTCTTCTATGAGAAGGAATATTATGAAAGCCATATGAATCAAACGGATTAATAAAAACCAATTTAATTTCAGGCTTCTTTTTAGCCGGTTTACCTTCTAGAAAAAACTGTGATTGTTTTTCTTCAATCTTAGCTGAGTAACTAACAATCTCAGATTCTACTTCGAAGACACTGGATAATATTATCTCGGGTTTTTCACCATCAATACCCAAGTATTGTGGAAAACTTGTGTTTTTACGGAAGGATTTTTTATTGGCCAAGACAAAGATGGCTTCTAAGATATTTGTTTTCCCGTTTCCATTTTCCCCTAAGATACAATTGATATTAGGTCCAAACTCAATCACATCAGGCATTAGGTTACGAAAATTAGTTGCCTGAAATTTTTGAAGCTTATAGGGAAGCATTTAGCCTAGAGCTTTAAAGGCATAATAATGCCCATATGGCTTGGTGAATTAGATGACCTGATAATGACAGGGCTTAATTCATTATTTAGTTCCATAAGAACTTCACCATTGTCGAAGATAGATAAAGTATCAATAAGGTACTTAGCATTGAAGCCAATTTCCATATCTTTTCCATTATAATCAACAGGTAGTTTTTCTGAAGCATCACCAAGGCTTGGATGGTTAGCTGTGATTGTCATTTCTTTATCTTTTAAATGAATTCTAACACCATTTGATTTCTCATTAGACATGATCTTAATTCTTCTAATTGCATCAAAGAGTAGATCTTTATCTGCTGTTAAAAGAAAAGAAGTCTTTGAAGGAATGACTGCTTGGTACTTAGGATATTCTCTTGCGATCAGTCTAACTGATAGATAATAATTATTTTCTGAGTTTGCATACAAGAAGGAATCATCTAGTGAGATCTTTATCTCAGCTCCAGGATTAGCTTCAGCTAGCTTTTTCAGCTCATAGACACCTTTCTTAGGAATGATAATTCCATTTGTAAGTGAATCTATTCCGTTAACATCAACCTCAGTATCAACCATTGATAATCGATGTCCATCGGTGGCTACAGCTCTTAACTTAGAATCTCTCTCTTGGAGATAAATACCATTTAGGTACAATCTAGTTTCATCAGTTGAGATTGCGTAACTAGTTTTACTAATAACATCTAATAAACCTTGAGAGTTCATTTGTACTTGGTTGTTCTCGTTGTGGAATACTAGTTGTGGAAAATCTTCATTCTTATAAACTAAGAGTGAATAGTGAATATCTTTGAAAAATAATTTTAAAGTATTTTCACCTTCGATTATTTCTAGGTGAACTTCTCCGTCAGGTAGTTCTCTGAGAATATCAAATATATTCTTAGCATTTACACAGAATGTTCCTGATTCATTAACATTTGCTTGAACACAAACCTTTGCTGAAACTTCAAGATCTGTTGCTGATATCTGAAGAGTATCTCCTTCGGCCTTAATCAAAGCATAAGTTAAGATAGGTCTAGAATTTCTTTTATCAACAACAGTTAAGATTTTGTTGATGGCAGATCTAAATGTGTCAGTGTCTAAACAAACTTTCATAGTTGTCCTTAAAAGATTTATTTAGAATTTTTATAATCTATCTGTAGGTTCTGCAAGGGCGTTAGCTCTTCATTTTCTAATCTCTATATTTATTTAATATATATTATACTGTGTGGATAAGTGGGAAAGTCCTTTTTTGGCGTGATTACGTGTACTTATCTTGAGTACCTATGTGAGTAGAAGTTGATAACTAATTAAAAAAATTATAATTGATTCGGATATTCTTTAATTGTTCACATTTATACCAGTTTATTAAGGTTTGTTTCCACAGTTTATCCACAGCTTTTTCTTTAGCTTTGCGTTGTACGAAAATAGGGCCATTTTTCTAAAAGTTATTCACAATTTTATCCACATGTTAATTACTCTTATTCTTATCAAGGTATATAAGCCGATGAAGTAATTAACATGTGTACGAAAATGTGAATTGGGAATCAACTGTTCAATTTTGCTAGATCTTTAAACTGTCTTGAATGTTAACAAAGTTGAATAAAGTATGGAAAAACTTGTGAAGGAAACTTCACATAATAGTTATCCACATAAACTAAATTTTATCAACTTAGTTTATGCGGAATGTTGGCCTATAAATTGTTTTCGATGGCAAAAAGATCACGAGATAAATTAAGGTCTGTTCTTAATTGGCCAGTCACTTTATTGACGGCGTGGATAACTGAAGTGTGATCGCGGCCCCCGTAAAACTGTCCAATTTCTTTTTGAGTAGTGTTTAAGATCTTTCTAGAAAGGTACATACCAACGTGTCTAGCAGTTGTTATGTGCTGACCTCTAGCTTTCGATTTTATATCCGCTAAAGGGATTTTAAAGTGTTGTGAAACGGCTCTAGCAAGTGTGTCTAGAGTGATGATCTTTGCATCTTCACGGTTCTCTAGTCCTAGTAGGTCACGTACTTGTTCTATTTCTAAGTCTACATTCATTAAATCAGCATAGGCTTGTAGCTTAATAAGTGAACCTTCAAGCTCTCGAATGTTAGCCGTAATATTGCTAGCTATAAGCGTATAGACTTCATCTTGTAAAAAGAGATCTAGTTCAAAAGCTTTTCTTTTTAGAATAGCAATTCTAGTTTCAAGATTAGGGCTACCAATATCAACTACAAGTCCCCAACCAAGTCTGCTTCTTACTCTTTCTTCAATACCATCAATATCTTTTGGTGGTTTATCTGAAGTAAAGATCAGTTGCTTGCCCTTATTATGGAGTTCATTAAAGATGTGAAAGAATTCGTTTTGAGTTCCTTCTTTGTTCTTGAGTTCATGAATATCATCAATCATTAAAACATCTATTTTTTCTAAATATTTCTTTTGAAATTCATCAATATTCTTTTCTTTAATTGAGTTGATCATCTCTTTTAGAAATTCTCTTGCTGTAATCAAGCAGATAACTAGCTGAGGATGATTGGCCTGGATTTCATTTGCAACTGCATGGAGAAGGTGAGTCTTTCCAAGCCCCGGAGAACTATGAAGATATAAAGAGGGATATTTTCCACTTTTTCCTGGTCGCTTTGCAACGCTATGTGCTGTTGCATTGGCCATATTATTTTCTGGTCCAACAATGAAGTTATCAAAAGTCTTGGTCGGATCGAAAAGGATACTGTTTGTATTTGGTCTTACATGGTCCATGTACTTGGATTCTGCGGACTTAATCTTCTCGTCTTGTGTTTGGTTAAGGTCTAGGCTGAATTTCACTTCTTTAGCTGATTTAGCTCCAGGTCCAGCAATTGCCCTTTGTCTCTTCAATGAATTCAGGATGCTATCTTTATTAGAGCTTAGGCTTTCCGTATTTGTGACAACTTCAATTGATATCTGAAAAACCTGACCAAGAGTATTCTGGATGGCTTCTGAAATAAAAGGTAAGTAGCTGTTATTAATAACATTTTTGATAAATTCAGTGGTCACAGAGAAGTGAGCATGAGTATCTTCAAGTTTTTGTAAATAAAATGTATTTTCAAAATAAGTACTGTATTTCTGGATAGTTACACTATCTTTTAGGTAGTTAAGAACCTCTTTATTGATGGCTATTAGTTCATCTTGAGAGAAGTTTTCATTGGGGTTTTGTACTATATTAGTCTCTTTTTGTGGCTTTAAGTCATTGTTTTTACTGTTTAAATTCAATGGATTGAAGCTGGTTTCATTGGATAAAAAGTGCTCAAAAGGAAATTGTTCACTCATTCCTGCGGACTCCCTACTAGCGAAAACTAGTTGTTGTTGTGTGTATGAAAGCGGACCGAGAAATTAACATGGCCGAAACATTTAAAGCAATCCTGTTTTTGAGCAGGGCCCAAAAGTTTTCCACATTTTGTTTAAAAAGGGGTATTTAGGCCGGTGATTATCAATTGAGCAGCTTGACCTTTCATTGTCCGGTGTGTAAATCATACCTTCGAAACGAAATCAGTTATGTAGAAGAGGTTATAGCGATGAGCAAGATCAAAAGAACTTGGCAGCCAAAAAGAAAGAAAAGACTTAGAGTTCACGGGTTTCTAAAAAGAATGTCTACTCCTGGTGGGAAGAAAGTGATCAACGCCCGTAGAAGAAAGGGACGTAAGAATCTTACAGTTTCTACTGGTACTAAATAAGTCTGATGAACTCTGAAATTTTTCCGAAAGAAGTCCGCCTTTTAAATAAGGCAGACTTTACTTTCCTTAAGTCAGGAAGCACTTCTAATAAAGCGAAGTGGTTAATGGCTTATTCCAAAAAAACTACAAACAAACAGACACGTATTGGTATTAGTGCTTCTAAGAAAGTAGGGAATGCTGTTAAGAGAAATAAAGTTAAGCGCTGTCTTAGAGAGGCTTTTAGAAAGTCTGAATTTAAGGACCTTGGTAAAGACGTGCTTCTAGTGGTTCATCCACAATTCTTTAAAGATAACTCAGTAAGTCCAATGGTGAAGATCGAAGATTCCTTTAACGGTATCTTCAAAGCTATCGCAGCAAAATGAACTTCCTTTTTAAACTCTTGATTAAATTTTATCAAAAACTAATCTCGCCTTTTTTGGCGCCTCGCTGCAGGTTTTATCCAACTTGCTCTGAGTATTCTAAAATATGTTTTGAGAAGCTTCCTTTCCATTTAGCGTTATGGTATTCCATTTCACGAATAGTTAAATGTCATCCCTATAATGATGGTGGTTTCGATCCACCTCCTGTGGAGAGGCGTTGTTGCTAACAACCAGGTAAAAATATGAATAATGATCAAAGAAGAATGTTTATGGCCATCGCTCTGTCAGCGGTAGTCTTGTTTGTATGGCAATCTTATTTTGCTCCAAAGCAACCTTTTGAAGATAAGAATAAAGTAGCAAAGGTTAAAGATACTCCTGTTTCAAAAGAAGGTACTTCTACTGAGCCAGCTAAAGAGAATAAAATCTTAGTTGATAATGTTCCTGTAAGTACGGAAGTTGAATATACTGATTTAGAAGGTTCTCAAGGAGCAGCTAGAATTGGTAGTGATCTTAGCATTACTAATTTTTCAAATTCAGATTCAAAATATTTATTTAAAGATGTCTTAGAGAGCAAAGGTTCTCCTTTTAAGATCTTTATTAAGAAAGATGGAAAGTTCCACCCAATCTTTATGGCTCTTCAGGAAGATGGAGGAGTTTTAAAGGGAACTAATAGTGAGTTCGGTATTACCTTTACGGGAAGTTTAAGTGAAGATGATAAATTAACTTATAACTTAGTTTCAGCAACAGCTTATCAATATAGAGTTGTTTTTGAGTCTAGCGAGAAGACACTGGATAACCGTCAAATAAGAAATTTTACTTTTCTTGGTGCTAAAGACGTTGATACTTTTGAAGTAGGCGATGAAGACTCTTACGATGGATTGATTAAATGGGCCGGCGTAGATTTTAACTTTCATCTTTTTGCTCTAGTTATGGACAAAAAGGTTGCAGCTAAAGCTAGCAATGCAGGTAGTAAGTTTGTTATTGATTTCATTGAACCTACGCAAAACTTCAATTCATACTTAGTTTTCGTTAAGAAGAACTACGATATTTTAGCTAAATTAGGGGATAACCTACAGTTAAGTGTCGATTTTGGTATCTTTGGCATTATTGCAGTTCCTATCCTTAGAGGAATTCAATTTGTTTATAAGTATATTCCTAATTATGGAATTGCGATTATCCTTCTTACCATCCTTTTAAGATTCTTAACTTTCCCTCTCTACTATAAGTCTATTATAAGTATGAAGAAGATGCAGAAGGTTCAACCAGAACTAACTAAACTTCGTGAAAAATTTAAAGACGATCCGCAAAGAATGCAAAAAGAGACGATGGAATTATTCAAAAGAGCAGGAGCTAATCCATTAGGTGGATGTCTTCCAATGCTTCTTCAGATGCCAGTGTTTTTTGCCTTTTATCAAGTACTTTATAATTCAGTTGAATTAGTAAACGCTCCTTTCATGGGTTGGATTACGGATCTAAGTATTAAAGATCCTCTTTATGTACTTCCTGTTGTCATGGCGATTGCGATGTTTGGTCAACAAAAGCTAACTCCAACAACAACTGCGGATCCAACACAGGCTAAGGTGATGATGGCGATGCCACTAATCTTTGGTTTCATCATGAAGGATTTACCGTCAGGTTTAGTACTTTATATTTTCGTTTCAACCTTGTTTGGTATTATTCAACAATTGGTTGTTTATAAATATACAGATTAATTATGGAATGGCTGATTTCAGAAGATCCTATTATTGCTTGTAGTAGCGGGAACAATGAAAATACGGCCATTTCTCTTCTAAGAATTTCTGGTCTTAAAAATTTTAAGTTATTAAATAGTCTTTTCAATAAGGACCTGAATAACCTCGTTCCAAGAAAAGCTAGCTTTATAAAGATTGTCGATAAATCACATGTCATTGATGAAGTCGTCTTAACTTTTTTTAAAGGACCGCATTCTTATAATGGAGAAAATATTCTAGAGCTTGCGGTTCATGGGAATCCAATTAATGTTCGTAGGATTATAGAACTTTTTAAAAAGCATGGGGTAAGGGAAGCAAACCCTGGGGAAATTACCTATAGAGCACTAAGAAATAACAAGATGACCCTTACTCAGGTAGAAGGTCTCGATACTTTGTTAAATGCTGGATCGATCGATCTCTTTGACAACGGAATGTCTCACCTTAGTGGCGAATTACAAAAAGAATACTTGAACCTAAGAGACTCTTATTTGAATCTAAGAGGTGCCATTGAAATCTTGATTGATTTTTCTGAAGACGTCGGAGAAGAACAGTCGAGTAAACTCTTTAAGGATCACTTTGAAAACTTCAAAAGCCTAATTCATATTTTAAAAAGAAGAACACGATCACCAAGATCCCATTTGCTAAAACCCAAAGTGGTTTTATTAGGGGTTACTAATGCTGGAAAGAGTACTTTATTTAATAAATTACTTGAGGAAAAAAGATCGATCGTCTCAGAGATCAAGGGAACAACAAGAGATTATATTTCTGAGTATTTTTCACATGAAGGGGCAGAGTTTCAGGTAGTAGACACGGCTGGGCTTCGAGAAAGTGAAGATGAGATTGAAGTAGAGGGGATCAAGTTATCAAAAGAGTTATATTCCGATGCCTTTTATAAGATCTTAGTTATTAATCCATTCTTAAGTGACGAATTAGGAGTAGATTCTTTAGAAGCCGATGCTGTCGTCTTTACTCATTCAGACCTAAAGGGTTTTGATGATAAAGTCCGCGATTTTGATAACTTATCTGGTAATTCTAAGCGTTTTAGCCTTGGTCCTATAGGACCATTGTTAGAACTTGGTCCTATAGGACCGGAATCAAAAACTGGTCCTATAGGACCGGAATCAAAACTTGGTCCTATAGGACCAGAGTCAGAAATTGGTCCTATAGGACCGCAAGAGGGTGGTCCTATAGAACCACTAGGTCTCCTTAAAAATCATATTTATCGTAAATACAGTGACTTAATGGCTGAAAAACCCATATTACCAGATAGACAACGTAATATAATCAATAGCTTAGCTACCATGGTTGACGGTATTAGTCAGTTAATTGATGGAGTCAATGACCCAGCCATTTTATCTAATGAAATCAATATGTTAGATGCAGAAGTAAACGGGCTACTTGGGATAACAACTTCAGACGATGTTCTCAATAATATTTTCAGTAATTTTTGCATTGGGAAGTAGTTAAATAGACAGTGTGGTTACTTTTCTCATATGTTCCACGTGGAACTTTAAATTATGAATAAAAACTTCTATGACATTTTAATTATCGGTGGTGGGCATGCTGGCGCAGAAGCAGCCTGGGCAGCATCCGAATTTAATCTTCGAGTTGGCCTAGTAACTATGCCATCGATCCCGATCGCCTCGGCTCCATGTAATCCAGCTGTAGGCGGAGTAGGTAAGGGCCAGGTCGTTAGAGAGCTTGATGCTCTTGGCGGACTTATGCCGATACTTGCGGACTATGCAGGTATCCAGTTTCGAATCTTGAATGAATCCAAGGGTGCAGCCGTCCGCTCAACAAGAGTGCAAATAGATAAGGAGCTTTATGCAGAAAAAGCAGAAGAGCTTCTATCAGAAAGAAAAAACCTTTCCGTTATAAGAGAGTCCATTGTAGATATTTCCCTCAATGAGAACTACTTGGTTACAGCTAAGTCCGGTGAGCTTTTTAGCGCTACAAAAATAATCATTACTACTGGTACGTTTTTGAATGGAAAGCTCCATACAGGGGAAGTTCAGAACGCTGGTGGGCGCTTTGATTGTGGTCCATCTGTTTCTCTGCAGACACTTGTAAAGGAAACGGGAAATATAAAGCGCTTCAAGACAGGGACTCCCGCGAGGCTTCTTCGCGACAGTATTAACTTCGAAGTGATGGATCCACAGCCAAGTGATCCCTTGGCCTTTAACTTTCATTTTAAAAATAGAGACAATAAAAGAGCCCAAAGACAGCTAGACTGTTACCTAACAAGGACTCAGCCAGCTACTTTAGAGTTAATCAGAGAAAATAAAGAGAAATCTCCTATATTTAACGGTCAGATCGAGGGCGTTGGGCCAAGGTACTGCCCATCAATTGAAGATAAAGCGTTTCGATACCCTGATAAAGACGGGCATCATGTATTCGTTGAACCAGAAGGCTTAAATCTAGATACTTTTTATCCCAATGGAATCTCTACCAGTTTACCAGTTGAGATTCAGGAAGAGTTTATTAGAACTATTCCTGGACTAGAAAAAGCAGTGATAGCTGTTCCAGGTTATGCGGTTGAGTACGATGTTGTAGATACTACAGAGCTAAATATTGCTCTCGAACACAAGAAACTACCTGGATTATACTTCGCAGGACAGTTAAATGGCACTTCAGGCTACGAAGAAGCTGCTGGACAGGGTTTTATTGCTGGAATTAACGCTGGATTGGCTGTTTTAGATAAAGAAAGATTCATTCTCAATAGAGAAGAGAGCTACATAGGCGTGATGGTAGAAGACTTAGTAAGCAATGAAAGAGATGAGCCTTATAGACTTTTTACAGCTCGTTCAGAAAGCCGTCTTTTTACCCGCGAGGATAATAGTTATTTTAGAATCGGTCCTTACAGAAAGAAGCTAGGGTTAGATAAAGAAATAGATGCTTTTATTGATGGTTACTTTCTTGAGAGGGAGATACTTATAAAACTTGTTAAGAAAACAGGTTTCCGTGCTACAAAAAAGTGGTCAAAACACTTCGAAGAACAGAAATACGGTAAAATCCAAGAGAATATAACCTTAGAGGAGCTAGTTAAGAGATCTCACCTAGACCCAGAAGTAACTCTCGCCTATGAGCTTAAGCGGATGGGGGTAAATTTTCTGCCTCAGGTAGTTTGCGATATAGCCAATTCTTTAAAATATGAAGGTTACCTGGAGCGGTCAATTAATCAGCAGAAAAAGCTCTCTAAGTTAAAAGAGAAAAAGGTCTCGTGGACTGTTCTTAGTGAGAACGTAAATATTAGTTTTGAGTGCCGTCAGCGAATAAAGAAGATTCAACCAGAAACATTTCAGCAGCTTTCTATGATCAATGGAATTAGGCCTGCCACCCTAGCCTATGTGGCTTCAAATAGAGTTTAAATGAGAGATTTTGCTAAGCGATACCTGGAAGTTTTAGAGGGCCCTTTGAAAGGCATCAACCTAACTAGAATTCTAAACGAAGAAGACTTTTATATTAAACAGATCTACGACTCTGTTCATCCTTTAGAGATTTCTCCAAAATTTAAAAAAGCTCTCGAGTCCTGTTCGGTTGTTATCGATGTTGGTTTCGGGGGTGGGTTTCCACTAGTGCCGTTAGCGAGCTTGATACCCCAGAAGAATTTTATAGGAATTGAATCTAAGAACAAGAAGGCCGAAGCAGTTAAAGTGATTTGCCAGGAGCTTGGAATAAGTAATGTAGCCCCTATGCATGGTCGTATTGAAACTTTTCTTATCGATGAAGAGGCCGTGATTATTTTTAAAGCAGTAGGTAAGATAAAGGACTGTTTTAATCTTTTAAGGTTTGAAAGCAAGTGCACGGTGTTTTTCTACAAGGGTCCAGGCCTCTACGAGCAAGAAGATTTAAAGCAATTGGGCTCCGGTATTAGTAAGATTGAAGAAGTTTCTTTTGAACTACCAGATGGCTCTCAAAGAATATTAATGGGTTACAGTGTTTTACCTGTTCCACGTGGAACAAAAAAAGAAAAGAAAAGCCTTGTCAGAATCTCGGCTCTTAAGTCAAAATTATTCCCACACAAATAGTTCTCCCGGAGACGTAAATGGCTAAAATTATTGCATTGGCTAACCAAAAGGGTGGCGTTGGTAAAACAACTTCATCTATCAATATTGCAGCGTGTCTAGCAATAGCTGAGAAAAAGACTCTACTAATAGACCTAGACCCCCAAGGAAACGCTTCTGTTGGCCTTGGACTATCAAAAGAAAGTCACCAAGATCAAAATATTTATCATGTCATCATTGGGCAATCCTCTTTAAAGGATGCAACTTATGAAACTGCTCTTCCTTATCTTCACATCTGCCCATCAGATGGGAACTTAATAGGTGCTGAGATCGAACTCGTTAGTGAAATGGCGAGAGAGCAAAAACTTAAGAATGCGTTTGCTACTGTTGCTGATGATTACGATTATATTTTAATCGACTGCCCACCCTCATTAGGCCTTCTTACCTTGAATGCTTTGAATGCGGCTAACAAGTACATAGTTCCATTGCAAACTGAGTACTATGCAATGGAAGGCTTCGCTCAATTACAAAATACAATTAGATTGGTTCGCTCATCATTAAATCCAAATTTAGAAATGGAAGGCATCCTTTTAACTATGTTTGATAAGAGAACTTCTCTTCACCGCCAAGTAAGCGATGAGATGAGAAGCGCGTTTGGAGAGAAGGTTTTTAAGACTGTTATTCCAAGAGACGTAAAACTTTCTGAATGTCCTTCTTTTGGTCAACCAATCATTCTTTATAATGTTGAATCTAAAGGGGCCGAAGCTTATTTAAATGTAGCTAAGGAAATCTTAATTAAGAATCGTATTCAACAAGAAAAAGAAATTAAAGAATACGGCTTTGAAGAAATTCCTGCGATCCCAGAAGAGCTTTTACAAAAAGCTCAAGAGGGACAAGAACCAACTCAAACTTTAAATTAATCAGAGGGAACCATGGCAAAAAAAATAGCACTAGGAAAAGGTATAGCATCACTTATTCAAGAAACTCCCAATGAGATTCTATCGCAGTCCCTTAAGGACCTAGACAAGCAAACTGAGAAAAAAGAAACAAAATCAAATAACGTTACTGAAGATAGTTCACCTTTGTTGATTGATATTAACACTATTGTGGCTAACCCAGGTCAACCAAGAAAAATCTTTAAAGAAAAAGATCTTGAAGAACTTGCTGAATCAATTAAGCAAAATGGAATCATTCAGCCGATCTTAGTTAGTAAGGCTGAAAAAGGTTTTGAACTAATTGCTGGTGAGAGAAGACTTCGTGCTGCTAAAAAGGCTGGGCTTGAAAAAGTACCTGCTATTATTAAGCGTGGAACAGATAAAGAAAAAATGGTCATGTCCATTATTGAAAATGTTCAAAGATCAGACCTTAATTGTGTTGAAGAAGCACTAGCTTATTACAACCTAATGGATGACTTTAAACTTTCTCAAGAAGAAGTGGCTAAGAGAGTAGGGAAAGAAAGATCAACAGTAGCTAACTTTTTAAGAATCCTAAAATTACCAAGACCAGTCTTAGAGATGGTTCAAAAAGATCTTCTCTCTTTTGGTCACGCAAAAGTATTAGCTAGTATTCAAGAGAGAGAGAAATCTTTAAGGCTTGCTGAGATGGCCGTTGCTGAACAATGGTCAATTAGAGAATTAGAAAAGAAAATGAAATCAAATCCTGTTGTTGAGAAAACTAAACCTGAAGGCAATAAGGAACTTGAAAATAAGCTTGATGATCTTAGAACTAAGTTAGAACAAAGAACTGGTTTTCATTTTCAAATAAAAGGCAAAAAAGTTGGAAACGGCCAAATTGTATTAAAGTATACGAATGAAGCTGAGTTCAATGATATTTTCGAATACTTGATGAAGTCGTAATTGGTCCTATAGGACCACACTGGATTTATAATGCGAAATGTTAAAGGTGAAATATCAGCGATCATTGAAGAGGGCTGTAAATTCGAAGGGAATTTGAGTTTTAACGGTGTTGCCAGAATTGCCGGCATTGTTAACGGTTCAGTCTTTTCAAACGATACAGTCATTGTTTCTGAAGGTGCTATCGTTAATGCTGATATCAATGCCAATATTATATTAATATCAGGAACGGTTAAGGGAAACGTTAAAGCGACTTCCCGCGTTGAAATTATTAAACCTGCGAGATTTGAAGGTACCATTACAACTCCAAGCTTAATTGTGGAAGAGGGCGTCATTTTTCACGGGACGACAAAAATGGCCGATAATAAACAACTATAAAACAGAGCGTAAAAATCCAACTTGTTTAATCTTAATTACAAGGGCAAAACGTCCTTGACGTTACTCTAGCTAGGCTTTATTAATTAACTTCAATTTCAAGAACTTACTGAGTAATCTGGTCGACCGAGGATGATTATGGACCAAATTAATGCATTTTTTGAAAGCGTCGATGTCTTTAGGAAACTAGGCATTGATTCTACAATTATTTTTCAATTCATTATCTTTCTTGCGACTTTTTTCATTTTAAAAGTCCTCTTCTTTAATAAGTTACTCTTTGTAATAGAGCAACGTGAAGGAAAGACAACTAAGCTTGAAAGTTCAGCCAATGATAAATTTGCTGAAGCGGAAAGATTAGCGAGCAAGTATAGCGATGAAGTTCGTGAGACTAATACCAAGGCTCAGGGAATTTATAGTGAAAAGAAAACTCTTACTATTGATAAAGAGAGAGCTCGCTTTAAGTCTGTAGAGGCTGAAGTTAATAAAGAACTTGATGTAAAGAGAACAGAGATAGAAAAAGAATTCCAAATTAAAAAGGAAGCTCTAATGAAAAATGCTGATTCACTTGCTGATGATCTCTCTAACCGTTTAACAACTTAGGCTAAGGGAATAAATGAAATTTTCAATAATTTTTCTAAGCACATTATTAATTTCTTCTGAAGCCTTTGCGGCAAGTAAGGGTACAGGGACAATAGTAGATCTAATTTATCCTGCGATTAATTTTATCCTTCTTTTTGGACCACTGGCACTTATTCTACGTAAGCCTGTTAAGGCCATGTTTGATAAGAATGCTGAAGATGTAACAGCACTATTTGGTTTAGCAGAAGAAAAAAGTAAAGAAGCTCAAATCAGATTAGATGAATACAATAAGAAGATGGACAACCTAGAGTCTGAAAAGAATAAGATCCTTAAAGAAGCCGATCAAAATGCAAATGTTTTTTCAAAAGAGCATGCAGCTGAAACTGATGGCCTGATCGACTCTCTTCATGCTGATGCAAAAACAAGAATAGAAAGTGAAAAAATACAAATGGGTAGGAATTTAAACTCAGGTCTTTTGGATGAAGTTATCTCAAGAGTTAAGAGTAAAGTTTCTAGCGATAAGACAATGCAAGACAAAGCAACTAACAAGTTAGTCTCTCAAATATAATTGGTGATTTAGATGAAAGAATTACAAGTAAGTAAAGCCTACGCAAGAGCATTTATTGAATTGGCAGAGCCAAAGAATGTAAATACAGCAAAAGAGCTTACTACTCTGACTGAAATTATTAATAGTTCAAACAATCTTGAAAACCTACTTTTCTTAGATGTTTTTACTGTTGAAGAAAAAATGTCAGTTCTTAATGAAATCACTTCTAAGTTGAACCTTTCTCCAATTACTGTTCACTTTCTAACTTTCTTAGTTCAAGAAAAAAGAATTGGAATCTTACCCCTTATCTTTAAAGAAGTTGTTGTGATCGATGATCATAAGAGCGGCTTCCTTAGAGGAACAATTGAAGGTGCTGAGACTGATTGCACTGACGAATTTAAAAATAAAATGAAAACATACTTAAAAGAAAAATTAGGGCTTACTGCCGAACTAACATATAAGCAAAATTCTAAGATCTCAGCAGGATATAAAATATCTGTTGATGACCTTCAGTTAGATGCTTCATTAGATAATCAACTTAATAGATTTAAAGAATCTGTTCTTAATTCATAAATATAATAGAGGTTTAAAATGTCGATGAATCCTGAAGAAATTACCAGCATCATTAAAGACAGAATTTCAAACTTTGAAACTCGTCTTCAAGTAGATGAAGTAGGTACCGTACTAACAATTGGTGACGGTGTTGCTCGTGTCTTTGGTCTTAAAAATGTTATGGCCGGTGAACTAGTTGAATTTGAAACTGGTACAAAAGGTATGGTTCTTAACCTTGAATCAAACAACGTTGGTGTTGCTGTTCTTGGTGATGATGTTCAAATTAGAGAAGGTAGTACTGTTAAGAGAACTGAGAAGATTGTTGAAGTTCCTGTTGGTGACGCTCTTCTTGGTAGAGTTGTGAACGCAATTGGTGAGCCAATTGATGGTCAGGGCGAAATTAAAGCTGAAAAGTCTTCAAGAGTTGAAGTTAAAGCTCCTGGTATTCTAGGGAGAAAATCAGTTCATGAGCCACTTCAAACTGGTATTAAAGCGATTGATTCAATGATTCCAATTGGACGTGGTCAACGTGAGCTTATTATTGGTGACCGTAAGACAGGTAAGACTGCTGTTGCAATCGACACTATTATTAATCAAAAAGGTAAAGACGTTGTTTGTATCTACGTAGCTATTGGGCAAAAAAACTCAACAGTTCGTCAGGTACATCAGAAGCTTAAAGAATCAGGGGCGATGGATTATACAATCATCGTTTCTGCAACCGCTTCAAACCCAGCGCCTCTACAATTTCTTGCTCCATATACTGGTTGTACAATGGGTGAGTTTTATAGAGACCAAGGTAAGCATGCTCTTATCGTATATGATGATCTAACAAAACAAGCACAAGCTTATCGTCAGATGTCACTTCTTCTTCGTCGTCCTCCAGGACGTGAAGCTTTCCCTGGGGATGTTTTCTATCTTCACTCTAGATTATTAGAAAGGGCCTGTAAGGTTTCTGACGATCTAGGTGCTGGATCAATGACTGCACTTCCTATTATTGAAACTCAAGAAGGTGACGTTTCTGCCTATATTCCGACTAACGTGATTTCAATTACTGATGGTCAGATTTATCTTGAAGCTGATCTTTTTAATTCTGGTATTCGTCCGGCGGTTAACGTTGGTCTTTCAGTATCAAGAGTTGGTGGTGCCGCTCAGATTAAAGCAATGAAAAAAGTTGCTGGTACTCTTCGTCTTGATCTTGCTCAGTTTCGTGAATTAGCAGCCTTTGCAGCTTTTGGATCAGACTTAGATGAAGCTACTCAAGCTCAGCTATCAAGAGGTGAAAGACTTGTCGAACTTCTTAAGCAAGCTCAGTACTCACCACTAGAAGTTATTGACCAAGTTATGGGTCTCTTTGCTGCAACTAAGGGTCTCTTTGATAGAGTTCCTGTTAATAAAGTTGGGGAAGTTGAATCTGATCTACTTGATCATGTTAAAAATAAGCATTCAGAACTTGTTAACGCTATCACTAATGATGGTGCAATCTCTGATGATAGTGCTTCGAAGTTAACATCTGTCGTAAATGACTTTGTTTCTTCTAAAGGATTCTAAGTAAGGACTAGAAATGGCCAATATAAAGGACCTAAAAAAGAAAATTAAAAGTACCAAAGGAACGCTGAAAATTACTTCGGCTATGAAATTGGTATCTGCAGCGAAGCTGGCTAGAGCCCAGTTCGCTATTACTAGCTCACGGCCATATGCCGCTGAGTTAGAAAGCTCTATTAAAACAATTTCTGCCCTAGTTCAGAATTACTCACATCCTTATTTAGAAGGTAATGATAATAAAAGATGCGCAGTCTTAGTTGTCTCTTCAAATAAAGGTTTATGTGCTGGTTTCAACTCACAACTTGTTAAAGAAGTTAGAAAGTGGACTGGAAGTACTGAACTAGATCCAAAACTTTATTTCATTGGGAAAAAAGTAATGGATGTTATTAAGAAAGAAGTTAACGTAGGCAAGAAGTATGAGTTTGCAAAAGCTGATCCTACTTTGCAAGAAATTACGCAAATCGGTAATGAGTTAGCTGCCATGTTTAAGACTGGTGAAATTGGGAAAGTATTCGTTGCTTACAATGTTTTTAATTCAGCTATTAGTTTTACTCCGACAATTAAGCAACTGCTTCCTATGTCATTAGATGAAGAAACTAAGAATGCTGTTAAAGATGAATTTCCTTTTGATTTTAAGTATGAGCCAACACCAGAGGTTATTTTAGATGACCTCATCCCACAGGCTTTTATAACTACGCTTTATACTTCTGTACTAGATAGTGCAGCAGCAGAGCATGGTTCAAGAATGAGTGCGATGGATTCTGCCTCATCAAATTGTAAGGAAGCAGTAAGATCACTATCAATTAAAATGAACAAACTTAGACAAGCAGCTATTACAACTGAATTAATTGAAGTTGTATCAGGTGCTGAATCGCTAAACGGTTAAGGAGTATATTGCAATGTCAGAAACAAACGTAGGTATTGTGAAACAAGTTTTAGGTCCTGTTGTGGATGTGGAATTTCCAAGTGGAAATCTTCCAGCTATTTACAACGCTCTTAGAATGACAAACACAAATATTTCAGACGAAAAAAACAATCTAGTTGTTGAAGTCGCTTCACATCTTGGTGACAACCTAGTTCGTTGTATCGCTATGGATGCAACTGAAGGACTAAGCCGTGGTATCGATGTTTTAGATACGGGTAAGCCTATTCAAGCACCAGTTGGTGAAGGTTGTTTAGGAAGAATTATTAATGTTATTGGAGAGCCAATCGATGAAGCTGGTCCAATCAAGTCTGATAAGACTTATGATATCCACAGACCAGCTCCTACTTTTGAAGTTCAATCGACAAAGTTAGAGCCATTCTTTACTGGTATTAAAGTTATCGACCTTCTTGCTCCTTACTTAAAAGGTGGAAAGATTGGTCTCTTCGGTGGTGCCGGTGTTGGTAAAACAGTTCTTATTATGGAATTGATTAACAATATTGCTACTAACCACGGTGGTTTCTCAGTATTTGCTGGTGTTGGTGAAAGAACACGTGAAGGAAACGATCTTTACGAAGAAATGAAAGAGTCTGGAGTTATTAGTAAGACTGCTCTAGTTTACGGTCAAATGAATGAGCCTCCAGGGGCTCGTGCAAGAGTTGCACTTACTGGTCTTTCTATTGCTGAATATTTTAGAGATGAACAAAAGCAAGATGTTCTTTTCTTTGTTGATAATATCTTCCGTTTTACTCAAGCTGGTTCAGAAGTTTCTGCCCTTCTTGGTCGTATTCCTTCTGCTGTTGGTTACCAACCAACACTAGGTACGGAAATGGGTGCCATGCAAGAGCGTATTACTTCAACTAACGATGGTTCGATTACATCTATTCAGGCCGTTTATGTTCCTGCAGATGATTATACCGATCCAGCTCCTGCTACTACCTTTGCTCACTTGGACGCGACTACAGAATTATCTCGTCCGATTGCTGAACTTGGTATTTACCCAGCGGTTGATCCACTTACTTCATCTTCAACTATTCTTAGCCCAGATATTCTTGGAAAAGAACATTATGAAACAGCTCGTGCTGTTCAACAGATTCTTCAAAAATATAAAGAACTTCAAGATATTATCGCGATTCTTGGTATGGATGAATTATCTGAAGAAGATAAGATTCTTGTTGCTCGTGCTAGAAAGGTTCAGAAGTTTCTTTCTCAACCATTTCATGTTGCTGAAATTTTTACTGGTACTCCTGGTAAATTTGTTGAGATCGCAGATACGATTTCTTCATTTAAGGCAATCTTAAGTGGTGAATGTGATGATCTTCCTGAGCAAGCCTTCTACCTAGTTGGTGGAATGGACATGGTTAAAGAAAAGGCCAAAACACTTTAAGGAATTATTATGTCTAATCATTATACTGTAGATATTCTTACACCTAATAAAGTAGTCGCTAAAAATCTTCCTGCGGAGTCATTGTTGATTCCAACGGAAGGTGGACAGATTAACGTTCTAGAAAACCATACTCATATCGTAACTAAGTTAGCTACAGGTGAGCTTAGTGTCTTCGGTGGATCAGGTGATGCGGATCGTTTCTTCACAATTACTGCAGGTGTTTGTAAGGTTTTAAACGATAAAGTAGTTATTTTGAGTCAAGTATCTGAAGAAAATAAAGATATTGATGTAGAAAGAGCTAAGAAGTCGCAAAAGAATGCAGAAGAGATGCTGTCTAAAGATTCTCTGACTGATGAAGAACGTACTAAGTATTTTAGAAAGATTGAGAGATCAAAGCTTAGAGTTCAACTTGGTTCTGCTAAGTAAAATTACTGTTAAATTTTTGAAATATTTAGGGGACCTTTTTGGTCCCCTTTTTTTTACCTATTGAAAAATTGCTAAGCTCAGGCACAATAGATGTATGCATAAGTATTTGAAAAAATTGATCTTAGCATTCATTAGTTTCATGGCCGTCTATTTAGTTGGCCTAGGTTTCTTAGGTTACTTTTCATTGAACTGGGAAGTCTCAATTGGTAATACCCCGGTTGCATCAGTATTTAAAAAGTTCAAGCATATAAAATATCCACTCCTTTTCAGTAGGCCAAATAGAAGCTTAAATCTCTTAGGTGGATCTTTAAAACTGAGTAACGATATTAAAAAATTTGAAAATAGTATCGAGAGAGTTTATTCAAATGCTTCTTCTCTTTTTTATCTAGATTATTTGCCTATTGAGCCAATCGAAAAAGACTTTCAGGGAGTAGATCCTGTTCTTTTAGCTGAAAACCTTAAAGTTAAGGAACTAAGTTTTGGGTTGGTTCTAGAAGATAAATCTTCATTGAGCCTTCAATCAGACTTCTATACACCAGAAATTGTAGTTGAAAGAAAAGAAGAGGCCATTAATTGGAGCAGCTTCTATGATGAAATTGGTATTGGGGAGGAGATCCTCGCATACGCCGACTTTTTTAAAGATGAGAATAAAGTAAAGGTCGCCGAGCAACCTGAAGTAGATCTAGTAAAACTAGTACAATCTTCCACTGAACGCGCATCTAAGAAACCAGAAGCTAACAAATCAGGAACAGAAGACCTCGTCTTCTTTAGTTATCAAGAAGAAGAAAAAGAAGATGATATTAGTAATGCAGTCTTAAAAGCAATTGAAAGGGAGATGAAGTCTGCTCCCAAAAAGGTCGCGAGAACAGAACCTAAGACAGTTGGTGGTTATTCAGTAATTACACCACCAGAACCAGAGAAGAACGAGAACCCTACTAAATACAAGGCCAAATCAATTATGATGGAGGCTGAGGTTATCACCTTAGGTGTTAAGTTAGATAAGGGATTAATGGATTCTGTAAGTGGCATCGAATTTGTTCCTCATTACGATAAGAATGAAAGAATTTACGATGAAGCTGAAGGTGTTCTTAGATTAACCTCCAATCTTGAGCAATCAAATTACATTCACGGAACTCTCTTAAGCGAACATTTCGTAAACACAAGAACTTCAATTCCCCTCTATCTTGGAGGAGGTTTATTCGAAGTTCCTTTATTAGAAAGAGAGTCCCTGCATGCCCTTCTTGATAAAGAAGAATTGAAAGGCCTTGGATCATTCCTTCTTTTAGACTTAGGCGAAAAAGGAATAGATGTTGATATTGACAAGAAATCTGAAGCTCGAACTTTTTTGAGTGAAGATTTTAAAGTAACTACCCAAGAGGGTTCATATAAATATGTTCTTTATGTAGGTGTAGAACCAGGTAACGCCGTTGTTCGATTCTTGGACTCTAATGGAGCTACTCATGAAAAACTAGCCTTTCTTGCAGAAAACGAAGTTACATTTGAATACTTTCAAGTAAGAGATCCCTTTGCTTTTAGATTTGAAGCCTTTGAGATCAATCCATTATCGAAAAAAGCAAAAGAGCTTACAATTTCAGCTTCTCAAATTAATATCTTTGGGACTGAGCAAAAACCTAAACAGTTAGGGATTAATACCTTTGAATTCCCTAAGTATACTGGTGTCGCTAGTTCAAATACATATCTTGCCTTTGATCATCTTGGAGATACGATCTTCGCAGGTATGAGGCTTTCAAATTACGTAATTCTTCCAAGTAATAGCTTTGTTGAATCAATCCTAAGAGCTGAGGGTATTGGTAACCTTGAATATCAATGCGTGATTCAATTAAATCTGTCTGAACCTGTTTTAGAGATCTTATACGATGGTGAAGATAGCGTGGGTCCAATGGAAGTTAAGCTTCATTACTTAGATGAAGATGGTGTTCTTTCAGAAGAGCCTTCTATTCTTACTAAGCATGCTTTCTTTATCGGCACCGGTCAGGGTGTTATAAATATGCGAGTAGAGTTTCTTGATGGTCGAAGATTGGTTGCTCAAAGTTTTTGTTCAGAAGGAACTTACTTAGTTGAACAACTATGACCCTTTAAATAATCTTTATAATTCTTAGGATATTTTCTTCTTAACTGTTTTTTTGTTAATTTAAGATATTTCTTACTCGTTAGATTAATATCACTAAAGAGAATGGTTCCTCTTTTATACCAATGCTTCTTATATTTTAAATGTTTATTCATATCACGGGTATGAGGCGTCCTTTTTATTACCTTTCGATTAAAATCTCTTGCTCTGATCTTACACTTTGTTAAGAAGACGTTGATCTTTCTTTTAGACGTTTTTAGGTTCTTAACATTATAAAAGAGGTCTCTATAGGCCATAGCATGAGTAAGGGCTAGGAACTCACTATAGAAGTTCTTGCTAGCGAAACCCATATGAGGATGGTCATACTTTTCTAAGATCTCTTCTAAAGAAGGGCGTTTCTTTTTTAATTTTCGTCTGGCTTTAACAAGATGTTTTGTTCCGGAGTTATAAGCAGGAATGGCTAAATCCCATCCCTTTAAGATCTTCTTATTCTGATGGAGAAGGTGAAAAGCAGCTAAGGTACTCATGACTGGACTTAACCTTCCATCTTTACGTTTATCATAAGGCATAAAGTACTTACCAATTCTTCTCATGAATTGCCAAACACCAGTCGCTCCAACCTTAGATTTGGCTTTTACATTAAAACTTGATTCAAGAAAGCTGATCCAAACGAGCTCTTTAGGAAGTTTGAAATAAGTAAGCCATTCAAAGAATGTTTCTTTATAGATTTCAAAAGAGTTTATTCCTGTTTGAATACTATCTTTCTGACCGGTTTGAGTCCTAAGATTTTTGGCCAGACCTTTAAAAAGCTTAGTTCTTTTCTTAGATGGTTTAGGAATCTTAAAGCCTACTTTCTTTAGAGCCTCTATGATTTTTTTCTGACTATTTGTTTTGGCTTTGTTCTTTCGTAAGTAAACAAAGTCTTTTCTAATCGTTTTAATTCGCTCGTCAGTCAGTCGAGACTGTAGGGCAAATTTTGTGTAATGACTTAGATCGCTATTACGGAGTTCTTCATATTCAATAACATCATAGACTAAGGCTAAGTTTTCTTTGTCATGCATAACAACATGATGAGAATGAAAGACAGTATAAATATAGAACCAAAACTTCACGTCCTTGTAAAAGTAGTCCTTAATTTTAAAATCTTTATACACCAGTGATTTTGGATCATTAAGAATAGCATCCACCTCTTTAATAGAAAAAGGAATGGCCTTATTATTCTTTGCTACATTGATCTTGTTTCCAAGAAGCTCGATGATTTCTAAATCATTTTGAAAGAAATTCTCTGGTGTTAAAGAGAATGAAACTGTTGAATATAAAAGAGCGACTATTAATACTATTCTTCCCATTCTTTATTTTTAAAAACCTCTAGTGTTCTTTTATAGCCACCTGTAACTAAATGACTCATCTTCTCTGGATTTAGAGAAAATGAATTTTGAAAGAATATCTTATAATTATTATGCTTTGGATAAATATCGATAAACTTAACATTTGGGTTGTAGTTCATTTTACGTTCCAAGATGCTTATAAGTTGTTTTCGTTGAATATTTTCAAACTTCTCTTTCTTTAGATAATCGTTCACCGTATCAATAATATCCTTTGAAGAGTCGTGCCTGGCTCTAGCCGAGACTATCTTCTTTTGAATCATTAAATAAATCGATTGAGTACAAATGGCGGGAAGACCGTAGTTGATGAGTGAGCCTACTTCATCAAAGAAATGATAAGGAGTGTGAGTCCATGAACTAATAAGGTACTCGCAATTATTATCCACCCCAACATGAGTCGATAAAGTTTCTCTAATTTCGCCATCGATATAGTAGTCAGTCTTTCCTGTATGCGGATTAACTACAGGATAAGGGCTATAGAAAGGCGGAACGCTCATACTCGCAGCAACACTTTCTACAACTGGAATATCAGTATAATAAGTGGCTGTGTTGTCATGTGTAGGATTTGGGTAGTTATACTTACTAAAGATAACCTTACGAGAGTGATCTAACTGTGTAGCCACTATGAATAAATCACTTTTATAATCATCAAATGAGTTCGAAATAATAACGTTCTCTTCAATATAGTTTCTTAGACCAGTCGTAGAGAATAAGCCTGAGACACCCATAAGAGGCGACAAAAGCCTCTTTATCATGGTTGGGAATCCTTCAAAGGGATCGTAATTCTTTCCCTTTGGAGGGTTTTTCATAGGCCTTTTAAGGGCTAGCATGTCTCTATAGGTAATAGGACGGATCTTACTGTTGCTTCCATCGAGATGAGCTTCGATAAGATCCATCGGAGTTAAGCCACTTGCAAAAAATAAACTTATCAAGGCTCCAGCAGAGGAGCCTACGTATGTTCCAATCTCAAACTCACTAGGCTTTGAGTCATTATTCTTCAAGGTAAAGCCTAGTTCTGTTAATGCTAACGCGACGCCCAGATGCCAGGCGGCAGCTTTAGCGACACCACCCGAGAGAACTAGGGCGACTTTTTTATTTGAAAATGAATCTAACGAGATACTGGACACTAAGTTATTATAATCAATATAGATAATTGAACAATGTTGCGGTGCGTGTATAGACTTAATTTCCAGTCCATGTTTCCCGTAATAAAATAAAAGAGAATTCTATAAAGGAAACATTCTATATGAATAACTTCAAATACTTATTAACAATTACTCTTATGTTGGCTTCACTCAAGGTTAGCGCCGGCCAGAGCATGAGACGGTGTATGCTTCTACCGATTAAGGACACTGTTGGTGGAGCAGTTGCTTATAAAGTTTTTGAAGACTTAGAAAAATATCTAAAAAATGGGGACTGGTGTTACTACCAAAGTAACTCTGAAATCTTAGACATCCTTGGAAATTTTAAAAAGAACTTAGACACCTACCTTGATAACCCAGAAGTTTTAAAAATCCTTTCCGAAAAAACTAAAGCTGGGAGTCTTATTAAGATTAGGATTGATACAAAATCTAGAGGTACCGAGCTTCAGATTAAAGTCATTGGCGAAAATGGAGATGATATTTATTTCAGTGAGAAAACAATCCTTAAGACTGACGACATAACAGTTATCGTTCAGACCTTAAAGAATTGGTTAGCCTTGTTTGAGAAGACTATTCCTTATGATGCAAGAGTAGTTGGAGTTTTAGGGAATCAATTTACGATAGACCTTGGAAAAGCTTCTGGGATAAGACCAGGAGATAAACTCTTTATAGAAAGACCAACTAGAAAAAAAAGACACCCTCTCTTAAAAGAAATCGTGGACTGGGAAAAAGAAAAGATTGCTGAAGGAAAGATCTTTCATGTTGCTGAAAATCAGGCTCAAGGAAAGGTGACAATTTATGAAGGTAATAAAAGATTAGCTTTAGAAGACTGGATTAACTTTGACCAAAAAGAAACGAAAGAAGTTGTAAAACAAGAAACCTATAATGATACCTCCGAATATGAATTTGGAAAGATGGGGAGAATGGGTCTTTTCTTTCACTTAGGTACAGGTTCTGCCACTGCAATCTCTACTCAACAAAATAAAATAAAAGGCTTCCTATTAGGTATAGATCTCTTTGGTGAGATTTGGGCAACTCGAAACTATTGGGCCTCTTTAGAAATTGGAAGAAAACTAGGCAGTTTGAAAAAAGAAGAAGGAACTCTAGTTAATAATAGTAACTCTGCAACAATTTCTAAGTATGAAGTTAGAATGGGATATAAGTATTTACCAATGGGGTATTTCTATGGACCTCAGGTAGATGGTTTTATTGGTTATGGAAGTTATTCTTATGGCCTTGATACTCAAATTGCCGATGGTTTTACAGAGTTTGGCTTTAAAGGTCTTCTAATGGGCGCAAGAGGTAGCATGCCTCTTCAGAAACAATATCGTATTCATATGGAACTATCTTTTCTCTTTAATGCAGGCTTTGAAGAAGACGTTACTGTTTATGGGCCTGCTGATTCAGCCTCTAGTTACGGTATGGAGTTTGGTGGAAGTTTTGCTTATAGCCCGAATATTTCACTGCTAGGTGCCTATGAAGTTACTTCAAATAAAGCTAAGTTCAACACCACAGCCCAGTCTTTAAAGCTAAAAGAGAATACTTTTAAAGTTGGAGCGACTTTTACATTTTAGTCGGAGTATTAAGTGGAAAAAACTAAGGAACTAGAATCCCTTATAATGCATCATAAAGCTTTGTATTATCAGGGGCGCCCTGAAATTAAAGATTCTGAATACGATAAACTCGAAGAAAAATTAAGAGAGATAGATCCTGAGAATGCTGCCCTTGAAATAGTAGGTTCGACACAAACTGGTAATAAGGTTCAGCATAAAACGAAGATGCTCTCTTTAAATAAAACCTATAAGGTTGAAGACCTTGAAAAATGGATCGAAGACAGGCCAGTTGTAAGTACATTGAAGATTGATGGAGTTAGTTGTTCGATTGAGTATGAAGATGGAAAACTTTTAATTGCTAAGACTAGAGGCGATGGATCTTTTGGTGAGGACATTACTGAAAAAGTTAAATGGATCTCTACGGTTCCAAAAACAATTCCCAATAAAAATAAACTTGAAATCCGAGGTGAACTCTTTTGTGATGAAAAGAGTTTTTACACCCTATCAGAAGAAATGGTCACCATTGGACAAGAAAAACCTACATCTCAGAGAAATATAGTAGCAGGCCTTATTTCTAGGAAAGAAAGCATAGAGCTATGCCGCTATATCGAATTTCGAGCCTTTGATTTAATTGATGATAAACAAGTCCTTAAATTTGAACTTGAAAAAGAGAATATCCTAAAGAAATATGGTTTTACTCCTGAAGAATTTAAATTGCATAAGAAGTTTAGTTCCCTCAAGAAAGAACTAGATTTTGCAGCAGAATTTATGTCGACTGGAGAATATCAAATAGATGGCCTTGTTATAAGTCTGAATGAAGTAGCTCTTCACGAAGAATTAGGGGCCACAGCCCATCATCCTAGATTCAAGATGGCCTTCAAGTATCAAGGCGACACTAAGAAAACGAAAATTAATGAAATAAAATGGTCTGTCTCTAGAAATGGAATCTTAACTCCTGTAGCTGAAGTCGAACCAGTGGAATTAAGTGGCGCAAAGATCTCTAGAGTGACTCTTCATAATTATGGCATGGTTAAACAAAATGATTTGAAAGTCGGTGATGAAATTGAAATAGTTCGTTCTGGTGAAGTGATTCCAAAGTTCTTATCAGTTTCTAAAGATGGCAAAGGAGCCTTTTCTGTTCCTTCAAGCTGTCCTTCTTGTTCAGAGAAAACCGAAATCGTTGATATTCGTATCCTTTGCGTAAATGAAAACTGTCCCGGAAAGAATAAAGAATCAATCCTAAATTTTATTCAAAAAATTGGAATTGATGACCTAAGTTCAAAAAGATTAGATGAAATGATTTTAAAAGGCTTGGTTAATAAGATCGAAGACCTTTATAGCATCAAGAAAGGACAGCTTCTTGAGTTAGATAAAGTGAAAGATAAGTTAGAAGAAAAACTTCTTCAGAATATAGACAAATCTAAATCAGTCGATTTCACAACTTTTCTAAGTTCTTTAGGGATTCAAGGTGGAGCCTATAATAAATGTGAAAAAGTTGTCTCTAGTGGATTTAACACCATTGAAAAAATACTTAAGATTAAGTTAGAAGAACTTATGAATATTGATGGTTTTGCTGAAAAATCATCGGTCGAATTCTTAAACTCAATTCATGAGAAAGAAGGGTTGATTAAGGCTTTAGGAAAATTAGGCTTTAAATTTGAAGCCCCTAAAGAAATTGCTGGTTCTCTAAGTGGAAAGAAGGTCGCCATTACAGGAAGCCTCTCAGAAAAAAGAACCTTAGTGGAAGCTAAGATTAGATCAATAGGAGGAACTGTCGTCAGTTCGATCTCCAAAAACACTGATATCTTGCTAACAAATCAGCAAACTTCAGCATCAAGTAAGTTCAAAAAAGCCACAGAGCTTGGAATAGAAATAATTTCAGAGGATGATCTTAATAGTCTCCTCTAGGGGACAAAAAGATGGCCAAAAAAGATACTATATTTATTTGTGAGAACTGCGGTTTGAATAGCCCTAAGTGGTCTGGTCAGTGCCGTGAATGTAATTCCTGGAACTCTTTCGTTGAGGAAAAGAAGAAGAACGAAAAGGCAAAGCACAAAGGTGTAAACACTGGAAACGGAAGAAACACCGCTCAATTAATTGAAGATATCACTTCAGAGTCTTATAAAAGAATTAACACAGGTATATCCGAATTTGACCGTGTATTAGGTGGAGGAATTGCTAGTGGAAGTCTTATTCTGGTTGGAGGTGAGCCTGGAATTGGTAAATCTACTTTATTAACCAAGGTGATGGATAATCTTGCTAAGAAAAACTTAGGTAATGTCCTCTATATTAGTGGTGAAGAAAGTGTCGGGCAGATTGCCAATAGGGCAAGAAGGTTAGGGATTAAAGAAGGATCATTTTTTGTTCTTAATGAAACCTCCTGGCAATCAATCCTTGAAGAAATAAGCAGAATTAAACCTCAATTTGTAGTTATAGACTCAATTCAAACTACAGTGTCTGAAGACATAACATCTCCTCCTGGGACAGTTTCACAAATCAGAGAAGTTACTTATGAGATCATGAACCAAGTAAAGGCCCGTGGGATCAACTGCTTTATAGTGGGTCATATTACAAAAGATGGTCATATCGCCGGTCCAAAGATCTTAGAGCATATGGTTGATACGGTTCTCTATTTTGAAGGTGATCAGTTTGGTCAGTACCGGATTGTAAGGGCCATAAAGAATAGATTTGGAAATACCAATGAGGTTGGCCTTTTTGAAATGAAAGAAACCGGACTTGAAGAAGTTAAGAACCCATCAGAATACTTTGTGGATGGTTTAACAAAAGATGCTTATGGGAGAAGCTTGACCTGTGTTCTAGAAGGAAGCAGACCTCTTTTTGTTGAGATTCAGGCTTTAGTTGTCGAAAATAAATTTGGTTCAGGAAGAAGGACAACCCATGGGCTCGATGCAAATAGGGTCGCAATGATTGTTGCCGTTCTTGAAAAGTACTTAGATATAAATCTTATTACGAGTGATATTTATGTGAATATCGCAGGTGGAATAAAATTAACACAAAGAGAATCTGATCTCAGTGTCTTAGCTTCAATAATCTCATCATTTAAAAAGTCTGAAATACCTGAAGGAACTGTCTTTATTGGTGAGGTAGGGTTAACCGGAGAGATTAGAAAGATTCCTCAGATGGAAAAACGCTTGAATGAAATGGCCCACCTTAACTTTAAGACCGTGATTACTAGTCAGAAAGTTAAGGAAGAATTTCAAAAAAAGAAATTCTCATTTGAAATGATAGGCCTTAGTTCAGTCAAAGAGATTACTAATTATTTATAGATAGAGCTTCTGTATTGTATTTGTCCATTGAACCTTTTTTTTATCATAATGCTTGATCTTATCTTCACAAGGATCAAAGACACGGTCTTCTTTCCAGAGATTATTAAGTGAATCGATATCTATGATCTTTGCACCAATGGCTGCGGCCAAACAAGCACCAAAAGCGGTAGTTTCAATTACTTGAGGCCTAATTATTTGAGTATTTGATATTGTAGCCTGAGTCTCCATTAATAGATTATTAGATACTGCCCCACCATCAACCTTTAAAGTCTTTATTTCTAATCCAGAGTCAGATCTCATAGAGCGGATCAAGTCTTCAATTGAAAGACAGATACCATCTAAGCAAGCAAGAGAGAGGTGATGGTTATTCGTATCTCTTGTAAGACCTACAATAGCCGCCTTTGCTTCGCTTTCCCAATAGGGAGATCCAATTCCTGTGAAGAAGGGGAAGAAGAGTATATTTTCCATCTCTTTTAGGTTTTTCACTTTTAGCGCCATATCTTCAACATCAGGACTGCTTGGAAAAAGATTTAGATTATCACGAAGCCATTGAACAGCGGCACCGGCAATATAGGAGGACCCTTCTAGAGCATAGTATGTTTTACCAGCTCGCTGATAGGCGATAGTGGTAATAAGGCCATTCTTAGATTCAAAAGGCTCTTCCCCAGTATTGAGAAGAATAAAGGCTCCGGTACCATAGGTGCATTTTAGATCACCCTTGCTGATACCAGCTTGTCCAAAAAGAGCTGATTGTTGATCACCTAAGATTCCAGTAATAGGTATGCCATCTGGTAGGAAACTTAGTCCTTTAGTGATTCCAAATTGATCAAAACTATTTTTAACTTCAGGTAGAATAGATTTAGGAACACCCATTAATTCGCAAAGCTCATCATCCCATTGCCCATCATTAATATTATAAAGCATGGTCCTTGAGGCATTTGACCCTTCTGTATAAAAGCTTACGCAACCAGAGAGTTTATAGAGGAGAAATGAATCAATATTCCCCATAAGGAGGTCATCTTTTTTCAATGCCTCTTTAACACTTTCACTATTATTCAATAACCAGTTTACCTTACTGCCAGAGAAGTAGGGATCAACGGGAAGTCCCGTTTTTGATTTAATAAGTGATTCTGCTCCCTTTTTCTTTAAGTTTTCACAAAACTCACCAGTCCTACGGTCCTGCCAAACAATCGCATTATGAAGTGGCTTTCCATGTTTGTTAAAAGGGCAAATAGTTTCCCTCTGATTTGTAATCCCGATGGCGGCAATATCTGTGGCCTTAATCTTTGCCGTAGATAGTACTTCCTTTACGGTGAACTCAACTGTTCTCCAAATATCATTCAAGTCATGCTCAACTAAACCTGGTGATGGAAAGATCTGTGGGAACTCTTGGTTTTCTTTGGCAATAATCTTATAGTTTTCAGTATCAACAAGAACAGCAGTTGTTCCTGTAGTCCCTTGATCAATAGCAAGTAGGTATTTCATTAATGTCCTAGATTATTCGCCTCTGAGGGCTAGTGAAGAGTCTGTAGGCTTTACAATGATAGAGACCAGAGCCTTCCATCGTTTCGCGACGTTTCCATTGATACCAGCTAAAAGCCCATAGCTTATACCAATAAGCATCACCAAAAGGAGGACAAATTCAATGAATGACTGACCTTTCTGGTTGGTAAGCAGTAATTTAGGGTCGTTATCGTTTTTCATAGGTAAAGCTTTCTTCCTAATAAAATTTCTAGACTCTTTATATAATAAGAATATTATGCGTCTAACTATGACATCAATAAAGAAATATATTCCCGTTTTAGCAACTCTTTCTCTAGGGCTAGTCGTACTTATTAGTCAGGTATTCTTAAAATCAAAAGAGATCAATGCATCACCCGGGAAGGTTCAGAATAAATTAAACCTTCACTATCAGAATAATCTTAAAGACGTCTTTATTGAAAAGAATGGAAAAATGACGTCTTTAAAAGAATTAGACTCCAAGATTATTATCGTAAACTTTTGGGCTAGCTGGTGCGTCCCTTGTTTGGAAGAGTTCCCTTCTTTAGTCACTTTAAAGAATAAATACAAGGAAAAGGATATTGAGATTGTAGGTATTAATACAGATGATAAACGCTCAATAAAAGATGCTAGGAAAGTATTAGAAAAATATAAGATCAATTTCCCCATTGTTTTTGATGAGGATAGTAAATTGGTTTCTAAGTTTAAGGTTTCAGCCATACCAATTACTATAATCTTCAATCAAGGAAAGGTTCTTGAGATTAGTAATGGAGCGAAAGATTTTGTTTCAGGTGAATTCTTAGAGACAGTAGATTCAATAATCAAATAGAGTCTAAATTAACAGAAAAGTTTCTTCCCCAATTATAAGTAATCTCATCAATTGAATTTAACTTAAATAAAGAAAACCTTGGCTTCTTTCCAATAGATATTGAACCTTGGTCTTTGAGGCCTAGCGCATGTGAGGCATTTAAAGTTATAGCTGTCCAAAGTTCGGCCATATTCATTCTATAGTTAGGAGCGGCAATGGAGGCAAGAAGAAGAACATTGTCACAGTGACAGCTACCAGGATTGTAATCAGAGGCAATAGCGACTTTTACTCCAGCATCTAGGAAATCGCGTGCGTTAGCCTGTTCTTTACCTAAAAAATATCCTGTTCCTGGAAGTAGAGTGGCAACTGTTGAAGAGCTAGAAAGAGCTTTAATACTTTCAATTGAAGTATTGAGTAGATGATCTGTTGATAAAGACTTTAGATTTGAAGCAAGTAGAGCGCCTTTGTTATCTTTGAATTCATCAGCATGTGTTTTCACGGGAAGATTTAAACTAGTAGCATGTTCTAAAAGCTTAGTTACATCTTCGCTATCAAAATAACCTTCTTCATGAAAGATATCTACAGCATCGATTATTTTTTCACTTGAGAGTTTGTCGAGTAAAGGGATACAGACTTCATCGATATACTTCTTAGAAGTAGATTCTTTAGGAACGGCATGGGCCGCCATATAGGTGTTTTTAATTTGTATTTTAGGAGAGAACTTATTCCTTAACTTATTTATAATATTTGAAAGTCGATACTCTTCATTAAAACCTAGCCCATATCCACTTTTAATTTCTATTGTCCCAACACCATAAGAGTTCAGTCGGTGTACTCGTTCACAGCATAACTCAAAGAGCTCTTCATCACTTAGAGCATTTGTTCCTCTAGAGGACTCTAAGATACCTCCACCAGCTTTTGCGATCTCTTGGTAGTCTGCACCGTTTAGTCTCATGGAGTATTCTTTTGCTCGATTTCCACCAAAGATAAGATGAGTATGTGAATCTACTAACTCTGGAGTTAAAACATAATTTTTAAGGTCTTTTTCATTTGTAATACTTTTAAGCATTGAATCAGGTATATCGGAATATTTCCCTACGAACCTAATTTGATCATCAAAGACTATCGAACAATCTTTTAAGATAGAGAGGTCTGATGGAAGAAGATTTCTTCCATCTTTTTTATCTGAGCCCTCTAAAGTAAGCACTTCTCGTATATTCTTTAATAGAAACATCATTATCCTTTTGAAGGAAATTTAATATTTGTTTTACTCATTACTCTTTCAGCTTCTTCGTAGCCAGCATCAGCATGCCTAATGATTCCCATTCCCGGGTCAGCATTTAAGACGAGGCTAAGTCTAGTATCCATCTCTTCTGATCCATCAGCTACAATAACCATTCCAGCATGTTGAGAGTATCCGATCCCTACTCCACCACCATGATGAAAACTAGTCCAAGAAGCGCCATTCATTGTATTGATGGCCATATTAAGGATGGGCCAATCACTAATAGCATCTGAGCCATCTTTCATTGCTTCTGTTTCTCTATTTGGAGAAGCTACTGAACCACAATCTAGATGGTCTCTTCCAATAACGATAGGAGCTTTAACTTTTCCATCTCTTACTAATTTATTAAAGAGCAAACCGGCTTTCTCTCTCTCGCCATATTTAAGCCAACAGATTCTACTAGGGAGCCCTTGAAAGCTGATCATTTCATTGGCTTTTTCTAACCAATTGATTAGTTTTTTATTTTCAGGAAAAGCTTCTTTAAGAGCTTCATCAGTAACTCTAATATCTTCGGGGTCTCCACTTAAGGCGATCCATCTAAAGGGACCTGAGCCTTCACAAAAAAGAGGTCTAATATAAGCAGGTACGAAGCCAGGGAAATCAAAGGCATTCTTAACACCTGAGATTCGAGCGCCTTCTCTAAGATTATTTCCATAATCAAAGACGTGGCTTCCCTTCTTTTGAAACTCAAGCATTGCTAAAACTTGATCACCCATTGTTTTATAACTTTCTTTTGAAAACCTTTCTTGGTCTTCTTCTTTTAACTTCATGGCCTCTTCAAATTTATATCCCCTAGGGACATAACCATTTAAAGGATCATGAGCAGATGTTTGATCAGTCACTAAGTCTGGTAATAAGTCGGAATTTAAAACAAACTCAAAAAAGTCAGCAGCATTTCCAACAACACCAACACTATAGGCTTCGCCTTTTTCTTTCTTCTCTTTGGCTACCTTAATGGCGTCATCATATGTTTCAACTAATTCATCTAGATACTTCGTTTTGATTCTTTTTTCGATGCGTGATCTATCAATATCACAACCTATAAACACACCACCGGCCATCTTTACTGCTAGTGGTTGAGCTCCACCCATTCCACCAATTCCAGCAGTTAGAACAATCTTCGATTTTAGGTTTGAATTTACACCATAATGCTTTTCAGCTGCAGCCATAAAGGTTTCGTATGTTCCCTGAAGGATGCCTTGGCTTCCAATATAAATCCATGAACCAGCTGTCATTTGACCATACATAATTAAGCCATCTTTTTTTAGCTTATTAAAGTAATCCCAATTAGCCCATTCAGGAACCAAGTTAGAATTTGCAATCAAAACTCTAGGCCCATTAGGATTAGAAGGAATAACGGCAACTGGCTTACCAGATTGAACCAATAAGGTTTCGTTATTTTCTAAATCTTTAAGAGAACTTATTATATCGTTTAGAGCTTTGTGATTTCTAGCAGCCTGACCGTTTCCACCATAGACAATGAGATTGTCTCTATCTTCGGCAACATCCGGGTGTAGATTATTTAATAAACATCTTAATGCGGCTTCTTGGTGCCAGCCCTTACAAACAAGTTTCGACCCCGTCGGAGGTAATGGAATATTTGTGTTCATTAGAATAATTCTCCTGTTTCTTCTTCAGCGGCGGCAACTAGCTCACCTGATCTTAGTAGAGATTCAATATTATTAATATCTGGTTGAAAGACCCTATCCTGGGTAATCTTCGGAACATGTTTACGAATAAGAGCATGAACATTCTCTAATGCTTTTGAAGTTTTCTTTGGCCTTTGAAAATCTAATGCCTGTGAAGAGCAAAGGAACTCAATAGCTAAGATATAATAAAGGTTATCTATTAATTCAATAAGCATACGACCACTGGTCACACCCATAGAAACATGATCTTCTTTATCGGTTGAGGTCGGAATACTGTCGACAGAGGCAGGAGTGCATAAGGCTTTATTTTCTGAAGCTAGAGCTGCCGCTGTAACATGAGCAATCATGAGTCCACTATTTAACCCACTTTTTTCGATAAGAAACGGTGGAAGGTCGCTAAAAGTAGGATTCATCATCTTTTCAATTCTTCTTTCTGAAATATTACCAAACTCAGAAAGTCCCATCGTCATATAATCCATTCCTAGGGCCATAGCCTCACCGTGGAAATTCCCCCCAGAAATAATAAGATCTTCATCTGGGAAAACTAGAGGGTTATCTGTGACTGAATTAATTTCGACATCAAGAAGAGTCTTGAAATGATCTATCGTCATTCTTGAAGCCCCATGAACTTGAGGAATACAACGAAGACTGTAAGGGTCTTGAACCTTGCCACAATCTTCATGGGATTCAATAATCTCAGATCCCTTTAGAAGGACAGCTAAGTTATCACAGACATTAAGTTGTCCTTTATGTGGTTTAAGCTCAGAGATTCTTCGAGAAAAGGCAACCGAAGTTCCTTGCACGCCATCTAGAGTAAGTGCGCCTGCAATATCAGCAATCTTAGCAATATTGATGGCCCTATGAATACCTACGCAGCCAAGGGCGGCCATAACGGCTGTTCCATTAATAAGGGCCAGTCCATCTTTAGGACCTAATGTGATAGCTTCTTTTTTAATTTCATGAAGAGCAAACTTAGAGCTTATTTCTTTTCCATTATAAATAACTTGTCCTTCACCAATGAGGCAAAGAGCTACATGGGCCAAAGGAGCTAAATCTCCGGAGGCGCCGACACTTCCTTTTTTAGGAACCAAAGGATTTACGTCTTCATTGATAAAATCTAGAAGCAGATTGATCGCCGAGATTGAAACTCCAGAGTAACCACTAATTAAACAATTGGCCCTAAGGAGCATAATGGCTCGAGTTGTTTCTCTGTCAAAATTTGGACCAACCCCCGTACAGTGAGATCTAATTAAGTTTAATTGAAGTTGTTCGAGGTTTTCTTCCTCAATTTTCATAGAGCTTAAAGCACCAAACCCTGTATTAATTCCATAAATGGCTTCGTCAGACTTTGATTTACCAATTACATATTCATTACTTTTTAATACTTTCTTTATCGAATCTTTGGATAAAACTAATTCGTATTCACCTTTTTTCGCATGAGAAACTTTGTAAACATCAAGAGAGGTAAGAGATTTACCATCTAGGATCAACTGCTTTGTCATTTATAACCTCAAAGAATTAACTTTATTAATATATTCACCTTCATTTGCAGAAAAAACATAAGATCCTGCAACAAGGTTATCGGCGCCAGCTTCTAATAATTCTTTAGCATTAGAATCTTTTACACCACCATCTATTTGAATTTGAAAACTAAGAGAATGTTTTTCCCTTAAACCTTTGAAGAACTTAATACGACTATAAGTTTCTTCAATGAACTTTTGCCCGCCAAAGCCTGGCTCAACACTCATAATGAGTAGAAGGTCTATATTTTTTAAAATCTCTAATGAGACCGATTCTATTTTAGTTTTTGGCTTTATAGAAATACCCACGGAAGAATAATTCTTCTTCGCTTTTTCAATGAGAGAAAGAGTGTTTTCTATACTAGCTTCATAGTGCCAAGTTAAGTTATGAATTCCGAGATCTGAAAAAGTATCGATATAGAACTCAGGGTTTGAAACCATTAAGTGGGCATCTAAAGGAATAGTCGTCTTCTTATTTATTAAAGAAATTATAGGATGACCAAAAGTTAAATTTGGGACGAAATGCCCATCCATAATGTCGAGATGAAACCAGAAGTCATCTTGACCCTCAAAATGCTTTAGTTCCGATTCGATATTTAAGAAATCACAGGCCAATAAGCTAGGTGCTATAATTGTCTTCATTTTTTTTCCTTGGTACTAGTGAGAGTAAAATTATCAAATGAGTTTTTAAGGCCATTAAGAAGTTCGTTGTCTTTGCATTTACCCTTGCCTTCGATCTGAACTGTTTTCAACCTTAGGGCTCCCTCTTTAGTCCCAATCAATAATGAGTTGAAGCTAACTGAGGTCTCGCCAGGCTTGAGATTAACTTCACTAAGTTCGCCCTCGAATACCTTTAAACGCTTATTATTCAGAAAACAATAAGCAGCAGGAATAGGAGAAATCCCCCTTATTAAATTCAGGAGGTCTTTTGAGTTATTATTTAGGAAATTTAGAACTGTTTTCTCTTTAGGGATTGATGGTGCAAAAGAAATCTTACTCTCATCTTGCTTAGTTAATACGACAGAATCCGATTGAACTTGAGAGATAAAATTCTCTAATAGATTTGGAGCAATAGATTGAAACTGGTCATGTAAGGTGCCTAGGTTATCATGCTCATGTATTGGAACCTTGATATCAAGGGCAATATCACCAGCATCCATCTTACTAACCATCTTTTGAATACAGATACCTGTTTCGGTGTCACCATTAAATAGGGCGTACTGCATAGGAGCGGCACCTCTATATTTTGGCAGTAAAGATGTGTGAATATTAAAGCAGCCTATTTTTGGATACTCTAAGATGCTTTTTCCAAGGAATTGAGCAAAAGCAAAGACGATGAAGAGGTCAACCTGATTTTCACTACGCCATTTCTTAAAAGCTTCATCTTTGTTTAAGTTTTCACTTTGGAAAGTATCAATTCCTAATTCTTTGGCCTTTGAAATGACAGCCGGACTTCTTAATTCCTTGCCTCTTCCTGCCGGTCGATCTGGCATTGAGACGGCTAGCTTCAAATCAACACCTTGGCATTCATTTAAGAAGACTAAGCAATTATTTGCTATTTCTGGGGTAGCGCAAAAAACTACAGAAAGTTTCTTCACTAAGACTTCCTAGGTTTCTTCTTTTTAAATTTCTTTAAAAGGAAAGTTCGTTTTAATTGGCTGAGCCTTTCAATAAAGACAATTCCATCTAGATGATCTAACTCGTGTTGGATACAGATAGCTTGAACACCTTCTGCTTCAAGAACCTGTAGTTCTCCCTCTGTGTTCTGATATTCAACAGTAACTTTCTCGGCTCTCTTAACATCCTCAAAGACACCAGGAAATGAAAGGCAGCCTTCTTGATAGACCATTTCACCAATCTTCTCTTTAATAACTGGATTGATAAGGACTATTGGATTAAAGCTTGAATAACGAAAAGAGTCTCTACCATCTGAATCGGTAACCCTCTCTCTTTCAAAGTCGGTATCAATACAAAAGATTCTAATTGAGTGGCCAACTTGAGGAGCGGCAAGACCGATACCTGGCGCTCTATACATAGTGAAGAGCATGTTCTTTGATAACTCTGCTATTTCCTCATTGAAGTTTACGACTGGTTCAGCGATTTTCTTTAGAATTGCGGAAGGGTAAGTTAGAACCTTAAGCGGCTCACCCTCAAGCTTATATTGTTCACCAAGAGTTAGTTTAGTCATGCCGGTTGTATAGCACGCGAGCACTGCACAAGTCTATTAAATGCAAGTGCTTGCCTCATGGATTTGTAATAATAAGCATATTAGATTTTAATTTTGATAGCTCTTTATTTTTTAAGCTTCTTATAATTTCACCAGGCTTTATTCCTCTTCTCCAAACTTTCCAAACCTGCAATTTCTTATACTTAGAACTTGAGTCGATAAGGGGAAAGATATCGCCGTCTATTATAACGGCTGTGCCTTCTTTTTCTAGGAATGCTGCAATGCCATCAAGACCCAAAACAGTTACCTCTCTACCCAAGGATTCAGAAATAAAATATGGTTTACGATGAACTGCGCCAATAGATTTGAACACTTTTGTGTTTTCTATCGCTTTGTCTGGGACTAGCGGAAGAAGAAAGTTAGGAACGAGAACCGACCAAAAAACGGTCACGATTATGACATGTGAATAGGCCATGAATATATTTCTATTCTTTCCAAAAAAGGTCAAAGAAATAGCCCCAAGCAATAAGAAGACTCCAAGCGAGAGAATATAGATGTTTGAGTTAGGAAACTGGTCGTGAAAAGAAATGGGAAAGATTGAAAGAAAAATCCCTAGTGAGCATAGTACTAATAGATAAGTTTTAAATAGAGTAGAGATTTTTGAAGAAAATTGAGCGTCTTTAAAGAACTCAAAATATATTATTGTTAGCAAAAAGGGTAGAGAAGGGATGGCATAGTGATGACTTCTCTGTGAAGGAATCAGCCAAATAATAAAAAAGACTAAAAAGCATGACCAAAGGAAAACTGTGAATTTATTCTTAGATCTCGTTAGTTCTTCAATTCCTTTTTTCTTTATATTCCAAATGAGAGTAGGAATCAAAATAGTCCAAGGAAGGCCATACAAAACCAGCCCTTGAAATACATTTAGGATTGGATAAGACTTCGAAGAAAACTTTCCTAAATTCTCACGTAGGAAAAAGTAGTCAATAAAATCTTGCCCGAAATTTATATACTGATGTAAAAACCAAAAAGTTGATAAAAATAAAGAGCTTAAGGCCCAAACAGCTATTTCTTTCCAGTAGAGCTTTCTGAAAACTAAATAATGGTAACAAGCATATAGAGTGAAAGCTGGGCCAAGCATTGCCAATGAAACAGGGCCTTTGACCTGTACGCTTAGAATACTAAAAAGAATGGATAGGAGAAAATCTCTTTTATTTTTAGTTTGAAGATAAGAGAAAAAATAAATACTAGCGAGAAAGCAAAGAATTAGGAGGGGAAACTCCATCATAAAGATTCTTGAGTACTTGAAAAACCCTAAAGTCGCGAAGAGAAAAAAGAAAATCTTATAAGACCTCTCTCCTGTTATTTTACCAATTTTTCTAGCAGCAACAAAGCTTAGTCCTATAGAAAGGAGTAGGACTGATAAACGGCTCAAGAACAGTGAAGATTCACCTTGAATAAAGTAGAATATCTGAGGAAGTAAAAAAAGAAAGGGTGGCTTAGACCAGTGCGGTTGTCCTAGATAATACGGAGTTAGAAAACTTCCTTTTTGGAACATCTCCTCTGTTACCTTAAGATAGAAGCCCTCAGTCCCTTGCCTTAAAGCATCAGGGTTCCCAAGATCAAGTAGGAGGCAAATGAAAATTAGAATAGCCGCAATTATTAATTTCTTCATTTTAGTTTTTGATTGGTCTTAAATTGATAAATTACATAAAGCATAAAGAGAGAAGGCAGAGAAAAACATGCTAAATAAGGGTTAACTTTTGAGCTTCTCCCTAGTTCGAGGGAATAATCATAAGCTAACCAATAAATTAATGTCAGCAAGAAAACCATTCCTAAATTCTTCCCAAAACTACTAGTTCTTCTATTCGGACTGTAAATTGCCACAGCGGCGACTAGGGCCAAAATAATGCAAACTAGACTAGAGGCAATCTTGTCTAGAAACATAACTAAATATTCATTAGTATTAATGCCACTCTCGCTAAGGCGATTGATGTACAAGTAGAGACTAACCAATCCGAGTGTGGTGATATCTGATTCAATCTTTTTGAAGTCACTTAGATCTTCTTTAATGTCTATATGATGAAAGTCTTTCTTTTCGACGTGAGGAAAACTTCCCTTCTTATCTGCCTCTTTAAAAATAGTGGGAGAAGTAGCGAGCCAACCACCTGCTTCTTGATAGGTAAGTTTAGGGGAATCTATCTTGCTAACTAACTTGAATGAATCATTAAAGAAGTAGAGAGTTACATTATTTAAGACACCCTTAACTTTATCGAAACTAGAGAACGAAAAGAAATAATTTCCACTTTTAAACCAAATTTTTCCAGAGCCAATGGTTGATGTTCTAAGGCCTTTAGCTTTTAGGTTTCTAAACTTATTATCACTATTTTCAATCAAAGAATCTCGGTATGATCTAGTTTTAGGTTGAATCAAGCCACCCATTAGTAACTGAGCTAGTGCAACTACTGCAGAGGCTTGGACCAATGTTATAAAGTATTTCTTAGTACTAAATCCACTAGCGAAGATTGCTGTAAGTTCATTTCTATTCTTTAATTTATTGATACTGAAAAGGCTTGCAGTCAGGCAACTGACTGGAAATATTTTTAATAGAAACCCAGGAATCTCAATGATGTAGTTGAATAAAACTTCTACAGGAGTAACATTACCCCTTAGAAAACCACTGATAAGATTTGCAACTGTTAAAAGTAAAAAGAGAACAGCAACGGAAGATAGAAAAAACCGAAACCATTCTTTAAGAATTAGTTTTTTTAACAACCCAGTCTCCGCGCTTCACCAAAAAATGAAGTGTATTTATTAATGGCTTAAAGAAAAAAGTTGTTACTAGGGCTCCAGTTGCCTTATATCTATCACAAAATTCGATTAACTTAGGTGAATATTGATAGTATTGATCAATAAAAAGACGCCCAGCCTTACTATTGTTAAGTGCTTTTTCTTTGAATACTCTAAGGTCACTTGTTATCAAACTATCCTCACCATAAGCAAAGGTAGCGATATAACATTTTTTAGACTCTACAAGAATCTTTGACTGTGCTGACTTAAAGGCCGCTTGATTAACGGTTCTATTCTGTCGTAAATATTTTTTTAGTAATTGTGCATTGATATGTTGATGCCTAAAACCAATGGTGAATTTCACAAATTGTCCTAGACACCTAATACATTCAGACTGAAGACCTGGACTCCTGTCATAAGCTTTAGCTAAATCCCAATAAACTTGAGAAATTAATAACAGCTCTGCTTTATCTTGTCTTGGATCGAAAAACTTTGGATCTAGTTGAGTTTCAGTAACCTCAAAATACTCCGCAAGCGACTTTAAGTAAGTTGCATAATACTGAACAGCTTTACTTATTTCTTTTCCTTGATAGGATTCTTGTCCTTTACGGAGGTATTTTAATCTATCTCTATAATTTTTCTTAGCACTCTCTGATGGGTCGTTTGCCAAAACTTAAAACCTGTAAGAAAGGCTGAATGAGGTTTCAGAAACTTCCTTTCCTTGTTTATCTTCAGAGTTTTTTAGAGCAGCTTCTAAAACTAGTCTAGGTTGAACCCAGCCTAGTCCAGCACCAGTTCCAGTCTCTTCTGTTCCACGGTCTCTAAAATAACCAAAGCGAGCATAAAAATCATCGAGAAGCTTAAACTGAATAGCTGACTTATAAAGAAAGGTTTCCCCTAGCCCTTTGTAGTAATTTGCACCTGCATCAAGCATGACACTTATGAAATCTTTGAAAACATATTGCATGCCAAAAGTACCCTTTGAATCATCAATATTTTGCTTAAGAGGATCGACAACAACAAAACCAATAGTAAACTCTTGATTAACAGCATGAGTTACACCAACGATGGTTTGAAGAACGTTGAGAGTTTCATTTCCAGAAGTCTCTTCTGTTGTCTTGCGGAGCGAAACACCCATAGCACTTTTTTCTTTTATAAGACGAGACATCGCCGCGGCCATCAAAGTTTTTTTAGTCTCACCGACTTTTTGAATCTGATAAGAGAGAGAACCTGCAGTGGCCCCTTTCGAGTCAGAAACTATGACACCCATATGGTCTGTTTCTCCTAAAGGAGTATTTTCTGAAGTGGCAGTAGAGCTACCTTTATTCAGGTAAATAGATCCTACGTTGTAAAAAGCAATTGGTGCAGGGTTCAAGATTGTAGCTTCATCCATTAGGATTGAGCCCACACCAGCGCCGGCAGTAGATTTTAATCGAGTCGTTTCAAAGTCTCGAATAGAGGCTAGAGAAATACTCTGAGAAAAAAGAAAAAGAATAGGAATTATTTTTAAGTGTCTTAAGGTAAAATTAGTCATAATATTCACACCGGAAATTAATATTATATTAAGGTAAGTATAATGAAGATTAAAAAGGCCGTCATCCCTGTTGCAGGTAAAGGTACCAGATTTCTCCCAGTAACTAAGGAAATCCCGAAAGAGATGATCCCTATTCTCAATAAACCTATGATTTCGCTCGTAGTTGAAGAAGCAATTGCTTCAGGGATAACAGAGATCATCTTTGTTACAGCTAGAGGTAAGGAATCAATAGCCGACTACTTTGATCGGAATCAGGCTCTCGAGACATTTTTGGAATTAGCCGACAAAAAAAGTCAAGCAAGTCAGATTAGAGAAATCGGTGAAAAGGTTGAGATCTTTACGGTAAGGCAAAAAGAACAGTTAGGTTTAGGGCATGCTATAAAATGTGCTGAGTCCTTAGTTGGAGATGAGCCTTTTGTTGTTTTGCTAGGTGATGACTTAATGGAAAATAGTTATCCCGCTACAAAGCAACTGATAGATGTTCATGAAGAAAAGAAAGGTTCAGCAGTAATTGGGTTGATACAAGTTCCCCAAGAAGAAACTTCAAAGTATGGAATAATTGATGGAGTCGATCTAGGAGATGATCTATATGAATTAAAGTCAATGGTTGAAAAACCAAACCCTGCAGATGCTCCTTCGGATCTAGCAGTACCTGGTCGTTATGTTTTTACCCCAGAGATCTTTAAGTATCTCGAAAAAATTGAAAAAGGGAAAGGCGGCGAATATCAACTAACTGATGCTATTAAATTAATGGCGGAAGAGAAAAAAGTCTTTGGTAAAAAAATGGAAGGACAAAGATTTGATACGGGTAGTATGGAAGGTTATATAGAAGCAACAGTTGCCTTCTCTATGCGAGATAAGAGTTTAAAAGAAGCTTTATTAAATGCAGTTGAAAAATACAAATAGGTAATAATATGAAATTAGTAACTTCGTTAGCATTTTTACTTTTCACCCAAGCAGTGGCTCTAGGATCTGTTCCGACCGTCGAAGGTCTTTTTAGGAACTCTTCGAATAAAGATGTAACTGCTGAAGCTGTCATTGTCTCTTACTCAATAGAAGAGCAGCAAAATGAGATGATTATGCAGAAAACTGAAAGTGAGGTTATCAATAACGAACTTGAAACAGAAATGTTGAAAGAAAAAACTAAACCAATATTTGTTAAAGAAACCCTCTATAAACAAACTGACTCCAACACAATCCAGTCAATTAAGTATCTATATAACTCTGGTGAGATGAAGAAGAAGGACCTAATTAAATTTAAGTACAGCCCTAACTATAAAGCTAAGATTATAAATGAGTTTAATATAAATAAGAGATTGTTAAGCTCACTCTCATTGATGTACCTCAGAAATAACTCAGAAATAATAGGAAATCTCTTAAAAGATAAAGGAAATAACTATTTATCAAACAAAGAAATTCTTAATTCCGAAAAAACAAAACTATTAGAAACTTACAAAGAATATCTTATTGCTACAAAGGAAGATCCTGATTTACGTGCAGAACTATCATCTCCGTTAAACCCGACGGATCTAGAAGAAAAGGGTAAAGTATTAGACTTAATGAAAAAGAATATCTATCAGAAAACGAATCAAGTTAGCTTAGTTAAGGTTCAAGATGAGTTTCGGTGGAAAGTGGATTTAGGAACAATCAATGCTGAATTTACAAATGAGGGGCATCGTCTTAAAAACCTAAACCTTCAATCAAATGGAACAATAGAAGTTACAACAGGGGATCATGTTCTATTCAATGGTATACATGAACTTCCAAAGATTATAATTTTCAAATCAAGTAATGATAGAGTCTATAAAATAAGGTTCTTAAGTTTGAAGCATTATCAGTCTTATAAAAAATCTTTTTCTAAAGCCATTAAAAACCTAAGTAAGAGTGAAAAAGAAGTTCGAGAAAGTGGCGAACTGTATAGTGAGCATCCCTTAGTATTATGAGCGAAAGGTTCTACCAAGTAGCGGTAAACACACCCTTTAATAATTCACTCTTGACCTATGCTAGTGAAGTTGAATTTAATAAAGGTGACTTAGTTGAAGTCCCTCTTGGAAAGAGGTTTGTTACTGGTTGTATTATTGATCTAGTCGATTCAATTGATGATAAATTTAAAATAAAAAAAATCCGAGCAATTCTCGATGACAATCTTACTCTAGGAGATGAGGTTGATTTCTATAGATGGACCGCCAACTACTATCATTATCCACTTGGTCAATTTGTTAAAGATATTCTACCGAAGTTAATGAAAAGACCTAAAGACTTAAAGGCCTATTCTTCTCCAGGTACAGAGATCGAGGTTGTTCTCGAAGAGGAACAAGCAAAGGTTTGGGAAACGCTATCAAAGGTAGAGCTAAATAAGTTCTCCAAGAAACTAATTCATGGAATTACCGGAAGTGGTAAATCAATCCTCTATTTAGAGTTTATAAAGAGGGTCTTCTCTGAAGATAAAACGGTTCTCTTCTTAGTTCCGGAAATTAACCTAACACCTCAGTTTATTTCTTTTTTTACAAGTCACTTAAATGTTCCTGTCTTTTTATACCATAGTGATATTTCAAACTCAGATAGGTATAATTTGTGGATAAAGATGATTAATAATACTGAGAAAGCTTTAATCATCGGAGTCAGAAGCAGTATTTTTATCCCTATTAAGAACTTAGGCTGCATAGTTGTAGACGAAGAACATGATAACTCTTTTAAGCAAGACGATCGTTGTCCATATAATGCTAGAGATATAGCGATTAAAAAAGCTCATATGAAGAGTGTTCCAATCATTTTAGGGAGTGCTACTCCTGCTATGGAGACATACTCAAATTTTCAAAAGAATGACGACTACTTAACATTGAAAACGAGATATTCAACAGGAGCACCACCTAATATTGAAATGGTTGACCTCAGAAATTCAAGTTACGGAACAGATTTTGAAAAATGGCCTGTTCCAGAAGACACACTAGAAAGAGTTAAGGAAAGGTTGGATCGTGGTGAGCAAGTCATCTTTTTTGTTAATAAGCTAGGCTTCGCAAGTTTTGTACAATGCCGCTCTTGTGGACATACATTTGATTGTCCGAACTGCTCAGTTAGCCTGACTATGTTTAAAGGAAGAAAAGAGCTCGTATGTCACTCCTGTACATATTGTGAGCCGATGCCAGACCTTTGCCCAAAATGCCAAAATATGCAGCTTCTTAATAAAGGCTTTGGGACCGAAAAAGTTAAAGAAGTTTTAGAGCAGCATTTTGGTGATAAGAGGATAGAACGATTTGATAGAGACGAAATCAAAACTAGTAAGAAACTCGAAGAAGTACTTAATAAATTTCACGACGGGACAACTGATATACTAGTTGGAACCCAAATGATCTCTAAAGGTCATAACTTTAAAAGAGTTAACTTGGTAGTTGTCTTAGGTATAGACTCTCAAATGAATTATCCAGACTACCGCTCTAACGAAAGAACCTTTCAATTGCTAACTCAAATATCAGGACGTTCAGGTAGATTTGGAAAAGACAGTTCTGTTTTAATTCACACTCATTCACCAGAGAATCAGATATTCTCGTATATAACTAGTGCTTCATTCGATGGGTTCTATAAAGATGAGATTGAGGTTCGCCAACTATGTTCGTGCCCGCCTTTCTATAAGTTGGCGGTTGTTTACTTTAACGGAAAGAATAGAGATCAATTAGTAACCTATTCAGAAAACTGTACAGCAGTTCTAAAGAAGCTTTCATCAACTCACTTCAAAGGCGTACAGATTTTTGGTCCGAGGCCGAGCGTAATAGAGAAGCGAGCTAATAAATTTACTTGGGTAGTGCTTTTAAAGTCTAGCGAAGTAAATAGTCTTCATAACCTTCTTAGAACGTGGAAAGAAGGAATACCAAAGCAGAGTCAAGCTACTATAAAGATAGATATAGATCCTCAATTTATCATTTAATCTAGTAATAACAGCCATTTAACTAGTTAAGCAAAAAGCTTAAGTTTGTACCAAAACTTCCGATAAGTTAGGAGTAAAGGGCCCCTTTGGGCATGAATTAATAAGGAATTTGTTATGAAAAAGGTGCAAGCTTTTAAGTGTTTCTGCCTCATTGCTTCTCTAAGTATGACTCCCGTTTATGCTGAGTTCGAAATGTCCGGATCCGATGGAATTTCGGGACAAGGATCAGCAAGTGATGGAACCATCGTAGTAGATTCAAACTCTCAGGGTGATACCGAGATAGCCTATAATGTTCCAACAACAAGTTGTGAAAAGGCGGATCAATATGCTCCTTACAGACTGATTCAAAAACTAATGATTAAACCTTCTGACTTTAAAGTTGAAATGGTAAAGAATGTTGATTCAAATGATAGATCAACTTCAAAGTTACAAGTTAAAGTAACTCTTCCACCTTTTTATAATGCTTGTCTTGAAGACCTTAAGTTTGTTCCTGTTAAAGCAAAAAATCAAACTCTACATGTAAGAATGAAAATGGGTAAAACCTATGACGAATACCTAACATGTCTGAAAGGTAAAACTGAAGGTGGAACGGCATTATTTGATGGTGGAAAATATGACAAGTCCCACCCACAAGCAACTATTAGCAGTGTCCAGCATATGTTATTTGATATTGATGTAGATCCAGGAAAGAATGTAGATGTTTATTTTGATAGCCCTACACCAACTCCAAAAAATGGAAGTCACCGTTTTGTTAATGGTGAACCTAAAGATATCGTAAGTTGCTTTAAGTCTGAAAATTTTAAGAAAGATGGATATGTTCTTTATAAGTCACCTGAAACTACGGCTGCAGAAAGGGCCTATGAAGCTTGTACGAGTAAAGACCATAGAGAAATTTTAAGCGAATTAGAACGCTTAAGAACAGCAGGAAATGCAAACCAACTTTTAAGAAATGCCGGTAAACTTGAAAAAATCCTGAATAGTGCTTTAGAAGAAGCAAGAGGTTCAAGAGTAACAACTATCTTTGAAGAAATGGAAGGGATCACTAATGAATTTAAAGAATTCAAAAAAGAAGGATTCAAAGAAGAAGATGAAGAAATAGTAAAAGACAGTGCTAAAAAATATGTGAAGCTATTAGAAGAGTTAGATGAGATCTCTATACATCCTTCTATTAAGATGGTTGAGGCACTATTGGAAGCTAGAAAGAAGAAAGGAATTACATCGGAAGCAAGAGAAGTTATTGACGATGAAATTAAAAGGCTTAATGGAGTTATTGGGCAATTTGATTCTAAAAATAGAACAGACTTAAAGGTTATATTTGAAGGACTGAAAGAATATTCTCTAGTTGATCAAGCTTATAATATTGAAGGCTTTAGATTGAAGTCGGATCTGTATAACAAAGTTCATAAAGACAGAAGAACGGGTGATAGAGAAAGAAAGCCTATGATGACTCTTGATAGTGCTGCCTCTAAAATTAAATCTAACTTAAGAAAGTTTGAAACTAGAACTACCGATTGGGAAGATGCTTACCTCGCTAAGCGTGGTTACAACGAGCCAATTGGAAGAACTCAAAAGCAATATCAATTCGCCTTATCAAGATTCAAAAAAGATGAACAAACCTACAAAAGTAATGAGGCTAAGCTCTATAAGAAATACTGCCAGCCAAGCTTTGTTATGTTTAACCAACAATACCATCAACGAAGATGCCAGAAGCATCAGCAGGGTAGCCAAGGTAGAATGCAAAAATACCTTAAGATTAGAGAGAACCAGTTAGGTTATATAGCTAGTCGAAAAGGAAAGTATGACGAGCTTAACGGCTGGTATTCTGCAGCGATTCAAAGACAATCAGCCGAGTATGGCGATGATAATGACCCATTTGGTTTTTACTCATATAACCCAGGTGGCGAAACAGATTATAGTTCTGATTTCTCAATGGGAATGCCAACTACTCCAAATTTTGGAGGAATGGGTAGGCAGCCAGCTGGAATTCAGCAACAAGGGCAAGGTCAAGGAGTTCCTGGTTATCCAATCATGGGACCTATGACTGGGCAAAACCCATATGCTGTCCCTTATGGACAGACACCAGGTTTTGTTCCTCAGCAAGGCTATTTCAACGGTGGATACCGCGGATATTAGAAGTCTATAGAAGTTCTTAACTGTAATAGAAATGAATTATCGGCCACATTTTTTGTGGTCGAATTCGTATAGGCCCAGTAATCGCCAGTGAATAAATAAGCTGCCGAAGAGCCGACTGTGATCTCATTGTTCCACTTATAATCAATAGAAAAATCTAATTCATAACCAAGTTGATCATCTTGATTAGTTACTGCTGTAAAGGTTTGGTTCTTAGTATGATTAAAAGCAGTTTGACCAGCTGAGGCTGTTTCTTGAGCAACGGCCCATATGAAAGCAGTTCTTAGAACCCAGCTTTCACTTGAATAATCCATTCCTAGCTTGGCAAAAAGAGCATTGGTTATATAGCTATCGTAAATATTCTTAGTAGTGTCGCTTACTGCTCTTCTGTTATATCTAAAAAGTAATTTTGCAACTTGGTAATTAGGGTTTAAGTACATGGCATCGTAACTATTTGTTTGGCCATTTTCACCACTAACTGTCCCCGCATCAACTCCAAATGACCAGCTATCACTAGCTTGGTATTCACCTTTGAAGATAACCGCTTTAGCTTTGTATTTTGCTTCTTGTCCAGCAGCAAAGGCAAAACCCAAGTCACCACTAATAATAGGAACTTCAAGAGCAAGGCTTATGTCGCCGAAACCTTTTTTGAAATAAAGATCGGTAATCTTAACATCCGTTTCTCCTAGTGAAGAAGCAGGCGTTGAAAGATCTCTCGTGATTGATGTATCGAACTTTGAACTAGCTTTTTTCCCAAAGAGAATACCTAAAGCAAGGTCACTATCGTTGTTATCATAAAGAAGTGAGAATCCGTATTCTTTAACTTTAGTCGCACGAGTTAAACTACTGTTGCTAGATACTTTTGACCAATAAGGCTCGATCTTGAAATTTCCGATCTTAAACTTAAGAGTAACACCGTCTCTAACAAACGTATGTCTATCCCAAGTATCGTCTCCAGAGTTTACAAGAGCACCAAGGCCCCAGTGAGCAGAATGTCGTCCAATTACATAAGTTGCTGTGTCGGAATATAGTTCAACATAAAGCTTATTAATGATGAGTGAGTTATTTCCTGTAGCTGTATTGTTTAAAAATAGAGCGTTCCCCATATCATCATCAAATGATCTAGTTGAATCATCCCCAAGTCTTCCGCCTCTTCCGTAACCAGAAGTTAGCTCACCTTTGAAAGTGGCTGCGTCATTAATGATCATTGTTGGGTTAAGCCTAAAAAGGTAGCTCTGAAATGAAGCATTTGCATGAGCACCATTGGCCAGGGCAACTTCCTGAGTCCCTGCAGTAGCGCTATTGTCTACTTTGCTCTCTACTCGCCTAAAGTTGTCTATTAGGGTTGTATCAACTCCGAAAACTCCATGCCAATCAATAGGAACCGCATGTGCGTAAATAGGAAAAACTAACAATAACAAGATTATTTTTTGCATAACACAAAACTCCAGGATTTTACTCGCCCTTTAATCCTGTTAATATAGAATTTGGTAGACTTGAAGTCAAAGTAACCCCCGATTGTTATTGAGTTTTTTGAATATGGCCATAAGCATTAAAAAATTAACAGTTTTCTTTATTACTCTCATAGGAGTCTTCCTTGTAGGTATCCTGGCATTTTCGACTTATACGATTATGACTGCGCCCATGGAAATATTTGAAAACATTGCAATAAGCGAAGAGTCTGGGAATGAGTCAGCAGATAAGTTTTCTTTAGAAACGGGAACAGTAACAGATAAGGCCCTCTTAGAAGACTATATTTTATTCTCACGCTATGAGTTTGGAGCGGATCATTGGTTTAAATCTAATGCGGATAAGATTGAAATTAAAAATAACAAAGTTGTTATAAAAGATACGATCGAAATGCCTCTTCCTCTCAATAATGAATGTAATTTAGTTTACTGTTTTCAGAAAAGATTAAGATTTGAAAAGATCCCCCCTATCTTTTGGAAGGGTCTTATTGGAATTGAGGATGAGCGATTCCTTCTTCATCAAGGAATTGATTTTAAGTCACTTCTTCGTGCCTTTATCCATGATGTAATGGTGATGCGCTTAGAGCAAGGTGGTTCAACTTTAACCCAGCAAATTGTTAAGAACCTTTTTTACACAAACGAAAAAAAGTTTTCTCGAAAGATTAAAGAAATGATCATTGCTGTTTATCTAGAGTCAAAATTTGAAAAAGATGCCATTCTGCAGGCTTATTTTAATGAAGTCATTTGGGGTGGAAAGCAGGGAATAAAAATAAAAGGTCTCTATTCAGCGTCTTTATTCTACTTTAATAAAAAACCACAAAAGGTTACTCCCTATGAAGCAGCAATCTTAATATCTCTTTTAAAAGGCCCTAATTTCTATAATCCCTTAGGAAAATCAAACCGATTGAGAAAGAGGGCTAACTTGGTCTTTGAAAAATTGGTCCGGATGAATTTGTTTCCGTCTGGTTTAAGTGAGAAGTGGAATGATAAGACTTGGGAGAAGTGGTTAGCGGAGCTTAAGGACAGGCAGGTCATAAAGCCTTTTCGTAATAATTGGTGGCTGAGTAAGAATTTGAATAAAGGCGAACTTGGAATTTATGAAAGGTACGTCTTTCATAATTCAGTAAGAAAGACCCTAAAAGGTATTAAAAAACGCCTTCCTGATAAAGACATTGCTGTTAAAGCATTTTTTGGAGACTTAAAGAAGAAGACCCAAAACTATTTTTACTACTCAAAGTACGAAAGAAGTTGGGAGCAAGCAGAGAAAGTTGAAAAACATACTTTAGGAAGCACTATAAAACCGCTTATTTACTCTATGCTGATTGAATTAGGAACAGAGATGGAATCAGAGGTTGAAACTGGCCCTCTAACCGTAAAGATCAAGTCAGGTGAATGGAAACCAAGAGAAGCGCATAAGATAGCAGAGCCTTTTATTAGCTTATCCCAAGCCCTAAAACTTTCCTACAATAGGCCGCTTATTCGTGAGTCCATTAATAGAGGTTTAGATAATGTAGAAAAAGAAATGCTTAAGCTTTTTCCAAATCTAATGGTACCCCTACGAGAATACCCTGCTCAATTATTGGGAACAGTTGAAGTCACTATGGAAGAGCTATTCAATATCTATAGAAAGTTTATCATTAGAGATTGTACGAGAGATAAGCAAAGTGTTGTTAAGATTTTATCTGACCCGAAAGAAACGACAATCCGAAGATTAGTAGGAAGTGATTTTGGGAATTTAAGATTCTTTGGTAAAACAGGAACATCTAATAATGGCTTCGATAATTGGTTTGTCTTTTATGAAGGTACTCGTCTTGGGGTATTATGGGTTGGTCTCGAAGGGGCTAGATCTGGCAAAGATCTTAAACTTTACGGGGGAACGACCTCTTTTCAGATTTTTAAAGATTTCTATTTAAATTCAGGAAAGAGGTTTGGTGAGTTCACATGTACAAATCTTGAGCTAACTAACTGAAATTATGCTAAATTTTCTTGTGATTCATTCTCAGGATCCTATTGCAAATTAAAATGAGCTTGTGTATATTCAACCCACTGAAATTGTTGGGGTGTCGACAAGTGGTAAGTCAACAGATTTTGATTCTGTCATGCCTAGGTTCGAGTCCTAGCACCCCAACCAATTTCCTTCTCTAGATTTTGGGAGTTATTGTGAAGCGAATCGTCCTTGTCTCAGGCTCATCCAATATAGATTTATCTCGTAGAATATCAGATTTTTTAGATGTCTCTTTAGTTGATCCACAGCTTGTTAAGTTTGCTAACGGTGAAATTTTTTGTGAGATAGAAAAAAATGTTAGAGGGGCAGATGTCTTTGTCATTCAATCTACTTGTACACCAGTGAATGATAACTTGATGGAACTTTTAATAACTGTAGATGCCTTAAAGAGAGCATCAGCAGCAAGTATCACTGCGGTTATTCCTCACTATGGTTATTCAAGGCAAGATAGAAAGGTAAGTCCACGAACTCCAATTTCAGCAAAGTTAGTAGCTGATCTTTTAACAGTAGCTGGAACTTCGAGAGTCATCACAATGGATCTTCACGCAGGACAGATTCAGGGTTTCTTTAATATTCCTTTCGATAATATTTATGCTTCACCTATCCTAGTTAATTATATTAAAAATGAACTCTTCACTGAAAACTCGATATTCGTCTCGCCAGATGCAGGTGGAGTTGAAAGAGTTAGAGCCTATGCCAAAAAGCTTAAGGCCGATATCGCTATGATTGATAAAAGAAGAACAGGAAAGAACGTAGCTAAGGCCATGAATATTATTGGGGATGTAAGTGGTAAAGAATGTATTATCATCGATGACATGGTCGATACTGCTGGCACGTTGATTGAAGCTTGCCGAGCCCTTAAAGAAAATGGAGCTACAAAAGTTTACTGCTGTACGACTCACCCTGTTTTTTCAGCCCCTGCAATCGATAGAATCAATGCATCTGAAGATTTAGATAGAATAATAGTTACAGATACAATTCCCCTCAGTGAAGAAGCTAAGAAAGTTGATAAAATTGTAGTTCTATCAACAGCTGAGCTTTTATCAAAAGCAATCCACAGAACATTTAATAATGACTCTGTTAGTTCGCTCTTTATTTAGATTTATATGTCATTATTAATAGTCGGACTCGGTAATCCAGGAAATGAATATAGAGAAACTAGGCACAATATAGGCTTTATGGTTCTTGATAGTCTCCTTGAAGTTGTAGGTTCTAGTTGGAAAGAGAAATTCAAGGGCGAGTATACTAGTTTTTCTGATGGATACTTATTGAAGCCTATGACCTTTATGAACTTAAGTGGCGAAAGTGTTCAAAAAGCTGCGCAGTTTTTTAAGGTAAAGCCTGATATGACTTTAGTCATCCACGATGAGCTTGATCTGCCCTTTGGCACTATAGCTCTAAAAAATGGCGGCGGTTTGGCAGGTCATAATGGTTTAAAATCCATTGCACAACATTATGGAACAAATGACTTTCTTAGATTACGCATAGGAATCGGAAGGCCTGTTCATGGTGATGTTTCAAATTATGTACTTTCGAGGTTTGGAACTGACGATCAAATAATTTTAGATAAAGTAGTTAAAGGATCAGCAGACGCTGTGAAAGATGTAATCAATAATGGATTTGAAAAAGTGGCTAAAAAATATAAAAAAGCCTCTTTAATTTCTTAGGATAATATATGGGCTTAAATTGTGGAATTGTAGGACTACCTAATGTTGGAAAATCAACGATTTTTCAGGCAATAACATCAGCACCAGCTGAGGCGGCAAATTATCCATTCTGCACAATCGAGCCTAATGTTGGCATTGTAAATGTTGTTGATAGTCGAATGGAAAAGATTTCAAAGTTGGTTGGACCTGAGAAAGAAATTCCAGCCATTATAGAATTTGTCGATATTGCGGGACTTGTAAAAGGTGCCAGCCAAGGTGAAGGACTAGGTAACCAGTTTTTAGGCCATATTAGGCAAGTTAATGCCATTGTTCACGTAGTTCGCTGCTTTGTTGACCCAGACATTATTCATGTCTCCGGAGAGGTAGACCCTACTGAAGATGTTAATGTAATTAATATCGAATTAGCCCTGGCTGATTTGGATTCTGTAGAAAAAAGAATTCAGAACCTACCTAGGCTAATGAAGAATCAAAATAAAGATATAAGCAGCAAAGCTAAGATGCAGCTGCCTGTTCTTGAAAAACTAAAAGAAAGTCTTTCTGAAGGTATTCAAGCAAGGTCACTGGATTTCAGTGCAGAAGACTTAGAACTTATTAGTGATCTTAACCTAATAACTTTAAAGAAAGTTCTCTACGCCTGTAATATTGATGAAGAAGCCTTAGAAGAAGATAACGACTTAGTTAAGAAGGTTAGAGAAATGGCTGCTAAGGAAAACGGTCAAGTCATAAAGATCTGCGGAAAATTAGAATCAGAAATCTCTGCTTTAGAGACTGAAGAAGAAAAAGAAGAGTTCTTAGACGCTGCTGGTATTGAAACTTCTGGTTTAGAAATCTTAACCAAAGCTGCTTATAATATGCTTGGGCTTAGAACATATTTTACTGCCGGAGTTCAAGAAGTAAGAGCATGGACGTTTAAAGAGGGTGATAAAGCTCCTCAAGCAGCTGGAGTTATCCATACTGACTTTGAAAAGGGATTTATTAAAGCCGAAGTCTATGCTTGTGAAGACCTATTCACTTTTGGAAGCGAAGCTAAAGTAAAAGAGAACGGTAAATTCAGAGTTGAAGGGAAAGAGTATCTTGTAAAAGATGGTGATGTTATGCACTTTAGATTTAACGTTTAAATCGACTTTGTAACCCACTCTAGTCCAGATAACATTGGTTTGCCGAAGATCATCTTATAGAAAAAAAGATTTCTGGTAATATACTTTACGTAGGCTTCAGTTTCTTCAAAGGGTATGGACTCTACATTTATTAATTCATTAGTATTGGTAATGTATTTGCCCTGCCACCTTCTAACATTTGTCTCACCGGCGTTATAAGCTGAGAGAGTTGAAACGAAAGATCCATCATATTTTTTCTTTAGGTATTTTAAGTACTTTGTCCCAAGCTTAACGTTTAACTTTGGTCTATAGAGATCAGACTTTCGAAGCTTTTTTCTATACATTCTTGCAGTATTTGGCATGAGTTGCATAAGCCCTCTGGCTCCTGCATGAGACTTGGCCCTTGGGTCAAAGGCACTTTCTTGGCGAATTAAAGATAAGACAAATTCTGGCTCAAGTTCTTTAGTTGCCTTTTTTATTTCTCCTACAAAAGGTGTTGGAAAAAGAATCTTTGTTGCGGTTGGTAAAAACTCAAAATTACTGAGCAGGTTGTTTCGACTAAAAAATCTAAATGAGCTTAAATAGTCATCTTCTTCTTGGAAGAGTCTCAGGATTTCAAAAGAGGTTTTATAACTTTCAGAGTTTGAAGCAATCTTTCTCATCGATTGTGGCTTACTAGAATTTTCTAAGAGATTCCTAATTTCTAGTTTGGCGATCTTTCTTGTTTGGGTTTTTAACCATAGCCTAAGCCTAGTGAAATTCTCTTTACTAGCCTCTTCTTTATGAGGAAAAAGGTTTAGTGGCTGTTGGTTCTTGTACAGGTAACTTTTTTCTAGAAACTTTGTTTCACCCATATCTCTTAAATGAGCAGAGCTTAAAACGGAGTAATAATTTAATGGCTTCTTGGTTACTTGAGCTTTAAACAAAAATTCTGAGATCGATCTTTCCTTGTTTAAGTAGAAAATACGACCAATCCAGAATCTTAGCTTTGAATCATAGATATTTTCTAAACCTAAAAGTCCTGAGCGATTTATAAATTTTAATGCAGATTCATGATCATTAACTTTGAGATCGATATAAAGCCTTTCAAAATAAAGAGGGGCTTTATGTTTATCATTTTGTGTTGAAATAGCTTTTACGATAAACCTTTTAGCTTCAGTTGACTGCTTAGCCCGTAGTAAGTTTCGAGTGAGTTGCCTAAATTTTTTATTGCTATATCTGTGACCTATAAGTCGTTTGTTTTCTGAATAAAAAGAGAGAATTTGTTCTAGGAGTCTGTTTTTTAGGACTGGGTCTTTTTCATCGAGGGCGAGCCTTGATAAGTCTTTAAATTCTTTTTTGAATAATTTACTTTCTTTAGTGGGAAATAATCCTATCTTTTGTAAATGCGTTGTTAAGCTCGTGCCGTAATGAATATGCTTTCCAGCATAGGTTTTTCTAAAAAGCTCTGTTAGTTCATCGATATTGAGTTTCTTTAAACTAAGTTCTTCGGCTAAGATACGCGGATAAACAGAAGCAGATGACCTAAGTTTAATGAGGCCAAGATTTTCAGTTTCGATAAGAAGATCATAGTATCTTTTTACAAAAACCGACTCTTCTTTAGTTAAGTTTTCTTCCTTTGTTTTCTTGACCAGTTTATCATGACAAAACCTAATGACCTGCAAATAATGGTAGTTGCTAACTTCATTAGAATTCGGTTTGAAAGAGTTCTTACAGTTTGTGAACCTAAATGGTTTTTCATTGATCTTGTTTTGTAACCTGATAAGGCTAATCTCACCGTCAAAGTGTGGTTTTAGATCTTGGAATAGAGAGATAACCTTTTTGTTCAATCTCGACTTGTGAACACCAGATTCAAGGTATTTGAAATAATGCTTTATTTTTTGACCATCCCTATCCCTTAATTTACTAATTGAAGCATAGAGGCTGTTGCTCGCAAGGATAGCAAGAAGTCCAACTAGGAATAAAGCCTTTGTGTACTTAAATATCATTAATTAAATCTATTTTGAATATCAGAAAGTTTCTGATTAATTTCTTGAAGAACAACTTTTTTGTCCTCAGGTAATACAACTTCTAGATTCTTTAAGTATGAATTAACTTCAGATAGATACATAAAATCTTGTTTTCTTTCTTCTTGAATCACGTCTAAAGTTTCATTGAGAGAGTCTGCAACTTCTTGAAAAGCATCACCTTGTCTAAAAAAGAGCTTTGAAATAGGCGCCCCGTTTTTAATTTCCTCTAAAAAGTTTTGCATCTTAAACATAGGGCCTGCAATCTTGTGGGTTACTCTGATAAAATAAATGAAGATAAATCCATTAAAACCAATCTGCCATAGAACTAAAAAAGACATGAGATTAGTTTTCTTGGCAGCAATATTCTTAGCGGCTTCGGGATTAGTTGATTGTAAAAAGTTTGCAAAATCAGTCAGCAGGTCTGAAATAGTCCAGGGGTAGATCAGCGAAGAAGCAACCGCAAGTAAACAAACTAGTCCACTAATTTTTAGTTGAAACTTTGGATTAATGAGTAAAATAGATCTTTTATAGGCCAATGTGATTTCCGAATTTTAAATAACCTCTATTAATGATAATATCTATTTGAATTAGTATCTACATAAATAAAAAACGGCAGAATTGAGTTCGAGATGAGTATTTTTAAAATCCTACGGGAACAGTCAGCTATAGGCTTTGATGGAAGAATCGTTTTTCAAGGAAATGATTCAGGTCAATTGAAGGGTGAGGTATTAGTTCATAGTGGTGACATTGTGGGATGTAACTACAATGGATCTTCAGGAAAGAAGGCCTTGCTCAATTTAGCTTATGAAGACTTTGCTGAGGTAGCTGAGTTTAACTATACTGTAGAGCCTGAGGTTATTAGTCAGGATAAGATTCAATTTGAATCTACACTAACAGACTTTGAAGATTCTTTTCGAGAAGTATACGAAAAGATCAAATCGAGCAAAAAACTTAAACCGCCACCAGGAAAACGTTTGGTAATCAATTCCGACTTTGTTTGCAGAGGTGATAAGATTTCAGCTACTGAATTTGATATCTTATGCACTATTAGCGACTTTGGAAAAGTAGCAGATATCTACAAGAACTCACCTTTGCTGGATTTTGAGGTCACATTAGGCCTTGTTTCCCTTAGGAAAAAGGGAGCCTTAAAGGTCGTCTCCTAAGCTTCTATAATGTAATAATTTATATAGCCGTCTAAACTTTAGACAACTCCTCTTCCTAAGCGCCTAGAATACCTACATATTTCCTACGTATTTTCAATAAGTTAACACCACAATAGAGTCAATACACTCTTTTATTACGATTTTAACGCATGGCACGACTGTTGCATTAAATTGGGTAGGAGTAGTTATGAAAAGAACAATATCGACATTTAAAACTTATTTTCTAAGCACCTTATTAGGGAGTGCTGTTTTGGCCGGAACTTATGCAGATCTTAAGCTCAAGTCAAATGCTTTTATGTTTGAAAACAAAATAGATATCGTCTCTTTTACTCCTGAGCAGACAAAAAGGATTGTAGCCTCAAGGGTTCACGACTTTAATTTACCAGCTGTGAGTTATTTAGGTGTAAATGAAGAAAATAAAAAGAAGATCAATGGTAAGTGGGAAGTTACTAGAGTTTTAGATACTAAAGGTAACGCTATTTATGATTCATATAAGAATGCCAACGATAAGAAATCAATCGTTATAGTAAAGATGGAAATGGTATCAACGAGTACAGTCGTTCTAGATAAAGATAAGAATCAGACATTTAAGATTTCTTTATTAACAGATAAGAACACAATTGCTCTCTTTAAGGTTGTTAATGGTGGTTACGAAATTCTTGAAGCAAAGAAACTAATAGAAAAACCAAGATTTAAGAGACCAACTCTAGCTGCAGCCCCGGTAATTCAACCAACTAATAAGGCTAAAGAGTCTAAGAAAGGGATCAGAATCAATGATATGGACCTTCTTTTAGAGAGTGCTCTTAATCCATTACAATCGAGAAATATCCTTAATGTTACACAAGTAAATGGAAGTTTAAGTGTCTTCGATGGCAGCATCCAAGACTTTAGAGCATCGTTAAACTCAGGCTCTAATAAAGAAGTAAATTTAGATTTTTCCTTCGCAGAAATTAAAGATGGCGGTCAATTTGAAACTGACATTGCCGGACAAATTGCAACTGGAATAATTTCAAATAACGGTGAGAATAGTTACAAGATTAGATTTGCAACAGGCCCACTTCAAGGAGCAATCTTAACTTTCGTTACAAGAGAGAAGTATGACCAAACTCAAGAAAAATTTGCTAACTTCGAAGAAGTTCAGCAACCTGCACCAGCTCAAAATGCTAGACCAGTAAGACCTATGAATTCAGAAAGAAACGAAGGTGAGCCAGGAATAGAAAGAGTACCAGCTGAGGAACTTGATAATGATGAAGACGTAGTTCTCTTCATCGATAACGAGAAGAAATTAGATCATGTAAAAAAATATGGGTTTTCATTTGGTAACAGTGAAAGAAAGCCGGCTAGCGTAAAATAAAAAAAAGGGGACCAATCGGTCCCCCTTCTATTTCTTAAGACAATAAAGCCTTTAATTCTTCTTTTAAAATAGGAACGATTTGAAATAAATCCCCTACGATTCCATAATCAGCCTTAGTAAAGATAGGTGCATCTGGATCAGTATTGATGGCAACAATAACTTTAGAAGTTCTCATACCAGCTAGATGCTGGATCGCTCCAGAGATTCCGCATGCAATATATAATGTTGGAGCAACTGTTTTACCAGTTTGTCCTACCTGCATTGAGTGAGGAGCATAACCAGAATCAACAGCAGCTCTTGAAGCACCAACTGTGGCCCCTAGAACTTCGGCTAACTCATCAAGAATCTTAAAGTTCTCAGCGTTCTTCATTGCTCTACCACCTGAAACAATAATATTGGCTTCAGATAGATCGACTTTTTCAGAAGCCCCTTTGATAATTTCTTTAATAGTAGCTCTAATCTCACCTGCATTAGCAGCAACATCAGCTTTGTTCCCAGCTCCAGCCGTAGGTGACTCTGTAAGTCCTAAAGCATTTGGTCTAACTGTTACAAAATGAGGCTTAGGACCTTGGATCCTTACTTTGCAAAGACATTTCCCTGCAAACATTGGTCTAGTTCCTTGGAATTCATCACCTTCAAACTGAAAGTTAGTTACTTCACTGGCCATACCTGCATCAAGCATACCGGCTAGTCGTGGCATTAGATCTTTACCTGTAGGAGTTGAACCGGCAAAGACATAGTCATAAGAGTTTGAAGAAATAAACTCTTTTAGTGCATTTGCATATCCTTCAGGAGAATACTGATCAAGCTTATCGCCTTTGAGGCAATGAATATTAGCAGCTCCGTTCTTGGCGAGCTCTTGTGTACCTTCTGCGCCGATATCACCAATTGTAGCGACATCAACTTCATGACCGGCTAGCTTACCTAGAATTTCTAAACTAACAGTCTTAACATTTTCTTTATTTGTTTCTGTAAATACGAGTATTTTTGCCATAATAAATCCTTATAAAACTTTAGCTTCAGTTCTGAGTAAACCCACAACTTCTTTAACAATTCCTGCTTGCGCAGCTTCATCCATAGCATCAAACTTTTTCCCAGCTGGTTTCTCAGGTGGTAAGTGAAAGTCTGAATAAACAATTCGTCTGTCATCAGCTGATACACCGACATCAGCTAAAGAGTGTTGAGCGAGTGGCTTTTTCTTCGCTTTCATGATCCCAGGAAGTGAAGCATATCTAGGAGTGTTGATTCCTTTATTACATGCGATAAGAGCAGGAGATGAGCAGTTATAAACTTCTAAGGCTCCACCTTCAATTTCTCTTTTTAAAACAATATTAGATGAATCACCCTCATAACCTACAACTACTGATACAGATGGCAGGTTAAGCATCTGAGCTAGCAGTTGAGGAACCTGTAAACAATCGCTATCAATTGATTGTTTACCGGAAAAGATAAGATCAGCAGAGTTCCCTGATTTTTCAATAGCGCCTTTAAGGGCCTTTGCTGTCATGTATGAATCGATATTATCATCAGCTTCAACAAGAATTGCATCATCAGCACCCATAGCTAAAGCTGTTCTTAAAGCTTCAGTATCATGAACTGCACCTACTCTTAGAACAGTTACTGTTGATCCAGCATTACTGGCTTTTACGAGTAAGGCTTGCTCTACAGCAAATTCATCATAAGGATTCATGATCCATTTGATTGAGTTTGTTTCGATGAATGAACCGTCACCATTCGGTATTACTTTAGTTTCCGTATCTGGAACTTGCTTTACGCATACAAAAATATTCATATTGGAATTCTCCTTATTCAATGCCTAGAAAAAATTTCTTTAGCTATAACCATTCGTTGTATTTGAGAAGTGCCTTCATAGATTTGAATCAGTTTAGCATCTCTCATTAATTTTTCTACAGGGTATTCAATTGAATAACCATATCCACCAAAAATTTGAACTGCATCAGTTGTAATTTCCATGCATGAGTCAGCAGCAAAAGCTTTTGCATAACTAGCAATCTTTGTATTTGGGATATCGTTATCCAGCATCCATGCAGCCTTATTAATTAAAAGCCTAGATGCTTCAATCTTCATTGCCATATTTGCGATCATAAACTGAATTGCCTGAAAGCTTGAAATTGGTTTTCCAAACTGATTTCTTTCAGTGGCGTATTTAACAGAGTGATCGTAAGCACAAAGGGCTCCGCCTAATGCACTTGCAGCGACCATTGGTCTGCTATGGTCTAATGTTTTCATAGCGATCTTCCAGCCATCACCGGGAGCGCCTATCATGTTCTCTTTTGGAACTCGTACATTATTGAATCTCATTCCTCTTGTATCGGAGCATCTATGACCCATCTTCTTTTCTGCTTTTCCAATCTCGATACCAGCTGTTTTACCGTCGACAATTAAACAAGAGATACCCTTGTGCTTAAGACTTGAATCGATAGTTCCATAGACAACGAAGAGGTCAGCAAAGCCAGCGTTTGTGATCCACATCTTATCGCCATTAATAACCCAATCATCACCATCTTCTTTAAAATTTGTCTTAATACCAGCAGCATCAGATCCATTACCAGGTTCTGTTAAGCAAAATGAAGCGATCTTATAGTCTTCAGTAAATGGTCTTAAGAATTTTTCTTTTTGTTCGTGAGTACCGCCAATTACAATAGGAAGTAAGGCGAGATCATTTGCCATCAAAACAGTATTCATTCCCATACAACCGTAGGCGAGTCCTTCAGTGATATTGACTGTATCTTGTGAAGTGAATCCGACTCCGCCATATTCGACAGGGATGCATGTATTTACGAAGCCTAACTCCCATGCCTTTTTAAGGATAGTAAGAGGCATCTCGCCAGATTGATCAAATTCTGAAGCGAAAGGTAGCATTTCGTTACGGGCAAACTTGAATGTTTGTTCCTTGATTTCTTGCTGTTCTGTTGTGTAGTTAAATTCCATATAATTCCTAGTGACTAGAATTATATGGACGAGAGTGATTAGGGTCAATCTAGTAAATTTTAGATGCCCTCTAAAGGAAAGGCTTCGTTACAAAAAACTTGAGGAAAAGAGAATTTTTGCTGTAACGTATTATAAAAAGCGAGCTCTTTTAAAGGTAAAACAATAAAACTTCTTTCAAAAAGTCTTGGGTGAGGAACATTTAAGTCAGGCATATCAATTATGTCGAGTCCCCAGAAAAGAATATCAATGTCTATAGTTCTAGGACCTTTTGGGATATCACGACGGCGGCCAAGTCTTTTTTCAATCTCTAACGCAATGTTTAATACCGAAATAGGTTTTAACTCTGGCAATTCAAATTCGAGGATTTGATTTAAGAAGCTAGGTTGTTCGGTATAATCGACAGCCTTTGATTGATAAATTGTGCTTTCTTGTTTTAGTACGAAATTTTTTTGAAGTTCCAGTTTTGCTAGATTTAAATTCTCTGACTTGTTACCGAGGTTAGTTCCAAGAGAGATGATTAAACTCATTTCTTTTTCTTTATCTTTTGCTCTACTTCTTCAATCTGTTGAGTGAATTGGTCTGGATAAGATGGTAAGAGACTGCCTTCCGGGGCTATTGGTTCAGATTTTACACCACAAGAATTAAGAATGAAGAAGAACATAAGGGAAACAAGTGATTTAAAACTCAAGACTAAACCCACCAGAGATAATATCTGTTCCAAGATCAAGCCTAACAAACCAGCCTGGAACTAATCTCTTTAAGGCCGTAACGCCAAATATGATTGCTTTCTTTTTAACGTCTTCAAGCTTTTGAAGTTCTAGCTGTAATTCAGCTTCATCTCTAGTATCAACAGGGTCTTGTTGGCCGGCTCCTGGGCTATCTGCTCCTAATATCTGGAAGCCAATATAAGGCTGAATATAACTGAACATAGGGCCAGCGAAAGTGTATTTCCCCCTAACAACAATATTTGTGAGTTTTGTATCAAGGCCTTGGCTTGGGTAATCATTTATCAAGTTTTGACCGTAACCAGCTTCTACATAGACGTTATCGTCAACTTGAAATGCCCAATAGAGATTAAGCTGAGTGTATCTTTGGGGGCTACCATCGTTATTAAGCGCTTCAATCTTCCCGATGCCGAGGCTAATGAGATTATCAGTTTTTATGATCCTTTTCTTATTATCTTCAACATTAAGATCATCTTCTAGGATAGCCGTTTCATTGAAAAGGTCTGCTTCATCGTCAATCTTGGACTCAGCGACACTGTTATTTTTATCTTTTCTATAATAGCTATCATCGCCACGGAGTACTTTTACGGCTGAGCCTTTTTTAAGTGTATTCCATAGGTCTAGATTATAAATTTTCACAATCTTAACACCTGCTTGGCTATTGATGTTTTTAGCAGCAATCGCTCTACAAACTAATTCTCCATTGAGAATCAAACTAATAAAGTCACCTTTATCAAAGGATCTCTCATTATTAGAGAGGATAAATATTCTTTTAGAAATCGAAACTTTCTCAATCTTTTCATTCGCAAGCGTAGAGCTGTTGAAGCTATCATCCCCACCAGTAAGGTCATCGAGCACAGACTGTGAATGGGCCGGATTAGATATGAGAAAAAGGAATGTTAAGAAAAAAACTTTCATCAAGTAATAGTACCTAACCATATTATGCTGTGTCTAGCGGTGAGCGGCAAAAATTCCCTACCTCACCTATCAAGTAGTGAAATTTATTAAAGGTTAAAATAGAACTAGCCGATAATTTGTAAAAGCCAAACAAACTCAAGGAGAGAGCCATGAAGCTTTTAAAAGTGCTATTTTTTATTTCAATTTTCGCTTTGGTCTCTTGTTCAAATAACAAGAAGAAAGCGGCCGCTAATAAGGCTGAAGATGCAGCTCTAGAGATGGAGGATGAATCTGATTTTATCGTCGACTCTGATGAGGAAGATCTCGAATTATCTGTAGAATCCGCAGATTCTGAAGCAACAGAGATGCTGGCGACAGATGAAACAGTGATTATGGATGGAGCTGATAACGCGACAAGTATATCGATGACTGACGCTGTAGGTGATTATACAGTTCAAAGAGGCGATACCATGATGCTAATTGCTTTTAAGATTTATGGTGATTACAGAAAGTGGAAAACACTAAAAGATATGAATCCATCTATGGATAGCTTAGTTGAAGGTGCTTCACTTAAGTATAGTGAGCCTTCAGAGAAGTTTGTTTGGAGTCCAGCTGGTCTTCCTCATTTAATTCAAAATGGTGAAACACTTGGGACAATCTCAAATGATAAGTATGGAACTGCCACAAAATGGAAGTTACTATATGAAAACAACCGTCCAATGATTCACGATGCGAATTTGATCTTTGCAGGGTTTACTCTATACTATGTGCCTGAAAGAGATGTAGCTTCTGAATAATTATGAATACCTTTAACTTATATAGAGCCCTCAACAAGAGGGCTTTTTTATTCCTACTAATAATCACAATGTCCTTTAATGGATGTGCGAGTAAGAATAGCCGCTATCTTGAAATCCAGGATAATTTCTCTGTTAATCGTATAGATTATATAAATCACTTCGAACATTTAGCGAAAGATTACTTGAAAAGCCCCAAAATTCAGGAAAGAAGAATTTCGAAAAAGAACCAAGACTATTTAAGAGAAATCTACAAAAGAATTGTTGTAAATAATGAATTGATTCTTAAGAAAGATATAAAACCGATTTTTCATATAATCAAATCCCCCCTACCTTTTTATTTTAGTTTACCAAGTGGGAGGTTTTTCTTTAGTGATACCTTGATTAAAAAATATCTAAAAAGTGAAAACCTTTTTGTCTCACTTATTGCTACTGAAATCTATAGAGTTCATAAAGAACTATATGAGAAAAAAATTCTAATACCTGTAGGTTATTTGAATACAAAGAAAATGCTCTCTTTATATAAGCTCCCTATAGAAGTAAGAGTTGAATCTTTGAAATGGACCTACTTTCTTTTAAAGAGATCCGGTTATGATCCGTATGCAGTTTTAAACTGGCTTCAGATGCAAAACAAAAACAGCCTTGAGTTCTCTATTCAATTAGGAACATCTCATGCAAGGATTAGGGAGGAGTTTTTATTTAAAAGCTTTCTAGCTTTAGAGGTAGGAAAGAAACAAATAGACTCTGAGAATACAGAAACAAATTCCTCACGAGGTTTTTATCTATTACAAAGGTCACTTTTATGAAACCAGAAGAAACAGAAAGGCTATTCATAGAAAGTTTATTTAAAGACTCGGGCCTTTCCAAAGAAACAATAGATGTTGAAAAGCTAACAGGTGATGCTTCAACGAGAAGGTATTTTAGAGTTAAACAAGAAAATGAATCCTTTGTTATTTGCTTAGATGACCCTACTCAAAATAATGAAAAATATACTTTCGAGATAGTTCAAGAAGCCTTTAGTAATGAATGCATTAGAGTTCCAGAAATCAATTACCTAGATAGGAATAAAGGGTTTATCGTTCAAGAAGACCTTGGGAATATGACTTTCTTAGAAGAGCTAGGCCAAGCCAGGTCAAATGAAGATGTAAAAAACTTATATCTTCCAGTTATGGATGAACTTTTAAAGATTCACAATATCAAATTTGATGAATCCAAGGATGCGCCTTTTTCAAAACTTAGATTTGATACGGCTAAGTTACTAGATGAAACTAGGGTAACGAACGCCAATTTTTTGATTAAGCTCCTGGGCGTGTCACCAGAAGATCAAAGAGTTAATTTAGTGGATCAGTCCTTTACTAGTATTTGTAAGTATCTTGATAGAGGGCCTTGGTGTGTAACACATAGAGACTTTCATAGTCGGAATATTATGATGAAAAATGGCAAGCCCGTTATCATCGACTTTCAAGATGCAAGGCTTGGTATTCCTCAATATGATTTAGTAAGCCTTCTTGAAGATTGCTATTTCTTTGTTGAAACAGACGTTAAAGATGAGCTTATTAAATATTATAAATCGAATTCTAGTATATCGTTAGAAAATTTTGAAAAGAACTATGATTTTATGGCCATTCAAAGACTCTACAAAGCAATAGGCAGCTTCTCTATGATCTATAATGTGAGAGGAGATAGTCGATACTTGAAATTCATTGGGAGGTCTTTTGAAAGAATACTGTCCCTCTTATCTAAGTATGATCAATACATGGAACTAAAGTTAACCCTCGCAAAATTCTATTATGCTAGTTAAAAAAGCAATTGTACTAGCCGCTGGTAAAGGAACTCGAATGGGTCCTATCGGTGAGAAATTAGCAAAGCCGATGTGGCCTTTTTTTGGCTTAACATTCTTAGAAATCCAACTTCTATTTCTTAAAGAACAATTTGGGGTTGAAACTATATTTTTAAATAGCCACCATCTCTATAAACAACTCGAAAATTTAAGTAGCAATGAGGTAAACATTGTCTATGAGCCTGAATTACTAGATCAAGGTGGAGGAATATTAAATATTTGTAAAAGATTTAACCTCTTCGAAGAACCTCTTGTTATTAATAATGCAGATCAATTTTATTTCTTCGATAAGAGTTATTTCAAAGATTCAGTAGATTCCTTAGGACTTAACCCTGTTACTTTGTTTGGTTTGAGTGTTGAAAAAGAAAAGGGATATAATAAGCTAAGCATAGGAAACGAAGGTTACCTCGAAGAGATAACCAAAAATAAGCTTGTTGAGGAAGAGTCTTTTTCTACTTACTCTGGGCTATCTTTATTATCTGTAAAGAAGCAAGATTTTGATGATAAGCCAGTTTCATTTTTCAATTCAGTAGCAAACTATAAAAACATGAAGGTAAAAGTTAAGGAAGTATTAATGGGTGAGTACTTCGACTTCGGAAAGCTTAGTGAATATTATGACCTTTGCTTCTTGACCAAGGACCTTCTCGATAAAGGAAAAACAAATTCTCTTATAGAGTTAATAAAAACCTCTAGTAAGTTTAATTATCTAAAAGGAAAGGGCTTAAATTTTTCACAAGATATCTCGCAAGAAGCCAAAGATGGAGAGATTATTTTAGATCAAGGTAAGATCTTTAAAATAAATGGAGTCATAGAGTCTAGTTAATAAATTCGTCAGAACTATCTACTTCAACCACTTTTATACAATCGATAGGACATACTTCAACGCAGAGCTGACACAGAGTGCAGCTCCAGCTCTCAATACGGTATTCATCGCCGTTCTTAAGGACTGCATTTTCCGGACAAATTAATCGGCAGTTATCACAAGAAATACAGGTATTATTAATTTCCAATACAGGCTTCATAGGTACTATTATAATAGATGTGGAGATATTATGCAGAAATTAAAGATCTATAAAAAAAGTCCGGTAATGAGAAATACAGCTCTCTTCGCGATCTTTTCAGTTCTTTATTTAAGAGTGACGACCTCCTTTGTTAAAGGTGTTTCAGCTCTTGCGACAGGGACTACTGTAGATTTTCTTCTGGAGAATATTTACTTAATCGCAACCCTTATTATTTTCTGTATCGCTTTATTTAGAGGTCGCAAGTATTCGAAGTACCTTTACCTCATCTTTATTTTTCAAGGGATCTATTTAGGTTTTACTCACTACATGGTTGCACTAGATAAATTTATATTGATCTTAAATTTTGCTTATATAATTCTTTCTTATAATTTTTATCTCTTTATGAGTTCAGACCTCCAAGAGGCATCAAACACTCCAACTATAGAAGCGGGTGATCTTTATACTGGTTTAACGATTAATAGTGACCTCGTGGTCAAGACTACAGCTAAAGAAATAAAGGCTAAGTTTATTAATTGGGATGAGACGACTTGTTTTGTTAAAATCGAAGGTCCTATTTCCAAGATCAAAGGAAATGTTGACCTAGCCTGGAACTTTGAGGGCAATACCTATAAGTGTAATGGGCTTATAGTGACTGGTGCTGAAGGACTAGGAATAGGAATCAAGCTTACTGACTATAATATTGAAGAATCGGGCGTTTTTAGTTGGTCTGAGTTCTATGATATAATAAACTCTAGAGGATATACCTCCGAGTTAATGGCGTAATACTATGAAAATTTTCTTTTTTTCTTTTCTCATTCTACTAGTGGCTTCTTGTAATCAAGATGAAGGGCCTGAGCAAGTATTGAGAAGCTATATCAGCATCAGGTTTCAAGAGAAGCAAAACTTCAATGATCTACTGGATAAAACTACAGGTGAACTTAAGGCCAACCTAAAATCTCTCTCAAAAGATGAAAAAGCTAAATTTGATCAAAGTAGTCAGTTTAAGAAGAATGCTCTGAAGATCCTCTCTAAAGACTGTTCAGAGAAGAAATGCGATATTACCTATATAATCTCTTATGAAAAAAGAAATAAAGAAAACCCCTATAAGGCAGAAATTCGTAATATCGCTAAGCTAGTAAATGAAGATGGCGAATGGAGAATCAGCAGTGTTGGCGGTCTAAAGAGCTATTTTGGCTCGAAAAAAGAGATTGCTCCTTGATACTCGATGCTTTTACTCTGGTTTAAGTTTTTCTCTCATATGTCGATAAAGTAATATGAGCTTTCCTGAAGATGATAATTTATTAAATTTATTGGTTGAGAAGACTTTTGAGAAAAACGAAAGCCCTCAGGAAATGGTTTCTTATGAAGTCACTTACCATAGAAATATCCAGTGCTACCAAGTAGAGATAGCTGAAAAGCTTTATACTTTTCCAAGTAATTGGGGTCCTTTTAAATTAGTAGATGAGCGCTCCGGTGATGGAGTGATTCTTGAAAATGATTTAGAGCATTTCAATTCTATCTTTGGGAGTTTAGTAGGGCAAGAAGTGAAGACGGCCTTCGTTTATAAAGGCCATGAGACTTATCTGGTTTTTGTTCCGACTACTATGGAGGCCAATTTGAAAGACCTCCATGAGTTAATCAATGATAAAACAGAATTTAAAATATCAGCCTAGGCTTCTTTAAAAAATGTCTTCATCTTAAGAGCATCATCTTCAAGGTTTGGACTATTACAAATCACATAACCACGACAATCATTCTTTCTTAAAACCTTAAGTAAGTCTTTCCAGTTAAAAGAAGAATCATCAAGATTCAAATGCTTTAAATCACCTTTGGAGTTACTACTGATTCCTGATAGGTGAATGTGCATGTTCTTAACACTTTCTTCCCCGAGCTCAGACTTTAGGGTTTGAATAACTTCGTCAAACTCAACTTCAGTATTGTACTTACCAGTTCTTGCGAAAAGGTGGCTAAAGTCCATACAAGGTCTACAGCTATTTACATTTTTAGTTAGGCTGATAAGTTCTTCAAGAGAACCAAACTGACTAGTCTTACCTGTTAGTTCAGGTCTAAGTTCAATTTCAATATCAAGTCTTCCGAGTCTTTCTTCGATTACATTCATCGACTTTTCAACAAGGTCGAATACATCATAAGGAGAATCTTTCATGTAGAATGCAGCGTGAAAGGTCATGCTTTCTGCGCCACAAAGATCTGAAATCTTTGCCGTCTGAATGATTCTTTCTACAGAGCTATCAATCTTATCCTGCTCTCTAGCATTTAAATTAATATAATAAGGACCATGTGAAGTTAGAGGAACACCTAGTTCATAAGAGATCTTTCTGAGGCCTGAAGAGACCTCTTCTTTCATTCTCACACCATGTGCAAACTCAAGTTGCATACAGTCCAGGCCAAGGGCGTGGATCTGCTTAACACCTTCAATAGGGTTATTCTTTTTCTGTGTGCTGTTCGGAACACCTGCGGTACCAAAAAGTAATGTTTCTAGACTCATAATGTTATCCCATCCAAAGCGCCATTAAATCAACTAGTTAGGTCAATAAGGCAAATTAACTAGTTTCTAAAAAGGCTGCATATACGTAGCTGCGTTATAGCCCTTGGAGATTATATTGTCTATAATTATCACTGCTTCGAGTAATTTCGAAAAACGCACCGTGTTGAGGTTTATTGTGCAGAGCGTGAAGTTTCTAATTTTATTCACTTTATGGGCGGTCACGATTGCTGCTTTTTCATTTCTTATTCTCCCGTTTCGAGGAGAAGTTGTTGGTTTATCCATAGCTTTTATTTATTTGTTAACAACTTGCCTCCTTTTAGATAAATGGGTTTTGTTGTTTTTTTTGGCAGCGCCTCTGAAGCGTAGCGATAAGTTCCTCGATAACTTCGAATCGATATCTTATACACACAACGTTAGAGAAATTAGTTTTTACTACTCAAGATTAGCTTTAAAAAACATCGTCGCCATTCAATGGTTCGGTCGGAAGATTATTATCATCGGTCAGGACTGTAGAAACTCCTCAAATCTAGAGGATTATATTATTCACACTCTTGCAGGCTTTAGGAATGGGACGGTTAAAAGAAATAGAAACTTAGCCTTTATCTTTACGCTCTATAACTTACCAGTGGTGCTCCTTGAAAAGATGCTTGGCAGATTAAGGATTACGCACTTGATAATTTCTATGTGGATAACGCCTTTTAATTTACTCTGCGAATCAAATGAAAAAACAAAACTAGAAATGGATCCTATTATTCAAAATGCGCCAGCAGAGCTTGAGTTAAACTCGTTCTCATTAATGCTTGTTAGAATACTGGGTATCTATAAGAATGAAAGTCACGATTTAGTAAGTATGATTTTTAGAAAAGAGTATGCCTAGGATGATCAATGAGTAAGGAGCCAAAAAAGAAGCGTGTCATTGATATTTCTAAATATTATCCGCTCTTCTTTACGGTCATATTTGTAGTCATCCTTTTTCAGTATTCGTTCTCAGCCCAAGAAGCCATCTTCTACGATCTTCGAGTTAAATGGGACATCGGTACTAGTTACAAAGACAATATAGTGCTCATCACTTTAGATGATGATAGTGATCGTTTTCTTGGTGAATCTTACCCTTATACATATGCCTCCCATAGTAAAATGATGGAAAGGCTTATTCAGGATGAACCTCTTTTAATAAATTACTTTGTTAACTTTCTTGAACCTGTAACGAATCAAGATCAAAAGCATTTAGGTCAATTCACTAAATCAATCGAGATGTTTAAGGGCCAGGGGGGGCAGTTTCGCTTTGGAACAGAATGGGATGCATGGGGTGAACTACTACCACCTACCGAATTAAGGTCCTTTGGGCATTCATCGGCCTTGATTAACCTAGATGGTCTAACCTTCGCCAAAGATGATGTTTGCCGTAGGGCTATTCTGAATGTGGGCGGAGAAGATACGATTCATTTATGGACCGCTAATCAATATAGGCAAACTAAGAGTGAGGCACCTTTAAATATTAATTCTATTCTAGGTGCCTATTACGTCCGAAAAGCAGATGCTACCTTTACTCTCTTTAGATATTACACCTCGCCGTTAGAGTCGAATGGACGGATTAAAAAAATTCCTTTTCATAGGGTGCGAGTAGGAAATTTTCCTAAGGGGTTCTTCACAAATAAGATTGTTCTCATTGGTCCATCCTACATGACCAATGCTCCTGACTTTGTCCTCACTCCTTTTAATAAAGAGGAATATAAAGCGCCTAAGTTAATGGTTCACGCCGCAATAATCCAAGCTTTAACTGATAACAAAACGGTTTATCAGATACCAAGGTCTGTAACCTATACGCTTGCTATTATCATTGCGATTTTCTTGTCCGTTACAATTTCAAAAGTAAAACCAACGAGTGGACTCTTTATAACTATAATTGTCATGCTCGGAATCTTCCTTATTTCCTATATTCTTTTTTCAATGTTCGGCCTATGGCTCTACGTTACGCATTTAGTGCTCACAGTCTTTGTCGTCTATTATATTTGGGTACCCTTTAGGGCCATCGGTGAATACCAAAGACGATATGCGATTCAGGAAGAGACAAAGCTTCTTAAAAAGGTTGAGAATCTCAAACAAAACTTTATTTCACTAATGAGCCACGATCTTAAAACTCCAGTAGCAAAAATTGCTGGTCTTGCAGATATCATGCTTAATCAAAATGCTGATGAGGCTCAAAATAAAAGAAATCTTCATTCAATAATGGAGTCTACAAAAGAGCTTAATAAATTCATTACTTCTATTCTAGATTTAACAAAGATCGAATCGAGAAACTTAGACCTCTCTTTAGTTTCAAGGGATATTAATACGGTTATAGAAAGTACGGTAGAAGGCCTACGTTATGAAGCAGCAAGTAAAAATGTTGAAGTCGAAATGGAGCTTTCGCCACTTTATCCAATAGAGTTTGATCAGAACTTAATGAAGCGCGTTCTAAGTAACTTAGTTGAAAATGCTATAAAATACTCAGGCGAAAATACTGCAGTCAAAGTTAAAACTTGGGATGACGAAAAATGGGTTTATGTTGAAATCCAAGATAATGGTGTCGGAATCCCTCCTGATGACCTAGAACATATCTTTGACAAGTTTTATCGGGTTAAGAATGATGCGAGTCATAGTATAAAAGGAACCGGACTTGGACTATATTTAGTGAAGTACTTTGTAGAACTTCATGGCGGTACAATTATCGCTGACTCGACATTAGGACAAGGTACCAAATTTACGGTAAAATTAAAGAACGAATAAAGCATGATGGAGAATTATAATGCATAGGGTACTAGTAGTTGATGATGATAAGATTTTACAGGACTCAGTCAGGCAAGCGCTTGAGTATCATCACTTCTTTGTTGATGTGGCTGATAATGGAAAAGAAGCTTTAAACAAAGTTACTGCCGAAAAATATGACCTCGTTGTCATGGACGTCAATATGCCAGAGATGGATGGTATTGAAGCTCTTGGGCATATTAAAAAATATGATCCTTCAATCATCGTTCTAATCTTAACTGCTTATTCAAATGTTGGAGACGCGGTTAAGGTTGTTAAAGAAGGCGCCTATAATTATTTAGAAAAACCAATTACTTCAGATAATTTAGTGGCCCTTATTAAAAGAGCTCTAAAAGCAAGGTCACTTGTTGAAACTTCTGTTTTCTCTGCTCCTCAGTTATCCCTAGGCGGAAACTCTGATGATAAATTTGTCGGTGAATCAGATGTAATGCAGAAAGTTTTTAATGTCATTAGCAAGCTAGCTCAAGTAAACACACCGGTTTTGATTCGTGGTGAATCAGGTACAGGTAAAGAGCTTGTAGCAAAAGCAATTCATTATAATGGACCACGAAAAGATGAGAAATTTGTAACGATTAACTTAGCAGCTGTTCCAGAGAACCTTATCGAGTCTGAGCTTTTTGGACATGAAAAAGGAGCCTTCACTGGTGCCTCTGAGAGAAAGCTTGGTAAGTTTCAGTACGCAGATGGCGGAACAATCTTTCTCGATGAAATTGGAGATATTTCTCCTGGGATGCAAGTAAAACTACTTAGAGTTCTACAAGAAAGATCATTCACTCCAGTTGGTGCTAATAGAGATGTAAAAGTAGACGTAAGAATTATCGCGGCTTCACATAAGCCATTTGAAGAGATGATAAAGGAAGGAATCTTTAGAGAAGATTTATTCTATAGATTAAATGTTCTTCCTGTTTATCTTCCGCCGCTTAGAGAAAGACTTTCAGATATTCCACATTTGATTGATTACTATATTAAGTACTTTAATGGTGTTCATAATTTAGAAATTAAAGGGCTTAGTCCTGAATCTACAGAGCTCATTAAAGAATACACATGGCCTGGAAATATTAGAGAGCTTCGTAACGTAGTAGAGCATGCCTTTATTATTGAATCTTCTGATACAATTCACCCCGGTGCACTTCCTGATGTCATCAGAAAGTCTTCTGGCACTAAAGGTGAGAAAGACGAAAATCATCAAAGTATTATCGACTTTAAAGATATTCAAGACTCAGTTGTCTCTGAGAGACCTACCTTTGAGCAATCTGAAGGTTATCAATTTACCTTTGCAACTAAGAACGAAAACAATGAAATCAAGATGGATTTTCAAGTAGCAAAAGAGCTATTTGAAAAAGAATTCATTATTCATGCTCTTCAGCTCAATAAAGGTAAGATTAATCAGACTGCACTAAAGGCGAATATTCCAAAGAAGACCCTTTTAAGAAAGATTGAAAAATACGAAATAAGTCCTAAGTCATACTATTAGGCTTTATGCGTCCGATCCTTTTTGAATTATTTGGTTCACAAGTTTTCTCCTACCCCTTTTTTATGGGGTTCTCATGGGGGCTGGGTTACCAGCTCTCACTTTATATCTTTGATAAGAAAAAAATATCTACAAAAGGCTTTGGTTCACTTTTTCTAGGGATCTTTATCTTTAGTTGGATAGGTTCAAAGCTGCTCTATCTTCTTTCATCTGCTGCTTCAAAGGTTGATGAATATGCAGGGGCTTCCGAGTTTTGGCTTGGTGGTGGGTTTGTTTTTTACGGTGGCTTTCTTATGGCCACGGCATTTGTTCTGATTTACACCTTATGGTTAAAAAAATGGGACCTCAATAAGTTTCAGTACCTACTTCCCTCGATTGCATTTTCACATGGGCTCGGAAGGGTTGGGTGTCTTTTGGCTGGTTGCTGCTTCGGTTCCCAGTGTGATTTACCTATAGCCGTTTTTCAGCATGGGGAATTACGCCATCCGGTTCAGATCTATGAAGCCATTGGTTTGTTCACAATGGGAGGCTTCTTTTTGTGGAAAATTTTAAAAAATAAAAGTAAGGGTGATGACTACCTTCTTTATATTATTTTTTACTCGGCTCTAAGACTATCTACAGAATTCTTTAGAGGTGACTTAATTAGGGGGGTCGACGAAGTGGGCATATCTACAAGTCAGTGGATTGCGGTTGGTCTACTTATTATTTCAATTGGTTTCTTTATTAAGAAGCGTCTTCGCTAGACTCAGTAGGAGCTTCTTCAGCAGCATTAAGTCCGTATTGATCCTTAATCTCATCTATCTTAGTTTCCTCTACATAGAGTTCACTAAAAAGAGTCTCATTACCCCAAGCAGAAAAGGCATCATTACTTTCGTACATCATGATGGTTTCCCATGGGCAATCTTGACTACAGTTCTGACAACCAATGCACCTGGCGAGGTCAATCTCAACTGTTTGTTGAAACTGCGGGTTCGCAGGGTTCGGCCCTGGAACAAGCTCAATGCTATCTACAGGGCAACCAGCGATACAGACTTCACAACCAGTGCAACCTGATTGATGGACTACAGCTAATAGCTTTGGTGGTCTTTTCCCTTTTCTAATAGGCTTTAGACGCGCTGTGTGAAATGGGTTTTCAACTATAATGTTTCTTTCGTCAGTCATAAGTATTAACAGTTTATATCAAAGTGTCTTTATTCCAAAGCAATTTTGCTAAGATGGTTTTATAAGATATATTCCCCGAGGTGTAAATTTAGTGAGTTAGATAAAAATGCTATTATGCGTTAGTTTAAGGGATTTTATATGAAAGCTATCAGGTTTGTCACAGCAGCCAGTTTGTTCGATGGTCACGATGTTTCTATTAATATTATGAGAAGGCTTCTTCAAGCAAACGGAGTTGAAGTCATCCATTTAGGTCATAACCGCTCGGCTCAAGAAGTTGTCGATGCCGTCATTCAAGAAGATGCAAATGCCGTCGCTTTAAGTTCTTATCAGGGCGGTCATAATGAATATTTCGCATACATAAGAGAATTACTCGATCAAGCCGGGGCTCAGAATGTGAAGATCTTTGGCGGAGGAGGAGGGGTTATAACTCCTTCAGAGATTAAGGCCCTTCATGAAAAAGGAATCACTAGGATCTATAGTCCAGAAGATGGAATGAATATGGGTCTAAAAGGAATCATCGAAGATATGGTTGCTAAGAGTGAGTTCTCCACACTAGAAAACTTTGAGTTTAAAAAGAAAGACTTAAATTTCAGAGATATTTCTAAATGCATAACTCATATTGAAAACAAAGGGGAATCCCCAATAGAGGTCGCGGCCTCTAACACTCCTGTTCTTGGAATTACTGGAACTGGTGGAGCAGGGAAATCTAGTTTGATAGATGAAATCTTATTGAGATTTAACCGCGTTTATAAAGATAAAAAAGTTGCTCTTGTTTCTGTTGATCCAACTAAGAAGAAATCTCAAGGAGCTTTGCTCGGAGATAGAATTCGTTTAGGGTCAGCTCAGTATGAAAACTTCTTTGTTAGATCACTTGCGACTCGTAATTCAGGTACTGAGCTTAGTCCACAAATTGAAAAGGTTGTAAGCTTCTTAAAAACTCAGTCTTTTGACCTAATCTTGGTCGAAACAAGCGGTATTGGGCAAGCTTCTGACGCAATTACTAAAGTCGCTGATAAGTGTATCTATGTGATGACACCAGAATATGGAGCACAGTCACAACTTGAAAAGATTGAAATGCTTGAATCAGCAGACTTTGTTGTTCTTAATAAGTTTGAGAAGCCAAGATCTGAAGATTCAATGCGAGATATTCGAAAGCAATATAGAAGAGATCATGAACTATTTGCGGGACACCCTGGAAGTCCAACTGATGAAGAGCTTCCTATATATGGAACAATAGCTTCCCAGTTTAATGATCCAGGTGTGAATGCCCTTTTCAAAGATCTATGTCTTGAGTTTAAACTAGAGACGGAGCCACTCATAGGTCTTGATTGCCAGAAAGTCCCAAAATTAAAATCAAGAATTATTGCACCAGAAAGAAGCCTCTACTTAAGAGACATCTCTAGTGCTTTGAAAACTTATAATCAAGATAGCTTAGAGCTTGTTGAGAAAGTAAAAGAATACGAATCACTTCTAGGAGCATCTAAGATACTTCCAAAGAATAAAGAAATTAGTGACGAGCTTAAGAATGCAAAGAAAAATCTTGGGGCTGAGACGCTTCAAGCAATCGAGCTCTTTGATAGCACTGTTAAAGAATATAAATCAGGTGAATTCAGTTTCGAAGTTAGGGGCAAGAAGTTATCGATAGCCTCTAAATATGAAAGTCTGTCTGGCCTAAAAATTTCAAAGGTCTCTTACCCTTCAACTGAAGTACTCTCTGAAAAGATTAGGTTTATTAGACAACAGAACCTACCAGGGCACTTTCCTTATGTTGCCGGTATCTTTCCTTTTAAAAGAGCTGATGAAGACCCTAAGAGAATGTTTGCTGGAGAAGGTGGGCCAGGTAGAACAAATAAACGATTTCATTACTTATCTGAAGATGATCCGGCAAAAAGGCTTTCAACAGCTTTTGATTCTGTGACTCTTTATGGGGAAGACCCGGATAAAAGACCTGATATCTTTGGAAAGATTGGAGAAGCTGGAGTTAGTATAGCGACTCTCGATGATATGAAAGACCTCTTTTCTGGATTTGATTTAAAAGATCCAAAAACTTCTGTCTCGATGACTATTAATGGACCAGCGCCTATCATCCTTGCCATGTTTATGAACACGGCTATTTCTCAAAACTTAGAAGGTGAGAACTTTTGGGATATTGAAAAACGCCTAGAGATCATGAGACAAGTGAGAGGGACAGTTCAAGCCGATATTTTAAAAGAAGATCAAGCTCAGAATACATGCATCTTTAGTCTAGAGTTTGCTCTGAAAATGATGGGCGATGTTCAAGAATACTTTTGTAAGAATGCGATTAGAAACTATTATACGGTTTCAATATCTGGATACCATATTGCAGAAGCTGGAGCGAATCCAATTAGCCAGCTAGCCTTTACTCTTTCTAATGGATTTACTTTTGTAGAATACTATTTAAGTAGAGGTATGAAGGTAGATGATTTCGCAAATAACCTGTCTTTCTTTTTTAGTAATGGACTAGATCCTGAATATACAGTGATAGGGCGAGTTGCCAGAAAAATTTGGGCCGTCGCCATGAGAGATCGTTATGGTGCTAGCGAAAGGTCACAAAAATTTAAATATCATGTTCAGACTTCTGGAAGATCTTTGCATGCTCAAGAAATTGACTTCAACGATATTAGAACAACTCTTCAAGCCTTCTTAGCCTTATCAGATAATTGTAACTCTCTTCACACGAATGCCTATGATGAGGCCATTACTACGCCAACAGAAGAATCAGTTAGGCGCGCCATGGCCATTCAAATGATAATTAACAAAGAGTTTGGTTTAAATAAAACCGATAACCCTCTTCAGGGTTCTTATATCTTCGAAGAGCTTGCTGAAATTGTTGAGGATGCCGTGTTAGCTGAATTTGAAAGAATCTCAGACAAGGGCGGAGTCTTAGGAGCAATGGAGAGCATGTATCAACGAAGCAAGATTCAAGAAGAATCATTATATTATGAAGGCTTAAAAGATAGTGGTGAGTTTCCAATTATTGGCGTGAATACTTATATCGCTGAGAATATTGCGGATCAAATGAGCCAAGAAATAGAAATCTCTCGTTGTAGTGATGATGAAAAGAATAATCAAATTACTCGCTTAAATAACTTTAAAGAACGAAATGGAAACTCTACTAAAGCATTAGATAGATTAAGAGAAGTTGCTTTAGCAGGGGATAATATCTTTGAAGAATTATTAACGACTGTAAATAGTTGTTCCCTAGGAGAGATAAGCTCTATTTTATATGAAGTAGGTGGTCGCTATAGGAGAAATATGTAATGGCCAAGATTTATACAAAGACAGGTGATGATGGAACGACTGGGCTTTTATCAGGAGATCGAGTTAAGAAATCCAATATAAGATTGAAAACATATGGCGAGTTGGATCACTTGAATTCAGTTGTCGGAAGCCTTGTTCAAGTCGTGGATGAAGAGAAATCGGAATTTTTAATACAAATTCAAAACCGTCTCTTTGATTTAGGCTCTTTGTTAGCTTGCGATGTTGATTCTAGAGAAAAGTACAAACTTAAAAATATTTCATTAAACGATATTCAAGAATTAGAACTAAAGATTGATTCACATACTGAAAAACTCCCTGCTTTAAAAAACTTTATTCTCCCTGGTGGAAGCGAGGCCGCTTCGAGAGCTCATCTTTGCAGAACACAAACGAGAAATGTGGAAAGGCTAATGGTTGAGCTTAAAGATGAAGTTAATGAACTGCCTGTGAATTCAATTGAATTTATCAATAGGCTATCGGATTTTTTCTTTAGCTTAGGAAGAATGATAAACTTTGAAGCAAATAAAAAAGAAATTGAGTGGACTCTCTAGAGCTTGCTCTTTTTTTTCTTTGCTGGAACTCTAGATATCTTTAAAAGCTGAGTTTCACCTGAGGACTCTTCTAAATCAAAATTCTGCCCATCTCTAACTTCACCAATATCTGAAGAATCAGGCCTCTTAACTTTATTTACATTGTTGATAACTCTAGTTTTTAATCCTGGTTCTGAAACACTCTTTTCATCAGTATCATATTCAACTTCTGAAGAACCATCTTCTTGCAATAACCGAACTATTTCTTGTTGCCTCGTTTTAGAAGAAGCCTTCTCAATTTTTTCTCTTTTAGATTCCTTGGCCTTTTTCATAGCCTGACGAACAGCCGTTTCTTCATCAACGGGTAAACTAACAAAAGTATGCTGTGTTTTTTCAATAGGCCTTGTGTGAAGTAATTTTTCTTTTGCCGTAAGCTCATTAGGGTTTATCGAAATTCGTACTTCTCCAATGGCTATCTCGTCATTGATGTATAAAAAGCCTTCTTCGATATTTGACCCATTCAAGAAGGTTCCATTCGTCGTTCCTAGGTCCTTAAAGAGGGTTACACCATCTTTTCCTAATGAAATGGTAAGGTGCTTACCTGAAACCTTTGAATCTATTAGCTTTACACTACAGGAGCTAGAGCGGCCTAGGACCAAGGGCGCCCCTGAGATCTTTTTTTTGATCCTTTCACCTTCTGAAATGATGACGACAATTACTGACATAGCTAATCCTCAATAAATATTATAATTCAATATCAAAAGTTTACAAAATGAACCTATTTGATCCCTGAAACATGTGTTAAAATATAGTTGATAGTAATAGTTTACCTTATAACATTGTGGCCCTATGGAAGAACAACTAGTTGATATTACAGAAAAAGCATTAGACCAGATAGCTGTTATCTATAGTGCTGAGACCCGCGAAGAGAATGTTGGTTTACGCTTAGGCGTAGTTGGTGGCGGCTGCAGTGGGCTTAGCTATAAGATCGATTTTGACTCTAAGAAAGAAAAAGACCATGTTTTAACCTTTAATGGAGTTAATGTTTTTATCGATCTGAAGTCTGCTATCTATCTTAAAGGCATCACTTTAGACTTCAAAGACGGTCTTACTGGTAAGGGATTTGTATTCGTAAATCCAAATGCTTCAAACACTTGTGGTTGTGGCGAATCATTCTCAGTTTAATTTATGTCTGAAAAAAACCTGTTTAATATAGAGAGCTGGACTTCTTTCAAGATGATTGGCGAAGATGTTAGCACCTTTCTCAATGGTCAATTCACAAGTGATATTGAATTGCTTTGTGAAAATAGGGCTCATTTCTCAACTAGAGTTTCAAGAACAGGTCAATTAAAGGCTTATTGTTATATTGTTCATTTATCTAAAAATAAATTCATTCTCTATTGTCCAAAATTTCTAGAAGAAAAACTAAAAAACGATTTAGAGAAGTTCATTATTATGGAAGATGTCTTAATTGAATCTAATCAAGAAGGGGTTTCTTTAAGTTTTGATGGAGCCTTATCTGAAGAAGGTTGTGTAGATTTCTTTTTCCTGAATAGGCCAGCAACACTTTTCTTAAAAAAGACAACCAACCTATATCCACAAGAAGAGATTAAAACAATGGGTATTGAGTTCGGACTTCCTAGTAATGACTTAGTCTTAGATGAGAAAACATTAGTGAATGAAACTGGATTAGTTGATCTTGGGGTTTCATTGAGCAAAGGATGCTTTGTAGGACAAGAAACTGTAAAAAAGATTGAAACTAATAGAGGGGCAGGAAAGAAAGAAATACTCTTTCACGTGCCTAAAGAGTTCTCTGAAATAGTTGATTCATCCCTATTAATTGAAAAAACAGAATACTCGATCTTAGAACACATAAAGAATGATTCGGGTCAGATCCTAAAAGTTAAAGCTTCTAGAGAGCATAGAATTAATGGGAAAAATTATAAAGCTACAATTGGTGGATCAGACTTAGAAGTTACGGCGAAACCTTTCTCGTTAGATTGCGAATCAATATTTGCTAGTGATCTTTTCGAAAAGGGCATTGATCTTTTCACAAAAGATAAAGATGAAGAAGCCAAGTCAGTCTTTGAACTAGCACTTCGCTTTGTTCCAGGGGATGTTGATATTCTAGAGTCCTTAGGAGCTCTTGAAGGGCGTTTAGGTAATTATAAGCGTGCAATTGAACTGATGGATGAATTAGAAAGAGTAAATCCAAGCTCAGTAATGGCAAGTACAAATAAATCCCTCTTTTATATGAAGATCGGTGACATTGAAAAAGCAGAAGAAGAAAAGGCTAAAGCAACTGTTAAAGGTTTTGAAGTCGCGGCGGAAGATAGTAAGAAGAAAGCAGAATCAGATATTAAAGAGATTGAAAGAAAGATCTCTATGTTTGAACAAGTCTTGGAAATAGATGCTGATGATCATATGGCAAATGAAGGTCTTAGCCGCTCTTACTTTAATCTAGGCAAATACGAAGAATCCTTAAAATACTGTGATAAGCTTATTTCTCTCAACGATAAAGACTTTAAGGCCATGGGTATCAAAGCTAAGATTAAAATGAAGGATGGTGATTCTGGATATGCCTTAAATAGTCTTCCAGAAATTATTGAATTAGCGGGAAAGAAAGGTGACTTTGTCTTGGCTAATGAAATGCAGTCTCTTCTAAGCTCTTTAACGAACTCTTAACTAAACTTATTTCTTTCTTCTCTTTATCTGAAAGAGACTTTTCAATCATTGAGACTGATTCTAAATGGGATTTGATATCTTCTAGAACCTTTTGTATTAGGTCCCAGCCCTCGTCAGTAATTAACTCATTTTCCCGTGCCGTATTTAAACTACCTTCGCAATAAACAAGTCTATAGAACTCTTCAACATAACGGGTTTTAATCTTCGAAATCTCATCAATAGAAAAATAAGATTTTAGATCGTTTGAGTTAGCTAATTGACCAAATAATTCTAGGGCCCAATAGAAAGTGAAAACACCATGATAGATTCCTCTAATGGGTCTAAAAGACATCCTCCATGGGGACGGATAATCTTTCTCGGGATCTTCGACTATTAATTCACTGTGATTCAGGATGGTATTTAAAAAATGATGCCCATTCTCATGTAGAAGGTCATCAAAGCAATCTACTTTATCTCTATGGAAAAGATTTATCGAAGAATATCCTGGTAAGGATTGTAAGGAAAAGCTGACCATCTCGGGAACATTCAAAGCTATAACTGTATGAGTGAACTGAGTAAATGTCTTAAAGAGCTCTGGCGTCAATTCAGCGAGGGACTTAAGCGTATATTCAAGCTTTTCTACAGCTGCATTTAGTTCGGCTTCAGAAAGTGCTGATCCTGATCTAAATCCAAGTCCAAATTCGCCTACTGAAATAACCTGCTCTGCAGGAAGTTCTTTATGAAAATTATGCTCTTCAAGGTTCTCAATGATATCTTCATTAGAGCACTTTCTATCGAAGTCTTGTAAATTGAGAGAATAACCATTCTCTGTATAAAAAGTATTATCAAAATCGCCAATTTCAGGAATGGGCTTAAAGTTTAATTTCCCTTCTATTGATATCTCTAGGTGAACATACAGGTAAGTTACCCAAATTTTTTCTAGTTTTCTGAGACAGGTTTTGGATTTACTTAAAAATTCACTTTCTTCTATTTCATTAGAGTCGAAAAAAAGAGAAGTGAACTCTGATCCTTCCCAAAACTCCAAGAGGTCGTCAGTTTCTTCTTCTTCAATTAAATCCCTTAGGTAAGAGGTGTTGATAAAGAACTGAGTCATAAAAACAGAAATAGGCTTATGTGATTGATCTTTTATGATCCCCGCTAAGGAAAGTGGATCAATTGAGAATCTCTTATAAAAACTTAGGTGCTCTAAGACTTCTGGCGAATCCCAATATGCTTCAAGTTGAGAGCTTGTACTCTCAACGATAGTTTCTTGGAAATTGTAATCTAAAAATAGTTTTGACATGGTAAAATGGCTGGGGTGGAGGGACTCGAACCCACGACCAAAAGATTAACAGTCTTCTGCGCTACCACTGCGCCACACCCCAATTGATTGAAATCAGTACATGTTATAAATACCTGAGCCTATTTTGTCTATAGTACAAATTTACCCTAAAAAGCTAAGTCGTTGAAAATACTGTAGCTTGATGAAAATGCTCAAGTAAAAAAGATTTGTTCCGATAGGGTTAATAGGAAGGTTTATGGTTAATAAGAATGTCCTTTTATATCATCTAGTCAGAATCTTAACTCCAGACGAGTTAAATGAGCTGACGTCGACCTCAAAGGGCCGAAACCTAGTCTCTTTAACTAAGATGCTAAGTAACGATCTTGAAGAGGAGAAGGCCCCTCATGAAGGGGCAAAGATACTTCCTTTTAAAAAGAAGGAAGAAGAGCAATCTGCAAAAGTGGCGAGCTCGAGTGTTCTTGCCGTTGATATTAAGTGTGGAGAAAAGTGCTTAACCATTATCGATGACTACGTAAAAAGGATCACTGTATTAAATAAAAGGTTTTCGAAGAACTGTCCCGTAAGCCAAGAGACATCTAGTTTTATCATTAGTGAAAAAACTAGATTTAAAGATAATTATAACAAGATCAAGTCTAAAGAAATCCTATCTCTCTATCAAAAAAATGCTTCGGTAGATATAGAAAGAGAGAAGTCTTCAAAGAATGAAGACCAATCTAGTTCATCAATATTAGGCGTGCTTATAAATAAAAAACAAGCCTAGTACTGAACACCCTTAATAGAGTCTAAATCATCACCTTCATCACTAACTTCTAAACTTGCCATCTGATAGACACAAGCATCGATAGTCGCGATTGAGGCAGGTCTATAATTACCAGAATTCTTAACACCACCAAAAGGAAGTAATGGACTTGCTCCAGCTGTGGATCTATTCCAATTTACAAGTCCACTATCAATTTCTAAGGCGCACTTGTTAAAGATGGCTCGATCCTTTGTAAACGCAGCAGAAGCTAATCCGTATTCATTGCTATTAGCTAATGCGATGGCCTCGTCGATGTCATCATAAGGAACGATAGTAGCATTAGGACCAAATATTTCACTAGTTAGAAATAGGCTCTTCGGGTCAAACTTTTTAGCTAGATGAATTGAAGGAGATACATAGTACCCTCGATATTTCTTTTCGATAAGCTTTCCTCTCATTACTTCATCAATGCCTTCTCTTTTGGCCATACCCATGAAGAGTAAATAGCTATCAACGGCCTGCTTATCAACAAGGGGACCCATCAATGGCTCTAGCTCATGATCAATAGGATGATCGATAATAATCTTTTTAGTATATTCATGAAACTTAGAGACGAATTCATCTAAAAGAGATCTATGAAGGATTATTAGACTAGTAGAAGTACATCGTTGACCAGTGGTCATAAAAGAGCCTTTAATCATCTCTGCTAAGGCATGTCTTAAGTTTGTATCTTTATGAATAATAGCCGGATTCTTACCGCCCAGTTCTAAACTTACAAGCTTGCTTAAATCCTTATAAGTATTCTCTACAATCTTGAGGCCAACTTCTTTGGAACCCGTAAAGAAAACCCCTTTAATAGATTTTTCTTTTAGCAACCTTCGAGCAACTTCTCCATCACCTTGATAGAGGTTTACTACACCAGCAGGAAAGCCTGCCTTGTGAAAGCAATCGATCATCAGCTGAGCACTATATGCCGTTTTCTCAGAGGGCTTAAAGATAATACTATTTCCAGCGATCAAAGAATTGAGTATTTGAGTATTTGCTAAGTGACACGGAAAATTGAAGGGACCAATGATAAGTGAAGGTCCAAGTGGCTTGTAATAGAGTTCCCCTTGAGTTCCGGGCATGATTTCAGGAAAGGACTTTCTCGCAATTCTTTTTAAGCCTTCGTTGATTGTAACATCAACTTTTCCGATAACAGCTTGCGCCTCACCAGTAGCTTCCCAGAGTGGTTTTCCAGTCTCTAAACTAATAGCTTCCGCAATCGCTGGTTTAACTTTTTTAACTTCTTCTTGATATCTTTTTAAAAAACTTATTCTGTCTTCTAAAGACATCGTGCGCCACTTATAAAATCCATCATGAGCACTTTCAACTACATTCCCAAGATGCTTATAGGAGACAGTCATCCTATAGAGGATCTCATCAGTATTTGCAGGGCACTCTCTTTCAATTTGATTGTCCTTACTTGGATAATCATCGTGGAAAGAGCCATTAAAGTAATCACCTAACATTTTAAATTTCATATGCTATTCCTATAAGTAAATGCCGTTACATTCTTCAAAACTAAGCTTTTCTTTATCTAATAAATGATAAGTCTCTGCTTCAATTAAAATCTGGTCACCCTCAATCTTTCCGAGTGCCATAAAGGCGAAAAAAAGATGATCTTTATGCTTTAACTCTAAAAGCATGGGGCTAAGATCTGAACCAGATGAGTCAATGGCAAGGATACCGTTAAAGGCATCCTTAACAGGCTTAATATCTTTGAGCGCGGCTCTATAATGAGGACCTCCATCAAAGGGGTCGACTTCATTTGTATAATTAAACCCGATTGACTCGAGCATCTTCTTGACTGGTTCAGTCTCTCTTCCTACTCGTCCTATTGAATCTCTCGCTTCAGGTGTGAGAAGAGTTTCATAGATAGTCCCTTGTGGAAAAAGGCTTAAAATAAATTCTTTATTCTCTCTACTTAATTTATCCGCATCCTGATAGTTCATGTTCATGAATCGTCTTCCAAGAGATTCCCAAAGAGGGCTATTACCATTTTGATCTAATGGCGGCATAAGTTCACTATGGATTAGTGGAGTGAATTTCTTTGGATGATTACACATGTAAAGGAAGCGGCTAAAACTCAGTTGTTTTCCAAGCTTGAATGGATTCCCCCTATACTCGGGAGATAAAATTAGTCCACCAATTTCAGTCCATCCATCTGTTTCAATTCCAAGCTTAAGAATTCCATGAATAAAGCCAGTATTGATTGATTTACTGTATTTCTTTTCGTGACTAACGGACAAATAAAAATGAGGCTCTTTCTCAGTACCATGTTTGCCATGAATCATAGAAACGCCAATTAACTTATCAGCCTCTGAGTCAATAAGGACGAATATAAAGTAGTCACTTTCAATATTCTCCTCAGGTCCATTAAAGGCCTTAAGAGAGCTCTTAATCTTACTTAAGAGCATCCTTTTATCAGGAGGTAGATTTATAAAAGCCAAATGCTGACTTAAAGTAAACAAGTCTTCTAAATCTTCTTCAGCGACAGCTCTTAAATAAAACATAGTTTAACCTTTTAGTAGCTCAGTCGCAGTCTTATCTAAGATTGAGAAAATTTCTTCTATATGTGCATCAGTGATTGATAGGGGTAATAGAAAACGAATCTTATAAGGGTCTTTTCCGCAAGAAAAGCAAATGATCCCGTTCTTAAAAAGAGCCTTAATATAATTTGCAGTGAAATCCTTTTCTCCGTCTTTAACTTGAAAAGCAAACATCAACCCGATACCAGTTGAAGAATGAAAAAAACCATCGTTTCTTTTAGAAGCTAAATCATTTAAACCCTTATCAAAGGTTTCTCTGATTTTTACGACTCTTCCATTTGGTCCTAAAAAATTACCCATCGTAAGATATTTTAGGATCTTTAATCCAGCCTTGATGCTTGAGAGAGAACCTTGAAAGGTCCCAGCAATCAAGCCAGGTTTTGGATTGAGTTCATTAGAAAAGATTGTTCCACAAACTTGAAGTGCTTTTCCTACAGTAACAACGTCAGGGTATTCATCGAGTCCAAATGTTTGAAAAGCGAAGAGTTGACCGGTTCTTCCAAAGCTTTGAATCTCATCAACCCAGATAAAGAGCTTTTTAGAGCGAGCCCAATTGAAGATCTCAATATAAAGATCTCTATGGTAAGTATTAAAACCACCTTCTCCTTGTACTAATTCGAGAGAGATGCAGCAGTATTCTTTGCCATTAACCGCATAAAGCTCTTCTAGATTTTCTAGTGTTTTTTTAATTTGCTCATTTAAGTCTTGCGAGTCATGAATTTTAAAGTGATCAACATTTAAACTTGTTGGCATTCCTTTTCTATAATCAGCATTATGAGTGATGTCCTGAGTCGCAATAGATCTTCCAGCAAAGCACTTTTCGAGAGCTAAAACCCTAGTTCTTCCTTCAGACTTTTGCCAAATCATCTTCAGGGCGTTGTCGTTGGCAAAACTACCTGATCCTGAGAACCAAAAGTGTTTTAAGTTAGAGCCTTTGACTGAATCGACAATGGCCTTTGAAAGATTAATTGGGTCTTCATATAAATGAAGATTGCCAACCATATTGGTATCCATAGTAGCTGCTTCTAACGAAGCTCTAATCAACAGTGGATGGGAATGTCCTAATAAGTTTACGCCAATACTATTTATGAGGTCGTATTTTATTGAACCATCTATGAGTTCTGAAAATGGACCATGTCCTCTTCCACTCGCTATGAGGGGAAAGAAAAATCCACGACCTCTAACTTCTTCATATTCTTTTAGTTTTTGAGGAATTAAATCAAGCTTATCAAGATCGGGCTCTCTTAGTTGAGAAAATTCTTGTTGAGCCAACAAAATCTCTGAGAAAAGAAGATTTAAATGCTCATCTATTCTATTATTTTGTATTCCAGTACTCATTTTGAACCTGCTTGAAGCAGTGGGACATAATTGCTTGTTGCTTAATATTTCCCAAAAAGGATAATTAACTTATGGAGAATACTAGCATGAAACCACTTCTAAAGTCATTACAGGACCAATATCTAAAGGGAGATTTCGAATCTGTTAAAGAAGGCCTATTAGAGCATAAGGCCTCATTTCCTAAAGGTGAATTTCACTTTAATCTAGGCACCATTTATTCAAAAATGGAAAATCACGCAGTTGCGCGTTTTCATTTAGAGAAAGCTTTATCTGAAGGTTATGAGAATGTTGCTGTAAAGCATAATTTAAAAAGTGTTCAAGGAAGTCTTGCTGTTTCAGATATTAGTAACTCAAGTAGAATCGAAGATTTAGTCCTCTCAAAATCTCTCGAGTTTGGAAATGACTTCTATCTCTTTCTCACTTTACTAATTTCCGTTGTGGCCCTTGTTCTTTTCTTAAAAAAATATGTCTCGAAAACCACCTTCGCCATTCTAGGACTAGTCGCTCTCGTGCCAATTAGCGCGAAAGTATTTTACATAGATAACTTCTCTGTTGGAATCCTTTTTCAAGAATCAGCCATCTACGAAGGGCCTAGCGGCATCTTCGAAAAGACTGGCAAGGTCCCAGCAGGAAGTAAGATCGTTTTAGGTAAGAAAACTGATGGGTGGCGGATGATTGAAAAACCTTTAGAGTACGTTGGATGGATAAAATCTAATGAAGTAGGTGTAATCAAATGAGCTATGAAAAAGAGATAACTGAAAAAATTGAAAACAACGATGATCTACCTCAGAAATTAGATATTTCTATGGTTAAGTATTTTTGGCAAGCTAACCCACTTTCTTCGAGAAAAGGAAGTAATCTTCCAAAGTTTTTAAGGAAGATTGAAGTCCTTAAAAACTTCTCAGACAATGAGTTAAGGATTCTTTCTAAGTTTATGCACTTGAGAACATTTGAGAACAAAGAAGTTGTCTTCAGACAACATGATCTAGGGGTTGGGTTTTATTTGATCTACTCTGGACATGTTGATGTGGTTGTTGACTCTAATAAAGAAGTTGATTCTGAAAGATCAAACTACCTTCTTTCGTTAGAGAGAAGGGATTACTTTGGAGAGCTCGCCCTTCTTCAAGAAAATAGTGCAAGAAATGCAACTGTTGTAGCAAGAGGTAGTAGTACAGAGCTGGTTGGGATCTTTAAACCAGATGTTGAATTACTTATTTCTAATTATCCAATTGTCGCTGCGAAACTCTTACAGTCTGTTTCGCTTATCATAGCTAATAGACTCTTCTCAGTAACCAGAGAAGTAAGAGAATTAAAATATAAACTCTCTCAAGTGGAAGTAGGAAAAAATGCATCGAAAAGGTAATTCATCTAATAAAGAATGGATTCGGATAATCTTCTTCTTTAGCATTTTACTTATTATTGGAGGAGCTCTCTTGATTCTTCCTAGAGCTGCAATTCCTCTTATGATTGCCTATGTAACTTTTTTAATTGTAAATCCAGCTATGCCAACCTTAGCTAAACTTGGTTTGAGTAAACTTGTTTCTATCTTCTTTTTGTTTCTGGCACTAACATTTTTCTTAGTTTATCCAATCGTAAAGGTTGTTCCTACAATAACAAAAGAAGCGAGAGACTTAAAAGATAATATACCTAAGATTGAAAGGTATCTAGAGACTCAGTACTCAGTTACTAGGGGTTTTGTTAAAGAGAAAGTGGGGTATGAAATTCCTAATAAGTACGTTTCACAAGGTATTGAAGTGGCAAGAGAGGGAACAGGTAACTTCCTTTTAAATTTACCGAGGTTCTTAGCCTCTATTATTGAATGGGTTTTTCTAGTCCCACTCTTTTTATTCTTTATGCTTAAGGACGCAACAAGTTTTAAAAGGTCTTTCTTGCGATTGGCACCAAATTCAATCTTCGAGCGCTTTTATTATTTGTCCCATAAATTCAATAGCCAGTTAGGGGACTATATCTTTGCTAAGTTTGTCGAAGCTAGCATTGTCGGAATCATCATAACCAGCGGTCTTTTAATATTAGACATAAAATTCTCACTCCTTCTTGGACTTGTAGCCGGACTTACAAATGTTATTCCATACGTTGGGCCTGTTCTTGGAACTATTCCTGCTATCGTATTAGGTTTTGCTGAGTATGGTCCAACTCCTACGACTGGGGCTATTGTGCTTCTCTATTTAGTTGCAAATACTATTGATATTGGAATTGTTTTTCCTATTCTAGTTTCCAAGATTGTCGACCTACATCCCATTATTGTTGTTATGTCTGTGATTTTAGGCTCTCAGTATCTAGGGATCCTCGGAATGGTTGTTTCAATCCCTGTGGCTGCAGCTGTTAAGCTGATTGTCATTGAAATCTACAATGAAGTGTATTCGGATAGGACCAAATAGCTTATTGATCTTTACTAAATTTGATTCAAAATGATAAACTAGCTCCTATAGAAGAATCTATAAATTTCAACAGCTTAGGTTTATTTTGAATAAGTTCATCGCATTATTTTTATTCGCATCATTGTTTCTTGCTTCTTGTAGTTCAACTCGGCCTTCAGGGAAAACTGAAGCGGAGGTTTTATACAAAGAAGCGAAGATGCTTGTTGATGATGGTCGTTACTTGATGGCCACGGAAAAGCTAAACTCATTAAGGTCTCAATTTCCTTATAGTTATTTCGCAACTCATGCAGAGCTTCTTCAAGCTGATATTTTATTTGATCAAGAAAACTTTGTGGAAGCAGCAGCAGCTTATATTTTATTCAAGGACTTTCATCCTAGGCATAAAAAAATCTCTTATGTTGTTTGGAGAATTGCAGAGGCTTTTAATAATCAAAGACCTGCAAGTTACGACAGAGATCTATCGCCTCTTTACGAAGCTATTAAATATTATGATGAGCTCTTAAGGGTCTTTCCAAATTCTGAGTTTTCAAAAGGCGGAAGAGAGAAGATTGATGAATGTCGTTTATTACTTCAAAAGAAAGAGCAGTATATAGCTGATTTCTACTTCAAGACTGACGTTTTTCAAGCAGCTCGTCATCGCTACTTAGACATCTTAAAGAACTTTACTGATAGAGAGCTTAGAAATCATTCAATCTATAGAGTGCTTAGATCATCTTTGGAGCTAAAAGAACCAGAGGCTTGTAAAAAGCATTACAAGAAATATTCGAATGAAATAACTGGTTCGCTAAAGAAAAAATTATCTACAGTTTTTAAGAATTGTACGAGAAGTTAGGGGGAAGATTGGAAAGTTTATCTAAAATGGATTTGATTACTAAAGGTAAAGAATGTTTCCAGCGTGGCGAATATAAGAAGGCCAATGGGATATTTAATGAGCTTATTGAAGACCCAAGCACTAGTGAATCAATCTTAATTGATGCTTTCTTTCATATGGCCAATATCTTTCATATTCAAGGTGAGATAGGTAAAGCGATTAAAGGTTTTAATAAAGTTTTAGAATTAGAGCCTGGTCATACTGACGCTTCAATAAGTTTATCAGTTCTTTATAACGATATTGGTCATTATGAAGATGCTAAAAAGGTTTTTGATAAAGCTAACCAGAGGGTAAAGCAAACAGGCCCTCAGGGCGGCGTAGATGATACTCATATCAATAAAAAGTTTTCACTTAAGCATCTAGAGCTAGCTGACATGTACAGTTCTTACAATAGACATGACGAGGCCCTGTTCGAATATAATAAAGTTATCGCATTAGATTCAGCCAACCTTGAAGCTAGGATTAAAGTAGCAAAAGTTTATGCTAAGAAGAATTTCATGGCTAAGGCATTTGATGAGTTAAAGAAATTGAAGAACGAATATCCAGCTTATGTTGAGGGGCGAGTTGCTCTTGGTATCTTATATTACGGTACAGGTAAAATTCTTGAAGCTCAGAACGAGTGGGAGAATGTTATCGCTAGAGATCCTGCCAACTCTGAGGCGGCTATGTATCTCAATCTTTCTAAGGCCGCTACAGAAACTACACTTCCATAACTTCTCCAAAAAAAGCCCTCTAAAAAAGAGGGCTTAAATATAATCGAAATTTTATTCTTTTTGATTAAGCTTCTGGACGCTTAAGTTCTTTAACTGGAGCATTAGCATTCTTAGCTTCATTAAGCTCTACAGCTTGAGGCTTGCTAGTTGTCGTTCTGTTAGAATCATCAGAAGAGTAGTTAACAATATATGTTTTTAATTCAGCATACATTGAGTAACGAACTTCTAACTTGCTGTCCTGAAGAACGATCTGTCTCGCTTCCTTGGAACTATTATTGATAATGATCGGTGCCTTAAGGTTGGCAGACATTTCAGTAACAGCTTTTGGAATTGTTAAGATTGTATAAACACTTGCTTCAGTAACTGTATCTAAACTTAAACTTTGTAGTTCAGCAGGAAGAAGTCTTACAGAATAATCTGGTTGAAAGATCTTAGGTTCAATAATTGGAAAAGCAGTTTTTTCATCATCAATAGATTGAAACCAAAGAATTAAAGTTTGATCGCCTGGATCAACAATAAAAAATCTTTTGAGGTGTTCAAAACCTAATAGACCTTCTTTAAAGGTAATAATGTCTTTCTTTTCAACTTCAAGTTCACCAAAGCGGGTAGTATTGATTTTCACTTATTGGCCTCCAGACTAATAGGGAGCCGGCAAGCTCCATAAAGATTTTATCAGCCGTAGGGGCAAAACGGCAAGGAGGAATTTCTTGCTCAAGTATTCTTTATAATATGTAATATCGGTGAGTTAACTACTTTTTATGAAGTTCGCTAGCTAAATCTGAAATAGAACTCAAATCGGCTTGAGAAGCTTCAGTATTTTGATCTTGAATGGCTTTGTAGACTTCTTCTCGGTGGATCTTGGTCTCTTTAGGCGCCTTGATGCCTAAACGAACTTGTTTACCCTTAATCTGGACGACAACAATCTTGATATGATCATCAATCGCAATACTTTCACCTAGCTTCCGTGTCAAAACGAGCATAAATTCCCTCGAAAAGTTCTAAACCTTCCTGATTCAGTCGGCGTCGAATCTAATATTATTTAGTAGGGCAAAAAGCAAGGAAAAAGCTGGAATTTTGTGAATAATACCCAAAATAAGCGGTTTTAGCGTCAAATTTACCTTAAAAAGTCCATTAGATTTTGATTTATAGTGCCCTTGGCCGTTTGATATGTTGTCTTTAAAATACCTTGTTGTTTAGTAATATCAGCAAAAAGTTCGGCGATATCTGCGTCCTGAACCTTACTTTTACGTGTTGCGAAATTCACGTTATCAGCTTCGTGGATATTTTCAGAATTATCGGCTGAGTTAATAAGTGAGCCGATCCTGGTTCTAAGTCCGACGAGCCTGTCCGCTGTATCATCAAACTTCTCTAAGAGGCCTTGAATGAGAACAGCATCATCATTTTCAAGGGCCGTGGCCAAAGCCTCGAGCTGAGAGAACATATTATTATAGGCTGCGAAGCCACCTTCGTTTTCTGTAATCGAAGCTAAGTCTCGGCCCATGCCAAGATCATCAACTTTTTCATTTTCCCCATCGTGCTTAGATTTATTCTCAAGCTCAGGAAACTTTTTCAGAGGGTGTTCAATCTTATTTGATGAGTCATCAGTGGTGAAGAAAACTTCAGCTCCATGAAGATTCAAAGGAACAAAGAAGTCCTTAGCAATCTCAACCGTTACATGGCCTTTATCGCCATGATATTTTCCATCAGGGGTAAAAGGTTTATCTAATGATTTATAACCACCAAAAATATACCGCTGACCAAGTCTTTTATTTGCAATACTTAAAGCTTGGTTTCTTAACTGATAAACTTCGTTAGCAACGTTCTTTCTAATCCCTTCACCATAAAAGTCTGAGGCTTGAGCGATAGCAATCTCTTTGGCCTTTAAGAGGATATCTCCTAACTGCTCTAGAGATTGATCACTTGCATAGAGTTGGGTGAGGGCGTAATCAATATTTCTTTTGTATTGTTTAATATCACTTTGATTTGAACTGATATTAAGAGTTTCAACATTTCCGATAGGGTCGTCAGAGGGCCTAGTGATTCGCTTCAGGCTTGTGCCTTTCATCTGCAAATCTTCCATCTTACGTTTTGCTTTATTTAAAGCAAACTGTAGGGAGGCCGAAGCTGAATTTTCAGAAACTCGAACCATTACTTTCCTATCTCTTTATTGCTAAAATTGTTTTAATCATTTCATCTGCTGTCTGCATTATCTTTGCGTTTGCCTCGTAGGCTTGTTGATACCTAACCATATTAGAAGCTTCCTCATCTAAGGAAACTCCCGAAACTCTTTGTTTAATATTATTAGTTAGAGCAAGTAATCCATCTGCCTGCTCTCCATCTAAACTAGCCTTTCTCGTTTGAAGACCTAGATTACCAATTGAACTTAGGTAAGACTCTTCAAGAGTTGCAACGCCTCCGCCTATGACTCTTTCATGCTGAATCTTAGAGATAGCTACTGCCACCCTGTTATCACCAGGTGAGTTAGGAGAAAGTGCTGTTGCAATATTAGTAAGGTCATTTTTGATAGCATCTTCTAAATCAATCTTTTGAGAGGCGCCTTTGACTTCATCTAAGCTTTTGAAAAAGTTAAGTCCTGTAGTAGGTCCTTTTGCATCATTGAGAGCAGGGTTACCATTGGCATCAAGTTCAACCTTTCTATTAACAAAACCTCTTCTGTGAATGGCATTCACAGTCTGAGTCATCTCATGAGCGATTAAATCTACCTTTTCGTAGAGTTGCTTTATGTCTTCATTTCTTACTCTGATAAGACTAGAAATTCGGCCACTTTTAAACTTATGAGTAATTGAACCGGCAGGGCGTTTCTTAAAAAAGACTTCAACAGCACCAGGCATTCCTGATTTACTACTACTAGCACTAACTGGACCAGTTGCTAACTCCGCTACATTGGCACCCGTTACAAGGGTTCCCACGTTAACTGCACTAACAACATATCTTCCTTTTTCATCTTGATAAGTATGAATCTTAAAACTTTTTGATAGCTCTCTGACTAAATCATCACGCTTATCTCTCATGTCACCAGTTTCACTCTTAACAACTTCTAGAGTGGCGATCTTCCTATTTAAGAATGAGATTCTTTTTGTGATTTCATTTATTTCGTGGACTTCACCTTCAACTTTACGATTGATACCATCTACAAGACCACCAAGTGTCTCGTTGATTCTGTTGAAGTCTTTTGAAACTAGGGCAGCATTATCTCTAACGACTGAACGGATAGTTTCATTCTCAGGGGCATTACTTAACTCTCTAAAAGAGTTAAAGAACTTGTTAAGGACTTTATTTAATCCATCTTGGTCAATCTCATTAAAGATATTTTCAACTTGCTCTAATTGCTCTGAACGATGTTTAAAATACTCACCTGAAGATATATTAGAGTTTAACCTTTTTTCTACGAATTGATCATGATCCCTGGCAATTCTATTTATATTTGCACCGGTACCTTGAATTAAGCCGCCCTTAGAAATAGGGCTATTTGATGATTGATGAACTCTTTGTTTTGAATAACCTTCAGTATTAACATTGGCGATATTGTGCGACGTAGTCTCAAGAGACTTCTTACTCGAATGCAGGCCTGTGACACCAATATTTAAAATATCAGGCATTGTTTCCCTTAGTCAGTTGTATGAGAAGTATGACTTCCTCGTTTATTATAAGTCGAGTAATCCTTGCTTCCCATTACCTCTTCTCTTATCTGCTTTAGTGATAAAAGGGCTTTGTTTATAAAGAGTTGATTTTTCTTATTTTGCTCTTGGATCTTTTCAATTAAATCAATTAATAAGCTATTGAATCTAAAAAGATGCTTTTGATTATTCTTCTTTTCATAAATATCCATAACCATGATTAAGTTAGAGACTGAAGTGATTGGCTCCATTTCTTTTTTTACGAGCACAGAGTTTAATTCTTCTATAACTTGCTCACGAACTTTTTCAAGTGCCGTGATCTCATCTTTTACTGTTTCCTTCTCAAGAGATTTACTTTCTAATCCTTCTAGATTTGACTCTAAAAGAAGAGCGTACTCATCAAAAGTTAAATTCAAAAGAGAAGTGTGTTTTTCACAAAGTCTTTGCCATAGATCAGTAACTCTAAAGTAGATCATTTCAAGACTATCAATATTTTGAGTCATGTTGCTTTCCATATCTACTCCTAAAATTCCGTCTCAAGCAGTTTGTCTGCTATCGCTTCATAGTTCATTTTATAAGTACCGTTATTAATCTGACTTTTAAGCTTTGCGATCTTATCTGTGTTATCAATTTCAGGGGCTGCGTCGACAGCTTTCTTGATACGAGAGAAGTCTCTGACTGCATCAGGGATTTTCACTTTGGCGTCGGACTTGCTCATCTTATCGAGCTGCTGTCTCCTGGCAAAGTCGTTCCTACGAAGGGAAGTTTTACTTGTCCTTGCCGTCTTAGCGCCATCGCTATTAGGGAAAAAGTTAGAACGGTTCGTTACATCCATGTTACTCATTTACAGGCTCCTTGCCTTCGGCGTCTGGTTTCGCCATTTGAATATCATTCTTTTTTATAATTCTATTTTCTTGCGCGGCAAGAAACTGCTTGTAAGCTATTTCACTTCTCATTCTCTGAGGATAGATTTGATCTAGGATTACTTTTTGTAATCCTAGTCCTTGATCCTTTGTGGCCATGATATCGGCACGTTCAGAATTCATAAGAGACTTATAATACTTAGCACCTGAGTTTGTTTCCTCAGCTCCAACAGAGTTATTCATTTGAGTGATCATGAACTCTGCAAATTGTTTTTCCATTCCAGAAGCAACGTCTTTGTAAGCTTTAGGAATAAACTTATAATCGTCTACTAACTCAGGTTTTGTTTTATGAGATTTCTTCTGTTGATCAACAGAAATAGGGGAATGTTCTTTTGTTACTTTTATGCTCAATTTCTCATCCTGAGTTATTTAGTGGGTCAATCCTCGACCTACCTGCATTATCTTAATTTTATCATTAAATAGGGGTAAAAAGCCATTATGATCAAGACTATAAATTTTATTCCTACTAAATGAGTTCAATTTCTCCTATCAAGGCACCGTTTCTCTTAAGTGCTTGAAATATCGATATCAAATCTTCGGGTGTAGTTCCAAAAGCATTGAGGCTTTTAACCAATTCATTTAATGAAGTCTTTTGGTCAAGAAAGTAGAAGCGGTTTGGCTTCTCCTTACCCCCATCTCCATTGTCTCCAATCTCGATAGTAAGGTCCCCATGGCTGATGGCCACGGGCTTTAGGAGAACATCACCACCGGCAACGATAGTACCAGTCCTCTCGTTTATAACGATCTTTGCAATAGAGTCCGTATGAACTTTGAAGTTTTCAACGATGGCCAAAAGCTGAACAACTTTTCTTTGATAGTGTGCGGGAATAATTAAATCAACTGTCGTTGAATCTTTAGAACTGGCAAACTTACCACCTAGTTCTTGATTGATTACCTTTTCTACACGAGCTGAAGTTGTGAAATCTGGTTGCTTTAAGCTAAGTCTGATACTTTTCTTTTTATCAAAGTTTAACTCGAGCTCTTTTTCAACAGTCGCTCCATTAGAGATTAATCCAGCAGTTGGAAATCTCTTTCCATTGTTTAAGCCGCCAATTGAAATGGAGCCACTTGCAATTCCGTAGACTTTTCCATCTCCACCTTTAAGAGGAGTTACTAATAAAGTACCGCCAGCTAAAGAGCCAGCGTTTCCTATACTTGAAACCTTTACGTCTACCTTTTGCCCAACACGAGCAAAAGGTTTTAGCTTTGCTGTGACAATAACGCTGGCTACGTTTTTTGAGGAAATTTCATTTTGAGGATTTAATCCTAGCTTCTGAAACATCCTCCTAAGAGAGTTGTCTACAATTTCTCCGCCACCATCACCAGTACCATTTAGTCCGATGACTAGCCCGTAACCAATAATAGGGTTTTCTCTAACACCTTTAATATCGACTATTTCTTTTAGACGAACGGCTTTAGCGGATGCTTGTGAGATAAGGGCAATTAAAATTAGGGTAAGAATAGCTTTCATTTTTTTACCTTATTACGTTAACGGATGATTCAATGATATTTGAAGAGTCAACAGTATCTGAATTTGTCACATCTCTTCTTGGTACGAGTGCTTGAACCTCAACGAGGCGTTTTCTGTTTTTATATAATAGGAACTTCCGACCCCTTAAGAGAAGGTGATCCTTATTAATTTCTTCTATAACAATGCTACTAATGCGGTCGAAAACCTCTTCCTTACTAGCTTGAGGATCAGCTGGAGCGGCTGCCCCTGCTGCAGGGTTGGCCGCAGCAGCTTTATCTCCAGCACTTTTTGCTTTAGGTTTGCGGACAGTATCTGGAAAAGCTCTTTTTAATTCTGCTGTTATTTCATTCTTCAATGATGACTCAACGTCTATTAAAACGATGTCACCGCTAGATTTTTTCCTATCATTAGTAAAGAGGAAGTTATCGTCACCGCTTCCAACCCAAAGACTACCACTACTGCCATTGTCATTTAGGTCATCTGCTTTAACTCTTTTTTCTTCTTGGTAATGTCTTTTAACCGTAGGCATAACTACCTTTGATTGAGAAGAACTCATACCAGTTCCTGGTCCTTTAGAATGATCCTTTCTATAGAAATCAAATTGATCTCTTTGCTTTCTTTGAGGTCTTCTTTTTCCATCAGCGCGATCAAATTCTTTATGTATTTTTCCAACATAGCTACTGCAGCCAGTGGATACTGAAACTATAAAAAAGAGAGACATTAATAGGACTTTCATAAATCAACCATCACCTTGTTAAAATCGACGACCTTACCAGTTATCATTCTTGATGTTTTAGGGTTTCTTAACCTTATAACCTCGCCAAATTTTCCGCTTTGACTTGGAATAGCAGTTCCTTCAACGAGTAGGGTCTTACTTCTTAAAATTATCTTAGTAGGGGTTCCTGCTGACACTAGATTAACTGGAACTAGATCAGTAAAAAGAAGGCCATCATTTGCTGAGATAGGCTTATTAACTTTGTAAAAGACAAGCTGCTCGATATTGGTAAAGTATTTCTCTGGCCTAGTAACACTTAAGCTCTTTAATTTAAAATCTGAAGGAGCGAGTTGTGGTTCAGAAGGGGAAATTGATCGGTTTGGGATCAAAACCTTAGTAGAAACTAATACCGTTGCAGAAGCCCAATAAGTTTTAGAAAAATTTTTAATAGGATTATAAATAACAAAGGATATGTTTTTCTCGCCAGTTGTATGACAAAACTCACAACCAAAACTTAAGCTATCGTCATTTGATAGACCAAGGGTTGTCATTTTATTTACTAGTTTAAGTTTACTAAAGCTCCAAAGGCTTCCTAAATTAAATTTTTCCTTAAGGCTGTCTTTTAAATTAGAAACCCTAATTCTATTTGGGGTTAAACGGACGGTATAACCTGATTTCTTAAACCTCGCATCGTAGTTTAAGACATTGCTAGAAAGAAGACCGCTTGATTGATAGATCTTTGAGATAAAGGCCGTCTGTATACTTGTTGGGCAATTTGATTCTTTTATTAAGCTCTTGTGATCCTTAGCACCCTTTGTAGGGATATAGTAGATCTTGTCATAGCTTTCTATTGAGCACTCTTTAGAGTGAGCAACAGAAGCAAAAACAAATAGGGCTAAAGCAATAGTTAATTTCATCTTACCTCAGATTATTTACGGCTTGTAACATTTGGTCAGCAACACCCATAACTTTTGAATTCATTTCGTAAGCTCGCTGGGCCTTAATTAAGTCAGTCATTTCCGTCATGATACTAACATTGGAAGTCTCAAGAGCTCCCTGAAGAACGACACCTGTTTTATTTTGACCCGCTACATTTTCACTTGCTGGACCACTTGATCTTGTGACTTTATAGAAGTTTTGCCCTGCTGAAGAGAGGCCCACAGGATTAACAAAAGTATATACGGGGATTGTACCTACTTGAGCGGGCTCAATTTGATTCTTTAAGAAGGCTTCAACTAATCCTTCTTCAGTAATGTTTACACTCATAGTTCCGGGAGGAAATACTAGACCTGGCATAACTTTATAACCTTGCTTAGTGACTAAGGTTCCAGTTTTATCAACATTAAAAGAGCCATCTCTAGTATAAACAACTTGTTGGTTAGGAAGAATGACACCGAAGAAACCATCACCTTTAACCATAAGGTCAAAAGGATTATTCGTTAAATTAGGACTACCATCCGTAAATTCTTTTCGAATGGCCGAAACTTTAACACCACTACCAACCTGCATCCCAACACTATAGACAGTATTGTTGCTGGATCTAGCTCCAGGATCATTTACTGTTTCATAAAGAAGACTTTCCATCTCTGTTCTTCTCTTCTTAAAACCAACAGTGTTTATGTTGGCAATATTGTTAGAGATAGTATTCACATTAGACTCTTGAGCTGCCATTCCTGTTGCAGCTGTATTAAGAGCCTTTAGCATTGCGCTTGAAAGGGGCGAGTACATAACTAGTGATAAGAGAATTAATTTAGAACTTAGCAATTTCATTTACACCTCTACCTGTGACTTCATCATAGGCCTTGATTACTTTTTGAATTGATTCAAAATGTCTGTGAGCTTTAATTAGATTACTCATTTCAGAAACAGCGTTCACATTTGACCCCTCTACAAACCCTTGGTGGACTGCAGATTTAAGTTCTGAATTTTTAATATTTCTTAAGTCTTTATTGATATAAAAAGAATTACCTTCTTTTTTAATGGCGTGAATATCTTCAAATTCAACAATGGATAACTTTCCAGTTCTGTTTCCACTTTGATAAATTTCACCCTCAAGGTTAATGGAAATATTTCCTTTACCAAGGTTAACGATTCTCTCTTCAGGTTGAGGTAGCTTTATTTCTTTATTTGAAGCGAGCTCTCTGTTCAAAGCTGACTCAGGTATATCGAGCTTGCTTAAAACCGGGAAGCCATCGCTAGTTACTAATTGATTCTTACTATTAATCGAGAAGGTTCCCTTTCTTGTATATCTAACACCGTTAGGAGTTAGAACCTCGAAAAAGCCTTTTCCATGAATTCCTAAATCTAAAGGATTGTTAGTTGGCTGAAGGGAGCCTTGCTGATGATTAGTATATGAACCGTCGACTTTTACTTGTGCATTCTCTGCTCCATAAGATCTGTAAAAATCTGCTGGAGCCCATTCTTTATTAGGAAGATCTATATCGTTGTATCCTTTTTCTAGAACTTGTAAGTGCTCTTTAAAGGCCAGCTGGTCTTTTTTAAATCCAGGTGTGTTCGCGTTAGCAACATTGTTGGCTATGGTCTCAACATTTTTTTGCTGTGCTATCGCGCCTGATATGGGAACCCAAAGGTCTTTCAAAAATCATCCTCCTGATGATGTTCTCTAGGTAAATAGTACCTTAAGCGCCAAAATTTCCACACGAGGCAAAATACTCCGTAAAGGTAAGTACTTGAAATTAAGGGGTTAATTTGTAGAAATTACAGGCTTCTTGGATCTTAAAGAGTCTTTCGGGAGCTGCTGCTTGATCGAGGTGCGCGTTGCGACATTAAATAAATAAGTGACTCAAGTATTTAAAACTATTTGGAAAAATCTACCGTTTAAGAGAGAATTCACCGTCATTAAATTGTCTGATCACTGAACTCAACAAAGGGAAGATAGATGGCCGACAAAAAAGCTATTAATTTAGAAAAATCACTCGGAGAATTAGAGTCCTTGGTTGAAAAGCTAGAAGATGGAAGTAGTTCTTTGGATCAATCCCTTAGCCTTTTTGAAAAAGGAGTCTCTTTATATAAGGACTGCAAGAAAGAGCTAGATGTTGCTGAAAAGAAAATTTCAAAATTAACCAAGAGTCTTAAAGAAGAGGATCTTGATTGAGAAATTTTTTTCTATTACTTATTCTACCTATATTTTTAATCAGTTGTGCTTCAAATGAGGCTGGTCCCTTAATAAATGATGATCTTAACGTTGTTAGCTTAGACCAAGAAAATAGATCAGGAACAACCCCTGTTATCAGTAATGATGAGCAAAATATTATTTCAGTAGGACCAAACTCAGGAAACACTAATTCTATTAATGCTCCAAAAAAGAAAGTTTGGGGGCTATTCTTAGGCCCTGGTATCAATAGAACTATTGGCCATGCTGTAGCCGTAAGAGCGATTCATGAAAAAGAAATTAAGTTTAATATGATTTCAGGTACTGGGCTTGGTGCAGTTGTGGCGGCCTACTTGGCAATGGAGCTGACCCCAGAAGTTATTGAATGGAAGTTTCATAAATTCTTTTTAAAAATAAAAAATAAGAGACCGTATTCTACGGAGTGGCTAACTCAAGTAAAAAAATCCCTATTGGCCGATTTTGAAAATCTTCAGATACAATCTACTAAGCTCACTTTGATCATCCCTGTCTACAGCTACAGCGACAATAAAATTGAGTATGCTAGGAGAGGAAATTTAAAAGAGAAGATCCTTGAAAATTTACAATTAGAAAAAGCAAAGGGTAAGTATATTAGTGTTCTAACAAATAAGTCGGTAAGTTTTCAAAAACTAAGAGAACTAGGCATGCAAGTTATTGTTTCAATTGATGCTCTCAGTGGAAAAGTAAAATTTCTTAAACAGGAAGATTTTCTCATCGGAATCTTTGGCAAGCTTGCTGCAGCAAAGTCGGAGTCTACAGCAGACTTTAACTTCAAACTGCCATCATCCGGATTCTCTTTAGATTCAATTGATGAACTTCCTGAATACCTGAGAGCTACATATCTTTACATGCAAACAAACTCTAAGGATTTAGCAATCGAATTTCAAAAAATGAGAATAGAATGAGTAAGTCCATTTTATATAAAGCCTTTGGTGTTTTAACAGCCTTAGGTGTCATAGGAGGAGTCTTTGGAATAAGCATCATTGTTTATTTTTCTTTTACGCTCCCTAAGATATCTAGCTTAAATGACTATGCCCCACCGATTACGTCACAGATCTTATCAAAAGATGGAACAGTCTTAGCGAACCTCTCAAAAGAGAAACGTGAGATTGTAGAACTAGACGATGTTCCTCCACTTATTATCGATGCTTTCTTATCAGCAGAAGATTCTCAGTTCTATGAACACCAGGGAGTTGATTACTTAGGCGTAGCAAGGGCCATGGTAGCAAATATAAAGGCTGGGAAAGTAGTTCAGGGGGGAAGTACAATTACCCAACAAGTTGCAAAGTCACTTCTTCTTTCTCATGAGAGATCTTTTACGAGAAAGATAAAAGACTTTCTCTTAGCTCAAAGAATTGAAAAAAAACTATCTAAGAAAGAGATCCTCTATCTATATCTAAATCAAGTCTATCTTGGCGGTGGGTACTATGGAGTAAAGACTGCCTTTAAAGGTTATTTCGGAAAAGAGCTCTCAGAGGCGACAGTAGCTGAAGCGGCAATGGTGGCAGGTCTTCTTGTAGCACCAGGTAAGTATTCCCCTTATATTAACCCATCAAGAGCGAAGACCAGACAGGGATATGTTCTCTCCAGAATGAAAGCTAATCAAAAGATTAGCGAAGAAGACTACAAACAGGCAGTCGATGAAAAGATCAAGTATAGGCTTAGAAAATCCTCTTATTTTAAAGCAGGTTATTTTACGGATTGGGTTAGGCAGAGGATCATAGAAAAAGTAGGAGAGAAGAACTTTCTAGAAAATGGTTTTAGAGTTGTAACGACTCTTGATTGGGACTTACAAAAAGTCGCTGAAAAAGAAATACAAGATGGCGCTAAGGCCATCGATAAGAGACAAGGCTTTAAAGGTCCTCTTAGTCATCTCGACTCTGACGAGGCCATGCGAGAGTTTTTTAAGAAACAACGTGAAGAACATTATTCGGATAATTCGAATTTCTTTGAGGTTGGCGAAGATTATAAGAAAGTTTTTGAGTTAAGCTATGATCCTAACGAACTAAATGCCGTGGAAGAGAGGATTAATTTAGTAAAAGAAAAAGCAAACTATAAGCGTTTTGAACCAGGTTATTCAAAAGACGATCCTTTTCTCCAGCAAATAAAAGAAGATGAAAACTATAAAGCAGTTGTTCTAAAAGTTTTAGATCCTGAAAGAGTGGTTATCGTTTCTATCGCTGGGGTAACCGCTTTAATGGGCTATGAACAATTTAACTGGGCCCACGAAAGACTGATCCAAGAAGAAAGGCATTTTTACCCTTACGTAACGAGACCTTCGACAATCCTTAAAAGAGGAGATGTTGTTTTAGTAAAACTTCTGAAGAAAAAAGTAAGCTTTCAAGACACAATGACAAAAGCCTCTTTTGATAAACGCCTAAAGAAGCACAAGGGTTACAAAACAGTAAAAAAAGAGAAGTACTTATTATGTTTATTAGATCAGGAGCCTGATGCCCAAGCGGCCCTCGTTTCGATAACGCCCTCAAACGGTGAGATTATCAGCTTTGTAGGTGGTTATGACTTTGGAAAATCTCAATTCAACAGAGCAATCCAATCTCAAAGACAACCTGGTTCATCATTTAAGCCGCTTCTCTTCGCTGCAGGCTTAGAAAATGATTATACTCCAGCGACAATCATCATTGACTCGCCTGAGGCCTTAGGTGGCTATGACGCTTCATTGAATTGGAAGCCAAGAAACTATGACGGAAAGTTTAAAGGGCCAATTACTTTTAGAAACTCGCTGGAGCAAAGTAGAAATATTCCAACAATTAAGATTGCTGAAAAACTAGGAGTTGGTAAAGTCGTGGATTTTGTCGATCGAATTGGGTTTAAGGCCAGTTTAGATAAAGACCTCTCTCTTGCACTTGGCTCTTTTGGAGTGACTTTAATGGATATGGTTACTACTTATGGGATCTTCCCTAACGGCGGTAGGCTTATTAAGGCCAAATCTATTTTAAGTGTGACTGATAGGTATGGTGAAACATATCTTTTTGAACAAGATGAGGTACCTGTAGTTGAGAACCCTGAAGTAGTAGAAGTAGAGGTAGTAGCTCAGCCGACACCAGAGGTTACCCCAGCTCTTGAGATGGCTGAGGGGGATTCTGAAGTGCAGGAGCCGAAAGTTAAGGTAAATCCTTTTCTAGAAGGATTGGGTCCAGTTCAAGTTTATGATGAAAGACTTGCGTATATTATGTCCAATATCTTAAAGGGTGTGGTTCTCAACGGTACCGGACGAGGAGCGAAATCTGTCAGTCATTATTTAGGTGGTAAAACAGGAACTACAAACTCCTATGTCGATGCATGGTTTACTGGCTTTTCTTCAAATGTCGTAACAGGTGTTTGGACTGGCTTTGATGACAATAAAACCCTTGGCTTTGGAGAAACTGGAGCAAAGTCTGCCCTGCCTATTTGGAAAAATTATATGGCAGCAGCTTTAAAGCGCTTTGGAGAGCATGACTTTAAGCCGCCTCTAGGTATTGTAAATGTTCTCATAGACAAAGATACCGGGCGCATAAGTAAATCTTCGAATAGTAGATCTTTTATGGAGGCTTTTGTTGAGGGAACTGAACCTGGGCGCCAAGAGGAAGAAAAACTAAGTAATGAAGGCTCAAATCAAAATACTCAGTTTTACGAAGAAGACGACTACTATAATAATCAATAGTTGGACTATGGGAGATTCTTTCCCATAGGTTAATCTTATCAATTCAAGTTATAGAAACCCACTAAAGCGACGATAAGTTCTTAGGAGCTTTAGTTGTTTTATGAAAAATGAAATAGAAAGAAATTTAGGGATTAAGAGGTATCTAAAGAGATATTCTTTTTGGGCCTTATTCTTTTCTTTTATTGTTCACCTAGGATTTCTAGGTTTCAAGATAGAGCTTCCTAAGTTTAGCGAATCTAAAAAGGTAGCTCAGCAAGTTATCAAGGTTCAGTTAGCCCCTAGAAAAGTTCAAAAGAAATCTGGAAAGATTAAGCAAATCGTTACTACCGAGAACACTGGTAAGAAGAAAGAAAACGATAGTAGATTCCTGTCTGAGAAAACTCAAACTTATGACCGCCAAACCGTCTCTAAGAGAATTGGTGTTTTCAAAGAGACTGGTAAGGGAATTAAAAAAGGAGTTAAGAAATTAACTCAAGCTAAGAAGAATACTAAAGTGACTAAGAAAGTGGCTAAAAGCCAAAAGAAAAAAGGCGTTATAAAAAGAACCAAAAAAATTAGCTTTAACGATCTTGCCCTTGGAAGTGAAACTCCAAAGCGTGAAAAAAAGGCGGAGATGAAAAGGAAGCTAGCGGCCTTAGGACTTAAAAGCGGAAGAGAGGGTCTTTTGGGTCTCTCTCAGAATAATGACTTTATTGAGGACGTACCTTTAGGTGATGTGACCAATTTGAACACAGTAGAGTATAAGTATTACGGCTTCTATCACCGTATTAAGCAGAAGCTAGAGCAGTATTGGGGTAACTCCTTAAGAAAGAAGGCTGAGTCACTTTATAAGCAAGGTAGGAGGATTCCTGCTAGCGAGAATCGAATTACATCACTAACAATAACCATGGACAATGGTGGCAATATTGTAGATATCAAGATCAACTCAACCTCAGGTGTTCGTGAACTAGATGACGCCGCCATTGAATCATTTAAGAAAGCTGGTCCATTTCCTAATCCACCAAAAGGGATGATGAAGGATGGTCATGCGCAAATTGAATGGGGCTTTGTCGTAAAGGGTTAGTGAGGTCTATTTTCAGACGGGTCTTTTAAGAGTTCTTTTAGCTTCCCAAGACCTTCCATCATTACATAGTTATTCCAAATAGAATCAAGCTCTCTGATTGTTTCAACAATTTGAACAGCAGCTTGGTCTCGGCTTATCTTTTCACTGTCAGCAAGAGTAGAGATAGCGTTTGCAATTGCAGACACTGCTGGTTGCTTACAGATCTCAGATAATCTTTTTTCATACGTGCTATCAATCTTTTTTTCTTTTGATTTAACAATAGCAGTGTTGAGTAATTGAATCAGTTCTTGGTTTTCCATTTGCATTGGTGTGTGTGCCTTTTCGCTAAAATGATTTTTGGAGTATCAGAGTTTTTGCTTTAACAGTAAAGCAAAAATATTACCTTCGTGAAAATAATTTCAAACTCTCAAAATGATGCGAACAAAATCATAAAAACTTCGTTTTCCCCTATGAAAACAACTAATTCTTTTAGGTTTTGATTCCTTTTAAGTTGACAAGAAATTCAGAAAAAAAAATATATTTTTCTTGCAATAAAAAACCCCCTTAAAAAGGGGGCTAGCTATGATTTTAATTGAGTTAAGATTTTGTAAAGAAAATATTAAATTAATTTAAAGAATTACAATGCTCCAAGTAGGCCGAGGGAGTCATAAGCTGGTCTAGCTCCTCAGTATTAGTCATCCTAATCTTAACGATCCAGTTTTGATACGGGTCGGTGTTAAGCATCTCAGGGGCGCCTTCTAGGTCACCGTTTGCCTGAAGGACTTCTCCGCTTAACGGGGAGTAGAGGTCACTAACTGACTTAATAGACTCAACAACGCCAAAGGCAGAGTTGATCTCTAGGCTTGCACCTTCTTCAGGAAGCTCTACAAAGACTATGTCTCCTAGAGAGGATTGGGCAAAATCAGTAATACCAATGGTCACTGTATCGCCTTCAATAAGGGTCCATTCATGTTCTTTTGTGTACTTAAGGTTCTCTGGAATATTGTGTGACATTATTTATGTCCTCCGGTGACAAATGGCTTTGTATGATAAGTTGCTGGAAAAACTCGGTTCCTAATTTCAATTGAAAACTCTTTGCTCTCAGGCCAGGCATCTCTTTCAATATGAGCGAGGCAGATTCCTTTTCCTAAAACAACAGAGTGTGTCCCCGAAGTTATATAACCAATTGTTTTTCCATCGAGGTTTAGAACCGAATAGCCTTCTCTCGGTATTCCTTTATCTAGGCTTAGCTTCGCAAGTCTATACTTAGAGCTGTGACCTGAAAGCTTCTCTTTACCAATAAACTTAGGCTTTGATTCTTTAACAGTCCACTTGAGGTTTGCATCAAGAGGAGTAAGTTCATCATTTAGTTCATGGCCATATAATGGATAACAAACTTCGAGTCTTAAAACGTCTCTAGAAGCCAGTCCGCAAGGCGTTACACCTAGATCCAATAACTTATCCCAAAGAACAGTGATTGATTCATTAGGGCAAAATATTTCAAAGCCATCTTCACCGGTATAGCCGGTTCGGGCAATGAGAACCTCTGAATCTTCAAACTTTGAAAAACCGACAGAGTAGTAAGTAAAGTCTTCTCTTGGAATAAGTCCTAGCTCTTTTAAGATCTTCTCTGAGTCTGGACCTTGAAGGGCCAGGAGGGATGTCTTATCACTCTGATTTTCTAGGGTGATATCAAAACCTTCGGTCTTAGAAAAAATCCAATTCCAATCTTTTTCAATATTTGAAGCATTGACGCAAATGAGTACTTCATCTTCTTTTAATTTATAAGCAATAAGATCATCAATAACAGTTCCATCTTCTCTACAGAGAGGAGAATAGACGGCCTTGAGGTTACCAGCATTTAAAAAGTCATTGGTTACGATAAAGTCGACAAACTTAACAGCGTCAGCTCCCTTAACAAGAAACTCGCCCATATGGCTTACGTCAAAGACGCCAGAGGAGTTTCTAACCGCAAGCGATTCGTCCTTCACAGATGTGTACTGGATTGGCATATCAAAGCCAGCGAAAGGAGCCATTTTAGCTCCAAGATCACAATGTTTCTGGTGAAGAATAGTCTTTAATAATTCCATAAGATGTCTCTCATCTATAAGCTGTTTTCAGCTGCTTGTAAAAGATTTTGGGCCAAGGAAAGAATGGTCAAGGGACCAACTCCTCCAGGAACCGGGGTAATGGCTTGGCAGCGCCCAAGAAGATTTTCGTAATCTAAGTCGCCACATAGTTTTCCATTTTCATCATGATTGATTCCAACATCAACTAAGACTTGTTTTCCATTTTCGTTTAAATAATCAGCAGTTAAGAACCTAGGTTTACCTACAGCGCTAATAATAATATCAGCTCTTTTAGTATGTTCTTTAAGATCCGTCGTTCTACTGTGGCAAACGGTTACTGTTGCATTATTGTTGAGAAGTAAGAGGGCTAAGGGTTTCCCTACGATTAGGCTTCTGCCGATGATGACTATATTTTTTCCCTCTACTGGAAAATTGTAATAATTCAAAGTCCCGAGGACGCCTTGGGGTGTGCACGGCATTAAAAACTTTGATTTTGGATCACCCTTGAAGAGCTCCCCAATATTATGCTCATGAAAGCCATCTACATCTTTATTAGGGTCTATGAGAGCGCCTGGGTCTATATGACTTAAGTGACTAGGAAGAGGTAGCTGAACAAAGCATCCGTGAACGCTTTTATTCTCACTTATCTTTTTAACTGCATCAACAAAGTCTTGCTCGTTGATACTTTCATCCAAGTTTATGATTTCACAATCAGCCCCGAAACGTTCACAAAACTTCTTCTTGTTCTTAGTGTAGATAACGCTGGCTTTGATTTGACCCACAAGAATGACCTTCATTGAGGGAGTTACACCTTTAGATTTTAAGAGTTCGCACTTTGAAGTGAGCTTTTCTAGCTCCTGCTCCACTAAAGGGGCAGACCGTAGTTCAATCGTCATAGGATTCCTAGGTTGAAGTGCCTTCATCCTATATTGTTTTTACGACCTTGTGGACTCACTTTGCGTCGTTAAATTTCTTTTGGTAGAACCTTGGAAAGTTAAACTATCGAGAGCTTAATTATGATGTTCTATATCGGATTTGGATTACAGTTAACGGGATTGGCCACAGTAGGTATCTGTTTGTTTTCAGGTATGATGAAAGGTGATTATGGTCAACTTGAGCTTGTTCAGCTTGTTGGCGGTTCTTTAGTCTTCTACGTGGGCAACTTCGTTAGGGGAAGATTTCAGTCTTAAGTTTCCTAGACACTCTATTTCGCAATTAGTTATTATTAAAGACAATGATCATCCTAGGAATCGACCCTGGATCTAGAAAGGCCGGATTTGGTCTTATCGAACTCAAAGGCCGAAAAATAAATTATTTAGAATCTGGCGTAATGAAGTACGACTGCAAGTCAGACTTTATGGATAGGCTCGGAAATATCCATTTATCATGCGCCGAATTAGTAAAAATATATAAGCCCGATCAAATTGCCATTGAGTCTTTGATCTATGTTAAAAATGTAACCTCTCTTGCAAAATTAGCTCAAGCTAGGGGCGCAATGATTGCAGCGTTTATGAATACTCATAAGAGTAAAGTCTTTGAGTATTCGCCAAACTTAGTAAAATCAACGGTCACTGGACATGGGCATGCAAATAAAGAAAGTGTAAATAAAGCCTTGAAGATGATGTTCAAGAATCAAATCCAAACTGACTTTGGAACTGATGATGAAAGTGACGCTTTAGCTATCGCTGTATGCCATAGTATTTTAAAAGATCATGCTGTTAAAAAAAGCGATAGACTCTTCTCAGGTGGAACAAGCTTGAGAGAGGCTTTTAAGTAAAAGGAAGAATATGATTGGTCATATACAAGGAAAGGTTCTTTTTAGTGATGGAGTTGAAACGATTGTTTTAACTTCTTCAGGAATTGGCTATCAAGTTTATTATAACAGAGTTCTCTCTGAAGGATCGTTTCAGAGCTTATTCATTTCTCATCAAATTAAAGAAGCTAGTGAACAACTCTTTGGTTTTCCAAACCTTAGAGATAAAAAGATGTTTGAACTCTTAACTTCGGTTAAGGGTGTAGGTCCAAAGGGAGCCTTTAATCTCTTGGGTTTCTTAGGAACAGAAAATATTATTGAATCAATCCTTTTAGAAAATAAGAAAACCTTAACTAAAGCTCCAGGCGTTGGCCCGAAAGCAGCCGCTCAAATCATCTTGGATCTTTCTAAGAAGATTTCTAAAATAAGAATGTATTCACCTTCTTATAAATTAGATGCTGATAATCTTGAAGAGCTTCCGGCCTTTAAGATTGGAGAAGTAGAAAAAGACTTTTCAACATCGACGACACATCTCTTGATGGACGAAGCGCTTGTCGCTTGTAAAGAGTTAGGGTTTAGGGAGGAGCAAGTTCTTCCGTTAGCACAGAAGATCCTCAACGATAACGAAGTGACAAAAGCAGAACAACTTGTTCACTTAGTATTAAAGGAAATTTAGATGGATATTGATATTGAAACTTCAAGTTCTAGGTTTTTATCTACAGGAAATACTGAACGAGAATTCAAACAAGAAGAAAGATTAAGACCTACCAATTTTAGTGAATTTATTGGTCAAAAAAGAATAATTGAAAATATTGATGTCATGGTGAAGTCGTCAAATATGAGAGAGCAGGCCATGGATCATGCTCTTTTATCTGGGCCTCCTGGTCTTGGTAAAACTTCTCTTGCCATGCTTATTGCTGATGCTCTTGGAACTGAGCTTCATGTTGTATCAGGTCCAGCTATTGAAAAAAAAGGTGACCTAGCTGCAATCCTAACGAATTTAGGGCCAAGGGATGTCTTATTTATCGATGAGATTCATAGATTACATATTTCTGTTGAAGAAATTCTTTATTCAGCGATGGAAGATTTTAGATTAGATATTGTTATCGGTCAGGGGCCAAGCGCTAGAACCATGCAAATCGAAGTCGCTCCATTTACTTTAATAGGAGCAACAACAAGATCAGGCCTTTTATCAAATCCCCTTAGGGATAGGTTTATGGCCCATCTCCACTTTGATTTTTATAACCCATCAGAGCTGGCTTCGATTATCCAAAATAATTCTAAGAAGTTAGAAATAGAACTCGGTGATGGAGCTAAGCTAGAAATGGCAAAATGCTCAAGAGGTACACCAAGGATCGCCAATAGGATTTTAAGAAGAGTGAGAGACTTTGCTCTTGTTGAAGGGAATAAGGTCATTGATTCAGGGCATGTGAAAAAGTCGCTAGATCTTATGGATATCGATTCATCCGGTTTGGACAGAATGGATCGAAAGATTATTCAAGTGATTAAGGATTATTATAAAGGTGGACCAGTTGGTATCGAAGCTCTTTGTGCAACTCTTGCGGAAGATCGTTCTACTATTGAAGATGTCTATGAACCATTCTTACTCAAAGAAGGTTTTATTCTCAGAACCCCTAGAGGGAGAGAGATTTCTGATAAGGCCATTAGGCATATCGAAGAAAATTAACGGTTAGTAATTTTAACTTTTTGATTTGATGTCGAGCTCTCTTGAGAATTCGTTTGTGTTGATGCAATTGTGATGAGGGCCAACAATACGGCTAAGTATTTTATATAAAGCATTTGGTTTCTCTCTTTTCATTTTTGTGTGTGTTCCAATTCTGATGGAAAAATCCTAAAACCTAAAGTGTTAAAAATTTAAAAAAGATTACAGAGAGAGTATTTTTTGTGGATATATCCTAAATGGCGCCAGTATTCTGACGCCCTTTATCGATATTTATTAATCGTAGTCTTGATCAAGTAAGTCTGTATAAGCAGATTCTATTGAGACTTTGTTCTCAAGGTTCCCCGAAGCAGGGTCCATATTCCAGTTTAATTTTTTAGTCCATTTTAAAGGCTTAGGTTTAGAGGTCTTGCTACCATCTTTAACAATAATGCCTTCCCCAGCTTTTACAAAAGTTGATTTCTTTTCAGTCTTAGATCTTACCGAAACAATACCTTCGTTAACACACATCCAAACATCTTTTCCAGTACCATAACTGGCGAAAAATTCAGTACCTCGGACGCCCATGGCCGTTGTTCTTGTTCTTAGGATAAGTTTTGATTTTTGGCCTTTAGCTAGTTTAGATTTTAGAACTTTAATAAATGAGCTTCCCTTAAAAAGAGCAAGCCTAGTTTGGCCATTCTTTTTAGGCGCTATCTTAGAAACCTTTAATTGAGAACTTTCTCCAACCTTTACTTTGTTTCCAAAAGGAAGTTCTAAGACAGCAAATGATCCTGTACCGGTATTGATCATAGTACCTTCTGGAAGTTTTTGGTTTTTCTTAAGAGCTATATTCTTGGCATCTTTAACATCGCCTTTGATAAAAACGACAGTTGCGTAGTTAGCCAAAAGTGAACCTGCCCAAAGAAAAGTGATAAATGCCAAAAATATTTTCTTCATGATTACCTCGTCTTAACGACAGCCAAAGTTAGTTTAGAATTGCAAATAAGTTTTTCTTGATCATCATATATAGAAGTGGTCCAAACTTGAATTGTTTTTCCTATATGTATAGGAGTAGCAATCCCTTTTACGGACTTTCCTTCCATAACTGGTCTGAGATGATTGGCTTCTATAGAGATGCCAAATGCCGTGTATTTCGTTTGGTCTAAAGTCATATTAGCTCCAATTGAAGCTAAGCTTTCTGAAAGAACGCAACTGACTCCACCGTGCAACCTTCTCTGAGGTTGAACGGTTCTCTCATCTATTGGCATTGTGCCGATCAAGCTATCTTCTGTGGCTTCAACTATGACAATCCCATTATTATCGACAGCAGTTTTCTCACACCATTTATTTATTAAATCCAAATCAGGCTCTTTTTTCCAAATCATTATTCCCATCCAAGAACTTGATAACCTTTTTTTCTAAGGCATTGGTTCACATATCTTTGTTTTAATTCATCAGGGCTAAGGGCACCAGCAACCGCGCCTCCAGCTCCACCCATGGCAGCACCTTGAGCAGCACCCCCCGCAATATTTCCAGAAAATATTCCGGCAACTCCGCCAACGACACCACCAAGCAAAGCTCCAGCTCCCCCTGATTTAAGCATCTTTTTTGCTTTTGGAGACTTTAAGAACTTATCTGCTTTCTTCATACAAGCTTCGGTATCTTTCTGAGCTAGATCTGGCCCTACCGCTTCAAATTTCTTGTTAGGGTAGAGAACAGGCTTACTAGCACAAGCAGAGAAGACCAATAGAATGACCAAGTGCTTGTAACCGACTGTTTTTACATTCATCTATTACCTCTTTAGTAGTACTTAAAGGCTATCTAAACTTTGAGGGAATGAGAAATAATTGTGGCTAATATTGAGATTAAAGAGATTTAGTCGGATATCAGAGATGGGAAAAGTACCTGAAATCAGGAAAAATTACACAATTTAGCAAAAAAACCACCTTCTCCGCTGTAGATTTGATAGAAACCGATAAACTAAATCGGGAATAATTGTCCGCTGAAATAACAAGGTAACTCACTAGTTTATACTAGTACTAGATGTTGCCATTAATAAACTCAGCACATTAGAATGATTGGATACTTAAAATTAGGAACACAATGCTTTACCAAAGAACTTTAGCAAAAAAAGTAACTGTTACTGGACTGGGTCTTCACTCAGGAAAGAAAGTAACGTTAACTTTATGCCCAGCTGAAGCAGACTTTGGTATTCAGTTCACAAGAACTGACCTTCCTAATGAGCCAGCTATCAAAGCTTCGGCCGTGACTGTGGGCGCCACAGAAAATAATACAACAATTGGTTCAGGTATAAATAGTATCCATACAGTGGAGCACCTTTTGTCAGTTTTTTACGGCTTAGGGATAAATAATGTTCTTTGTGAAATCGATGGACCTGAAGTTCCTATCATGGATGGCTCAGGTGCCTCGTTCGTTTTCCTACTAAAGGAAACAGGGATAACTTCTCTTAATACTTCGAAGAAGTTCTTAGTTATCTTAGAGCCTGTAAGAGTGGAGCTAGAAGATAAGTGGGCAACGATTGAGCCGTCTTCAAAATTAATCATTGATAGCACAATTGTCTTTCCACACTCATTAATTAAGAAACAAAAAAAGGTCTTCGAGTTTTCTTGTCAGAACTTTATTAGTGAAATCTCAAGAGCCAGAACATTTGGTATGCTTAGAGATGTTGATATGCTTAAGCGCAGAGGCCTTATTAAAGGCGGAAGCTTAGATAATGCTGTTGTTTTAGATGACTTCAAAGTTGTTAACCCTGAAGGGCTTAGATTTCAGGATGAATTTGTAAGGCATAAGATCCTTGATACCATTGGTGACATTAGCCTATTAGGTTATGAGATTGCTGGAAAGATCACGACCTATAAGTCAGGTCATAATCTTCACAATATGCTTTGTAGAAAACTACTCGAAACACCTAGCGCTTTTGAAATTGTATCAGCTTCTTCTCTTCAAAAAGAAACCATCGAAGCCTTTGAACTCCCCCAGGCCCTTGCACCGGCATTTCACTAGATCAGCAGTTATGCGCTAGTGGCCAACCCCGATTTTTCAATGTACTAAATTTATAAGAGCTCAAAGCAGATTTGAGCAAAAAAGGATTGAGACCTATGAGGCTTTCTAAGGCATTTTGGCAGACATATAAAGAAACTCCAGCTGACGCGGAAATTCCAAGTCATCAGCTCATGATTAGAGCCGGTTTAATTCATAAAACAGGAGCTGGTCTATACAGTTACCTACCATTCGGTTTGAAGGCCATTCAGAAGGCTGAGAGGATCGTAAGAGAAGAACTTAATAGAGCGGGTTGCTCTGAACTTCTGATGAGCGTAGTGACGCCTGGCGAGCTTTGGAAAGAGTCTGGTCGTTGGGATAAAATGACTGAGATGCTTAAGTTCAAAGACAAGAGTGGTCGTGATGTTTGTCTTTCTCCTACTAACGAAGAAGCTATTGCAGATATCTTCAGAAAGACTGTTAAGAGCTATAAGCAACTACCAACTAGTTTGTATCAAATTAATACAAAATTTAGAGATGAGATCAGGCCTCGTTTTGGTTTAATGCGTGGGCGTGAGTTCACAATGAAAGACGCTTATACCTTTCATATTGATAAGGCTTGCCTCGATGAAGGTTATGAGAACCTCAAAAAAGCCTATTCAAGAATATTTGAAAGAATGGGGCTTAACTTTTTTATCGTTGAAGCTGATGCTGGAGCCATGGCTGATAGTTCAGCTCAAACTCATGAATTTCAGGTCATTGCTGACAATGGAGAAGACGTAATCTTGTTTAATCAAGAAGCTGGTTACGGATCAAACGTTGAGAAAGCCAGAACCAAGAGGGCCAACCTTAACTTTGATACTTCAAAACCAGCTCAAGAAGAAGTTTCAACTCCAGGAATGACTACTATTGAAGATGTTTGTAATTTCCTAAAAGTAGAGAAATACACAAGCATCAAATCTTTAGTTTATTATGCTGACTTCTTTGAAGAAGATAGGGATGCACAGTTTATTCTGGTTCAGCTGCTAGGAGATGATGATCTCAATGAGTTAAAGCTTTCAAACTATCTCGGAGCCTCTGAGCTTAGACCAGCTCATGAAGATGAGATTAAGTCTCTTGAGTTAGTTAAGGGTTTTATTGGAGCTTTTAATTTAAAAGAAGAAATAAAAGTATTAGTTGATACAGAAATCAATATTGATGCTGCCTATACAGTCGGTGGCCAGAAGCAAGACCTGCATATTAAAAACTTTGTTCCTTCTAGGGATATCAAAGAGTTTGAAGCAGTTGATCTTAGGTTAGCCAAAAAAGGTGACCTAACTGAAGACGGTAAACACACTGTTGATGAAGCTAGAGGGATAGAAGTTGGGCATATCTTTCAGCTTGGAGATATTTACACAAAGGCCATGGGAATCAACGTTCTTGATCAAAATGGAAAAACTATACCACCTCTAATGGGTTGTTACGGTATTGGGATCACTAGAACTGTGGCTGCGGCCATTGAACAATCCCATGATGAAAAAGGAATTATTTGGCCAGTTTCCTTAGCACCTGCCGATGTTTACTTTGCTTCATTAGCTAAGTCTGATGAACTTAAGGCCCTTGCTGAGGAAGTCTACGAAGAACTTCAGGATGCAGGTTTAGATACTGTTTTTGACGATAGAAAAGCAGGTCCTGGGTTTAAATTCAAGGATGCTGATCTTTTAGGACTTCCTCTAAGAGTTGTCTTAGGTGAGAAGACCTATGCTGAAAATAAAGAATTAGAAGTAGTTATTAGAAAAACTGGAGAGTCTTTTAAAGTTCAAAGAGAAGATCTAGTAGTAAAACTTAAAGAACTTATGGCGGCATTGTAATGGCTCAAGAAATCATCGTTGGCATTCACTCTATTGTTGAAGCTCTTAACAACCCTGAAAGATCTGGGCATAAGTTATTCACAACAAAAGAAAATAAAGGTGAATTAACTAAGAAAATAAACCTGAATAATATCTCGGGTCTTGATGTTAGTGAGCATAAGCCCCACGACATTCAAGAAGAAGCTAAGAAACTTTATAAAGAAATGGATTTTCATTTCTCTAGAGTTCCCGCTAATACTTTTCTGTTAACTGAGCGCTTAGAACTTAAGAACCTTACCTTTCTTTATAATCTTATTGATTCAAAGGAAGACTTTAAGATGCTTATTCTTGATCAGATCACTGATGTTCATAATTTAGGAGCTATTATGAGATCAGCTAGCTTTTATGGAATTGATGCTGTTTTACTATCGAGAAAGGGTGATATTCTAAGAACACCGACATTTCACAGAATTTCTTCGGGAGCATATGAGCATGTTCCGTTGATAAATTGTGGCAGTCTGCCGAAAACTATAAATAAATTAAAAGAAAAAAATATTTTGATGCAGGGTTTTTCTGAGCACTCTGAGGACACGAATTTCTCTAAAACGAACAAGATGGCTCTAGTCCTCGGAGCCGAGGATGTTGGTTTATCGAACGCTATTACTAGGATTCTCGACAAAACAATAAAGTTGGAGCCGCGCGGAAATATCCAAAGTTTGAACGTTTCTGTGGCCGCTGCAATCGCTATGGAGAAAATGATTTCAAATAATGCATCGAGCTAAGTAATTAATTTCTTGATTTTAATACTCTAAATGATTATAAAATCTCTCTAGCAAACGAATATGGGCTGGCTTAGCTCAGTTGGTAGAGCAACGGTTTTGTAAACCGTAGGTCGTAGGTTCAACTCCTATAGCCAGCTCCATTTTTTTTTGTTATATTAGTGGCGAGTTTGCCGAGTGGCCAAAGGCAACAGACTGTAAATCTGTCGGGTTTCCCTTCGATGGTTCGAATCCATCACTCGCCACCATCATTCTCATAATAAGCGGGCGTAACTCAGTTGGTAGAGTGTCAGCCTTCCAAGCTGAATGTCGCAAGTTCGAACCTTGTCGCCCGCTCCATTTTTTCTACCAAATTTATCATCGCTCACGTGGCTCAGGGGTAGAGCGCGTCCTTGGTAAGGACGAGGTCGTGGGTTCAATTCCCACCGTGAGCTCCATCATTACAGAATCCCAATTATTTGAAACGCCTCCTTTGCGAACCAGAGGATATTTTTTGAACTACGGTCACTGATCCACCCCAAAACAAAAGCCTATTAAAGAACAGTATCTTTATTTACTAGAACCCCACTCAAAAGATCTATCTTTAGAAGCCCAAACCAGAAAACCCCTCAAAAAGAACCATCAAGATCCGGCTTAAACACCACTACTAAGGACAAAACTCCATAACCGGCCGCAAAAATACCGACTAAAATCGTCCTTAGCTGCATTAGGAAGCGTTTTTAGGCTTGTCAGAAATACAACCTTGCTACATACTGTGCGAACTATACGTAATAAGTTTGTAAAAAATATTTAATAGAAATAGGAGAATATTATGGCTAAGGAAACCTTTGACAGGTCAAAACCACACGTAAACATTGGAACTATCGGTCACGTCGATCATGGTAAAACTACACTAACTGCTGCGATCTCAATGACTCTAGCTGCTGCTTCTGGAATGGATGCTTCTGGTTATGCTGACATTGATAATGCTCCTGAAGAGAAAGCTCGTGGTATTACAATTAATACTTCACACGTTGAGTACGAAACTAGTGTTCGTCATTACGCTCACGTTGATTGTCCAGGTCACGCCGATTATGTAAAAAACATGATTACTGGTGCTGCTCAAATGGACGGTGCAATTTTAGTTTGTTCTGCAGCAGACGGACCTATGCCACAAACACGTGAGCATATCCTTCTTGCTCGCCAGGTTGGTGTTCCAGCTCTAGTTGTTTTCTTAAATAAAGTTGATCAGGTTGATGATGAAGAACTACTTGAACTAGTAGAAATGGAAGTTCGTGAACTTCTTTCTTCTTATGATTTTCCAGGTGATGATATTCCTATCGTAGCTGGTTCTGCGCTTGCAGCAGTAGAAGATAGAGATGCAAATATTGGTAGAGAAAAAGTACAAGAGTTAATGGACAGAGTTGATGAGTATATTCCAACTCCAGCACGTGACGTTGATAAAGATTTTCTTATGCCAGTAGAAGACGTTTTCTCAATTTCAGGACGTGGTACAGTTTGTACAGGTCGTATTGAAAGAGGGATTGTAAACGTTAATGAGGAAGTAGAAATTGTAGGTATTCGTGAGCTTCAAAAAACAACTGTAACAGGTGTTGAGATGTTCAGAAAACTACTTGATAAAGGTATGGCAGGGGATAACGTAGGACTTTTACTTCGTGGAACGAAGAGAGAAGATATCGAACGTGGTCAGTGTCTAATTAAGCCAGGAACAGTTTCTCCACATGCAAAGTTTAAGTGTGAAGTTTATATCCTTTCTAAAGACGAAGGTGGACGTCACACTCCAATTTTCAAAGGATACCGTCCACAGTTCTATTTCAGAACAACAGACGTTACAGGAGCGATCACACTTCCAGAAGGTGTAGAGATGATCATGCCAGGAGATAACACAGCATTTGAAGTTGAATTAATTTCAGCGATTGCTATGGAAAAAGGCCTTAAGTTTGCAATCCGTGAGGGTGGTAGAACGATTGGTGCTGGTACAGTTTCTGAGATTGTTGATTAATCAAAAAAATAATTTTGATATATAGAAAGAGGGAGCTAATGGCTCCCTTTTTTTATGTCTTCAATTGGCCAAGTGCTGAAGAAGACGATGGTCAAATTGACCAAAATTTGTTAAAAATTCTAAGCCTTGCGGGAGTATGGCACTAATTGGTAGCGCGGCTGATTCCAAATCAGTAGGTTGGGGGTTCGAATCCCTCTGCTCCCGCCACTTTTGTGGCCCTTTTTCATCATCCATTCGTTTCACTCTGCGACTCCTTTTCAGTCGCGTGTAGATACACGCTCCCTCAGCGTCGATTTTCGTTCAACGAAGCGATGATAAAAAATGACTCACAAAAGGGATTTGAGGCATTGGAAAGTTGGTTGATTTTGGGGCTTCAAAAGAATCTTCGTTTAATTCTGAAATTGTAAGTGGTTGCTTTGACTCTGCGTTAATAATATGAGGCCCTGTGTCACTGCAAGGCCCTTGCCAAAGTGGTCAAATTGTTGGATATAGTTCAGACTCGCATGAGTAAAGTATTGAAAGTCCGCCCCTAGAGGGTAGGCGTCGGAATATATAAGGAAAGATATGTCGATTGTAAAAAGTGAAGATAGCCGAAAGTGGATCAACTCGTTTGTTGCTGTACTTAGTATTTTAGCAGGTTTTGTTTCAATTCGTTTTCTCGATCAAATGAGTGAATGGTTTGATCTTGAAGCAAAGATTAATCATTTTCTAATGGTTAGTCAGGGTGTTGGGATTGTTATTGGTCTTGTGACTTTTATAGCAGTTATCAAAAATAAAAATGCTTCTACTCATATGCAAGAAGTGTTCGACGAGCTTGTGAAAGTTGTTTGGCCTGACCGCGATTCAGTTATCAAAGTTACGATCGGTATTATTATTGGTGTAAGTATTGTCAGTTCTATTTTAGTTGGAATTGATTTCTCATTTCAAAAGATTCTTGAACTTATTTACTAAGAGGACTGCATGAGCGAAGAAAACAACAACGAAGAAAATACTAAAGTTGAAGAAGTTGCTGCTGAAGAAACAGTTGAAGCTGCTCCTGCGGTAGAAGCTGAAGTCGAAAGTACAGAACCTGAAAGAATAGTTAATGAACTAAGCCAAGGTCTTGTTGCACCAAAAGAAGGTTTTCAGTGGTTCATTGCTAAAACAATGACTGGTCAAGAAAACAAAGCCGCTAAATTAATTAAACAAAGAATTTTACAAAATAAAATGACTGAGTTCTTCTCTGAGATTCAAGTCCCAGAAGAAGAAGTCATTACAAATGCCAACGGAAAGAAAAGAAGAATTAAGAAGAAGTTCTTTCCTGGTTATATTTTCTTAAATATGTCTATGTCTGATAAGACTTGGCACCTAATCAAAGATACCGACAAGATTACAGGTTTTGTTGGTGGGACTCCAGATCGTCCAGCTCCTCTAAGTGAAGAAGAAGCATCTTTCATGATTAATCAAACTTCCGATAGCGCGAAGAAACCTCGTACAAGTATCAATTTCACTGAAGGTGAAACTGTTAAAGTTACTGAAGGTCCATTTGCAACTTTCGTAGGAACAATTGAAGAAGTTAATGAGAAAGGTAAGATAAAAGTAAACGTGTCCATTTTCGGAAGACCAACACCGGTGGAACTCGACTTTACTCAAGTTGAAAAAGTATCTTAACTTTTAATAATAATTTGTTGGGAGATTCGTAGGAATCGCAGGAGTTAAACATGGCTAAGAAAGTTACAGGCTTTATTAAGCTACAGATTGCTGGTGGGAAGGCTAACCCATCACCACCAATTGGACCTGCATTAGGTCAAAAAGGTGTAAACATTATGGAGTTTTGCAAAGCCTTTAATGCAAAAACTCAAAAAGACAACGGTGTAGTACTACCGACTATCATTACAGTTTATTCTGATAGATCGTTTACATTCGTAACTAAAACCCCGCCAGCATCTTATCTTCTTAAGGAAAAACTTAAGTTGAAAAGAGGATCACAAAAGCCAGGAACTGAAGTTGCTGGGAGTGTTCCAGAGAAAGTTGTGAAGGAAATTGTTGAGGCTAAAAAACCAGACTTAACAGCAGCCGATGAAGCAGCAGGTATGCGAACAATTGAAGGTTCAATCCGTTCAATGGGCCTTAAATTAGACTACAAGTAAGGTCGAGGGAAAAGTTATGAAAATGAAATCTAAGAAATACTTAGAAGCAGCTAAGAAAGTTGATTCTGAAAAAAATTACTCACTGATGGAAGGCATTAAGCTTGTTAAAGAAACATCTTATGCCAACTTTGATGAAACTATCGACCTAGCTTTCCGTCTAGGTGTTGATCCAAGACATGCTGACCAAATGATTAGAGGAGCAATTTCTCTTCCTGCTGGTACAGGTAAAACAGTAAGAGTTTGTGTGATCACTTCTGGAGACAAAATTAAACTAGCTGAAGATGCTGGTGCTGATTTTGCTGGATCAGATGATCTTGTTGCAAAAATTGCTGGTGGTTGGCTTGAATTTGATAGAGTTATCGCATCTCCAGATATGATGGGAAAACTTGGTCGTATCGGTAGAGTCCTAGGGCCACGTGGTCTTATGCCTAACCCTAAACTTGGAACTGTTACTCCTGATGTTGCTAAAGCCGTTACTGAGCAAAAAGCAGGGATCGTTGAGTACAGAACTGAGAAAACAGGGATTATCCATGTTCCGGTTGGAAAGAAATCTTTTACTGAAGAGCAACTTAAGCAAAACGTTGATGCAATCATCACCGCTGTTGTTAGAGCTAAGCCTGCCAGTGCAAAAGGTGTTTTTATGAAATCTCTAGTTGTTAGTACAACTATGGGGCCTGGAATTAAGTTAGATACACTTGAAGCAGTAGCTTCAGTTAAATAATAGGATTGAAGAAGGTCGGTGAATCAGCAAGGACGTTGATTCTTAAATCCTGCCTGAAATCGTCCTCCGTAAATCTTGGAGGTTTAAATGATGAAGAGAGCTGAGAAAGAAGCGATCATTGCCGGACTCAAAAAAGATATTGAATCCGCAAGAGCTGTCTTTCTGACGAATCTCATTGGTGTTGGAGCCAATGATGCTGTCGCTATCAGAAAAGGCGTTCGTGAAGCTGACGGAAAAGTTGTTGTTACAAGAAACACACTTTTCAGAAAGGCTGCCGAAGGCACGACAGTAGAAAAACTGCTCACAGAACTGAAAGGACCCCACGCACTTGCTTTTGCATTTGAAGACGCTGCTGCTGTAGCGAAATGTTTAAAAGAAGCTGCTGAGGACCATGATGTAATTGAGTTTAAAGGTGGTTTCCTTAATGGAGAGGAACTCACTAAGGCACAAGTAATTGAGCTTGCAAGTCTTCCGTCTAGAGACGAAATGCTTGGAACTTTACTTGCAACGTTTAATGCACCGATATCTGCACTTGCCAGAGTCTTTTTCGCTATTCAAGAGCAAAAAGAATCAGGCGCTGAATCTGCACCAGTGGAAGCTGCTGCCGAAGAAGCACCAGCAGCCGAGGCAGCACCTGCAGAAGCAGAGGCCGCACCAGCAGCTGAGGAAGTTAAGAAAGAAGGCGAAGAATAATAACAATTTTAATATTAAAAATTTAAGGAGTTTTATATGGCTATTACAAATGAACAAATGATCGAACACATCTCTGCTATGTCAGTACTTGACGTTGCTAACCTAGTTAAAGAACTTGAAGAAAAATTTGGCGTTTCTGCAGCTCCTGTAGCTGTTGCTGGCGGTGCCGCTGCTGCAACTGAAGAGCAGACTGAATTTACAGTTATGCTTACAGACATGGGTGCTAAGAAAATCAACGTAATTAAAGAAGTACGTGGAATTACTGGTCTTGGACTTAAAGAAGCTAAGGAGCTTGTTGAAGGTGCTCCAAAAGCAGTTAAAGAAGGCGTTGATAAAGCAGAAGCTGAAGAACTTAAGAAAAAACTTGAGGCAGCTGGAGCTAAGGTTGAGCTTAAGTAATTTATAGTTGCTTAAAAAGTGTTTTATAAAGGTGTGAAAACGGATTCCGTTCTCACGCCTTTTTGTATTTTTTTAAAATAATTAATTAAAACTATCAGATAAACTTTGACCCTTAATAGGGGAAAGTTGCTCTCGAAGGAGACTGCAAAATGACTCAGGTTTTTTCGCCAAACGAATGGTACAGAAAGAACTTCTCTACAGCGCCTGTCGTACTGGACACTCCTCCCTTAATGAAACTTCAAACGAAATCATTTGAAGACTTCTTACAAAGGGATATTCCACCGGCAAAACGTATAGAGATTGGACTTCAACATGTCTTTAAATCGGTATTTCCAATTCACGATTTCAATAAGACTGTTTCTCTTGAATTTGTAAGCTATACATTAGAGGAGCCGAAGTATCCTATTAAGGAATGTCGTCAAAGAGGTTTATCTTACGAAGCTCCACTTAAAGTGGTTGTCCGTCTCGTCTTTTACGAGGTGGTTGTAGATAAAGACGGTGAAGAACAAAGAACAGTTTCTTCAATTAAAGAACAAGAAGTTTATCTCGGGAATATCCCACTTATGTCTGATACTGGATCGTTTGTTTATAACGGTACAGAACGAGTTATCGTTTCTCAGTTACATAGATCTCCAGGTATTATTTTTGAACACGATAGCGGTAAAAAACACTCCAGTGGAAAGTTACTCTATTCTTCAAGAATTATTCCACATAGAGGTTCATGGCTAGACTTTGAGTTTGACCATAAAAATATCTTATTTGCCAGAATTGATAGAAAGCGTAAGCTTCATGCCACAGTGGTTTTAAAAGCCATGGGTTACTCAACTGAGCAAATTCTTGAAAAGTTTTATAAGACAGAAAAGCTTCTTATTTCTAAAGAAGGTGCTTTCACTCGTAAGCTAGATGTAAATCTTCTTATGGGGACACGTGCTTATAACGACATCCTTGATAAAAAAGGTGAAGTCGTTGTTAAGAAAGGGAAGAAGTTCACTAAAGCCTCACTAAGAAAGCTTAATGAACTTGGAGTAGATACTATTCCTGCAGAACTTGAAGAGATTATTGGAAAAGTAGTTTCAGTAGATCTTTTTGATGAAGCGACTGGTGAAGTTCTTTGTCTTGCTAACGAAGCGTTAAGTGAAGTTAAAGTAGCTGAGCTTGTTGGTGCAGGAATTAAAGAAGTTGAACTCCTTTATATCGATATGATCAACTACGGTGATCAGATCAGAAATACATTATTAATTGATAAGACTGACTCTCAAGACGATGCTCTTATTAAGATTTTCGAAAGACTAAGACCAGGTGAGCCACCAACAGTTGAAGCTGCTGATAACCTCTTCCAAAGCTTATTCTTTGACGACACTAGATATGACCTATCTAAAGTCGGTCGTATGAAGATCAATTATAAGTTTGGAATGGATATTCCTGTTGAGAGAACAGTACTAACTCACGACGATATCCTAAGAACTGCTCAATACTTAGTTGAGCTAAGTAACGGAAAAGGGAAGGTTGATGATATTGACCATCTTGGTAACCGTAGAGTTAGAGCTGTTGGTGAGCTTCTTGAAAACCAATTTAGAGTTGGTCTTGTAAGAATGGAGCGTGCAGTACGTGAGAGAATGGCCATTCAAGAAATTGAAACCATGATGCCTTACGATCTTGTAAATCAAAAACCTGTTTCAGCTGCGATTAAAGAATTTTTTGGTTCTTCACAGCTTTCTCAGTTTATGGATCAAACTAACCCATTATCAGAAGTAACTCACAAGAGAAGACTTTCGGCTCTGGGCCCTGGTGGTCTTACTCGTGAGCGTGCTGGTTTTGAGGTTCGTGATGTTCACTCTACTCACTACGGACGTATGTGCCCGGTTGAGACTCCAGAGGGACCGAACATTGGTCTAATTACTTCACTAGCTACTTTCGCAAGAGTTTCTGAGTATGGTTTCATTGAAACTCCATACCAAACTGTTGAGAATGAAAAAATCGGAGCAACTAAATACTTCACTGCCTTTGAAGAGGAAGGAAAAGTAATTGCTCAGATTGATGTAAATCATATCGTTGACGGTAAGATCGCAGGTGACCATATTCCAGCACGTGATAATGGTGACTTTCGTCTAGTAGATAAGGAAGACGTTGAGTTAATGGACGTTTCTCCTTCACAGATGATTTCGATGGCAACATCTCTGATTCCATTTTTGGAGCATGATGATGCCAACCGTGCCCTAATGGGGTCGAACATGATGAGACAGGCAGTGCCAGTTGTTAAGACTGATGCTCCTATCGTTGGTACTGGTGTCGAGAGAATTATCGCTAGAGATTCTGGTGCAATTCTTTTCTCAAAAGAATCTGGAAAAGTTATCTTTGTTGATTCAAATAGAATCGTTATTCAAAGAGATAAGTTCTCTGAAGGTGAATCAGGAGTAGATATCTACAAACTGATCAAGTACCAAAGAACTAACCAGAACACTTCAAATAACCAAAAAGCTCTAGTTAAAGAGGGTGACCTTGTTACTAAAGGACAGGTTATCGCTGATGGTCCTGGTACTCAGTATGGGGATTTAGCCTTAGGTCAAAACGTTCTTGTAGCGTTCATGCCTTGGGGTGGTTACAACTATGAAGATTCAATTCTTATTAGTGAAAACCTTCTTGCAAAAGATGTGTTTACTTCAGTTCATATTGAAGCCTTTGAAGTAGAAGCCCGTGATACAAAACTAGGTAAAGAAGAGATTACTAGAGATATTCCGAACGTAAGTGAAGAAGCTCTGAGTGACCTTGATGAAGCTGGTATTGTTCGTGTTGGTGCGATTATCAAACCAGGTGATATCCTCGTTGGTAAGATTACTCCTAAAGGTGAAACACAACTTTCTCCTGAAGAAAAACTTCTTAAAGCCATCTTTGGTGATAAGGCAGGAGATGTTAAGGATACTTCTTTAAGAGTTCCTTCATCGGTTCGTGGTACAGTGATTGACGCTAAAGTTTATACTCGTGAGGGTGTCGAGCTTGATAGTCGTTCAAAAGAAATCATCGATTACGAAACCACTCTTATTAGAAGAGATGAAAGAATCGAAATTAAAGCTATTCAAACTTCTGCTATCCAGAAAATGGCTAAGATCCTTAAGGGTGCCACTACTACTGATAGTTTAGTATCTGAAGATGGTTCAACTGAACTTCTTCCTAAAGGTGCTGAGATTAAGCCTGATACTTTATCTGGAATTCCATTCGAACTTATCGGATACCTTCCTCTTGAAGCATCACTTGAAGAAAAAGTTTCTGAATACTTTGCTGACGTAAGAAACAGAATTAATAGAGTTCGTACTAAAGCTAACGAAGAAATTGCTAAACTAAACCGTGGAGATGAACTTCTTCCGGGTGTTATTAAGAAAGTGACAATTTACGTTGCGATTAAACGTAAGCTTCAGTCAGGCGATAAAATGGCCGGACGTCACGGTAACAAAGGTGTGATTTCTAACGTACTTCCACAAGAGAACATGCCTTTCTTAGGTGACGGTACTCCTGTTGAAATCGTACTTAACCCACTTGGTGTTCCGTCTCGTATGAATATCGGACAGCTTTTAGAGCTTCATCTTGGTTGGGCAGGTCGTGGTCTTGGTGAAAAAATCAAGGTTATGCTTGAAGAGCGAGCTAAGGCTGATGAAATGAGAGATTTCATCTACCTAATTTATAAAACTGAAGAAGTTAAAAAATGGTTAGCTAAAGCTTCTGATAAAAAAGTGATGGAAGTTGCAAAACAACTTTCAACAGGTGTTCGTTTCTCAACTCCAGTTTTTGATGGAGCTACAGAAGAGAATATTCACGAAATGCTTAGACTTGGTGATCTTGAAGAGAATGGTAAAACAACTCTCTTTGACGGAATGACTGGGGATGCATTTTCAGAAGATGTTACCGTTGGTGCCATGTACATGCTTAAGCTTCATCACCTTGTTGATGAAAAACTTCACGCACGTTCTACAGGACCTTACTCACTTGTTACTCAGCAGCCACTTGGTGGTAAGGCTCAGTTTGGTGGTCAGAGACTTGGAGAAATGGAAGTTTGGGCACTTGAGGCATATGGCGCAGCTTATACGTTACAGGAATTCTTAACTGTTAAATCTGATGATGTTATTGGCCGTACAAGAATGTACGAATCAATCGTTAAAGGTGAACAAGTTCTTGAGCCTGGTCTTCCAGAATCTTTCAACGTTCTAATTAGAGAACTTCAAGCTTTATGTCTTGATGTGAAATTAGAGGAAAATTCTGAAGAGGAATCAACGTTTAGCTAATTATTAATAAAGTTTTAAAACTTAAAGAGGAAATAAAATGAAAGACCTTTTGAATTTTTTCGACAAGCCAAAAGATCCGATTAGTGTAGAAGCCGTCTCTATTAAGATGGCTTCTCCTGATACCATTCGTGAATGGTCATTTGGTGAAGTTAAAAAGCCGGAAACAATCAACTATCGTACTTTCAAGCCTGAAAGAGATGGCCTTTTTTGTGCCAAAATCTTTGGTCCAGTGAAAGATTACGAATGTATTTGCGGTAAATACAAAAGAATGAAGCATAGAGGCGTGGTTTGTGAAAAATGTGGTGTTGAAGTTACATTATCTAAAGTACGTCGTGAAAGATGTGGTCATATTGAATTAGCAGCACCTGTTGCTCATATTTGGTTTCTAAGATCACTTCCTTCAAGAATTGGTGCAATCCTTAACCTAACACTTAAAGAATTGGAAAAAGTTCTTTATTACGAAGCTTACATCGTGACTGCTACTTCTGAGGAAAACGAAGAAGCAGGACTTGAGGTTGGTGCCGTTATTTCTGAGCAGCTTTATGCTGACCTGAAAGAAAAGGGAATTAAGTTCGAAGCCGGAATGGGTGGAGAAACTGTTAAAGACCTTCTAAGAAAAGTTGATATCGATATTGATAACAAAGAGCTTAGAAGAGCCCTTATGAATACAACGACTGAGATTGCTCGTCAGAAACTTGTTAAGAGATTAAAAGTTGTTGAATCTCTTCTTAAGTCAGAAAACAAGCCTGAGTGGTTCATGATGGAAGTAATTCCTGTTCTTCCACCAGATCTTCGTCCTCTAGTTCCACTAGAAGCCGGTCGATTTGCGACATCAGATCTTAACGACCTTTATCGTCGTGTAATTAACAGAAATAATCGTCTTAAAAGACTAAAAGAGCTTAACGCTCCAGAGATTATTATTCGTAACGAAAAGAGAATGCTTCAAGAAGCTGTTGATGCTCTTTTTGATAACGGACGAAGAGGAAAGGTTTTTACTGGTGCTAATAAGCGTCCATTAAGATCACTTTCAGATATGCTTAAAGGGAAGCAAGGTCGTTTTAGACAAAACCTTCTTGGTAAACGTGTGGATTATTCAGGTCGATCTGTGATCGTTGTTGGTCCAACACTTAGACTTCACCAATGTGGTCTTCCAAAGCTTATGGGTCTTGAGCTCTTTAAACCGTTTATTTACAATAAATTGATTGAGAAAGGTCACTGTACAACTATTAAAGTAGCTAAGCGTATGGTTGATTCTCAAAAACAAGAAGTTTGGGATATCCTTGATGAAGTTGTTCAAGAGCACCCTGTACTTCTTAACCGTGCACCTACTCTTCACCGTCTTGGGATTCAAGCATTTGAGCCAATTCTTATTGAAGGTAAAGCTATCAATCTTCACCCGCTTGTTTGTACAGCCTTTAATGCTGACTTCGACGGTGATCAGATGGCCGTTCACGTTCCTCTTTCTCTAGAAGCTCAAGTTGAGTGTCGTATTCTTGCAATGTCGACAAACAATATTCTTTCACCAAAAGATGGGACACCAATTATTGTTCCTTCGCAGGATATTGTTCTAGGTCTTTATTACATGACTAGGTTTCGTCCTTATGCCCGTGGCTATGGAAAAACTTTCTCATCTAAAGAAGAAGCTCAATTTGCTTATCATTCAGGAAACCTTCACCTTCAAGCTCCAATTAAAGTTCGTGTTGAAGGTGTGATTGTTGAAACATCAGTTGGACGTACATTTGTTTATGATGCTGTTCCTGGTTGTTTAACTTATTCTGACATTAATAAAATCTTAGGAAAGAAAGCACTAGTTGCTCTTATTGATCATGCATATAGAGTTGGGACTGAGAAAGAAACAGTTCTTCTTGCTGATTCATTAATGAGACTTGGTTACTCTTACGCAACCAAAGCTGGTATCTCAATTAACGTCAACGATATGACTATCCCTGACGAGAAACCAAATATTCTAGCAACTGCATCCGCTGAAGTAGATACAATTACTGAAGAATATAACGAAGGTTCAATTACAAACGGTGAACGATATAACAAGATCGTTGATGTTTGGGCTCAGACTAACGAGAAGCTAACGAAAGTTATGCTTGAGCAAATTTCAACTGATACTTTTACTAGTGATGTAAAAGGCGAAGAAGATATTAAAGCTCCATCATTTAATTCACTTTTCATGATGGCCGATTCTGGAGCAAGGGGTTCAACGACTCAGATGAGACAGTTAGCTGGTATGCGTGGTCTTATGGCCAAGCCATCTGGTGAAATTATCGAGACTCCAATTACTGCCAACTTCCGTGAGGGACTAGATGTTCTTCAGTATTTCTCTTCTACCCACGGTGCCCGTAAGGGTCTAGCCGATACAGCACTTAAGACTGCTAACTCTGGTTACTTGACTCGTCGTTTAGTTGACGTAGCTCAGGATGGTATTATTAGAAATGAAGATTGTGGTTCTCAGGACGGAATCGTTCTTACTTCAAGAATTGAAGCGGGCGAGATTGTTGAACATGTTTCTGAAAGAGCAATGGGAAGAGTTACAGCAACTCCAATTGTTGACCCTGATGGAGTAGAGATTTTTCCACGTGGGCATATGCTTGCTAAGAAAGATTATGAAATCTTAAAAGAAAGAGAAGTCGATCAGATTAAAGTGAGATCAGTTCTTACTTGTCGTGAGAGACATGGCTTTTGCTGTTCTTGCTTTGGACGCGATCTTGCTCGTGGAACAATGGTAAGTATGGGTGAAGCTGTTGGTGTTATTGCCGCTCAGTCAATTGGTGAGCCTGGTACACAGCTTACGATGCGTACTTTCCACGTTGGTGGTACTGCAACTGCTGGTGCACAAGTTAACAAAACTGAAGTTAGAACTGCTGGTGTTGTTCATTTAGAGAACGTAACAGTTGCTGATACTTCTGCTGGCGATAAAATCGTAATGAATAAAGTTGGGGAAGTTGTTATTAAGACAGCTACCGGACTCGAGAAGGAACGTTATCCAACTCCTTATGGTGCTAAACTATTCTTCGTCGACGGTGACGAGGTTAAAGTTGGTGACCGTATTGTTGAATGGGACCCGTTCTCAATTCCACTTCTTACTGAAGTTTCAGGTACTGTTAAATACGAAGATTTGGTTTCTGGTTCTACTATTAATGAGCAAGTTGATGCTGTTACTGGTTTAACAAACAGAATTGTTACTGAATCAAAAGATCCATCTCTTCAACCAAGAATTACAGTTGTAGATGCTGAGGGTAATCCAATCTTAGTTCCAGGAACTAAGAGGCATGCTTCTTATCGTCTACAAGTTGGTGCCAATATTATGGTAACTAACGGTGGTCAAGTTGAAGCTGGTTCAGCTGTTTCTAAGCTTGCTAGAGAAACAACAAAAACTAAAGATATTACCGGTGGTCTACCAAGAGTTGCAGAGCTTTTCGAAGCACGTAACCCCTCAAATGCAGCGCAGATTGCTGACATTGCTGGTACGATCGAATTTGGTCCTGAAGTTAGAGGGAATAGAAAAATTCTCGTAAGACCAGAAGATGGTGGAGATCCAGTTACTTATAGTGTTCCAAAGGGACGTTATGTAATTGTTAACGAAGGTGATTATATCCGTGCCGGTGAGCCGATTATGGATGGTCCTTCTAATCCTCATGATATTTTAAGAGTTATGGGTATCAAAGCCTTAGCTCGTTATATTGTTGATGAGATCCAAGAAGTTTATAGACTTCAAGGTGTGAAGATCGATGATAAGCATATCGAGGTAATCGTAAGTCAGATGCTTAAGAAAGTGCTGATCACAAATTCAGGTGATTCTCACTTTATTGCTGGCGACAGTATTACTAAGGGACTATGGATGGAGACTAATGAAGAATTAGTAGCCGCAGGAGAAGCTCCAGCTGAAGCTAGACCTCTTCTTCTTGGTATTACGAAAGCTTCATTAACAACAGATTCTTTTATCTCTGCAGCATCATTCCAGGAGACGACCAAGGTACTAACTCAGGCCGCTCTAGAAGGAAAAAGTGATTCTCTAAGAGGACTAAAAGAAAATGTGATTATGGGACGTTTAATTCCTGCTGGGACTGGTATTTCAAAATACCGCGATTTCGACGCAGTGTGTGAAGACGTTCTAGAGCCAGGTGCTGAAGAAGCAGCACCTTTTATGGTTTAAGAACTAAAGTTACTTGTACTAGCTAGTTCGGTGTGTTACATCAACTAGCTAGTTTTTAAATGTTGAGCGAATGTTGATTTAAGGGAGCTGAAAATGCCAACTATTAACCAGTTAATCCGTAAAGGTAGAACTGACAAATTTACAAAAACTAAATCACCTGCTTTGAAGGCTTGTCCTCAAAGACGTGGTGTTTGTACTAGAGTTTACACAACGACTCCAAAGAAACCTAACTCGGCAATGAGAAAGGTTTGTAGAGTTAAGCTTACTAGTGGATTCGAAGTTTCTTCGTACATTGGTGGAGAGGGACATAACCTTCAAGAGCACAGTATCGTTCTTATTAGAGGGGGAAGGATTAAAGATCTTCCAGGTGTTCGTTACCATACTATCCGTGGAGCACTTGATGCGACTGGAGTTGAGCGTAAGCAACGTCGTTCTAAGTACGGTTGTAAAAAACCTAAGAAATAATTAACCACTAGTTGAACTGCCACTATTCATACGGATAGTGGTCTTTGGTTTAACAAGAGTAATCCCTTTTCGAAGGGGTGAAGAGAGGACTATATGAGTAGAAAACACAGAGCAGTTCCTAGACAGGTTCTTCCTGATCCTAGATTCCAAGACATCGTCGTTACAAAATGCATGAACTCACTAATGATCGGTGGGAAGAAAGCTACTGCAGAAAAAATCTTCTACGGAGCGATGGATTTAATTGAAAAGAAAACAGGTGAAGAGCCTTTAAAGATCTTTAAGAAAGCTCTTTCAAATATTAAGCCAGCTGTTGAAGTTAAGTCTCGCCGTATCGGTGGAGCAACTTACCAGATTCCAGTTGAAGTACGCCCAGCACGTCGTCAGTCACTGGCCCTTCGTTGGTTACGTGAGTATTCAAAAGGTAGAAACGGAAAAACTATGGTTGACCGTCTAGCTGACGAAATAATCGATGCTGCAGAAAATCGTGGTGGAGCAGTTAAGAAACGTGAAGACGTTTATAAGATGGCTGAAGCTAACAAGGCTTTTGCTCACCTTAAGTGGTAATTTAAAAAACTAAAATTTTCAAATTATTAAAAGGCCCTTTCGTTTCACGACGACAGGGCCTTTTTTTTAACCTAAAGTAATGACATGGCAAAAATAGAAAATATTAGAAATATTGGGATTATGGCCCATATTGATGCAGGTAAGACGACTACTACTGAACGTATTCTTTTTTATACGGGTAAGAGTCATAAGATCGGTGAAGTTCATGATGGCGCTGCCACTATGGACTGGATGGAGCAAGAGCAAGAGCGAGGTATTACAATTACCTCTGCAGCTACTACCTGTAGCTGGAAGAAAAGTAATATTAATATTATCGATACACCTGGCCACGTAGATTTTACGATTGAGGTTGAGCGCTCCCTAAGAGTTCTTGATGGTGCAGTTGGTGTTTTTGATGCTGTCTCAGGAGTTGAACCTCAATCAGAAACTGTCTGGGGACAAGCGGATAAGTATAAAGTTCCAAGGATCGCTTTTGTTAATAAGATGGACCGAATGGGTGCAGACTTTCAAAACTGTATCGCTGAGATAAGAGAAAAATTAGATAAAAAAGCAGCAGCTATTCAGCTACCTATCGGAGCTGAGGATGAATTTTCTGGAATTATCGACCTTCTTAAAATGAAGGCCTTAAGATTTACCGAAGCTGATCTAGGTGCCACTGTTGAAGAGGGAGACATTCCTGCAGAACTTCTTGATGATGCTGCAATAGCTAGAGAAGAACTGGTGGAAACTCTTGCTGATTATGATGACGACTTTGCTGAGAAATACTTGGGCGGGGAAGACATCACTGTTGATGAAATCAAAACTGTTATGAGAAAGGCTGTCATTTTTGAAAACTTTGTTCCGGTTCTTTGCGGATCAGCTTTTAAAAATAAAGGTGTTCAGCCGCTTCTCGATGCTGTGATCGACTACCTTCCTAACCCCGTTGATAGAGGGGAAATTAAAGGTATAAGTGCTAAAGATCCTGACCAAGAAGAAGTTAGAAAGCCAGATCCTGAAGATACTTTCAGTGGGCTTGCTTTTAAGATTGCAACGGACCCATTCGTTGGAAGCCTAACTTTTATTAGGATTTATTCAGGCTCACTTAAGATGGGGCAGAATGTTTACAATCCTCATAAGAAAAAGAAAGAGCGTATTAATAAGATTCTTCAAATGCACGCAGATAAAAGGACTGAGCTTCAAGAGGCTAAGGCTGGAGATATCGTAGCAATTTCGGGATTAAAATATACTACGACAGGTGAAACTCTTTGCACGGATCATAAGCCTTTAATGTATGACTTAATGGAGTTTCCAGAAACTGTTATTTCGGTGGCGATTGAGCCTAAAACGACAGCAGATGAAAAGAAGATGATGGAATCTTTAGATCAACTGAAAATGGAAGATCCTTCGTTTACCTATAGAAATAACAAAGAAACAGGGCAACTTCTCATTTTTGGAATGGGTGAACTTCATCTTGAGATTATTGCTGATAGATTACAGCGTGAGTTTAAGGTTGGTGTCAGAGTTGGTTCGCCACAAGTTTCTTATAGAGAAAGCATTATTGGTGAAGCTAAAGCTGAATCAACTTTTAACAAGGAACAGGCTGGAAAGGTTCAGTTTGGCCATTGTGAACTTAAAGTTGAGCCCGCTGACGAGCAAGCTGGAATTCAGTTCGAGACAGCATTAACAAAAAGAGATCTTCCTCAAGAATGTATTGATTCTATTGAAAGAAGTATTCATGACACTGCCCCTGGCGGTGCTATGGCGGGATATCCCTTTATAAACATCAAGGTAACACTCTTAAGAGCAGAATATCGTGATGAAGACTCATCTGAAGTTGCTTACTCTATTGCAGCTTCAGGCGCCTTTAGAGAAGCCTGTAATAAGGCCGGAGTTAAGCTTTTAGAGCCAGTTATGGCCCTAGAGGTTATTACACCTTCAGATTACACAGGCGATGTTATTTCAGATATTAATATGAAAAGAGGGAAGATCCTTAATATGGGGTCCAAGCAAAATAAAGAACAAGTTGAAGCAGAAGTACCTCTCTCAGAAATGTTCGGATATAGTACTGATTTACGATCCAAATCTCAGGGTCGAGCGAGTTTTACAATGAACTTTGATAAGTATGTTGATATCCCGCACGAATTAGCGAAAGATTTGCTTGAAAAAAGAGGCATATATATCTAAATTCGATTGAATTTAAAAATAAAGACTTAATTATACAGGAGAATATTATGGCTAAGGAAACCTTTGACAGGTCAAAACCACACGTAAACATTGGAACTATCGGTCACGTCGATCATGGTAAAACTACACTAACTGCTGCGATCTCAATGACTCTAGCTGCTGCTTCTGGAATGGATGCTTCTGGTTATGCTGACATTGATAATGCTCCTGAAGAGAAAGCTCGTGGTATTACAATTAATACTTCACACGTTGAGTACGAAACTAGTGTTCGTCATTACGCTCACGTTGATTGTCCAGGTCACGCCGATTATGTAAAAAACATGATTACTGGTGCTGCTCAAATGGACGGTGCAATTTTAGTTTGTTCTGCAGCAGACGGACCTATGCCACAAACACGTGAGCATATCCTTCTTGCTCGCCAGGTTGGTGTTCCAGCTCTAGTTGTTTTCTTAAATAAAGTTGATCAGGTTGATGATGAAGAACTACTTGAACTAGTAGAAATGGAAGTTCGTGAACTTCTTTCTTCTTATGATTTTCCAGGTGATGATATTCCTATCGTAGCTGGTTCTGCGCTTGCAGCAGTAGAAGATAGAGATGCAAATATTGGTAGAGAAAAAGTACAAGAGTTAATGGACAGAGTTGATGAGTATATTCCAACTCCAGCACGTGACGTTGATAAAGATTTTCTTATGCCAGTAGAAGACGTTTTCTCAATTTCAGGACGTGGTACAGTTTGTACAGGTCGTATTGAAAGAGGGATTGTAAACGTTAATGAGGAAGTAGAAATTGTAGGTATTCGTGAGCTTCAAAAAACAACTGTAACAGGTGTTGAGATGTTCAGAAAACTACTTGATAAAGGTATGGCAGGGGATAACGTAGGACTTTTACTTCGTGGAACGAAGAGAGAAGATATCGAACGTGGTCAGTGTCTAATTAAGCCAGGAACAGTTTCTCCACATGCAAAGTTTAAGTGTGAAGTTTATATCCTTTCTAAAGACGAAGGTGGACGTCACACTCCAATTTTCAAAGGATACCGTCCACAGTTCTATTTCAGAACAACAGACGTTACAGGAGCGATCACACTTCCAGAAGGTGTAGAGATGATCATGCCAGGAGATAACACAGCATTTGAAGTTGAATTAATTTCAGCGATTGCTATGGAAAAAGGCCTTAAGTTTGCAATCCGTGAGGGTGGTAGAACGATTGGTGCTGGTACAGTTTCTGAGATTGTTGATTAATATAATTTCTAAATAAAATAAAATGAGTAAAGTAAGAAAGGGGCTACTTAGCCCCTTTTTTTACATCTGAAGACACTGTGCGGCAACGCGTTGGCCCAAAAGCAATAAGCAAGTAAAAATACCTTACATTTTTTGACAAAAACTGAATTCAAGATGTTGACAAAGGGCCCTATAAAACTTAAAAAGTCGTTTCAATCAAATACTAGAGGGTTAGTAGGACATGAAAGCGTCGAGACTGAGAATTAAACTAAGAGCATACGATCACAAATTATTGGATAATTCAGTTAATGAAATTGTTCAAACAGCGAAAGAGACAGGAGCCCGTGTTGCCGGACCTATCCCTCTTCCAACTGAGATCAATAAGTTCACAGTTTTAAGATCACCTCACAAAGATAAGAAAGCGCGTGAACAGTTCGAAATGAGAACTCACAAAAGATTGATTGATATTGTTGACCCAACTCAACAAACCGTTGATAGCCTAATGAAATTAGACCTATCCTCAGGTGTTGATGTAGAGATCAAGTACTAATTTTTAATGCTTAGATCTTTTAACGAAGATTTAAATTTAATAACCGCGAACGCATCCCAAAATGAATTGGGTGATGCTGTGGAGGACGAATGACTGATGAAACGACATCTCCTGAAGTAGAAGCGAAAGCTGACGCCACAGAAGGTAAGAAAGAAGTCTCAACCTCAATTGACCTACCCGTTTTTTACGGAGTCAAAGCAGGTATGACACGTATTTTTGACGAAACTGGAAATCATGTTTCAGTTACTGTTGTTAAGCTTATTCCTAATCGTATTGCTCAAGTGAAAACTAAAGAGACTGATGGTTATGAAGCTTATCAAGTTGCTTACAATGTTAAGCGCGAAAAATTATTAAACAATCCCACGAAAGGACATTTAAAGAAGGCAGGGATCACTGATCACTTAACTCGTTTTGGCGAAGTTAAAGCTGGTACAGTTTCTGCTGAAGCTCTTGGAAAAGAACTTTCACTTGAAAGCTTTTCTAAAGACACTTGGATCGACGTTACCGGTATTTCTAAAGGTAAAGGCTTCCAAGGTGTTATGAAGAGATGGAACTTCCAAGGTGGTCCAGCAGCTCACGGTTCAAAATTTCACCGTGCTCCTGGTTCAATTGGTATGTGTGCTTCTCCTGGGCGTGTAATTAAAGGTAAAAAACTTCCTGGTCACATGGGCGCTAAGAAAAAGACAGTCCAAAACCTGCAAGTTGTTGAGCTAAACAAGGAACAAGGATACTTACTAGTTAAGGGTTCTGTTCCAGGTTCTAAGTCTGGTTTTCTTAGAATCTCTAAAGCAGTGAAGAAGTAGGGGTAGGATATGACTGATATAACCGTACTAAATTCGAAATTTGAATCAAGTGGAAAGCTAACAACTGAAGTTAGCCTTACAGCTGAAGATATTAAAGTCTCTGTTGTTCACCAGATTGTGAAAGCGACACTCGCAGGCCGTCGTCAAGGTACTTCATGTACTAAGACTAAAGGCTTAAAGAGTGGCGGTGGAGCTAAGCCTTTTAAACAAAAAGGTACTGGTAGAGCTCGTCAGGGGTCTTCAAGATCACCACTTTTAGTAGGCGGTGGAACAGCTTTTGGACCAACTCCAAGAGATTTTTCACAGAACGTTAATAAGAAAATGGCTCTTAAAGGTATTCAATCAGTACTTGCTGACAAGCTACAAGCTGGAAAGCTGACTGTAGTTGAAAAGCTTGAATCTGATGGAAAAACAAAAGGCATGTACAAGACTCTTAATGATAAAGGTCTTCTACCAGCTCTTGTTATTACTAAAGATAAGAACTCACCAGTTATTCAGGCTGTTAGAAACTTACAATGGGGTAAAGCTATCCCAGTTGAAGGTTTTAGCGTCTATGAAGCTGTTAAGTTTGAAAACTTAGTCATTGAAAAAGAAGCACTTGAAGTACTTCTTAATCGAGTGGTGTAATTATGCAGATGCAAGATGTTATTTTGAAGCCAATGATTACTGAAAAAGCTTCTTCAGCTAGCGATAAATTTAATCGTTTTGGTTTCTTGGTTGCACTAGATGCAAACAAGAATCAAATCAAGAACGCTGTAGAAAAACTTTATGATGTAAAAGTATTAAATATTAAGACAAGTATTAACCCTGGAAAACTCGTTAGAGCAGGTAAATCTGTCAAAAAAACGCCAAAGACCAAGAAGGCATTTGTTCAGCTTAAAGAGGGACAAAGAATAGAATTTTTTAAAGGCGTATAAGGATTGAATGATGGGAATTCGTAAGTTTAAACCAACAACACCTTCTCTAAGAAATACTGCGGTATTAACTTCGGAAGGGCTTACTAAAGGGGTTAAACCTCTTAAGGGTATGCTCGGTTCAAAGAATTCAACTGGTGGTCGTAATAACCACGGTAGAATTACTTGTCGTCACAAAGGTGGCGGGGTTAAGAGAAGATATAGAACTATTGATTTTAAAAGAAATAAATTAGATATCCCTGCGAAAGTTCAGGCGATTGTTTATGATCCGAACAGAACATGTAACATCGCTCAGCTTGCTTACGCTGATGGATACAAGTGCTACATACTAGCTCCACTTGGGTTAAATGTTGGCGATACTGTGATTTCTTCGAAAGAAGCAGATATCAAGACAGGTAACTCTAAGCTTCTTGCTGATATTCCAGTAGGTACTTTGGTTCACAACGTTGAGTTGAATCCAGGTGCTGGCGGACAGATGGCAAGATCAGCTGGTGCTTATGTTCAAGTTATGGCGAAGGAAGGGGATTCAGTTCTTCTAAGAATGCCATCAGGCGAACTAAGAAAAGTTAAGCTTACTTGTCGTGCAACAATTGGTCAGGTTGGAAATCTTGATCATGAGAAACGTCAGTTAGGTAAAGCTGGTAGAGCTCGTTGGTTGGGTAGACGTCCAACTGTTAGAGGTGTTGCAATGAACCCGGTTGATCACCCGCATGGTGGTGGTGAGGGTCGTACTTCAGGTGGTCGTCATCCTGTTTCTCCTTGGGGAATGCCAACAAAAGGCTATAAGACAAGGAAGAATAAGAGAACTGACCGTTTTATTGTTAAAAGAAGAAATAAAAAATAAGCCATTAGGCTTTAAGGAGAAAATATGTCTCGATCACTTAAAAAGGGACCATTTGTTGATCAATCGCTTATTAAAAAAGCAGTTGCTCTCGACGGTGACAAAGCTAGATCTTCAAAGGTCATTAAGACTTGGTCACGTCGTTCAACAGTTGTGCCTGAATTTATCGGACTTACTTTCGCTGTTCATAACGGCAAAAAGTTTATCCCTGTATTCGTAACTGACAACATGGTTGGTCACAAGTTAGGGGAATTTTCAATAACTAGAACTTATTCGGGTCACGGTGCTGACAAGAAAGGTAAAAAGTAAGAGGAAACAATGACGGTAAAAGTTAAAAATAGCAGAGTTGGCATTGCACCTCGTAAGGTAAGACTTGTTTGTGACCAGATCAGAAACAAAAAAGCTTCCGAGGCGCTAAAGTACCTTCGCTTCTGTGAAAAGAAAGAAACGGCCATTGTTTTGGCAAAACTAATTAATAGTGGACTGGCAATTGCTCAGGAATCTGGAAAATACGATATCGACAATCTTGTTGTTGGGACTCTTTACGCAAATGAAGGTCCAACATTAAAGAGAATTCGCCCACGAGCTCAGGGTCGTGCTTTTAGAATTCGTAAAAGAACAAGTCACGTAATTTTAGAACTCAAAGAAGCTTAAGGAAGGATAGAATGGGACAAAAAGTACATCCGTATGGATTTAGACTAGGTTACATCAAAGGTTGGCAATCGAATTGGTACACAGACAAGCGTCAGTATGCCACGAACCTTCACGAAGATTTGGCTATCCGTAACTACATTGAAACGAATATGAAAAACGCCGCTGTATCAAGCGTTGATATTTCAAGAACTTCTGATCAGGTAAAAGTTACAGTAAATACTGCTAAGCCTGGTGTTGCTATTGGTAAAAAGGGAACTGGAATCGATAAAATTCGTGGTGACCTTAAAAAACTTACTAAAGGTACATTAATTTTCAATATAGCTGAGGTTAAAAGACCAGATGCTGATGCGAAGTTAATTGCTGAAAATATTGCGGCTCAACTTGAAAAGCGTGTTGCTTTCCGTAGAGCTATGAAAAAGGTGATGCAATCGGCATTCCGTGCAGGTGTTAAAGGTATTCGTGTTAGAACGGCCGGAAGACTTGGTGGAGCAGAAATGGCGAGAGCAGAAGGTTACTCTGAAAGAAAGGTTCCTCTTCACACACTTAGAGCTGATATTGACTACAATACGGCTGAAGCCAAAACTACTTATGGAGTTATTGGTGTGAAAGTGTGGGTTTATAAGGGTGAGATTTACAAGTAGAGATTTTTGTCTCGGATTAAAAGGAATTGAAAAATGTTAAGTCCTAAAAAAGTAAAGCACAGAAAGCAACAAAAAGGCCGTATGAAAGGCAAAGCTTACCGTGGAAATACTATCACCTTTGGTGAATACGCTATACAGGCAGTTACTTGCGGTTATATTACTAACCGTCAGATTGAAGCTGCCAGGATTGCCATGACTCGTAAGATTAAGAGGGGTGGACAGGTTTGGATTAAGATCTTTCCTGACAAATCTCTTACTAAAAAACCTGCAGAGGTTCGTATGGGTAAAGGTAAAGGTTCACCTGATTCTTGGGTTGCTGTTGTTAAGCCAGGAAGGATCTTATTTGAGATTAAGCATGCTGAAGCAGAGTTAAGTTTAGAAGCATTAAGGCTTGCTACTTATAAGCTTCCAGTTAAGACGAAGATTATTAAGCGAGAAATGGAATAAAGAGGCAGATATGGCTATTGAAACAATGAAATATGAAGAAGTTAAGGGTTGGGATGCTAAGCAGATCGACACTAAAGTTGAAGAGATCAAAACTGAGCTTTTTAACATGAGAATGCAAAAAGCAGCCTCAGGTGTAGAGAAACCACACCTTCTTAAGATTGGTAAAAAGAATATTGCTAAGCTTTTAACAGCTAAGAAAGCAAACTAGAGGTAAGTATGAGCGAAACTACAAAAGCTTTTAAAAGAAAATTAGAGGGTGTTGTTGTCAGTGACAAGAGCGACCAGACTATTGTTGTAACTGTGCAGAGAAGATTTAAGCACAGAGTTTATAGCAAATTTGTTAACTCTTCTAAAAAATATCATGCACATGACGCAAAAAATGTAGCGAACATTGGTGATAGAGTAACAATAATCGAATCAAGAGCTCATTCTAAATTAAAGAATTGGGAACTTGTAAGCGTTAATAAGTAATTAGGCGAGTTGGAGTAAATAATGATTCAAATGCAATCAAAAATGGACGTAGCTGATAATTCTGGAGCTAAAGAAGTCAAGTGTATAAAAGTACTTGGTGGTTCTAAAAGAATGTCAGCCGGTCTTGGAGATATTGTTGTAGTAGCAGTTCAACAAGCGTTACCTGGTGGAAAGATTAAGAAAGGTGATGTTAAGAAGGCTGTAATAGTAAGAACGAAGTACCCGATCAGAAGAGAAGATGGATCTTATATTCAGTTCGATAAAAACAGCGTTGTTATCCTAAACCCAAATAATGAGCCTGTAGGGACTCGTATATTTGGACCTGTAGCTAGAGAGCTTCGTGGACGTAATTTCACAAAGATCTGTTCTTTAGCCCCAGAAGTTCTATAAGAGGATTGAGATGGAAAAGTTAAGAGTAAATGATGAAGTAATTATGTTAGCTGGAAAAGATAAAGGGAAGACAGGAACTGTTTCTCAAATCTTTAGAAAGCAGGACAAGGTTCTTATTGGTGGCGTTAATATTGCTAAAAAAGCAATTAAGCCTAGCCAAGAAAACCCAGCTGGTGGAATCACTGAAAAAGAGATGCCAGTACATATCTCTAATGTGGCAGTACTTAGTCCTAAGACTAAAAAACCTACTAGAGTAAAAATTGTTAATAAAGACGGAAAAAATATTCGCGTAGCTGTTTCTTGTGGAACTGAGCTGTAATTAAGAAGGTTAAAGATGAGTAGATTAGGCGAAAAATATAAAAACGAAATCATTGGAGCAATGAAAGGTAAGTATGAGTATACGAACCCACACTTGATTCCAAAGCTAGAAAAAATCGTGATTAACTGTGTAACTAAAGATTGTGTTACTAATTCAAAAACAGTTGATTCGATCATGGCTGATCTTGAGTTGATTGCTGGTCAAAAGCCAGTAGTTGCTAAAGCTAAAAAATCAATTGCTGGTTTTAAGCTTCGTGAAGGTCAGGCACTAGGTGCAAACGTAACACTAAGAGGAGAAAGAATGTTTGAATTTCTTGATCGTCTAGTTTCGATTACTCTTCCAAGAGTTCGTGACTTTCGTGGTGTTAACAAAAAAGCATTTGATGGTAGAGGCAATTATACTCTTGGACTAAAAGAGCAAATTATCTTTCCTGAAATCAACTACGATAAGATTGATAAAGTACGTGGGATTGGTATCTCATTTGTAACAACTGCTATTAATGACGAAGAAGGCCGTGAGTTATTGACTCAATTTGGAATGCCTTTTCAAAAATAAGATAAGAGGAAACTCGTATGCCAAGAAGAGCAAAAATCGTTAGTAACGAAAAAAGAAAAAAGATGTCTGAAAAACATCTTAAGATGAGAATTGAGCTTAGAGCTGCTGTAAAAAGTACTACGCTATCTGACGAAGAACGTTGGGCCGCGCAAGACAAACTACAAAAGCTTCCACGTAACTCTTGCGAGAACAGAGTGAGAAATCGCTGTGTTGTTACAGGTCGTGCTCGTGGTGTATATAGAGCGTTTGGTCTTTCAAGACTTGAGTTTAGAAGACTCGCCTTGAGAGGAATGTTACCTGGTGTAACTAAGTCTAGTTGGTAATTTAGGAGAATTAGATATGATGACAGATCCTATTGCAGACATGTTAACAAGAATCAGAAATGCTATCCAAGCAGGTCATGATCGTGTTGAGTTTCCTGCAAGTAAAGTAAAAGCTGGTGTTTGCAAAGTGATGAAAGAAGAAGGCTATATCCGTGGCTTTAAGATCATTGCTAAAGATAAAGCAGATATCAGAATTAAAGTTCTTCTTAAGGAAGAAGCGATTGTTGGCCTTAAGAGATTTTCTCGCCCAGGTCTAAGACAGTACCGTGGCTATGGAGACATGCCTCGTGTAATTTCTGGTCTTGGTACAGCAATTATTTCTACTTCAAAGGGAGTTGTTTCTTCTAGAGAAGCTAAGAACAAGAAAGTTGGCGGAGAAGTCCTCTGTACAGTTTGGTAAGAGGAAGTTGAGGTAATTATGAGCAGAATTGGAAAAGAACCAGTTGTTATACCAGAGAAAGTTGATGTTAAAGTTGACGGTGCCCATGTGTCTGTTAAAGGACCAAATGGAGCTCTTGAGTACACATTCACTAAATTTGTGACAATTGAGAAAAAAGATAAAGAAGTTCTAGTAAACCCAATTGATCAAAGCAAAAATGCAAGATCACTTTGGGGAACTACAAGAACACTTATTAATAATATGGTTGTAGGTGTTAGCACAGGTTTTCAAAAAGACCTTGAGTTCACAGGTGTTGGTTATAAAGCTGCTGTAAAAGGTAAAGTTTTAGTTCTTAACCTAGGTTACTCGCACCCAATCGATTACAACCTTCCAGAAGGTGTTTCAGCTAAAGTTGAAAAAAATACAATTCAACTTTCAGGCTGTGATAAAGAACTGGTTGGTTTTGCTGCTGCAAAAGTAAGATCATTTAGACCACCAGAGCCTTATAAAGGTAAAGGTATTAAATACGCCGATGAGCATATTATCCGTAAGGCTGGTAAGACTGGTGCTAAGAAGTAAGCACTAGTCCCAATAGGAAAGAGAGTAAAAGATGAGAAAACCATTAGGTAAAGTAAAGAACCCTTCATTAGCCAAAAAGCTAAGAAGAAAACTGTCGATTAGAGCAAAAATTAATGGGACTGCAGAACGTCCAAGACTTTGTGCTACTAAGACTAATAAGCATTTAAGAGTTCAGGTCATTGATGATGTAACTGAAAAGACTCTTTTAAGTGTTCAGACTTATGGAAAAAATGGAGTTTCAGGAGCAAAAGCAAATAGAGAAGGTGCAAAACTTCTTGGTGTTAAGCTTGCTGAAGAGTTAAAAGGTAAAAAAATTGAGAAAGCTGTTTTCGACAGAAGTGGAAGTACTTACACAGGCGTTTTATCTGTATTAGTAGACTCTGTACGTGAAAACGGAATTCAGATTTAAAGAGGAATCTCATGAGCGAAGAAACTAAAAAAGCTGAGAGTAAAGAAGAAGTTAAGGCTGAAGCGGCTGCACCAAAAGAAGCAGCAGTAGAAGCTAAAGCGGAAGGTAAAAAAGAAGAAAAAAAGGGCCGTCGTAAGCCAGCTCCACGTAAACCAAAGCCTCAAATCGAATCAGAATTCGAAGAGAGAGTTGTTGCTGTTAATCGTGTTGCCAAGGTTGTTAAAGGTGGACGTAGATTTTCTTTCTCAGCACTAATGATTGTTGGTGATAAAAAAGGAAGAGTTGGTTACGGACTTGGTAAAGCCAAAGAAGTTCCAGAAGCAATTAGAAAAGCAACACAAGCAGCTCAAAAGAATTTAGTAGTTGTGCCTATCGCTGGTGGAACTATTCCTCATCGTATATTAGGTGAGTTTGATGCTGGAAAGATCCTTTTTAGACCTGCCTCTGAAGGTACTGGTGTGAAAGCTGCTGGTGCTTGCCGAGCAATTATGGAACTTGCTGGTGTGAGAAATGTTTTAACAAAATCTACTCGTGGTAATAACCCTCATAATGTTGTGAAAGCAACATTTGCTGCCTTAAGAAAGCTTCGTTCAGCTGAACAAGTTGCAGCTATTAGAGGTAAAGACGCTTCGAGCATTAGAATTAAATAGAGGTAATTATGGCCAAGACAATTACGGTTACTCTTAAGAAAAGTATTATCGCTGCTAACCCAAGACAAAAAGCTTGTGTTAAAGGCCTAGGCTTAAGAAAGACTGGATCATCAAAAACTTTAGAAAATACTCCAGCTGTAAGAGGAATGATTAAGAAAGTTATTCACTTACTAGATTGGAAAGAAGCTTAATTAATAAGTTAGAGAGGCATATATGTTAACGTTAAATAATCTTAGTAGTCCAAAAGGTGCTCATCGTAATACGAAGCGTATCGGTCGTGGTCAAGGTTCGGGTCAAGGTACTCAAGCTGGTAAAGGTCACAAAGGTCAAAAAGCTCGTGCCGGTGGCGGTGTTAGACCTGGTTTTGAGGGTGGTAACATGCCTCTTTATTTACGTCTTCCTAAGAGAGGGTTTAAGAACTTTCTTTTTAGAACTAACTACGCAGAAGTCAGTCTTGCTCAACTTGAAGCAAAGTTTGATGGCGGAGAAGTTACTAAAGAAGCTCTAATCGAAAAAGGTTTATTGAAAGGAATCAATAAGAGACGTCCCGTTAAAGTTCTTGCTAATGGCGAGCTTAAGAAAAAGCTTACATTTGTTGGGATCGAAAAGTTTACGAAAGCTGCTTTAGAAGCGGTTGAGAAAGCTGGCGGCGAAGTTAAAGCTAAATAAGTAAAGGATTCAACGGAATGTCGTCCAATCAAACAAAATTAGAAGAGCTTAAAAAGCGAATTTTATTCACATTCTTATTACTAGTTGTCTATAGATTAGCAGCCCAGATACCAGTTCCTGGTGTTAATGGGTCTGCTATTCAAGCCTACTTCAATGAAGGCGGCGGCGGTATATTTGATCTTATCAATACATTTTCTGGTGGTGCTTTTAAGCGTTTCTCAGTTCTTGCTCTTGGGATCATGCCTTATATTACAACTTCAATTATTTTCTCCCTTCTTGGTGAAGTTATTCCTCAGATTGCTGAGCTTCAAGAAGATGCCGATGGACATAAGAAAATTCAAAAGTGGACTCGTTATGCAACTGTGATCCTTTGCTGTGTGCAAGGTTATGGAATGGCTGCAGTCTTTGAAAGTTTTAAAAGTCCAGGAGGAGTACCAGTTATTCCTGAGCCAGGGATGCTCTTTAGATTAACAGCGATGATTACATTAGCCGCAGGAACGATGTTTCTTTTATGGCTTGGTGAAAGAATCACTGAATTTGGTCTAGAAAACGGTGTTTCGTTAATTATCTTTGCAGGTATCGCAGTTGAGCTTCCTTCAGAGATTATTAGAAACCTTACTCTTTATAGAAATGGTGAATTACAAGGAATGACAGTCCTTATTATGTTGGCCGTCATTGTTGTATCATTTTACGTAGTAGCATTTATTGAAAGATCCTTTAGATCTGTTCCGGTTCAATATGCTAAAAAAGTTGTTCATAACCGTGTCTACGGTGGAACACAGTCACTTCCAATGAGAGTTGATACAGGTGGAGTTATGCCTCCTATCCTTGCTTCTTCTCTACTTGCTGCACCTACGACTTTTGCAAGCTTCGTAGCTGCTGATAGTGCAATTAAGCCATATTTAGATACTATTGTTCAGTCGCTTTACCCAGGTAAACTTCTTTTCAACATCTTCTTCGCGCTTTTAATTATTTATATGACGTACTTCTATGCACCGATCCAGTTTAAGACTAAAAAGATCGCTGAAATGCTTCAGAAGAACAACGCTTTTATTCCTGGGATTCGTCCAGGTGCAAAGACTAAAGAGTACTTAGATTTTTTACTAAATAGACTTACGTTTTTTGGAGCCCTATTTCTTGTTGTAATTTGTATCAGCCCGACTTTGATTACTGGGGAACAGACAAGATTTGGTGGAACTTCAATGCTTATCCTTGTTAGTGTTTCGATTAGAGTAATGATGAATATTCAATCATTTATGTTCTCTGATCAGTATGAAAATGCTCACAAATCTAAAGGTAAGTATAACGGAAGTAATAGAAGGTTCTAATGAAAGCGCAATTGATTTTATTAGGGGCTCCTGGATCAGGAAAAGGGACGCAGGCTGCAAGGCTGGTAAGCGACCTGGGATATAAGCATATCTCGACTGGTGACCTCCTAAGAAATGAAATTGCAAAAGAATCTGAGCTTGGAAAGAAGGTTCAGGGGATCATGACTCGTGGCGAGCTTGTAGATGATACTACTGTTCTTGAGCTCCTTAATGCGAACTGTGACCTAACTTCTGGAAGCTATATTTTTGATGGCTTTCCTAGAAACCTTGATCAAGCAAAAGCATTAGACTTAGAAGTAATAAAAGATGTAGCCCACAAGGCCATCTACTTTGATATAGATTTAGATATTCTCGCAGAGAGATTAGTTAACCGTAGGACATGTGGTGATTGTGGCGAGATCTACAATCTTCTTTTTAAAGCACCAAAAGCAAAAGGTGTTTGTGATAAGTGTAGCGGGACAAATCTTAATCAAAGAAAAGATGATAATGAAGAGTCAGTTAAGACTCGTTTAGGTGTTTTTAAGAGCACTATCGACCCTGTCCTTAGTTATTATGAAGAAAAAGGGGCATTGAAGAGGGTTAAGGCTTCCGCAACTAGTGCTGAAGTATTTGAAGAAGTTAAGAATACTGTTAAATAATAGACGCTTAGCGTCGGTGCCCGTGACGATACTTGCCATAGGCGAATGACTGTTCTATATAGCTAGAACAAACAGGTGGAATTACAGCGTTATGTCAAATGGCGAAACGATTGAAGTAGAAGGCGTAGTAACCGAACTTCTGCCGAATACGAAATTTAAAGTTAAGCTTCCCAACGGCCACTCAGTGGTTGCTCACATTAGTGGGAAAATGAGAATGTTTTATATCAAGATCATTCCAGGGGATTCTGTTTTAGTAGAAATTAGCAAATACGATTTAGGTAAAGGTCGTATTACTTATAGAAAGAAAAAATAAGAGGATAATTATGAAAGTACGAGCGTCCGTTAAGCCAATGTGCAAAGACTGCAAAGTTGTAAAAAGAAGTGGTGTTTTACGTGTTGTATGTAAAAAGAATCCAAAACATAAACAAAGACAAGGTTAATAATAACTAAATTAGGAGTGTAGCTATGGCCAGAATCCTTGGTGTTGATATTCCTAGAAATAAAGCAATGAGAATTGCCCTACGTTCATTATATGGTGTAGGTCCAACTCTTGCTGTGAAAGTTCTAGAAGAATGCAAAATCGATCCCAACAAAAGTTCAAATGATTTAACAGAAGATGAGTCGCAGGATATCCGTAAGACTCTCGAAGAAAACTACAATGTAGAAGGTGATCTTCGTAGAGAAATTGGATTGAATATTAAACGTCTCAAAGATCTTGGATGTTACCGCGGAAAAAGACACAGAATGGGTCTTCCAGTTCGTGGTCAACGTACTTCTACCAATGCAAGAACCCGTAAAGGTCCTGCAAAAGCAATCGCTGGTAAGAAGTCTATCAAGTCGATGAAGTAAGGTAGGGAATAATGGCTAAGAAAAAAGAACAGAAAAAGAAAGTTAAAAAGAATATTGTTAGTGGCATCTGTCACATCCAAGCTTCTTTTAATAATACTATTGTAACATTCACTGATACTGCTGGAAACGCATTGGCTTGGGCCTCTGCTGGACAACTAGGATTCAGAGGATCTAAAAAATCAACTCCTTTTGCTGCTCAAATGGCATCTGGCGAAGCTGCTAAAAGAGCAATGGAGCACGGGTTAAAAACTGTTGAAGTTCGAGTTAAGGGACCAGGCGCTGGGCGTGAAAACGCTGTTCGTGCACTAGTTCAGGCTGGACTGAGAATCACTGCTGTTTCTGACAGAAGTCCGATTCCTCACAATGGTTGTAGAGCTCCGAAGAGAAGAAGAGTTTAATTTTAGTATTTAATTTAAGGAGAATATTTCGATGGATACATTTACTTCGAAGAATTGGACAAGCATGATCCGCCCAGTAGCTCTGGAAACGGAAATTGATACAGATACATATGCATACGGGAAGTTCGTAGCTAAGCCTCTTGAAAGAGGTTACGGACAAACTCTTGGGAACTCTTTAAGAAGAGTTCTATTATCTTCGCTTCAGGGTGCAGGTATTGTTGCTATTCGTATCGAAGGTGTTGAGCACGAATTTGGAACTATTAATAACGTTAAGGAAGAGGTTTCAGAAATCATCCTTAACCTTAAAGAAGTTCATTTCAAGCTTAACCAAAAAGAAGACGTTATCTTAACTCTTGAAAAGAGTGGAGAAGGCCCTATTACTGCAGGAAATATTGCAGAAAGTGCTAATGTTGAAGTACTTAACCCTGACCATGTTATTGCTAACATCTCTTCTGGTGGATCTATCAGAATGGAATTAAAAGTTGCTCGTGGAAAAGGTTATGTTACTGCTCTTGATAATAAAGAAGAGTATGACCTTCCTGTAGGTTGGATTTATCTTGATTCACTTTTCTCACCTGTTCACAGAGTGAACTTTGCAGTTACTAATGCAAGAGTTGGGAAAAGAACCGATTTTGATAAGCTTACTCTAGAAGTATGGACTAACTCTGGTATTGAGCCTCAAGATACTGTTGCTTATGCAGCAAAGATTCTTAGAGACCAACTAGCAGTTTTCTTAAACTTCGAAGACGAAGAAGAAATCGCAAGAATGGAGAGCAAGCCAGCTCAAGCACAAAGCCCACAGAACAACGCTTTACTTAAGCCTGTTTCTGAACTTGAGCTTTCTGTTAGATCTGCAAACTGTCTTCAGAATGCAAATATTAAATACATCTATGAATTAGTTTCTAAGACTGAAGGCGAAATGCTTAGAACTAAAAACTTTGGACGTAAGTCTCTTAATGAAATTAAAGAGATCCTTACGAACATGGGATTAGGTCTTGGAATGAAAGTTGATAGCATCATGAAAGACCTCAAAGAGGACGGTCAGTAAGTACTGACTCTTAGGAGAAACAATGAGACACGGTAAAATTAAACATAGAATTGGTACATGTGCTGCACACAGAAAAAGTTTACTACGTAACCTTGCTGTAGAAGTAATTGACCATGGACAAATTAAGACGACATTCACAAAATGTCAGGCTATTCGTCCTTATGTAGAGAAGCTAATTACTATAGGTAAAAACGATACTGTAGCAAACAGAAGACTAGCGGCTTCAAAATTAAATAATAAAGCGGCTGTTCAGAAATTATTTGCAGAAGTAGGACCTAAATTTAAAGAGAGAAACGGTGGTTATACTCGTATTATGAAACTTGCTGACGGACGTGTCGGTGATAATGCGAAAATGGCTTATATCGCTCTTGTAGATTAGTAGATTTATTTTAAAAAATTAAATACGGCCTTCCTGCTTCGTAAGAATAGGAAGGCTTTTTTTATTTTGAAGGCCTATGGAAAAGACTAAAGCACCTTATTTAACATTTGCGCAGAAGATCTTTATTATCATTGCTGTTCTAGCGGCAACCTTTCTTTATTCTTCTTACGAAAAAAGTAAATACGACCAGTTTGTTAATAAAGCACCGAGCTTAATTCTTAAAGAGATGCCTGACTTTACTGCAGTAGATGTTGATACCAATGAACCAATCTCTAAGGAAAGTTTTGTTGGTGCTAATAAGGCTGTGATGGTTCATTTTTGGGGAACATGGTGTGCTCCTTGCGAAGCAGAGCTTCCTTCTTTTATGAAATTTGCCAAGAAGATGGAGGAGAAGAATATAACAGTTCTCATCCTGGCAGTTAACGATGAGTTAAAGGCTGTAAAAAAATACCTCAAAAGATATTCTAAGAATCGACCAAATAATGTTCTATTTGGCATTGATAAAGAAGGTTTGACCCTTCCTTTATATGGATCAGTTAAGGTTCCTGAAACCTACCTTTTTTCTAGTAAACTAAGGCATTTAGAAAAATTTGTTGGGCCACAAGACTGGGAACATCGCAGTTACTTTGATCGAGTTTTAAAGCTTGTTGAAGCAACAAGCCTTAATAAAATGAAAAAAGTTGAGTCACACTAAAATACTCAGTTAATATCTATACACCCCTAATCTACCGAAAATTAAGGCTTATTCTCAAAATTGAAATAATTTTGGGCACTTACCTGTAAAGATTTTCATCACTTTTTATCCCTGAAACCTTAAGAATTTAGACAGTGTGCCGAAAAGTTAAACAGTAATTCGAGTTAGTGGCCGTCAGGTTACATACTTTTTTAAAAAACTGATAGGAGTTTTCAGATGATTGACTGGAAAGAAATGGGTGATCTGCATGTTATTGCAAAACTAGAAGAGATTCTTAACAAGTGGTGGGGAGTCGAAATGTTTTGGACTGACCTTCATTATAAGATTCGCTCTAAACACCTAGATAAAGACTATAGTTTTAAGAATCATTTTATGAAAGTCCAGTTCGGAATGAGCTATGGCTATGAGTATATGGGACAAGATGTTGAGAAAGTGACGGATGGTCTTCATGAGAATACAGGATCCCATGTGGTCTTTGATTCATTCTTTAAACATGTAAAAGGTGTTGCGAGTAAGGTTGTTGTCGACGGTGAGTACCTCGGAACTGTTTTTGCTTATCCTTTTATTATGGATTCTTTTACGGAAGCTGACTCTGAAGAATTAAAGAAACAGATGATTGAATGTGGTTCAGTGGAAGCTGATGCCGTTGCAGCTATTGAGCATTTAAAAAGAATGAGCTCAGCTGATATTGACTATTTCTCGGAGCTTGTTGATCTTGTCTCTGATGAAGTAGTTACTTTTCATTCAGAGATCTCAAAAAGAGAAGCTAGAATTCATGAGCTTAACTCTGAGCTTGGAGATAAGTATCGTTACCATTCTATGATTGGTAAATCGAAGAAGATGCAGGCTATCTATAGTTTACTGGAGAAAGTATCAACTTCTGAGTCGAGTGTTTTTATTCAAGGTGAAAATGGAACAGGTAAGGAACTTGTAGCTAAAGCAGTTCATTTTTCTTCACCTAGAAAAGATAATATGTTCTTGGCCGTTAACTGCTCAGCTTTTAACGACAACTTATTAGATTCAGAACTCTTTGGTCACGTTAAAGGTGCTTTTACGGGTGCTGTTAAAGATAAGAAGGGATTATTCGAAAGTGCAAATGGTGGAACGATGTTCTTAGATGAAATCGGAGACACAAGTTTATCTATGCAAGTTAAGCTTCTAAGAGTTCTTCAAGAGGGAACCTATCTTCCTGTGGGGGCGACTACGCCGAAGAAAGCTGACGTTAGAATCGTAGCTGCCACAAATAAGCCAGTTAAAGAGATGATGGCGAAGGGTGAGTTTAGAGAAGATCTTTTTTATAGAATTAACGTTATTAATGTTAACTTACCTCCACTTAGAGAGCGTAATGATGATATTCCAGTATTGATGGATCACTTTCTTAAAAAGAGATGTGATGAATCAGGTGTTCCTATGAAAACATTTTCTAAGAAATGTATGGAAAAAATGCTTGATTACCCATGGCCTGGAAACGTGAGAGAACTAGAAAACGAAGTTGAAAGACTTGTTGTCTTAGCAGGCGATGAGAAAAATATTACTCCAGATAACTTAAGCGCAAGGATCCTGGACCATGGTGAAGCACCTTCAAGTGGAAACACTAGAGGCATTAATACCAATGGTGGATTAAAAGCAGCTCTTGAAGAGCTAGAAGCGCTTATGATTCGAGAAGGATTGAAGCGGTGCAACTTTAATAAATCCAAGCTATCTAAAGAACTTGGTGTAAGTCGTGCGTCACTAATCATGAAAGTCGAAAAATATGGCCTAGATAAGCGTAAAAAGGCGGCTGGAGAAGAATAGAGCACAGCACAAATTCAGTAAAGTAATAGCCTCCTAGGAACCAAAAAAGTAGAATACACAAGGTTTTTAGGAGGCTTTTTTATGTCTGAAATTTTAGAAGAAAAGAGAAATCTGCTCATCCAATTACGGGAGCAAGCTGAACAAGGTGGCGGTTCCGCCAAAATAGAAAAACAACATGCTCAAGGTAAATTTACCGCAAGAGAGAGAGTCAATCGATTGATTGATCCAGGAACTTTTATTGAGTTTGATAGATTTGTTACCCACAGGTGTACAGATTTTAATATGCAAGAGACAAAGTTCTTAGGTGATGGAGTCATTACAGGAATTGGGGAAATCAATGGGCAGAAGATTGCTCTTTTTTCTCAGGACTTTACTTGTTGGGGTGGGGCCTTAGGGGCTGCTCACGCTAAGAAGATATGCAAGATCATGGACTTCGCACTAGAAAATAGAATACCTATTATTGGAATCAATGATTCCGGTGGAGCTAGAATTCAAGAGGGTGTGGATGCTCTTGGTGGTTATGCTGAGATCTTTTATAGAAATGTAAAAGCTTCTGGTGTTATTCCTCAGATCTCACTCATCATGGGGCCATGTGCTGGTGGAGCTGTTTATTCTCCTGCTATTACAGACTTTATCTTCATGGTTGATAAAACTTCTTATATGTTTGTAACTGGACCTGATGTTATTAAGACTGTTACTCACGAAGAAGTGACTAAAGAAGAGTTAGGAGGAGCAACGACTCACTCTGAAACTTCTGGTGTCTCAAACTTTAAATGCAAAGACGAAGATGATTGCTTTGAGAGAGTAAGAGAATTACTTGCTTATATTCCAGCATCAAATTTTAGAGAACAAACTCCAAAGTTTACATCAGATCCTATCTATAGAGATAACACAAAAATAAAGTCAGTAGTTCCTGCGAATCCTAAGAAACCATATGACATGAAAGAGATTATTCTTGATGTCGTTGATGATTCTCACTTTTTAGAAGTACATCAGGATTATGCTAAGAATATTATTGTAGGCTTTGCTAGTATTGGTGGAATTAAAATTGGTGTTATTGCCAATCAACCTTCAATCCTTGCTGGTGTTTTAGATATTGATGCTTCTGTTAAGGCTGCGAGATTTATTCGTTTTTGTGATGCCTTTGATGTTCCTATTGTGACACTTGTTGATGTTCCTGGTTTCTTACCTGGTACAGTTCAAGAATATGGCGGGATCATTAAGCACGGATCAAAATTACTTTATGCCTATGCTGAAGCGACCGTACCGACAATTACTCTTATTACGAGAAAGTCTTATGGTGGGGCTTATGATGTTATGGCATCAAAGCATATTAGGGCAGATGTTAACTTAGCCTATCCAACTGCTGAAATTGCTGTGATGGGAGCTGAGGGCGCTGTTAATATTATTTTTAGGCATGAGCTTAAAGGACTTGAAGGAGAAGCTTTTGATAAGAAGAAAGCTGAACTTGTTAAGAACTACGAAGAAAGATTTAATAATCCTTATCGTGCGGCTGAACTTGGATATATTGATGCTGTCATCTTACCTGAAGAAACAAGACAGAGGCTTTATGAATACTTAAGAGTCTTGAAAGATAAAAAAGTCGTTCTTCCTAAACGTAAACATGGGAATATTCAGTTATGACAAATGAACAAGTAGGAAAGACAACTTCTCCTAAGCGAATTTTGATAGCGAATAGGGGAGAGATTGCCAGTAGAGTTGCAAAGGCTTGTAGAGAGCTTGGTCATACGGCCATTGGCATTTGGACTGATAATGAAATCCATGCGCGGCACTTAGAGTTTTGCGACGAATGGGTTCACCTTGAAGGTAGCAGTAATGCTGAAACTTATTTGAATATTCCGAATATTCTTAAAGTTATCAAAGATAATAAAGTAGATGCCGTTCATCCTGGTTATGGATTTTTATCTGAGAATGCTGACTTTGCAGATGAGCTTGAAAAAAACGGTGTTGTTTTTATCGCTCCTCACGCTAAGGCCATTAGAATCATGGGTGATAAAGCCACCTCTAAGACTTTGGCCAAAGAAGCCGGAATTCCGGTTGTGCCTGGAAGTAGCGCAGCAGTTGAAACTATTCCTGAAGCTCTAAAGATTTCTAAAGAAATTGGTTACCCTGTTCTCTTGAAGGCCGTCGCTGGTGGTGGTGGTCGTGGAATGAGGGCATGTGCTGATGAAGCTGAAGTAAAAGCAAACTTTGAAGTTGTTCAAAGAGAGTCTGCAGCAGCATTTGGTAATGGTGACCTTCTTGTTGAAAAACTAATTGTTAATCCAAGACATATTGAAGTTCAGATTCTTGCTGATAAGCGTGGAAATGTATTTCACTTTTTTGAAAGAGAATGTTCGATTCAAAGAAGACATCAGAAAGTAATCGAAGAAGCACCATCACCTTTTATTGGTGAAGATGAAGCTGTAAGACAAGATATTTGTGATACAGCAGTAAGACTCGCAAAATCCGTCGATTATGATTCAGCTGGAACAGTTGAATTTATTATGGCCCAAGATAAGAGTTTTTACTTCTTAGAGATGAATACTCGTATTCAGGTTGAACATCCTATTACTGAAGAGATAACAGGGATTGATCTTCTTGTTTGCATGATTCAGTCGGCTTTTGGTGAAGATTTGGGTATTCCGAATCAAGAATTTATTAAAAGGTCAGGTCATGCCATTGAGTGTAGGATTTGTGCTGAAGACCCTATCACTATGCTTCCATCTCCTGGAATCGTTACAGGATTTGAGACGAACTTTCCTCAGGGAACTCGTTTTGATAACTGTATCTTTAAAGACTTAGAAGTGACGCCTGATTTTGATCCTATGATTGGTAAGTTGATTACTAAAGGAATCAATAGAAAGATTGCTATCAGAAAGATGATATGTGCTCTTGATGGTCTTCATATTGAAGGACTAAAGACTAATATTCCACTTCATAAAGTTATTTTAAGAGAAGAAAATTTTATTAATGGTGTTTATTCGACTGATTATATTGGGAAGATTAAACCTCAAGATATGGTGAAGAAAGATTTTGATTTTATGCGAATCTTTAACACTTTAGCTGGAATCGAAGCTAACAGGATGGGATTATGAGAACCTACCTTATAGATAATGATAATAATGAAATTATAATTGATCTTACTCGCACGAGAGTTCACTCACATGAATTAGTTGAGTTTGAGTACAGCGCAGTTCAAGAAAATGAAGTTGTTCAACGAGAGCAGATCTTTGTGAGAAAGTTAGCGGGTAGATATTTCGCTTCCAACGATAATAAGCGTTGGACTCGTTTAGCTAAACAAAACCTTCCGACTCATATTCTGAATGTTGATCAGATATATAAAGTTTTTAGGGGCTATAAGCCTTCAGGACTCTCTGGTGGAGATGACGGTGAGTTAAAGACTCAAATGCCTGGAAAAGTCGTAAAAATATTAGTGAAGAATGAGCAAGAAGTTAAAGCAGGTGAAACAGTTATTATTTTAGAGGCCATGAAGATGGAAAATGAAATCAAATCTGCTGTAGACGGTATTGTTAAAGAAATACATGTAAAAGAAGGCGATGCCTTAGATCAAGGCGTTCTAATGCTTGAAATAGTAGCAAAGTAGGAAAAATGAATGAATTTGAGAAGGCTGTTGGGGATATCCTTAAGAACATAAAGGGGATTGCCGCGGTCGTTATTATTTTGGTCCTAGTTGTTCTAGGGAAGTCTACATTTTATACCGTAGAGCCAGATGAAGAAGCAGTAGTTATTAGATTTGGAAAGTTTATTGGTACTTATCCTCCAGGTCTTCACTTTAAGATGCCAGTTGGAATTGATGAAGTTTTCTTTGTTAAGACTAAAAGAGTACTTCAAGAAGAATTTGGATTTAGAACTAAAAGTACGGCTAACAGAAGAACTGAATATTCTAGAAAGAGTTTTGATCATGAATCACTTATGCTTACAGGAGACTTAAACGTTGCTGAAGTTGAGTGGGTTGTTCAGTATCAAATTTCAGATCCTTTCAAGTATATCTTTCAAACCAGTAATCCAACTATCAATGTTCGTGATGTGTCAGAGTCGATCATGAGGAGAGTTGTTGGGGACAGGTCTGTTACTGAAGTTCTAACAACAGGTAGAGTTGAGATTGCTATTGATGCTCAAAAGCTAATGCAAGGTGTGCTTGATCGTTATGATATGGGAATCAAGATTGTGACTGTTAAGTTACAGGATGTGAATCCTCCAAACGAAGTAAAGCCAAGCTTTAACGAAGTTAACGAAGCTAAGCAAGAGCAAGAAAAAGTGATTAATCAAGCTGAGCAAGCTTATAACAAAGTGATTCCTGAAGCTAAGGGTAAGGCTGAAAAGATGATCAGTGAAGCTGAAGGTTATGCTGAAGGTCTGGTTAATGAGTCTGAAGGTGATGCTGCAAAGTTTACGGCGATCTTAAAAGAATATAAAAGAGCGCCGCTAATTACTAGAAAGCGTATCTATATTGAAACTATGGAAAAGATCTTTAGAAGAATGGAAAACCTAACGATCGTTGATTCGAAGGTTAAAGGATTGTTACCAATTTTTGGTAAAGATGAAGTTGCATCTAAGGTTGTAAAATGAAAAATGGATTAAAAGCGGGGATTATTCCTCTCATTATTATTGTGGCGATTGTCGTTAAAGGTTCTTACTTTATTGTTAAAGAAGGGCGTCAAGCAATCATCACTAGATTTGGTAAACCAATTGGTAACCCTATTACTGAGGCGGGACTTCATTTTAAGAAACCATTCTTAGAAGAAGCTCGTTTTGTTGATAAGAGAATTCTTAGTTGGGATGGAGATCCTAATGAGATTCCTACTAAGGATAAAAAATACATTAAGGTAGATACGACAGCGAGATGGAAAGTCATTGATGCTCTTACTTTTATCCAGACAGTTCGTAATGAAATCGGTGCTAAAACTAGACTTGATACTATTTTAGATTCTATTACTAGAGATGTTATCTCTAATGAGCGCTTGGTTGAAGCGGTTAGAAACTCAAACGCTATTATCGAAAAGACTGAAGCTAAGAGATTAGAGATTAAAGCTAAGAGAGAAAAAGGTGAGCCCATCTTAGAAGAAGAGATCACTGTCGATATTGAGAATATTGAAACCGGCAGAGAAGAGCTCAGTTCTAAGATTGCCGTTCTTGCAGATAAAGAATTGAATAAACTTGGTATTAAGTTGATCGATGTTCAGCTTCGCCGAATCTCTTATGCAAAAAGTGTTGAGAAAAAAGTTTATGAAAGAATGATTTCTGAAAGAACTAGAATTGCTCAAAAAATTCGCTCTATCGGCCAAGGTGAAAAAGCTAAGATTGAGGGTAAGAGAATTAAAGAGCTTAGAAGAATTCGCTCTGAGGCCTATAAGACTTCACAGATTATTCGCGGTAAGGCCGAAGCTAAAGCTTCAGCGATTTATGCCAATTCTCTAGGAAAGGATCCTAAGTTTTATAGCTTTATCAGGTCTATGGAGGCCTATAAGAGCTCTCTTGGGACTAATGCCCGTTACCTTTTAAGTAGTGATAGTGAATTTCTAAGGTTTCTTAAGTCTAACAACTAAGTAGCTGATTTTATGAATGTTTCATCCCTGTAATTAGTACTGAGTACCTAGTTAATTACAGGGGTTATGTTATTGTTGCACTGCATTAACAACGGAACATAACTTGGAAAGAACTCTTTGTCTTATCATTCTCGGCCTTGCCCTCTTAGGCCTAACTAGCATCACTTCAAAGGCAAGTGAGCTAGATTTCTTTGATGAGTTTCAGTCAGACTCAGACAGTAAGGTTGATATAATAGTCGACTCCCTGGATTTTATTAGACCAGAGTCAGGGGCTGGAAAGGCAGGGACATTTAAGTTCAAAAGGTTTCATTTCATAACACCAAATTCCAGTGTCTTTCTAGAAAACCAAGACAATATTTTTGATTCAACTGTTTATATAAAAGATAAATTCATCGGCGTAAAAGGCCCCTATGCAAGGTTTTCATATAACTTAGCGCAAGTCGATGCAGAGTACTTGCATACTTTTCAATGGGCCAAGATTAAGTCGACTAGACTCTTAATGGAAAAGGAACAAATTAGTCTTAGCGGTGAGTATTATCAAATTCGAAAGCCAAAAACGATTCTAGGTTTAGAGAACTTCTCTTGGGATTGTGATCGTCACGCCAATTTTTTAGAAAACAATAGTAAGGGGTTTCTTGCTGGTTGTTTGAATATGGCGACCATCATGCCTATCAATAAATCTAAAGGTATCAATGTCTCTTATCAGTTTATTGAAGAAGATAAAGATGCTAGTGAAATCACTTTTAATTCAAGTATTTCAGAGATTCTCATTGGTCAAAAAAGTTTTAAAGGTCATACAAATGATTCAGAATTGATCTTTGAAAATGGAGTTAAGCTTATCTCATCAGATATGGTGGTTGAATGTGAAAAGCAAGAGGATCTAATAGATATAACGTCTGAATCTGTTCTTACTCCTTGTTTATCTAACTTAACGATGAACTCTGATCTCTTTGCTATAGTGGATAGATCTTTGATGGTTAAGGATTATAAATTCACTAATCCAAAAATATCCTTAACAGGTGATGAAATCGAAGTAGAGACAGATAAACTTCGTTTCGAAAGTGAAGACATCTCTTTTGAATTGAACGGTGGGCGCTTACTTACAAAGAAAATTAAGGAATTTAAGCCTCAAGATTTTAGTGACTATTTAGTTAGCTGGTATAACAACTCAACTTTGATTCCTTCTACTGATAAACCCGTCATGAAAATGGGAATGGATATTACTGGTATAAATGAAGAGACTAACCAAAGAACAGTCTTAAAGATCAGTAGTTTATTAAAAGAACTAAAGGTAACTCAGAGTAATTTAATCTTTGATTCAAGCTCATTTGAAATAGATCAAAATGATGAATATCTTTATAAGTTTAAAACTCTTTATGTCGACTGCTATAAGAAAAAAATCGGTGAAGACCTCGATATGGACTCTGTCTTAAAAGATTGTAAATCTAATGGCCGCTTTACTTTTCCGAAACTTGTTATCGATAATAAAGTTGATGCTAAGAAATCCAAGTACTTCCTTAAATCTGAATTTTTAAACATAGAAAATGGGATTCTTTCACTTGTAGCTCCCGGGTTTCAGTTAGTTGATAAAGAGACGAACATAACACTTCTAAACACTAGCTTAAAGTGTAAGAAAAGCTATGAAAAAGATCTGTTTGATATCTTAGATGTAATTGAAGATTGCTTCTCTCACTCAAAAGCGTATATAGATAAGATTGTTAGTGAAAAGAATAAGAAAAGAAAAGAGACCAAAGGGATATATTCTCTTTATACAGAGATCCTTAATGGCAAAGACATTGATCCTATTTCTCTTATCAGATCAAAAGATGCTTTTGTTAGAGATATCAGGGTAAATATTGACAATAATTGGTTGAAGATTGATCTTGAGATTAAGTTCTTAGGAGCGAATCTAACAGTAAGGGCCGAAGGTGATATCCATCTTGATAGAGATAAAGAGCTGATTACTATAAATGTTAAGAAAGCTAAGCTTCCACTTAGTAAGTCTAAGAAAATCTTGATGTATTTCTTAAAAAAGAACCTAGCAAGCGAGAAGATTTTCTTTGAAGACGGGTTAATTAAAATTAAGCTTTAAAGATGAGGGATGCAATACTATCTGCAGCCGAACCCGGTGTTTTCTTTAAGTTCAATATCTCTTTCTCATATTCAGCAAACTTTTCTTTATAAACAGAGTTTTTTTGAATTCTTGAACTAAGTTCAAATTCTAAAGATCCTTTGAACCATTTCTTTAATTGATCCACTCGCTTTTCTTCCCAGTTCTTTTCTTTAATTGAGCATTCTTGATATTCATTTAAGAGTGAGTGAATCTCAAGGATTCCTTCATTCTTAGTCGCTGAGCAAGTCAAAACCTTAGGGATCCAGAACCCTCTATTATGAAAGAGAGTTATGGCGGATTCATATTGTGATTTAGCTAAGTTCGCTAGGTCTTTAGTTTTTCCATCGGCCTTATTGATGATAATTCCATCAGCGAGTTCTAGGATTCCTTTTTTAATTCCCTGTAGTTCATCTCCTGCATTAGGAAGGAGGAGAACCATAAAGAAGTCGACCATTTGAGAAACTTGAATTTCACTTTGCCCGACACCAACTGTTTCTACCAAAATAGTATCAAATCCAGCTGCTTCACAAAGAAGAATAGTTTCTCTCGTATGAAAAGCAACTCCACCAAGGTGCCCACTGCTTGGGCTTGGGCGGATATAAGCGCTTTCATTATTTGATAGCTTCTCCATTCTAGTCTTGTCACCCAGAATGGATCCCCCAGTCATAGGAGAGGTAGGATCGACAGCTAAAACAGCGACCTTTTTACCAAGGGAGATTAGGTATTCCCCAAAGGTTTCTATAAAGGTTGATTTCCCGACACCTGGAGTTCCTGTGATACCTATTCGGTAACTATTTCCCGTATGAGGAAGGATCTCTTCAAGAAGCTTATGTGCTTCTTCTCTGTGTTCAGCTTTAGAAGACTCAACTAGAGTAATGGCCTTTGCGAGAGCTCGGCGGTCTCCTTTTAGAATATCTTTGCTATTGATCACTTCTTATCTGCCTCAAAGGCATCGAGAACTTTTTCGACACATTCTGGGATTGGTGTTCCTGGACCAAAAATGGCTGAAACACCTTTTTCTTCTAAGAACTTATAATCTTGTTTTGGAATGACTCCACCTACAATAACTTTAATATCTAGAGCCTTAAGATTTTTTAACTCATCAATTAAAGCAGGGACCAGTGTCTTGTGACCAGCCGCTAGACTAGAAACACCAATGGCGTGCACATCATTTTCGATGGCCTGTTTGGCGACTTCTTCAGGCGTTGAAAAAAGAGGAGCGAGATCAACATCAAAACCAGCATCTGCAAAAGCTGTGGCTACAACCTTTGCTCCACGGTCATGTCCATCTTGTCCCATTTTGGCGACTAAGATACGGGGACGTCTTCCGTTATCAATTTCAAATTTATCAATTCTTTCTTTTAACATATTCCAACCACTATTATCTTGAAAGGAGTTACCGTAGACGCCACTTACTGTATGAGTTTGAGCTTGGTATCTTCCCCATTCTGATTCAAGAGCACTTGTTATCTCGCCAACTGTGCAACGAGCTCTTGCCGCTATGACGGAAAGCTCTAGACCATTGCCTTCACCTGTCTTTGCGTACTTGGTTAAGTTAGCAAGGGCAGATTCGACTTCCTTATTATCTCTATTCTTTTTTACTTCGGCTAATCTTTTCAACTGAGACTTTCTAACGGCATCGTTGTCTATGTCCAAGATGTCGAGATCATCTTCTTTATCTAATTTGTATTTATTAACCCCAACAATCGTATCCTGACCGCTATCTATCTTTGCCTGCTTTGAAGCAGCAGCAGCTTCAATCTTTAGCTTTGGAACTCCTGATTCGATAGCCTTGGCCATTCCACCAAGTTTATCAACTTCAGAGATTATAGTTCTAGCTTTCTCTGCAATTTCATTTGTTAATGATTCCATCATGTAGCTTCCACCCCAAGGGTCAACTACATTTGTAATTCCTGTTTCTTCTTGAAGAACAATTTGAGTGTTTCGGGCAATTCTAGCGGAGAACTCTGTTGGCAAGGCAACCGCCTCATCAAGGGCATTTGTATGAAGAGACTGAGTTCCTCCAAAGACAGCGGCCATCGCTTCGACTGTTGTTCGGATCACATTGTTATAAGGATCTTGTTCAGTTAGTGACCAACCGGAAGTTTGGCAATGAGTTCGGAGCATCTTAGATTTAATATTAGTCGGATTGTACTTAGAGATAATTTCTGACCATAAAAGCCTAGCGGCTCTTAGTTTTGCAATCTCCATATAAAAGTTCATTCCTATTCCAAAGAAGAATGAAAGGCGAGGAGCAAACTCATCAATCTTTAAACCACTCTTAATAGCGGTCTCAACATATTCTTTACCATCAGCTAAAGTATAAGCTAGCTCTAAGGCGGCATCAGCACCGGCTTCTTGAATATGATATCCACTGATAGAAATTGAATTATATTTAGGCATATTCTTAGAGGTGTAACTAAAGATATCAGCAATAGCTTTAATGCTTGGCTCTGGTGGAAAGATATAAGTATTTCGAACCATGAACTCTTTAAGGATATCGTTTTGAATAGTTCCTTTAAGATCTTTAAGGTCAACGCCTTGTTCTTCTGCTGCCACTATATAATTGGCTAGGATAGGGAGAACAGCTCCATTCATTGTCATTGAAACAGAAACTTTTTCTAAAGGAATTGAATCAAAGAGAATCTTCATATCCTCTACTGAATCAATGGCAACTCCAGCTTTACCTACATCTCCCATAACTCTTGGATGATCAGAATCATATCCTCTGTGTGTAGCGAGATCAAAAGCGACTGATACTCCTTGGCCACCAGCTGCTAAGGTTTTTCTGTAAAAGCGGTTTGATTCTTCAGCCGTTGAAAATCCTGCGTACTGTCTAATAGTCCAAGGCCTACCTGTATACATAGTGGCTCTTGGCCCTCTAATGAAAGGTTCAAGACCTGGCATGGTATCTGTATTTTCTAAATTTTTTGTATCTTCATTTGTGTAAAGAGGCTTTAAGGCGATGCCTTCAGCGGTATTAGTGACTAAGTTTTCTAAGGCTTTACCCTTAGTTTCTTTGAGTGCTAATTCTTCCCAGTCTTTAACAGTAAACTTGGTCATTGGGTCTTCCTTCTTAGGTTTCTTAAAATTCGCCTCAGCTTATCAAAAGGCCCCTTGTTTCGCTAGTTATAGCTAGTTAAGTGTTTAATATTACATGGATTAATACTCTACTAGGGCAGTTTTTTCGGGGAATTAAGTAAATAGCCAGGTTCGTTATATAATAAGGGAAGGGAGTTTATGGAAAATCAAGATTCTAAAACAGCCAATTTGATCCTCGAGAGTAGCCTTCAAAGTTTCTTCTTTGATAAGTTACAAGAGATTAATAAGAAATCAACTAGACCTGCTTCTAACCAAGAAATATTTTACTTAAGTATTGTTCTCGATCAATTTGGAGAATCTAAAAAGTTCTTTGATGAGGAAGAAGGGAAGCCTAAAGAGAAGATGCTAGGGATGAAGCTTCTTGAAACTTCTCAGCAAAGTGAATCACAAAGAAAGAGAAGCCTAAGAGAAATTGGTGATACGGCGCTGTTTGTTTGCGGGTATTTTCACGAATCTTTAAATTCTAAATTGATAGATGTTGGTTACTATGAAAACTTAGGGCAAATCGCTTATAGAAGATTAAGTAACATCATTCCCCAAGCCTATGAAGTTCCAAAGTTCTTTGAATGTATGTCAGATAGGTTCAACTCACTTTCAAATCTCATTAGTATAATCTCTAAAGATGTTTTCGCTAACGACATGAATGAGATGGCCTATCTTATCATTACAGACGATAAAAAAATTAAAGCCTCTTAGTCTCTACCTACAATAATTGTACTAAATTTTTTCCCAAGAGCTTTCTTTATGCCCTTATTGAAGTCCTCATATTTCAATTTATTGATTTCGACGTTTCTTTCGTGAGGATAATCAATTCCTAAGTTTTGAAATACTGGTACTGAGTATAGACTTGAGTAGTCATCATTAGTTTGGATGTTAAGTAAGGTTTGACCTTCGATCATCTTCTTAATCCTTTCAAACTCATCCCTGCTCAGTCCATTATCTTTGATCTTCTTAATAATATCTTGAATAGCTTTTAAGGCGGCATCGACTTTATCGTATCCAGAGGCAATATATATTCCCCAGTACCCGCCTTCTAGAGCGTTGAAATGTACTGGTTGGGTTGCGTAACAAAGTCCCTGTCTATCACGAACTTCTACAAAGAGTTCAGAACTTTGACCTGATAGGAAAGTTGTTATCATCTTTAAATAAAGGTTTTCTTTTGAGCCTAATTTATCAGTTGTTATACCAGTGAAAATTTGCGTTTGCTCTCTATCAAAGCTGATTCGAGTATCTTTAGGCTTGTACTTAATAAGTTTATTTTTGTTTGTCTTAGGTTTCCTTGGTTTTAAATCTTCAATCCTTTCTAGAACCAATTCTTTAACCTCATCTATATCTAGATCTCCACAGTAGGTGATTAGGATATCAGAATTTCTTACCTTACTATTATGAAGCTTAGCTAAAGAAGTGCTATTCATCTTTTTTAGAGATTCTTTTGTTCCAAGAACTGGTCTTGAATAAGGATGAGTTCCAAAAAATATCTTTGAAACTTCGTCAAAGCAGATTTTTGTTGGATCTGTTTTCATACTCGTAATGACTCTAGAGGTAACTTTCTTTTCGTGATTGATAAACTTCGCACCTAAAAGGGGAGACTTTAGTGTTCCAAAGAAATGATCTAAAAGAGAAGTATAGTGATCGGAAAGACCATGCATACTAAGACCATATGCATTCTTACCTGCAAAACCATTTAAAGAAGCAGAGCGGTCTTCTAAATCTTGTTTTAAGTCGTCATAAGGCATTCCCTTATAACCTTTAGTTAAGTTGGCCGTTAGGAGATGAAAGATCCCATTGGTCGCTTTACTCTCTTCAGTTAGGCCACCTCTTAGGTAAGCTTGCATGACAAAAGTCGGATTGATTTCATTTTTTCTGTGAAGGAGTGAAATTCCCTCTTTGAGTTTGATGATTTGAACTTGAGGATCAAACTTAGAAGTAATGGCAGCTTCTTTCTTGAGTGTTTTTGATCTAGTTTTTTTATTTTTATCAAATTCCGTGAGGAATCTTTTTAACTCTTTTGAAGCCTTTTTTTCGTCGCATTGATCAGGCATTTGAAGGCTTAGATGAACAGGGGAACTTAGGATTTCTTTTAAAGCCGCATTTACTTCCGTTACTGAGGTTCCTCTCAGGCGGGACAAGAATTTTTCATCAAAATCTAAATCACCTGTTTGAGCGTAATTATGACCAACTGAAAAAGAAAAAGATTCCACCGTTTCCATTTCAAAAACCTTAGAAGCTATATATTGATTCTTGATCTTGGTAACTTCTTTATTAGACATACCAGTCGTTTTCGCATCAAGTAAGGTCTTCTGTAATTGATCTAAGATCTTAGTCAGATTCTCTTCTGGGAAGGTAACTCTCGCAATATGAAGGCCACCATCACTCATAAACATTGTCGAGCCACCACTAGAGTTCGCTAAGCTATCGTTAAGAACAAGGTCTTTGTAGAACCTAGAAGTCTCGCCATGACCTAAGCAGTTTAAGGCAAGGTCTTCTGCTGGAGACTTTTTGTCGTTTATATTTGGTGCTTGGATCGTAATATACATTTGGCAAAGGTGAACATCTTTCTTATGAATGGCGAAAGAGCTCTTAGTGTTTAACTCAAACTTTGGAAAAACACTTTTTGGACCTTCAGGAAGTTGAAACTTAGTGATGGTCTCTTCAATCTTACTTTTTTCTTTAAGATCTCCGGCAACAACGAGGAAGCTGTTAGAAGTATTATAATAAGTCTCTCTAAAGTTCTTGAGTTGCTCACGAGAAAAACTCTTAATTGTTTCTTCATTACCAAGAATAGGATGATCATAGCCATTCTTAAAACAGAGGCTCTGAAGCTTTTGAAAACTAAGCTGGCCTGGATTGTCTTGAGATCTTCTATATTCTTCAAAGACGACCTCACGTTCTGGTTCAAGATCTTCTTGTTTGAATTGAGGGTTTGAAACCATATCCATTAAGATCTCAACTGTCTCATTCAAGTGATTCACAGGAGTATTGATATAGTAACAAGTGTAATCAAACGAGGTAAATGCATTAAGCTCCCCACCAAAAGACTCAACTGAGTGAGCAATTTCAGCGCCAGGTCTTTTGGGTGTCCCTTTGAAAAACATATGCTCTAAAAAGTGAGCAATTCCAAAGTCCTTTTCTTCTTCGAGTGCACTTCCTGCTCTAAACCAAATTTGAACTGAAGCTGAAGTGGCTCCAGGTGAATCGATAAATACAGTATTAAGATTATTCTTTAAAACGACTTGGTCTTTATTCATAGAGTCCTCTATTTGTCACAATGAAATTATAATTATAGAAGATACCACCGAGAATAACAGGTTAAAGTATGGATATTATCAGCTCTTTATATATTCATTTTCCCTATTGCAGACACCTCTGCAATTACTGCGATTTTTTTAAGTCTGCGCCTAGCGCAATTGAGAGATCGGCTAAGATACCTGAGTATCATAAAATGTTGGACCTCTCGATTGACCGACTAAAGAACTTTTTTGAAAAAAATGAAGTTACTCTTGGTGAATTAAAAACAATTTATATTGGGGGAGGAACTCCTTCACTTTGGGGAGAAGAAGGTGTTCGTTTTTTAAAATCTTTCTTTGAAGAAAACAATATTTCAATTAGTGATCAATGTGAAATGACTTTAGAGGTTAACCCTGGAACATGGACCGATGAAGGCCTTGAGGCTTTCAGCAATCTTGGCTTTAATCGTTTTTCTTTAGGGGTTCAATCCACTCGAAATGATTTCTTAGAAAAACTAGACCGAGTTCATAGGCACGAAGAAGTCGTTAATACTCTAGAGAAGTTTAATTCTATGGACGCAAACTTCTCCGTGGACTTTATGCTTGGTCTCCCCTTTTCTAAGGAGTACAAACGTAATATCAAAGAAGAGCTTGATCAGATCTTAAGTTACAACCCTTCTCATATTAGCCTCTACATTCTTACAGTGAAAGATAACTATGTTTTTCATGAGGCTCTTCCAGATGAAGAGTGGATTGAAAAAGAATTCTTACAGGTGTCGACTTATCTTAGGGAGCGAGGTTTTCTGCACTATGAAGTTTCAAACTTTTCTCTTCCCGGTAAAGAGTCGATTCATAACTCTAGGTACTGGAGTGGAGAGTCGATCTGCGCTTTAGGGCCATCTGCAACAGGATATATTCAAAAAACAGGCGTTCGTTATAAGTGGAAACCTTACGCTGCTGAGTTTGATTCTGAAAACTTAACAGAGAATGAAATTAGGATGGAAAGTTTCTATTTAAACCTGAGAACTAATAAAGGTATTGATCTAGGAGAGTTCTTCTCTGGTGAAGAATTGAAGAATTCACGCTCTTTAGCCGAGTCTTGGAAAGACAGAGGGCTATGTGAGTTGACTAGTGGAGGTGTCATTTTAACGCCACGTGGCTACTTACTCATGGACAGTCTGATGGATGAAGCTTTTAGCCATCTTAAAACACTATAATATTAATTACTTATAGCTATTAAAATTTTATTTTCTAAGGAACGTTGACACTCGGCCCAGCCATACCATCTTAAAGGTAGAAAAACTTATAAGATTAAAGGTTAAGAAATGAATGAATCTGAAGAGAAAGTAGAAGAAGGTATTGAGCCTGAAGTAGTAACTGAAGGTGAGGCTGAGGCCCAGGCCGAAGCGCAGGATTCTGATGAATCTGTCGAACCAGCTCTTGATAATGTAGAGCCGATAGTTGAAGAGGATTTTAAAAGTAAGTTCATGTATCTTGCTGCAGAAATGGAAAACATGAGACGCCGCTACGAAAGGGAAAAAGAAGGACTTATTAAATTCGGTAATGAAAAAGTTCTCTCTGGTCTTCTTGATGTCGTTGATAATCTAGACCGCTCAATCGAAGCAGTGTCTGGTGAAGAAGATGAGAAGATTAAAAATATAGTGACGGGTCTTGATATGGTGAGAAGCCAATTCATGGAAGTTCTTACAAAGAATGGATTAGAAGAAGTTGAAGCATTAGGAAAAGAGTTCGATCCAAATTTTCACGAAGCCTTGGCTCAGCAGCCATCTGAAGGGAAGGAAGATCAGGAAGTGCTCTCAGTTTTTCAAAAGGGTTATATCCTCAATGGAAGATTACTTAGAGCCGCTAAAGTTGTTGTCGTAAAAAACTAAATTAAAATAAAATAGGAGAAAAATTATGGGAAAAATTATTGGAATTGACCTAGGAACTACAAACTCATGTGTTGCAGTCTTAGAAAATGGAAAATACAAGATCATCGCTAACGAGGAAGGGCATAATACAACTCCTTCAGTTATTGGTTTTGGTAAAAATGATGAAAAAATGGTTGGTCAGGTTGCTAAAAGACAAGCTGTCACTAATCCAGGAAAAACTCTATATGGGATCAAGCGTCTCATGGGTAGAAAAGCTGACGCTCCTGAAGTAGCTAAATTTAAGAAAGTAGCTCCTTTTGAGATCTTCGCTAATAAAAATGGAGATGCTTGGGTAAAGGTTGATGGTAAAGAGCTATCTCCTCAAGAGATCTCAGCAATTGTTTTAGAGAAATTAAAGAAAGCAGCTGAAGATTACTTAGGTGAATCTGTAACTGAAGCTGTTATTACAGTTCCTGCCTACTTTAACGATGCTCAAAGACAAGCAACTAAAGATGCCGGTCGTATTGCTGGACTTGAAGTTAAAAGAATTATTAACGAGCCTACTGCTGCAGCACTTGCCTACGGGCTAGAAGCTAAACAAGACAAAAACATTGCTGTTTTCGACCTTGGTGGTGGGACATTTGATATCTCTGTTCTAGAGATTACAGCTGATGGTGTTTTTGAAGTTAAAGCAACTAACGGTGATACTTTTCTAGGTGGGGAAGATTTTGATGAATCAATCATCAACTGGCTTGCTGACGAATTTAAAAATGAAAATGGTGTTGATCTAAGATCTGATCAAATGGCACTTCAAAGGCTTAAAGAAGCTGCTGAAAAAGCAAAACATGAACTTTCTAATGTTACGAGCACAGATATTAACTTACCATTCATCACTGCTGACGCTTCAGGGCCTAAGCATTTAAACTTAAATCTTTCGAGAGCCAAGTTTGAGTCTTTGATTGGCGAACTTTTAGACCGTGTAACAAACCCATGTGAAACAGCTATTGCTGACTCTGGTTTAAGTAAAGATGAGATTCATGAAGTTGTTCTAGTTGGTGGGTCGACTCGTATTCCTCTTGTTCAAGAAAAAGTAAAAGCAATCTTTGGTAAAGAGCCTTCTAAGGGTGTTAACCCTGATGAGGTTGTTGCTGCTGGTGCCGCTATTCAAGGTGGAGTTTTAGCTGGAGACGTTAAAGATGTTCTTCTTCTTGATGTAACCCCTCTTTCTCTTGGTATTGAAACTCTTGGTGGAGTTATGACTAAGATTATTGAGAAAAATACTACAATTCCTACTAAGAAATCTCAGGTTTTCTCAACAGCTCAAGATAATCAACCTGCTGTTAGTATTCACGTCCTTCAAGGTGAGCGTGAATTTTCAAATGATAATAAGACTCTAGGAAAGTTTGACCTTTCAGGAATCAATCCAGCTCCAAGAGGCGTTCCTCAGATTGAAGTTCAATTTGATATTGATGCCAATGGTATTGTGAATGTTTCTGCTACTGATAAAGCTACTGGTAAGGCCCAGGAAGTTAAGATCACTGCCGGTTCAGGTCTATCTGATGAAGAAATTCAACAAATGGTTCGTGATGGTGAAGAAAATAGAGAAGCAGATTCTAAAAGAAGAGAAGTTGTTGATACAAGAAATCAGCTAGACGCTCTTATCTTAGCTGCTGAAAAAATGATTAAAGAAGGAGAAGGTAAAATCTCTGATGATCAGAAAAAAGAACTTGAAGATGCTATTACTGAAGGAAAATCTAAACTGGAAAGTGAAGTTCTTGAAGAGTTAAAAGCAGCAATGGAAACGGTTCAAACTATTTCTCATAAGATAGCTACTGATATGTACCAAGAAGCTGGTGGAGATCAGCAGCCAGGTGCTGAAGCAGGACCTGGTCCTTCTGCTGGAGCTGAGAGTGAGAAAAAAGATGACGACGATGTTGTCGATGCTGATTTCAAAGAAGTTTAATTAAATATTATTTTTAGCAAACCCCCATCGAGCCAATTCGTTCGATGGGGGTTTTTTATATTGGATCATTAATGAGTAAAAGAGATTATTACGAAACCTTAGGTGTTGATAAGGGCGCGAGTAAAGACGAGATTAAGAAAGCCTATAGAAAGCTGGCGATTAAGAATCACCCCGATAAGAACCCTGATAATCCTGCAGCGGAAGCTAAATTTAAAGAAGCCTCTGAAGCAGCAGAAGTCCTTTTAAATGAAGAGAAAAAGAGTCGTTATGATCAATTCGGTCATGCCGGTGTCGATGGTCAGTCCGGCTTTGGTGGCGGTGGCTTTGGCGGTGGTGGCCAAGACTTTGGTGATCTAGGAGATATCTTTGGAGATATCTTTGGTGACATCCTAGGTGGTGGAAGAAGAGGTGGTGGACGCCGTTCTAGAGGACGTGCAGGAAATGATCTTCAAATGGCCATCAATGTAAATTTTCACGATGCAGCCTTTGGTATCGAAAAGAATATTTCAATCAATAGAAGCGTAGCCTGTACTGACTGTAGTGGAACAGGTGGGAAAGATGGAAGTAAGCCTGTTGGCTGCGACATGTGTAATGGCATGGGTGAAGTAAGAAGACAGCAAGGCTTTTTTACTGTGGCTTCAACTTGTCCTAAGTGTCAGGGAAGCGGCCAAATGGTTTCTGATCCTTGCGGTGGTTGCCGTGGTGAAGGAACTAAGAGAAAGAAAGTAGACTTGGCCGTAAAGGTTCCTGCTGGAATTGATACTGGGCAAAGATTAAAGTTATCTAATGAAGGTGACGTCGGAACAATGGGCGGACCATCTGGAGACTTATATGTTGTTATCCAAGTTGAAGATCATGAAATCTTTGAAAGAGAAGGCTTTAATATTTACTGTACCGTTCCGATTAGTTTTAGTCAGGCAGCTTTAGGGGATGAACTTGAAGTACCAACCTTAGACGGAAAGGTTGCAGTGACAGTGCCAGAGGGAACTCAGGCCGGAAGAAAGATGAGGCTTAAGGGTAAAGGAATTCAAAAACTTGGTGGCTATGGTAACGGTGACCAGATAATTGAAATCCATGTAGAGACTCCAACTCATCTCAATGCTGAGCAAAAAGAATTCTTTCAAAAGTTAGCTGAGCTCGAAGGGAAAAGTAACCCTATGAGTCGTGGTTTTTTTGAAAAAGTAAAAGATTTATTTCATTAATTTAAACTATCATTCCTTTACCGAATCGCGGGCTACGAGTAAAATATTGTCACGATAGGTCAAAGGAATGATGATGTCTAAAAAAGTGTTCATAAAGAGGATCTTCCTCGTTTTAATTTTAAGTGTAGTTGTAGGCTGCGGCGGTATCTCCATGATTAATGGTGGATCAAGTCGCAGTGATCTTTATAGAAAGGATTTTATAAAGAAAATCTCTAAGATTAAGACTGAATATAAGCAGGGTCATAATAAAGCGGCTCTTCAATCGTTAAAGCAAATCCCTGAAGAGACACTCTTACCAGCTGAGAGATCATTAAGACGAAATTTAATGGGCGTTATCTTCTTCTCTGAAAATAATTTTGAACAAGCGATCTTTAATTTTGATCTCGCTTTAAATACTTCAAGGTTAGATCCCGCTTTAACTTCACAAATCCAATTAAACTTAGCCAGTAGCTATTTTAAATTAGGTTTTATGGATAAGTCTTATGCTGTTTTAAGTCAGGGAGACCCTAAAGTCTTGTCTAAGGCTGAGCAGAAAACTTTTTACAAACTTAAATACAAGCTCTCTAAAGAACTTGGAAAAGATCAAGATCAATTAAGCTCTCTTATTCTTTACCTAGGGGATATGAAAAGTTTAAGTGATCTTAAATCAGAACCCCTTTTTGAAAAACTAATATCTAGTTTCTTTTCACTAAATAAAAGAGAAAAAGTTAGAGTGCTAGAAGATCATGCAAATGGCTTACCCTTAAGTGTTGGTTACCTCGCTTACCTTCAAGCTGAAAAACTCTATTACCGTGGAGAAAAAGAAGAAGCGACGGAGCTTCTTGATTGGGTTGAGAAGAAGTACGCAGAAAATAACGAGATAGACTCATTAGTGAAAGGATTTTTCTTTAGACTAGAGAACTACGCAAAGATAGATCCTACTTCTATTGGAATTGTTCTCCCGATGACTGGGCCAAAGGCTTCTTTTGGGAAAAGGGCCATGCTTGGGATTGATCATGCTCTTAGAGAAAAAATTGGCAGAACTCTTCCGGAAGGAAAGCTTCCTTTTCAACTGCATGTTTTAGATTCCGCTGGAAGCGGAGCTGTAGGAAGTTATCGAGTTAAAGAATTAATAGATAAGCATCATGTGGCCGTTATTGTTGGAGGATTATTTCCTCAAGAAGCTATTAAGGAATATTTAGAAGCTAAGAAGTATGGCGTCTTTTTTATAAGCTTAAGTCAGGTCTATTTACCTAAAGAAGAAAAAGACCATCTACTCTTAGAGATTCCTGGCTCTGTAGAATCGCACTTACAAGAAATTTTTTCTAATAATGTTGCAGAAAAGTTCGGGAAACGAGCAGCTATCCTATATCCGTCGACTCCTAGAGGAAAAGCCTATGTTGATGAGTTCTGGAGGCGATCTAAACTATCTGGAATCGATCTTGGTGGAATTGTCTCTTATGATAAGAAGCAGATGGACTTTAGAGAACCCGTTAAGAATCTTTTAGGTCTCAAGTTTACACGTGAGAGACAAGAGGAATTAGAAATACTGACGGAGATTCATTCATTAGAAAAAAATAAGTCAGCTAGAAGAATCCAGACTCTAAAGCCTCAAGTGGACTTTGATTGGATCTTTGTTCCCTCACTTCCGAGAGAGACCTTGCAGCTTATCCCTAGTTTTTCTTACTTTGATGCTTTTAGGTTAAATATCATTGGTGGGCCAAGCTGGAGAAGTAAGGCCATCTTTGATGAAAGTTATAAACTTGGAAGCCTCTTTTTTGTTGGGGATCATGTTGGAGCTGAAGCGGATAAATTTAGTAACGACTTTGTGAGTAGGTTTGGACAAAAACCAAGGATCATTGAGATGCGCTCTAATGATGCTCTTGGAATTGCTATCTCAGCTCTAGAAACTTCAGAGTTTCAGAGTAGGAATGAACTTGATATTCATATTAGAGGCAAAGAACGTCTCTCTGGTGTTACAGGAGACTGGAAGATGTCTGATGGTGTTTGGATCAAGGAAATGGCTTTCTTAAAGCTTTATAAAGGCAAGGTTGAAGAAATTCAGGCTGGTGCAGAGGCAACTCCGGTCACCCAATAAGATAAGCATTATCAATCTAAGTAACGCGGACAGCAGAAAGCAGACTGCCTAAGCAGTCTTATTGTTTTATATTTATTAGAGTCATAACCCTCAAGAAATTCGGATTATTTAGCGAAAAAATAAGAAGAACTAAGTTAACTACTTGTTTTTACCAGCAGCAATTCTCTTTAAGATACGAGCTTTTTTCTTAGCTTGACCTTTTTTTCTACTCATTTTCTTTTCAGTTTTTTTACGACCTTTACCCATTACTAATCCTTTGTGCTTTGAATAATTCAAAAGCTTTGAGAACGGATATTAGATAAAAAACCCTCTCCTGACAAGGGATAGGGTAGTTTTGAAATATTGATTAAACTGATTCTTTTGTTGATAGTATTAGTCCGTAAGTGGTAAATTTTACGGGATCAAACAGCTTCATGGAGGAGTTTTGCCAAAGAGCGTCAAAGGAAAGACGTCTAAGAAGAAAACCAAGGTTTCTAAGAAAAAGAAACCAACTTCTACGACATCAGCCAAAGAAACCAAAAGTTTTGAAAAGATAATTGAATCTGACCCTGTCTTCTATTCCACCCATCCGTATAAGCAGGCACTTGCCTCAAAGCGGATTCATGGAAATGCGGAAAAAAAGAGAATTGCCACGGATATGCTTGAGCGCTATACGGGCCACGATTTTAAGGATTTTCAGAAGCAGATTATTTTAACAAACTTTCATTATTATACAGAAAGATTCAACGCCATTTTAGAAGATAGTAAGCATACAAGAGGATCTGCTTTTCAGGCCTCAAGCTCTAAGAAAGCTAAAGTAACTATTATTGAGTTTGGAGTAGGAGCAGCTATGGCAGCTCTTATTGGTGAACTACTCGCAGTTGTTGAACCCAAAGCGGTTCTATTTCTAGGATTAGCGGGGGCTGTTCATAAGTCGCTTAAAGTAGGGGACTTCGTTCTACCTATTGCATCGATTAGAGCAGAAGGTGTGTCGAGGCACTTTCTTCCGAGACAAGTACCTGCACTTCCAACTTTTAAGATTCAAAAATTCATTTCTCAGATTCTTGTTGAGCATGAATTAGAGTATAGAACCGGTACGATTCATTCAACGGATTACCGTTTCTGGGAATTTGATGAGAAATTCAAAAGAAACTTAATTGAAGAAAGAGTTCTCGCCGTCGAAATGGAAACAGCTGCATTATTTACTTCTGCTTTTGTAAGTAAAGTTAATATGGGAGCCTTGCTTTTAATTAGTGACTGCCCAATGAAAAAAGGTGGAATCAAAACTAAAAAATCTGCTTCAGCAGTTTTTAAGAAATACACGGATATTCATATTGAACTCGGGATACAAGCAATGGCGGATATTGCAGACCGAGGTGAAAAAATTAGACACTATACTTGGTAAGAGTAAGAAAGGAATAAAGCATGTTTAAAAAGATACTTGATTGGTTTTCAAATGACTTGGCCATCGACTTAGGTACAGCGAACTGTTTAGTTTATGCAAAAGACAGAGGTATTATAGTTAATGAGCCTTCGGTTGTTGCTGTTCACCAAGGAGTTAAGGGTGTTAATAAAGTTCTAGCGGTTGGGACAGAAGCAAAGCAAATGCTTGGTCGTACGCCTGGTTCTATTAAAGCTATTAGACCTATGAAAGATGGGGTTATTGCTGACTTTGAAGTCACCCAAGCCATGCTTCGTTACTTTATTCAAAAATCTATGGCCGGTTCAAAACTGATCAAGCCAAGAATTATAATTTGTATTCCTTTTGGAATTACTCAAGTTGAGAAAAGAGCTGTAAAGGAATCTGCTGAGCAAGCAGGAGCTAGAGAAGTTTATCTCATCGAGGAACCAATGGCGGCAGCGATTGGTGCAGGTCTTCCTATCACTGAGCCATCTGGAAATATGATTGTTGATATTGGTGGAGGAACTACTGAAGTGGCGGTTATCTCTCTCGGAGGTATTGTCTTTTCTAAATCAGTAAGGGTTGCTGGTGATAAATTTGATGAAGCGATTACTCAGTATATTAAAAAGAAGTACTCTCTCCTCATTGGTGAGAGAACTGCCGAAGCTATAAAAATCAGTATCGGGAATGCTTATCCATTTGACGATGAAGTTAAAACTTTTGAAGTTAAGGGACGTGATTTGATTGCTGGAGCTCCTAAGATTATCGAAGTCACTTCAGATGAGATCAGAGATGCACTTTCTGACCCTATTAGTGAAGTTGTTGAAGCGATAAAAATCTCATTAGAGAAGACACCTCCCGAATTAGCTGCTGATATTGTGGATAATGGAATCATCTTAGCTGGTGGGGGATCACTTCTTGCAAACTTGGATGTTCTTATTAAAGAAAAAACGGGTCTTCCTGTTTCGTTAGCAGAAGATCCTTTAACAAGTGTTGTTCGTGGCTGTGGTAAGGCCCTTGAAGAGATTCATCTCTTACGACAGGTGACAACCCTTTCATAAGCTATGCAAGGACTCGGAACAAATTTTATTAAGATTGAAACCAATGAAATGGTTACTAAGTTAAAACGTCTCTCTTCAGATAAGGGGGACGTTAGTATATGGAATAAAGGTGAATCGTCGGTTGATTACCGTGCTAATGAAATAGAGCATATTGACGATAGCAGTGGGAAATTTGTTATTCTTAAGATGTTCTCTGAAGAAAAAGATGAAGACTTTATTGGAAAAGAAATCTTAATAAGCTTTTCTGTCATGAATGTTGATTACTTTGGAGAAGGTTCATTTACAAAAGAAGAGGGGGCAGAATTTATCTCTGTTAAACTCGGGACCACTATCTTTAGATCAGAAAAACGAGGGAGTGAGCGCCTCTTAACTTTTCCTCATCACCAGGTGTATTCCTATTTTAAGATCACAGAAATAAAAGAAGAATTAGATAATGTCATTAGTCTTGCCGACTTAAAGTCTAAAGCTAAGTCAGAAAAGAAAGGCTTCGATAGAATGAGTGAGACTGGTACTATCCAGTCAGCTGAACTAGAAGCTGGTGAGAATGAGGAAGTTGTAGGCTTTAGAGTGTTAGACTTGGCCAACAATGGAATCTCTTTCTTGGCCAATGATGCTCAAAAACAATTTTTTATGGAAGAGCGTATCTTTGATACCTTTCTTTTAATGTTCGATGGAGAAACCTATTCTCTTAAAAATGGTCTCCTTATTTATAATGTTGATTATGTCAGTGGTAACCCCGGTGAAAATCAGGTTTTTAAGCTTGGGATCAAATTTGATACTCACGAGGAACTAAGCTTAAGATTAAAAAATGCCCTAGATAGTTCAACTATCCTTCAAACCGTTCGTCACGACTTTGAAGAGTTTGTTGATGAATAAATACCTCCTCTTCACTTTAACTTTTCTTTTACTATCAAGCTGTTCATTTTTGAAACGTGGTAGTGGAAAGACTGGCGGAAATGATACTTCTTCTCTGGTTGAAAACTCAAAGACTCGTTTTAAGTTAACTGATAAATCGGGAGAGTTTGTTGTCTATAGAGAGAATGGGCGTAGCAGCAGTAGTTTTATATCTAAAAGAGAAGTTCTCCCATTTGATGATGATAAATCTAAAGTTTTAGAGCAGGGAATTGCCATCTCTAAGATTGGAGCCGTTGGAAAGAACTTTAAGATCATGAGGCCATATAAGGCGCAATACTCAGTTTGGTTTGACGGTAAGAAATATCAAACGAATATGTCTCTAGATGAAAAAACGAGAAAACTCGATGTGAAATTAAAGAGTCCTGAAAAACAGTGGAATGGTACACAGTCCTTTCCATTTCCTGATTCGAAATCAATCTATTGTTTCTTTTCACAGGTTCTAGAATGTGCGGCCATCACTGGTTACTTTTCAAGAGTATTAGAGAAAAAACGCGGGCAAATGAACTTTTATATCATTTGGGATGGATATCCATACTTTCAAGAGCAGTACTTAAATGTTCCAAACTCTCTTTTTTCAAAAGCTCAGTTTAATTATGACGGAAAGAATAAGCTCGGTGATTCTAGATTTTCTTTAAAGTTTGGTGGTCAAGTGGTTTTCTTCTTGCTTGATAAGAAAAATAAATTTGTTAAAAAGTTTTGGATCACTCAAGGCTTATCAATGGTCGCTAGTGATATCTGAATGGAAAAGTTAATAAAGAAATTTCTTTATTCTTTATTTACTATAGTCTTGGCCGTCTCGGCTCTCTTTTTTATAATTCGTCTTGCCCCAGGAGATCCTGTTGAAAAGATCCTTGGAGCAGAAGCTAGTGCAGTAGAGATTAGTGATCTAAGGGCGCAATTAGGATTAGATCAGTCATTGATCGCTCAATACTCAAACTTTATGATAAATATTTTGAAAGGAGAGTTTGGAGAATCTTTATTCAAGAAAAAATCCGTATCTTCTCTTCTCTCAGCCCATATGCCCGCGACAGTTATCTTGGCCTTTACCTCGATAACTTTATCCGCCTTTATTGGAACTTTCCTAGGTATTTGGGCAGGTTTTAAGAAAAAGAAGACCTTTGATAATGCGGGACGGATCATTAGTTTATTCGCCCTCTCTTTTCCCATCTTTTCGTTAGCGCCACTATTGGTCCTAATCTTTTCAATAAAATTAAATATTCTTCCTGTTTCAGAATGGGGAAGTTTAAAACATGTCATACTTCCAACTCTAACTCTTGTGATACCTCTTTCAGCAGTATTGATGAGAGTTTCTAGGAATAAGTATCTTGAAGAAGTTAATGTTCCTTGGGTTCAAGTTCTTGAGGCTAAGGGGTTAAGTTCTATTCAGATCTTACTGAGAGTGACGAAGGTTTGCTTGCCTACAATCTTAAACGTGGTTGCCATTCAACTATCAGTAGTTCTAGCAGGAACTATGATCACCGAAACGATCTTTGATATTCCGGGAATGGGGATGCTTCTATTTGAAGGAATTCAAAATAGAGACTATCCCGTAGTTCAAGGAGTGATAATCTATTCAACTGTTATTTATATGTTGGTTTATTTTATCGTTGATTACTTAAATGAAATTATTGACCCAAGGATTAAAAGCTAGTGAGTAAAAGGAGCAAGATCAATACAGAGATTAAGATTGGATCCCTTTTATTAGGGACATACTTTTTATGGGCCCTCTCTTGGTTTTTCTATAGCTACATCTATGAAGGAAGCTTCTCTTCTCCTTATTTTCCCGCAAGTGATATAAAAAAAGAACTCTTCTCGCCCCTACAAGATGGTTACCTTTTAGGAACCGATCTTTATGGAAGAAGTTTATTTCAAGTCTTAAGTGCTGGGCTTTTTTATTCATTAGGTATCGGGCTGACTATTAGTTTTCTTAGTGCAGGGATTGGAATCGTCATTGGTTATTTGTCAGTAGTCGGCCCTAGGTCTGTAAAGGCTGCTAGTGAGTTGGTGACGAACTTAATTTTTATTTTTCCTTCGATCCTCATTGCAATTCTTGTCATGTCTCTTACTGGTCAGTCTTTTAGTGGGTTAGTTTTTGCGCTAGTCGTAACAGGATGGCCTGGGTATGCAAGGATTTCCCGCGGTGAAACATTACGTGTCATGGGTTTGACCTATGTAGAAAGTGCTAAAGCCATAGGGGTGGGGCCATTTAGACTCTTTGCCAAGATTGTTTTACCCGCAATCTTACCTTTTCTCTTAGTTCATATCGTTTTAGGCATTAGTGGTGTTATCATTTCAGAAGCTTCTTTAGGATTCTTAGGCTTAGGTGGTTCTGAATATTCTTGGGGAGCTCTTTTATCGAGTGCTAAGACCGTTTTATTAGAGGCTCCTTACATGGGAGTCGTTTTAAGTTTAGTGATGGCAGGCTTGATAATTGGATTAAATTTAGTAGGTGATGGTTTAAGAGATTACTTAGATCCAAAGAGTTGAAAGGGTTTTATAGATGAAAGATTTAGGACAATTGATATTCACTGGTATTAGCGGAATTAGCCTAACTGAAGAAGAAGCTGAATTTATAGAAAAAGAAAATATTGGTGGAATCGTTCTTTTTGCTGAGAACTTTGAAACTCCTGCTCAGTTAGCAGAACTCATCAATTCAATTCAAAAACTTAGAGATGAATATCCTCTTTATATAACAGTTGATCATGAAGGCGGGAGAGTATGCCGCTTTAGAAAATATTTTACTCAGTTTCCGCCAATGATGGAAGTGGCCTCACTTGGTTCACCAAAACTTTGTTATGAAGTTTCTGCCATTATGGCCAGAGAGCTTAAGGCCTGCGGAATCAATTTAAACCTAGCTCCTGTTTGTGACATTCTGACGAATGATTCTAATAAAGTCATTGGTGATAGGGCTTTTGGTCGTGACCCAGAATCTGTATCTAAGTACGTTTCTAGCGCCATTCGAGGGTTCCAAACTGAAGGGATTCAGGCATGCGCGAAACATTTTCCAGGACATGGTTCAACGACTAAGGATTCTCATTTTGATCTTCCTTATATAACGAAGAGTTTAGAAGAACTTCAAAAGGAAGAGATTCAACCTTTTATTAAAGCCATAAAAAGTAGAGTCGAGTTTGTTATGATGGCCCATTTGGTTGTGGATGCTTTTGATAAAGAAAGACCGTGTACTTTAAGTCCGGCAGCACACGAATACTTAAGGAACGAGTTAAAGTTTAGTAAGTTGATCATCTCTGATGATATGCAAATGAAAGCTATTACAGATAATTTTTCAATTGAAGAATCTGCGGTTATGGCAATCAATGCTGGTTCAGATATTATTGAGTACCGAGATTTTGAAAACTCAAAGACTGCCTTGGCCGGAATGAAAGAAGCTCTCAAAACAAAGAAGTTAAAAAATAGTGTTGTTCAAGATAGAGCGCAGAGAATATTAACAAGTAAGAAAAATAATTTGGCCGATTACACTCCGGTTTATATCCCAGAATTAGAAAAGAAGATTAATTCCCGACAAAGTCAGTTGTTTATTGAAGACTTAAATAAGCAACTTAGCCAGGCCTAGCCCCAATTTTCAGGCATTTGTATAAAGATCTAACTAATTGAAATTACGTATTTTGAGGGGACTTTATTGCCCCACGCTATAATACCTCCACTCCTTTGATATCCTATAGTTACAGTATTTTAAGGAGAGATTAATGCTCGCTATTGCAGCAACTATATTAATTTTTGTCGCCGTGTTCATCGTAACCAATATGATGTTCCAAGAAGAAGAAGAATTTAAGGCCGGCGAGAAAATCGAAGAGGGAGCTGCTAGAGGCAGCGATAAGTTAAAGGAACAGGGGATTGTTCTAAGAGCTTCTAGGCCATTCTTTCGAAGGTATGTTGCCCCAATCGTCTCGACCATGAAGAGTAAAAAGAAGATCCGAGAAAAATATAAAAGACCTTTAGCGAGTGCAGGTCTGACAGAGATTTTAACCCCCGAAGAATTCTTCTCCTTTAAGCTCTTTTTAATTATTGGATTTCCTATAGCCTTTCTAGGTATTCGAGCTTTCTTAGAGGAAACTTGGCCTTTATCCTCCATTCCTATCATAGCAATCTTTGGATTTATGTACCCTGATTTTTGGATCAAGGGAAAGATTACCGAGAGACAAAAAGAAGTCATGCAGAACATGCCTTTTGCTGTTGATATGTTGGCCCTCTCTGTTGAAGCTGGCCTTGATTTTATGGCCGCAATGACAAAGGTTGTAGAGAAAGCAAAGCCTAGTGCTCTTAATGAAGAATTTGAAATCTTACTTAAAGAAGTAAAGATTGGTGCGAGTAGAGCAGAAGCTCTTCGAAATATGTCATGGAGAATTGACCTTGTTTCAATTGCTTCATTTTGCGCAACTCTTATTGCTGCAGATTCAGTTGGTGCTTCTATTGGTCCTATCCTAAAAGCACTAAGTGCAGAGATTAGACAAAAGAAATCTGCTGAAGCTGAAAAGGCAGGTGCTACAGCAGCAACAAAAATTTTATTCCCAATGATTTTTTTAATTATGCCTGCGGTTGTATTGATCGTAATGGCGCCCATGGTGTTGGGCTTTATGTCAGGAAAATAAAGGTATTAAATGGTGGTTCAAAACCAAAATAAAATTGAGGTTGCAGCAAATGCTAAAGAAGCATCTAGTATGCTTTCGCGTATGAAGGGACTCATGTTCTCTAGAGAGATGGTGGGGTTTGATGGACTATTTATTAAGCCGTGTAATTCAATTCATACTTTTTTTATGAACTACCCCATTGACGTTTTATTTTTAAATAAAGAGATGGAAATTATAAAGATAAAAAGGAACCTCCGCCCATGGAGGATGACACGGATGTACTTAAGAGCTCATCAAGTTTTAGAGTTGAATGGCGGGAGCCTTGATCAACGAATTCTTGAAGGCGATAAGTTAGAGGTAATATGTACAAATTAGTAGCAGTAGCAGGTAAATTGAGAGGTCAAGAATTTGAACTTCATGATGGCGAAAATATTTGCGGTCGTGATTCAGGTTGTGATGTCCATCTTTCTGTTCAAGGTATTTCTAAGAAACATATGGCAGTCACCGTTACTGATGATGTCTGTTATATAAATGATCTTGGCTCATCAAATGGAACATTCTTAAACGGAAAAATCATTAAAAGAGCGACAGCTGAAAATGGAGACAAGATTGCTCTACCCGATCTTATTATGCAGGTCGTTTATGTAGAAGAGAAAAAAATAATTGTAAAAAAAGCTGTCACAGACGAAGAAGATGAAGATGATGATGAGTTATTCAGACCTGATCCTATGCCGGAAAATATCTTAGGAAAGCTGCTCTGGGCCTTTAAATGGAAAATCATGCCCGTCGTTCACGGCGTAAATGAAGAATATGAATGGAGTCATCTTTTTGGGATCCTTTTATCACTCTTTTCTGTAGCCACAATAACATTAACAATTATTCCTGTCTTAAGAGACAGTAGAGAAATCCTTTATTCGGAAATTGCGAAGAGGGGAAGTCATTATGCTGAAGAAATTGCTCGAATCAATGCCCAGGCTCTAGAAGATAATAGACTAGAGAGAGTTGATACAGCTTTCTTAGATAAAGAAGATGGTGTTAGCTCCTATGAGCTTTTTGATCCAAGTTTGAGAATTGTCCGTCCTATCACTCAGTTAAATGAATATTCAAGAGATGCTTTTTCCGCAGAAGCTAAAGAAGCCTTGATGAATCCAAAGAAGAAAAAAAGTCTTCACGCAAGAAGATTGAAAGACGGATCAATTGGTATTGGTAAAAAGATTATGGCCTTCGATGCAAAGATTGGGCAAAGAAAAGCTGTCGGAATCATTGCCATTAAATTCAACCCAGAATCATTGGTAAAAGAAGCAAAGAGAAGTACAAAGCTATATCTAGAGTCCCTCGTGACTTCTGGGATCGTGGCCCTTATCTTTTTTGGGATCGTTTATTATATGACTCAAAGACCATTAGAAGAACTTCGTTTACAAATTGAAGAAGCACTCAGAGGAAAAAGAAAAAACCTTGAATCCGAATACCTGATGTCATCTCTAGATCCACTTAGAGATTCTATTAACTCGGTCTTGCAGCGGGTGAGAGAACTTAGTAGTGAGGGAGGAGAAGGTGATTTTGTAGAAGAAGAAGATGATGAAGCTTATATCGCTACCTTGAAGGAGTTCTTAAGAGGAGCGAATGGCGGTGCGATGATTCTAAATAGTGAGAAAAATGTCATTAGCATAAATATGATGGCCGAAGATTTAACAGGGATTCGAGAGTCAGCTGCAGAAGGCATGAGTCTGCTTGATGTTGCTAGAGAGCAAGGTTTTGCAGCTACTGTTCTAGATCTTTGTGAAAACTCAGCTAGTAATGCAGGAACTAATCAAGAAGGTGAGTACGAGCTGACGGGACAACCCCATCAAGTTCATGTTGCTTCCCTTATGGGTAAAGATGGCTTTGCCAAAGCATTCTATATTACCTTTGTTAAAGATGAGTAAATAAAATGAAAAGCAGTGCGGTTAAAATTTCTAAAGACCTAAGCGTACCTTCTAAAGAAGGTATGCACTACCGTCTGCTTTGTTTAACGGGTAAAAATAAAGGTATTTCCTATTATCTCAGTGGAAAACGAGCCGTAATGGGAAGAGGCGATGAAGCTGATGTTCAAGTTTTAGATGCGAAATCTTCCCGAGCCCATGCTGAGCTTAAGAAAGTGGGTGCGAAATATGTTGTCACCGATCTTGGCAGTCAAAATGGGATTATCATAAACGATCTTAAGGTTACTCAGCATCAATTGATAGATGGAGATAAGATCATCATTGGGCAAACTGTTTACAAATACAGTGTTCATAACAATAAGGCTTTAAGTGTCATTGAAGAAGATGATGAGGATGATGACGATGATGAATACGAAGAGGTTAAATCATCTAAGAAAGCAAAATCAAAAGAGAAAGAAAAGAAAAGCAGGAAGAGACTCTTTGTCTTAATTGGAGTCCTTGCTCTTGTTTATTTTGTCTTAGATGGAAGTGATCCTGGAGTGAAAAAGAAAAAGAAATCTACAGAGAATCTTCAAGAAGTAACTGAAGCTCTTAATATGGTTTATAACGATCAAAAGAAGATTGAAGATAAAGACACGAGAGATAAGGTAGATACCTTTATTCATAGAGCGAGAAGGGAATATAGGGAAGGAAACTATTTTAGGGCCATTGAAGAATTGAACCTTTGTCTAATACTGGCTCCTAATCATGGTTATTGTAGTTTCTTAGAGCGTAAAGCAAAACAAAGCTTCGATGAAACAATTCGGCAGCATTTTGAGAAAGCTAAGATTGATGTGGACTCTCTTAAATATAAAGCCGCTCTCATTGAGTATTGTGCAGTGGTTAGGCTTTTAGATGAAGTGAAAAAAGCTGGAAAGGAAGACTTAAGGTTAGACGAAGCAGAACAAAATATTTTCTTTGTAGAAGAGAAACTAGGAATGGAAAAAGGTGAACATAAGTGTTTTTAAAGACAATCAATCTGTAATAGAGGTAAATCTCGGTACAGAGGTAATTGGAAACTTAGATTCCGATGCAACGTTCTTTTTAGGAAGATCGCCGGATTGCCACGTTCATTTAGATGATAAGCAGATCTCAAGAGAACATGCAGAGGTTTCCTTTATTAGTGGAGCCTGGAATATAAAGCAACTTAGTCCATTCTCTAAAGTGATAGTTAATGGAACTCCGTACGAAAATAAGATACTTGAAAGTGGTGATATCATTACTGTTGGACCTTATGTTTTAAATGTAAATATCCCTACATTAGTAGCTCCCGAAACACCGGAAGATATCCCAGTTGAAGCTGATGAAGAAGTTGATGAAGGACCAGAACTCTCTGATGAAACGGAACTCTTAGATGATTTCGACGAAGAAACCGTAGCCCTTGATTCAAATGAAGTAAGTGAACTAGGTGATGAAGCAGGCGAAGAAGACTTTTCTGAAGAAGGCTTTGAATCGAGTGAAGATGACTTTTCTTCAGATGATGAATCTTTTGAATCCGATGTTAGTGAAATAGAAGAAGGCTCAGATGAAGATGAGCTCTTTGGTGATAGTGATGATTCAGAAACATCTTTTGACGATAATAATGACGATGATTACGCAATTGATTCATATGATGATGATGAAGATGATGGTGACGAAAGTACGCGTGTCATTCAGGCTTTTGCAAAGATAGAACTTGAACTATTTGGCGAGCACGCTCCCTATGAAAAATATGTCATTGATACGGCAGAAGTACGCATTGGACGAGATCCTGAAAAATGTCAGATTGTTCTTAATGATGCTGAAGTCTCTGGTGTTCATGCCATTTTAAAGAAGAATAATATCACTTGTTTTATAGAGGATCAGGATTCTGGTAATGGTACCTTACTCAATGGAGAGAGGATCAATAAATCAGTCTTAACTAATAATGATGAAATCATCATTGGTGGTACAACTCTAACGGTAAAGATTAGTTCAGACTTTCTTCAAGAAGAACAGCAACGCCTAATGCCTGTTGAAGAAAATCAAATGGTAGAAGTCGAAGAAATTGTAGAAGTTGATGCAGACTTTGAAGGTGAACTCGGAGAAGTTGCAGAAGGAACTACTGAAAGCCAAGGCCTAGTTGCAGATCTTAAAAACTTTAAGAATTTGCCTCCTGAATTACGTAAAAAGTATCTGATTTACGGAGTTGTCCTTTTTATAGTTTGTCTTTTTCTCTTTTCGGGTGATGAAACTAAGAAGAAGAAAGTAAAAAAGGCAGTAACAAAATCTAACCTTTTGAATAATAAAAAAGATGATCCTAATTCTAAAAAGAAGAAGCTTCTAAAGAAGCTTACTCCTGAACAAATAGAATACGTTGAAGCTCAGTACTTGCTCGCAAAAGAGCAATTCGAGGTTGGGAACTATAGAGATGCGGTTACTGAATTCGATAAGATCTTTGTATTAATAGAAGATTATAAAAGCTCGGGACAATTATACCAATTATCTAAAGATGGTTTAAAGAAACTAGAAGAGCAAGAAAAGAAGAGAAAAGAAGAGATTGCCAAAAAATTGAGAGATGAGAAAGTTAAGACTTTAGTAGCTGTTGCAAAAGAAGCTGTAGATAATAATCAGGCCATAAGAGCTAGGTCGACCTTTGATACCATCTTAAGTTTAGATCCTGAGAACTTTGATGTTCCTATTTTGAAACAAAGAATTGAAGAGTTTGAAAGAAAAGAGCAAGCGGCTGCGTTAAAAAAAGCAGAAGCTGAATCAGAAAGAAAGAGGCAAGTAGAACTTCTATCTCCTGGTAAGAACTTCTATCTGAATAAAGAATGGTACAAGGCGATTCAAAAATTAAAAGACTTTGTTAGAAAAAGAAATATTGATGAAGATCTTATGACTGAGGGTTCTAATATGCTTTCAGAATCTAAAGATAAGCTCTCAAATATTGTAGGACCTCTTTTAGGAAAGGCGCGAAGCTTAAAAGAAGGACAAGATCTAAAAGGTGCCTATGAAATATACATTGAGATCATGAACTCTGATCCTTCTAATGCAGAGGCCTTAGATGAGAGCAATGAAATTAGAGAACGATTAAAAAATAGAAGTAAGAAAATATATAGAGAGGCCATCATTGCTGAATCTTTGAGTCTTTTTGAAGATGCCAAGGAAAAATTTCAAGAAGTTCAGCAGGTTTCTCCTAGTGATAGCGAATACTATAAAAAGGCATCAGAAAAACTAAAAGATTATTTAGACTGAGGTAAGCATGAAGCTTAAAAGTTATTCCGCCCACACCCATCAAGGTCCCCATCTACAAATCAATGAGGACGATGTTGAAATAGATTTAATCAATCAGCTTTATATTATCTTTGATGGTTTTGGTGGAAGCTCCATTGGTGATAAGGCCGTTCAAGAGATCAAACAAACCATAAAAAATTTCTATACTAAGATTGGGGGCGATCCCGATGCGACATTGCCCTTTTATTTTAGCCAGAAGTATTTAATTGAAGGCAATGCCTTAGTAAATGCGATGGTTTATGCCCATGAAGAATTGAAGAATAAGAACACGAAAGCTGAGATGAATGAAAGAGGTGGGGCTTCTTGTATTGCAGTGGCCCAATCTGAAAACATTCTGACCATCGTTGGGACTGGAAATTGTAGTGGATTTCTCTATAGAAATGGTCATATAAGCCAAGTCATGTCTCCAGATAATATGGAGTTTTTAGGTCAAGATGAATACTTGAAACACTTTCTATCAATGCCTATGAGCGGATTTGGCCTTTTTGACGATCTTCATTTTAAAGTCTCTGAAGTTCGCATTAAAGAAGAGGATGTTCTTATCTTGCTAACTGATGGAGTATACTCTCGTCTAAGCCCCGAAGAAATCAAGTTTACTCTTGAGAGAAAGCGCCCAAGTGACGGACAGAAAGTTAAGGAACTATTCAAGTTGGCGAATAGCCGCGGGAATATGGATAATCAATCTACTATTCTTCTCCAGTATTAATCTGGGTTGCCGAACTGTGCCTAAATAGGTGAAAATATTCCAAAGGTTTGGAATAAATGACCCAGAGAATTTTAGTAGCAGATGACAGTCTTACAGTTCAAAAAGTGGTTAGCATTACTTTAGCTAGCCATGATTATGAACTAATTGAATGTAAGGACGAATCTCAATTAAATGAACAATTGATTATAGGGGGAGCTAGTCTCCTTCTTCTTGATCTGAACCTTTCTGAATCTAAGTCTGGTTACCAGGTAGCTAAAGAAGCTAAGAAACAATTTCCAGATCTTCCTATTATCCTACTTTTAGGGACTTTCGACTCTGTTGATGAAGAGAAGTTCAATGACTCTGGTCTATCAGATCGAATTGTTAAGCCTTTTGAGAGCAGTTCATTTATTCAAAAAATTCAAACACTTTTAGAATCAAGTGCTAGTGAAGAAACAGCATCAATTTTTAGTGGTGAGACAGAATCAAACTTTTTAGAAAATGATTTAGAAGAAATAACCCTTAGTGATATTGAAGATAACTCAAATGGTGATGGTTGGGTTGTTGATAGCCCATCTCCCGTTGATAAAAGCTCTGAATCTTGGGATTCTTTTTCTCAAGGCTCTAAAGAAACAATTGAAAATCCTTTAGCTGCTAGTTTAGAAGGGTGGGGAATGAATGTTCCTGGACCAATAGGTAATGAGCAAAATGAAATGGATATGGATTTACCTGGAGTGATTGTTTCTCCGAAGGTTTCATCTTCAGTATCTTCAGAAGGTTTTGAGATTGTTCATGAAGAAGAAAAAAACCTCCCACTAGGTAGTGACCTTGATTACCCAGATCTAGGGGAAATAGAGGCCGTTGAACAAAACGTTTCAAAAGAAATAGATCATAAGCCTACTAGTGCTTTCTTAACGACAGATGAGTTCAATTTAGACGAAGCTGACGATGAAGAAGAGTATTTAGAAAAAACAGACCCACAGTTCACTTTACCAACAGAAGAGTTAAGCACTGCCGTAGAAGATGAAGAAGAAGTTGATGACTTTTGGGCAGCTGACGAATCTTCTGGAGAAGAGCTTAGTCTTGCAGATGATATAGAAGATGAACATGAAGAAGAGTTTCACGCTGAGCCTGATGAGGGACAGACTGATGAAGTCATTCTAGAGGGAATGTCACTTGAGCCTCAAAAAGAAACTAGAGAGTATGAGCCCTTAAATATTGAATCCCCACTTGAGGAAAACATTAGTTCAAATAATTCATCTGAAATAAATAAAGATGAGCTTGTTGCTAAGATCATTGAAGATATAAAGCCTCTGATTAGTGAATTGATTGAAAAGCATTGTATCGAAACTATTGAAAACGTAGCCTGGCAGATCATTCCTGACCTTGCTGAAAACCTAATTAGAAGTGAAATAAAAGACATCAAAGAAAATAGTCAGTCTCTTTAAAAGAGTAATGAACCAGAAATAAATTTCTTAGACTCACTAGGCCCTTTAACCAGGGCCTCTCCATTTGGACCTATGCCTTCAAAGGTACCAGAGTAAGAACTCTTTCCATCTACAATCTTTACGGTTAAATCTTTATGAGCACAGAGTTGATTCCACTTAGATATGATGTCATCTGATTGAAGACGATTGTTTAAAATATATTCATAAAACTTATAAGGAAGTGAGTGATAGAAATCTTTAAGCCTTGAAAGGTCCATGTTTAAGGCGCCAGGGGGAAACTTAAAATCTTTGTCCTGAAAACTTTCGTCTTTAGAAAGTTCCAAATTAAGACCAATTCCTACGATCAAAACCTCAGGGCCTTGATAGTGAGAAAGAATCCCTCCAACTTTCTTAAAACCATTACCTTCCTTAATGAGAATATCATTAGGCCACTTTAGAAGGACCTTTTGATCCATTGAGTTCAGAAAACTGGCTAAGTGAATGCCTATCTCAAGAGAGGTTAGGGTTAAAGGATCACAAGGCTTTAAGAGAAGAGAGAAGGCTAGCGAAGCCCCAAACTGATTCCATCGGTTGCCTAGTCTACCCGTACCCTTCGATTGAATGCGCGTAGAGACAAGAGTATTACTGCCTAAGTGGCTAATAATATTTTCTTTTAGCCATATTTGCGTTGAGTCCAATGATTCGAATTTAAGATGGTTAATTTCCATAGTTAGTCATTTATTGTATGTTCGAGAGCAAATGACAAGTGGGAGCTATCAATGAGTTTAATCGAAAGAAATACGCCAAGAGAAGTAAAGTTTACAACGGGAATGAATCCTTATGCTGAAGGAAGTGTAATTGCTGAATTTGGAAATACTAAAGTGCATATTACGGCCGTAGTAGAAAAAGGTGTTCCTCGTTGGTTAAAAGATACTGGTAAAGGCTGGGTTACAGCTGAATATAATATGTTACCTTCTTCAACTCATGAAAGAATGAGAAGAGAAAGATCTAAAGTAGGCGGTCGAACTTACGAAATACAAAGATTAATAGCGCGAAGCCTAAGGGCCGTTGTTGACTTAGAAAAATTAGGTGAAAGAAGTATTGTTGTTGATTGTGATGTTTTAGTCGCAGACGGCGGAACTAGAACAACTTCAATTAGTGGCGCTTATGTTGCTTTAAGCATGGCCATTAAAAAACTAATGGACTCAGGGGATTTAAAAGAAAATCCACTTACTGAAGTTCTAGGAGCGATTAGTGTCGGAATCAATAGGAACGGAAAGATTATAGCCGACCTTAATTATGAAGAAGACTCAACTTGTGAAACAGATATGAACATCGTTATGACTAAAAGTGGTAAATTTGTTGAGGTTCAAGGAACAGCTGAAGAAAAGCCTTTTACTGGTGAACAACTTCAAGCACTCTTAGATTGTGCTGCTGAGTCATTGAAAACAGTTTTCGCGGCTCAAGAGAAAGTATTAAATTAATGAACTTAATCCTGGCTTCTGGAAATTCACATAAAGCAGAAGAGTTCGCGGAACTTTTTGATAAAAAATATCTCAGTGTAGAAGCTGCTTCTAAAAAAATTGAAGTAGTTGAAGATGGAGATAGCTTTCAAGAGAATGCTTTTAAAAAAGCAGAAGCCTATTATAAAGAATTTAAAGCCCCTATCCTCTCTGATGATTCAGGCTTAGTTGTTGAAGCTCTTCCTGGAGAGCTTGGTATTAAGACTGCTAGGTATGGAGGAGAGGGTCTCTCTGACATCGAGCGCTATGAGCATCTGCTCAAGAATCTCGAATCTGAGCCTAACCGTAAGGCCCATTTTATCTGTGTCCTATGTTGTTACCTAAACCCTGAAGAAGTCTTTTTCTTCGAAGGTAGATGTTTTGGAGAGATCTCTGATAAGGCCTTAGGCTTGGATGGATTTGGCTATGACCCTGTATTTATTCCGGAAAATGCCAATGCTAAAGGTAGTTTTGCCCAAAATCCTGAGTGGAAGATGAAGAATTCCCACAGGGCTAAGGCCGTAAAGATAGCTCAGCAATTCTTTGCCTCAAGAGCATGAAATTAATTGCCAATTCTCTTAATATTCATTAGTTTGTAGGTCCCAAGATCATTCGTCGGAGCGTAGCGCAGCTTGGTAGCGCACCTGCTTTGGGAGCAGGGGGTCGCTGGTTCGAATCCAGTCGCTCCGACCATTTTTAAACATCCCTCTTAACTTTCAGTTTTTCAGTAAATGAGCTTAAATTTTACACACTTGCTGTGATAAGATTTTATTTATGATTAAGAGAAGGGAATTCCTAAGAAAATCATTGAAGGGTGCTGGCTTAACCTATCTTACGAGCAAAGCTTTTATTGGAGATCTTGTTGCACAGAGCGCTGCAGAAGTGCTTTCTTCAGTTAATGATCAACAACTTGATAGTCCTACCTACGTACACTTTAATTTCTTTGGTGCTCCACCTCGGTGGTACTTCGACTTATTCTTAAAGCCAAAAGAGAACTCCTCTTTCCAGTCTAACCCGATGACAGCAACTCATTTTTCAGGTGTAAGTTCTCAAGGTTATAAATCTATGCGCGGATGGGCCAAGTATAGAGGAATCTCGATACCACCTTTGTGGACTCAGAAGATTATTAGCCCTAGGGAAAAGAATATTCCTTTAATGACTGACCTCCTTGATAATTCACTCATATTTAGAGGTGTTAAAATGGGGATAGATGGGCACGAAATAAATAACCGTAGGCTTATGATGCCTAGTCTCAATGTTCCTTCACTCCATGGAACCTTAACAGATTTTTCTGATAGGGCCTTACCTTCGATAAACTTACTCGGTCAGTCTGAATTAAGTTCAAATGCTTTGTCTTCATACTTATCTAAAAATAATGTCCCTCCCATAAATATAATGCCTAAAGGGGATGTCGCTAAAGACCTTTTTGGAAACTTTCTTCATCATGATTGGAACGAGGCTGTTGAACATGGAATTTCTGATTTCTTAAAATACAATGCTCCTAAGAATATTCAAAAAAGGCAGCTAAATTATCAAGATAAGATTAGAAAACTTTCAAAGAGTAAGATTGAACAACTTATCTCTCAGTACCCCGCTATATTTAAAAAATATGATTCAATCATTAAGCAATGCCTCTTAAGTAAGAATATTAAGGGCGTAACTGATAAAAAAATCTCAGGATTAGATTCAACAAAGAAAGTAGATACAGATTTTGCCAAGCGCTATCAGAATGAAGACTACTACCTTGGTGGAGAAGATCTAAGAGATACTTTTAAAACATCGCGTATTGATAGTCTTGCTGAGCAGTTTGCACTGACAGAGCTTCTCGTTCTTAATGGGATGAGCCGTTGTGTCGCTTCAGAGATAAATACAATAACAAACTTAAAGTATGAGAATTGCCTATCTGAAGATGACTTTGAAAAATACTCGAAAGGAAAGAAGTTCAACTTAACCAATGGAAGTAAGAAAGACTATTTCTTTGATTTAGACCCTCACTTCTCAGGTGAAGTTCCTCATCTCTTATACGCTAATGTCTTTTGGTTTACCTTTGCTTCATGCTTAAGCGAATTCGTTTTACGATTAAAAGAAACACCCTTTAATTCTAACTCCTCGGTCTTCGATAAAACCCTTATCCATTTAGTTTCGGAGTTTGACCGTGAACCTAATCCTAACTTAAGTGGCTCTGAGCATGGATGGAATGGCCATACCTCGACTCTTATCTCAGGGATGTTCGAGGGGTTTAATATTCGCGGTAATATTAAGATTAATTCAAGTGATAATATGTTCAAAAATAGTGGTACATGGGGAGAGTCTGCCACTATTAAAGAGCTAGACGGGCAACATCTTGTTTATGGAAATATAGCTTCTTCACTAGCCTCTATTCTGGAAATCCCAAGCTCGACTCCTAAAGATGAAAGCTTAGTAAAGAAAATAGCAGGGGGAAAGGTTATCTCTCACTTAAGCGAGTGTGAGAATGTCTAGATCACAGATAAGCTTTATTATCTTAGGCTTGAGCCTTCTAAGCTTGAAGGTTTCATCTGGTGAAAGGTTTTTAAGTAGACCTGACACGCGTTTTATTGTTTCTGAGAAGCTCTTAAAAGTATTTGGATCATCAAAATATAATAAAGACATAGTAGACGAGCTTATCCTCTCAAAAGTTTCCCTTTTTGGGGGACCGTGCGATGAATATAGTGATTTATACAAAAAAGAGAAGGGAGGCGAAGCAAGAATTCTAACCCCTAATGATCACTGTTACTCTAATAGGTTAAATCAAACTTTTTTATCAACAGGAAGAGTCAGTTTCTTGCGAGAGGTGAACTTAAGAGTTAGTTGCGATCATCTAGTCGAAAATGAAAAGAACATTTCCTACATATCGAAAAATCTTCCTAAAGACTATTCGATTCAAGATATTCTTGAATTGTTTTATCCTGGTAAAAAGATAAATAAGAAAAGCTTTGAGAAATTTGTGAATGATATAGAGAGATTAAACAGCAACGAAAAACTTGTCATAATGGTTAGGTTTGTTTGCAAAACGGGTTTATGGCAATACTAAAAATAACAATTCTCCTTTTCTTGTTACTCTCTTGTCAAAAAGAAGAAGTCGTTCAGCCTATTGATTCGTCATTTAAAAATGTACAAAGAATAGTTAGAGAAAGTTGTTATAGATGTCATAAAGACTACGATCTTTCTTCAGAGGCTCAATTCTTGGCCACGAGTGAGATTGTTCCTGGTCGTTCTGATAAGTCAGCTTTCTATAAAGTGTTAGATTATGCCAACCTTACAAAAGATCAAATGCCGCCTGATGAAAAGTTACCTTGGAATGATGTTCTTTCCATAAAGTATTGGATCGATGACCTTGATAGTGGAACATCTCAATTAGAAAATCATTATCAACCTAAGAAGATATCACCTGATGAGCTTTACATGAGGTGCTATTCGCACTTAACGGGAAGCCTGCCAACTAATAAGAAAAAATTTCATTCAAGGGAAGAAGCTATTCATTCATGCTTAGAAATGTTCAAAAATACCAAGCTAGTACTTGATAAGAAAATAAACTACAGCAACGAACAAATAAAGATCATTAATCAATTTTCAAGACTTCATTATAGTTTTTTCATCCCCTTTGATTTCTTTCGCGCTAATCAAGATTGGGCCACTCAAGATGTGATCGATCAGTATGGAGTTTCCTATTATTATATTCTATCGCTTTTCGATGAAGATTTTTCTTTCAAAGATATTTTTAAGTTTAATCAACCTCTCGAGGGCATAAGATTGAGCAAAGTTGAAAGCACTTATTTTAGTGCCTTTGTTCATGGACAAAGGTTTGAAAAGAAAAGCGGGGAGTGGAGGCTTGGAGATGACAAAAAAATAAATGATCCCTGGAGTCCTCAATTAGTAGAAAGGGGAGAGTTAATCGGCATAAGAAGAATTCCCATAGAGCGGGATAAAATTTCAGCTTATGTTCCAGGTCATAGACCCACTAAGGCTATTAAGAAAGACGTCAAGATTCACAAACACTTCGGGGGAGGCGTGCTCGGCTCTCAGCAGTATCTCTTAGCCTATGCCAATAGAGATATGGGTGTGAAAAGTGATGGAAAAGTAAAAATGAACAGAGCTTGGTCAAAGTCGATCTTAACAAATTTTCTTTGCCGAGACCTCCCTGTTATAGGAAAGAAGGATGTCTTAGGTCTTGTAAAAAAGAACTCTACAATTCCCTTTAAAAGAAAAACCAATTGCATGATGTGCCACTACACAATGGATTCGCTTTCAGGACTTCTTAGAAATATTGAATCCTTCCAAACCAATAGCTTCGAGGTTCCTGGAGAAGTACTACACTCTCGGCATATGAGGTCGTTTCATCACAAAGACTTAAAAGCTGAAGTACATGATGAAGACTCTAAGGACTTTCATTTATCGCTACCTTCGGGAGCTTTTATCTACAGAGATCTTCAAGGAAGGTTACACAATAAGAAGCTAGATTCTTTAAATGACTTAGGAGAATACCTAGTTGGGGTACCAGAAGTTTATAGCTGTATCGTAAGCCGTTATTATGAGTTCTTTACAGGACATCGTGTTAAGATCGAAAAGAAAAAAGAGGGATCCAAGCAAGGCTCACATCTTAGATTTGTTTCGCGCCTCGCCGATGAGCTTAAGCAGCATCAAAGCCTTAGAGAGACCATTTCCTCAATCTTGAAATCAGATGTCTATGCCTATGAGTTCTTCATTAATAAGTAGTTATAAGCATTTCCGATCTTTGTTTTTCCTTCCCTAATTAATACCTAAGTAAAATACTCGGTTGCCCCTACAGAACCACTTGATGTCAAGGCCAAAAATTGTATAAATGGGCCTTCAATTAGAAATGTAAGAATGCTCGGAAGGCCTTATATTAAAGGGAGTTACATCAACTAACCGAGCGAAAAAATCTTGTACTATTTGAAGCAGTTGTGACACGATTTAAAGGCAAACACACACAAAAAAGCATTTTAATTACGCACACAGCAAAGGGACGAGCTCGTGAAATTAAAGAGACTAATTATTCAAGGATTCAAATCCTTCAAAGACAGAACTGTAGTTGAATTTGATGATGGAATTACAGGTATTGTTGGACCTAATGGTTGTGGAAAATCAAATATTGTAGATGCCCTTTTTTGGGTAATGGGCGAACAGTCTGCTAAGCACCTTCGTGGTAGCAAGATGCAGGACGTGATCTTCTCTGGTTCTTCAAAGTATAATCCCGCTACATGGGCTGAAGCCTCTCTTGTTTTAGAAAATACAGATGGAAAACATATTCATATTGGAAATAAAGTAGCTTCTCCTTCTGAGATTCAGTTAACGAGAAAGCTTTATAGAAATGGAGATTCTGAATACAGAATTAACAACGAGCCTGCCAGACTAAAAGATATCCAAGAAGTTTTTATGGATACTGGTGCGGGTGCTAAGTCTTATTCGATTATCGCTCAAGGTGAGATCAATAGACTTGTTCAAGCAAAGCCAGTTGAAAGAAGAACAATGATTGAAGAAGTGGCTGGGATTACCAAATTTAAGATTCGTAAGAGAGAGTCTATGAGAAAGATTGAGGCGACTCAATCAAACCTTAACAGGTTAGGGGATCTTCAATCAGAGATTGAGAAAAACCTTAGGGCCCTTCAAAAGCAAGCTGAAAAAGCTGAAAGAGCGAGAACACTTAAGGGTAAGATTCAAAGAAATGAGATGGTTGTTAATTCTCATAAGATCTTTGAGCACTTAAAAGACTTTAGAGAAGCCAGAGTATTCATTAGTGAGAAGACTCTTGATATTGAGAACTGGACCACAAGAAAAAGTTCTCTTGAGGTAAGTCTTGGTGATGAGAGGCTTGTTAAAGACGATAAGACATCTGACTTAGATACTCTTCAAAAAGAATACAATGAAATTTCAAGAACTCTTGCGGCTTCCGAAGAACGCCTGAATCACTTGGCTGAATCAATTACACAAAAAGAAAAATTAGTTGAAGATAAGCAAATTGAGCTTGAAGAACTTAAGAATGATATCGAAAACCGCTTAAGTAAAAAAACTGAGCTTAATGCTGAGTTAGAACAAATCAGAGCCTCTGAAAATGAAGCCTATGATTTTGAAGCTCATGAAATAGCCGTTGAAGAATTAAAAGATCAGTACCTACTAGCGAATCAAGAAGTTGACCAAGCTAGAGAAGAGATTGAAGAGATGAGAAACTCTTTTCAAGATATTGATCAGAAGATGTTTAGAAATACTTCTAAGTTAGAAGAATTCTCTAAAAATATTGAAGACTGGACTGCTGAAATTGAATCTGTTGAAACTGAGTATTCAGGTCTTTCAACGAAGATTGCCAATGAAAGAGAGTCAGTTGCTCAGGCTGAAGCATTAAGCTTAGAGTTATCAAAGAAAGAAGCGAGCTTAAAAGAAGAAGTGAAAGTCTTATCTGAAGACTTTCAAAACCTTGAAAAAGACTCTAGAGAAAAATCTAAAGAACTTATTCAAACGGAATCAAAGTTACAGTCTTTAAGAGAGATCAATAGATCCCTTGAAGGTGTGACAGAAGGCTCAACCCAGTTTCTTAAAGACTCTGAAACAGAGGCTTACCAATTACTAGGAACACTTGTTAAGTGTGATGATAAATACACTGGTGGAGTACAAGCTCTCCTTGGAGACTTCTTACAAACCTTAGTTTCTAAAGAAGTTAGTCCTTCAGTATTACTTGATTGGATTAAGAATCAAGAAGTGGTGGGAGGACTTGAGTTTCTTCAACCAGGTTCTGCTTTTGAGGTTTCAGAAGAATCACTTGAAAGGCTTAGTCTTGCTGGTTGTAATGATTTAATAGGACTAAAAGATGTTGTTCAGCTTGAAGAAGGGTATGAGCATTTAACTTCAATCTTCTCTGGTTACTTTTTAACAAATAATATTGATAACGATATCTTCAATTCATTAAACCCAGAGATGAGGTTTAAAGCTATCTCTAGCTTCGATGGTAAAACAGCTGTTAAAAATATTGGTGGAGCAAAAGTCTTAAGTCTTGGCTCTGATGAAGATACGACTCAAGGTGTGGTTGAGAGAAACAATCGTATAACTGAGCTTGATACTAAACTAGTAAGCCTTACAGAGACAGTAGATGCCTTGCAAACTAAGGTTACTGAAGCTGAAGTTGTTTTAACTGAAAAAAGGTCAGAGCTTGAGACTTTAAGAGATGAAGCCTCTGAGGCTATGGCCGATTCAGCAGGAAAAAAATCGGCTCTAGAATCAAAGCTCGATACAATGCAAACAGGAAATTCAAGACTTGATATTCTTAAGAATAGAAAGAACGAAACTTCCAAAGAAAGATTAGAGCTACTTGAAGAACAAGAACAAATCTCTAAGTCTCATGGTGACTATAATCAAAGAGTCGAAGATAAGAAGGCCTATTTAGAAGAGAGAGATTCAACTCTAAGTGAGCTTAAGGTTAAGTACGAAGAAGATAGAGATATTTTTCTTGCAAAGAAAGCTGAGAGAGATTCTTTCAACGATAGAATGAAAGGCTTTATTAGCCAGCTTGATGATATCGAAGCCCAATTAGAAAGATTTGCTCAAAAAGATGAGACCATTAATGAGTCTATTGCTGCTTATCAAAAAGAAGTAGAAGAAATTGCGATTGATCTAGAGCAACTAGAGCAATCAAATATGGATACTTCAACAGATCTTGGCGCTAGAGAAGAAACTCTTAGTGGAATGAAAGATGATCTCGCTGTACTCCTTCAGGGAATGGCAGATAGAGAAGAAGAAGTTAAGAAGCTGAATCAAGATATTAATAAGACTGATAAGGAAATTGTTCAAAGACAAGGTAAGTTAGAGCATTACCTGACTGAAGAAGAGCAAATTGTTAGAGATATCTTTGAGAAATATAGAATTGATCTTAGGTTAGTTCTTGGAACTTTCTTAGGTTACGAAGCAGTTGATTATGAACACCTAACTGATATTTCTTCTATGTATGTCATGGAAACAGAAGAAGGTGAGATCAAGATTGCAGCTAATGAATATGAGTTTAACCGTCGTTATGGGCAGGACTTAAAAGACTGCTCTTATAAATATAAGCAATACAAAAAAGAATACAATAATCTAGGTGATATTAACTGGCAGGCCATTGAAGATTATGATCGTCAGAAGATGAGATTTGATTTCCTCAAGATTCAAGAAAACGAACTTAGAATGTCACTTGAAGATTTAGAAAAGGCCATTGCTCATATTGATGAAAAATCAAGAAAGAGATTTAAGGTTGCTTTTCATGAAGTGAATACTAGATTTGAAAAAGTTTTCCCTATCATCTTTGGTGGTGGGAATGCTCGCCTTGAAGTGAAGGGTGATCTTGACGATGCTGAATGTGGTGTCGATATTATCGCCCAGCCTCCTGGCAAGAAGATGCAAAATATCAACTTGATGTCAGGTGGAGAGAAAGCTCTAACTGCTGTTAGTTTGATCTTCTCAATCTTTTTAGTTAAGCCTTCTCCATTTTGTCTTCTCGATGAGGTCGACGCCCCATTAGATGATGCAAATGTAGGAAGGTTCAACGAACTACTCAGAGAGATGAGTAACGAGAGTCAGTTTATTCTCATTACCCATAATAAAAAGACAATGGAATTGAACGACACTCTATATGGTGTAACCATGCAAGAGGCTGGTGTTTCGAAAGCAGTAAGTGTTCAACTTCACTAATGAAATTGATCCTTACTGTTTCTATTTATTTTAGTTTTCTAGTCGGTGGCGGGCACGATTTAAGTGCTCGCACAACCAGCTTCCTTCCTAAAAGTTTTAATGCTGATTTCTCTCAAGTCATAAAATCATCAGTCACTGGTGTTGAGAAGAAGATGAAAGGGAGAATCGATTATAGATACCCTGGGCATCTATGGTTTGAAGCAACTCATCCTGATAAGATCATCTTTGTAAGTAATCCAAAGAAGAGTTGGTATTATATTGCTCCATGGGATGATGAAGAGCCTGGAGAGTTGACCATTTCAGTGACGAATAAAAACTCATTAGTTAAGTTCTTTGACCTTCTTAAAAAAGGAATGAAGTCTAATAAGCACTATAGTGTTTCTAAAAAAGATAAAGGAATGGACTTAGTTCTCAGTAAAGAAAATCAAAAAGGAATCGGTATTCTTTCTGCTTATCTAGAATTCAATGGTGAAAACAGCTTTAAGAATATCTCAAACGTAGTTCTAACTAAGAGTGATAAATCAAAAGTTAGGCTACTCTTAAATAAGATTGTGATTAATCCTGGCTTTAAAAAAGGTCATTTTGTTTTCAAGGCACCTAAGAATACTAGGGTTTCTCAATAGACTCTAAATCAGTAAATACCTTTGAGGTCATTTCAAACTCATCTTCACTTAGCATTCTTTTATAGGTAATAAAGTTCCTGAAGACGAGCTTTACGTATTTCTGTGTTTCTTCATAAGGGATTGTTTCTATGAATTGATAAGGGTCTCCCTTCCAATAGCGTCTAAACCAATTATTAACAGCACTTTCACTTGCATTATAAGAGGCTACAAAGTGAATAAAGTTGTTCTTAAATTTTGTCTTTAAATCGCTTAATAAAGCCGCTCCAAGAGAAATATTGATCTCAGGATTATAGAGGTCCTCTAAGACTTTGTAGTTAATATCATGCCTAACGGCTAGCTCCTTGGCCCTCTCTGGGATGAGCTGCATTAGACCAAAGGCATCGGCAGCGGATCTAATTACTGGGTTAAAAGCTGACTCTTGTCTTGAGATTGAAAAAAGAATTCCTGGCTCAATATTATACTTTAGGCCAGCCTTAACAAATTGATCTTGATAGGGAATAGGGAAGGCTGAAGAGATATGATCTTCTAAGATACTATTTCTTTCACTTGATTTGATGCGAAAGAATTTAAAGATTCCTCCTTCGTACCAGCCTAACTTTTCATAAAGAGGAAGAAGCTGAGTGATTTGATTCTTTGACCTAAACTTGCCCTGAATAGACTTTAAATAATTCTCACCAAGCTTAGTTTCCCCTAAGCTAAGTAGCCATTCAAGAGTCGAGTCATAATAGTGCTTCTCTCGATTGACGACTTCAATCGGGGAGAAGCCTCTTTCAAGTTCTATATTTGATATGATTCCGTAGTATCCGAAAGGGTCATTCTTAGCAATTTGAGACAGAATTTTATGACTTCTTCCTTTCTTGCCAATCTTTAAATATGACTTCGCCATCCAGAACTTCAGTTTTAGATTGAATCTTGATTCTTCATTTTCATCCATGTACTTATTAAAGTAATCGATGGTGTTTTGAAACTGATCGAGTAAATAATAGTTCCAACCTAGAGACCATGCAATTCTCTCTTTGAAATTTTGATTAGAGGTTCTTAGATCTGACGCCTTTTCAAATCGCTTGATAGCATCTTCAAAGAGTTTTTCTTCAGCTTTCATCTTACCTAGGATCCAATGAATCTGAACGAGAGGTTCTTTGTCTTCAACACCGAAAGCGAGAAGCTTCTTTAATACGGCTCTTCCTTCATCTCGTTGATGTAGAGTCCAAAGCGCTCTAGAGTACTTTATCGAAGTGTTTACCCAGATTCTTTTAATTCTTTTATCTTTAGGCTTATTGATGAGCTTTTTTTTAAAGAAGTTAACCATCTTTAGGGTTTTTTGAACGTAGGTAGGTTTTTGTCTTTGAAGTTTATAGCTTAGGCGTAAACGGTTCCAGGCCATCTTCTTTGTCTTTAACTTTACAGAGGGGTCTCTTATGATTTTACGGTAAAACATACGGGCCCTATCAAAGTCTCTTATGTTTTCAAAGTCACGACCTACTTTGTAACGATCACTTTCGTGAATATCGTTCATAAGCCTAGGAGCGAGTCTATGGATCTTTGTAAGGAGTTCATCTTCTAGTTCACTATCACCTGCGGTCTTTGATATTTTATGGGCATTCTTTAAAAGCTCTAACCTTTCTTTCTTAACTTTTTCATAGCGAGACTTTTTAGAAATAAAGATGGCCTCGTACTTTCTTAGTTTGTTTTTCTTAGCCACGCTGTAGGAGGTATTTACATACTCTTCGTTTAGCCACTTTGGGATAATAAGGTCTTCTCTTTCCCAGGTATTAACTAACTGATCCTTAGAATAGTGACAGGTTCCAAGAGCTCTAACCCAGGCTAGTTTTTGTAAAACAAAGACTTCATTCTTTGAGAGAAATTCATAATAAGGACAGGCTTCAGTATTTTGGCCCTTGCTGACTAGGCTGTTTGCTTTAAGAAAGAGTAGGGCATAGGAGCTGTTGTCGTGATCTTCTGGGGCGTCAAAACTTGTTATCCTAGAGAGCTTGTTAGCTAAAGCCTTCATATCATCTTGATGAGGGGGTGAGGTAAGGCTCGTGCTCGAGCAGCCTAAAAAAAGAGAAATAAAAGTGAATAAGAAAAGTTTCATCAAGTTTAGTTTAGTTCATTAATCAACTTATTGAAATTACAGGCTTAATTTACCGAATAACAGGGCCTTGAGTGAGTAAAATATTCAGATAAAGATGCCAAAGTAGCTTTCCTGTACTACAAAGCCCCTTATGATGAATATTACCGAAACAACTGACACTTCTAACGAGGTTCTTTTTCAAAAGAAGACCCTTCACTTTACTTCTCTAGGCTGCAGTAAGAACTTGGTCGATAGCCAAGTCATGCTTGGTTATATGGGACTCGATGGTTTTACGATCTCAGAAGATCCGTCAGAGGCAGAAGTTATTGTGGTCAATACTTGTTCTTTTATTGAAGCGGCTAAGGCCGAATCAATTGAAACCATCTTAGACCTAGCGGATTATAAAAATAGCGACAAAGGATCTTGTAAGGCCCTCGTCGTTTCTGGCTGTATGGCCCAAAGATATGCGCAGGATCTAGAGACAGACTTACCTGAAGTCGATCTTATTATTGGCACTGGTGAGTATTATAAGATTGTTAAGCTTCTTAAAGCATTTGAAGATGGAAGGCTTGAGGCCAAAAGCCATGTTGAGATTCCAAAGTTTATTCACACAGAATTTGATCCAAGACTAAATACTTCTCCTTTTTATATGGCCTGGCTAAAAGTAAGTGAAGGTTGTAATAGAAATTGTACCTTTTGTATCATCCCTACTATTAGAGGAAGGCTTCGTTCGAGAAGTGTAGAGTCTCTAGTAGCAGAGTCAAAGATTCTTGCAAAAAGTGGGGTTCGAGAAGTTAATGTCATCTCTCAAGATCTTTCTGACTACGGAGTGGATCTTGATGAGAATAATAATCTTCCAGAGCTTTTAAAAGGTCTTGATACAATCGAAGAGATTGATTGGGTTAGGCTTTTTTACTTCTACCCAGATGAACTAACTGAAGAAGTTATGGACATCTTAGCTAACTCTAAGAAGATTACAAAGTACCTAGACTCACCAGTTCAGCATTTTAGTACAAATGTTCTTAAGAGAATGAATAGAAAGATTGAAGGGGAAGAGATCCTCAGAAGAATCACTAGGCTACGAGAAAAAGTGCCAGGGATAGTTTTAAGAACTTCAATCATTGTTGGTTTTCCTGGGGAGACTGAAGAGGACTTTCAAAAGCTTCTAGATGGAGTAGAGAAAGCCCGCTTTAACCATCTTGGTATCTTTCGTTACTCAGACGAAGAAGGAACACCGGCCTTTAGATTAAAGGATAAGGTCTCTCAAGAGGTTATTGATGAGCGTTTTGACCGCTTGTTCTCAGTTCAAAAAGAAATCTCTAGAGAGCTTAATCAAGAATTCGTTGGGCAAACCCTTGAAGTTCTAATTGAAGGGGAGCATGAAGAAACTGAGCTTCTTATTCAAGGACGTCATCAGGGACAGGCTCCTGATATTGATGGGAAAGTGATCATCAACGATACAAACGATAAGGTCTTAAACGTAGGCGATCTCGTAAAAGTCGAGATCACCGAAAGTTTAGATTTTGATTTGATTGGTCGTATTGTTTAGAGTGCTTCTCTCGGGAAATTTTCCACTGATAAATCGGGCTGTGTGAAATCGAAGTCTAAGTCAGCATTTCCGCAAGAAGAACTTGTGGGAGAGAAGTTATCCCAATCACTGCGATTATTACAGCCAGGGAAAGAACAGAATTCCGTTCCACCAGTAGGATCATCCATTACATTATCCGCGTTTGGAAGATCTAGTCTCTCAATGAGATCAGTTACTTTATAAGTATTATCAAAGTCTCTAACGAGCATTCTAATTCTTGCGATTGTTCCGGCACCACCATTACATGAATACTCATAATAATTTCTACCACCAGCAAAAGGGTTTGCAGCACCGTTAGGAGTATCGGCTCCACTTCGAATGAAGTTCGTCCAATCAAAGGCGTAGTCAGATGTGATACACAAGTTTTCATTCGAATAGTTTGCAAGTTTTAAGTTGGTGGCATGGCCCTCACTGCTAGGAGAAGCATAAACGATATCTACAGGTGTATTACCAACAGTACTATGAACTTGATAAAACTTTTGAAAGGTTTGCTCATCAGTAAAGATATCTTTTGAAGCACCCGCCATACATGAACCTGGGGATCCACCACAGGCCGTTGGTTCAACTGCAGAGGCCGTAACGGCTGAGACGACACATTCTCTCAGAGGAGCAAGTGCCCCAGGTACGGCAAAACTAGCGTCGTTATGAGCACCAGCAAAGACCCAACTATTCGTACCGCCAGTTTCGCAAGCAATTTCAGTAGTACATGTGGAGCAATCTGCAGCACAAGAAGAGTCGCAATTTAAAGGGTCTGAATTGTCACAACTTCCATTATTATCTCTACAGTCTTGAGGAGTATTATCTGCAGTTGCAGTACCACCACCATCTTCACAGAGAAAAGGTGAGAGCGTGTATAACTGAGTAGGATGATTAACTTGACCATCATCACAGTTTGGAAAAGCAGCATTTAAATCTGTATAATCACTTCCCACTGCTGAACTTTTACAAAGATCACCAAATTCCGCATAGCCATCAAAAGTAAAGTCTTGAGCAGTTGCTGGAGGAGCAGCATTTGAAATATATGTTCCTGCTACAACAGATGTTCCAGTTCTTAGGTTTTGAGGCTGTGCTCCACAAAGTGGTTCTGTATAGTCTCCAGAATTGATAACTACCTGTGAAGCTGTTTGTACGTATGGATAAGTAAAAAAGCTGGTTGGATAATGATCAACAGTAGAGCAAATCCCATCACCAGAGTTAATTGTTAATTTAAGCCCAAAGGTGTGTAAGTCAGATTCACCGGCATCAAGGACGCAAGTTAAGTCAATAACATCAGAGGCATTGACGTGACCTGCAGTTGCAGTATCAATGGCTTCTTGAGTTACTCTACAAGGAACAGAGGCCATTCCAAAACCAATTTGATGGATTGAATAAGAGTCTGGCTTAGGATCTTGTGCAGTATTTGTTAAAGTTACTTCGTACTTATCATAAACTTTAAGAGAGAAATCATGTTCAACAGACCCATAAGGATTCGTTACTCTAATGGTGTATTTTTGTTTATCAGCATTAACATCAGGAGTACCGAAGATTCTTCCATTTGTAGTATCAAAGGTTAGCCCTGTAGGAACAATAGCCGCTTCTGTAGGAACCCACTTAACTCCACCTATAGTTCCTTCAGGAAATGTAAGAGTGAAGTTAGTATCGCTTTCACATTGAGTTCTTGTCGTATGGCTTGAACAGTCAGCGTTTCCAACAGCACAAGTTGTTACAACACTTCCAGGAGTACAGTACCCACCACCATCTTGTTCTAAGAATTCAATGATCGTATCACTTGGAACTGCTCCGTTTGCATCTAGTCCAATTCTTAAATCAAACTCGATGCTTGCTTCTTCGTATCTATATAAATAAAAGGTGTGATCAAGCCCTGTATTAGTAATCGCTTGTTCAGGTCCAACATAAGGATTGATATTATCTATGTTCTGAGTAGTAAGGAATATTCCATCAGCAGCATGATAGTACTGTCCAATATAAGCTCTTGTGTTTGTAGCCGTTGTGCTATGAATGACACCTGCACCGCGATTAGCTCCATCATCAGAAGTTATATTTAAACCAGTAATAAAATCTGCATCAGCCGCATATTCAATATACATATTGTCGGCAATGATCTCAGAGATAGCATTTGCCCCCTGGTCAAAGGCACCAGCATTTGAACAATTGGCTGCATTGATTGTATCCGTAGTATTGATCTCACCTCTTTCTACTTGAAGGTAGACTCTGTTATTTGCTGTTGGTCTTAACTGACTTGTATCACCTGAAAAACTATCCCATTGATAAGCAATTGTGCCTCTTGCAGCAGTTCCAGCATTAGCGGCATCGTCATCAAAGTCTGTATTTTCACCATCAATGAATCGATTGTATCTTTTATTAGTAGTACACTTTAGTTCGTCATCAAATTCCTGAGCATCGGCTATTGAAGCAAGCTCTACTGCGGCATTGTACTTAATAACCCCGCCACCTAAAACATAGGTTTGTTGTGAGCTAAAATTAGGTCTATTATCTAAATCGTCAAACTCAGAGAACTTACCCTTAATGATTTGAATATCTAAGTAATCATAACCATTTTCTACAGCAGTAATAATATCTTTAATAATCCCTGTTCCTGCATCGGCATTGTTACTAGAGATATAAGAGCCAATTTGAAAGGCCGATCCACTTGGAACATTAAGAAGAAGGTTTCTATTCATTGAAAGGTTCGCAGGAGGAGCACTAACAGAGAACTTAAAGTTCGTCGAAGTCTGATTTCCTGAATAGCCAGTTGCTGTGATGATAAATTCTTGAGATGAAAGTAAGGTGTTTAGATCATTTACGATAGCGATTCGGCCATGATTATCATCAGTAATCTTTGAACCTGGCTTGAAAACAATCTGAGGTGTTCCTGTTGTTCCTGCAAGGACTTGGTCATTAGTATCGCAGCGAGTTCCACAAGTACTTGTTGAGACTCCTGAGTAATTATCAATAGAATAGCTAATATTTCCTTTTTCCGAAATCCATCTGATTCCAGTAGCAGATCCAGTGTAGTTACCATCAGCTTCACAAAGTGCTTTAGTTGTTAAAGTACGACAGTTTCCGCCGGCGCATCCAGCACCAACATCACCAGCATCACAGAAACCAACATTTTGGTTGGCACTTGCTTCGTAGGCATTTTCAAATGGAGATACGTAAGCAAGTTGACTTACATTACTTGGAATACCATTTGTAAAAGCTGATGAAACCGTAACTGTATGGGCATTAGCTGATAAATCAACAGCTGAAATTGTTCTTGATTGAACTGAGCCATCATCACCTAAGATAGAGAATGATCCATTGACATTAATTTGCTTTAGAAATTCACTAGTAAATTCATTGGCCCCAAAAGGAGTGATGATTAATCCAGTAGCATCAATATCGATAGGCATTACGGCTTTTACTAAGGCGATCTTAGGCTCAAAGTATGTAGTAGAACCAGCAGCTTTACCTAGCTCGAATGTATATTCAATATCTGCAACTGTTGTTTCGCTAGAAAGAAAGGTACCTGAATTATCAATACGGTCGCCCACTACAAAAGCGTAAGAGAACTTGTTCTCAATAGTAACGAAGAGCTTTTTGTTTGTTACATCAATATAAGTAATGACCGCACTTGTACCTCTTCCATTTGACACCTTATTTTCATCAGGTGTCTGAGAGTTGTATTTAAATGAGGTAACATCATCAACAGTTATAATTAGATTTGTTGTATCAGAGGCGCTCGTCCCTTGGTATTGGTAATGAAAAAAGAAATTAGTTTCTTCGGCTTCAGAAGTATTTGTCAAAGGTCTTGGTTGGTGAATATCAGCAGCTTGAACCTTAAAGCTAGTCGTAGCTTCTTCACCTGAATATGTATAAACCTTAGTAGTCACTTGAGTCAGATTGAAAGGAGCCGTTACAGTACCGTTAAATTCACAGGCTCTATCTAAGGCTCCGAGGACATAGTTTGCGCGTCCAGAGATATTAGCTCCCCAGTTATCTATGTCTGTAAATTGAGTAATTGTTGCGTCTTCGCCATTTAGAAAATCAATTCCAAAAGCTGCGATTGAAGGAGTGTATGAACAACGGATCCACTTATCAATCTCTTCACCGTTGGCGGCTGTTAATCCATCAGCTACTGTTGAACTGACAAATCCAGAAGCTGCATCCCAATGAAGGGCAAAGTCATCATTACCAGTCCCACCGATACTTGATCCTGTTTTAAAAACAGCATAAAAATTGTCTAAAGTCGTAATGGAAGCGTTAAAAACTCTAGCGGCAGCGGCTACTTGATCAGGATTTAGCTGATCGATGCTATCGCCTTCAACAAAGAAACTTGTCGATACATCTGCAGTGGGTGTCTTTATAGTTAATTGAATTTTATTATTTGAGTAATCGATATGTTCAATAAGGGCCAATGCTCCTACTTGATTAACAATATAGTGATTAGGTAAAAGGCTACTGGCATCTGCAACGACAGCAGTAAAGGAGGCGCTTGAATACTGTGTATAGAAAAAAGCATCTTCATCGTCATTGCCAGTATTAGCGTCAAGAATTAACTTTAATGGAGTCGATGAAGCGATCTCTATCTGACCCGTAGCTACTGTTCCCGTAATTGGGTTTGTGGCTGAAATTGAATAGGCTTGAAGCTCATTATATCCAGTTGCTACACCTAGGATTTGTCCTTCTTCGTCAGCTGTTGTGGCAAAGGCCATTCCAGTGGGAAGTGATGGTGAAGAGGACCAAACGAGGCCAGCGGTTTCAAAGGCATGCTCTTCTTCATAAGGGTAGAAAAGTGGTGTTGCTTCGTCATCAGCAAGAATACAAATAACTTTTTCATCACCTGTTAGGTCTGTAATTTCATCTACTCCGTCGCCTCTTACAACAAATTCATAATTAGGATTTGTAGATCCATCTAAAGTGAAGGGAGAAACTAAGAAACGTGCGTCTGCTGCAAATACAGCTGGAATAGCCGCAGGGCCAACTAAGGCTAAAGTATTGGTTACCGTTGAGTTACCACTTGGGCAAAAGATTGGAGTTGTAGGATTAAAATCTACAGGTAGTTCTACCGTTCCTCCACTTGTAACAACGGGAGCTTTCTTTGGAGGGTCTTCTTTGAACTTCGTAGCGGAATCAGGCATACAGCCGATCACTGTTAGTGAAGTAATAAGAATAAGAATTTTCAAAGTATAACTTTTCATACTCCTAATTATCGACCTGTTTGAAGTGAATATTTAGGAACTTTTATTTCCTGAGCGATTTTAGTTATTTAGGCAAATATTGCCGCTTAAATATCAAGATTCCTTCACACGTATTTGCCTATGCTTAGAGGCGGATCAAAAGACTCGGTCTTTTAATACCAGTGACTTATCTGCCCTCTCCATGAAATGTGAATAAAATGTTAAATTTAAAGGACTTACATAGAGGAGGGAGTCGTGATTAAGAGAATCACCATCATTATAGGACTTTGTTTTGTATTCTACGGAAACCCTAGTTACGCGGGAGTTTCAGAGTTTAAAGAAAAGTTAAGACCATTTATTACAAAGTACTTAGGTGAGGACATCGCGGTTAAGTTTCTAGGGGAAGGACAAGGGCTTGTTGAGTTGCCTGAAATCCCGAAGATAAACAATAGCGCCACTGATGCCTCGGTTTATTCACGAAAAGAAGACGAAAAGATTAAGAATATTCCAAAGGATAAGAGGGGGCGGCTAAATTACATCTTTATAGATGAGCTTTATCTGGCAACTCGAGGAGCTAAAGGAAATAAGGATCAACTCGGTCGCTGGTATAATATCTTGGCCCAAGGGGGGACAAGAGAAGGCGTTTATCGTGCTTTGGTTTTAGATAATACTTACCGAGGACTAGAGAACTTCAAAAATCCTATAAGTGAGCGGGTCGTGGACTTCGCTTCCTACTTCTTTCCGAGGTTTCTTAATAAGAGTATTAAGAAAGAGGCTTTAAAAGGAATTAACTTTTATACCCTTAAAAGAATTTCAACTGAAAATTGCCTTAGTGTTATTGATGAGTATCTCAAGAACGACCCGTCAAAGCTTTACGCTTGGTATGCCGTCTTCTCTGGTGAGCTTGCTAAGAAATACCCTATGGTCTTTAAGTCAAAACTAAGAAAGATTGAGAAAATGTCAGCGCATCAAAAATGGGCAGAACAAGTTCCGAATCAATATATAAAGTCAGAAGTAATGATTAAGCTTCATCAACTTTATAATCATCTAAAGGTCTAATAGAAGAGATTCTCTTCATTTGTCATGGCCATTAAGAAGCGTTCAACTCCCATCGCAATTCCAGCTGATGGGGGAAGTCCCTTTTCTAAAGCACCATAAAGAACTTGAGGTTTTGGAAGGGTGTAACCATAGGCCTTCTTTTTTTGAAGGGCATCTTTTTCAAAACGGCTCGATTGTATTTTGAGATCTGTTAACTCGTTAAAGCAATTGGCGGCTTCAATTCCATTCAAATATAATTCGAATCTCTCACAAACTCTTGGGTCTTTTTTATTGATTGTTGAAAGGGCACTAAGCGGCGCCGGATACTTGTCAACTATTAGGGCCGGGTGGTTTTTGAACTGTGGCTCTATCAAGTTTAAAAAAAGAATAAAGAAGAGATCTTCAAAGGGCAGCTCTTTTGAAATGCCAAATTGAGGAAAGTCTTTTTCAATCTTTTGATAGAGATCGTTTGTGTCTAAGAAGTCCAAGATATTCATTGAACAATATTCTAAAAAGAGTTCTTCTACGCTAACTTCTTCAACAGACTTAAATCTTGAACCTGGAAAATTTGTTACTAGGTCGTTGCAATCAGCTTTTATCTTTTGATAATTTTCATGAGCGCGGTACCACTCTAGCATTAAGAACTGAGGCCTATGAGTTGAACTCTCTTGCTCGTCTCTAAAGCAATAAGAAATATTGTAAATCTTATCGAAGCCTTCGCTTAACAGTTCCTTCATCGCAAACTCTGGAGAAGTTTGAAGATACCAATCCGTATCAAGGTCATTGATGGCCTTTGTTACTTTGAAGGGGTGAATGTGGACTTCCATTCCTGGGTTTTGAACCATAGGGGGCGTTACTACTTCTAAGAAGCCATTCTTATTAAAAAAAGATTTCAGATCCCTGAGACCAGTAAAGAGCTGCTTTCGCCGTTGATTCATAGGCTATAAGTATCGCATTGCATGAAAAGCTGTCAAACTTGCCAAACGCTTTCTAGACCGTATTATCAGGCTTTTAATTTCAGAGGATCTTATGGAACTGATTAAATCTTTATATGAACTCTTAAATATTTCTGGCCCCGTAAATAGTGGTGATTTGTTTGGTTTAGGCTCCCTTATTTATTTAGGATTTGCCTCACTGGCCCTTCTTTTAGGTAACTCTAATAAGGCCCCGAAAGAAATTGAAGCTAGGCCTGAAACTCCTGTAAAAATTCCTGTTGAAGCGAAAAAAGAAGCCATTCCAAAAGAAGAAGCTCCTGTTGCCGAAGAAGTAAAAGTTGAAGAAGAAAAGCCAGCGGTAGTTGCCACTCCGGCGAAACCCGAAGTTTCTTGGTCTGAGCGCCTAAAGAAAGGTTTAGGCAGATCACGTTCTGAAGTTTGGGGAAAGCTTGGAAAGATATTTAATGGAAACTCTTTAAGCGAAGATGCCATTGAGGAAATTGAAGAGCTTCTTTATGGAGCAGATATTGGTCCTGCTACAGTGGCAGAATTAATGGATGAGCTTCAAGAAAAACTAAAGAAAGAAGGTTTTGGAGAAGAGCAATTTAAAGAATTTCTTTTTTCTTTTCTCTCAGAAAAAATGGAAGGCATTCAAAAAGAAACCCCAAAGGCCTTATATGAATTTAGTGCTGACTCTAAAAATAAGCCTGAAGTCATAATGGTTGTTGGAGTGAATGGTGCTGGAAAGACAACAACTATTGGAAAACTGTCCACTAAGCTAACCAGACAAGGGGCCAAGGTCGTTGTTGGAGCTTGTGATACTTTCAGGGCCGCTGCTGTAGATCAGCTTCAGGTGTGGTGTGAGAGGTCAGGTGCTGAGATGGTTCGCGCAAAAGAAGGGGCGAATCCAAGTGGTGTTGGTTTTGACGCTCTTCAAAAAGCGATTGCTATGGGAGCCGATTATTGCATCCTAGATACGGCAGGAAGGCTCCATACTAAAGATAACCTCATGGTTGAATTAACTAAGAGTAAGAATGTTCTTAAAAAACTAGATGACTCTGCGCCTCATCACACCTTATTGGTCATCGATGCCATCACTGGTCAGAATGCAATGAGGCAAGCGGAAGAGTTTAACAAGGCGCTCGACTTAACGGGTCTTATATTTACAAAGTGCGACGGTTCTTCGAAAGCTGGGTCAGCAATTGGTATAGTGCAGCAGTTAAAAGTCCCAATTGCTTATATTGGTGTGGGTGAGAGTGTCGAAGACTTAAACGCATTCGATCTAGATGATTATTTGAAGGCGCTCTTGGACATGACTCACTAGGCCTAATGAGGCACGTCTAAATTGACGGTATTCCCTAGTTGAACTATTCTATTGGTAGATGAATAGTAAACAAGAAAATTTGGATTTTGATATCTTAGGTTTCAAGGTTAGTTTTAAGCCTGACCATTTCGCCGACAGCAGTACTGCGCAAAAAATCGTAGACTACGTTCGTGAAGAAGCTTCTAAGATTAAAGATAAGGTTCCTCACTTAGACCAAGGCCAAGTGGCCATATTAGCAGCATTACAAATTGCATCAGAAAAAGTTTCAATGGAAATTGAATGCAAAGATGCCATTAATCAATTGCAGTTAACTGCAGGTGATGCGCTTAAGTTTATTGAGGAAGTGTCGCCAGCTACAAACTAGTTAGGATATGTCTTATCAATCAAAGGGCGAAAGCCGAAAACGAATTAAGCAATTGCTTAAGAGTTTTTCTGAAGTAACAAAACAGAAAAAGAGTCTCGGGGTTTCTAAAAACATCTCCAAGTTTCTTGATGAAGTTTTGCCAAAAGAATTTCCAAACTATTCATCGAGTTTGATTATTGGCGGATTTGCCCCAATGGTCGACGAAGTAAATTGGATGCTTGATTTAAAGGATAGCAGACGATTGGCTTTTCCAAGTACGAACGATTCAGGAGAGATGATCTTCTTAGAATCTCGGTATGAGGATTTGGTTGAGTTGAGAGAATTTGGTGTTGTGATTAAGAGTCCTCCGCCCGGTTCTAAGGAAGTTATGCCAGATCTGCTTATAATTCCCGGGTTAGCTTTTGGGAAAACAGGTGAGCGCCTTGGAAGAGGAAAAGGATTTTACGATAAGTTTTTAGAAAAATATAACGGTTTAAAAATAGGAATATGTACTAGCGAACAGCTATTAGATGAAATTCCAACAGAGCCCCATGATATTAAAATGGATGGGGTGATAATGGAAAATCAAATACTACGCTTCAATAGATAATATTCCTTTAAAAGGAGATAACCATGGATACGACCCTAGTTTTAGCAGCAGTACTAGCCGCTCTAATCGGGGCGGGACTTGGTTGGTTTGTTCGCCACGCAAAAGTTATGGCCGACGTTAAAGAACGTACGGGTAAAGCTGATGAGATTATTGAAAAAGCGAAGAAAGACGCCAACGATATCAAGTACAAGGCTCGTAAAGATGCCAAGCACGCCGCCAAAGAAGAAAAAGAAGAAGTTGAAGAAGAGATTAAGAAGCTTAGAAATGATTGGAAAAGCCAAGAAGGTGAACTGCAAGCCAGAGAAGCCAAGTTTGAGCAAAAAACGACTGATCATGAAAAAGACGTAGCAAGAGTTGCTAGCAAAGAAGAAGAGTTAAAAGAATCTCAAAAAAGAGTTGAAGTAGAAGTTGAAAAGTTCAAAGCAAAACAAAATGAACTCTCTGACCGTATGGCCGAAGTTAGTGGCATGAGTAGAGAAGAAGCCAAAGCTATCTTACTTGCTAATATGGAAGAAGAAGCCAAGGTTGATTTTGCTAAGAAATATGGTGATCTTGAAGAAGAAGCGAAAAATGAAGCTGAAGAGAAATCTAAAAGAATCGTTGGTATCGCTATTCAAAGGTTTGCCGGAGAGTATGTAGCTGAAAAATCTATCTCCGCTGTTGATCTTCCATCTGATGATGTTAAAGGTCGCTTGATTGGTAGAGAGGGCCGTAATATTCGTGCCTTCGAGCAGATCTGTGGTGTCGATTTAATTATTGATGATACTCCTGAAGTTGTTGTGATTTCTTCTTTCAACGTTGTGAGAAGAGAGATTGCAAGACAGACAATTGGTAAACTAATTGCCGATGGTCGTATTCACCCAGCTAAGATTGAAGAGTTTCATGATAAATCAAAAGCCGAGATGGAAAAGCAAATGCTTCTTCTTGGTGAGAAAGCTCAGATGGAAATCGGTGTACATGGTATTCATCCTGAAATTCTAAAACTTGTAGGAGCTCTTAATTGGAGAACTTCTTATACTCAAAACCAATACCAGCATGCTCTTGAAGCCGCTTTTATTTGCGGGGCCATGGCAGCTGAGATGGGTCTTAATGTTAAACAAGCAAGAAGAGCAGGTCTTCTTCACGATATCGGTAAAGTGATTGATGCTTCGGCTGAAGGATCTCACGCTGTTATCGGTGCTGACTTTGCGAAGAAATATGGAGAAGCACCAGACATTGTTCACGCTATCCGTGCTCACCATGATGATGAGAAGCCAGAGAGTGTTCTGGCTCACCTTGTAGCTGCAGGAGACGCTTTAAGTGGCGCTCGTCCAGGTGCTAGAAAGGCCATGATGGAATCTTATGTTTCTAGGCTTACTGATATTGAGCAGATTGTTAACTCTTTTGAAGGTGTTAATAAATCTTATGCCATCAGTGGTGGTAGAGAAGTGAGAGTCTTTGTTGAGAATGATAAAGTTGATGATCAACAAACTGTTATGCTCTCTAGAGATATCGCCAAAAAGATTGAAGAAGAAATGTCATATCCAGGAACAATTAAAGTAACTGTTCTTAGAGAGACAAAAGCCATTGGCGTGGCTAAATAGATATGAGTAGCTTAAATGCCCTGGTAACCGGGGCATCTTCTGGAATTGGCTTCGAGGCCTGTCAGTACCTTTTAGAAGAAGGGTATACAGTGTTCGGGGCCAGCCGTTCCGGTTCACCACTAGATCATGATAACTACATAGACATTGAAATTGATATAAGAAGGGACGGGGAAGTGAGAGAACTTTTCTCTGAGATCTCTGAGCAGATAGACGGCGGGCTTCACTTAGTCGTTCAATGCGCTGGGGTCTTTGATGCTTGCCCTTTGATTGAAATGGAGTCAAAAACCTTTCGAGATCATCTAGATACTAATGTGCTAGGTGCCTTTCATGTCTTTAAGTATATTGATGACCTTCTCATTGAAAGTGAAACACATTTTGTGACTCTTCTCTCTGTTGCCTCTCAAAAAGGTTTTCCTAATGTAAGCGCTTATTGTGCTTCAAAGTTTGCTTTAAAGGGATTGGTTGATTCAGTTAAAGAGGAATGGAAGTCTAAAAAAGTACGCTTTACTAATCTATTCCCAGGCCCGATTGATACTCCTATGTGGGATGATGTCATGGATGAATTTAGTGAATATGATAGAGGCTCTATGCTTAACCTCGATGATTTTATTTCGGTCTTTGACATGATCATAAAATCAGCACCGCATATTCAATTCCCAGATGTAACTTTTCTTCACGAGTCTGGTGGATTAGAGCCGTGAAAGAACTTAAACGGCACTATCTCCTAGTTTTTCCTTTTCTTTTATTATTACTGATCACAGCTTTTTTATTACCCCTAAAGCTTACCTGGATTGTCTTTTTTACTTTAGGCTTTCTTTGGCCTTGGGGACTTCTTACTCCTGAACTTCGAGAGAAAGTGAGATCACCTCGCTATAGGTTTTCTTTCTTTAGATTAATGTTTTGGCTTGAAGATCAAATCGAAGGACAAATGTTTTTTGAATCTAAGTTTAGTTTGAAGTTTATTTCGCGAATCTTAGGACCTATTCTTTTTAGCTTTATCCTCTCCCTTATAGGGGGATTTGAAATATTCCTTTCATGTCTTCTTGGTTTAATCTTAGGAGAGTCTTGGCTTTATTATAATAAGAGGCATTACCCGAAGGCCTATGAGAACAAAGAGCCTAGTTTATCTGAGAATTCGTTATAGCTACGAGACCTCAAGAAGCTATCTCTTAAAACACCATCTTCATCAAAATCGTCAAAGATATACCTGCTTAGTGCTTTAAACCTCTTTAAGATGTTTTCAGTCTTCTTTCCTTCTCTTCTATACTCTTTCTCTAATTCGTAAAAATAGATTTCTACAAACTTCTTTCTTTCAATCATGAGAAAGGCTTCGTTTAATTCATCTTGATAATCTCTATATAAAGTAGCCAGCCAAGGTGTTTTAAGGGCGCCTCTTGCGGCCATAACTGAATGACAACCTGTCTCTTTAAACATTCTAGTGATGTCGTCCGTATTCCAAACATCACCATTTCCAATAATAGGAAGATTGCTCAGCTCGACGGCCTTCTTTATATAGCTCCAGTCAGCAAGTCCTCTATAAAGTTGGTCACGTGTTCTGCCGTGAATAGTTATGGCCTCAACACCTTCGTCTTCGAAGAGCTTTAGGAGGTCTTCGAAATTATTGGTATCGCGGTAACCGATCCTTATCTTTACGGTGAAGCATTTACTAAAGTTTGATCTCACATCTTTTAGAATTTTTCTAAGAACAGGGAGGTCACTTAAAAGATAGGCGCCACCTTTATGGGCGTTTACTTTTTTAGATGGACAACCAAGGTTGAGGTCTAGGTGTTCAAAGCCTAAGGCATCTATAAGCTGGACTGTTTGAATGGTATTGGCCCTCTCTGAGGTGAGGATTTGAAAGGTCGTCTTCTTTTTAAGGGATTCATTTTGATAAACAGACTCACCAAAGTGAGAGAGGATCTTTTGAGTCTTATAAAGACCTTGAGAAGGAACTCTTAGGAAGTCTGTGGCAAAGAGATCCCATTCAGGGAAAGCTCTTGAAACCGCTATTCGGTAAGACTCTTCAGTAACGCCTTCCATTGGGGCGAAGAGAAGGGATCCTGGTTTGAAAGGTAATCTGTTTTCCATAAGCTTATATAGACTGATTGTGTCAAATGGGCCAATTTAAAAACCTCATGGTAGCTCTACATAATGATTTTGCCAGTTTCCATTGTTATGTTTGTAAAAGATATAGGACCTAAGGGCTTAAAACTCTGGATGCAAACGAGGGTTTCTAACGGACCCCTTAACGGGCTTATGGAATTCCCAGGTGGCAAGATAGAGCCTGGTGAATCAAGCGAAGAAGCGGGTAGGCGTGAAGTACATGAAGAAGTTGGAGTAAGGGTTGAAGAATACCTTCCCCTTTTTAAGCGCCACTCTTATGTGAATGGAGATAAGACGATCTTACTTCATGTACACTTTTCAAAATTTGATGAAATCCCCTCTTCTTCTGGGGAATGGTTTGAGTTTCATTTTGGAGAATCAAGTCAGTTTTTAGAGGGAAAGATTCCTAAAGTGAATCATGAGTTTATAGATCTATTTCTCGAGTATATAGAAAAACAATACTTAGGAAACCACGTGGAGAGATTATGGCAGAAGTGCTGATGGTCACAGAAACCTTTTTGTTAACGATGGCCTTTGGACTAGGTCTTTTTATGCCAATTGCTGATTCAAAGTTAACGGGAGTTGGCCTGGTTAAATTGATTATGCCCGTGGCCTTGGCGCCCTTACTCATATCGACGATCCTATATCTTAGGTACGCATCTCCTTTTATTTTGCCTTCCTACCTTCATTATATTCCTATGATTTGCATGGTCTTGGTTTGGCTCTTTCACAAAGACGAAAAAAGCCTCTTTATGTGGCTGCTCTACCTAATTCAAAATATATGTTTGCTTTATCTGGTAATTATCACTTTTAATTATCACGGGTTAACTTATCTTTATTTTCTCTCGAGTACTTTCTTGCTTGGGATTATCCTTTATTCAATGCTTTTAGGTCACTACTACTTGGTGGTTCCAAAGCTTACAGTGAGGCCGCTTCTTATTGCCAATATTATCTTGTTTATAATCCTGGCGGTTAAGATCACTCAAGCAGGTTACTTCACGTATAATAACTTTGATTTCTTTGTGGAAGGCACAACTAAGGGAGCTGGTTATAGCTTTAACTGGATGATGCTTCTTATGAGAGTGGGCTGGGGTTATTTAGTGATTGGGATCATGTCTATCTTTAACTGGAAGTTGGTGAAATTACGTTCAACCCAAAGTGCTACAGGAATGCTTTACGCCATGACTTTTTTTGTTATTATAGGCGAGCTCTGCGCACAATATATGTATTTTAGTTTTGGGATGTTCCTATGATGACCGTTGAAATTACCTGCCCTGATTGTGGCTCTGGAATAAATATTTATCCTTCAGTTGAAGCTAAGACGGCTGATTGTGATGTTTGTCAGCATAGCGTGCCTACTAAGTTCAATGTTGAACATACAGAAGGGCAACTTTGTGATTGTCCCGTTTGTGAGAGAAAAGACTTCTTTCAACAAAAAGATTTTAGCCGCAAGATAGGTGTTCTTTTGTTCGTCATCGCGGCCTGCTTTGTTCCATGGACTTATGGGATTAGCTTAATCGTTCTTTGGTTAGTCGACCTCTTTCTGTTTAGAAGAATCCCAAATGTAGTGATTTGTTATAAGTGCCAGACCAATTTTCGGGGAGTTTCAAATCTAAAAGAGATTCCACAGTTTAATCACGAGATGAATGATCGTATCATTTATTCGGATCATGACTTCGAAGGGAAGCCCTTAGAGCACCACTAAATTATCGTAATCACAGCTCTTTGGACTTTACTTCTGAAAAGGAGTAAAATATAAGATGCATCCGCTAAGGTCTTAAACAAATTGGACCTAGTCATGATGTTAACCTCACAAGGTAGGACCGTAATAAAAGTTCCGCTATTCAAGGGCCTCTCGCAGATAATTGCAATGCCCGTTAATAATCCTAGAAAATTCACGAAATTTACGAGGCTCTCATGGAGCCAGTAACTAGCTATTATGAAATTGCTGCTTTGATCTTTTGTTTCTTCGGATCTGGTTTCTTCTCAGGCTCCGAAGCCGTCCTAATGTCGATTGGTGTCGATAGAGCTAAGCAATTAATTGATAAAGGTGGATCCCAAGGGAAGGCCTTTACTTTTATGGTTGAGAAACCAAATGAGCTTCTAACGACTATCCTCGTAGGAAACAATGTTGTTAATATCTTAGCCGCTTCTTTGAACACGGCCATCGCCGCTAGATACTTCGCAGAAGATGCCATCACTATTTCTGTTGGTGTTACGACTTTAGCGATTCTTATCTTTGGTGAGATCATTCCAAAAACATTTGCAAGAAACCATGCTGAGAAATTAGCTTATGGAACAATTAGAACTCTTCAATTTTGTTACTTTCTTTTATACCCAATTATCCACACCATGGTTTGGGTGATTGAAACTGTTCTTGGAAAGAACGCTCAGATCAATGGGCGTCTTATTACTAAGAATGATTTTGAGTACATGCTCGATAAAGCAGAAAAAGAAAACACAATGGATTCTAAGCAGATCGATATGCTTAACAATATTCTAGATTTTCCGACCATCAAAGTTAAAGACATCATGATTCCTAGACTTGAAGTTAAGGCAATTAGCATTGATTGGGACTTTCATAAAGTTATTGAGATGGTTAAAGAAGCTGGTCACAGTCGCTATCCAGTTAGCGAGGGTGAGCTAGATAATACCGTTGGTTTTCTTCATGTAAAAGACTTGGCCTTTGTAAGGGGTGAGATGAAGGGAAGCTTTGATATGAAGTCCATTCTCAAAGACCCTTTCTTTGTCTATGAACATATGAAGATCTCAGCCGTCTTTGATCATATGAACCGTAAGAAGGTTCATCTTGCCATGGTAAAAGATGAGACGGGTATGATCGTAGGGATCATTACTCTTGAAGATATTATCGAAGAGATCCTTGGTGAAATTCAAGATGAGCATGATGAAGAAATTGCTGAAGTTTTAGAAGAATATAGCGAAGCTGATCTTGAAGACGGTATCTTTGTCGACGGGACAACTTCTTTAAGAGAACTCTATAACGATTACGATATTAAGATTCCTCTGAATGATAATTATTCGACACTTGCTGGATTTATCCTAGATATGCTTGGAAACAACTTTCCTGAAGAAGGACAAATTATTGTCTGGGAAGGATTGAGTTTTGAGCTATCAAAAGTTGATGACTATGAAATTCGTCAAATGAGAATTAGAGATGTTGATGGCGAAAAGCATATCTTCTCTAAGAAAGAGGCCACTGAAGCTGAAGATGAAACTGCTGAGTCAGATAAACTTCTAGAGAGCTAATCTACTTAAAAGGTCTAAACTTAACTTTACCATCTTTAACAAGTCTCGCTCTACAGGCGAGGCGTATTTCTTTTCCTTCCACGAACTCCGCTCCATACCTTTCAACAAGTTCCTCTTTAAGAGCGTCTATGGTGTTTTGCTCGATAAGACTGGCGGGCTTAAGGTTGTCAGCACCTTCAACAACTTCAATGCGGCAGGAACCACAGGAGCCGGCTAAGCACCCATGAGGAAGAGGGACTGCTTGCCTTTCACATTCGTCATAGAGAGTCTGGCTCAATTCTACTTCTAGAGTCTTATACTCCTCTGGCTTTTCTAAATCTGGGGCTAATGACACGCTGGGCATACGGTTTTTGTCCTTGAAGTTTTAAGATTCGACCAATTCTAACCTAGGGCGCAATAAAAGTCTTTTATTTTGATGACTTAGGTTATTTGAGGCACATAAAAAAACAAAGCACTATTAAGGAGCAAGAATGTTAACTTTCGAAAAGTTGTACAGCGAAGGACACGAAGAAGTCGTTTTCTTTTCTGATCCAAGTTGTAATTTAAAGGCCATCGTAGCAATCCACGATACTACTCTAGGTCCAGCCTTAGGTGGAACTCGTCTATGGCAATATGCTTCTGAAGAAGAGGCCATCACTGATGTTCTTCGTCTATCAAAAGGGATGACTTATAAAGCTGCGGTTTCAGGATTAAATCTTGGGGGCGGAAAAGCAGTTATCATTGGGGACCCTACTAAAGATAAGTCTGAAGCTCTTTTTAGAAGTTACGGACGTTTTCTAGAATCATTAAACGGAAGATATATAACGGCAGAAGATGTGAACATCGGTGTTGAAGATATTGAACATATCTTTACAGAGACAAGTAATGTTTGTGGTGTTGCACAGATTCATGGTGGTTCTGGAGATCCTTCTCCTTGGACAGCACGTGGAGTCTTTAGAGGACTTGAAGCTTCTTGTGTAAAAGTTTATGGCGATCGTTCTGTAAGAGGAAAAACAGTGGCCCTTCAAGGTGCTGGATCAGTTGGAAGACACTTAGGAGAACTCCTTTATCAAAGTGGAGCTAAGATAATCTTTACTGATATTAATGAAAAAAATATTGAGCTTTTTAAAGAAGCTGTACCAGACGCAAAGTTTGTTGGTGTTGAAGAAATCTATGATGTTGAATGTGATATCTACGCACCTTGTGCTCTTGGAGCGACTATTAATGACGACACGATCAACCGCCTTAAGTGTAAGATCGTTGCGGGAGCCGCCAATAATCAACTTTCAGAATCAAGACACGGACAGATCTTAAAAGATAAAGGAATCCTCTACGCTCCTGATTATTTAATTAATGCTGGTGGACTGATGAATGTTTCAATTGAATTTGAAGGTTGGTCAGATGATAAAGCGACAAGAATGGTTGATACTATCTTTGATACAACTTTAAAGATCTTCAAGATCTCTGATGAACAAAATATTCCTGTTAACGAAGCCACTGATATTCTGGCTGAAAGCAGAATTGAATCTATAAAGAAGATCCAAGGTAAGTTCCTTGGTGAGAATAGAAGCCACCGTTTTCCAGGTAGAAAAGGGGCTCATCTCAGATAAAACTGACTAAATAGCTGTGATTATTATAAGCCCGACTAGAAATGTCGGGCTTTTTTTTGGCAAAGTCTGCAACCTATTATCTCGCTATGTGAAAAACTATAATAAGAGTGTGAAACTTCTAAGAATTTTCTCTATTTTGATTACCGCTTTTTTCATCACTTTTTCAAGTAATGGTCATGCCATTGGGTTTAGTGATGCCACCTTTCCTGAACTCGCCACTTCTGGGCGCGCCCTTGCAATGGGGAATGCTTTTATTTCAAGAGTTGATGATAGCTCAGCAGTTTTTTATAACCCAGCAGGTTTAGGATCTGTCCGTCATGGGCACTTTCACTTTTCAAACTTTCATTTAGAAACAAACCGCGGCTGGATGAATATCGGAACTGGTGGGGGTCTCTTTGATGCCACTTCAAGTTTCGGAAAAAGTATTTCCTTAGATGGACAAAGAGAGCTTTTAAATAAGCCAGGAAGTTTTGGAAAGCTCGCTTACACAAGATTTCATATGCTACCTAATTTTACGACCCGTTACTTTAGCGCTGGATATCTCTATTCAAAACAAACATTGGCCACGATACAAACAGCGACTAGTGATTTTGAGTATGCTCAAAGAATAGATCATGGACCTTATGCTGCTTTTAATCTCTCCTTACTAGGTGGGGTTTTTAAGGTTGGTTTTACAGGGGCTTTAATAAGAAGAAAGGAAGCTGTTGGCACTAAAGACAAAGATGTTACTTTAGAGCTTGGTGATAACGATACAAATAAAGGAACGGCCTTCGTCATTACGGCTGGAACGAAGTTAACTTTTCCTGTGACTTTTCTTCCTACTTTTGCGGCCACCATTCATAACCTTGGTTCTCAAAAATTTTCTCATTCTGGAGGACTCGGAAGACCAACTAAGATAAAGCAAACCTTTGATCTAGGTTTTTCACTAACTCCGCAAATCGGTAAGACAACAAGGCTGCATTTAGAAGTTAACTATAAAGATTTTTCTGATAAGTACGGAACCTCTTCTGCTAGAAGATTAACTTTCGGATCAGAGTTTGATCTCAATAGAACTTTCTTTGTTCGTTTTGGTTGGGGAGATGGTTTTGGGTCTGCGGGGCTTGGTCTTCGAACACGTAGGCTAGAGTTTGACCTAACCACTTATGCTGTTGATACTTCAGGATCTTCCTTTAGAGGAGTCGAAGACAGAAGGTTTTCTATGACCTTATCATCAGGCTTCTAATTCTAATGACTTAACACCTTGTAATTTTTCAGTTTCTTAGACAAATAGGACTCTATTAGATAAAGTCTTAGCGAAATGATGACTATTTTAACGCTGAGCAAGAGATCTATAAATGCTAGAAAAAACTAAGCCTAAGGCAAATACGAAGATGATTTCCGTTGAAGATAAATTAAAACTCGCAAAAGAGATTGGTCTTAAAAAAGATGACCTCGTTTGGATGTTAAGAAATGTTTATCTTTCTAGAAAATTAGACGACGCTGAGATTTCAATGAAGAAGCAATCAAAGGCTTACTTTCAGATCTCTGGTGCTGGTCATGAAGGAATTCTTTCAGCTGTAGCGAAGGCTATGAAACCTAAGTACGATTGGTTCATCCCTTATTATAGAGACCGCGCCCTATGTACTGGTCTTGGTGTAACAGCTTACGAAATGCTTTGCCAGGCCAATGGAAATATTGGTGATACGGCCAGCCATGGTAGACAAATGCCTGCTCATTGGGGAAATGTTGATCTTAATATTGTAACAAAATCTTCTTGTACAGGAACTCAGTTCTTACAAGCTTGTGGCGTTGCTGAAGCCGGAATGTTTCTAGAAGACCTTAAGACTAAAAAAGTATTGAATGCTGAAATCCCATTTGAGAACGACGAAGTTGTTTATACTTCATGTGGAGATGGAACTACTTCTCAAGGTGAGTTCTGGGAAGGGATTACTACAGCTTGTGTTAATAAGCTTCCGGTTATCTTCTGTGTTGAAGATAATGGTTACGCAATATCGACTCCTACTTTTGTTCAAACTCCGGGCGGATCAATTTCTAAAGCCTTAGAGAGCTTTCCTGATCTTAAGATCATTACGACTAACGGAAGTTGTCCTATTGAATCTTACGCCGCTATGATCGAAGCTGTTGAGCATACAAGGAAACGCCTCGGGCCAGTTCTTGTTCACGCTAGTGTAACAAGACCTTATTCTCACTCTCTTTCTGATGATCAAACGATGTACAGAACCAAAGAAGAGCTAGCTGAAGAAAAGATCATTGATGTTTTTAATTCATATCCAAAGACACTTATTGAAGCAGGTGTGATCACTCAAAAAGAAAATGATCAGATTCTTCAAGATGTTAGTGCTGAAGTTAAAGAGGCCATGGCAAAGGCCATTGAAACTCCTTGGCCTAGTATTGAATCGAGCATGGATCACCTCCATAGTATGGATGTTGATATTAGCTCGACTGATTTTGAGACAGAGCCTAATTTCACAGGAAAAGATGATATCCCAATGGCAGGAGCTATCAATAAAGTTCTTCGTTCTGAGTTTGCTAAGAACCCGCTTCTTAGAATGTTTGGTGAAGACGTTGCTGATTTTAGCCAACTTGAAAAATTTGATAACCCAGACCTTAAAGGTAAGGGCGGAGTTTTTAAGATTACTTCAGGCGTTCAAAGAGATAGCCGTGAAGGACAAGTCTTTAATTCTCCACTTGCTGAAGCCAATATCGTAGGACGTGCTATCGGCATGGCCATGCGTGGCCTAAAGCCTATCGTAGAGATTCAATTTTTTGATTATATTTGGACTGCTTATATGCAGCTCAAGAATGAGATGGCCACGACTAGGTATAGATCTGGTGGAGACTTTAAATGCCCTATGGTCGTTAGAGTTCCAATCGGTGGTTACCTGAGAGGTGGATCGATCTATCATAGCCAATGTGGAGAGTCTCTCTTTACACATATTCCAGGAATCTATGTGGCCTTCCCGTCGAACGCTACTGATGCTGCTGGGCTTTTAAGAACTGCTATTAGAGCTGATGATCCGGTTATGTTCCTAGAGCATAAGCATTTATATTATCAAGGTTACAATAGATCAGCGGAAGCTGATGAGAACTTCATGATTCCTTTTGGTAAAGCGAGAATCGCACTAGAGGGAACTGATGCAACTATCGTTGCCTGGGGCGCTTTAGTTCAAAAATCTATTGATGCTGCTAAGAGAGTGGCCGCTGATGGATTCTCTGTTGAGGTGATCGATCTTCGTACACTTGCTCCTTTAGATATGGACGCGATTATAAAGTCTCTTGGTAAAACAAGCAGAATCATGATCGCTCATGAAGAGACTAAGACAAGTGGATTTGCTGGTGAGATTGCCGCGCGAATCAACGAAGAATGTTTTGAATCTCTAGACGCTCCAATCTTAAGAGTGGCGGCAAAAGATGTTCACGTGGCTTATTGTCCTCAACAAGAAGAGTATATCCTTCCTCAAGTTGATGATGTTGAAATTGAGCTAAGAAAACTTCTTAACTACTAATTGATATTGCATTTAATCTTATAATCACTCGGACCTAGCCTATGGTGGCAGGTCCGGTCTGAATGCCAAGTCTTATATCCTAATTTATTCTTTTCTATAATCTGATAGGGAAGCCTCTTATGTGACTTCCTGTATGGTTTTTGTTTCTTCACGTTAAGCAGCGGCTGTGAACAAAAAATAAGGAGAAGAGCAATGATCAGCGACTTCCTACCTCCAATAGAAAGATACAAGGTTAGGAGAATCAAATTAAAGGTGGCCATAAAACTTCCTATTGAAAGAGCAATTGCGCTAGAGAAAGAAACAAGTTGATAAAAGAGGGAGATTAGCTCTTCAGAAAAAGGAACTTGAGGGAAGAGGTAGAAGAGAAAGAAAAAGGGATAGAGAAAACTAAAAAGTGAAGTAAGGGCGAAGTTCCAAAGAAAGCCAGTGGTTGTTAAAGGCACTTCACTAAAGAACTGAGTGATGATTTGTCCGCCAAGAAGAGCTAGGGGAAGAAAGAGCTTTGGCCTATTCTGAAAGCTGATAATTATTCCAAGAAATAAAAAACTATAACTATAGCTTAGAGGACTAAGTGAATAAGTCCCTAAAATAAAATCCCAAGTAAAGCTTAAGAGAAAGACTTTAAAGATATCTCTTTGATCAAGCCAAACAGAAGTTACCTTCATGAGGAGGATTCTTTTAATGGAATGAAAGGGAGTAAAGAAATAGCTAAAACCCAAAAGGGGAATAAGGATGAAGAGCTTATTCTTAGCTCGATTAAGAAAGGGGAGAAGCAGAAAATAGAGGCTGGCTAAATGTATCCCTGAAGGTGTGAATAGGTGTGAGAGGGCCAGGTTATCGAACTTCTTCTTAACAGTAGGATTAATCTTTCTCTTATCTCCAGTGATAAAGGCATTTAAGAGAGTCGCCATGGAGCGGCTTTTGAAGTGTTTTGAGAGGGTGAGCATCCGAGAGGTGGTGAACGAGCGCTCCTTTTTGTACCCTTTGTTAAACTTAGGGGTATCTCGGTAGGAGCTAAACAGGAGGAGAAATCCGATTAAATAGATCAAAAAGAGGCGCCCGTTCACACGCAAGCTATTGAAAACTAAAGGCTCTATAATCTTCCTTAACACATTGAAATTAAGGGGTTATGAAGAGTGTTCGTTCACATAATGAATAGGCAGTAAATGAAAAGTACCTTTAGCAAAACAATTTCGAGTTTCTTTGAAGAAGATGATCTTACGAGGAACATCTTTTATCAAAAGGCCCTACCTACAGACAAGGTTAGCTGTCAGCTTAAGATTAAGAGTGATCTTATCCTAGCGGGTCTTCCATGGTTTGAAGCGGCCTTTCAATACTTAGATGAAGGATTCAAATTATCTCATGAAATCATGTCCTTTGAAGGATCCGAGTTAAAAAAGGGAGATGAGTTAAATTTCGATCTTCCTTTTAATATCGCTTTGAACGGAGAAAGGATTGCCCTTAATCTTCTCTCTCATGGAAGTGCTATTGCTAGCTTTACTAATCTCTTTGTTGAAAAAGCGAAGGGGACTGGGATTAAGATTCTTGATACAAGAAAGACAACACCTGGTCTTCGTTCGTTAGAGAAATACTCTGTTAGATGTGGCGGGGGTTATAATCATCGTCTTGGTCAGACAGATCTTTGGATGGTTAAAGATAATCATAAAAAATTCTTTGGTGGAGTTGAACAAGCGGTAAGCTTCTTTAATTCAGTAGGCTCTTTTTATAATGAAATTGAAGTTGAGATTCACGACTTGAAAGAATTAGAAAAAGCTCTTGAGATGGGAATCAATCATCTTATGCTGGATAACTTCTCGGCAGAGCAAATAAAAAAAGCAGTCTTACTTAAGAAAGATAAAGTCACTTATGAAGTTAGTGGCGGAATCACTTTAGAGACAATTGATAATTACCTCTTACCCGGAGTCGACGCCATAAGCGTTGGTCGTATCACTTACGGTGCACCTCCTGTGGATATCTCCTTAAAATATGAGCGCGTATAACTTTGATGTTCTTATTATTGGTTGCGGCGTTGCAGGTTTAACTACTGCAATCAAGCTTGGTGAGTCTGGCGCGAAAGTCGGCATCATTACCCGTGAGAAAGATCCAAATATTTCAAATACATTCTGGGCTCAAGGGGGAGTGATCTATCCTGAAGCTAACGATGGCCTTGAAAAAGATATCTTAAAAGCTTCAAGTCATACTTCTTACCGTCCTGCAGTTAAGAAGATGGTGGAAGAATCTCAAGCGATCCTAAAAGAGATTCTTCTTGATAAGGCTCAAACGGATTTTGAAAAAGATGAAAATGGTGAACTAGCTTTTACTAAAGAAGCGGCTCATACGGTTTCTAGAATCCTTTATAAAGGGGATTTTACAGGGAGAGAGATTCAGGTCTCGCTCTTAAATTACTTAAAAGATAAGAATAGATTTCCTAATGTAACGATCTTAACCGGTCATACGGCAATTGATTTACTAACGGCTATTCATCACGGCGTGAAAATCTCGCAGCGCTATGAAGAAAATAAGGTTCTTGGTGCTTACGTATACAATCAAGAAACTAGGCAGATTGATAAGGCCCTCTCAAAGGTGACTGTTCTTGCTACTGGCGGAATTGGTTCTCTTTATTTGCATCACTCTAACTCTGAAGGAGCGAGAGGGGATGGGCATGCCATGGCCAAGAGAGCTGGGGCCACCATAACTGATATGGAGTTCATTCAATTTCACCCTACTACTTTCTTTGATAAGTCTGCTCACCGTAGGTTCCTTGTCAGCGAAGCGATCAGAGGTGAAGGTGGGATTTTAGTTAATTCTGATGGCGAAGCCTTTATGGGAAAATATCATCCTGATAGAGAGCTTGCTCCTCGTGACGTAGTGGCCAGGTCAATTGACCAAGAAATGATTCGAACAAAGCACGATTGTGTTTATTTAGATATTAGTCATAAAGACGAGGGCTGGATTAAAGAGAGATTCCCAACTATTTATAAGCACTGTTTAGGTAAAGACGTTGATATCACGCAAAGACCAATACCAGTGGTTCCTGCAGCTCATTATACTTGTGGTGGAATTAAGACGGACCTTACTGGTAAAACAAGTCTCACTAACCTCTACGCTGTAGGGGAAGTCGCTTGTACAGGTCTTCATGGCGCCAACCGCTTGGCCTCTACTTCTTTAGCTGAAGGTGTGACTTGGGGTTATCTTGCAGCTGCCAATATAGAAAAAGAAATCACTAATATTAAGATCTATTCAGAAAACAATATTCAAGAATGGCGCCTAGGAAGTGTTCCTGCTGATCCAGCGCTTATTCACCAGGACTGGTTAACTTTAAAGCAAACCATGTGGAACTATGTTGGGTTAACAAGAACACCCAATAGAATAAAGCGCGCAGAAGCTATGCTTAGCGAGCTCTATGATGAAATTCAGAAATTTTATAAAGATGCTATCTTGAATGATGAATTGATTGGTTTACGTAATGCTGTAGAAGTTGGTTATCTTGTTCTTAATGCCTCAGCTAGGAATAAAGAATCTATTGGTTGTTTTTACAGATCGAACTCTTAAGCCGTAACTCCACTTAACATTAAAACAAAAAGAAGTGTGATAAAGACATTGAGTAGTAGTTCTATGAGTTGCTCTTTTCTTTCCATTTTGATCTCCCTAAAGTGAAGTGCCAGCCGGACCCGAGGGCCCGGCATGGGGGTGGTGATATTTAAGATAAGTTCGGGGGCAAATCCTTTTGCCAAACTCCGAAGAAGATATATATGGCCGCTTCTCATTAGATTGGTTTTTGGCAGATAAATCCTTGAAGCGACCAAGCGTTCATCTCTAGCCAAATTTGTTTTTTCGTTTAGGCGGCTTTTTTGCCAAAGTGGCTTAAAAGCACATTCATTGTTTTAGTTGGGTCTTGAGTACCGTCCTCATTTATAGGAGCATCAACCCATTCGACTTCCTCTGTCATAAAACATGACTCAATCTTGTTATCTTCCTTGGCAACGAAGTAGAGAGTCTTGGCGTCCATACCGCAGCTTGAGAAATCACTCTTCTTCATTGGAGAGCATTCCCATCTGGTATTCGTAAAATCTGTAGCAATAAAGTTGCAAAACGCAAGATTCGTAAATTGAAAGTCGCAATCAATGAATTTGCATCCTACAAATCTGCAATTTTCAATCTTTGATCCAAAAAAAACACAAGACTCAAAGGTAACGTTCTTAAAGGTAGTGAGAGAAAATAGAGAGCCAGAAATTTTTAACCCCTTAATATCACTGTTCATTAGTACTTCGTTTTCAATAACTTCGTACTGAGTGCTATCAAGAAACTTATCAACCTTAACCGATTCCGTTGCTTCGGGGTCTGAGTGAAGCGCTAGGGTCTGGTCAATAAATTTGGTTAAAGAATTCATGTTGCCTCCAAGCCTTGTGTCGTTTTAAGTGACAGTGTGTGTCGCTCAATTTCATAATACAATACCTGACTCATTGCGTCAAGCAATAAAATTGCGTAAAGAAATAATTTTGCATTCCGATAGGAATAATAAGGGCTTATATTGCAATTACGTGCAATTGCTATGAGCTAAGTGGTTAATATCCCGAAAAGGGAGGTTGCAATGGCACAATTTGATGAAACAAAAGTGGACCTATTCTTAGGAGTTGTACGGAAGTACATGCAAGTTCGTGGCTCTCTGACACAGAAAGACCTCTCTGAGCTCGTCGGAGTCGGCGTCTCTACTATGAGCCGCTTTCTCAACCAAAGAACAACAGACCTAAATCCTCAGCTAATAGCCAAAATAGTCGCTAAATTGAACATTCCCCTTCACGAAATGATCGATTTTGTCGAAGAGGGATTTAGTGATCACTTCATTAGACTAGTGAAGCTCTATAAAGACGAAGGTGGCGATAGTGAACCAAGTCTTAATACTCCAGAGCCTACCGAGGATGTTGAAGAGGATGATGACTTTGCAGATGCCTTAAGCGGGGACGAAGGAACAGCTCAAAAGAGTACCTCGGCCAGGATTAAAGTAGGCGGAAAGTCTCATACAGTTAGTTATAACCAATCCGGACAAGCGGGCGGGGATAGCGAAATAAAAGATAAGCTGAGATCTTTATCAGCAAGGCAGAGAGGATTCTTAACCGACTTCTTAAGCTTAGATACTGATGGAAAAGACTTAGTTGTAGATATTGGAAAGAATATTATTACTTATCTTAGGCAAAAGGGAATTGATTTTTGAAGAAGCCATTTGTTTTAACATTTTCGCTTTTTATTCTAGCAAGCAATTGCTGGGGCTCTCCCGATCGCTTAGAAGTTATCTTTCTAAGCCAAGCTAAGTCTGCATCCATCATTAATTTCTTAAATAAAAAAACAAAGAACATCTTTCTCTCCAAGTCGATTGCTCAAAATAAGACTGAAGGTTATGAAGAGGAATATGTTATCGACTTCTCTGACCCTGAAGGATTTGAAGACGCAACTCCTATGAGGAACTTAGAATGCACGCCTATGGGAGACGGATGTTTTCATCCTCAATTAGGTTATCTAAGTGAAGTACCAGGTGCTTTAAAACCAAATAAAAAACTAAAAGAAGAAGTCAAAACTGAAAAGAAGGAAGATCCTTTTAAACTGAATACTTTTAATGCTGATGATATCTCTCTCGTTGAATGCCAAGAGGGAAGATACTTTGATATCTTTTGTGGTAAGGAATCAAGAAAGACTATCAAGACGGCGGACTTAGAAATATGGATCGATACAAGTTCTTCCCTTCGTAATATCGACTACACTTCTGAAGAAAAATATTGTGAAAGACGCTTCTTTGCTTCTAAGTTGAAGAATGACTGTAAAGCCGGAGTGAGCTTTTCTATTTTTGATACTTCAAGAAGAAGCCTAGGCTCTTATGACACTCTCTGTGATTACGTAGGAAGCAATGATGGTCGCCGCATGGTTAACTGGATTGAGGCAAACTCGGCCAAGCACTTAGTTATCGTTACTGATGTTGATGAATACCATGGGCCCTTTAGAGAGTATTTAGAGAGATCAGGCGCTACCGTTCACGGTATTGGGGCGACTCAAATAGCAGCTAAAGACCTAAGTAACTTTATTCCTAAGATCACGAAATCTTGTAAAACTCTGTAAATAATCCATAAGACCAACTTCTACTGGCCATAACCCGCCGAATTTCTTACTTTCATCCGATGGATCTTAAGCACCTTCTTATTTGGTCAAATTCAAATTACAAAGACCTTCCTTGGAGAAGATCTAGAACTCTTTATAAGACGTTAGTCTCAGAGATTATGCTTCAGCAGACGACTGTTTCAACTGTGGTTAATCATTTTGATAGGTTCATCGAAGCTTATCCTAACTTTGAATCTCTTGCGGCAACAACTGAAGAAGAGATCTGTATGGCCTGGAAAGGTCTTGGCTATTATAGAAGAGCCAGAAACTTGCGGCTTGCGGCCATTGATATTGCAGCAAGAAATTCAAGAGTCCCAACAAAACACGAAGAGCTAAAAGAGATTCATGGAATAGGTGACTACACTGCTAGTGCTCTTATTGCGATCGGTAGAAATAAGCCGGCCTTAGCATTAGATGCTAATTTAGAAAGAGTTATTAGTCGGCTCTATATGATTAAAGAACCTAAGGGATTGAAGCTCCAGAAGAAGATTCAAGAGCTTTATAAAAGTGGTTTTGTTTTTCCTCATTTAGAGAAATCCGGTCCTAGGGCCGTGAACGAAGCATTGATGGATTTAGGTAGAGTCTTTTGCCAAGCGAATAAAACCGACTGCAACCTTTGTCCTTTAAAAAAGAATTGCCAAGCCTACCAAATGGGCGCAGTTGAAAAATTTCCTGTTGTTATTGAAAAGAAAAAGGAAAGCTTTGATCTTGAACTAGTTAGGTTTGTCGTTAAGAGAGGCAAGAAAATCTTGGCCTATAAGAAATCAAAAAAGCAATGGCTTGCTGGTCAATTAGAGATTCCTACTTATGTCTTAAAGACTAGTGATCCTAAAATGAAGCAATACCCAAAGCTCGGAGGAGAGTTAAATCTTAAGGGGCTTAAGAAATTTAAAACAGGCATAACCAAATATAAGATCACAAATTACATCTATGAAGTTGAACTGAAAGAATTCGAAAAACTAGTTGGAAATAAAGCTGAGTATTGCTTTGTTGAAAACAATGTTGAGACGGAGAACTTTTCAACGGCTACCCTTAAGACCATCGCTAAAGCCTAAATCAAGACAGTTTACTTAAAATTGACAGTAAAGTGGCAGGCAGCTGAATGAGTTGACCTAAGACTCGGGCATTGTAGAACAAACAACTAAATAAGGAGTTTGTTTAATGAGAATCATCGCTCTAGTAACTGCCGTCATCATTCCTAGCTTTTTCGTCCTCACTGCTGATGCTGGTAACTTGAAAACAAAATGCAGCACTTTAGAGATCTGTGCTGAAACAGTTAGCCAATTAACCAATAGACAGTATATTTTCCCCGGTCATCTCAAGGGAAAGGTTTTAGGTACAGAGGGCGTCGAATTTACTGCTGAAAATGCAGACTCTCTGTACTCACAAATCCTTAATGAAAATGGATATACAAGAATCCTATTAGAAGACAAAAAAACTTATAGAATCATTAACGCAAGAGATGTGCGCTACACTCCAGTACCTCAGGTGAATGGCAGCTTTGAAAATGAGCCGGTTCTTCCTAATACAACTGATTATCATATGATGTCCTATCAAATGCGCTACCCCGACATTTCCTCAGTAGTCACAAGATCTCTTAGACCTTTTATGTCTCGCTACGGCAGGATCATTGATAATAAAGTGAATGGGACATTGGTCGTTCAAGATACGGCGCTTAATTTAAAACGTTTATATGGTCTAATTAAACAAATGGATAATGAGCCTACACGGGAGATGAAAAAGAAGTGGAAGAAAGAAAAAGAGCGCTACCACGAAATTCAATTAGAAAAAGCTAGAAACTGTACTGATAAGAAGTCATAAAAAATTCGGAGGCCACCCCTCCGAAGAGAAGTGGCCCGAATTTAAGAGAAAAGAGATAAGCCGGGTCCTGTCGTGAGTTGTCATTCATCTAGGCCAAAGGTTACCCCTTGGCTCGAGCACTCTACCCGCCTACTTGGACTAGCCGTCCTAAACGTAGGCCTATTTGAGCTTGCACCGTCTAGAGTTTACCTGGTTTCACTACTGCGTGACCGAAGTCACCGTACATACTTTCTGTTGCACTTGTCCTCACCTCACGGTGGATGGGCGTTACCCACTAGATTGCTATATGGTGCCCGGACTTTCCTCCCGTCTAACCCTTCGAAAAAGCTTAGACCGGCGACAACTTTCCTTTCTCTCAAGGGATTTATGCAGCACAGTATATGGATAGTCAATTAATTCTTTAAATGATAGATAGTATGAACTTGATCGAGGGTAAATTAGTGAAAATATTATGTCTCTTAACTTTAGTATGTTTTTCTTTTTCTTCAAATGCGTCTTTAAAAAAGATGACTCAGGAGTACTTAGAAAATAACTCTAGTGTTCTTAAATCAAAAGCGAAAGCGGACTCAAGCTTCTTGGGCATTTCTTCTTATAAGGCTTCAAAGACTTGGTCACTTTCTTATTCAGGTTCAAAAGAAACAGATAACTTAGAAACTGTTAGTGCTTTCTCTACAAGAGATACTTCGACTACGAATCATTCATTATCTGTTGGAAAGGATTTTAACTGGGGTGGTGAATTCTCACTTAATAACTCACTTCTTAAATACAATTCTCCGAGTCTAACAAACCCTAAAAATGGATTTCAACAAGGACTCTCTTATACTCAGGACTTAGGGGCTAACTTCTTAGGAAGAAGTTTCTATAGAGGACTAGATTCAGTAGAAGAAGATTATAACTCGACTAAAGCTGCAATCGACAATGCTCTTCAGTCTTCACTTTACTCATTTGTTGTTTCTTATTCTCAAGCAAAATTAAACTTCTCATTATTAAAACTTCAAGAAGCGGCTCGTGATAGAGCAAAGCGAAGAAAAGAACTTATTAGAAGACGAGTAAGAGATGGGCTGAAAGAAAAGGTTGATCTTATTCAGGCCCGTATTGAACTCCTCTCTTCAGAAGAGCAGGTAAAGTCAGCAGAGATGCAGAGAAAATCAAGCCTAGAGTCACTTTCAAATGCTCTTCATAGAAACGTCACTCGAATTGAAGTAGATCCCTTTGACTCAAAAGAATTAGATTTTAAATCAATCCCAGCTGGAACTTCTACTGGAAACCTTGAAATTCAATCTTTAGAAAGTAAGCTTAGATCCTTGAGGTCTTCTAAAGATCAAGTGGATTATAGCTTTTGGCCTACTATCAATGCAGGAATTACTTATAATACAAACGACTATGATAATCAGAAATCGACTGCTTTAGATGAGGGCTCACTTATAGGTAGCCGAAACTCAGACGAAACGATCCTTTCACTGAACGTGATCTGGAGCATAGGGAGTGAATCTCAAAAAGTTTCAAGAGCTCTTAATAATATAGACCTTCGAGTGACTGAGATGGAAACTAAGAAGTTAAAACTTAATTTCTTAAAGACAGAAGAATCTCTTCTTTCTCAACTAGAGTTATTAGAGAAAAATCTTGTCTCAGTAAAGCAGAGAAAAGAACTAACAAAGAGTGCTCTTAAAGAAATGACGAAACTCTATAATAGAGGCCGTGCTGATCTTGACCAAGTTATTCGCGCAGAAGAGTCTTTGATCAATACAGAAAGAAACTTTATTCAATACCTAGCGCAACGAGAGAACCTTGTTTATCGCCTAGCCAGTTTATATGGAACCCTTGAAGAGTATCTAACAAAATGAAAAATCTCATCTCTTTCTTTATCAAAAACTCTGTTCTCGTTAACCTTCTTACGGTGATGATCATAGTTGTTGGCGCAATAACTGTTTATGGACTACAGAAGGAGACATTTCCACAAGTGGACTTTGATGTCGTTGTGGTTAGGGTTAATTACCCAGGGTCTTCATCAGAAGATGTTGAAAAGTTAATTACAATTCCAGTAGAAAGAAAGATTAAAGAAGTGGAAGGTATAAAGACATTAAATGGGCTCTCAGCGGAAGGGGCTTCCATTATGTTTATGGAAGTAGATCCAGATTATGATCTAAAAGAAGTTGTAGAAGATATTAAAACTGCCGTAGATGGAACCGAAGATTTACCAGAAGATTCAAAAACTCCCATTGTTACATCGGCCAATAATAAGAATCGTGGAATCATAAAGGTTGTTCTTACATCTGAAAACTATGACGATTTAAGGTTTACGTCTAAAGAGTTAAGAGACGAACTTGAAAGAGAGATAAAAGATATTTCTTTTATCAACTTAAAAGGTTATAGGCCTGACGAAATCAGAGTTGAAGTTTCTCCCGAGAGGTTGAACAGTTATGACGTCACGCTTGGTGAAATAAGTCGCTCGATTCGTCAGAGAAATCTAAACCTCTCAGCTGGTAAAATTGAAACTGAAGAGGGTGATATCTTTATCCGAACAGTCGGAGAATTCGAGCAAGCCTCTGATATTGAAAAGGTAGTCATTAGCTCAAATAGTTCAGGGCAAAATGTTGTTGTCTCAGATGTCTCGGAAGTAAAGATTGCCCCTGAAAAAAATACGATTCTTCTGCGCTCCAATGGCGAACGGGCGATTTTTCTAGATATTAAAGTAAAAGGCTCCGCAGATGCCATCACTTCGACAAAGATCCTTAAAGAGAAAGTAGAGAAATTTTTTAAGAATGAAAAGTACAGCAATGTACAATTTAAATACGCTGATGATTACTCCTATTTTGTAAAAAGAAGATTAAGTATTCTGACTGATAGTGGCGTCATGGGGCTAGTCCTTGTCTTTTTCTGCCTTTTACTTTTCTTAAACTTATCAACGTCTATTGTTACTTCGTTAGGTGCGCCTATTGCTTTTATGGTTGCCTTTATTGTGATGTCCCTTATGGGGGTGACGATAAACCTTATCTCGATGTTTGCTTTAATTCTGGTCCTCGGAATGCTGGTGGATGATTCAATTATTGTGGCTGAGCAGTTTTATCAAAGATTAGAGAATGGCGAAGATCCTAAAGAGGCCGCCACGAAAGCAGCAATGGAAACTATTAAGCCTGTCACCGCAACTATCTTAACCACAATGGTAGCTTTCGGGGCCCTTTTCTTTATGGGCGGTATTATGGGGAAGTTCTTATGGCCTGTTCCAGCAGTCGTTATAATCTGCCTCATTGCTTCATGGTTTGAATGCTTTTTTATTTTACCAAGTCATTTAGCTGAATTTTGCCGAGTTAAAGTAACTGAAAAAAAACGCCGTTGGTACGACACACTTACGGATCTATATTCTAAGTGGCTTCTCTTTTTTTTAAAGGGATGGAAAGGAAAGATGCCTTTTGTCACAATTATCTTTTTTGCGTTTCTCCTTATTTTCACTGCGGGAGTTGCAAAAACTATGCGGTTTGAACTTTTTCCCGGTGACGATGTACGAACGGTTTATTTGCAACTTAAAGGAAGAGTAGGGGATCCTCTGAATAAAACAGATGAGGCTATGAAGCAACTTGAAGATGTTGTTACTAAAGAGATGCGTAAAGATGAACTCCTTCAATTTAGTACCGAAGTAGGTCGATTAATAGGAGCGAACCAAAACTCTAAAACAGGAAATCATTACGGTTCTATTGTTCTTTATTTGACTCCTCCAAATGAGAGAGAGCGCTCTACTGATGAACTCTTATCTCTACTTGCAAAAAAAGCAAAAGCTGTGGTTTCTACTGATTATACAGTCATCACCGCTAAGCAAAAGGGCGGACCACCAAGTGGAAAACCTATTGATATCGAACTTCTTGGAGAGTCTATTCCAAGGCTTAAAGAGGTATCAAAGAAGGTGCGCGAACTGCTTATAAAACAAAAAGGTGTCACGACAACGGAAATAGATTTTGAAGAAGGAAATGATCAAATTATTGTTAAAGTAAACGAAGTAGAGGCTAAGAGACTAGGTCTTTCAACTTCACAGATTGCCATTGAATTAAGACAAGGTTTCGCTGCAGATACAATAACAGAAATTAGAAAGTCAGAAGAAGATGTTGATATTAAATTAGTTTTAAATGATGAAGCAAAATCAAAGAAGGAGACCTTAAACCTTCTGCATATAATCAATAATCAAGGACGCAGGATTCCTCTTTCCAAAGTGGTAAGTTTTGAGTCGAATCCTGGAGCCTTTATTATTAGAAGGCTCGATAGAAAAAGAATCTTTTCAGTCTCAGGGGAGATCAATAAAGAAGTTACTTCACCGAGAGAGCTTGTAAAACAAATGAAAACGGTTCTCCCTCCTATAATGAAAGACTATCCTGATATTAAGGCCAATTATGGTGGAGAGAATAAAAATACGGAAGAGTCTATGGCAGGGCTTCTAAAGTCCTTTGCTATCGCCATGTTCGCGATCTTCTTTATCTTGGTGATGATGTTTGGAAGTCTTGGTCAGCCTTTTGTGGTTATGATGGCCATTCCTTTGGGCATGATTGGCGTTATCTATACCTTTCTTATCTTCAATCAATCATTAGGATTTATGGCGCTTATGGGAGTCGTCGCACTTATTGGGGTTGTGGTAAATGATTCTATTGTACTAGTTTCATTTATTAATCAAAAAGTAAGAGAGGAACAGAAGGACTTAGTAACATCTATTTTAGAGGCTTCTGTCTCAAGATTTAGACCGGTTGTTTTAACAACTGTTACGACTGTCGCAGGCCTCCTTCCTATCGCCCATATGCCTGGTGGGGATCCTTTTTTAAAACCAATGGCCTTAGCTTTTGCATGGGGACTTCTTTTTGCTTCTGTTATCACACTTGTCTTTATTCCAAGCAACTTCTTAGTTTATCAAAAGATAATCAGTTGGTTTGGTAGAAAAAAACTAAAGGGTTTTGGCACTAAGAGGAGTCAAGAGTCTTCCGCAACCGGGGCATGATTCGGTAGCAAAGCCCTTTTCAATATCGTTGGCCTGCATTTGATTTAAAGTGTACCTGCAGACACTACAAGAACCAGTCGAAACAAAACAAAGTGGATGGTTGAATTTATGCGTTTTACACGAAAGTAGATAGGCCATTCTGTGATTCTCATCAGCCTGCTCTAACAGAGAGCTTACTCTTTGCTCAAGAGAGTCAATCTTAGATTGATGGGCTAACTTTTCTTTATCTGCTTCGTTACTGATCAACTCAAGTGATTTAGCACTACCAGCAAGAAACTCTTCTTTCTCTTTTATGGCCTCTTCTAGAACTTCAGTTTCTTCTAAGATTTCTAATATTTGATTTTGAAGAAGTTCAATCTTAGGAGTCAGAGTATCAACCTCAGTCTGCAAAGCATTGGCCTCATTTTCATTTCTAGCTAAAGGAATATGTTCGTTAGTTTTCTCTAGCTTTGATTCTGCCGAGGCCAAGTCATTTTCTAATCCTGCAACTAAGGTCATTTTCTCTTTTAACTCAGAGGAAAGCAGGTTTGTCTCTTTAGAAAAAATTTCCCTTTGTTTTTCGATATGGAGTACACGATTAACTTGTTCAGAAATACCATCAAGATGCTCTTTAATAGTTTTTTCAAGAGATTGAGCTTCTATTAAATGTTTAAAATCTTCGATGGCCATGCGCGCTAATTCCGATGAATTATATAAACTACAAAAGTCTGCCGAGGACAGAAAAAGGAGTATAATAACCTAGGTATAACTAAGTAATTAAGTGGTGTCCAATGCGAGGAAATTCTTTCGGTAAAATGCTCTCAATCTCATCTTTCGGTGAATCTCATGGAGCGGCTATTGGAGTCGTTATCGATGGAATGCCGCCTGGAGTAGATTTTACTCTTGAGGGATTACAAAAGGATTTGGATAGAAGAGCTCCAGGTAAACTAAAAGGAGCAACAGCGCGGGTCGAAGCAGATCAAGCTGAGATTCTAAGTGGTGTCTTCGAGGGAAAAACTTTAGGGACCCCAATTGCTGTTATCGTTAGAAATACAAATCAAAGAAGCGGGGATTACGATAAGTTGAAAGATAATTATCGCCCGGGTCATGCTGATAAGACGACTCAAGCAAAGTACGGAATAAGAGATCACCGAGGTGGTGGTCGTGCAAGTGGTAGAGAGACAGTAGCAAGAGTTATTGGCGGCTACTTTGCTGGGCTTATTCTCAAAAAAGTAAAAGTTAGGGCCTGGATTAGTAAGGTTGGACCCTTTGAGTATAAGGAGATTCCAAACCTTGATGCAGACTTTGGAGCTTATTCATTTCCTGATACTAGTAAAACTGATGAAATAGAAAAATACCTCGTTGGGCTCAAAGGCTCTGGTGAGTCTCGTGGTGGTTCTGTGAGAATTGCTATTGATCATTGCCCTGTTGGTTTAGGCGAACCAGCTTTTGATAAATTAAAGGCCGACCTGGCGAAAGCTTTGATTTCAATTGGTGCCTGTTTCTCCTTTAGCTTTGGGCTTGGAGAAGAGATGGCCGATCATGATGGATCGTTTGTTTCTGCTAATACTGAAAACTTTGGAGGGATCGAAGGCGGTATCTCTAATGGAGACAGGATTACTTTAAAAGTCACCTTTAAACCTACTTCGACTATTGGTGAAAAGGCCACGGAAGGAAGGCATGATCCTTGTATCATTCCCCGAGCCATTCCGGTTATTGAAGGAATGGTAAAACTAGTCCTTGCGGATCATTACTTAAGACAGAGAGCTTATTCAAACTTATGAAAACTAAAATAATTAAAGCCAATTTTGAAAAGATCCTTAGCGAGATAGAATCTTTAGAAACAGATACCCTTATTATCTTAGCTGATCAAAAAGTATGGGAGCTTTATAAAGAGAAGCTGCCTCTTGATCAGATTAAAGATAAAAGAATTATCTTAAGAACTAATCCTTCAGGTGAAGATGTTAAGACCTTTGAGGAGTTCGCTTCTTGTTCTGAATTTCTTCTTGATAAAGGGGTTCATAGAAAATGCCATATTGTGGCCTTTGGAGGCGGGAGCCTTTCTGATTTTGCGGGTTATATAGCGGCTTCACTCTTAAGAGGGATTGATTGGTCTATTATCCCAACCACCTTACTTTCTATGATAGATGCTTCCATTGGTGGGAAAACGGCTATTAACTCAAAAGCTGGAAAGAACTTAATTGGGGCCTTTCATAAACCTCAGAATGTTTGGTTGAACGTGGACTTTGTTGATTCTCTTCCAGAAGACGAATTGGTTAATGGCTACGGAGAATTGATTAAATATGCTTTCTTAGATGAAAGGATTAGTAAGTCACTTCTAGCAAAGAAGTTTGATCTGAATGAAATCATCTTTGAGTGCGCGGATTTTAAGTTAAACTTAACTGAGAAAGACTTTAAAGAAGCAGGTTTAAGAAAAAGCCTGAACCTTGGGCATACTTTGGGTCATGCCCTTGAGAAGATCTATTCACTTCCTCATGGGGAAGCCGTATTTTGGGGAATAGCTCTTGCTTTAGAAGTATTCCAAGAGGGTGAGTTTCTTGATCAGCTAAAAAAATATGCTAAGAAATTAGGAATTCATGAAAAGCCAGTGCCTTGGTATAAAAAGACTTTTCCAACTGAAAAGATAATTGATTATGTTAAGAAAGATAAGAAGATGATTTCAAGTTCCGTCGTAGAATTTGTCCTCGTGGAAAAAGTCGGAAAAATAAAATATCAGTCTGTAGAGATTAGTGAATTAGAAAGACTGCTTGAGAGCATGAAGGATAAGTTAAGTGACTTCACCTTATAATGTTTCTCTAAATGAATTTGTAAAAAAGATAGAAGTTCCAACTTCAAAATCTTATGCTAATCGCGTTCTTATCTTAGGCGCTATCACTCCTGGTCTGGTTCAGATTGATCAAGTTCCTAAGTCTAGTGACGTTGAAACCATGCTGAACTTGCTTCAAAGAATTGGATTAGAAATAGAAAGAAAAGAAGACACGGTCTATATAAAGAATAGTTTTCCTGAATGTGAAGGTAGCGATGATCTTATTTTAGAAACAGGGGACGGCGGAACAACCAATAGATTCTTATTGCCTTTACTGGCGAGAGGATCAAATTGTTATACTCTTGAGGCTAAAGGCCATATGAGAAAAAGGCCAATGGAGCCTCTTATCCTCGGGTTAACCTCTCTTGGTGTTGATGTCTCTATGGGCGGGGAAGATTACTGGATTAAAGTTAAAGGCCCTTATCAAAATAAGAGCTCTAAGGTTGAAGTCGACTGTAAGGATTCAACTCAGTTTATAACAGGCCTCTCTTTAGCAACGGCTGATCTTGATATTGAAATAAAGGCCTTAAACTTAGAAGCAAGCCTCTCGTATTTCTTAATGACTGAGAACCTTATTGAAGAATTTAAGTCTCAAAGGTCAGAGTGGACTATTCCCGTTGATTTCTCTGGGCTTAGTTACCCATTAGCCTTGGCGTGTACTACGGGAAATATAGAAGTAACTAATTGCAAAGAGGTAGATTCTTTCCAAGCAGACTCAATTTTTATAAAGATCCTTGAAGAAGCAGGGGCTAGTCCTGAATTTAAAGAGGGGAGCCTTTTCTTAAAAAAGCCTGAATACTTAATGCCTTTTGAAGCTGATGGATCTAAGAGCCCTGATCTCGTTCCGACACTGGCTTTCTTGGCAGCTTACGCCTCTGGTGCGAGTATCATTCGAAATATTGAGATTCTTAGGCATAAAGAATCTGATAGAGTCGAAGAAGTCTTATCTCTTCTAGAAACTTTTTGTATTGAACATGAATTTGATAGCGAGAAAAACAACCTGATCATCTATGGCGATCCTTCAAAGAAGATTGGCTCTGTTGAGTATTATCCCCCTGAAGACCATCGAATTGTCATGGTGGCCTACCTGTTTATGAGAATGAACAGTGGTGGGAAGCTTCATAACTTTGAACATGTTAAAAAGTCTTTTCCTAACTTCTTTGAAGTGATGGATTAAAAAAGCTCCTGAGTTTCCCCAGGAGCTAAAATCCTAATGAACATATGGTGACAGATTCTTTTGAGAAATAGGATCGAGTAGACTTACGTCATCGATCTTAAATATATCGCCGGCTAAATCCTCAATCAAGATAGATCCATCGGGTAGGAACTCTGGCCAGTCTTCCAATTTTGTATGGAAAATTCGCTTACCCTGTCCTGTTAAGACCGTGTATTCACGGAGCTCAACATCTTCTTCAATATGAAGAACTTTTTCTATCTTCATGACAAATTCGGCTGTCTTTAAGTATTCCTCAACAGTTAATCTCGTTAATACATCCAATTCTTTTAAATCTTCAATTAGGAAAACTTCATTTCCTTTTTCATCACGTAGGGAGAGGAACTCATTAGGCTGAGACCAAGGAAAACATTGCTTAACCTTAACTTCAGTCTTCTTACCTTGTTGTTCAAAAGTAAGTTGGTGAGAATCTCCCATATAAATTTTGTAGTCATCGACTATTTTTAAAGCAGTCATAAAAAACCTCCTACTGGTTAAAAAGGGGGGATTCCGGTTCCCCCCTAGTTCTGCTAGCAAAGTACTAGCTCAGCATTCTTCGCTTTGAAGAAGTAAACATTAATACCTCCTTGAAAGAGAAAGGGGTTTTACCCCCCTTCGGTTATAGAGCGAAAAACTCGCTCATTTCTTGTTGCATTCTGTGAAGCTTGCGGTATTCGCCTTCCTCTTTTGAAAGAAGTTCCTCGTGAGTTCCTCGTTCTACGATTTCACCATTATCGATCACGAAGATTCGATTAGCTTTTCGTAGAGTAGAGAGCCTGTGAGCAACAGCAAAAACAGTACGGCCTTCAATCAACCTGTCTAACGCCTCTTGGATGTTACGCTCAGTTTCTGTATCAACAGCACTAGTCGCTTCATCGAGGATGAGAACACGAGGATTCGCCAAAATGGCCCTTGCTATACTAACTCTCTGCCTTTCTCCACCAGATAGGGTATGGCCTCTCTCTCCTACAACGGTGTCGTAACCGTGAGGGAGCTTACCTATAAAGTTATGAGCATTGGCCACCTTGGCCGCCTCAATAACCTCTTTCCTTGAAACTCCTGGAACACCGTAACCGATATTATCCAAAATCGTTCCATGAAAGAGATAAGGGTCTTGTAAAACCATACCTACCTGTCTTCTATACGAACCAAGGTCAAGGGACTTGATATTATGACCATCAATAAGGATCTCTCCTCCATCGATGTCATAAAAACGAGCGATTAATTTTGTGATAGTAGATTTTCCACCACCACTCGTTCCTACAAGTCCGATCATCTCGCCTGGTTTAACATCAAAGTTAACGCCTTTTAAGATCTTCCTAACTCCGTCATAACTAAAACTCACGTTGTTAAATTGAATACGGCCTTCGACCTTTTCAATCTTAACAGGGTTATCAATGTCCCTAATCGTTGGGTTTGTATCTAAAACCTCAAAGATTCTATAGGCACTTGATAAGGCCCTATTTAACATTCTAGCAACTTGACCAATCACTTCAATCGGCTGGGAAAACATTGTGAGGTACAATAAAAAACTCACAAAGGTACCAGCAGATAAGTAATGCGCTTCTGTTGGTCCTGCGATTAGTCTTGGCGTAGCAAATGCCCAAACACCAATAACAATCACGTGGATGCCCATCATAAGCACCGGCCAAAATCCGGTCCATGCTTTGTGGATGTTGTTAAACTCATCCATGATGATTCCGTTTCTGTCACTAAACCTTTTCTTCTCTCGCTCTTCTTGGTTGAAGGCCTTTACGACCTGCACCCCCGGGATCGTATCTGACAACACATCAGTTAGATCCGACCACTTTCTCCAGGCCTTAAGAAACAACCTCTTCATTCCTTCCCCGTGGCGATAAATCGCGTAAAGAAGAACAGGAACCGGAACAGTCATAATAAGACCTAACTTCCAGTCCATTGAAATCAAGACGGCACTTAATCCTGATAGAGTGATGAGGGCGATTCCGACCTCAACCACGCCAAAAGCGACAAAGTCCCAAATTCTGTCGGTGTCCGAACTTACTCGCGTAATAATCGAACCTGTTTGTTTCTTAGAGTAAAAATCCATGCTCAATGTTTGCAGGTGAGCATAAAGTTCATCTCTCAAGTCCCGAGCTACCTTTTCCCCCAAGATCGACATCTTATTAAGCCGTAGCCAAACAAAAAATTCTCGAAGTATGTAAGTAGCGCTAAGGGCACCAACTAAAATCCAAGCGGTTGTTGAAGCTTCATTCACAGATAGAGTTCCATCTTGAAAAGGCTTCACAACCTTATCGATTAAGTATCCAGACACATAGGCTGGAACTAATGAGACGGCCGTTGTTAAAACAGCACCGACCGTCCCATAGATCAACTCTTTACGGTACGGAAGCAAGTAGGCGAGTAATCGCCAAAGGGCTTGCTTCTTATCTGTACTGACAGAGTTTTGAGCTTCTAGGACTGGCTTTAATACTGAGTCGGCATATTCCTCATCAGCGTCAGAGCCTTCATCCATTTGAAACTCAGCGTTCTTAATCTTTTCCTCAATGACATACTTGAGGTGACCCATGATGATCTTTTGTCTCTGAGTAAACCGCCAGGTTGCCACAGGAGGAAGATCATTTGAGGTCAAGCAAATCAAAGTGCTACAGCTTAAAGAGGAGTTCTCGATAATGTCGCTGATTCGTTCAAGGGGAACTCGCACTTCTATTTTTAAAGAGTCTTCATCTCGCTTTACGATAAAAAGATTCTTTTTAGTTAAAACAACCCAAGCCTCATGGAATAACAGATTCTCATTTAAATCTGAAAGTCCGTAGAGCTCAATCCTTGGGTCAACCTCCATCTTTTCCAAAAGAGTCTTCACTTCCTTTGGAAGCCCACCTTCTTGGCGAAGGTGGGTCTTAATAAATTGTTGTTTTCTATTTAAATTTTCCATTTCTATTTCCAAGTTCTCAATTTTCTTGAGATTAATTTAAATTGGGAGGATGAGTGTAGTTTGCATAATGACCTGAGGGTGCATTATCTAAGACATTCTCATATCTCCCAGGGGCTACTGATCTTCTAAGATTTCTTCCGTTGAGAAGAGTCTTGGCCAATAGGTAGATCCCACCGAGTAAAAGTTTTGATGAATAACTAAGTAGTCTCCAAGATCTTCTCCAAAGAAGCTCCCAAGCTCTCATCCAATTTATTAGTTCATGACTAACGTTTAAAAATTCTAGTTTGCGGTACATATATTCTCCGTTTTTGTTGTTTGTTTATGTTCTGGGTGCCGATTTTTGCGATCGAGGGCCTAATCGATCGTAAAAATGGGAACCTAGAGCGGTTCTTGAACTGAAATAGCGAATCCCTGCGCGGAGAAACTCCGTTCCAGTTCAGTTCTTTAGTAAATTTTAGTTTTTTGGTATGACGTTACTTTCTAAGTCTCAGAAATATCGTCGATGTGTAGCCTAACGGCTTTAAGGTAGAGGCCACATCACAGACAACGTTTCCGTTGATTACCGTTCTCATTTTATTTGAGATGATAATATTTTCCATTTTAGCCTCCTGTATTCGGATGAAAGAAGACTTTAGCGTCTTCAGTTGTTTCTAAAGTAACGCATTAAAAAAATTTGTCAAACTTTTTTTTCAAATAAAATTATTTAATTTGAAATGAGAAGGAGATTGAAGCTTATTGATTCTTTCGTTAACCGTTTAATTAAGAGCGGATCTTCATTGGGAAAATGCTGTAAGTAATTAGTATATATAGATTCTCTAGGTAAAATTAAAGCTGAGCTCACTCGTCAGCTATACCCTTAATCTTTTCTCAACTCATTTCTATAATGGGTATAATAATGACTAGATAACATTAAGAAGGGTTGAGTCTCTATGATAAAGTCGAAAAGTTTTTTTAATATCACTATAGCTTTTATGGCTATCTATCTCATAAATATGATTGGGAGTAGCTTTTCTCTTAATGAAGGGCTCTTGGATTTTCATAACCTTGATGAGCTTATTAATTCTGAGACTAATATTCTGCATGTTCTCTTTACAACTTTTTTTAGAACCTCGATGCCCATCACACTTCTTTTAGCCTTTTGTTTTATCGATAAAGACTTTTTAAAAAATAAAAACCTACCTCTTGTCCTCTTTCTTGTTTCAACAGTTCTCTTAATTATAAATAATATGATCATCTACGGATTTGGTGTTTATATTTTTATCGCGATTAAGAACTTGATTAGTATTGAAGCACTCGCAGAAAAAAATACATTGATAGACTACTTCGTTCCTACTTTTGAATTGATTAGCGTGTTGATTAACGATGTTATGAGTTTGATCTTTAGCCCGGTTTTAGAATTTGTAAGAGGCTTTGCTATTGTCTTTATCCTAAAGAGCTATAAATTTAATAAAGGTTTACTGTATTTGGCAGCAGCCTTTTTAATCTTTGATTTTTTCGTCCTTTGTATTTCCTTTTTGAGCTTCCTTGGTTTTGAAGTACCGATGCTGGGAGATATAGATTTTGGGCAGTGTGCCAACGTGGCCTTTCCTTATTGGGTCTTCTTTGTCCTTTGCTATTTAATTTATGGAGCTTGGAAGAAGAAAGAATCAGAAGCATCGCAAAACTAGTTTTCTGAGCACTTCTAAAGTTGGCCTAACTCTCTTTAATACTTAGTGAGTGGGCTTTTCTGGCATAAAACGAGCTTCTCATTTTGATAAGACTCACCTATAATTTCAGTCTATTAACGCATATGCTTTTCTAAGGTGAAACAATGAACCGTTTGGTTGTTTTTAGTTTTTTGATGGTAGCCCTTGTTACTGTTTTGACTCTTAAGAATTATAAGTCTCTTCCTATATCAAATGAAAAATTTAGTATGGCAAAAGCTGAAGAGGCCCATGCTGCTCATATTAAAGAGCTTGCAGAATTGGCCTTAATGCAAAAACCAGCTGTAGCTGTTGTCGAAGATGATAAGCCGGAAGCGCCTTTAGTTGTTTTAGATACTCCTCAGCTTCAAAGCGGAAGTGACTTATATAAAAAATGTATTGTTTGCCACGGTAAAAGAGGTGAAGGTAAGAAGTCTCAGAATGCACCACGTATCGGCGGCCAATTCTCTAGCTATCTAGAAGAACAGATCTTGGCCATGCAAAGTGGAAAAAGAATTAATCAAAAGATGTTACCTTATATTAAGAAACTTTCATCTCAAGATGTAAAAGACCTTTCAGTTTATCTTTCAAAGATTCCTTGGGGAAAATAGCCCATGCCTCTTTACTCATTCAAAGATCATAAGCCTGAAGTCGGTGAGGGATGCTTTATTGCACCTTCTGCTGACGTTATAGGGCAAGTCAAGCTTGGAGCAAATTCAAGCCTTTGGTATGGAGTTGTAGCTCGAGGTGATATTAATGAAATTATCATAGGTGAAAACACTAATATTCAAGATCTCACTATGCTTCATGTAATTGAAGGTACTGCTCTTATCATTGGAGCGGGAGTAAGCGTCGGTCACAACGCTATATTGCATGCCTGTACTGTTGAAGATAATTGTTTGATAGGTATGGGTGCGATTGTTCTTGATGGTGCCCATATTGGAAAGAACTCAGTTGTAGCAGCTGGCTCTGTGGTAGCACCAGGAAAGAGTTTTCCAGAGGGTAGTATGATAATGGGCTCACCGGCAAAAGTGGTAAGAGAACTGAGTCCTGAAGAGTTAAAAGGCTATGGACAGCATTTTAATTCTTATCTTGAAGCAAAGAATGATTTTTCAAATCCAGATCTTATTAAGCTCTTAGACTAAAAGTCATTCTGCTGAAATTTAAATCTTATCTCTTCCATTCTTTTCTTATTAACACCTAAGTCTGATCGACCTGTTCTTGAGGCTGACTTAAAATGAACAAGCTGATCAATTCCAAAATAGAACTCAACATCATCGACGAACTTAAAGACCGAACTCGTGTACTCTGCGTGAATATAATCTGCCGTTGTAGAAATAATCTTCGCTGATCCATTCTTAGTAAGGATCCCTGAAATCTTTAAATGAGCTCTTTCTTTATTAGAGATGATTTTAATAGCTGGTAAGAAATGTTCATCTTCACTGGCAGCAAAGCTTGAAACACAATTTGGTTTATCTGGGCAAGGAGATAACTTTGCCTCGACTATGCCTAAGTTATTAGGTCTTGGTGCAGAACAAGAAGAAACGATAAAGATTAAAAAGAATAACTTAAAGAGGTCCACGGGATTTTCCTTTGCTAGTAACTTGGGCGAGACAATAGGGAATCACCTCGACGAACTTAAATATTTTTTCTTCGGGGTTATCGTTCCACTCTATGATTGATTCATTTAAGGGAGGAGAAATAGCTCCAATCTCAGCAAGCTTACTAATCTTGTCATTATTATCTAAGACCATCATAGCGCCGATCTCGACCATATTGGTTTCTTCTTGGCAGATAAGAAGCTTCCCACTTTTAAAGTAAGGCAGTAGTTCATTCCAAGAACCTTCAACAACGAGGGCTTCTAATTCTTCGATGACTTCTTGTTTTCTTCCTTCCATATTTTTCCAAAAAAGAGGCCAAGGATTAACCTTGGCCTTAATAACTAGAATTTAAATAATTTCTAGAAGTCGCTTGAACGAACTGTCTTACGTCCATTGGCTGAACAACGCGCTTGAGCGTCTTTAACCATAGCGTGAACTCTTTCGTTTAGTTTCTCAAGTGCATCTGAAGATACATTTAGTCCACCGCTCTTAAGGGCTTCTTTAGTTTTTGATCCTACTAGTAACATTTCAGTTTCTTTACTCATTATTTTCTCCTTTTAATGATGACATAATTTTTTATTAAAATGACGTAGATTATTCTTATTAAGAAAAGCCATGTTTTCAACCGAATTTTGGCCTTTAGAGCGGTTTTATTGCATTTTGCACAGCGCTTGCGCAGAGAGGCATCTCTTTTTTAGAGCAATTCTGCTGATTTCTTTCCTTATGTTAGATGTAACAGAGCAATAAGAAGCTTGTCCTTACTCTGAGACTTTAAAGTTTTTTGAGCGATAAATCTTAGAGTTCAATAAGATTCCAATCGCCTGAGTAAGGTCACCACTTTGTTTTAAACTCTGAGAAGACTCTTCTAAGAGGTTTTTAATATAAAGTTCTTCTGGTGTCTGGGCGCCTTGAATAAAGAGATTCATATGAACGTCAATGCCGGTGAAGAAATTGAAGTACTTCTTAACGGTGCAAAGATAGAGGTCATCAGTTTCTAAGAGGGCAGCTCCTAACTCATCAAGAGATTTAATTTCTTTATCTATATAATTCCCTCTGACATCCTGATAAATAAAACGGCCGTAAGCAGGACGTAGGTGAAAGAAGGGATCGTCATCCACTGGAGATAACTCCCTAGGGTATTTCTTATCTTCTTTATGAAACCTTAAATGGGTGGAGTGGATCATTCCATCACCTCCGGCGTCAGCGGAATAAGATTGTTCAACATTCCTGACGAGATTCGCGAGAGGATCCATTGTTGCATGACAGGCCATACAGCTTTCTTTTTTTCTGAATGAGATCTGTGAATTCTTTTGTACAAAACCAATCGCCTTTTTAATGGGGATGACGGGTAAGTCTCTACAAAGAAGTTCATTGATAATCGCCTTCGACCATCTTCTAGGAATGATTCTTCCCCCATTCATCTTCTTTCCTAAGTCTTGACCCAAATTTAGATTAACGAAAACTTCGCTACCTAAGATCCCTCCCCCAAGCCCTTCGTGAATATCCTTATTAATCTTAATCTCAACAGCTGGATTTATCTCTTTTTGATTATCTTTTGAATTCACTACATTCTTAAGGATATCTCGGTTCTTCGGGATTTCTTTTATACCCACCAAGACACCTGAGGGTACTCTATTTGGAAACCATTCTTTGTAATCACTTCCTTCACTTAGTCCGTAAATAAATCTGTAATCTTCTACCTTATATCTTGGCTCATCTTTAAATTTATATACAAGGTACTGTGTTTTTAGAGGAGACTTTCTAATCGCTTCATAGCTTTGACTACCCTTAAAGATTTCTTTAAAACTCATCTCCTTATCAAGCAAACTCTTTGAGAAAAAGTAACCCATTGAACCGGGATCTAAGACTTCAAAGGTTCCCCAACTACTCATGGCGACAAAGAAGTTCCATTCATTGAACCAATTATTATGCAGTTTTTGAAAGGTTAAGAGGGTGTTCCTATTTAAAGAAGTTTCTTCTTTTAGCGATCCATCTTTTTTTAGGTAAGAGCTCTCAATGATCTTTAAGCAGCCTTGAACACCTGAGATATCACCATGCTTAATACTTGTTATTAAGCTTTTTGGGGCCTTGGAATAATCAAAGTTTGTTAACTGTAAGGAGCACCTATCAAAGACCTCAAGATTACTTAAAGGAGTTATACTATGAACGTTTTTCTCGCCAACTAGGACTGGTCTAGGCTTAACATTCTTAATCCAGCTCTCAATAAGACTAAGTTCTTTTTCAGATAACTCACCTCGAGGAGGCATACTTTGGGGACCTTTTGCCTTACTTTTCTTGATGTATTTATAGATAACTGATTGGCTTGGGAAGCCTGGTTTTATATAGCCAAGCTGAGTTAAGTATTGATCGTCTTTCTCAAGATAGCCATGGCAAGAGACGCAGCGGTTCCTTAGAACGTCCTTCGCCGTCTTAGGTTCATAGAAGCTAGAAGTAAACTTGTTACAAGAACTAAGGATAGATATGAGAGTGAAAATGAATAGGAACTTCATATCTTTTGCCACCCTTTAGAAATACAGATCTCTACGACGGCATCTTCTAGTTTTGTGCTTTTAAATGAGAAATTCCTTGAAGGATAGAAAGCCAGAGAGACCTGTTCTTTCTTATTTATTTTATACTTAGCTTTAAAGAAATTAAAAGTTGATTCATTTTCTACAAAGGCGATGCAGCTTTTTAACATAAGTGCTTGTCTTAGTTTACTCGTTGTGGCGTTAAGAGTGATCTTGTTTTCAGTGAGACCGCTATAACAGGTACTTGATGGTAGAATATTAACGGGGAGGTCTTTTTCTTTTTTATAAACCTGTCCATATATATCACAAGGACCATAAAAAATACTTGGTCTTGAAAAAATATACTTTTCGATAATCGGCTTTGAGTTAGGTCCAAACTTTTCCGCGAGGGTGTTTGCTAATTGAAACCTGTTAAGAAAAACCTCTTTTCTGTTTAAGTTCTTACTCTCTGAAAAAACAGAAAAACTGAATAGGAAAATTAAGATTATTTTAAGAATCAATATTTTTAACCTCATTAATAAATGAATTCACTTTACCAGCTTTCCTTTCAAAGAGGGGCCTATCATTAGGAGAGGGACTCTCAATATTTAAGACATTTGCTAGGGATGAAGCAATATTTCCATAACTAATAGGCCTATTACCATTTTCTTTAACGGGAGCTCCCTGCCCCCATGTTCCATTCTTAGTATAGTAACTATCTCCTGGGCTTTGGGTGAATATATTTCCTACAACCTTAAGACCTTTAATGGAGCCTGAATAAAAGCTGCTTATGTGCCCGTTCCAACCATGCTCACTTCCAGAGCAATCAGCTCTCGGGTCTCTATCGAACTCAGAGGCGAGATGGATAAAGGTTTTATCATATAAACTTTTCCCTTCAAGATTAAGCTTAAACTCAGCAAGGCAGCTTGAAATTGATTTAAAGAGAGCATGGGTTAAGAATATATTTGGTAAGAGTCCTGTATCATGACTATCTAATTGAAAGTTATTCAGGTGCTTAGCCCCAGTGTATCTATCATTACCACCTTTATAAGAAAGTTGAGTAGAACCAACTGAAAGGATCTCTCTACTAAATTTATCGTTAGCTATACTATTTTCATAAAAAAGATTACTAACTGTATTTACATTAATCGTGATATTTCCACATAGCCCGTGAGTTAAGAGAAGCTCCGCCGTGGCGAATTGCTCAGCTAAGTTCTTAACCTTGGCCTTAACCAGAATGGTTCTAAAGTCAGAGTTTCCGATTAAAAAGTCATAGTTTAAATACTTAGCTAGAGTAGGATCAACTCTTCCTTCTTTTATGGCCTTTAGATCAGCCCCTTGGACTGGCCTCTCTCCAATACTTGTATAGTATGAAGCGTCTAAAGAAAAATTTATGATTCTTTGGTATTCTGTGACTCGTTTATTAAAGTCTTGAAGCATCTTTTTGTAGTTTCTTAATCCCACCTCACCTAACTCTTCTTTTATTAAATGAAGCCACCTTGCTTTATGCGGCTTACTTATTAAAAAAGGACTAAGTAAGTAAGAGAGGGGATTCTTATCATTTTGAGGCGTGTTGATTTGAATTGAATTCTCTTTAGATTTAAAAGCCCCACCTGCCACCGCTTCAACACCGGAGTCACCTACGAGATTGATCGATGGAAATAGCTTTTCACCCATTTTATCGGCGAGAAGCCCCGTTATGCTCGAGCCTCCAGGGATTGGAGCAGAAAGTTTTCTATTATTTAGGCTATGACCATCATTTCTCATATGGCAGCCTCTAACGATAAGGCAGTTATTTAATAAACTTGAAGCCTGAACTTCCCCAGTGCTTGTGAGAAGCTTGTCCTTCCAAAACTGAGGCATATACCAATCATTTACTTTAAAGCGCTGATAATCGAGTCCTGCAAGGCTAGCGATAGGCCCAGTATTTGAAAAATTATTAACAATCATAGGGTGAGGGACATAAGAGCTGCCCACCAATGGAGCAATAGGGTTATCAAAGCTCCACCTTGAAGGTCCACCTGCTATATTGATCTGTACGTAGTTAATATCTGTTGTTTTGGTTTTGGCCGAAATATTGGAAGGTAATAGACTGTAGCCTAAAGTAGAGAGAAGTTGTTTTAAGAATATTCTTCGATTTGTATCATCCATTTATTTAAAAGAGAGACTCCCTCGCTAGAGGGAGTGAATCTCTATTAGTTATCTAATGCGAACTTTCTAACATCTTTAGTTGGTTCTTTAATCTTAATTCTACCAGCAGCAACATTCTTGAGAGTTTGAATCTTTCCTGAAGGCCACTTCACGACAAGCTTATCAACATGTTCATTCTTATCTAAACCAAAATGAAGGATCTTCTCTGATTGAGCCGTTCCATTATTTCCTATTAAGTGACGAAGATAAGACTTTCCTTTAATATGGGCGGTTACGAAGGCACCAATACCATTGCGGTTAGACTCCGTACCTTCTAGATCTACGACTAAGCTATTTCTTTTTAACTTATTTTGATTCATTAGAACTTGAACTGGTTCGAAATTGACGCCCTTAACTCCAGGATCTCCATTTCGAATTACCATATCCATCTTTCCATCTTTATTAAGATCGGCAAGAGTGATGATATAACCGTCAGCGATACTATCAACACCTTCTAAATAACCAATCTCGGTGAAGCTATCATTACCATTATTTCTAAAAAGACGGTTTCTTTGAAATCCTGCAAGATGGGCACTAGCATTTTTATGAGTGTTAGCGTCCGGAGCTAGAAGATCTCCCTTAAAATAAGCGAGAACCTTCATAAAGTTTGAGGCCGTACCTTCTTCAGTAAGTTCAAACCCTGTTTGAGTATACCCAGTCTGGAGTGCTCTAACGAAAGTACTTGAGAGGTCTTGCTTTCTCGTTGTCCCTGACCAAAGACCATTGGCGACATAAATATCTAAGAGACCATCATTATTAAAATCAATAAACTCTACTCCGGCCATTCCTTCGCCAGCCCATTCAAGACCTGTTATGTCTGTCACTTCACTAAACTTAGCCTTTCCTTTACCTACACCTTGAAAAAGACGTAGACCTTCTCTGGCATAGTCATTGTACTCAAGACCTGGCCAGTTCGATGAACAAGACTGGCTCCATCTGTCAGCTGCGACAAAGTTTACATTCGTGATAGCAAAGTCTAAATGACCATCATTATTAACATCCCCACTAGCTAAACTCATGGCGAGGTCACTATTAACGATACCAGTCTTCTTTGAACTTTCTGTGAACTTTCCTTTTCCGTTATTAAGGTAGACGGGGCTTAGATTCCCTCTGTCATCTAAAACGATTAGGTCCATATCTCCATCTTGATCAATATCGACACTTGCCGTTGAGTGAGCAAATAAATACTCAATCTCTGCATATTCGATTCCTTCTTCAGTACGGTCAACAAACTTTTTTCTAGTTCCGTCGTTGATGAAGAGACCTTGAACTTGGGTTCCTTGACTAACTCCAGTAGCTCCATTGATAAATGTAAAATCTAAAGGACCAGGGAAACCAATATAAAAATCTAGTTTACTATCACCATTAAAGTCAGCGATAGCTGCTGGCATGGCATTGCCTGAAAGTTGTCTGTTTTCAATAATCTTGTCTATCTTCTTAAAATTTCCTTCACCAACATTTTCATAGAAAACGATGTCAGAGAAACTAAAGGCTTCATTCCCCGTTTTATCTTCTTCTTTCTTTAAATGATTAGGGACAAACCTTACGAGAACAAGGTCTTCTCTACCAGTATTGAAGAAGTCACCAAAGATAGCGGTTTTAACTAATCTATTTCCGTCAGTTCCAACGTTTACTTTCTTAAACTTCAATTCCGCCGTACTTTTTAAAAGAAGTCCTTCTTCACGAGTACCGACATAAATATCATGATTACCATCTCCATCATAATCACTGATAGATAGGGCGTAGCCACCTCTTCTAATGGCCTCTGTTCTTAAGTAAGAAGGAATGATGTCACCGATTGTCTTTTTGGTTGTATCTACAAAGGATGGCGCATCAGCCTTAACTAAGGTCTCTCCTTTTAGTAGATCAATTTCTAATACTTTCCATTTCCCTTCTTGAAGTACCACGTCAATAGCCCACATACCTCTATCGTTTCTTCTTTCACCATTTTGAGTAATTCCTCTTAAGTCAAAACGCGCGAGTAATTTAGCACGTTTCATCGATAAGTCAGCGGGGTTTCTAAATCTTATAGGAGAGACAAACTTAAAGGTTGAGAGATCAAAGTCATCAATCTTTTTAAAGCTACCTAGATATTTATTAAGATCTTCTTTAGCAATAGGGTACTTATTAGAGTTCTTGTTACTTGTTGACCAATGAAATTCTTGAATCCCTTCTACAACGTTCTTAGCAACTCTATTGATTCTCTTTTGGTATAAGAAAAGATTGCTATCTTTTGTAAGTGTGGACTCTAGCTTTGAGAGGTTCTTAGTTCTATAGGCCTCTTCGAGGTTATAAATAACATCTCTTTGGATATATTCAAAAAGCTGCTCATCGGCTAAGCATAACTCTACTGTATTTTTATGATTATGCTTTTCATTTGAGCCGCCATAGTACTTTGAGATCTTTGAACCATCGATCTTAAGATTAATCTTACTTAAGATTTCTTTATGTTTCGAGCGACCTTCCTCTTGGTGATTAGAGCCAGTACCAACTCCAAAAGTGGCTGCACTATTCACTTCTTTTTTCATGCAAGAATTTAAAGAAAGCAGTGCTAAACCTGCGAACGCTAGAAAAAGGAATCCCTTTTTTAATTTCATCTTTTACCCCTAAGTATCTATTATCAATATGAGATAATAATAACATAACCATAGGTAATTTAAACTACATCCAAAATTCCCGTACTTATAAAGGCCGCTATTTTTTTGCACTTGAGTTAATGCCAAGTATTTTAGACAGGTATTATTTAAAGATGATGATCCCTTCACGTTACGCTTCTAACGTGTTGAAAACGTTGAAGACCTAAGTACTTGAGATTTCTAGTCAGTTTAGTCTTTATTCAAGATGAAAAAGGAGCGTTTAGATTGAGCTTAAGCCTCGGATAAAATCTTTGTTAAGGCCTTAGTATCGAAACCATAAAACTTATGAATCTCTTCTCTTCCACCATAAGAATAGCAGTATCCGTTTTTAGTATCGGCGCCAATTCTTTTACATGGAATACTAAGTTCTAAATCACTTAAGGCCTCTAGAACTGCTGAGCCAATCCCACCTGGGAGAAAACTTTCTTCCACGCAAATGATTTTTTCATAGTTAGAGACTACTTCTTTAAATGATTCTAGGTTAACGGGATATCTATAGAGATCACAAAGACCTAGGTCGAGTTTGTTCTCTTTAATAATATCTCTACATTTAAATAAGAGGTTTCCGTTTGAGAGGACAAGTGTCTTCTTACCTTTAGAGAGGAGATGGATTCCTTTATCTAAATCAACTTCATCACTAGAGTTAAAGACGACACCATCAGGCTGTCTTTCAAGCCTAATATAATAAGTATTATTAAAGTTCTTATAATCAATGGCGATCTTCTCTGCCACAAACTCATCACTTACTGAAATCGTTGTTATATTCGGTATGGCCCGCATAATGGCAATATCTTCAGAGAGGTGATGGGTAGGTCCTGAATCTGGGTAACTAAAGCCTGCCCCGACTCCTACAATATTAATAGGTATATTCATCATGCCTGATTGGACACGAATCTTTTCAATACAATTTAAAGTTAGAAATGATGCGATTGCGTAGACGAAGACTTTCTTGCCTTCTTTGGCCAAGCCACTTGCAACTAAGATGGCATTTTGTTCAGCGATTCCTGTGTTAATAAACTGAGAAGGAAGATTAGTCCTGAACTTATCAAGAGCCGGAGCTCCCATGTCAGCACTGATAACGATTATATCTCTATCTTTTTGGGCCAATTCATAGATCTTATCCCAGAAAGAATCACGCTGAGTTTTCATAAGCCAATTTCCTTTTTAGCTATTTCAATGGCATCACCCTTAGGTGGAACTCCATGGCAAAGAGGCTGGTAGCTCATGCTTTCGAGTCCCTTTCCTTTGACTGTTTCACAGATAAGCATGGTTGGCTTTCGTGAAGGTCTATTGCGAAGTCTTTTAAAGGCCTTATCTAGTTCTTCTAAGTTATGGCCATCGATAATATGACAGTTCCAGCCAAAGGCCTTTATCTTTTCATCTAATGGCTCTAATTCAATTAAGTTTTCAGTGAACTCAGTGGTGCAAAGAAAGTTACGGTCGATAATACCAACAAGGTTGTTAAGATTATTATGAGAGGCAAACATCATGGATTCCCAGATAGATCCTTCGTACAATTCTCCATCGCCTAGAAGACAATAAGTGAAGTACAACTCTCTGTTCATCTTAGCATTTAAGGCAACTCCTGACGCAACGCCAAGCCCATGGCCAAGCGCTCCTGCCGTTGTCTCAATTCCTGGAACAGTATCTTGAAGATGAACACCGAAGATTCCATCTTTTTGAGCAAACTTATCTAGCTCGGCCATATCGTAATAACCTAAGTCGGCCATGATGGTGTAGATCAGTGGACTGGCCTGGGCCTTACTAAGGATGAGGCGATCACGGTCTTTCATCTTTTCATCAGTGGGGTCATTCTTAATATGACCTTGGTAATATAAAGAGGCGAGTATCTCGATAGAAGAAAAAGAGGAAGTAACATGACCTGTTTCGGCCTTTAGGCACATCTCTAAGACTTTCTTTCTAAGAAATAAGCACTTCTCTTCTAATTGTTTAATGTCCATATTGTCCTCAATGCTAAAAAGCTCGACTATGAAACTCGTTAAATTTTTTAATATGGATATTATAACATGGTTTGAAAGGATGTCTTTACTAAAGCTCTTGAGGGTTATTTAGAATGCTTTCTCTTTAGTTTGATCTTGGTAAAGGATTCAATCTCAGCCTTTGCGCTTGGTCCAAACTTACCATTAACATATTCGAGATAAGCCGGATCTTCAAAGTATTGATGAAACGCTGAGTCTCTAAAGTTTAAAACCTCTGATCCTGATAGACTATTAGTAGGGAGAGGGAGGCAATTAAAAGAATGCTGAGAGTAGCCATCCCAATTCTCTGGAAGGGGAAAGCCTTTTTGAACCGCTTCTTTATAGAGTTCTGACCCAGGGTAGGCCATGGCGGAATAGAAGTTTGCAAAATCAAGCTCTAGTTCCATGGCAAGTTTTAAGGTTTCAGTCATTGATGAAATAGTGTCGCTTGGAAGTCCAAAAATAAAATTGCCAATAATATTTATCTTGTTCTCCTTTAGCATTTTAATGGAGTCTTTTAACTGCGCCTTGGTAAAGTTCTTGTTTACATCATCTAAAGATTCTTCATTAAAACTTTCAATGCCAAGGCATATCCACTTAACACCGGCCATTGAAAGCTTCTTAACGAGGGACTCTGTAATGGTATCGACTCTAGAATAGGCCCAGATATTAAGGTCGTAATTTCTCTCTATTAGTCCATCGCAAATCTTAGTTACATGATTCTTATCAAGGACAAAGAGTTCATCAGCAAACTTGATATGCTTTACTTTATACTTTGTTACCACATGATCGATCTGGCTTAGGATGGATTCACTGCTCCACTTTCTATAGGAGCTAGACTGCGGCTTTAGCCCAACAGAGAGTTCGCCTTCTTTAAAAGGGGCTTGGATACAACAAAAGCTACAGCTGTAAGGACATCCTAAAGTTGTGTATAAAGAAATATAGGGCTGCCTGCTGTCATGACCAAAGGCATGCCAGTTATGAGACCTATAGTTTTGAATAGGAAAGTCGTCCCAAGGAATAGATCCCATCTCAAGATCTAATTTTTCAACAAAGGGAGAGGGATTGGTTTGAATAACTTGGTCATTGATCTTAAAGCAGAGTCCTTCTACATCTTTGATGGGAAGATCTTCTTTTAGGGCCCGCAAAAGTTTATCTAAAGTATGTGGACCTTCGCCAGAGCAAACAAAGTCAGCGCTACTTTCATCCAAGGTCTTTTTCGGTAAAGCGGCGGCATGTCCACCAACTATAATACTCTTCCCTTTAAAACTTGATTCATTGATCTTCTCAATGAGTCCTAAAGTTGCTGGCATCGTTTGAGTTGAAGCTGATGGATTGTGGCCATAGGCTATAACGGCAACGAGAAGAGGACTTTCTTTTAAGACTAACTCTAGGGTTTCTTCAGGGCCTAGGCCCAGGGCATTGGCGTCAATTAGTTTAACCTGATGATCCTTATTTCTTAAGAAAGTCGTGATTAATCCCGCCCAGATAGGAATTTCAATAGCGGTAAAGCCAGAATCTAGTTCTTGATATGTTTTCTTTCTACCAGAGGGATTGATTAAGATTATATCAGTCATATTCTTTAAAGATCTCATTTAAGGCCGAGCAGATAGAATCTATCTCAGAGTTTCTTAAACTATTTGAAGTGGGAAGGTTAAGACCATACTCACTAAAGTACTTCGAATTTGGAAACTCTGAATCAGATGCGTTAAAGATCTTAGTTTCTTTATAAATAGGTTGATCATGGAGAGGCCAGAACATTTCTTTGGCCTCAATATTGAGATCTGCTAATTTCTTTATAGCTTCTTCAGCAGTCATTGAGTAATTGTTAATAACTACTGAAAAATTCCAAAAGATATTCTCAGCTTGATCATTCTTAATCTTTGGAAGACTAAGACAACTTAGATGCTTTAGCTTTTCAATATAATAAAGACCAATCTCTCGTCTTCGTTTAACAAACTTATCTAGCTGCTCCACTTGAGCCAGCCCAATGGCTGCTTGAATATTAGTCATACGATAATTAAAACCTATATCGTCATGAACAAACCGTCTTCCTTCCATAAAGGAATGGTTTCTAAGGGAGCATGCCTTCTTATAGATTTCTTCATCATCAGTGAGGAGCATTCCTCCTTCACCAGTGGTCACTAATTTATTAACATAAAAAGAAAAGATACTTATCTCGCCAAAGCTTCCGCAGGGACGACTATTATAAGTTTGACCATGCATCTCTGCCGCATCTTCAATTATCTTAAGCTTATGCTTTTTTGCTAGATCTTCTATTTTTATCATATTGGCTGGGAGCCCATAGATATGAGGAACTAGAATGGCCTTTGTCTTAGGCGTGATTTTTTTTTCTATTTCATCTGTGTTTAAATTGAAGTCCTCTTCAGAAGAATCAATAAGGACAGGGAGCCCTTGGGCCTTGATTATTGAATTAGTGCAAGAGATGATGGAAAAATCAGAAGTGATAACTTCGTCTCCTACTCCAATGCCTAAGACCTTCATTGAAATCTCTAGAGCGGCTGTTCCGCTCGAGACCGCTACAGCAAACTTTCGCTTGCATCTTTCCTTCATGGCATCTTCAAACTTCTTAATATAACTACCCTGAGAAGAAATCCAGCCCGTATCGATGCAATCAAGAAGATACTTTCTTTCATTCCCTTCAAAAGAAGGCCTATTAATAGGTATTTTCTGATCCAATCTTTTCAACTGATCCTCATTTATAATCTTCTAGGGATTCTATCCATGATTTGTCTTCTTGCGTTCCAACCAGGCCAGAAAGGATCTCCATCTTTAATAAAATGCATGTAGATCATCTTTCTCCAGCGATCATCTTTATTAATATTCTTACTGGCAAAGTGAATGGTGTTTGAGTGAAGTAATATAAGAGAGCCTTTCTTGTAATTTAAGACTTTAGGCTCTAAATCATTTGGAATAGAGACTTCGTTTCCAATAGGAAAGCACTGCTCGAGTTTTCCTTTAGTATCAAAAACAAAGTTCTTTGTTTCTGTAAAAGGGAGCTCTCCTAGCTTATGACTTCCAGGGTAAACACCCAGGGCCCCATTTTCTTCATCGCAATCATCTAAGGCCAAGGCCACAACAAAGTAACTGCCTGTTGGGGCTTTCGCTGCATAATTATCTTGATGAGGAAGAGATCCATTCTCTAGTGGGTTATTAGGCTTTCCAAAAAAGAAGATAGAGCCTATCGGAACCATCCGGGCCCGCTGTACTTGATCAGCTGCATCTAATAGAAAGGGGTGAGTGATCAAAGATTTAAAAGAAGGCAGTTCTCTATGGAAGCTGAGATAGTTATGAATATCTTCTTTTGCAAATTCAAAGGCATCTTTAGTTAACTTCTCACAAGAGGAGAGTTCTAAGAAATCTTCAAGGATTAAATAGCCATTATCATCATAGTCCGCAATCTCTTTTGCACTAAGGGCAAAAGGCTGATCGAAGTTGTCGGTTAAGGATGTTGTTTTCATAATTCTATATAGTTGAAGAGGTGTTAATATATCTTATGCTAAAGTCATTCAAGATTCAATTTGGAGAGTTAATTGCTTTTATTGAAGGAGGATTCTCTTGATAAAAACGATACCGTTTCTTTCACTTAAAATGGATGATCCCAATCTGCGAGAAGAAATGCATGGAGCGCTTGAAGGCCTCCTTAATAGTGGGCAATTTATTAGTGGTGATCAAGTAGCCGAGCTTGAAAGAAAAATCTGTGAATACACAAATTCTCCATTCTCTGTTGGCTGCAGTTCTGGCACCTCAGCTTTGTACATGGCCCTAAAGTGCTTAGACATAGGCCCTGAAGACGAAGTCATTGTTCCTGCTCTTTCATGGTTTTCAACCGCGATAGTTTCTAAAGAATTAGGAGCGACTACTGTCTTCGCTGATATTGACGAAGATTTGAATATTTCAAGTGAATCAGTTTCGAGGCTGATAACTAAGAAAACGAAGGCCATCATTCCTGTGCATTTTATGGGGAATATGGCCAAGATGAGGAAGCTTAAAGAGTTTGATATTCCTCTTATTGAAGATGCCTCTCAGGCCTTTGGCTCTTTTGTTGAAGGTGAGTTTGCTGGAACAATGGGGGACTTTGGTTGTATTAGCTTAAACCCTATGAAGTCCCTTTCAGCTTTAGGGGACGCCGGTATGATCTTGTGTAAAGATGAAGAATATAAAGAGAGGCTCTCAATATTGAAATACTGCGGCATGAGAAATAGAGAAAAAAATGAATGCAGTAGCTTAAACTTTAGAATGGATGATCTTCAAGCAGCCTTTCTTAAAATTCAGTTAGAAGACTTTAAAAATAGAAAGAGTAAAAGAAAGAAACTCTATGACTCTTACGCTAACTCTTTTCGATCTAAGGTTGAATTCCTAGAGCTTCAAGAAGAGGCTTGCCCATACGGGTTCACTCTCTTTGCTCAGCGGCGAGAGGAGCTTATTAGGCATTTAGATGAAAAGGGAATCTCTACAAGAGTACAGCATCAGCCCTTAATGTCAGAGCAACAAGTCTTTAAAAATGCTAGGAAAGAGACCAAGAATGCTGAAAAACTAGTAAATAAAATATTAAGCATTCCGTTCTATGATAATTTAGATACTGAAGATCAAGGTTATATAATCGAAGAAGTGCTGAGGTTCTATGAATAAGTCTTATGAATTCTTAAACATTGATTCATCCTCACTAAGCCTTGATGCTATTAAGGCCTTGATCGCTAAAGCAAAAGAATCAGAGGAAGGAGTCTATAGACTCAATTGCCATGACTCTTTTGAAGATGGCCTGCAGCAGATGATTATTTGCTTAACCAATAAAGAGGGTAAAGTTCATAGGCATAAAAATACTGATGAAGTGATCTCAGTTCTTGAGGGAAGAATGGAAGTTGTTCTTTACGATGAGAGCCTTAATAAAACGAAATCTATCCTCTTAGATAGAGAAGAAAATGCGGGGATCCTTAGGATCAAAAGAAACACCTGGCATAAGAATTATCCTTTAGATGATTTCGTCGTCTTCCATGAAATCTCATCAGGCCCTTTTAAGCCTGAAAATATGGAAACTAAGTAATGTTAAAGAAACTGATTAGATACTTTGTGGCTAAAAGAATTGTCTCTTCTAAGGTTGAAGATCTAGGCAGCTTTCTCCCAAATCGGTTTCTCTATAAGATAGCTTCTCAGTTAACCTATGATTCTGAGTTTCCTTTTCAAATAAATCTAGAACTCTCACGGGCCTGTAATTATGATTGTCCTTTTTGCGCCCGAAATGAAACGGTAGAAGGAAATCATATCAATTTTGATGTAGCTAAAAAAGTTGTTGATGAAGCGACCGACCTAAAGAAAACGACAATCTTTGCTCTTCATATGTGGGGAGAGCCCATGCTGAATCCCAAATGGCATGCAATTGTTGATTATATAAAGACAAGAAAGATAGAGCACTTTGCTAGCATGACTACCAATGGCTACTTATTAACAAAGAACAATATTGACCTCCTTATAAAAACCAAGATTGATCAGATTGTGATTAGCCTGCACACCTTTGATGAGGTGGAATACAAAGTGAGGGTAGGAAAAGAGATAGAGCTTAGCCTAGTAGAACAGAGGGTAAAGGATCTGCTTAAAGAATTAAAGGAGCGCTCTAAGAAAACGAATGTCATTATTAGACTCTTTGATAGTGATGAGAAATTAAAAGACTATAAAGATAAGATTGCTGAGTATAGAAAACTCGGCGCCGACTTTGAATTTGATTATTATGATAATTCCGCAGGGGATCGTGAATCTTGGAGCGAGGTTAAAAAAGAAAAACGTTGGCCTTGCTATCATCCATGGCTGACAACAACGGTCAACATCTTTGGTGAGGCCACGGTTTGCTGCGTTGATAGTCAGATGAAGCTTAAGATCGGGGATAGCCAAACAAGTTCAATTGCCAAAATGTGGGATAGCCCCCTATTAAATGAAATGCGCCAAGAGCACCTCAGTGGGAAGCTCGATAACCACTGCTCTGTTTGTAAGGGCTGTGATACTTGGGCAAATAAGCCAAATATGTTCTTCTCTTCACAACTGCGTAAAGAGGGTTAAAAAGTTTGCAGATATTCAAAACTCTAGAATCGGCCTGTTCTAAAACCGAGAGAATTTGTCTTTTAATATTAATAAGTTAGGAAAGAAAAATTTATCACTTGGATTCAAACTCAGAAAACATGTTATAATTTGTTTATATTTACAGACTTACAGGTACTGGGTTTATGAAAAAACTAATGAAGAAATTATTCAAAGCGGTGGCCCTTAACAAAAATCAAAATGGTTTTAGTTTGGTTGAGATTATGGTGGCGGCCGGCATGCTTGGTGTTGTCTCCTTGGGTGTGATGAGGCTTACTACAAATATGAGTAAGTCTTCTAAAAAATTATACCAAGAAGCTGAATCTCAAGATTTAAGAAATAGATTAAAAGGACTTCTTAGTTCTACTTCCGCTGGACTTGGGACTACCCAAACCGCTTGTCAAAATACATTTGCAGGTTTGACGATCTCTGATGCTGGTGCAGTTATCACTGATATTAAAGATAAAGATGATAACGATGTTATGTCCGTTGGGGACACCATAGCAATAGGGACCCCTGGAGCCTTAAGAATTACTAGTATTAGACTAAGGGGGTTTTCAACAGCTCCTTCAAATCCTAGAACTTACAGTGTAACTTCTCCTTTAAGAAATCCATTTAATGATCCAGCTGGAGCTCAAATGTACCAGGGTGGTGTAGATCTGGAAGTACAGGTAAGAAAGACTTCTAATGCCGCTCTAACTGACGATCAAGTTGCTTCAAAAACCCTTGGTGGTATTACCAAAACAATCTTAGTACCTCTTAATGTTGTTACTAATGCTACCTATGATTTTCAAGATTGCTTCGGTAATCAGGATGAGTATATTACAGCAACTTGTACGGCCCTAGGTGGCTTATTAGACGGGAATGGCCGTTGTACTGAGGTTCACATCTTTACTGGTGCGGGGAATGCTGCTCTAGGTGGTACTCCTGATGGTGCAGTTGCTGCAAATATCGGTTCAGCTTTATCCAGAGATGCTTCTCTTGCTAACCATAATTCAACATCTCTTAAAATCCTTAGAAATGATCTTCAAAGAGATGTTAGGGCATTAATTATTGATGATGATGAAATTCAAGCTATTGATTGGGTCGGGCCAGCCGGGGCACCCGCGGTGCCCAGCACTTTAAAGATTAATGAAGATGGTGGTGAGGTTAATTTTGGTAGCGGAGATAATATACAGGTTGGCGTCTCTGGTACATTAAATGTTTCAGGAAATACAGTTATTGGAGATGACCCCATCGCCGATATCTTGACAGTAAATGCAGTCTCTACCTTTAATGGAAATACAACAGTACAGGCCAACACAACTCTTAATGGAGCTTTTAATAATATTGGTAATGAAGATGCTGACGTTAATACCATTCAAGGGGAAACTACCTTTATAGGTCCCCTTGTTAATATAGGTGATGGTGTCACGGATATTACCAATATAACAGGGGTTACGACTCTAACAGGACCTACTATTGTTGTAGGAAATCAAAATGCTGATACAGTAACAATCCAAGGGACAACTGTCTTAAGAGGGAACAATATAACTGTCGGAGATAATACAGGGGATAGTGTAACCATTAATGGAACTACCGTAATGAACGGGGGGACCCACACAATCAATGGAAACACTACTCTTACTGGAACTAATATTGTTATTGGGAATGCAGATGCGGACAATATTACTATTAACGGCAATACGAGATTAAACGGAGATAATATTCGTATTGGTAATGAAAACAATGAATCGATTACAGTCCAAGGTGTGATGACCCTCTCTCCGGAGCCTTCACGAACGGCCTCAGATAATGTGGTTCCTAATCTAGGAACAGTAAGAGAAATCATTGCGAGAGTACTATCACCAGAAGCAGGTGTGACCTTAGCCAATACTTTAGCAGATATCTTGGCGAGTGAGGAAGGTAACGATTTCGCCTTAATCACTCAATCATCTTTTACTTGTAATAGGATTAGAATCAGAAATAAAAGTGGAGGGTACACACTTCGTAGTGGAGCTACAGGTTGTGACTTTGATACACCAGATACTCGATGTGATGATCCTAATGTTTGTACTAGAGTTTGTATTGGAGCTGTTTGCCGTACTAGTTGGCCTAGTACAACCTTGAGTGTGACCACTTCTTGTACTTATCCTGAATACCGACATCTTTATACTGATGTGAACCCTTCAAACTCTAATAGCGGCAACCAAGGCGCTATAACTGTGAACTGTGGGGCCAATAGAGTTGTTGTTGGTATGCAAAGACAGTACATGAGGTTTAATTGTGGGCATCACGGATGGCGATCAAGAATGAAATGTTGCACCTTAAGTCTTTAGAGAACGGGTGTTTTCTAAAAGAAAGTCTATCGAGGGTAATGCCCTACATTTTATACTCTTTACTCTTTTGGGGAATGTGGTCTACTCATTCCCCAGTTCCTACCGATAGTTTAGAGGGAATAGTAAAAGAGCCTATCCAAATAGAAGGGATTAATAACAATCTTAGTAATAGTAAGAAACTAGAAGTTCTCTCAAGAGCCAATCCGCCTGTCCTTATCATTAAAAAAGAAAGCTATTACTTTCCCATCCTTATGCAAGATAAGCACAGTGGCTTAGTCATAGGCTTCTATAAGGTCTTGAACGATTTGATTGGTCTTCCTGATCTTCTCTTTAAATATTGGCACTTCTTTGCAGGGTTAATACAGATCTTCCTTTTTTCAAGCCTACTTTCTAAAAGGCTTGGTGACTCGAAACTTCAGGAGCTCTCAACAATTGTCTTTGCCCTTCACCCTTTAACCGTCTTCGATTATGGATTCTTTATTACCGAATCTTATACTTTAATCATCTTTTTACTTATCTTAAATATGACTCATTCTCCAAAGAAGGCAACCGCACTGAAAATTGGAGCTCTTTTGGCCTTAGGCTTTTGGTCTAGGGTCAACTTTATATGGCTAGCCTGTTCAGCTCTTTGTGATTTTATAAAACTCAGCCGAAAAAAAATAGTAAAGATCTTTTTTACAGGCCTTATTTTGACTGTGCCGTACTTAGCCTTGATTGATTATGCTAGGCTCTCTGAGCAGATCGGAGGAGTCTATGGTGAAAGGGTTAAGCCTTTGCAGAACCTTTTTCACTTTTTCACCCTTTTCTTTAGTACTGAAGAGTCAATGTCCTTTCTTTGGTCAAATCAATTCTATAGAGATATCGAGATATTTCAAGGAATCCATTTTATCTCAGACCCCGTCTTTATTATTTCTTTAATCTTAGTACTACTGTGGTCAATCTTAGAGAAAGGTAAAAGCCTACTAGAGTTTAGAAAAGATGCTCTTGGGCTTGCGCTTTTTCTTGTCGCTATGACAGTCTCTCTCGGAGGGCTAAGCACCTATGCTAACTATATTTATCCAATACGAATTTGGTCCACCATCTTTTTCTCCTTAATTCTTTTTAATATGTTTAAAGGAGGAATTAAGGGGAGAGTCTTCTGTCTTAGTTTATTCTCTTGTTTAAGTTTTAATGCCTTTAGTACTTATAAAAGTTATTATTCAAATGGTCCCGTCCTTTGGCATAATATGAGTATCACCTCTGAAGTACTCACACATATGAAGGATAGAAAGAACCTCTTTGTCTTAGGTGAAGGGGATATTGGAAAATTTGAATATCTTTCAAATAATACCATAAGACCGAAGCACCTCTATCTAGAGGTATCAAAAGGAAAATACAAAACCTTCTTAGATTTATTAGAAAAGAATAGCGAAGGTAGTATTGCAGTTCCAATGATTGATGAATGGTCTGGTTGGTACTGGAGCTGGGGAGGGGTTAATCCTAAGGACGTCATAGATCAGTCAAGGTTCTATGGTGTGGAGATCTCTAATCAAGCCTGGGTTATAAGAAATAATAAAAAGATGTATTGGATCTTCGACTTTAAAAAGTCAGAGAGAGATTGAAATGGATCTTAACTTAAATACAGATCGTCTTTATAAAGATGATGGTTTGAATTGGTATCCTTTCTCTAAAGGACGGGGTGCTCTTTATTGTTATTTAAAAGAGATAAAAAAAGAGAACCCCTCTAAGATTGAAGTCATAATCCCTGCTGTAACTTGCATAGCGGTCGTGCAGATGATTCATTGCCTCGGCTTAAAAGCTGTCTTTGTTGACCTAGAAGAAGGGAACTTGAATCTAGATCCAATCCTTCTTGAAGCTAAGCTTGGCCCCTTAACCTTGGCCATCATTCATCATGCCTTTTCGGGCCATATCCCGGAGAAACTCTACACTTCGAAAGATTGCTATAATATCTTGGATTTGGCTCAAGGTGATCTCCTCAGTTATGATCTACCCGAGTCTATTGATATGGCCTTTATGTCATGCCATTGGAACAAGCAGATTGCTTTCGGTCTTGGGTCTTTAATGACGACGAGAAAGAGCTTTGAGTTTAAACTTGGGGCTAAAGAAAACCCTTGGTTTAAGTGGACCTCGATTCTCATAAGATTTCTTAAAAAAATTAATTGTTATCAGCATTTATTTCGGTTAACTCGTTACATAAAGGACAGTGACGAAGAGCTTCTCCCAACAGATAGCTTTACTCCCCTCAGCCTAACAAATCATCAATATACTAGTTTGCTTGAGTATATTAATAAATTAAAACGTTCAGACTTAAGTCATATTATCGATTATTTGAAACGTAATAGAGTGATATACTTTAAAAGCAGTAGTGATTTAGGCGAAGTGAAGATCATTCTCTTAGGAAAGAATAAACCACTCATTGTGAAAAGTGGCGTTAAGAAAAATGTTTTCTTATACTTATGGCCACGAACAAACCTATCTCCTTGTAAGAATCTAGAAGAATGGGGTTATAGAGCTGAAGAGTTTCCAAGGGCCACTAGATTTGTAGAGGAAGCTGTAACAATTGTTTTTAATAGTAAAAGGTCTATAAATAAAAACTTTGAGTTTATTAGAAAGAACTTAAATGAGTTTAAAAGATATGAATAAGTTAATATCAATAGTCTATTCCTTTAGAAATGAAGAGAGTCTCCTTGGTGAGCTCATTGAGCGAACAGTGAAGGCGATGGATGATTATGAGTTTGAAATTATCTTTGTTAATGATGATTCAACTGATAAATCTCTTGAAGTGATTCAAAGCTTCTCTAAGAAAGATTCGAGAATAAAGATCCTTAATATGAGTGGCCGTTTTGGCCAAATTCCTTGTTTGATCGCTGGTCTTAGATCAGCTTCAGGAGAAGCTGTTCTTTATTGCGACTCAGACCTTCAAGATCCTCCCGAGTTATTTCCAAAGATGATCAAAGAGTGGGAAGAGGGAGCCTTTGTCGTCAATATGATGAGAAGTAAAAGAAATGGCGAGAATCCAATCAAGATGCTTTTAACAAAGCTTGCTTATAAGGCCTGGAATAAATGCTCTAAGATAAAGATTCAAGTAGAGGTAGGGGATTTTAAGTTAGTAGATAAGAAAGTCCTTACGGAATTATGTAAGATTAAAGAAGAGGACCCTTTCTTGCGAGGTTATGTTCAGTGGCTTGGCTATAAGCAAGTTAATTTAGCCTACGACAGAGAGGCTAGGCATTCTGGAGAAACTCACTTTCCCTTTTGGGGAGGGGATCCTATTGAAACTTTCTTTATAGGACTTACTTCCTTTTCAATAACACCACTCTATCTACCATTGATCTTTATGCTTATCCCCTTGATTGCTCTGGTTATCTACCTTTTTAGCGTAAGCTCTATAAGTCCATGGGTCGTAGGGATCTTTATCATGTTCTTTCTAAACTTTTTATCTCTTCTGATTATTGGAGTGTATGTAGGGCGGATTCATTTGCAGTCTAGAAAGAGGCCCTTATACAATATCGAATCAACTGAAAACTTATAAAAAGGGGTGTAATGAAATCTAGCATAACAGTTATCATTCCTGCTTTAAACGAAGAGTTGAACTTAAGACCGACGGTTCTCAAGGTCCTAGAGGCCTTACCTAAGTATTATAATGAGTACGAAGTCGTTATCTACAATGATGCTAGTTCGGACAATACTGGGGCGATTGCTGAAGAACTAACGTTAGTCGATAAGCAGGTTTCTGTTATCCATCATACTGAATCAAGAAATATAGGCTTTATCTTTAAAGACGGCCTTAAGAAAAGTAAGTCTGAATATATAGTCATGATTCATGGGCAAAATGATATCCTGCCAGAGTCCTTAGACATCCTCTTTTCGCAAAAGGAAGACTTAGTTATTCCTTATCAAGTTAATACTAATGAGAGACCTTTTTCTAGGGCCATCATCTCTAAGCTCTTTGTCTCACTAGTAAATATAATGTTTGGAGTAGGACTTAAGTATTATAACCATTACGTTCTTTATAAAAGAGAGCTTGTTCTAGATTTTAATGAAATGACCACAAGTTATGCTTTTCAAGCGGAAATCTTGATTAAGATCTTTAAGAGAAGTTCTCCCAGTTATATTGAGGTTCCTTTTAGAGATGACTTTCAGAATAAAGAGAAAACAGATGCTTTTACCTTTGGGAATATCTTTGGGGTCTTTCACTTCTTTCGCAGGATGACTTATGAAGTCTATTTCAAAAAAAAATAGTGTAGAGAAAAGACTAGGGTTTATAGAAGAGGAACTTTTAGAGTTCCCTAAGTACCTCCATATTGAAACTATTAATTCATGTAATGCTAGATGTGTCATGTGTGGGATCAATTTTGATGAAAAACAATTTACAAGAATGAACGAAGAGCTCTTTTCAGGAATTGTTCAGGAGTTATCACAGTATTCTCACCATATAGAAAAGGTAATGCCTTACTTAGATGGAGAGCCACTTCTAGATAAAGACATCTTTAAAAGGATAAAGAAGCTTAAAGACGCAAATATTAAAGTCGTCAATATCTCGACAAATGCTAGTTTGTTAAATGAGGCTAAGATTCAAGAATGCTTGAATTCTGGACTAGATCAAATCTATATTACGATAGATTCACTTGTTCCTGCCGTATATGAGGAAATAAGAAAAGGCCTTAAATTTGAAGAGGTTCTTAAGAATACGATGGCCCTAATCGAAGCGAGAAATGAGAGCAACAGCTCTTTGAAGATTAGAATTCAAATGGTCTTGCAGAAAATAAACTCTACCGAAACAGAGTCCTTTATCAAGTTTTGGAAAGAAAAGTTAGGAGAGAAAGACGAGGTCGTTGTTCAAAAGGGCCATAATTGGGCCGGCGCAGTTAGCCCAGAGACACTTCTTGGCTTTAGAAGCGATATGGATCCTTGCATCGCCTTATGGGGAACTTTTGTTTGTCATAGCAGTGGAGAAGTTCCACTTTGCTGTATGGACACAAAAGCAAAGTATAAGATGGGTCACCTAACAGATCAAAGTATAAAAGAAATTTGGACATCTGATAGCTTTACAAAGATGAGAGAAATTCATACTCACCGCAAAAGAGAAGAGCTAGATCTATGTAATAATTGTGATCTATGGAGTGCAGAGAAAAAGGAAGTCTTTTGAAAGGACACTCAAGATCTTCACTTATAATCCTCTTAGCCATTTCAATGGTAATTTCTTTTTGTATAGAAAGAATTTACTCTATCTCGAATCATTCAATAGAAGACTCTACAAAGCTAATAACAAGCCTTAAAAAGAAATCAGACTTTGTTCCTCTTATGGGAGCAGATGAATTTATGACATCGAGCTACACCCTTTTTAAAGAAAGAATCAACTTGAACATGTGGCATGGTCATCAGTTCTTAGAGTTTGAAAAGGCAGAAAGTCTTTATTTTGAACTCTTCCTCTCTAATCAAGCAACAGTTGATTTAGTCTTAGGAGGTCAGGTTGTACGGTTAAGGAAGGGAGATAAAGCTATTCTCTATGATTTTAATGGTGAGCTCTCAAACCCAATTGAGTTGTTAATAGAAATTGAGGATAAGAATAAGATCCTTTATGAAAAGGGAACTTACTTTATAAACTCAAAGAAGTTGATTGACTCTGTTGAGGCAGTCAGAATAAGAAATCATGGAACAGAGGAAAGCTCTCTTGAAAAAATCTCTATTGAAGGATCTCCTCTGAAATTAAGGCCTTCCTTTTCATGGAGCCTCTTTTTAATAGGCGTCATGGTTCTTGCTGTTGCATTCTTTCTCATTTCTTCATTAAAGGCGATATCAATTGGAGTTTCAGTAAGCATAATTTCAGTCCTTTGTTATTTCTTCTATATCTTCTACTTTCAAGGGATTTATCTATTTGAATACTTCGAGAGGCCAGAGAGTGAGGCCAATCTTATTTCTGAAGAAAGCTTAAGAGTGTCAGAAGAATTAAAATTAAAAAAGAATTCAGTCCTCTTTATCGGAAGCTCTCAAACGTTCGGAGAAGGAGCCTCTAAAGAAACGAAAAGATGGACAGATTTATATTGCGCCAAAAAAGAAATAGATAATTGTTTGAATATTGCCATTAGATCTGCCGTCTCTCAGACATTTGTCGACTTACAAGAAGATATTATAAAATCTAGTCCAGATAAGATCTTCTTTGTTCTTTCCTATAACGACAGGGACCCTGAAAAACATAGAAAGAATATTGACCTGCTTTTTAAGGAGTGGTCGGCGCTTAAGATTCCTGTGATCGCTATCTTAGAACCAAGTACGCAAGCATTAAATAACCTTTCTCCTCTGCATTATAATATCCTCTCTATCGCAAGGAAATATAGTATTAGAGCAATGGATCCCACGGGTCTATTTAAACTTAAGGATGATCTCAGTTGGAACTGGTGGGACAATATTCATCTAACAGATCATGGGCATATGCTCTTAGCCAATTATATAGAAGAAAGTGAAGAACGAAACTAAAGCTAGAGGTGATCAACAAAAAGGTAGAGGATAATGTTTTGCTCTTTATTTACAACAAGAGACTCTCTCTTGAATTTTTTTAAAGAAGAATCAGTTTCTAAGTATGAATGAAATTTCATTAAATCTGAAGTGAGTATCGCAAATCCGCCATTTCTCGATGATACTTCTTTGTATGTCTTTGGAAATGAGAGGTCTACTTCTGGGATAAGATATTTAGCATTTAATTTCTCAAAGTCATCTACGACTAGACCCTTGATCTTCCTTTTCGTTAGGATCTCAGAAACCTTTATATAATCAATGACTCCTTTATTAGAGATGATATCTAACTGGGGAATTTGAAACAATAAAGTAAAAGAAAAAACCAAGACCAAAGCTAATTGAATAACCTGGGCTCCCTTTTGAAAAAAATTATTTTCCTGAAACCTGGTAAATCCAAAGTTTATTAAAAGCGGAATATAAAGTCCTAATGAAGAGATGTAGATCATTGAATTACTCTTAGCCTTGGACATTACTAAAAGGTAGGAGGCAATAAAGCATAAAATAAAACAAGCAAAGAGGTGTAGTGTGAACGAATTTCTCTTTTTTATGGCATAAGTTGTTGATATTATGAGGCTTGTCGTGAGGGCAACGAGAGGCAGGTATTCTGTTAATTCTAGATACTCAGGCTGAAAAAAAAGCCCATTTATATAAAAGCTTGAAGGGATAAAGATGAATTCTAAAAACAAAGGAAGGCTCTGGAATATACTACTACTATAAGCAGTTACATCTTGAGTAAGGAACATCCAATTTTTTGAAAACATCGCAAAGTTAAAGATGAGTAATGGAATCAGGCCAATTAGAAATCCGAGAGTATACTTCTTAAGGTCTTTATTTTTGAAGTAAGAAAAATGCAAGATCCACACGGGAATTAACTCAAATAAGAAAGTCATCTTTATGAAGAATAAGCAAAGTGCTGAAAATAATCCCGCTAGAAGGTTTGCCTTATTGTGCTTTGAAAATAAAAGGAGATGAGTAGCAACTATGGCGAGGGGGATGCTCTTCTCTATAAGATAGGGCTCGTAAAGAAAGAAGAAGTATGGGGAAAAGAAAAAGAGAAGGGTGCTCATTACTGGGCTGATTCTCAATCTTTCTGAAAACTTTATCGTAAGATTCAGATAAAGGATAAGAAGTAAGAGGGAGAGGGTCATCTTAAAGATAACAAGTGAGTTCTTCTTACTAAAGAAAGAATTGAGAAAATGAATAGTATCAAAGACAAAAGCCCCACTTCTTTCGGTATGGAGGATCGGTAGACAATTTCCAAAGATATTAAGAACCAGCTTAGGGAAGCTAGACCTCTTGATAAAACTGAACTCATTTGGACAGCTCTTTAAAGATGAGTCGTAATAGCTCAATGACTCTGGGGCATCATCATAAAGAAAGGCGTTATCTTTATAGAAGTGATAACTAAGAATTATAAATAGCGCAGATAGTGGTAAAAGGAGATATAATTTCTTATTAATAGCCACTAAGTTTACTCAACTAATTTCGAGGTGTTATAATATATTATAGTTAATAATTGATAGATATTATAGTGCTAGGAGAAAAACTCTTTATGAAATGGGTAATGACAAAATTCAATCATCGCATTTTGATTGCTCTATCTTGTTTTCTATTCATTTTGATTGGTCATTTTAATTTTTCAAACACTGAACTATCGGTCTATGAATCTTATAGTAGGAGTATTGTTGAGGATGGTGATTTAAACCTTTCAAATCAACTCTTCTATAAAGACGACTTCCGAGTTGTTACAAAATCAGGCTATTTCTATACTCACCATAGTTATGGTAACGCCCTTATTAGTACCCCTTTCTATTTATACGGCAAATTGTTTTCAAAGATCTCAGGCCTTAAGAAGACAACCCTAAATGATGGACTGAGAGCTTCAAATGACAATTTAAAACCCTTTAATCACTCACCTAATAGTGTTGAGAACTTCGAATCTTTTTCAATGGGAGTTGGAGTCTTCCTGATCTTTTTATTTTCATTCTTCTCTTTATTGTCCTCCTTTTCAAAAGAGCTAGGCTTAGGGGGAGAAAAGAATAAACTGTTTGAGATCTATAATTATCTACTCCTATTGTCTGGACCGGCCTTCTACTATCTATTTTGGGGGCAATCAACTCCTAGTTTATCAATCATTGTTCCTCTGGTGTTACTCTTTCACTTCTCAAGGAAACAAGAATCGAAGCTTAATCATCTTTATTTTGGAGTGGCTTTTGGAATCGGCGTTCTTATTCGAGTAGACTTTTCTCTCTATGCTTTATTTGTCTTTTATTGGTGGTCAAAAAAATCTGTAAATCTTAGTGGAAAGTTTTTTCAATTCCTGGGTCTATCCTTAGTTCTCATCCCTTTTATTTTCTTTGAGCACTTAAGACTAGGAAGCGTAGAGGTTGGTTATCTTGAAACAGTTTATATGAATTGGATGAATGTATTAGATTTTTATTTTTCACCTTATAAAGGCGTCTTTTTCTCTCATCCAATCGTTTTAATAATTATTGTAGCCTCTTCCTATGTTTTGATTCGAGACTTTAAAAATAAGAAACAGTCACAATGGAGGGATGAATTCCTCATCGCTTTTATTATCTTAATGGTGAAATCAATCCTTCTTTCTCTAACTTATTCTCATGCTGGAGGAGTCTTAGGACCAAGGCAACTTATTGTGGATATTCTTTTAGTAGGAATATTTTTATCTAGAGAAGCACTTACTAATAAGAGGGTAGGCTTCCTCTTAGTCTTTCTCTTTTTAAACAACCTTATGATGTCCTTGATTTATGCTTATCCTTACTTAGCAAGCAGGCCGCTTTTTCAATTTAATGATGGAATCATCAGTTTTTATCAGAACTATATTGAGATGATCCCAATTCTTCTTAGTAAACCACTTTCAATCTTAAGGCCTGCGAATCTCGTTAATGCATTCGTAGCGTTCTCGATCCCCCTTCTCATCCTTTATTCTCTAAGAAGGTTTAGAAGCAAGGCCGTAGAGGTCATTATTATTTACTTCGTTCTGTTTAATCTTGTTGTTGTTGGCCTTGATGCTAGCTCTGAGAAAAAAGTTAATAATGCTGAAGTAAGAACAAGTTCTATGGATGCTTTAATGTATTACGAAAATGCGGGCTCAATGATTGAAAGAATTCGTTACCTAGAAGGGCGTCATCGGATTAAAGAAAAAGAGGAGTTTCTAATGCTTCTCAATGTTTATTTTAATAAAGTTCAAGATGACTTAGGCTTTAGGGAAAGTGAGATGTTCAAATATCATCCCTTGATTCGGTTTGATAAAAATGAAGAGTTCTTAAAGTCGATTATAAGGAAGCGTTAATCTTTTAATAAAGTATCTAAGCAGTTTCCAGAAAGAGTCATATCTAGGGGCTTAGTTTCTGTGGGAACAACTGCGAAATAGGTCTTCTTCTTCTTGGTATAAGCTTCAGCTTCTTCTGAGTTTGTGAAGCTACAGTAAGAGTCATTGCCATCTGAAAAAAAGATTTTATCTCCAACGCTAAACAGCCCAGAAGAAACTTTTAAGACTGCTTGAGGTTGCTCTATCCCTATTTTTTTACTCTTTTTCTTTATGCAAGAAAAGAGTAAGAGAGTGGAAATGATGAGGAGGTGCTTATACATTAGTACCTTTCAAGAGCTTGTTTTGTTGAATGCTTTCCTTCAATGATATCCTTGGAGCAATGCACTACAAATTTCATCATAGTGGGCTCTTCATCGATTTTTAAGGCAGACTTTTGTTTTACACTGAATCCTTCAGTCATTGAGTCTAGGTGTTTCCAGTCCTTGAAACCACAGTAAAGATCAATTCCGTCAGAGTAATAGATTTGATCTTTCACACTAAAGAAACCACGAGAGATTCCAGACAGCGGAGTGTTAGGATTGGGAGTTGTGTCTTCAGTTTTCATCAAACAACTTGATAGTAAAAAGAGAAGTATTAAAACTGTGGGGGTCTTCATAAAGTTACCTTTTTAAGATTATTGCCTATTTCAATTACTTTGAAAAGTTACTGGAGTCCTTTGGTCAGGAAAGTGAATTAGTAGTATTTAATTGGTATAGTTCTCCCATGTTATCTAGACGGTCATTACTAAAATTTGCAGGGCTTAGTCTCACCACTCCGTTTCTTTATGGAAAGGAAGTTGAGCCTAAGAAGAATGCCTTTCTCTTGCAAGTAAATATGTTCGGGGCTCCCTCTAGGTGGTTGTTTGATCTCCCTCTCTTTCCTTTTTCAGAAGATAAAACTGTACTGCGAAATATGATGGTTGGTAATAGAATAAAAAAAATGGATAGATTTGAGACCTCGTTGGATACAGTGAGTATTGGAGGAGTTCGATACCCCTCTCTATGGGGTAAGTCCTTTTATTCAAGTTTAGGAAAAGGCGACTTATCTAGCCTTTATAGTAATATGCTGACTATTAGAGGCTGCAATATGGCCATCGATGGGCATGAAACTAATAGTCAGAAGCTCATGTCTCCTTTTGGCCTAGGAAATTCAATAAATGCCCAAGTCGCAAAGTATTACCCAGCTGATTTTGGTCCATTGCAACTTCTTCAGAGTTATTCTCCTATGGTGACAACACCAGGAGCTTATAAAAGTAATGAGGGAATCTCTTCAATAAATATCTTTATGAAGGAAGAATATAATAAGAAATTATTCGACTATAAATTTAAGAAAAAAGAGATCCAGTTCGAAAACAGGCTTCTAAGTGCGCTTGCGAAGCTTAATAACCTGCATCAGATAAATGAAAAGGTCTTTAGTAGAAAACTAGAAGTCTTTGAAAAGCAGTTTGAACAGGCTGTTACAAAGTATCAAAAGATATTAAAGAGAAATTATAAATCTTATATTAATGATGAAAGAAGAAAAATCGCTCTGAGATCAAAGATAGATTTCAAAAATGCGAGCTCTTCAGAAGAGCTTAGAAGGAATTATGGCCACCTCTTTTATGAAGACTTATATCTAGAAGGAGAAAACCTTCGTGAGATTGCTTTAGACCTGGAGTTTCCAAGGCTCGTTGAGAAGTTTGCTTTGACAGAGGTCATTGCACTAAATAACTTAAGCTCAAGCTGCCTTATGATGTTAGACCCTCCTGAGAATATTTCTTTTAAGGCCTTTGATCCTATAACTAAGAAAACCTTAAGTAAGACCTCTGTTAAGGGTACCTTTGATACTCATAATGTGGGTGCCGTTGCCGATATCCTAATAGGGAATGCTTTCTATCATGCCTTTACCTCTCTTTTAAATGAATTTGTGATCACTTTAAAAAAGGAAAAGCTATTTGATAATAGCTTGATTCATATTACCTCTGAATTTGATAGAACGCCGCGGAAGGATCTATCAGGTTCTGATCATGGGTATCAAGGGCATACTTCTACTTTGATAGGTGGGCAGTTTAAAGGTACTTATTGCTTAGGAAATATCTTTAAGTCCTACGATGATCCCTCTGCCTTACACCCCGGCAATGGAATTTGGGGGGCCGGCGCTCCTATAAAAGAACTAGATGATAGGACGATTAGTTACAGAAATATTTCATCGACTATCTGTCATCTTTTAAAGATCAAGAGTATTACTCCTGAAGATAAAAGCCTGGTTTCTTTTGGTAAAAATAAAGAACTTAAACCTCTCGTAGGTAAGGCCAGCAATGTATAGGTCCATTATCCTAGTTCTCCTCTTCAGTATAAGTGCAGTAAAAGCTTCAGTTCAGAAGGAAGATAGCTTCTATAATAAGCACTATCTCTCAAGCTTTCTTGGTCAGGTTTACGGTGAAAAAGTATCAGCTATTATTCAAGAAAAGATTATTAAAAGGGGAGATGTCTTCGCTGGAGCCTGTGATCCTTATTCTCTTATTAAAAAAGGAACAATATTATATAGAAAGAACTATGGATGCTTTAGAGGATTTCATGAAATGAATAAATCTCCAGTAGGGAAGAGCTCCTCCGTTAGGAGCCTTCTTATGAACGAGATTTGTAGCGAAATTGTGAAGGTAGAAGGAGCCGTTAAGTATTCATTGCGAGGCCTTAGTAAGGAGTTTAATTTCGAAAATTTCTCTCGTTACTCTGAAATATTTAGGCTTACAGTCGATAAGAATATCTTCAACCAAATTAGAAACAAGAAAAGCCCCTGGGTTATCACTTCTAAGATCTTTTGTAGGAGTGAAAAATGGCAAAAACCATAGTTCTATTCCTGTTCATTCTCACTTTAAGCTCTTGTAGTAAATCTAAGGAATTTATCGTACTAAACGATAGTGATCCGAGGCTTGCTAAGGCCTCAATGGTTCTAAACAATAAATGCCTTTCATGTCATCAGAACTATAGTTTTAGCAGTAACCAAGAATGGATTGATTCAGGCTTAGTTCTTCCAGGGGATTTGAAGAAGTCGATCCTTTTTAGTTCCTTGAGGGGAGCCAAGCAAGATGGACCTGAAAATATGCCCCCAAGTCATTCTGAGTCCTTAAATAAAGAAGAACTTGTTACGTTGAAAGATTGGATTCTTCACTTAAAAGAATATAATAGTGCCAACTTGAAAACTAAACTCAGTTTTCTTAAGCCTAAGACGAGTGAGAAAAGTTTACTCCGTAGGTGCCTGACTCAAATGTCTCAAAGGTTCTATAAAGAACTTCCTTTTTCCTCGTGCCATGATGCTATTGATGCATTAACGATGAAGATAGATACTGAGCTAAAGGGTGACTTTCAACTTGCCTCCCTTAGAAATTTTCAATTTCTTCATAATTCATTCTTTACAGAAGTTAATTTTAATAAAAATAATGAAAACTGGGGAACCTTCGAATTATTTGATCCGAGTGAAACAGCCTACTCTTTAACGGCCAGCCTTTTTATCGATGAAATAAAGTTCGATAGCCTTTTTCAAGGCAGCTCTCTTATTGGAGCAAAAAGAAAGAAAGAAGGGGATTCAGAGTTCTTAGTCTTCAGACAAGATGATGAAAAGTTTCTCCCGCAAGAGCGTTATCAATGGTTAAACGGAAATGATCCAGATTCACCAGTAAAATGGTCCCCTGAGCCAGCTCCTGCACCTCGAGGACAGCTCGTTGGATTTAAGAAGTATTCGCCTAAGAGAAGCCTGATCTTTAATGTCTACAAGAACAACGAAGAAAGAGAGGGTGTTCCTGGAATCTTTCCCCTACATAAAAGTTTTGGGGGAGGGATCTTAGGATCGACTAGTTATTCTATTCTTAATTATTCAAATAACTTCCTACAAGTCATGGATAATGAGAATAAAACTATGCGTAGCTGGTCTAAGGCGATTATTAGAGACTATATGTGTAGGAGCCTTCCTGTGATTAGTATCTATGATAGCTATAATAAGGTGAATAAGACTTCAAAACTTCCCTTCCAAAGAAGTGCTACTTGTCTTCAGTGCCATTTAAGTATCGATCCTACAGCGAAAGCGCTCTCCTTTGTGAGTATGGGTCATAACAATGTCATAGCTGAAAGGATCGATTTGAAAGCTAAGACAATTGGAGCCTTGCAGAGCATTGTTCCCTTTGATGTTCGCCATTCAGGCTTGGTAGAAAAATATAAGACTGACGAAAAAGGAAAGATGGTTTTTCGAAACTATCAAGGCGAATACAAGGAACTTAAATTTCAAAATATTGAAGAGCTTGGAAAGAAAATGATGCAAGAGCTTGATCCTTATCTTTGCTTTTCAAAGAGATACCTAGAGTATTTCTTGGACTTGAGGATTGACCTTGATGACTTAATAAAGAATAAGAATACTCATAGTGCTAAAGATCGCTTTATCTATAATGAGCTTATTAAGTTCGGAGAAAAGCTTAAAAAGAATCAGTCACCAAAAGAGTTACTTAAGGCCATCTTTGATCATGATCTCTATAAGTACGGGTATGAAAATATCAAGGTTGATTATAAAGAATGATCAGAAAGATATACATCAAACATTTATTTGAAAGGGTTAAGAACGAAGGGGCTTTGTCCTTACTTAAATACGCTAAGCGCTATGTGCTAACCTTCTTATCTTTCTCGGTAAATAAAAGTTTTGCTGGACCAATTCAAGGGACTCTTTGCCTTACTTATAATTGCAACCTTCTTTGTGAAATGTGTGACCTACCTCAAAGGCATCTCAACTATAAACAAGATGATGCCCTTGTTGATTTAAGCTTAAACGAGTGGACTGCAGTAATTGATGATTTTGCCAGAATAGGAACTAGCGCTATGGCGATTTCCGGTGGAGAGCCATTTCTCCACAAAGATCTCTTTAAGATTGTGGAGCATATCAAAAAGCGCGGCATGGTGACTCAGATTACGAGTAACGGTTGGTTCATTAACGAAGAAGTCGCTCAAAGGTTGATCGATTCAAAGGTCGATGCGATTTCAATTTCAATTGATGGCAGCACTGAAGAAATTCACGATAAGATACGCGGAGTTAAAGGGAGCTTCTCTAAGGCCATTAATGCCCTAGAGGTTCTGAGAAAGGTCCGTGATTTAAATAATTCCCCTATGTCGATCAGTGTCAGTACTGTTCTTGGGAAATCAAACTATGAAAGTATTGATGATGTTATTGGTGTCTCCAAGGATGCTGGAGCAGACCGGATTGGCTTCATGCCAGTTCATACAATTTCCCCTTTAGTAGACGAAGAAAAGCTCCGCCTTGATGAGAAAGAAGTTAAGGGAGTCTTCTCTAGCATTAAGAAGCTTAGAGAGATTGCTAAAAAAGATGACTTTATAGAGAGCTCTGATAGGTATTTAAAGCTGTTTTATAACTTCTTCAAGAAAGAACCCTTGCCCATGAAGTGCATGGCGGGGTTTACCACCCTTGTCGTTGATTGTTATGGCCGAATCTTCCCTTGTTTCTCTTACTATGAGATGGAAAAGAGTTGGGGGAATATAAAAACCTCCGGAGGCCTTTTAAGGTTTTGGAAGTCTCAAGAGATTGCCCCTCTAAGGACTGAAACAAAGAAATGTAGGGATTGTTATTGGAACTGCCAGATAGAGACGAATCTTTTGTATAAATTTAAGTAAAAAAAAAGGCTCCTTTCGGAGCCTTTTTCATTATTATTTTGAAGCGAAATTATTTGATGTTTTTTGCTTAATCCTGATATTGCCTTTCTTCACATTCTTAATATACTGCTTAGTCCCATCGGGCCATGTAACAGTTAGCTTCTTAACCTTGCTTTCTTTTCCAAGTCCAAAGTGAAGAACCTTTTGTGATTGAGCCGTACCATTGTTGGCAATCATATGCCCTAGAAGCTTTTTATTGTTCTTAAGTTCTATCTCAACGAAAGATCCAATGGCGTCACGGTTTGATTTAGTCCCTTCTAGTTCAACAAGAAGGCTATTGTTCTTCTCGTTGGAGTCATTGATATAAACCTGAACCGCTGGGTACTTAACTTCTGTAATCCCTGGGTCACCATTTCTTAGGATAAGATCCATCTTTCCATCTTTATTAATGTCTGCTTTAGCAACGACATAACCGTCAGCAATAGCATCAACACCTTCTAGGTAACCAACTTCAGTGTATTTATTGCTACCGTCGTTTCTAAAGAGTCTGTTTCTTTGATAGCCTGCCATTGAAGGGTGGGCCTTAATAGACTTATCAGTTCCAAAGATGTCGCCATTGAAAGAATTAAGAACTCTCATGAAGTCTGATTCAGTTTCACCAAAGTACATTTCATCAATAAGGTAGTTCTGTTGTTCTACAAGTGATCTTACAAAAAGGCTTGAGAGGTCTTGGTTCTTACTCGTTCCTGACCAAAGACCGTTTGCTACGTAGATATCAAGGAGACCATCGTTGTTGTAGTCAACAAACTCGACACCGGCCATACCTTCACCGGCCCACTCTAGACCTGATAATTTAGTGGCTTCGAAGAAGTTTCCTTCTCCAACACCTTTATAGAGCTTTAATCCGTTGTTCCCCATTGTCATCTTCTTAACATGCCAGTTAGCAGCACAAGATTCCTGCCATCTTTCAGCAGCAACGAAGTTCACGTTAGTAATAGCGAAGTCAACAATTCCATCATTATCTAAATCTCCACCTGCTGCACCCATGGCGAGGTCATTATTTGTCATTCCTGTGTTATCAGCTACCTCAACAAACTTACCGTCTCCAACGTTCTTATAGATTGGGCTTAGATTTCCTCTATCATCTAAAACAATAATATCCATATCGTTATCTTGATCATAATCAAATGAAAGAGCCGAGTGAGGAAAGATTCCCTGACCTTCAGACTGAGACTTATAAAGCTTCATGTCAGTCGTATCAACAAATCCATTCTTTTTATCATTAAGGAAGAGTCCTTGTGTTTTAGCTCCTTGCATAATCTTCGAAGCATCACCAATAAAGGTAAAGTCTAAACTACCTGGAAAGCCAACATAGAAGTCTAAGAACCCATCGCCGTTCATATCTGAAGCGGCTCCAGGCATAGCATTAGAAGCAACAACTCTGTTTCTTACAGGTGAAGCTTTCTTTTCAAACTTACCGTTTCCTAAGTTTTTATAAAAGACGATATCGCTGAATTTATCTGCGCTTGATTCTTTGTTTGAAGGAACAAACCTTACTAAAAGAAGATCTTGTGAACCTGAGTTAAAGAAGTCACCAAAGATAGCCGTCTTAACAAGTGTTTCATTATTAAGACCACTGTCTTTTACTTCGATGAACTTACCAGACTTAGATCCTTTAAGAAGCTTTCCAGCTCCCCAAGCACCAACATACATATCTTGGTAGCCATCACCATTATAGTCACCCATTGCTACAGCATATCCACCACGTCTAATCGCTTCATTTCTTGTATAGACTGGAATTGAAGAAACACCTGTTTCAAAAGACTGTTCCTTAAAAGTAGCTCTTGAAGAAACTAGGGTCTCACCATTAACAAAGTTAACCTTTGAGATCTTCCAGTCGCTTCCGGCTTTATTAATATTCATTTGGATAAAACTACGGTCATTTCTTCTATGACCTTTTTTATCGAGTCCTCTAATATCAAATCTAGAGATGATAACAGCTTCTTTCATACGAAGGTTTGAAGGCTCTCTATTTTTCTTATAACTTAAGTACTTAACAGTCTTAATCTCTACATCTTCAATAGTTTTGAAGTTGCTTAAATAAGCTTCAACAGACTTCTTAGCGCTAGCTCCTTTTAGAAAACCACTTCCAACATCATTCCAAGAAGATTCTTTAATATTCCCAGTAGTCTTTATATGATTTCTTTTCGTCAATTTCTTAAGGTCATTGATTTGAAAATCAGATGAAGTAAAAGAAGCTAAAAGATCTGTGTTCTTTGTTTTGAACATTTCTTCAAGCTTGAAGATGGTCTGACTTCTTAAAGTAACAAAGTCTTGCTCATCTACATGACACATTACTTGCGGGGAGATTCCTTTTTTAGAGTCCTTTTCAGTACCACCAAAAAACTCATGCAGCTTTGAAGGGTCAATACCTTTTGGCGTTGCGATCTGTTTCTTAATGTTCTCTAATTTTTTATAACCTTCTTCTAAACCATGGTCTGTGGCCAACGTTATCGTTGTGCTAAATAAAAAAGTTAGTATTAGAGCTAATGTTGCTTTCATGACTTCATCTCCAAATTCATAAGTAATGTTTGTTCTCTATAATAATATCATAGCTTTGGAATACGCATAATCCTATAAATCTTGCTACCAAAGTATTGTAATTTAAAGCAGTTGAGTATTTAGATAAGGTTAAGGAAAACTGGATATTGCCCACTATTTATGGGCTCCTTGGAGTGGGGCTATTTCCCAAAAAAACCCATTATCCTAGTGATAAGAGGGTCCCAATCACCAAAGAACCTTCTTAGTAAGTAATAGACTTTAAGGCTCAGGTTTCCGAGAAGGACATTGAACTTCTTAGTTAAATCGTCGGACTCTTTTGAATAATAAGTTGTGGGATGAAAGGTCGGTTTCTTTACGGGCTGGTAGTACCACAAAACGATCGCTTTTCTAACGACAGTTTCTGGGCAATCAATGACTTCTGGTAGGCCATGGATACTATCTTTATTCGCCTCCATGATAACAAGCCTATTATGACTTGGTTTGATCTTAGCAATTGTTTCAGTATTTTTCTTATCCCGAATCTCTAAGAAGCCTTTGTATTCATCTTTCCAATCTGGGTTTAGGTAGACGAGCAAGGAGAGTGAAGTCTTAAGACCTAGGTCAAAGGGATGAGTTTGATTATCTGTATGGAGGTTAACAAAATGACCATCTTGGTAACTAAGAACTCCACCTTGCACGAGGTTGAGATCAGGTACAAGATCTGGTTTTCCAGATAAAACTCTTAATTCTTTGAGAAAGGCATCAGATTGCAAGTGATCTATAAGGTTAAGAATCGAACTTGATAATCCACTTCTACCTATGCTGCTTCTCACTTTGGCATTGAAATGTTTATAACTTCTTAAAATATTCTTATCTAGTCTTTCAATATCTTCTTTAACCTTGTTGGCATCATCAATGTCGAGAAAGTCATCTAAAATTAAATGAGAGAATTCTTGATCTTGAAATTGATCAGAATAATTAGATATATCTTTTGTTTTTAAATATTCCATATAGGTAAGAAGATTTTATTGCACAAAGTAAAATAAAGATAATACTTTTCAAGCGAATAGTGCTTTTTAGCTTGATACTTCTATAAGACTTTAGCCACTTCTCATCTTTAGAAAGGGAAGTTTCTTGAGAAAACTCAAGGTAAGGGTCTTTAACAATATTTTTTTCTTTGATCTCATTATAGAAGAACTCTGTCCCTGGAAAAGGAGAGGCCATATAAGATTGAATATAATCAAACCCAAGACTTGAGACGTCTTTGTAGGTATTAGTAAAATTCTTCGGTGTGTCTTTTGGGAGGCCTGCAATTATATGAGCGATAGTTAAAATCCCGCTGCCTTTTAGAGATTCAATACCTTCTTTGATTTGGTCTCTTGAGAATCCTTTTTTAACTTCTAATAAAGTTTGATCGTTGGTGCTTTCTATTCCAAATGTTAGAAGCCAACAACCAGATTTTTTCATGGCCAAACTTAACTCTGCATCAATTGTATCTATTCTAGAATTTGTAACCCAGTTTATATTTAATGGCTCAAGGGCTTTACAAAGCTCTAAGACAAACTTCTTATTGGCGGTAAATGTATCAGACCAGAATAAGAAATCAGTAATCCCTAATTCTTTTTTAATGGAAGTGATCTCTTTAATAATACTTTCTATTGATCTCGACCTTAGAGCAGATCCAGAATAAAGAGGCGCTGTACAAAAAGTACATTTCCAAGGGCATCCTCTTTGAGGAGAAATCAATAAGAACTTTCTTCCAAGAAGGGGAAGCCTGTATGAACTAAGATCAAAAAGTTTCCAATTTGGGATGTTTAAAGAATTAAGTTCCTTTATAAGATTTAGGCTTTTATCTTCAACTAGCTTATCCTCATAGAGAAACGAGGTCCCTTTTATAGAAGATCTAGTTTTATTTCCCGTTTGTAGAGAGTTAATTATTTGACGTATTGGAGCCTCTGCTTCTCCGTGAATAATAAAATCTACCTCTTTATAATCATGAAGAATCTCTTCAGCATAATGAGATGAATGAGTTCCTATTAAGATGATCTTAATCGAACTAAGCCTTTCTTTTAGATCGCGGCAAAACTTAAGGTCTGTAACAATTGTAGGTGTCCCTGTAGAGATAACGATGATATCTGGAAGGAGCCTTTCTAGTTCATCTAAAGAGGATTTAAAATCAGTACTCGTAGCTGAAAAATCAAAACCATACTGATCTGAGATAAGATCCATTGTATATGAAGAGATTTGAGCTAAGGAAAGAGGTGGATAAGTGATTGACCAAAAAGAACTAGACTGAGTACATCTTCCCTCTCGAGTGTATTGTTCATTATCTAGTGTCGGGGGATTAACGAGGGCCAGTTTCATTTATACCAAGTACCTGAGGAGGAGTGATTTATCTTTATCTAAACTTGCGTAATATTGAAGGGCCATAAAGTTAATCCAAGAAGTTCTATGATTAATATCTTTGCCAAGTCCATCTGCTCCAAATAAGTAAGAATCTTTATTATAATACTCTTCTATATTTTCAATTATCATTTTTTTCTTACATTCTAACTTGGCGATATCTAGGTGATTGATCAAGCTCTCAACTCTTAAGTACTGGAAATAGATATCAAGTCGAGGGGAGTGATTCATCTCACCTTCTTTCTTATAGCGAGGAATACTTCCTTTAATAATCTTGCTTGAAAGGGACTTAAAATTTACCAGAATAAGCTTTTTAAGGTCTTCTTCAGGAAACTCATTGTAAAAAGTGATCATTCCTTCTAAAGCGTATAATAAAGGATGACTATGAATTGAGCCGGCTTCAGATTCAAGTAGGCCGTCTTTTAAGAAATTCTTTAAGATAAAGTCTTTTAGCCTATAAGCTTCTTCCTTATAAAAAGGATCCTTTGTTAGGTGATAGGCTTTAAGTAATGGTAGGACGCCTTTTAAATGGTGAGGGCCTACTGTGGTTGACCATGTTTCTTGGGAATCAAGATTCTCGCCCTTGAGGTTCTTTAAACTATTATAATCTTCATCATCTCTCCAAAAAAGAGATAGTTTTTTTAAAAGGACAAGAGTCTTTTCTGTAAGCTCCTTGTCTTCAATTTGGCTTGAGTAATTAAGAAGCCCTTGGATGATCATGAAGTCATCAAAGAAGAAAGTCCTCGATCCTAATTCATTATGAGTCACTCTATCAATGAATGAGCCATTCTCTGTCAGCATAGAATTTAAAAGCCAGTTGCATGTTTTATGAGCTTGCTTAAAGGCAGGATCATCTTCGTTTAAATCTCCTACTGAATAAAGAAAGGAAGTCAAAGTGAGGAAGTAACCTGATATTTCACTGTAAAGAAAGGAAGGTCCGTTGTCGTTTGATAGCCAGGCATAAATTCCCCCCTCATTATTAAAGAGAGACCCTGCGTTGAGAAAACTAAGAATCTCTGATTTCTTATTTTCTATTTCCATATAAAGAAACCGCAAAAGATTATTCTCGTGGCTCTTAAAGCAAAACGTAAACGGCCAAAGGGAATATCAAATAAGTTTGAAATGCCATGGGCACGTTCGTACCTTCGAACTGGGTGCTCAGCAATCGAGTATTTTCTTTTTAAAGACCTGATAACCAATTCGGTTTCGATCTCATATCTTTTAGCAGCTATAGGAAGTGCTTTTAATTTTTCAGCTTTAAAGGCTTTTAATGATGCTTGAGTATCAGTTAATTTACCTCTGAATAAGAAATTGATAATTCTTGTTAAGGACTTATTACCAAACTCGTTGATAGGCTTAACCGCTTTATCATCAAAACGATCAGTATCACCCATTTTCATAAACCTAGAGCCGATCGCCATATCGCTGCCTCTTCGAACGAGGTCACAAACGGCAATTAAATCCTCGGGGTTATCTTGTAAGTCACCATCAATAAAGGCGATGATCTCTTTACTGGCCTTAGCAACGCCATTTTTAATGGCTATGCCCTTGCCTTGATTGACTTCATGTTTAATAAAGACACATGACTCTTTAGGGATCTCTTTCTCTGTTCCGTCTGTACTTCCATCATCGATTACAACAAGCTCTGTATCACTACCAAAATGCTCAAAGATTTGATCAATCACTGGACGTGCATTTTTTTCTTCGTTGTAAAGTGCAAGTATTATGGAGACATCATTCATTCTGATACTATACGTCAACAATCTAAAATGGTAAATTTAATATATCGCAATGCAACCGGCATAAGTAGAGGCGGCCATCAAGAAGGAGGTTTATAGATGAAAGTGTTTAAGGAATACGATGATCTAAAAACGAGTCTTTCCTATATCTTGATTTCTCTTATTATGACCTTTGCCTACTTGCCGATATTTCAGAATATAGACTTCCTTGGTATTCAAGACTTTGATTATAATTTCTTTACTCTAAGTGTCAGCATCGATGCCATGAAAAACTTTGGTGAAATGCCTCTTTTGAACTTCTATGATCAGGGGGGGGTTCCTCTATTGGCCACCCCATTCTCTCATAGTCTTTCACCTTTTAACCTTCTCTATTTCATTTTCAATCATCTCTTGGCCCTAAAGATTGAAATTTTATTACATGCTTTAGTAGGCACAGCAGGGATGTTTCATCTTTTAAAAGACTATCAATTTAGAAATGATATCTCCTTGATAGGAAGTTTGGTCTTTGGCCTTAATTCCTATCACGCTTTAAATATAGCTCAAGGCCAATACGAATTCTTGCCAGCTTTTTTTCTTCCTTTAGTTCTACTTTCCTTGAGGAAGAAGCAGTTCATCTCGTTTGTCCTCCTTCTTACTCTTATCTTCCTAGGTGGAGGGGTTTACCTCTTAGCGATGTTAGGAATTGTCTTAATCCTTATCAGCCTCTTTAGTGGAAATCAGAATCAATTCATATCCAATTTACGGTTTATAAGTCTAGGCGCTATAGCTACGGCCTGCTTATCGGCGATCAAGCTTTTACCATCTCTTGAGTATATGTCTCGTCACCCAAGAAGAATTGATGATGTTTCAGGCTTTAGTTTAAGCTCTTTATTGCACTCAATGGTCAATAGTGAACAAATCGTTTACGAGTCTCATGATCTGACCTTCTTTCAAGACTTCATGAAGAAGATGGTGAATATAACTGACACCCCAAGCTTCTTGACCGGAATGGATTATGGCTGGGATGAAAATGGTATGTATATAGGATGGTTTTTTCTGGCCAGTGCCATCCTCTCAATCATCTATCACCTATGGAAGAAGAAATACTTACAAGAGATGGGTCTAAGTTTGATTATCCTTCTTCTAACTTTTGGAGATAGGCTTAGTCCTTCTTTATGGGGGCTCTTAAAGCTCTTTCCTCCTTTTGAAAGTATGCGCCATTCAACTCGATTTAGAATCTATTTTATTATCTTTATATGCATCCTTATTTCTGCTCTTTTAGAAAAGATACTAAAACAAAAATCAAAAGCGGTAAGGCTTAGCTTAGTCCTTGCCATAACTTCGCTATCTCTCTTAACCATGGGAAGTGTTAGTCATAAAGTTCTATCGAATACATTTACCCTTGCACCGATCGCGAAGAATCCTTCAGAGAAGTTTCACTACGTGGAGACCTGGCGTGAAGATAAAAAATATGCTGACTCTCATGAACAAGGATTCTACCCCGCTTATCTAAATAATAAGGGAATCTCTTTTAGCATCGAGAATCATTCAATGAAAGTTTCTGTTCTTAATATTGAAGATCCGGAGTTTAAAGGAGAAGTCTCTTTTAATAATGAAGAAGTTAAGATCACCTCAAGAACCAGTTCAACCTTAGAGATCCAAGCCGATGAGATTGGGAAGTATACGGTGAATCATAACTTTCTTGAGGGATGGAAATGCACCCCTGATTGCACGGTTCAAAATGAAAATGGACTTATAAGTCTACTAGTTAAAAAGAAGGGAAGTGTTCTCTTAAAATATGATCCAGTTTCTTTTAAGATTGGCCTGTTCATTAGCTTACTAACAATTCTTTTATTAGTGGCCTTAAAAAAGAGTTCCCTCTACAAACCTTTTGAAAAGTTTATAAAAGTTGTCACCGAGTAATTGATCCATTGATTCTATGAAGTAATCTAATTCAACCTTATTGGTGGTTAAGGGAGGCATGATATGAAGGACATCAGGAGCAGCTCCTGTAAAGAAGGTTAAGATACCATAAGTCTTAAAGAGCTCTCTAATGACCGATCCCATGCAAGCGATTTCAAATTTTCCTGAGAAGGGGAGGTTGATCTTCTTCATTCCTGAGGATGGAAATCTAAGCTTAAGACCTAAGTACATTCCCTGACCTCTCACTTCTATGATCTTGTCTGGGTACTTTGCTTTTAATTTATTTAAACCCTCTAAGAAATAAAGCTCATTTTCTTTAACTTGATCTTGAAAGTCCTTTCTATCAAGAATCTCTAAAGTCTTTATGGCGACAGCGCAGCTTGATCCAACTCCACTAAAGGTGCTCGAGTGAAGGGTGCTATCCATTTTCTTACCGTAGGCCTTCTTATAGATCTTTGAAGAAGTGATCATTGCGCTAATCGCCCTTCTTCCTCCACCTAAAGATTTAGAAACCGTCAGGATATCCGGAGTAGCATTGTCTTCATTCATGAATGAGAAAAGACTTCCGCAGCGAAAGAGTCCCACTTTGATTTCATCAAAGATGCTTAAGATCTTCTGCTCTTTACAAAGCTTAACCAATTGATTGAGATAGCCCGTTGTTGGTGTTGAGATATCTTGACCTTGAATAGGTTCTACAATGATGGCAATGATCTGGTCTTTATACTGTTCGGTAACTTTCATTAGAGCCGGAAGATCATTAAAGGGCACTGTCAGTACTGAACTAGGATCAATTCCTACATGAAAGCCGGTGCTAAAGTTTTCTGATTCTGTAAAAGGTAGAATGCCATGAGTCTTTCCATGAAAAGAGCCGACAGTTCTTATATAATACTTTTTTTCTTTAGACTGCGCCCTAGCCGCTAACTTTAATGCGGCTTCATTGGCCTCAGCACCACTTACTGAAAAAAAAGAGGTGTTCAATTCTCCTGGAAGGAGTTCTGCTAGGTTATGGGCCAAGACGGCCTGAAGCTTATGATTGCCAAACTTTAACATATCCACAAGATCATTATCTAGGCAGTACTGTTCCGCGGCCTTTATCTCTATATGATTATGCCCTAGGTTTAAGACCCCGCATGAAGAAGAATAATCTAAGATCTTTTTACCATTCTTCAAATAGATAAAAGACCCGCTGGCATGAGTATAATCAAAAGGAGTAAGGCCTAGAATCTTAAAAATGGCCGCTAGAGGGGTGTTAACAAAGTCTCTGTATAGCTTATCTGTTTCAGAGCAAGAAAGATCAGAGACCTCTTCAAGCTTAAACATTCTTGTACCTTTTTACATCACGACTTGGTCCACCTTCCATTGCCGTCATTTCTTTCAGCGAGTCTTTTTCATCACTTGATTTATGGGCGTAAGCAATAGAATCAATAGCGACCTTTAAAAAGTGTATCGGATTCTTTGGATAAATATTTTTAAAGATTCTAGTCGATAAGGCGAATACTTCAAAGGTTGCGCCAATCTTATGGTAGAGCGAAGTAAAGGGTAGTTTAATCAAGAGGAGAAGAAGGGGCGTTGCGATCTTTGGTAAAACACAAAAGAGAGGCCCTAAGTGTTGGAGCCTAACTTGGATCTGTTTTTCTTTTTCAGTATAACCATTAAGAACTGAAGGTGAGCCATATTTATTTTCATAGCTATAGTCTGGATCGAGAAACCCATTTTCTAAAGCGTAGTCTGTTAACTCAAGGCCTGGGTAAGGACAAAAGATTGAAAAGGTAGGAGCGCTAACATTAAGATCTCTTGAGAAGAGAAAGGTGTCTATATCATCTTTTAATGATCCACCAGGCAAGGCCAGCATTGAATTAGCATAAGTGTTGATCTTATGCTTTCGCGCCAATTCAAAGGATTGGACTATGATCTTATTAGGAATATATCTTTTTAGAATCTTTGATCGCATTGTTGAATTTCCAGATTCAATGGACATACCAACTGAGACGCAACCCATTTTCGCTAGGATTGATGCGATCTCTTCAGTAAAGGTATTTGATCTCATGAGGCAATAAAAAGGAAGACCAATCTCTGTTCTGTAGAGTTCTGAAAATTCTAAGAACCAATCATCTACTGTGTAGATAAAGGTGTCATCAGCAAAGCGGACAAACTTTGTGTATTTATCTGCAGCTATAACTGTTTTAAGCTCATCGATGATGGCCTGTGGTTTTCTTCTTCGTACTTTTTCCCCAAGGCCTTTGAACATCTTATTAAATGAATGGACATAACAATAGGTGCAATTGAAGGCGCAGCCTCTAGCAGTAAGAACAGATCTTAATCCTAGCTTTTGATAATGAGGACGAGCTTCATAAAGCATTTCTCTATCAGGAAGAGGGAAGATGTCTAGGTCATTGATAAGTTCTTTCTTTAAGTCTTTATCAATGGAAGAGATAACATTTGGAATATTAATAATAGGTTTATTAGAGTCAATGCATTCGCAAATCTTTAGAATGGCATTATCTCCTTCTCCAATACAAATAGCATCTAAGTACATCTCATCTATAATATCTGAAAAATAAGTTGGGTGAGGTCCACCCATTATTCTAATAATATCTTGGTGACCTGAAGAGAGAAGTCTTTCATCAAAGATCTTGAATTGCTTTATATCAGCAGTCATCGCACTATAGGCGATAAGATCAGGGGCAAAGTCTTTGATTTGATCAAAAACGTCATTCTCATTTAGAGCACAAAGCTTAGTCGAATGACCCTTCTCCTTACAGATCGAAGAAAGGAGTAAGACGCCTAGTGGTTCACTAATTATAATTTCTGATACAATAAATAGAATTCGCAATTAAGCCTTCCTGATTCTATAATATTAACATAGATCGGTTTTATAAGAAATTGTCATTACTGATAATTAGAGTTTATCAAGAATACGGTAGCAAATGGCTAACATTCAAATATCATTACTAAAATTCACAGAAAGCTATAAAAAAGAGATTATCTTGAGCCTTCTGTTCATTATTGGCGCCATTTTTGGGGGCTCTCACTACCTGACTTGGAATGATATTGTAGAAAACGCGGCTTTTAAGGCCGGGCTTGTTGAGTACTCAATAGAGACGCCGCAGTATTACTTTCAGAACAGACTAAATAGCTTTTTCTATATAGGCGCTGAAGGCCTACTGCGTTTAGGCTTTAGCGAATACAGCTTGGCGATTTTAACTTCCTCTCTGTTAGGAGGCCTCTCTTTTTTCACACTTGGCTTTATTGGTCTTAGCTTTTTCTCTTCATTTTGGGTAATTGCAGCAGTTGTTATGGTTGACTACTTTTTACTCTATGAGTTTGGAGTCAACTATGATGTATCCATTGTTAATACTAAAAACCCACAAGGTCATTTCGGCTTGATCTTAAGCTTACTTTTATTGGTTTATCATAGTAGCTCAAGGAGCAAAAAGAGTGCCTTTCTTATGGGCTTTTCGCCAATCTTTCATCTAACCTTAGGGGCATGGGCTATTTCAGGAATGCTTCTCTTTGAGGTCTTAGATAAAAATATCAAGGATCATAAGCGAGTTCTTCTTCCTTTAGTTCTTGGAATAACCGCCTCAATCCTTTTTTATACTCTTTCAAGCGATTCGGGTTCCTCTTCCTTCTTTAACGCTGAGGCAGGAGACTTTTACTCGTACCTACAACTTTGGGATCTTCATCAACAACCTTATAGCCTATTAGACAAAGGGATCTGGGTTTCCCTAATGATTCTGACGTCATTATTCCTAAATAACGAAAACAAGCTCATAAAAATATCTTTCAGTGCATTCTTTGTTATCGCAATCATCCACGGATTTCTAGGGCATAGTCTACATCTTATGATCCCGAATATTTGGTGGGGGTTAATGCCTTCAAGGTTGCTGAACTTTATTATTCTCTTTGGAGCCTCCTATTTCTTCTTAAAGGCGATGAAGGGGAGAACTTTGTCGAGTCTTCTAACTTTACTCTTCTACGTCATTGTATTCCTTAATATTCTTTATGTTGGAAAAGGCGAGATCCTCTTCTCAGGGCAGATCGAAAAGTTTAAGAACCTTCTTTTTGGTCTTTATCTAGGGTCTTTCTTACTTCTTCTCTTCTCTCAAAAGCTAAGCTTCCTAAAGAGGACTTATGAAATACCTCATAAGGTTTTGAGGGGGATGGTCGCTATTTGTTTTATCTTTACCCTTGGGACTCAGCTTTATTATTTACCAAAAGCTTACTCTTATAATAAATCTCAGCTTAAATATTATAAGAATGATTCGCAATTAATGGCCTTAAAGAAAAGCTCATCTCTTTTACTTACCTCTCCAGGCATTAAGCAATTTCAATTAATTTCTGGTCAGCCCATTGTCTTTGAACTCGATACTATTGATGATTTATTATATAACCCAGAAAAGATTCAAGACTCTTCGAGGTATATGATTGATCTTTACGGCATTAATTTTTTTAAGCCCGCCAAGGATTACCGAAATAATATTGAGCTCCTCGATTCATGGGTAAGGTCTTATTGGCAGGAGAAAGACTCGATCGATTGGGGCCTACTGAAAAAGAAGTATAAGTTCAGCCATATTGTAACTCCTCCAGATTGGAATCTTAAACTAGAGGTTCATTTAAAGTCAGATAAATGGAAGGCCTATAAAGTTGATTAGGACTTCTTAAGAAGAATATTTCCAAGCACTAAGTAATCAAGACCTGTATTTAAGAAGCATTGATAAGCATCTTTTGGTGAGCAGACAATAGGCTCGTTGTTTTCATTGAAACTTGTGTTTATTAGGACTGAAGTACCTGTTAATTCTTTAAAGTCACTAAGAAGCTGATGGCATTTAGGGTTTGATTCTTTTGATACTGTCTGAACGCGAGAAGTATTATTAACATGAGTTATCGCAGGAAGGCTTGATTTATTAAACTGAACCTTCTCTTTTAAACTAAGCTTAGAAAAATTTTCTTCACGTTTAGTAAGGAGGTCTTTTTTTACTTTAGTTACTAAAAGCATATAAGGAGAGCTTTTAATATTTTCAAAGTATTGAAGAGAATCCTCTTCTAATACTATAGGTGCAAAGGGCCTAAATCCTTCGCGGAACTTTATCTTATGATTAACCTTCGATTGCATATCAACTACTCTTGGGTCAGCTAAGATACTTCTATTTCCTAAGGCCCTTGGTCCATATTCCATTCTATCTTGAAACCAACCAATGATATGACCTTCTTCAAGAAGCTTTGCTGTTCTTCGAGACAGAGAGCCGAAATCTTCTATGACATCAAACTCAGCACCTTTGGATTTAAGAAACTCTAAGGTCTCTAATTCTGAATACATCGGACCTAAAAGCGAATTCTTCATTGAGTCTTGATTGTTTTTCTTTGGAGAGTCTAGGGCAATATGATGAGCCGCTAAGGCACTTCCTATAGCTCCGCCGGCATCTCCTGAAGCTGGTTGAATCCAAATAGATTCAAAGATCTTTTTCTCAGCTAATAATCCGTTGGCCACACAATTCAAAGCAACTCCTCCTGCGAGGCAAAGGTTCTTCGAACCGGTGAGTTCTTTTGCATGACGGGCTAGCTTTAAATAAATCTCTTCTGTTATAAGCTGTACCGCCGAACATATATTTATATAGGTTTCATCAACATCGTATTCTAAGTTCTTATTAGGTCCTATGCCTAGAAGCTCTTGCCACTTCTTTGGTCGGTACATCTTTAGCCTTGAAGAAAAATCGAAGAACTCTAGGTTAAGAGTAAAAGAGCCGTCTTTATAGATTGAAATGATCTCTTTCTTGATCAAGCTGACAAATCTTTGAACGGCCTCTGATTCAGCATCAGAAAAAGGAGCAAGCCCCATTAACTTATACTCACCATCATTAACCTTAAACCCGCAATAACTAGTGAAGCTAGAGTAGAAAAGCCCTAGTGAATGAGGGTATTTTATTTCTTTAAGCTTCTTAATCTTATTGCCATTAGCATGCATGATGGTCGTCGTGGCCCATTCACCAACACCATCAACCGTTAATATAGCGGCTTCTTGAAAGGGCGAAGGGTAGTAAGCACTTGCTGCGTGAGAGAGGTGGTGTTCAGGGTAGAAGATTTCAAACTTCTTAATCCCAAGTTCATTTAAGTAGTGATTAACTGTTTTCTTAATATTTAACTTATCTTTAAGCCAAGAGGGGACTAGCTGTAGATAGACCGCAAGACCAGAAGGAGCATAACTATGAATGTTCTCAAGAATCCTTTCAAACTTTAAAAAGGGCTTCTCATAATAACTAACGAACTTTATGTCAGAGGGATTTCCTCCCCATTCTGAGAGTACATACTTTATGGCATTGATGGGAAAGCTTGAATCATGCTTTAGCCTAGTGAACCTTTCTTCTTGAGCAGCCGCAATGATCTCTCCATCAACGAGAAGAGCTGCTGAACTATCATGATAAAAGAATGAGATTCCTAAGATGATTTCTTTCATAGATTAGAACAAGGTATAAATAAAAGGAGGGACAGCAGTTCCAAGGGATGCAATGACGAGAACCCCTAGGAGAAGTAAGAAGATCAATAGAGGAAGGAGCCAATATTTCTTTCGGCATTTCATGAATAAATAGAGCTCTCTTAAAAAATCCATACTGTTACTCTAAAAAGGATGAGTCAGATCATCTCTCGTGTATTCAACTTCGACTTCATCAAAGTTACTCTTGATATCTTTATAGAACTTCTTGTCATTTATTTTATCTCTCCCTATCAATTTTCTCAACAGTCCAATAGGAAGTATTAATAAAAAGAATGAGAGGCTTAGAAGAGGGACATAAATGATCTTACTAATAACAGGAGAGATGATCTCTAAAGTATCAACTATCTTTAAAATTATAAAAGGGGATATGAGAGAGATTAAGATTAGTGCTGCCGCTATATATAAGGTGTACTGTTTTGAGTTTAAGGCAAAGGCTATCGAAAGGATAAGGGTTGTAGGCAAAATGAATTTCAATATCTTAATTTGATCTTTACTCATTATTTCCTAAGGTTGATAGGCCGTCATTTTCAAACTTAATATTCATGGCCTCAAAACCTATCGATGAGAGGGCCTTTACTATATGAGACTTCTTATCAGTAGGAGCTTGAAATAAAAAGAAGCCTCCGCCTCCCGCGCCTAAGAGCTTTCCACCTAAAGCACCATGAGAGATTGCTGTCTGATAGATTGATTCAAGCTTCGGATTAGTAATGCTTGAAGTTAACTGCTTCTTGAGCTTCCAAGATTTATCTAAAACTTCCCCGATTGAATGGAAGGCTCCAGAGATTAAATCATTATGGAGAAGATAAGCGAGCTTCTTGTTCTCATGAATAAGATCATTCTTGCTGGAATCTAATTGCAAAGACTTTCTCTGTTCATTGTGAAGATCTCCAGAATTTCGCACCTCTTTGGTAAAACAAAGAATAAGGCTTGATTCGATCTTCTTTCTTTTTGAATCAGAGAGCTCTATAGGTTTTAGGCTAATATCTTTTCCGATAAACTCAATTAAATTAAGGCCACCATTACAAGTGGCAACTTGATCCTGCCAGCCGCCTTCAATTTCAAGGATGTTTCTTTCGATATGAAAAGCGAACTGATAGATCTCTTTACGGTTTAATTTATTAGACGAGAGTTCATTAAAGCAGTTGATGATTGAACAAATAACAGCAGTAGATCCACCTAGGCCAGAACCCATTGGGAAGTCAGAGTTGAGTTCTAGATCAAAACCAAAATCTGGAGAAATTGTCTTTATAGTCGCCGTAATTAATTTGAACTTCGGAAAGTTAGAACCGTCACTGTTAACATCAAGCATGATCGTCTGATCTAGATCTTTTGAAATGATCCGAATCTTGGCATCTTTACGAAGAGTTAATTTTGCATAGGAAAAGAGATTGATCGTCGTGCTTAGAACCGCCCCGGTCTGAAACTTCGAAATATAATCAGTCATATCTGAAGCGCCACCAGCGAAACTTATTCTGGCGGGAGATTTTGAAGTAATGGGGGCTTTGTATAAGTCTAACTGGGGCTTCATGACAGGAATTTTCGCAATGGTCTGTCTAAGCTCGTTCTCGACCACATAGAAAACTTGATTCTCAATTGAATTTTCTGCACCTTGCAGCAACATGACCCCTCGCTCGTAAACAAAAGTTTCTCTTAATTAAGCTAATAAGGCAAAGGGAGGTGGTTATATCGGCGTGATTACAGCTGCTTATTAAAGACTTCAATAGTGGATGTAAGCCCCTCTGGCGTCCCTATATCATAGAAGGGGGTGCCGAAAACCTGAGAAGAGATAAGCTTGTTTTCGATAAGCTTTGGGAAGACATCGTCCTCTAGAGAGACTTTAGAATCACCTATATATTTGATGATGTCAGAGGAACAAGAATAGGTTCCCGCATTTTGCAGGATGACGTCTTTCTTGGATTCTTGGTTAAAGCTAGAGACCTTATTTTCGGTATCGATCTCTACAGTACTGAAGCGCTCAATATTCTTCATAAGACTTAGGGCCATGGTAAAAGGCCCCTCTGAAGAAGCTAAGAATTCTTCAAGATTAATATTAAAATAAGTATCACCATTTAGAACTAAGAAGTTCTTAAACCTAGAGCTCTTAATCGCTTTTTTTAATGCCCCGCCAGTCCCAAGGGGAGTCTCTTCCCGTGACATTCGTAAATGAGGAAACTCATCTTTGTGCTTTAAGGCGTAGTCAGAGACTTGTTCGGACATAACCCCTGTCGCTATACAAATATGAGAGAGTTTAATCTTTTTTAAATGAGATAAGAGGTAACTTAAGAAAGGAACTTCATTTATGGGAATTAGACACTTGGGGAGGTCTGGGTGGACAGGTTTAATTCTTTGACCCTGTCCTCCAGCTAAAATGATGACTTCAATATTATCCAAGTTCATAAAGTCATTGTATCTTTGATTGGTTGCTTATTGAAATACAATGATCGACCTATGGTATGATATAGGTATTTCGCTGCGCGTTTAAAACAAAGATTTGAGGAAAATATGAGAAAGATATTAGTGACTGGAGGAGCTGGATACTTAGGCTCGATGCTCGTTAGTAAATTGATCCATCGTGGCGATGAAGTCACAGTTATAGACTCTCTAAGGTTTGGAGGCAGCTCATTGGCCCACTTAGCCGGCTTTAAGAACTTCAAATTTGTAGAAGGGGATGTAAGGGACCTTGATCTAATGGCAGGTCTTATTAAAGACGCTGAGTTTATCTTTCCATTGGCGGCCTTAGTAGGCGCTCCACTCTGTGAAAAATCCCCTAAAGAAGCCGAAGAAGTGAACCTCTTATCGATCAAGAATCTCCTAGAGCTAGTAGGGGATCAGAAGATAGTCTACCCCACGACTAACTCTGGCTACGGCATGAAAGAGGCAGAAGAAGTTTGCACCGAAGAAAGTGAACTGACTCCAGTTTCTCTTTATGGCAGAACCAAAGTCGACGCAGAGAACCTTATTCAAAAGGCCGGAAACGGAGTCTCGCTCAGGCTAGCTACTGTCTTTGGCTCTTCATTTAGAACAAGGTTTGATTTACTCTTAAATAACTTTGTCCTTAGAAGCTTGAGAGATAAAAGAATCGAAATCTATGAAGGGCATTTTAAGAGGAACTTTATTCATATAAGTGATGTCATTGATGGCCTTATCTTCTCCATGGATAACTTTGATAAGATGAGAGGTTCCGCCTTTAATTTGGGGCAGGACAGCGCCAATATGTCGAAAATGGAACTGGCCCAAAAAGTTAAGAGCTTTGTGCCAGATCTCGTTTTAACAGAGAATAATGACCAAAAAGATCCAGATCAGAGAAACTATATCGTTAGTAATGAAAAGATACGCAAGATGGGCTTCACAGCTCGGGTTACAATAGAAGAAGGAATAGTTGAGATGATAAAGGTTGTTAAATTACGGCCGAATATTTCAGAGAACCTATAAAGAAAATGAAATTAGCAATATTGGCGGGAACGCGCCCAGACATTATTAAGTTATCCCCGATCATCAAGGAATGTGAAGGCCGAGGAATCTCCTACATTCTTATTTATTCTAATCAGCATTATTCTTCTTCACTGAGCACCATCTTTTTTGAAGAGCTCTCAATACCAAAGCCCCACCATATAATCGACTATCAAGGCTCTAAGAGCTCAACTTATGTCTCTGATCTAAAACAAGACATTAAAGAAATCCTTAAAGATAAGGACTTTGATTATGTTCTCGTTCATGGTGATACCGATACCGCTCTTGCAGGAGCGATGTCTGCTTATGAGATGGATTTAAAGATCGCTCATATTGAAGCTGGTCTTAGGTCTTTTGATCTAAATATGGTGGAAGAAAAAAACAGAATGATCATCGGGCATTTCTCTGATCTTCATTTTGCCGTAACCGGAATTCAAACGAAGAACCTTAAAGACGAAGGCATCTCAAGCGAGAAGATCTTTGAAGTGGGAAATACCATCTATGATGCAGTTCTGGATTATATAGACCTGGCCCGCTCTTCGAGTACTATAAAAGTTAACCTTGAAGTCGAAGATGGAGAGTACTACCTCTTTACTTCTCATCGAGGGTTTAATGTCGATAATAAAACTGATCTCGAAGAGACAATTAATCTTATAGGCGCCATCCCTGGAAGAGTTTGTTGGCCAATTCATCCAAGAACTTCAAGAAGAATCAAAGACTATAATTTAGAACTATCAGAAAATATTGTGGCCATGGAACCTTTAGGTTATTTGGATTTCTTAAAGCTTTTAGAAGGAGCCAAGTCTGTCATCACTGATTCTGGGGGCGTTCAAGAAGAGGCTTATATCTTAAAAACTCCTTGTATAACAATGAGGGAAAGTACTGAAAGACCTGAGACTCTCTACTCTGAGGCGAATGTCCTTGTTGGAAGAGACATAGGAAAACTTCATGAGAACTTAGATAGAGATATCAAGAGTTGGTCTTCACCCTTTGGTGAAGGGGATACAGCAAAAAAGATTATTGAAATACTTTCGTCTTGTATTAAGACGGCATAGTGAACTCTTTTTAACAGGTTTGACAAGAATCCTGTAGGAAACTAGAATTTTTTATGGCTGCAATTGATTTAAATACATTTAAAGAAAAACTAGAAAAGGATTCAAAGAGTTTTTTAAGCTTTGATCCCTATCCTTGTATCGTCCTTGATAATTTCTTAAACAAAGAATACCTCGAAGGCATTGGTGATGAGCTAAGGGCCTTAGTTAATAAGAAGAAAGACAGTATCTTTAATCCTTTTATCCATTTAAACGCTAGAGTATGGGGCACCATACGAAGAGAAGGTTTTTCTCCTCGTATGAATGAGATTGTTGATACCTTTCAATCTCCAGATTTTTTAGATTACTTAGGTGATCTAACGCAAATAAAAGGGCTTATTGCTGACACTGAATTGATTACTGGTGGATATGTTGTTCATAAGCAAAAAGGTTTTGTTAATTTACATGTGGATCATAGGACTCATCCCCAAGAAAAGAAGTGGAGCCGAAAGGTACTTCTTCTTTATTACCTAAATGATGATTATGAAGATTCTTATAACGGTCAATTAGAGCTTTGGGATAAAGAGGCTAAGAAGATGCATAATAAGATCGCTCCTCTTTATAATAGGTGTGTGATTCAAACCATCGATGATGGATATATTCATGGATTACCTGAGACCATCAACTTTCCTGAAGGTGATTGCCGCAAGGCTTTGGTCTTATGGTTCTATGTTGAAGAAGAAAATGAACTTCCTCTAAAAGTCACAAAGTATTATTCAAGACCTGTAGATCCAATTCTTAAGAAGATGATCATTCACTCAGAGAATATCCTTCTTCATATTCACTATGTCGTTAAAAGGATCTTTGGAATGGATGATGGACTGTATATTAAGATTCAAAAGTTCTTTAGAAAATAAACTCACTCTTCATTAAACTCTTTTGCCATCTGCTTCTTTGAAATAAAAAAGCTTTTGAAGGCCTGATAGGCCAAGTTCTCAAGCATAGTAATAGGATTCTTTTTTGTAAGACGAAAGAGAGTATCAAAGATCCTCCATGGCCTGATTAAGAAATGAACTGCATAAAAGAGGCTCATGCCACCAAGGACTAGCATTTGAAGTTGTTTGTTTGAAATATGATGACTGTAAGATTGCATGCCTTTTACTTTGTTAAAGATATTAGTCGTAAGCCAGATTTCATAGTTCTTAGACTTCTTATCAATGATGCCTTCATCTTCTAGGCGGTCATGAAGTTCTGATCCCGGGTAGGGAACAAAAGGAAAGCAGGCCACATCATGAATACCAAGAAAGGCCATGCGGACGATATACTTTAAACTCTCAAAAATCTGTTTTTTATCTTGATCGGGAAATCCAAAGATGATTGTTGCCTTTACCTTAAGGCCAACCTTTAAAGCTGAGCGCATAGAATCATTCATTTTATTAAGATCAACGTCTTTTTTAATATTCTTCAAAGTCTTAGGAGATCCACTCTCAGGAGCGTAGTTCATTCTCTCTAATCCTGAATCCTTTAAAGTCTGAAGAACTTCAAGGTCAATGACTTCACTTCTCGTTCCAGAAGGAAGGGCCCAGGTTATGGGCAGGTTTCTCTTCCTAAGAATAGCGCAAAAGTCTAAAACCCATTTCTTATTGATGATGATGGTAAGGTCACAAAAATCAAAGTGCTCAATATTATACGCTTCAACATAGTGAGCGATTTCATCAACCACATCCCCAGGATCTCTTGAGTACCAATTAGTTCCGTACATATTGAGATTAGTGCAAAAGGTACACTGATAAGGGCAACCTCTTGAGGCCAAGATGGGCATGACTCTTCTATTATAAGTTGATTGCCCAAGACCGGCGTCTAGATAATTCTTTATCGGAATATCACTCCAATCAGGCCATGGAATCTCATCTATCTCTTTTATTCTAAAGTTATTTCCGTTGGTGTTTATTTCTCCCTTTGAATCACGCCAGATAAGGCCACCAATGGAAGCAAAGTCTTTATCACCTTGAAGCTGCTCTAAAAAGAGGGCCATCTTCTCTTCGCCCTCTCCTTCAATAAGAAAGTCTAGCTCGGGCGTTGTTCCCATAATATATTCAGCATCCGCCGTAGCTGCTTCGCCGCCGCAAACAATACTAATATGAGGAAGTTCTGCTTTAATCTTTTCGATTAACTTTCTACAAACGGGCCATTCATTTGAAAACATAACTGACATCCCAACACATTCTGTTTGCTTAGGAATTCTAGAGATGATTTCGTTAAAACTTAAACCGTTAACAATTAAGTCCACATCAGCGAGCTTGAAAACATTATCAAGAGCTTCGCCAATAGAATCGATGACGGTAACACTATGATTCTTATTCTTAAGATAGCCAGCGATATAGGCAATCCCAATAGGAGGCACTCCACTTTGAGTGGTAAAGCTATCAAGGGGCATGGCCATGGCCGGCTTGATAAGAGTTATATGCATGGGATACATGGGGTTGTAGTTAACACCCTCTAATTATAAGTAAAAATATTAAAAGGTGGTAACTTATCTTCTCTAAGGCTGATTTCAGTTGTTTAAAGAGCCTTTTCTATCTTGATAACTTCATCAAGTGAGAGGTGATGAAATTTTATGGCACAATCACCGAATTTAATAACAAGCTCTGGATTAAGCTCTTTGCTGAGAGCTTTAGTGTCAAAATCAATTCCAGGGTACTTCTTCATTAGATCATCAAAGCTAATATCGATAACAACCTCTATATGCTCCCAACCTTCAACGGTACTCTTTCCTTTCTTTGGAGCAGGAACTTCAACTAAAGGAATAGTGTATCCTTTATAAACAACAGGGTTTGTAAGTTTGTAAGTCGCAATATCTCGGCCGTTAACTTCACTTTCTATCAAAAACTCGCCTAGCTTAGAGAATTCATTCTTCATTGCTTCATAGTTTTCACTATCAGAAGTCCGGTAACAGAGATGATCGATCTTCCAGTGCATGAGATCAATCTTATTTTCTTCAAGAATAGAGAAGAGTTTATCTAGAAAGCTATTAGCTTGATCAATCATCATGCCCTTTATTTACTTTTTTTTGTTGTTCCTTGCTTGATCTCTTTATAGAGGTTACAAGAAACATCGACTCCACTATCGCAGTCCATTTTATAATACTTCTTGGCCAAATCCATTTTCTCTAAGTTATAGGCCATGTCAGCTGCGTGTCCACAAGATCTTTTATCGCCTCTCTCGCAATATTTACTAAAAATAAGTAGTGGAGCTACAAAAAGCTTTAAGTTTTTTGTATCAATGCCCTTTTGGCGTTTAAGGAAAGCTAGTTCGATACAAGACTCTTTGTGATCTTTTAAGCACTGAGCGGTGAACTCTTTTGTAGCGAGCTTTATCTTACCGAGGTCCTTTAAAGCAAGAGCCTTATTAAAGCAGGCGACAATATTTTTCTTTTCTCCGCAAGGAAATTTCCAAGCATCAATGGCCTTTTCCTTATCTTCTATTTTGAACTGATAAAGACTTCCTAATAGAAAGCAGGCCTTCTCTTCTTTTAGAGAACAAGACTTTTTATAAAAAGGAAGAGACGAAGTAATTGAATCTTTTTCTTGAACGTATTGTCCTAGGATATAACAACTAACGGCATCCTTCTTTAAACATTTCGATCTTAGTACGTCTAAGGCCTTAGGTCCTTTCATCTTTACCTCAAAGATGAGCTTTGATGATTCGATATAGATAAAGTTTTTCTTCATTGGATCTTTTTCTGGGGACTTGATAGCAGTTGTTCTGCTATCGATATCGATTGATTTCTTTAACTTGGGTAACTCATTGGCCGGCGCTGCGCTTGTTAGGACTGTGAAGAGGATTGTAGTTAGTAAGATTCTGTAGGTTTTGTGCATCATTCTGGTCCTGTTTCAGTTGCGCTTGGTTTTGTTTTAATAGGATAAGTTGTTATTAAAAAGATTACAAATTAAGGAGTTGATTTGGTGCGGGGATACACCATGTGTACTTTTAAGGGCTAACACTCCTCGGATAAGGGAACTAAATAGCTCAACTTATATATTCGCTTTTATTCATCGATCCTTTTTCGATAATAACCTTTGAGAGCTCCTATTTGATTTTCAGTAAGGCCTTCAACATAACTCTTCAAAATAAAGAATCTATAGAGAATTTCGGCTGAGATCATTCTTGCTTTAGGAGTGTTGATATATAAAAGCAATAACATGAGTCCAAATTCTGTTATATCTACTTTTCGTATTTTTCTTTCCTTACCTTTTTGACCTCCTAAGTATTTGTTTTCTATAAAGTTTTTATTCAGTCCAAATTTGGACTGAACGGATAGCTCCTTAATGCATTTATCGATAGACCTTAAAACGTGTTGATGATTTATTTCAAAATGTTCTGCAATTTTAAGTGAATCAGTTACAGGGCCAAAGGGAGTATCTCTAATCCAAACGTCTCCCATTACATGTTTATTTACGAGGTCTTTAAGTCTAGGTGGTTTTGCTTCAAAAGGTTTGTCGATTCTAAAATTGTTCAATACTGCTCCTAGTGAGTTTGAGTAAACACATAGCTATATCATTCGAATTTGAGCAATTTGATATTATTAAGATTTGTTGAGTTGGTTTTTTCTAAAGTGAAAATGGTGGGACATCGGTGACTTGAACACCTCGGTCGCTTTCGGCTTCACGCGAACATTCCTTTAATGAGAGTTTGGAAGTGTGCAAAGACGGCCGCTTCCGCTCCTGCTCACGCGGCATACCCACATCCTGTGGGCAACCACCTTGGCTGTCCGGAAAAGATACTTTCTATGTTTGAGACGTTTAATTTTTTAGAGAAAAAATGGTGGGACATCGGTGACTTGAACACCGGACCACCCGGTTATGAGCCGGGGGCTCTAACCAACTGAGCTAATGTCCCACAGATGATTTGATTGCCATATTTATACTCTATCGAAATGAGGCTTGGCAATTTATGTTGTTCTGCGTAATGTAGCTTTATGCTAAATTTTTGGAAATATAGTGCCACCGGCAACGATTTTATTGTTTTTGACGACCGAGAAGGAACGACTCCCGCTCTTGATTGGGAAGCTCTTTGTCATAGAGAGACAGGCCTTGGGGCCGATGGAATTCTTTTGCTTGGTAAGTCTGAAATTGCAGACTTTAAGATGACCTACCTAAATGCGGATGGCGGTGAAGTTGAAATGTGTGGAAACGGCGGACGGGCCATCTCACATTTTGCTAAGAATGAATTAGGGATAGAGCCAGAGAATAAAAAAGAATATCGATTTGAAACCTTGGAAGGCGTTTATTCTTCTACTGTTGATGATGACTTTATTAGATTGAATATGACTGAGTTTGATGAGTGGAAGAGAATTGATATTAGTTCAATGTATCCATCCGAGAAATCAATCTATATGAAGACTGGAGTTCCTCATTGCATCTATCTTGTGGATTCTGTTGATAAGATTGATCTTATGAAAGTGGCTCCTCCTATTCGTTATGACAAAGCTTTTGAAAAAGGCGTGAACATCAACTTCATTGAGAAAGTCTCAGATCATCATCTTAAGATGAGGACCTATGAAAGAGGGGTTGAAGGGGAGACCTTGGCCTGCGGAACTGGGGCAACTGCTGCAGCATTGGCCTCGAATGAATTCTTTGGTTGGAAAGAAAAGGTTAAGATTGATGCTCCCGGTGGAGAGCTAGAGATTCATTTTCAAGGATCAAAGGGTGAGTTTAATGAGATCTATCTTTGTGGAAAAACCCTAAAAATATCTAGCGGTTCAATAGATTTGAAAAAGTATGGTCGAGCTTAGATAAGAGGTCCTTAAAAATCTTAAGGCTTAAGTAAGTTCCCGCTCCTCCGCCTACTGCATTCGCTAGTAGATCGAGAAAGCTTGATTGGCGGTAAGGAAAATATCCTTGAAGAATTTCTATAATCCCACTGAAAGTAAGAATGAGAATAAAGATAAGGAATCGTTTCTTATTCTTTGTTAATTGCTGAAAGTAGAAGGTTGCGATCAAGTATCCAGTAAAATGAATGACTTTATCAAAGTGCGGAATAGGCGGCGGACCTTCGTCACTTGGCGCTAAGGAGCCCGCAAGGATAAGGGCCAATCCTAAATACCCAAAAAACCACCACATTTTATTCAATTGATACGAACTCATAGACGTCTCTTAGTATAAAGAATAAAATAGATCCATGTCTCATCTTTTTGTCATCTTAATGGCATTTTTATTTTCTATGCAGGTTCAAGCAAGGCTTCTCGCTAAGGTGAGCATGGTCTATAGAAATGGTATCGATAAGAACCTTGTCTTAGAGTCCGAACTTCATTCAGTTGAAGAAATTTGGGGAAAGAGAGCGGTTAGGCTTGTGATGAAAAATGGAACAAGGCTTCAATTTAAGGCCGGTTTTTGGGAAAGACCAGTTGCGAAGACTGAAGTGGTTGGTCCTAGCTCGAAGATCTTTGTTGAAGGGAAGCTTTATTTAGCCAATGGAAAACTGGTCAAGAATATGGAGAGAAGAAATTCTCAAACTGAAATTGGAGAGTCACTTCTCTTTAGTTTTAAAGATCAAACTCAATTGATAGAAGTCTCTATCACTCCCTATTTAGAATAATGAAAAAAGAACGTGTCGATAAAATGTTGGTTCAGCTTGGTCTTGTTCAGACTAGATCTAAAGCTGTTCAGGCCATTGAAAGAGGCGAAGTTTATTATCAAAAGAAGTTAGTAACTAAAACTTCAATGCTTGTTGGTGATGAAGACTTAGAAGTGAAAACGGAGTTTGAGTACGTTGGACGCGGAGCTTATAAATTACTTAAGGCAAAAGAAACTTTTAAAATTAATTTTGAAGGAAAAACTGTCGCTGACGTTGGCGCCTCTACTGGCGGCTTTACTCAAGTGGCCCTCCTTAGCGGAGCAACAAAAGTTTTTGCCATAGACGTAGGGCATGATCAATTGGCCCCAGCACTATTAAATGATAAGAGGATTGTTAACTTAGAAAGAACTAATATCAGAGGACTTGAAACCTTAGGCGAATTAGTTGATATGGTCGTCACGGACTTAAGTTTTATTTCAATTGAAACTGTCTTTGAAGACATCATCAAACATCTTAAAGAAGATGGGGAAGGTGTTCTTCTAGTTAAACCCCAATTTGAATTAGAGAAGTCTGACTTAGGAAAGAAGGGAATTGTTCGTGAAGGCATCAAGCAGTTGATGGCCTTAGAAAAAATCTATGATGTTGTGAATCCTCAAAAGGCTTGTATTAGTCCTATAAAAGGCAAAGAAGGTAATATTGAATTTCTTTTTTACTTTATTAAGAATAAGAAGCAAGCTGGATTTAAAAAAGAAGAGTTAAATAATCTAATTTCGGAGTAAGTATGAATAGCCTATGCGTATTTTGTGGATCTAAAGAAGGTAAGTCAAAGAAGTATACGGAGCTGGGACAAGAGCTTGGTGCGTTGATGGCCGCTGAAAAGATGCCCCTTGTTTATGGAGGTGGAAGCGTCGGGATCATGGGCGTGTTAGCTGATGCATGCTTAGAAAAGGGAGGCTCTGTTTATGGTGTCATGCCTCAATCATTAATGGACTGGGAAGTTGGTCATGCAGGCCTTACTGAACTGACAGTGGTTGATAATATGCACGATAGAAAGGCCAAAATGTATGAACTCTCTGACGGCTTTGTTGCTCTTCCTGGTGGAATGGGAACTCTTGATGAATTATGTGAAATCATCACTTGGGCCCAGCTCGATTATCATAAAAAACCAATCTATCTTCTTAACGACTTTGGTTTCTTTGATCACCTTATTAAGCATTTTGATTTAGCTGTTGAAGAGGGTTTTCTAAGTCAGGAACATAGGGACTGGATCAATATTGTTGAAGGCCCAAAGAATCTGATAGCGGCGTTCAAGAGTTCTCAAAGTTAAAATCTTTGCAATGACTTTACCTATATTTGACGAAGTTTGGCTCCGGGCGTGAGAGTCTCTTCTAAAGAACAGTGACTTACTCTCTTTTGTGCTTAGCGGTGAAAGGGGAAGGGGACTTTTTTTTACAATAAATGTTTACAGGTTAACATGATAATAATTAGGCTTATTTAAAATTTTAAAAGGAGATAAAAATGAAATTCGTAAAATACCTAATGATGCTTGCTCTAGGTTTAAGCTTAGCGGCAAACGCTTCTTCAATGAAGAAAACTGATTACAAGATTGACTCATCAAAATCAAAAGCTACTTGGACAGGTAAGAAAGTAACTGGTCAACATGTAGGGACCATCAATATTACTTCTGGAAATTTAAAGTATGATGGAACAAACCTAACGGGTGGAGAGTTTGTTATTGATATGAATAGTATCAATACGACTGACCTCTCAGGTGAGTGGAAAGGAAAATTAGATAATCATTTAAAGGGTGAAGACTTCTTTAATACTTCAAAGCATAAAACAGCAAAACTTGTTATTAAGAATGCTCAGTTTGGAAAAGGTGGTCATTGGGATGTTAATGGTGATCTGACTATTAAAGGAATCACAAAGCCAGTTAGCTTTAAGGCAAACCTTGTGAAAAAAGGAAAGGCCGTAACAGCTGACGCTAAGATCAAAATAAATAGACTTGATTATGGTGTTAAGTATAAGTCAGGAAAGTTCTTTAAAGGTCTTGGAGACAAGATGATCTATGATGACTTTGAGCTTGCCGTTAAACTAGTTACAAAATAAAGACCTAGAGGTTCTTCTTCTTTTGGAGGGCCTCAAATTCTTCTCTTTCGAGAATCTCTCTTTCAACTTCACCTTTTCTAAATTTCTTAAAAGTGATGAACAAGATGACTAAAGTTGCCATCATGGAAAAAACAATTACTTTTGCAGGCATTTGAACTCCGAAGTTTGTTGTTGTCTTTTTTTTAAGCACTGTTAGCTCATTTGTCACTTTAAAGATGATAAGTAGCTGAAATTTGCCTCCACGGTTGGCCCTCATATTGCTCTTATAAAGGAAGGCGATCGCCAACATCATCTTTCCAGGAGGGAAAAATGCTAATCGAAGTAGGTCCAAGAACTATCGGAAAATGTGAACTCAGATACACTGACTGTAATGGTAAGAGCTTTAGTATCGTTAAAAAGGTTCTTCTTGCTAAAGACGGGCATACGGCCTGGGTTTGTCATAGTTGCATGATGGAGAAGTTGAAGTTTGATAGAGAAGACACCCATCTAAGGCCAAACCCATTAAAAGAGATTAATCCTTAGGGGCTAACTCAATCCAATATCTTTGTGTGGGGACTTCACGGTCCTCAAGCTGAGTTTCATCTTGAAAGACTCCGGAGCAGGCTTTTATGACCTTTTGCGAAGCTAAGTTATTAGAATCACAAGTGATGAGAACCTTTTTGATACCTATTTCTAATACCTTAGGGAGTGCTAGCTTAAGCATACTCTTAGCATGACCTCGTCTCCTTTCGCTCTTTCTCACCTCATAGCCTATATGGCCTCCAAAGCTCTCTAAGGGCTTGGTGAGCTTATGCCTGATATTTATCCTTCCTATGAAGTGATCGCCTTCTACAAGCCAGTATTCCGTTGAGGGCACCCAGCCTAAGGGAAGACCTAGGCCTTTTGAGTTCTTTGAAAGTTCATCTATATAGTCATCAAATCTGTTCTCAAGAAAAACCCTATCTAAGTCCGTCCAGAGGTCTTCATGATTGAATTCATCAAGGGCCTTAATAAAGCTCTCTTTATATAGGGAACTAGGCTGAGCTAGGAATGGCATGGGTTTCTCCTTAAGTTTCTGTCTAAATAATAGACACTATGAAAGGAATCATCCATTTTTTTCACAGTAGCTTTAGGGTTTCACCAACTTATAGCCGATATCTTTGGCACGCCTCCTGCAATACCTAATGCATATAGATTTTAAATCAGAGAGGATATGATGAGAGAGTTAAACCTATTTGCCATGCTACTTTTAACAACTGCTTCTTTAAGCTTTAGCGCTGTTGCGGGAGATGATTTTTCTGATAAAGAAAAGAACATCTGCGACCGTCTTATTAATCAAGGCGCTTCTAAGAAAGACGTAGAGATTTGTTTCAAAGAATTTGGAAAATCTAAATATAGAAAAGCTGCTGAAAAAGCGGCCCGTGCAAGAGGCGAAGAGATTGCTGCCACTGCAACTGAAGCTGCCAATCTACGCGCTTCTAAAGAAGCTGAAAGAAAGAAATACATCATTCAAAAATTTGAAGGATCTGAACTTAAGTATCTAGGTTACGCTCACTATGTAGCGGTTAAGTATACTGACGAGAGTATGGGTTCTGATGAAACTGTAGATAAGAAAATGACAAGTCCTCAAGAGCTTTGTGTTCAATTAGGATTTGAAGATGCCGTTTCTGATAAAGAAGGCGCAGGATATAAATTAAGCGATAGAATCAGTGACTACAACAACCCAGACTTCCAAGGCATTTATGTAAACTGGAATGGTAAGAAAAAAGAAGTTAAGTGGGATGATCATGATCCAGCAAGCGTAAAATATTACACGGCAGTTGTTTGTAAGAGACTAAGACAAACTGACGAACAAGCTCAATCTCAAGAGATTCAAGATGCCCTTAGATTAATGAGCGATGCTCAAGCTAGAGTAGAAAATGATGATAGAGATGGTGAAGAGCAAGTTGATATTGATAGAAGTGAGTCTGAGCTAATGGTTAGAAGACTTCTTGAAAGTAGAAGAAATGGAAGTGGATCATCAGATCGTTTCACTCACAAAGGTAAATCAAAATAAAAACAAATAAAATAGTGAGAAAAAAATAAGGCCGCTAAATGCGGCCTTTTTTTTTATAGTTCCCAGCCTTCGTAATAATCCATTTCTAGAATCTGATCATAGTCCCTATCATCAATCTCTTGAGTATAGTAATCAGTCAGGATCTTAGTGAAGTGAGTGGAAACTTCTCTTGTATTGATAAAGGTTCTTTGAGTAACGGGGTAGGGAACCCAGAAAAAGCCCGATGCAAGATGGGTTGAATCCATAACCACGTTAAAGTCTTTTCCATCCATTTTAACACTAAAGCTGGTCTTAAAGATTCCTGCATTCTCACTTCTATATGAAGTGGTTCCTTGAAAGTTCTGGTTACAGAAATTAAGGGAGGCTAAGTCACTAAAGAAATCTCCTATATAGGCGCATTTTTGAGTTACGGCTTTTAAGTAGTTCTCCTTTAATTTTATAGCGGGAACTCTTACGATGGTCTTGTGAATCTGAGTTTGCTTACACTTAGGTAGTGGACCTTTCTCGAGGTTGTAAATATCTTTTGAGAAGATCTTAATAAGCTTTGGGTTTTGATTGAGAACAACTCTTTCGCCACTAGCATATTTATAGACGCAATTCTCATTAGTGATCATTTCAATGTCTTGATAGACAGTGACTGACTCGCCTTTTTTCGCGATGCCTTTTAGACCAATTTGATCTTGATAGTTTCTGGTAAACTCATCAACGGTTTGCCCGTTTTGAACTGTAACTTTGTCTTTTCCGCAGCCATAAAGGGCCATGGCTAAAATAATGATTCCTATTTTCATAACTCTTCTCCTCTAGTCATCCTGCTTAAGGGAAAATAAGTAAATCAAGGGGATCTTGAAAAGTAAAACCGGGGAATAACTAACTGAAATTAGACAAAAAAAAGGGCCCCATCCGAGGCCCTTTAAGCAGTTTATCTATTTTTTCTTCTCTCTCTCTCAGATTAGTTACAAGATGAAACCTTCATTCCGTAGCTACAGTTATAAGATTTCTTCACTTCTTTTAGAGCGTTAAACTTAGCTTCTGTTTCAGATTTTCCTGAAGCACCTTTTGTATAAGAAAGGTTAACGTTTCCACTTGAAGTCTTACAACCAGCAACACAATACTTAACTGGCTCATAGTTTTGAACTGAACATTCTACGTTTACGATTCCATAACTACAGTTGTACTTAGATCTAACATCTTGAACAGCAAGGTTTTGTGCTTGAAGTTCAAAGATAGCTTCTCCTGAACCTAGGTAAGAAAGGTTAGGCTGACCGCTTGAAGTCTTACAAGAAGCAGTACAAAAGTTGTTACCTGTAGGAAGGTTTGTTCCTTCACACTGATCAAGACGATCTCTAAGGTTATTGTTTGAATCTCTTAAGAACTGGTTGTCTGATTGAGCAAGTCTTAAGTCTTCTTGAGCTCTTTGAAGTTCTCTTCTTAATCTAGCTGTTTCTCCAAAGTCAGGAGTAGGTGTGCTAGTTAAACGACACATTCTAAGCTCTTCACGAGTTTGTCTTAATTCTCTTTTTAGTCTTTTGATCTCTGGGCGGTTGTTTCCACCAGGAGTGCCCATGTTTTGGCACATACGAAGATCTTGTTCAGTTGACTGTAAAGTCGTCTGAATACTTCTAAGGTTTTTTACACACCTTGCAAGGCGATCATTGTTGGCCTGCGCACCGGTTGAACCGAGCATAACGATAGTCGTTAGACCTAATAGTACTTTTTTCATAACTTCTCCCGATAGATATTGTTTCTCAAAATCTAGGGCAAGCTATCATAGGTAGGGATTTAGTTTAGGATTCTTGTAAAATTGACAAGCTGCTCAATTTTCAGCTTTTTCGAAGCAAACCCACTGTAATTGTTGTGGTTTTATATTGAAGACAAGCTCTTGGTCTTCAAGGGAGATAAGTTCTTCGTGCCTAATCTCTCTAATATTATCGCAGGCAAACTCAGGTGACCAACGGAGCTCTACTTCTTCTTCTGAATAGTTATAAAGAACAAGGGCCATGTCTCTTTGATCAGGAGCCACCTTGAAATACGAGATGATTCTTTCATCGATAAGAAAGTCAGACTTAGATGAATCTTTAGAAAAGGCAGGGTGTGAAGTAAAGTCTGGCTCTATTGATTGAAGGTTTGACTTGAGAGCTAGGCGCTCTACTCTTGAAGTGTACTCTTCATCAAAGTCTAATCCGAATATTGTCTGTAATGTTTCTTCGATTGAATTCATTGGCCGCTATATCTAAAAAAGGAAAAAAAAAGGCCCTAGTGGGTTAAACAAGGGCCTTAAATATGAATCACTCCGAAGAGATTTCCACTAAAATTGTGTAGTCACCTACGAGACGAATTTGCCACGCAGAATAGGCCTTGGCAAGTTTTATAACTCTTCTAAGAGCCCCGAATTACTCATTTTTTTCATAAGAGGAAATTATTGTCGTCTCTAGGACTGAGCCCTCAAAGAATTTCGCCTTAATTTCTAAGTACTCTGGATTTGAAAAGAAGGTCTTCATGACCTCATTACTCGGGAAGTTAATAGTGAAGACCCGGTTTATCTCATTGCCGCTTTTATTGATTAAGACTTCAGAGACCTTAAAGTCATAGCCAAAACCCCCTCCGGCTGCGGTGAGTAGTGGAGTCATGCCCTTTCTATAAAGAGCATAGTGTTCATCATTTGAGACATTGAGCCCGACTAACATTTCAATCATCTTTTTCTCCTGATCTTTTTTAGGATTATGCTGCTTTCTAGAGGGACTCGTAAAGCTCATTTAGTTACGTTAGAATAAATAAAGAGGTTTATGTGAAGCAATTGAATATTCTAGTTATAACTTTTCTAAGTTTGATCTCCCTATCATGGGGATCTGAAAATAATCTAAAGCTTACTTGGTTTGGAACAACTTGTTTAAACATCTCTGATGGAAAGAGCGCCCTCTTCTTTGACCCTTTTATAACTCGTCCTTCTCTCTTTGAGCTTGCGACCTTTCAAAGATTAAACTCTGACGAAAAACTGCTCGACTCTTGGCTTGGAAAGTTAAAGAACAATAATATCGAGGCCCTCTTTGCTAGCCACACTCATTACGATCACGCCCTTGATTTGGTCTCTCTTCAAAAAAGAACTAAGGCCAAAGTTTATGGAGGAGCATCAGTTTTAAATATTCTCAAAGGAGAGAAGTTAGAATCAAGTTTTCAAAAGATCTCTCCTGGAGATGTTGTAAACGTGGGAGACTTTAAGATTACTATCTTTAAAGGAATACACCCGCCGCATCTCTTCTCTCTTACCCTAGCTTCAGGAGTCATCGAAAGACCCTTAGCTCATGGAGCTACCGCTCTTGAGTACAAGTTAGGAGAGGTTTTTAGCTATTTAATTGAACACCCTAAAGGAAGAATTCTCTTTCACCCAGCAGGGCAGGTTTTGGGCGCGGCTCAATTTAAAAAGATGGGAAAGGTTGACCTATTAGTTCAAGGAATAGCTAAGCGAGAGAGTACAAAAGATATATTAGAGAAGCTTATTGGACCTCTTGATCCAAAGCTCGTGATTCCAGTACATTATGATGATTTTCTAGAGCCGCTTAACGATGGAATTCAAGAAATGCTGACCATGAATCTAGATGAGTTCATAAAAACAATCATGAAGGCAAGGCCTTCTCAAAAGATCAGCTTGCCTAAGTATGGCGAGGAAATTGGTCTGCTTTAAATTAAGTGTTCTTCCAAGTTTTACCGATAAGTAGAGATATATTATTGAGGATCTTAAATCCCTTAAAAGGAATATTATGAAGCTATTTAAAACTTATTCGGCTCCTTTAATTATCTCAGCACTGATTCTAGGCAGTCAGTCTGTAAATGCGGAACCAAAGAAGCTAGGGAAGAAGCCTAGGCGAATATTGATATCGGATATTCCAAAAGATTATGAAAAACTAGGAGCTTGTGAGAAGCAAGACTTCTTATGGAAAGAAATAGAAGGCTCAAAGCATGAAAAGCTTCCTAAGTTTGAAAAGATGAATGTCTTTAAACTTGTAGGCATGGGTTTTCAGAGCATGACTAAGAAAGTTGAGCATGCTTATGACGTGGCCCCAGATGATTGGAAGAAGTATCTTCATAGAAGGGGTGCCGTGGCCAAGGTCAAGATTGTCGCTAACCCTGAATCAAATTTTACGGGAGTTTTTAAAGGAGCCGAATGTGGACTCTTGAGACTCTCTCTTACTTACAAACCAACGAAGAAAAGAGACGTAGCGCCAGGGCTTGCTCTAAAGGTTCTAAGAGATAAGATGCCATCGGCGAATATCTCAGCTCTTTATACTTTAAAGGGGCAGGGAAAAGATTATAACTTCTTTAAGAACCCACTTTCAAATATTGTTCCTATTGGATCTGATATTGGGCTTAAGTTGGTTCATTCAATCTTTAAGAGAGTAACAGCTTATCCTGAGCAGTTAGGGGCTAAAGATATGGCCTCTTTTGATTCTAAAGGAAATAAAAGCGCTTCAGTTAATTCGCCAAAGCAAATTTTCTTTGTTCCAACGGATGCTATTTCTAAGAAGTACTCAGATAAAAAGCATGATGTTAGAGAAGACTTTTTGACGATCGATAGTGGAACTGTTCTTTATAAGATCTATAGTGTGGATTCAGTTCATAAAGATTTTAATTATCATGATTATTCAATTGGTAAAATGGAGGAGTTCTTAAAGGATTCTACTGAAATAGGTGAAGTTGTTATGACCTCTCCTTTTATCGCTTCTGAATTCGGTGATACTAAGATTTTCTTTAAACATCAAACGGCAGATTAAACCAAAAAAAAGGGCCATCAGCTGGCCCTTTTCTTTTTATCTCAATTTTATTTATTCTTAATTAATTCGACTTATCTTGTTCGCCTTCACCATTTTCTGGATGCTCATAGTACATTAGAAAGTCTTCAGGATTGTTAGGGTCCACTAGGACTAGCTCAACAACATCTTGATTCAGAGCAACTCTTGCATCGAAAATATCAATAAAAAGGCCAATACGTCCCTCTACATAAGCTTGCCCAGGAAGATCTTGTTCCATTGGCTTGAAAAGAAACATACCTTCTTGCGGGTTAGAGACTTTATAACTTCCAAAAATATAAGCAGACTTTGGATTAGTTAGTTGCTTCTCTCTCTTCTTTTGAGACAAGTGTGCTCTCTCTTCATTAATAATAAAGTGAGCATAGTTACCTTGATCATCGGCATTGAGATCTAGAATCTTATCTCTAGTGTCGCCATAGGCTCCAAGATAAGGTCCTTTTAAGAAGTCCATTCTCCAAGTTGATTCTAGCTTAATCTTATTATACGTAAAGTTAGCTAGCTTATACTGGATTCCGTATTTCCCTTTCGTTTTAAACTTTGGAAAATAAATCTCAACGGGCTCACCACCAGCAGCAGCTGTAATAGTAGCTCCTTCAAGTCCATATTCATTTTCCTCTTTATCTAAAACTAATAAACTAGGAGCTTCATGTTTTTGAGTTACGAGCTCTTCACCTGAGACTTGCACTTTAAGAAGTTCAAAAGTCCCTTCTTGTCCATTTGGAACTGCTTTATAAACTGTAATCCTCTTTGTGATTTGATTGAGAAATCCAATCACGCGGCTTGTTCTTGGAAGCTTATTTGAGGCAATATACTTTGGGGCCATCTTTAATAAGTTCACATACTCTAAAAGAACAACACTATAGCTTCCAGGTTCATTTGGAAGCTCTTTCATATAGACGCGAGCAGCTCTATATTTTGGTTTATCCTTTCTTCTTAAGATTAGACTTCTGTCTTTTGTATATTTAACTATTCCTAGAATTGTTCCATCTAAGCTCTTTCCTGCTGATGCTATATAGCGGTCATTAGTAGAAGAACATCCGGCAAGTAGGAATGAACTAATAAGCAGTGCATATATAATTTTCATATTATTTCGCTCCATCTAATTGTTTTTTTACTTCTGTATAAACTGGCAGCCAAGGTCTAAAAGCATTTTTAACGACTCTTACATTCTTCGTGTACTTCGTCTTTTTAGCTCCGCCTTTTTTTCCATGGTTTGTTCTAGTGAATTCTTTGTTGGCATAAAACTTTCCTCTCATTTCAGGAAAATGACGAACGATAACGTCAGTCATGAACTCTTTGTTCACATGTTTCATACCAGGTTTCGTATAATATTCTTTTGTGAAATAATCAGAAAAGAATGGATCTGCCATTAGTCTTCTAGAGGCCATAACAGCAAAGATATAAAATGGAGTGTTACCAAAAGCATAACCAGGGTAACGATCTTTCTCAGCAAGAGAACCAACGATAAGATCAACTTTCTCAATATCATCATTATATAGTTCTTTTAAAATCTTAAGGTCTTCTTCGTTACTAGTTAATTCTTCAAAGTTAGCCATTTCAGGAAGACCTAGGGCCCTTCTAAAAGCATTGTATCTAGGAACGCCTCTTTCTCTATCTCTAAAGATATCGATTGCTCCCATATCCATTGAGGCTGAGTCTCCATGCTTGTTCCCTGTGTTTCTCTCTGCAGTAAAGTTTTGCATAAAAGAAGGGTAGTTATGAAGAGTAAGAGCGCCCGGGTGAGAAGTACCAAAAGAATAAAGTAGGTTAGATGTAGTCTGTGACTTTAAGGCCTTTTGAGCATTTCTAAAAACCATATCCTTAACATCCATCTTTGAAGAATAGTTAGGATCGTATACCTTTCTTAGTTTTACATCTTCTGGAACTAGTGGGTGCATTCTATAAACGGCCACAAACTCTTCAGTTAAAGTAAAAGGAGTTGAATATAAATCTAAGGTCTTTTTACCTGTAAGTCCTGAGACTAGATGCTTTAGGCTTTTAGGAAGAGCACCTCTTAAAAAGCTAGAGCTCACTCCTAATCCTTCTTTCATACCAAACCAGTTACTTCTCATTCCAACATGAAGAACTGGCGTATCAAGAAGAGCTGGTGTCCATTCTACTGTGTGAATCTTTGCTAAAAGAGCCGCATTAATCAAACGAGCTTTTTGAAACATCTCTTCAGCACATTCTTCTCTAGAGACCTTTTTACAAATCTTTTTTCCTCTTAGAGGCTTGAGAACACTTTCAACAATATAATTATGTTCTAGATGAAAAAGAGTATGGATAAGTTCAAGTCCTAACCACCAGTTGTCATGAAAACCAGTAATAGGTAATCCGTCTTTTCCATAAATAAGTCTCTTATTTACCTTATCAACGGCAATTTTCCCGTCTGGCATTAATTGACCAGTATGAGTTCCATCAGTTCTATACTTTCCTCTAACTTTTAGAATTGTCTCAGCATCACTTCCATAAATCTGTGAAGCATCCCACCAGTGAGTATTTACGTTTCTTGAAACATAGTCATAGCCGTGGTTATCTGTTTTCTTCTGATCTTCAGTCTCACTCGCAGTAGCTGGAACTTTCATTCCTTCTTTAAAGTGAGGATGAGATTTAGATCCTTTAATAGTATGATGCCTCTTCTTAGAGTTCTTTCCATGTGAAAACCAATCGTGATTCATGGACTGTAGCCAAGCTGCAGCAAGAACATTAATGACCTCTGCTTCTTGAACCTTTCCGTCTTTTCTATTAAGAAGACGAGCACTAATCTCTAGTGGGTTTGGATTCATCATGTCAGCACGAGAAGCTTTGTTGGCGACTTTTGAAGGGAAGTTACGACCAAAACGTTGATCACGAGATCCCATCATTACATCAAGGGCCAAGTCTTTATCTCTTTTTGAGAGCTTATCTTCCATATTATGAAAGTAACATCTTCCCATTGGAGTTCTATGAACAGTTTTCATCACTTCATTACAGTCAACGCCACTTTTATTGTCGCTACCTGTATCAAAGAGGTTGTTCTCAAATAAGTATTGTCTGTGACCGCCACTTACCTTAACGAGCTTTCTATTTTTGCCTGAAAGCATAGTCTTAATAAATTTACCTTTACCCGGCTTGTAACCATCATAGTCAAACTTTGAATGACCGTTGCCACGGTTTTGGTAATACTCTTTTTTTGTAAATCCAATTTCATCACTAGCAATCTTTCGATCGTGCGGTTTATCAGATGAACTTGAACAGGCACTTAGAAAAAGTGCGAAAATTAAATACTTTAATTTCATGAACTACCCTTTATTAAGTTAACAATTTTTGGCTTTTTTCTCAGAGACTAAACTCTTTTTCTTTCGCCTAAATTTTATATTAAATATGGGTCCAGCACCATCGCTATAAGGTTGAGTAAAATTTGCCACTTTGTTTTGATCAAGTATTTTTGACGGACTACTTTACTCAGTTACTAGGAATTCCATTCACTTATAAACTCTTTTCATTTTTGAGGATAAAAAAATTACTTTTGAGAGAAATTATTTTTTAATTCTGATGAGAAACCTTACTCGTTTGAAGGAAGGAATAGCCTAATTGAAAAAGAAGTTAGATTAAGGTACTTGTCCAGAGAATATCCTCTAGTAGACTAGCAGCATGACAACTTATTTATCTTATTTCATTGAGGGATTTCTACTACAGGCGAGCCTTATTCTAGCGCTTGGTGCTCAAAATATATTTGTTTTAGAATCAGGGCTCAAAAAGAATAGGGCATTGATTGTCGCCTCTGTGTGTTCAGTCTGTGACGCCTTCCTTATTCTTCTAGGGGTCTTAGGGGCAAGTTCTCTTTTCGTAAAGGTTCCAGTACTTAAGTCAGTTTTTGGGGTTATTGGCGTTGGTTTTTTACTCTTCTATGGGGTTAAGAAAATTAAAGAGGGGTTGTTTGAAGGTCACTCTGAAAAACTAGAAACGGATAGAACTCCTACGATCAAAAAGGCTATCATGCTATCTCTTGGCTTTAGCCTTTTGAATCCTCATGTTTACTTAGATACTCTTGTTCTTATAGGTGGCTATGCAGCTAAATACCCTGAGTTGAACGAACGTCTAAGTTTTGGAGCAGGGTCAAGCTCCTTTTCTTTTTTTTGGTTTTTCGGTCTTGCTCTTTTTTCTTCTAGGATGAATCGAGTTTTAAATAATAAATCGGGCATGAAGGTCATCTCTTTAATTTCAGGCGTGATTTTATTAATACTCACCTGGAAACTAGGAATTGATGTCATCAGTTGGATAGAGTTTTAAAGGAATAAATATGAAAATGTTTAATATGGATTTATCAAAAAAAATTGTTATTGATACCAATCTTGAAGAGTGGCTTGATTCTCCATCGGGAGGAGTTAAGAGGATTCCTTTAGAGAGGGAAGAGGCTGAAGCAGGCCATACGACTTCTCTTGTTGAATATAAACCAGGAGCCTCTTTTGAAAAACACTTTCACCCCTTAGGAGAGGAAATATTTGTTTTAGAAGGAGTTTTCTCTGACGAAAATGGAGACTACGGACCCGGTTCTTATATAAGAAACCCGCCAGGATCGTTTCATTCTCCTTTTAGTAAAGAAGGATGCCTCATTTTTGTTAAGCTTAATCAAATGGATCCAACCGATTCTCAAAAAGTAGTTATTAATACTGAGGAGTCCGAGTGGAGACCTGGCCATGGAAATTTAGAAGTGATGCCTCTCTATAGCTTTATGACTGAAAATGTTGCCTTAGTGAAATGGCCAAAAGGGGAGAGGTTTATCAAACACTCTCACTTTGGCGGCGAAGAAATATTTGTCCTAAAAGGTGAGTTTATAGATGAGTTTGGAAAGTATCCGAAAAAGACTTGGATAAGAAGCCCACATCTTTCAAGTCATTTGCCCTTTGTTGAAGAAGAAACCATCATCCTCGTAAAGACAGGGCATTTAGCGTAGAAAATAAATATCCTACGCTAATGGACCTGTTGATTTAAGCGGCAATAGCCTTCTTGGCTATTAGACCCTGATAATTTTTTCTATAGCTATAAGCTAAGTAACCATGAAGAGCATGAAGTAAGATCATCATAGGTATTCCCGCAGGATTCAAAAATAAGTGAATTGTTGTGATTCCAACAAGAACTGGAGTGATCACTACCACAGCAAGTGGAGCAAAGAAGTTTGTAAGAAGAAGTACACCTACAATTATTTCGATAATCTTAATCATTGGAAAAAAGTAACCTGTTTTTGCAAAGGCTCCCAACAAAGCACCAGCTTCTGGTGACATAGGAGGAACTGGCATGAAGTTTAAAAACCCGTTAATTCCAAAGATCAAAAAACCGAGTCCAAATATAATACGTGCCCCTAATTCTAATTTTTGCTTCATGTATTCTCCTTTTAATCATTTTAGTCTTTATTTACTATAAGCGAGTGTTGCACTAGGACGCAATCTTGAGTGCAGCTTACTTAAATACTAAAGGGCAAATCATTCAAACCCTCTTTATTCATGGTGTTTTATGTCTTATTCGTTTATTTTAGCTACCAAGCTTTATAAAGAAATTAATCAAATGGAAAACCTATGCTGGCAAATGATGTTTTAAGAAGAATCCGTTACGTCTTTAACTACAAAGATCAAAAGATGATCGAGATCTTCAAGCTCGGTGACCTAGAGGTCTCTCCTGAAGAAGTAGGCCTATGGCTTAAAAAAGACGACGACTCTGAATTCAAAAAGATGAACGATCTAAGCTTGGCGCATTTCTTAAATGGACTGATCAATGAAAAGCGTGGAAAGAAAGAAGGGGCGAGTCCTGTCGTCGAAAAAACATTAACTAATAATATAATCTTAAGAAAATTAACTATCGCTCTAAACTTGAAATCTGAAGACACTATCGAGGTTCTTGCTGATGCCGATCTTCGAGTTAGCAAACATGAGTTAAGCGCTTTTTTTAGAAAGGCAGATCATAAGCACTACCGTGAGTGCTTGGATCAGATCTTGAGGAACTTTTTGATTGGGCTTGAGGGGAAGTACTGATTTGTAGTTAAAATCGAGTCTGTAATATTTTTCGAATCTAGGTTAGAATCGAAGTTAATCAAAAACTAAGGGACTCGCCAGATGAGTAATAATATCGAAAGCGATAAGAAAGAAAACTATGAAAAAGTTGCTGGTTGGGCCTTAGTGTTCTCACTTGTTTTAGTTCTTAGTATCGGAAACCATGTTCAATCCATTATAAAGTCTTTTAACGATGTAAGCGAAGCAGCCAAATTGATCAATCCGCTTATTAGTTACGCAATGCCAGGCCTACTCGCTATTTGGGGAACATGGCTCCTCGTTATTTATAACTATCAAAGAAAGGCAAATGCTCCTAAGAATGCCATCTATTACTTATGGACTTCACTTCTTTTAACCCTTGCCCTTAGTTGTTACTTTTTAATTGGAAAAGTTTCTATAGGAACTGGAGCGGTTATTCTTTTAAAGAATTCTGGTTACCAGCTCTTTGTTTGTGTCTTGTGGACAGCTTATTTTTTGAAATCTAAAAGGGTTAAAGGGACGTTTGTTAACTAGTAGACTTGTGCATTTGCACAACCTTCTTTGGATCAAATATTTATTGGTCAGTGCTGGTGCATAGAACCCCATTAAACTCTTTATACGTAACAAATTTCAACTGGATTTCTTTTCGAGGTAATTTTTCCTGTTGGGAAAAATTTTAATGGGGTGGCTGATGGGACTCGAACCCACGACAACCAGAATCACAATCTGGCGCTCTACCAACTGAACTACAGCCACCGCAACGATAGGATAGTTTATAAAGACATGCAGGGGACTCGTCAATAAGTCCCCTTAGGTTTTTACTCTCAGGTATGATTAAGTAGCTGAAATTACTATAGGTTGAAAGAGAATTTTCCTGCAATTCTGCTGGTTCCAAGAGCGTTCATGTATTCGACCCCTAGGTTTACGATAAAGAGATCGAAGACTACGCCTGCCATGAAGTGAGCTGAGGTATGTGAGGATTTTATGGCGCGACTGCCGACTAAGCTTACATCAGTTACGGTAACGTTGGCAGAGAGGTTTGTGTCTGTGCTTGATTTAATAAGACCGAGACCTGCGTAGGGCTCGATGATTCCGAAGAAGTCTCCACCGATGATGACCTGGGCACCATAAGTATTTGTATCGAAGCTTGTGGAACCGACGGCGTTTCCTCCTGCCACTGTTGTTGTATCGACAAAAGAGAGTTCGTTTGAATTGAAATGAACTCTGGCCGCGACTTGATAGAGGATATTGTCGAGGAAGGTCCACTTGGCACCGATGGCCGTGTTCTTTATGCTTGCTCCATCTTTTGAAGTTTCTGGAATGATTCCAAGTTCAACAGTTAGGCCAATGGGGCGAAAGCTTACTGTGCTTATAAAGTTTAAGTGGGGTAGTTTATCAAGGTCTGTTGTAGGGTCTTCCTCTTTAATTAATTGGGCCCATTTTGGAGCGCTTGTAGCCCCTGCCACGACACCAATCTCGACACCTACCATGGGAAGAAGATCTCCTGTTGCTTTGGCGCTTGAAACTGTGGTGAAGACCCAGTCGGCTCCAAGCTCTTTTGTTAGAGCGTCAATCTCTGCTTGGTCGATATTATCGATGGTAAAACTTCCAGCGTGCACAAGATTTAGTGAAAAGGTTATGAATAGAAATGTGATAAAAGTTTTCATTTTTTCTCCGAGATTGAATTCCTCTCTTTATTATACCTTATTTATTCCTAATATTTGTTAACACTATACGGCCCCGTGTTAAAAAAATAATTGTGAATAATGCGGGGCCGTAGATTGTTAAGGCCGACTGAGTAGGCCTCTTGAGAGTTATCCACTTTTTGTTAACGTTGAAAGAGTTGCTAGGAATGTGGATTACTTGATAAAAAAAGTTCAAAAAGATTTTGACGTATTGTGTTTTGCGGTGAAAACTTTAGTTAACAACTAATTACACACTGACTTAATGATTTTTAACCAAGGAAGGGATGAAAATGAAAAAGAGTAACATACTCCTTTTTATCGCCGGAATGCTAACAGCGTCACAAGCGTTTTCTTACGGTATCGGGCAATCTACTTATCCAATGCTAGAAAAGCAACACATGCTTGCAACTGAAATTACGGGTATTACTTCGACTGGTGGCGGCGTTGGTATCCAAGGTCGTTATACAAGAAAGATGAACAAGCAGCTTGTTCTTGATGGTGGTATCGGGATCGGTGCTGGTGAGCGCTCGAATAGAGTCTTTGCTGGAGCGGATTGGGAAATCTTTCCTGACTATATGAACCAACCACGTATCTCTGTGAAGACAACTTTAGAGAATGCAAAAGAATTTAATAAAAGAAGAAATATTCTTACTGTGGCACCAACTGTCTCAAAAGGATTTAGTTTTTGGGGAAGAGAAGCTTTCCCATTCGTGTCCATCCCTTTTGGCGTGCAATTAATAAGCAAAACCAAGCAATATGAAACTATAGCGAACCTCAATGTCGGTATCCTTGGTCGTCTTCCTATCGAAGCGCTCAAGAAGTTTACTGCTAGTGCTGAGGCAACTGTCGGAATTAAAGACAGCTATACTGGTGTATTTCTAGGGTTATCCTATCCCTTGAACTAATACTGTGAAAACTAGGCTGGTTTTCTCAGATTTAGACGGGACCTTGACTCATGGAGTAGAGTTGGGTCCCGTTTTTTTTGATTCTATTTCACTTCTTGAAAAACAAAACATCCCTCTTGTTATCGTAACTGGCAGAAGTAAATCTTGGGCGCATTTTCTTTTAACTCATGTTCCCTACCTTAAGCATATTATCTCTGAAGGTGGCGGGAATCTATCTTGGAGAGATGAAGAGGGCGCCTTACATGACAAGCTCTTAGTTGATGCTCGTGAACCTATGAGATTGATAGAGGCCACCAATAAGCTCTATGAATCTTTTGAAGATCTAGAACTTAGTGCAGATTCTTTTGGGAGAGAAACAGACCGGGCCATAGAGCTTGGTTGGTTAAAGAGTGATCCTGCTAGAGAAAAACAAATAAAAGATTTTTTTGATAAGGAGAATGTTAGTTGGTCAGAATCCAGCGTTCATTTGAATTATTGGTGTGGAGATATTTCGAAGTACACCGCCGTCTCGTACTTCTTGAAAGCTCATACCGACTGTAGTGAGGATGAGTGCTTGTATTTTGGTGACGCCTTAAATGATGAATCCATGTTCAAGCACTTCCCTCTCTCAGTTGGAGTCTCGAATATTAAAGATGTTCTTGATAAGTTTAAATTTAAGCCGAGTGTTATCTTAGAAGGCGCTGAGAACGAAGGACCTTATGGGGTCTATAATTATTTAAGCAATCACTTAAAGTAATTCTTTAATTCAACTTCAATTCTTGATTCAAGTTCATCATCTTTGATTTCAAACTTATCTTTTATCCAAGGAAGAAAGTCTTTTGGAAGAGCTGCATTGAATAACCGCTTCTCGCCTTTGTAGTCAAAGTAGATCGCTACCGCATGAAGAGCATGACGTGGTAGTTCCATCAGGTCATGATCTTCTTTTGAAGCGTATAGATCTTTAAAACCTTGAAACATCTTATAAGAACCTAGATAGAGCTTATCTCCTACAAGAGGTAGGCCTTTGGCCTTAGCATGAACTCGAATTTGATGCTGTCTTCCCGTCTTAGGAAAGGCCAAGCCGAGAGCGTACCCATTATTAGTGAAGAGAACCTTGAAGTCAGTCTCTGCTGATTTTCCTCTCGTATCATCATTTTCATAAGCATGAATATAAACCCTATCCATGCCTGTACTCTCTGTTCCCATGCGAAGATCGCAACTAAATTCAGGATTACCTTCATAGTTACCACTGATCTTTGCCATGAAGAAGTACGCCTTTCTTACAAGACCTTCTTCAAATAAAGGGGTTAGATCCTGTGCCGTCTTAGGCGATTTTCCAAGAAGAAGAACTCCTGAAGTTTCACGGTCGAGCCTATGGATACTATGAATCGTTTTGTTGTGAATATTCCCAAAATGAACCGTGGCGCAGTTAAAGAGGTGCTTACCAGTGGGGTGTGTCGCCATATAGGGAGGTTTTGAGATAACGATTAAATCATCGTCTTCAAATATTATCTTAGGAATTAATTCTAAGACCAATTGTTCCCCATTCCAGTATTCATCTTCATGAGTCGTTTTATGCAGAGTCATGGTAAGTCTATCGCCAGTCCGTAACTTCGTCGTGGGCTTATGCTTGCCTGGCCGGTCAAGAATCTCTACAACACCGCCCTTGATTCTTCTCTTGAGCTCTTCTCGGCTAAAGGAAGGATTGTACTTTCCTAAAAATTGATCAAGGCGAACCCCATCTTCGTCCTCTTCTACGAGGTAGGTGATGGTAAAAAACTCTGGGGTAAAATTCTTATCTGTTATCAATACTGTTCTTTAATTAAAAACTTAAGGACACTAATAGCTCCAAAGAGTGAGTATCCATATTTGCTTTGTAGATTATCAACAATCTTTTGAATCTGAGATCTATGTTTTTGAGATAGAGGAGAGTTTCCACTAGCCTCGTTATCAGACACTTCAGCTTCAAAGAAAACAATATTCTTGGCCACATTCTCGATAACTTTCTTCTGCTCTTTACGAAAGCTTTCTTGAAGACTTGTTACTAGCTCAGGAAAGACACTGCAGTAGCTTATACTTTTTCCTGGGTTATCTAGAAAATAGGCGCCTAGTTTAGAAATAAGGTGAGATCTGTATGTTTCAACCTTTTCTTTAAGACCGATATTACTTTCAAACTCTTTAATAAAATAATCATCTACTGTTTCAAAACGTGCGGTGATTGTATTCTTTACTTTCTCGCCTTTAATAAGGGCGTTCACGTTTTCTATATATCTCTTAATATAGTCTTCGTATGACCTTTCATCGACTAAGCCTAAAGATTCTCGCAGTTCTGTATCAAAAAGCTTAACCGCGTGTTCTTTAACAAGAGCGATAAAACGAGAAGGATGATGAAAGTCACCCTGAGGAGTCATGTTTAAAAAGTCGTAGTCATTTTTCTTAAGGATTAATTTTTGTAGGTATTCAATGATTTCGATAAAGGTAACTTGCTTATGATAACTTGAGAGCTTGAAGATGATCTTCTTCATATCTCTTGGAGAGATTCCAAATTTCCCTTCATAGAGGTTTTCAGATTCAAACTCACTAGCGAATTCTTCCTTACCATTGAAAAGGATCTGCTTACTCTCTGAGTCTAACTTCTCTGGAAGCGCCCCTTCAGCGAGAAAGAGTGCTTTCTCTAAAGGATTCATATTTGAGACGATAGTGGCAAGTTTCTTGTCATCATAGTTCTTTGTTTGACTCGAACGAAGTCTAGTCATGACGGCAAAGAGGCAAAGCGCTTTTAAAGAATGAGGTTCAAAGTTAACCTTGTCCTGTAGGCCATGAATCATCTCTTCGTAAATATTAATCTCTTCTTTGTAATCTAATAGGTATGGCACCCTAATAAAATTAAAACGTCCCTTGAAGGAGTTAAAGTCTGGGTGTTGTTTAAAAGCTGCGAGGTGAACTTCATTACTCGTTCCTATAAAGAAAATATCTAGTTCAGTGACAATCCCACCGAGGTTGATATTTCCTGTCTCCATAGTTGTCAGAAGATACTTATAAGTATCAAGAGGTCTTTTTAAGAGATCAGAGAATTCTAAGATCCCTCTATTGGCCAAGACAACTTCACCGCTTAACTGAAAAAGGTTAAGAGATTGAAGGCTCGGAGGAAGGCTGGCGAGTCTTTTATCCATTGTGATCTGTTGCATTCGAGCGTCCACATGAATCTGTGGTTCAATAGTGACAGCGCTAGAAGAATATCTCTTAGAGATCTTAATCCTCTCTACTCTAATATGTTTTAAGACTTCATCGTGCTTGCCTTTATAATTCTTAAGAAGAGCATCGTAGATCATTCTATTCTTCTTAGAAAGATCTCCTTGATAGAGAAAGCTTTTCTTAACGTGGTCTAAGAATTCAGGAAAGTCCTGAAGCTTTTCTTCTAAAATCTTTTGCCTATATTCTTTAGGCACCAAAAGAAGAGGGTGGTCTTTTAATTCACTAGGTAAGATGGCCGATATTTCTTTATCTTCAAGATCAGCATAAGTGAGAAGCTCTTTGCTTTCATTTGATGAGCCTGAACTTAACCCTAAGGATCCTTTAATATAGTTATCTATTGGGAAGATCCAGCTGAAGGAAAAAAGAGATCCTTCATCGGTTTCAGAATATTCTTCAGCACCCTTCATGAGCTTGCGAACCATTGAACTCTTAGAAGAACCATTTGGTCCAACTAAAAGGATGAACCTATTATTAAAACCTTCTTCTTGAAAGTTGATTAAATTTTGAACGATGCTTTGTTGAACCTTTTTTTGGCCAAAGACTTTTTGGCAATCAATATGATCTTTTGTGAAAAGTGTATAAGCACCATCTTTATCGATACCAAAATAATTTAGCATATCGTTTAGATACTCGAAGGTCGGTCTGGATTCTCGCCTTGGGTCTTTGTTAAAAAGCTCCATGTAGGCCTCAAATGAGAGAACTTCTTGATGATGTTGATTTTCTTGATTCGCTTCCTCAATCCAATCCATAAAATACCCTTTTATAAACAGCTAAAATCTCTTTATAATTGTATCATTTCAGCATCGATTTCCCTTGGAACGGCACATTTTATGCAGAATGCTAAAATATTCAAAATTCTTTTTCCAGCATTGCTTCTAATGGGCATTGGATGGTGGTTTTACGGGAATCATTATAATCCCGACAGAATGACTCAGGAACTTATAGTAAAGAAACAACTCTTAAAAAAGACGGAACTTGTTTGGGATCTTTGGATAAATGGAAAAGAGGCCAAGCTTTTTAAAGAATCCGGCGAGTATTGTAAGGAAAAAGTGGCAGGTGACGGTCGCTGTAGCCATGACCTTTTAAACTGCGTTCTTCCAAAGTCAAACCTCCGAATAGAGAGAAAAGGAAAGAATAAGATTCAATTCTTTAAGATTGAACCGGTGAAGCGTCAAACACTGATTAATTATACTTCTCCCGTAGGTTCAAGAGTCGTCATGGGAATCTTGGAAAGTAAACTCACTCTCTTTCTCGAATCAAGCTGCGATAAGATCTTCTTACCTAAGAGGCATTACGCTATTGGAGCAAAGAAGAATCCTGGTCTTAGAGATCAATTTGATACGCTTCAAAGTAATATCTTTATTGATAAAGAGATGACTGAAGCTAAGGGCATGACTCTTTTTGAAATGAAGAAGCATTGTGCTGATAGAGGTATGCAACTTCTTGAGAGTCATCTTCTAGATGCCGCCTCTTTTCATCCGGTAGATCTAAGAAACCATCTACCTAAGTATTTCTTGCAACCTCCACTGCCATGGACAAGAAACTTTAAGAGTGAATTTGTCTATTCCGCCCAAAATGATACTAACTTCTTGTTTGAAAAGAAGTACTGCAACTTTATCTATTCTAAAGAATGTAAGGGTTTTAAAAATACTTCGCTGCCTTCATGGATGGGCCTTAAAAACCCACTTGGATCTCTCATAGAAGTCGTAAGAAATCCCTTTGACGTTGAGATGAAACTAATCCCTTCGAGTATTTATTATTCTATTCATAGTAAATGGCATTCTTTAGGAAAGCGTGCCTCTTGGAGTGGAAATTCCTATCATAGAGATGACTTTAACTTCTCACTTTTTAAGAATCCAGTTGAAGAAAAATTTGAAGATCTCAAGCTTGGTTTTCGCTGCATGCAAGAGGAGTTTCTTAAATGAAGAAGTTTCTTTTAGTCATACTAGTTGCTCTCATAAGCTGCACACCTGAGAAATCTAAGCTCCTAGACCTAGAGCTCTTTCTAACCAATAACTGGTCAGAGGCTTTGTCGATAGAAGCTACCTATCCCGAAGCCTTCTACCCCGGAAAATCAATCATAAAGCCTCAGATGACTTGGAAGACCCTCTTAAAAGTAAAACTTAGGGATTCCACGCATTGTTTGTTTTATCGAATCCCTCATAAAAGGCTTAGCAAAGGGGAAGGAATCCTTAAGATAACAAGTCTTGGAAGTAGTGACGATTGCACTAGAGTCTTAGAGAAAAGGGAATTATTTAAAATCGAAGGGATTAAACATTTAAAACTTTATTTTACTTCGACTACCGAGAAAAACCTAATTCAAAAAACAAAGTTTAAGCCTTTCCATCTTTATTTATCAGCAAGTAAAACGAATCAAGGGGAACTCCTCATTGAACTCCCACTTTTTAATATTCTTAAAGAAGAGACGATTAATCCTAACCGGCTAGGTTCAAGGGATTTTCAATTTAAGAAGTATGACGAGCCCTGGAAGAGGACTATGTTTAAAGGCATGCAAGTTTTCAATGGCGACTTTGAATTAGAGAAATCAAAAAAAGCGAAAGTGATAAATTACAAAGAAGGGCGGGTTGATTACTGTTATCGAGTAAATAGTGAATGTAAGCCCATAATCGAATATGAATGCGGCCGCTGTGAACAAGGCTGGTACTCCGTTGTTGACTTTAATTGTAAGGGCGGCGGAAGTAAGCTGTGTGGAATCTCTGATTGCGGAAATCGAGGACAACCTGCTTGCCCAAGAGGAAGCCGATATTCTGACGAAGGAAGCAGCCTTAATTGTTTTAAGGGGTCAGTATCTGGGATCTGTAACAAGGGTCTTGAGACCTATTGTGATGAGAATAAGATCTTAGTTTGTAGGTAACCTACTTTAGAATGGGTAAGAATGAATTCACTGACAGATCTGGCTTAACTTCAATTCCTAAAAAGAAGGCTGGCTTTATCTGAAGAGAGCTTTTCTTAAGCCTTATTAATCTCTCACTATATCCAGGAGCTGAAGTGGTTAGACTACAATCAGAAGTTACTCTAAAGAAATTTTCGCACAATTGAATCTTGGGATGAAGGAGGCTTTTATCCCAAACAAGCTTCTTTTGATTCTTATCGTAAAACATCTCTACCATGCTTATAAAGCCCGATGATGGTGGGGTCGTAATAACAGGAGTATCTATTAGGAATCCTCTCAACTGTTTTTGATTGTTGGCCAAGACTAAAAGGTCTAATGAGCCTCTCGGAATCCTCTTTAAGAATCTAAGCAAGTCATCCTTTGAGTCTTGGCAATAGATCTTAGCCCAGCTTGGACGGGGAGAGTTTAGAGTCCTAGGAGGCATCTTACTTTCACAACTAGTCTTTAAATTAGCCATGAGAATTATAATCTCAGCACCCTTTCTTTTAAGCTTATTCTTAAATTCTAAGAACGTGACAGCAGGCTTTTCAAAGTAAAGCCCTTTAAAGTGATCGTTGGCCTTGATCTTTTTTCCATCATAAGAAGTGATGCCTATGATCCCTATTTTAAGATCCCCTTTAGTAATCAGCCTTGAATCCATTTCAACATTTCTAGTCAGGAGTTTTTTCGTTTTGAGATCGATAATATTTGAATTGATAAAAGGAAGCTTAGTAGGATTAAATTTCTTTGCGTTTTCTAGAAATTGAATGACTTCTTCTTCAGAAAATAAAATCCCATCATAATTGAGGTGAGTATAAAATTTCCTAAGCGATTCAATGTCTTCAATCTTAGAACTGGATTTAATAAATCTTCCAGAGTCTAATAGGACTAAATTATTCTTAAACCTCTTTCTTAAAATATCGATATAACCAGAGAGAACTCTAGGTCCACCATATTCAATAGAGTGCTCTGCCCCAGGAACGAGGATTTGTTCAGGAATAGGAGCTCTTTGACTACCGAGGGCTCCATGCTCATTATTGGAGATGGCCACTACAAAACGACTAAGGTTATCTCCAGCCTCGGGGTTCCATGTGGGCATAGAGTATAGCGGATCTTGTTTCTTCTTTGTGCAGCTAAAGGCTAAAATTAAAATGATTACGAAGCTAAATACTTTCATTAATAACTTTGGATCTTTCCAAGTTTTTCATAAGCTCTTGAAAGAGCATCAAAGACTTGATCGTACCATTCAACTGGAGAGCAAAGTCCTAAACTAATTCTCACAACGCCTCTTCCGACTTCATCATTAACTCCCATTGCCTTCAATACTTTTGAAGTAACGGGTTCGTTATCTGAGCAGGCTGAACTAGTAGTGACATAAATATCTTCACTCTCAAGCTCGATTTGAACCGCTTGACCGTGAATTCCTGGATAAGAAATATAAGTAGAACTCGCTAATCTTGGAGCGTCTTCACCCATAATAACAATACTTGGAAATTTTTCTTTTAACTTCTTTTCAAAATCAACTCTTTTGGCCTTAAGGGCCTCAAGCTTCTCTTTGTTTTCCTTAAAGTAATTAAGGGCCACAGCAAGAGTCTCATTGCCAAGATAGTTTTGCGTACCACCTCGAAGATCTTTTTCTTGACCACCACCAATGATGAAAGGCTTTAAGGTTGTAAGGTCTTTGGCCAAGATCATTCCTGTTCCTGTTAAAGCTCCAATTTTATGACCCGAGAGAACTGCATAATCTAATCCTGATTCATCAAAAGAGAATTCATCCTTTCCAATAAGTTGAGTTGTATCGCTAAAGATTGGGGCGTCGTACTTCTTACAGATCTCCGCCATCTCAGCATAGGGCTGAATCACTCCGGTTTCATTATTAGCGGCCATGATGCAAACCAAGGCAACCTTTCCTTCATTCTCTTTAAGGGTAAGCTCTAATGCTTCGAAGTTGATAACTCCGTTAGGAAGGGTAGGGCATACCTTAACTTCGAAACCTTTTTCCTCATAGAACTGAGCTGTTTTAACAACAGCAGAATGCTCAATTCCACTAGTGACAATGATATTCTTTCCATCGTCTAGCTTTCCACAAAGAAGAGAGTAAAAGATATGTGAGATACCTTCAGTCGAACCAGAGTTAAAAAGAATCTGACCAGGTTTACAACCTAAAATCTTTGAACAGCTAAATCTAGCATTCTCCATTCCCATTAAAACCTTTTGCCCAAGATGATGAATGGCATTTGGATTTGAATAAGGGCCTTCTTGAATTCTTTTAACAAGGTATTCTTTAACATCAGCACAGATGGGAGCTGAACCATTATAATCTGCATATATCATCTTTTTATTCCCTTAACGTTGTCTTATGAAATTGAAAGCATTCTTTCGAGTGCGATCAGTGACGGCTCTCTAATTTCTTTTGGAACTCGTATTACATTTATTGGTTTATCTTTTTCAATGGCCTGAAGAGAGGCAAGAAGCCATCTTGGCCTTACTCTATACATAGTTGTGCAAAGACATTGATAGGGAGAAAGAGAAATGATTTCTTTATCCGTGAACTGCTCCGCCAATCTATTAACTAAATTGATCTCGGTTCCCACTGCAAACTTACTGCCAGCAGGAGCGTCTTTTATTTTATCGATTATATAACTAGTAGAGCCAGCATCGTGAGCCGCTTGAACAACTTCAAAGCTACATTCAGGATGAACGATGACATTAACGTCAGGACGGTCAGCTTTAAACTGATTCACTTGCTCAGCTGTAAAGCCTTGGTGAACGCTACAGTAACCATACCAAAGAATCACCTTAGCTTTATCAATTTGCTCAGGAGTCAAACCCCCATTAAGCATATTAGGATTGAAAACCACCATTTCATCAAGAGGGATTCCCATATCAAAACAAGTATTTCTTCCTAAGTGTTGATCGGGAAAAAAGAGAAGCTTCTCTCCTTGCTTGAACGCCCATTCAATAATCTTCTTTGCATTACTAGAGGTACAAATTGCGCCGCCATTTTTACCAACAAAGGCTTTAAGAGAAGCTGTGCAATTAATATAAGTAATAGGAGTTATTTTCTTAGAAGTGCTAGCTTGAAAAAAGCTCCAGGCCTTATCAACTTGTTCTCTATTGGCCATATCTGCCATGGAACAACCAGCATTTAAATCAGGAAGAACAACTTGCTGATCGTCCCTAGTTAACATGTCAGCTGTCTCGGCCATAAAGTGAACACCACAAAAAGTGATGTAAGGCTTACTGATGCTAGCCGCTTTCTTCGCAAGGGCCAGGCTATCCCCAATCTCATCAGCGAATTGAATGATCTGATTGCTTTGATAGTGATGACCTAAAACTAAATGCTTTGGAAGAATTCTTTCTTTCAAAGCTTTAATCTCTTTGATCACATCAGCATCGTTAAGATCATCGCTGCTTATTGGAGGTAGGTTTGAATTTGTTTCTTTAAATAAATCGAGCATTATTTTTCTACTTCAAATCCATTTGCTTGCCAGCCTAAGATTCCGTCTGAAAGATTAGTTAAATTTTCCCATCCGTTGTTCTGTAACATCATGCAAGCGTTCATGCTTCTTTTTCCACTACGGCATTGAAGAATAATTTCGGCATCGGTAGGACCAACTTCGTTATGTCTTTTTTCAAATTCACTGAGAGGGATAAGCTTGGCGCCGCCAATATGACCTGCATCCCACTCATCTTGCTCGCGGCAATCGATAAGAATTATATTTTCTTTGTTTTTTAATCGAACACTTAGTTCCTGCGAATTAATTTCCTTAATCATTGAACGATCCTCGTAGTAGGCTATTTGAAAACTTGAGCATCTTTGTAGCATATTTTTAAAGATAAGTTTTGGTGCGATATGTTTTGTGCAGAGCATTTTAAAAGTAAGAAACTTTGACGATGTGTAACAACCTTTCTAAAATTTTAGTAGTTTAGCTATTTTCATATTCGAAGGAGTGAATCCATGGAAGTAATAACAGTTGCAAATAATAAAGGCGGAGTTGGAAAAACAATGCAGTGCTATCAGTTGGCCTGCCATCTAGCTCACAAAGGTAACAAAGTTCTCGTTATTGATTTGGACTCTCAGGCCAATTTGAGTTCGACCTTCGGTGTACAAATTCAAAGAACATTAATCCCTGAGTGGTTAATTGGAGATATAGAAGCGGAAGAAGTTATTGTTCAAGTCGATAATGGTGAAGAATTTCACGAAAATATCAGCCTCATACCTGCAAGTAGGCACCTAGCAAATCTTTCAAAGCTTATGATTCTCTCGGAAGCTGAAATTAGAAAAAGCGCCGGAAGAAAAGAGCGACTATTAAAAATTCGTCTCGATAAGGTCGCTGCGAATTTTGATTATGTTGTTATCGATACACCGCCAATGCTTGGTGATGAATTGATCATGTCGCTTGTGGCAAGTAACAGAATCTTAATTCCAACTCAAGCTCAAGATTATTCAATTGATGGTCTTGAAGAACTTATGGATACTTTTGAAATTATCAAAGAGACTGAAAATCCAAAACTGAAATTTAATATTATTCCTTCAATGGTTAACACCAGAAGAAAAATTGAAAAACAGAGGTTATCAGAACTCTCACAATCTTTTGATATTACACCACCTATTAGAAACTTAGTTCAGATGCAGGAATCGATCTCTACGAAAAGACCGGTTTTTATGATGGGCAAGAAATCTAAAGGGCAAGACGACTACAAAAAACTTTGGAAGTCTCTTAACTTGTAATTATTTAAAGGATTATTTATGGCTAAAAATTTCGCCCCTAGAGTTACTAAAAAACAAAGAAAGACACTTGATCTTTCAAATAAACTTGAAAGAGATCTTTTTAAATTAGCTGACGATCGTCTTTTAAAAGGGGCGCGTCTTGCTGAAGTAAAGTTGAAAGACGTTGTTGTTAGAGATCAGGTGAGAACTAAGTTTAATGACTCATCTATTAGAGAACTAGCTAAGAATATTCAGGCGAATGGTCTGATTCAACCACTAGTTCTTCACTTAAAAGGTCACAAGTATACTTTGATCTGTGGGGAGAGAAGATTTAGGGCCATGTCATCCATCAATATGGAAGACTGTCCTTGTTTTGTTCTTGAAGGAAAGACTGATGAAGAGCTTATGGCCATTCAGTTCTCTGAAAACTCTTCGAGAGAGGCTCTTCATTTTATTGATAAAGCCGATGGTATCTTAAATTATCAAATCGCCACTAAGGCTAGTGAAAGAAAGATAACTGCGGCCCTTGGGATTTCAAAATCTGAAGTTCACCGTTCACTTCTTATAGCAAAGCTACCTAAGAAGATTAGAGAAGCTGCTAAGGCTTATGATATTGAGAAGTATGTTCTGCTTGAATGGGACGCTCTTAAAAAAGGGAAGCTGAGAAAAGAAGTCGAGGGACAGATCGTAACTGGGCAGATGACTAAAAGAGCTCAGCTGAAAAAAGTTCTAAAGGCCGGCGGAGTTGTTCAGGCCGGGCGCAAGCAAACAAAGAAATCTCCCGCATTACCTCGTGGTCTTTCGGCCAATGCCTTCTTAAAGGCCATGGAAGCTAAGTCTAAGGATTTACCTATGGATAAGAAGACGAGAAAGCTTATGCAGCAGTTATTAGATGAGACAAAAGAGATCGTTGATCTTTAAATACGTAATTTTAGGCACTTAGAGAAAACAAGGACTGTAAATAGTTGCAACTGTACGCGTCAACGACAGATCTTTGCTAGAATTTTGATATGGTACGCCGCTTGCACTTTAAATTAGAGAAAGTGTAAACGAAACCATAAATTCAAAGGGTTAGCATGTTTGTAAAAACGAAAGAGTCTCTAATTAACTGTTTAAAGTTTGGACACCTGTCGGTGTTCTGTCTTTCATCAATCATCGCCACTTTCGCCTTTGCTGGACCATTTCCTGAAGATGATATGGAAAATACCATCATGCTTCAAATGCTTAACCCTTCCGTAAAGGTAAGAGGAAGAGGACCTTCAAATTTTGTTCCTGATGATCAAATTCAACCTCTTCCAATAGATAGCAAGAGCTGGACTGAGCAAATCCTTATAGAAGATGATGCTGGAGTTTTGGCCGGTGTTCGTAAAGACCTAACGGATTGGCAAAATACTCAAGAGTACGCCAGGACTTGGAACTTAGAGAGTACTGGGGTCTATGATGTTGATTCAGTTGATCAAAAGAAGGCTTACTTGCAGAAGATGATCTTAAAGTACGCTGATAAAAGACTCTCTGGTGAAGTCAGAAACGCAGAGGAAGGTTCAGCCTTACACTCTGTTGGACAAGCCCAAAAGGCTTTGAAGCCTAATGCAGAAGCATCTGTAAGTGAAAATATTAAATTAAAGTTTAAGGCCAGAATCCTTCAAGGAAAGGCCGTTATGGAAGTTAAGAACCCATATGTTCAATACTCAACGACAGCTAATCTAAAGGGTGAAGTAAACCTTGATGCCAGTAAAGAATTTAAAGAGCTAGGCGTCAATACTACGGCTAATTACAGAGCCGATGAAGATAACCTAAAGATCAATGTCGCCAAGACTTTTAAAGAGTTAAATGTTCAAGCCTCTATCGATTACCAAGTATCAAATGAGACTTGGACCGCTAGTCTTCAAAAGCCACTTTATAAAAACCTTATTGGCCGTGTTTCTTCTTCACAAGCTGAGAAGGAAATGATTTTGGGCAACGAGTCTAACCAAGTCATGGAAGTGATGTTTAACACCGCTTTCTAGTCATTTTAACTATTGGAATTTTTGTAAAACCACGATAGATTGCTCTTAATCTATACAAGCGTTTTAAAGGAAGATTCCTATGAGTTTATTTGAAAGTCCTCTATTCAAGGATGCGTTTGAGCAATTAGAAATTGCTGCTGCAACAATGGATCTAGATCCAAACATTCTTGACCGTCTTAAGTACCCAAAGCGTGCCTTACAAGTTGCTGTTCCCATCAGGTTAGATGACGGAACTGTTAAAACTTTTATGGGTTACCGAGTTCAACATAATATGACTATTGGTCCAGGAAAAGGTGGTATTCGTTATCATCCTAAAGTGGATCTTTCTGAAACGGCTGCTCTTGCAATGCTTATGACTTTTAAGTGTGCTCTTGTTGGTCTTCCTCTTGGCGGTGCCAAAGGTGGGATTCAAGTTGATCCTAATGAACTCTCACGACAAGAACTTCAGGCTTTAACTCGTCGTTACGCTACAGAAATTAATATGATTATCGGTCCAAATATTGATATCCCAGCTCCAGACATTGGAACTGACGGTCAGACTATGGCCTGGTTTATGGATACTTATTCTCAGATCAAAGGTTATACAGTTCCAGGTGTTGTAACTGGTAAACCAATCGGTATTGGTGGATCTTTAGGAAGAGCAGAAGCCACCGGAAAAGGTGTAGCTTACTGTGTGAACTTTGCTTGTAAGAAATTAGGAAGAACTGTTAAAGGTTCAACTGTTGCCATTCATGGTTTTGGGAAAGTTGGTGCTCCAGCTGCTGAAGACCTTGGAGAGCAGGGCGCTTTGATCGTTGCTATTAGTGATGTCTCTGGCGCTATTTATAATAAAGATGGATTAGATGTAGAAGCCTGTGTTGAATGGGTAAAGAATAGAAACTACCTTAAGGACATGAAAGGCGATCACAAGATGATCTCTAATGATGAACTTTTGGCCCTTGATATTGATATCCTTATACCAGCAGCTATTGATGGAGTTGTGACTAAAGACAATTGTCATACAGTTAAAGCTAAGATCATCGCTGAAGGTGCCAATGGTCCTTTAACAATTGATGCTATTGAGCACTTAACAAAGCAAGGGGCTTTTATAATCCCCGATATTCTTTGTAACGCTGGTGGTGTGATTGTTTCTTATTTTGAATGGGTTCAAGGTTTACAGAACTTCTTTTGGGATCTTGATCGTATCAATAAAACACTGCACGATATCTTAGAAGAATCTTTTGAAGTCGTTTGCGAAGCAGCTGATCATTATAAAGTCGATATGAAAAAAGCGGCTATGATTGGAGCTCTTAAAAGACTAGAGAAGGCGATGAGACTTAGAGGTCTTTTCCCGGCTTAATGAAAGTTCTCTTTCTTTTAATTCTTTCCTTCCCCGGGTGGTCAAAAGTCATTGACCACTCTGTTACCTTAAAAAGAATCGAAATCTACTCCATGAAAGAAGCTTGTCAGCTCCTTGGGCATACAGACCTCTTACTCGTTGATAAAAAAGACCGTTCACATCTTGATTGCATGGGAAAATATGAAAAAGTGACGAGCTTCTGTGAAAAGAAATTTCCCAAAGACCCAACCCTAACGAGAGGTTATATTGATGGTACTTCAAATCAGGTTATTTGTGAGAGAGGGAAGAACGTCGTCTTAAAGGTTGCTTGCGATAAAAGGGATCTTCCTTATTGTAAGAAACCTAAAGAGGGATGTGAAAAACTCGGTAAGATATTTGCGATCAGACTAGAAGTCTTTAGGTCTACCTTAACAAAATTCTCAAAAGGCCGTGCTCTTAATTGTTTTTATTCAGTTAAAGAAGATGAGAATGAAACCATGCAAAACTTAAAATTAGAAATCAATAAGTAACTCAATATTTAATCCCCAAGATAAAATTCACAGGCTTAAACAGGATCATCAATCCCTTCTTTTGAAATAAGATCAAGAGAGGAGAGAATATGCAAAATGGTGTTTATCGATTAAAGGCCTTATACCCTGGGCATGATAAATTGGGGGAGCTTGAGATCTTTGGCTATTGCTCAAAAGGCATGCCCGGAGTTGAGATTGTAGGCCTTGGCCCTTTAGGTCGGTCTATCAAGGAGAAGCTTATCTTCTTATCAAGACAATTTGGTATCAAGATACCTCTCAAGCGATATGTTCTCTGTATTGATCTTCCAATTGAGCTTAAGAAAGAGAAGTCTTTTGAGAGTTGCCGTTGGCTAGAGCTTCCGATTCTTATTCTCTTTTGGACTTTATCAGGAAGGCTAGGGCTTGAGAACCTAGATGATTGTATCGCCATTGGTAAGATTCAAGTTAACGGAACCATCATTTGTCCCGAGCTTAATTCTTATATTTCTAGTGGAGAGTCAGAGTCAAAGATCTTAGCCCCAAGCTTTGTTAGTATCCCTGAATGCAGTTATTTAATTCCTCTTGAAGAGCTTTTAAATAGTGCCGGGGCCGTGGGGCTAAATTATCAGCTCTCTAAATTGAAAGCGTCTTAACAAGTTCGTAGGCTTGAGGCCTTTGCTCAGCTTTCTTACCTAAGCAATCCTTTAAAGGAACTAATTCAACTTCGCCTTTAACATAAGCGGCTGCACTGGAATAGTTTCCTGCTATTAAACCTTTCACAGCTTCGTAACCCATTCGGCTTGAAATAAAGCGATCAATGGGTGAAGGACGTCCGCCTCTTTGGATATGACCCAAAATGCAGACATGTGATTTTAATTTATGTTTATCAAAAAGATTCTCTTGAATCTTGTAAGCAAGTCCGGGGACTTCACCTTCAGCTACAACAACGATTGAAGAGTTCTTTCCTCGTTTAGCGCCTCTTTTTATATCGGAGATGATCTCATCGTAATCAACTTCTTTATTTGGAAAAACTACATTCTCAGCGCCTGTGCAAACCCCAACATGAAGAGCAATTGCGGGAGACTTTCTTCCCATAACTTCCACGATAAAAGTTCTGGCGTGTGAGTGGGCGGTGTCTCTGATCTTATCTACTGCTTCTACAGCTGTTTGAACGGCCGTATCAAAACCAATAGTGTAGTCAGTTCCAGCAATATCATTATCAATAGTTCCAGGAATCCCAATAACAGGAATATCCTGTTCGCTATGAAGGGCGAAAGCTCCATTATAAGAACCATTGCCACCGATGACGACGAGGGCATCAATCTTCTTTCTTCTTAGGATATTGGCAGCTTCTTTTCTCGTTCCAGCATCATGAAACTCTTTGCATCGAGAGGTCTGTAGAATAGTTCCCCCTCTTTGCATGATATTTCCGACAGATGAAGCGTCCATCTTTTCGATAGCCCCTTCAAGGAGTCCTGAATAGCCGCGTTTAATCCCATAAACTTCTAGTCCCTCTGAAATCGCAGTTCTTACGACAGAGCGTATTGCACAGTTCATTCCCGGTGAATCTCCACCGCTACAAAGGACTGCTATTGATTTTATCTTCTTATTCTTTTCCATTTATATTATTCCTTTCTTATTCAAATATTGTTTCGCCAGTGAATTGTTTTGGCTTTTCAATTCCCATACCGTGAAGAATTGTAGTGGCCACGTCCATAAGGGCCTTATCATTATGGGTTCCTATTTTTTCATTTTTTAATAGGGGATGAAAAGCAGAAAAAGGAACCGGAGCTCCTGTATGGCTTGTATGAGGGGAGCCGTCTTCATAGGTCATCTGATCACTATTTCCATGATCCGCGCAAAGAAGCATGAGAACACTCTTTTCAGCGCAAACCTTTTTGAGTCTACCAACACAAAGATCTAGGACTTCAATAGCCTTTACAGCTGCCTCGTAGTTTCCGGTATGACCTACCATATCTGAATTGGCAAAATTGACGAGGGTGAAGTCATACTTCTCACTCTGAAGAGTCTCGACTAGTTTATCCGTCACTAAGTGAGCAGACATCTCTGGTTTCTCATCATAAGTTGCGACTTCTTTAGGTGAAGGAATAAGGAAGTGATCCTCTCCTTCAAAAGGAGTCTTCTCTCCACCATTAAAAAAGAAAGTAACATGAGCATACTTTTCAGTCTCGGCGATCTTTAACTGTTTAATTCCTTTTGAACTGAAGAATTCTCCTAGGGTACCCTTGAGTTTTTCCTTATCAAAGAGAATAGGTAGCTTTACTTCATCTGGAATATAAGGAGTCATGCAAAGAAAGTATCCGGGAGTAACTTCTCTCTTAAAAGAATTAAAGTTAGGATCCGTATAAGCAAGAGAGAGTTGTGAGGCCCTATCTGGTCTAAAGTTTAAAAAGAAGATACAGTCATCATCTTGAATAGCTGCTTCTTTGTTAAAAAGAGCAGGCTCAATAAATTCATCGAAGACGTCTTTTTTATACTGCTCTTGAATATATTCTTCAGGAGTAAGGGATGAAATATGCCCTCTTCCTTCAAAGCAATCCATAGCGGTTTTAATTTTCTCCCATCTGCGGTCTCTATCCATTCCGATAGAACGGCCCTGCATGGAAGCGAAGGTAGCCCCTTCAACCTTATTTAACTCGTCTATATATTTGTGGCCCACATTCTTTTGAGTATCTCTTCCATCCATAAAGGCGTGGAAAAAGATTTCGAGGTCTTTATCCATACTAAGGCACTCAATGGTTTTCTTGATATGATTAATATGAGAGTGGACCCCGCCATCAGAGAGAAGGGCCAAAAGGTGAATGCGTTTGGTTTTTTGCTTTGCCTTTTCTTTCAGTTCACTAAGAAGGGGAAGATCTTGATAAGAATCATTATCTATGGACTCATTGATCCTGACTAAGTCTTGCCTGACGGACCTACCAGCTCCTAAGTTCATATGGCCGACTTCAGAATTTCCGACGACACCTTTTGGAAGACCAACCTTTTCTCCGCCAGCTTCAATTGTGGTAAAGGGATAGTTTTCAAAGAGGTCATCAAGCTCAGGTTTCTTGGCGTCCTTAATAGCGTTCTTTTCAGTATTAGAATTAACTCCATAACCATCGAGGATAACGAGAAGGACCTTCTTACTTATGCCCTTGATTGATTGCTTCATCTTGATTCTCCTGCAAACTTACTTATAACTTCTTTGTACAATTGTGACATGGCCTAAGGTTTAACTGATCAAAAACTGGACGAAAAGCTAGTTTTTAACCCCATTCTTTTGCTTTAAGGTCAGCGCCAAGGCCTTGTTTGCAGTCTAACTAGTTGAAATCTCGAGCCTGTAAGAGTTCACCGCTTTTTCTGAACTGTCTAAACTTTGATCAACCCTTAGATAAAGGACAAAGGCGCCTTAGGCAACCCTTTGAAACCACATCCAGAATCATGGCACGACCATTGCAAATATAAATACATATTAATTGAATTAAAAATGAATCAATAGATCTTTAAGACAGAAGTCTTTGGACAGGAGGAAAGGAAATGAAAAAACTATCAACTCTTTTACTAGCATTGGCCCTCGTCGGTTTTAGTGCATGTGGAAGCAAGAAGAACAAGACAGACGAGAATGCAGTCGCTAACCAATTTTGTAATAACGGTGTTTGTTATAACAATGGTAGTGGTTACAACGGTCAAAATGGATCCGTAGCTAATGCAGCTCAATTGGCTCAAAAGATAGGCCAAGGTGAATTTAAAACACAAACTAATCCAACTGAAACTCATAAGTTTGTAACCGGTACGGTTGATTATGATACTTCAAGCTGGTGGATCTTTGATTGGAACACTTCAAACTTTAATCAAAGCAGTACTTATAATGTTGTTTCTTCAAACTCAGGAGCAGTAAGTGGAAACCCTTACGGTTCAGGTTTTTCAGAAATTTTAAATAATTTAGTTGTAGCTGTAAGCAGCGGACAAATTATGCAAGTTGCCCCAAATGTTTATAAGGCCCTTACTTCTGCTGGAGATGTTATTTATATCGACTTCAATCAGACAATTGGTGCTAACCCAACTCAGATTGAGTACGCTAACGGTGACATCACTTATAGACAAAGTTCACACGTAGGTTTCTAAGAATAAAAAGATAGACGAAAGAAAAAGGCAGCTTATAAAAGCTGCCTTTTTTTTGCGTAAAATTCCTGACACATATCAACTAGCTCCTGACCTCAAGTAAGATATAATTAAATTGATTATAGATAAGTACTTGAGGAGAACAGTATGGCTCAGTATAAAACTGATTTAAGAGATATTAACTTCAATCTTTTTGAACTTTTAAAGGTTCATGAATCCGGCAATGAATTCGGTGAACAAGACTTAAAAGAGATTGTAAGTCAGTTTGACTACTTTACGGGTCAAGAAATCTTTCCTACTCGAATAGTTGGAGATGAAAAAGGTGTTCAGTTAAAAGATGGCGCCGTAACTGTTCCAGAAGAATTTCACGCTGCTAACCAAGCATTCTATGAGAATGGATGGTTTGCTTTAGGTTACCCAGAAGACATTGGCGGAATGATGGTTCCTTGGGCCGTAACGTTTGCCTGTAAGTCTATCGGCATCGGATCAAACGTAGCCTTTTCAATGTACAACGGATTAACGGCCGGAGCATTAAACGTTATTAATAAGATTGGTAGCGATGAGCAAAAAGCCAAGTACGTAGCACCTATAATGGAAGGAAAGTGGGGGGGCACCATGTGTCTCACTGAATCAGGGGCGGGCTCTGATGTAGGGAACTGCGTCTCTACAGCAACTCCTAATGATGACGGAACCTATAATATAAAAGGCGTTAAGATCTTTATCTCCTCAGGCGATAATGACCTATACGAAAATATTGTTCACCTGGTTCTAGCTAGAACACCAGGAGCTCCAGAGGGAACAAAAGGTATCTCTCTTTTTACAGTACCTAAATTAAATGATGATCAAAGCCCTAATAATGTTGTCTGTACAAAGATTGAAGAGAAGATGGGGATCCACGCTAGTGCAACTTGCGAGTTAACTTTCGGCGGTAATGGAGAGTGCAAGGGGCAATTGATTGGAAAAGAATTTGAAGGCATGGCCAATATGTTCATCATGATGAACGAAGCAAGATTACTATGTGCACTTCAAGGTGAAGGGCAGGCCAACCTTGTGACTAGCTTAACAGAGCAATACGCTAAAGAGCGTTCTCAGTTTGGTACTGAGATTGTAAACCTTCCAGATGTAAAAAGAATGCTTCTTAGAATGAGAGCTTACTCAAGAGGCATGAGATCTCTTTGCCTGTATACAGGAAATCTTTTTGATGCTGAAGATAAAGGGGACGAAGAAGCGGCGAAAGAGATCGCTTTTTTAATTCCTATTTGCAAAGGGTTTTGTACTGATGAAGGTTTTAATGTTTCAGTAGAGGCGATTCAAGTTCATGGTGGCTATGGTTTTTGTAGCGAGTATGGAATTGAACAATTTGCTCGTGATACAAAGATTGGAACTATCTATGAAGGAACCAATGGAATTCAGGCCATCGACTTTGTCATGAGAAAGAACCTTCGCGAAAAAGGTGAAACCTTTAAAAAAGTAGCCGCAAAGATCAGCGCTTCAATAAATGCCGCCGATCAAAAGAACCTTCAAGATGAATTAACTTATTTAGGAAGTTACCTCGGTAACGCCGCTAAAATGATGGAGCACTTTGGTAAACTAGCTGCTGAGAAAAAGATGAACACTATCCTTGAATCAGCTACAGATTTTCTAAACTATTCTGGTCACCTAATTGTTGCTTGGCGTTTACTCGAGGCAGCTAACTTGGCGCATGAGAAATTAAAAGATGCCTCTGGTGAAGATAAAGCATTTTATGAAAGTAAAGTGGCTGATTTTAAAGTCTTCTGTAAGCATTGCCTGACTAAACATGGCGGGATTGTTTCTTCGGTTCTAGAGTTCGAAGAAGATATATCTGGCTTTCAGGTTTAGAGGTTCTAGTGTTAAGATAATTAAGACTATTATTTAAACTTAAAATTTAGGATTAACATGAACCTCGAAGTTCTTTATCGTGAGATTAAGGACTTTAACAAGGAGACTCACGGCAGCACAGATTACGACAAAGATGAAATCTATGTGATGGGTGAAAGCCCAGACGAGTTTGCACCGTTAAAGTACTTATCAAAGAAGATTGAAGGTCTAACAAAAAGTAGGGACCTCTTATCTTTAGGCTTAGTTCACGACACTTATGACTTATTCGAATATGAAGACTTTCCAAAATGGTTTGAGTCTCAGTTTAGCCGCAAGTTAAACCGAACTCTTTCTAAGAAAATCTCTATTCTTCATCTTCCAAAGAACAAAGAAATCTTTGATGCGATTGAGACCGTAAACAAGTGTTACGAGATTCTAAGGACAGAGCAGATTTTAATGAATGGCAAGAACCTCCCCGTTCAACTCGGTGAGTGGTATTGCAAAGCGATCTTTGGTTTAGAGCAAAGAAAATCTTCTTCTCAAAGAGGCTTTGATTTCTACCTTGAAGATAAAAGGATTGAAGTTAAGGTCCACTGGAGTGACGTCTCCTCGCCTAAGGGTGTGAAGATGAGAAAGTCTCTCGTTGATTTAGCCGACCACTGTATTCTTATTTATATTGCTAGAAACTTTATGATCAGAGAGATCTGCTTCCTAGACAGTAGCTTTATTTTAAGAAAGTTTGGTGGCAAGGGTCATACGATCTTTTTAAAAGATAGTGATGTTTCTCAATATTTCTTTAGTAAGTCGGATAAGCATTATATGAAAGTGGCCAATAATATGGCGTTACTTAAGTATAGTAATCCTACTCTTGCGATGACTTTGGCTGAGCATTTTAGCAAACCTGAAATTTAAGATCAGCGAAGCTCGTATCTCAACAACCTACACTCAATCTTCCCGTTCCAGTGTCGTGTCAAATTACAAAGTAATTTGATGCGTTTCACACTTAATTGCTTTGCAGAAGCGTTAGCGCCTGTAATGCAATTAAGCATAACTTCAACGAAGCTCGTATCTCAACAACCTACACTCAATCTTCCCGTTCCAAAACGGAACCCTAGCTGATGTTTGAAGTGCAATCTTCTTACGCAGCTCTGGGTTACCGGTGAAGACATAGCCTCTATAGCCTTTGAAGTTATTCTTTAAGTTCTCACCGATCTTATAATAAAGGCCTGCAAGATCATCAAAGTCTCCAAGCCTCTCTCCGTAAGGAGGGTTACAAATAAAGACACCTTTTTCTTGAGGTGGCTCAAGCTCTGTTACATCGGCTAATTCAAGTGGGATATAATCTTTTCCAAGACCTAAAAACTTGAGAGTTTCTCTCGATACGTGCATGGCCGTTCTATGATTATCAAATCCATAGATTCTATCCATAGGAAAGTTGCTAAGTTTTCTTCTCGATTCAGTAAGTACTTTTTCTTTTAGATCTAACCACCACTTCTTTAGGCCTTCGTCATTTTTAAACCAAGGGTGTTTTTCAAAGCTAAAAGAATCTTCTTTATTAAGTCTTAAATAAGCTGGTGTTACATCAGCAACCATTAAGGCCGCTTCAGCGAGGAAGGTTCCTGATCCACACATTCCATCAACTAAGACATCTTCTTTAGGGTTCCAGTCACTGGCCATTAAGATAGCAGCAGCTAGGTTTTCTCTAAGAGGAGCTTTATGTCCAGCAGGACGGTAGCCTCTGTTTGAAAGGGCTTCACCGCAAAGGTCAACTGAGACAATACCGCGAAAGCATTGATAGTCTCCTTCAACTCTAAAGTTGAAACTATGAGTAGGGTTATCAAGTTCAACAGAAGGTCTCGTTCCTCTAATATTTTTAATCTTATCGACGATACCGTCTTTTACAAGCTGACTCATATAAACAGAGTTCTTATAGATCTTCTTTCCATCTCTATCGAGAATCGTTTGAATCTTTAGAGTGTCTCTAGTGTCGATATAGTCTTGCCATTCAAAACTCTCTACATGCTTAGGAATATCTTTTTCATTCTTAAACTTAAACTCATGAAGCTTGAGAAAAATTCTACTAGCGAGTCTTGTGGTGATAGTAAAAATAAGGAGAGAGCGCCAATCAGCTTTAAAGAGAATCCCACCCTTTCCTAACTCTGCTTCTTGAACAAAGGGAGTAGCTTCTTCTAGGAGCATTTCTTCCATGCCTCTTGGGCAACTTGCGAAAAATTCTTTCATTTTTTATTTATCCTATGATGGAAAAGGTAAGCCTTATAAAGTAAATCTTTATAGCTATCGGCCATTTCTGGGTTTAGCTTTCCAATCTTAAATCTTTTAATCCGCCATAGGGCAATTGAGAAAAGTCCAATGAGGATTGCGTCTGTTAAATGTTCTATTTCTTGACCTTGAAGTGGTCTTACCTCTTCGTACCCTTTGAGATAAGAAGCGACGAGCTCTGGTAGGATTCGTCCTTTTTCTAAACATGTCCCAGACATGGAAATTCCAATGTCTAAGATAAATGGACCAAGCCCCGATTGTTCGAAGTCTAAGAGGTGCCCTAATTTATTGTGATCAAATAAGGTATTGTCGTAGTAAAGGTCACCGTGAATGATGCCCTCTTGCCAAAGATTTTCGTCGAAATCTTCTAGGTTATCAGGGAAGATATCGAGAAAGGTTTCTTTGAAATCATCAGGACAATCTGCAGAGTTCACAAACACTTTTATCTCTGGAGTTCCAAAACCTACTTCACTATGAGGTCTTAGCTTTTCGTTAACCTTAATTTTATGAAGAGTGGCTAATCCCTTTCCAATTTCAAAACAAGTGAAATCACTTGGCCCTGGAGGGATGCCATCAACAAAAGGAAAGACTACCCCGGAGTATTCCTTATAGCGGTAAACAAGTTCACCTTCTTTAGTCTTGATGGGCTCAAGAGAATAAGAGAATTTTTCTTCTTTTAGGTATTGGAGGATTTCTTGTTCTTTAAGAAGTTGATCATGATTCTTATCATTTGAGATCTTTAGTAAGTAATGACCAGATTCAGTATTCACTTCGTAGTTTGAGTTTGAGATACCAAGGCTTAGGGCCCTGATCTCAGTCAATTTACCTAAAGAATAGAAATCAAAAATTTCAGCTGCTTCGTCTTTTTGAAGCTTAGTATAGTCACCCATAGCCCTTTATTATAACGCAATGCCTAGAATTGCTACCTTTTCTAAGCTATTTACGTAAGATTCTCATGACTCATAGGGGGCTAGGCTTGTTGGCCTGAATACTGGGTGCTATAGTCTGCCGAATTAAAATATCAAATAACGCTGTTTAACAGGAGATTAGCCGTGAGCGAACAGAACTATAAAGTTGCAGACATTGCCCTAGCCGATTGGGGTAGAAAAGAAATTACAATCGCAGAAGGCGAAATGCCAGGTCTTATGGCCCTTCGTAAGGAATTCGGAGAATCTAAGCCACTTAAAGGTGCTAGAATCGCAGGTTGTCTTCATATGACAATCCAGACTGCCGTACTTATTGAAACTCTAACAGCACTTGGTGCTGACGTTACATGGTCATCATGTAATATCTTTTCAACTCAGGATCACGCAGCAGCCGCTATCGCAGCTACAGGCGTTCCAGTTTATGCATGGAAAGGAATGAACGAGGAAGAATTTAATTGGTGTATCGAGAAAACTCTTGTTTTCCCTGACGGTCAACCTCTTAACCTAATCCTTGATGATGGTGGAGACCTTACAAATATGGTCCTTGATTTATTCCCTCAATATGTTGAAGGAATCAGAGGACTCTCTGAAGAGACAACTACTGGTGTTCATAGATTATACGAAAGAATGAAAGCCGGAACTCTTACTCTTCCAGCTATCAATATTAACGACTCAGTTACTAAGTCTAAGTTTGATAACCTATACGGTTGTAGAGAGTCTCTAGTAGACGGAATTAAGCGTGCCACAGATGTAATGATCGCAGGTAAGACTTGTGTTGTTGCTGGTTACGGTGATGTTGGAAAAGGTTCAGCTGGATCTCTATTAGGTCTTGGTGGACGAGTTATTATTACTGAAATCGATCCTATCTGTGCTCTTCAAGCATCTATGGAAGGTCATCAAGTAATGCCAATGGATGAAGCTGCAAAGCTCGGTGATATCTTCGTTACAACTACTGGTTGTGAAGGCGTTATCAATGCAAGTCACCTTGATTCAATGAAAGACGGAGCGATCGTTTGTAACATCGGTCACTTTGATTCAGAAATTGAGATCAGCCATCTTCATAAGACATTTGATGAAATGAATATTAAGCCACAAGTTGATCAGTATACTAAGAACGGGAAGAGCATCATTCTTCTGGCTCAAGGTCGTCTTGTTAACCTTGGTTGTGCTACAGGTCACCCTTCGTTTGTTATGAGTAACTCATTCACAAACCAGGTTCTTGCTCAATTAGAACTTTGGGAAAGAACTGATAAGTACGAGAATAAAGTTTATATGCTTCCTAAGCATCTAGATGAAAAAGTCGCTCGTCTCCATCTTGAAAAGGTTGGCGTAAAGCTTGATAAATTATCTGACTCACAAGCTAAGTACCTAGGTATTTCAGCAGATGGTCCTTATAAGCCGGATCATTACAGATACTAAGAAAATTTAACACATTGCTATATCAAAAGGGCTGTTTTTACAGCCCTTTTTTGTTAAACTCAGTCTATGCAAAAGATATACATGGCATGTGATCATGCCGCCTTTGATGGCAAGACTGAGCTTAAAAACTACTTGTCTAAAAAATTTGAAATCATAGACCTTGGAACTGATAGTAGCGATAGATGCAACTATCCTGATTACGCCATCAAGTTCGCCAAGGCCTTCCAGAAAGAACCACTACCTGGAATTCTTTTATGTGGATCAGGTATTGGAATTTCTATAGTCGCTAATCGCTTTAAAGGCATAAGAGCCGCTCTTTGTAGAACACCTTTAGAAGCAGAGCTTTCAAGACAACATAATGATTCAAATGTTCTTTGCTTAGGAGCTCGTCTTAATTCAGCTGAAGAGTTAGTGGCTATTTCAGAGGCTTGGTTTAAAGCTGAATTTGAAGGTGGCCGTCATAGTGAAAGGATTGAGATATTCAATGAACTTGGAGAATTAGCATAGACACACTACCTCGAAAGATCTTAGAAAGAGTCTTCTTCTCTCTAATGACAATTACTGTTTTGGCAGGGGTTTATTACTCTAGAACTGACTTGGCTTTCTTTGAAGGAAAGCTAGTCGTTGAAGACGGTATTGTTGAATACCTAACAGTCTTAGCCCTCTTTATGTGTGCCTTCCTCTGTTTTTACAGGGCCAGCATCTTAGGTCCCTTTAAAAAGAATCTTTTTATTATCTCTCTTATCGGAATGGGCTTTGTCTTTGTTTTTGGCGTAGGTGAAGAAATTTCTTGGGGACAAAGACTTATTGGATTTAAGACTCCAGAGTTCTTTTTAAAATACAATACTCAAGGAGAGTTTAACTTTCATAACCTAAGGTTTGGTGGCGGAACTCCAACTGAAAAAGGCTTTAGAGTTAACAGAATTATCTTCGGAACGGGACTTGGGATTGCTGTTGCAATCTACTTTTTAATTCTTCCTGTCCTCTATAGAAAAAAAGAGAAGGTAAAAATTTTGATCAATCGGTTGGCCCTGCCTCTTCCTAGAAACTATCATATCTTGGCCTATTTAATCTTATTTGGTTTAGTGCAATTGATTCCCACTCCTAAAAAAGGAGAGATCCTAGAGTTTGGTGGATGCTGGATCTTTTTATTGATGATGTTCGAACCACTTAATAGAGAGATCTTCTCTCGAAAATTGGAAAAACGTTAAAGAGTACCAAAGATCTTTTTGAGTCTTAATCTAAAAACAGCAAATAAAGCTTCGAAGATAATTCCTCCGGCCATCTTTGATTGCCCATCTCTTCTTTCGTAAAAGATGATAGGAACTTCTTTTACCTTAAGCCCCTTAGACCAAACCTTATAATTAAGTTCAAGTTGAAAGATATATCCACTAGAGATGATATGATCGAGATCAATAGAGGATAAGGCCTTTCTGGTAAAACACTTGAAGCCACCTGTTGTATCTAAAACAGGAATATTCGTCATAAAGCGGCAGTAGATACTAGCGAGGTATGAAAGAAGCAGCCTTCTAAAAGGCCAATTGATAATTCTAATTCCATCAATATAACGTGAGCCAATAACAAGGTCGTTGGCCATAGCCGCTTGAAGAAGATCAGGAACCGCCTTAGGGTCATGACTAAAGTCACAATCCATCTCAAAGACATAATTATAATCACGATTTAAGGCCCACTTAAAACCAGCAACATAAGCAGAACCAAGACCTAATTTCCCCGTCCTCTCAATCATATGAAGAGATTCTGGATGCTCTTTTTGAAGAGCCTTAACAACATCAGCTGTTCCATCAGGAGAGCCGTCTTCAATGATGAGTAAATGAACATTTTCATGGAGCTCAAAAAGAGTCTTGATCATTCGCTCAATATTATCGATCTCATTATAAGTTGGAATGATGATCAAGGTTTCGTGAAAGGGGAGTATTCTTTTATCGTTCAACTATGCTCCGATATCTGGGGTTCTCTTGCGATGATGCTTTTTATTACATCCTGGGCAATCTTTTTTCAATTTCTTTCGATAATTGGAAGCTATATGGTGAAAGTAGTCAATGGCCTTCTGCCCCATTTGAGACTCTATGAGCCATGAGAACTTCTTAACATTAGGAAATTTATTGATAAGGATCTCAGGAACCTGGGGACCTTTTAAGATCTGTCCCTTTTCATCAATATAATGAATCTCTTCATAGCAGGCGTCCATCGAGAGCTCGCTAAAATGATTGTAAAGGTTTTCATCTTGAAGAGGGATCTTAGTGATGGTCTCTGTCCCTGGAAGCTTCTCTAGGGCCTGCATAAACCTGAGACAAAGGGAGCATTCCTCATCGTAGATGAGCACAGGTAATTTGTAATGTGGCTGATTCATGTTACTTCCTTGTAACTTTAAAAGTGATTATTCGATATTTAGTCTTTTGTATCCTGAAACCTTGTATCTTCTTGAAATGATTTCAAAGATGGGTCTGCTTTTATCTTTATTAATGTCCGCATCTCTCATGGCCTGATCACTATAGTTTAGGACCTTGCTGGACTTGCGGCCTTTGCCTTTTTTTCCATATTTTTTTAGATACTTATTAAATTGATTTCCAGAAGTTTTCCTTGAAACTTTCTTTCTTCCGCCTCGTCCACCACTAAAGTTTAAGACATTGCCTCTCTTCTTTGCTCGTGCGTATGATCTACGGGCGCTTTTTGCTCCAAGGTAACGGCCCTTAAATGTATTGCCTTTAAGTGAAGCCGTTATAGGAGCTTTACTAAAAGCGGCTCCTAGTTTTGGAGGGAGACCTAGATCATTAAGGCCTTTAACCGTATTTTGCTGGGCTGATGTTAGTTGCCCCGAGCTTGGAACTTTAGAAGCTAGATCACGAAGACCTTTTCTAATATAAGCATTTTGAGCACCACTTCTAGAACTTGCAATATCTCCAGCTGTTAACTGACCTCTTGCTAAGTTTGATAAAGGCTTTGTAGCAGCGCTATGAAAGGCACTACCAAAGCCAAAGGGTTTAATTTGACTCATGAACTTATTATCTAAGCAGGCATTTGAGTCTATACAGGTACATGTAGGATCTACTTTTCCTTGAGCGTCAACGCAAGCGACACGGTAATTTCCAAGCTTAACCTTTTGCTTATGTAGCTCAGGAAGACAAACATTAGGATCATTCATGGTTTCTTCCTCACCACAATAGCAATCCTTTTCAGTGACAGGATTACAATCTCCTTTACCAGGTAGTTTATCAGCGATAGCTTTTACGCTTTTATAATAACCTTTATTAAGTTTTGCTTGATCTCTAAAGAAGAGAAACATTGTAGAAGAAGCTGCTAGTTTGGCGAGATTTCCCCAGTTGGCCCATGAGGCAGGAGTGGTGGATAGCATGGCAATATAACAAACTGAGGTTGCTCCCCATCCGATCTCTTGCATGCTGTGAGTTTTTGCTCTGTCTTGATGACTTCTTGCTGCTTTATAAAGAATTTCTTTTTGTGATGTTGTTTGGCCAGCAGGAATATCAGCCACCTTTGCTGATTGAGTTTGCTGAAAAAATGCGACAGCTTCAATTCCAACAGCAATATACTTACAATAATCTTCGGTAGAGTCTTCGTCCTTACCTTCTTTTCCCTTATCGGCAGCCTTTTTATCAGTAGCAACCGGCTTATCACCAGCTGGTTTACCGCCTTTTGCTCCTGAAGTATTTGTCTCGGTAGTCGCCTTATCCGAGGACATAGTATTTTCGTGGGAGAGTCCGGATTCACCCATACCAATAACCAATGAATACATTTGCGAAATGGCCTTAACCATATTGGAATCAATTCCCATAAATTTACTTTTGGGCTCTGAACCACGGCAAGCACTAGGATCATCAAGGGCATCACAGGCCTCTTTTTGTTCTCTAAGGGCCTTACCATCATGAACGAATTGTTCACTTAATTTCTTCTCAGCATCTGTAAGGTTTAGCTCCGTCGATCTTTCAGGCCCGTCTGGCGTTTGTGTCATAGCACCATCGCCGCTTGGCTGGATGACTGCTCCTGCTTCTACGCTAGGGTTTTGTAGAGCTTGGTTATAATAGGCTTCATTATTAGCTTGAGAATCTATGACACCTTGATTGAGCTGGGCCCCTAGATCAGGAGTTGCCGTTCCATTATTAGAGTTTGAGACCTGTGCCAGAGCAGAACCTCCGGTGATCAGCAAAAATGTGATAATGGCTTGTAGACACAGTTTCATAACAATTTCCTTAGCTTGTATTTTATCACTCAACTGAAATTGTTCTTAGGGAGAAAAACTATCCTTCTTATTTTATGTGTAATTATAGGTAGTTATGACATGCTTAGCCTCGAGCTAGGTTCCTCTGGCATGGCCCAAATAGTTGACATAATTGACTCGAAAAGGAGCTATTGATAGAACCTGTGTATGCAAAATCTAAATGAAGAGTTATCCCATTCAATGGTTCATTATCTTTTAACTATCCATAAATTAAAGGAAGGCAAAGGATACGCTAGGGTTACTGATATTGCTAAAGACCTAGAGCTTACTAAAGGTTCTGTAAGTACAGCGATTAACAACCTTAAGAAAAAAGGCCTTGTCGCTGAAGAAGAGGATAGTAAGTTCCTTCTCTTAACCGAAAATGGTCATGATGAAGTTCATAGAATCCTCTCTTCAAGAACACTTATTTTTTACTTTCTAAGAGACTTCGTAGGCGTTAGTGAAGTGATCGCCGAAAAAGATAGCTGTCAAATGGAACATCTCATGAGTCCTGAGACTAGTGAGAAGTTTTTTAACTTTATGAAAGACCTTGCTTGTTCTTGTGAAGAAGAAGGAACTTTAGCTAAGTTCTCTACAGCTCTTGATCTTTGTGAATTTAAAACGGCCATTGATTTCACAGAAAGTCAGTTGGGCGATAAGCATTTACCAGAGAAAGAATCTTAATTTGAAATCACTTTTGCTCATCCTTTTTTTTATTCCTAGTCTCTCTTGGTCAGCCATTTATGGCTATTGTTTCTCAAGAAATACCTCCCTCGATAGTGCGATTTCTCATCTTAACAAAGTGAGATCTCCTAGAGATAGTTTTCATAAGAGAACGAGTGTCCACTGTTTAGAAGTGAACGGAAATCCTAAATTCTATGGTCTCTATAGAAAGTACCTAGCTTCTAACTTTAAAGTTCTTAGATCATATAAAGGGGCTGATGCAAACACTTCCTCGGGGCAGGTTCATAAGCTTGGTATGTGTAAGATTAAGATTATTAAAACTGGAAAGGAAAACTCGTCAAAAGATGAAATAAAGCTTGGAAGAAAACAACGCTTAGCTCGATCTGAAAATAAGAAACAAGTTAACTCCGTAAGCAATATGGTCTTAAGTTATGGAAAGAAAGCCAGTCTTCGAGTTAACGAAGATTCCGTGGCCATCACTTGTGATAAATCTGGAGGCGGCTATCAGCTTGGCTTTAAGATAGAAGGAAAGAATAGTAACCTTTCCTCAAATGCCTATGTAGCAGCTGGCGGGAAGTTGGATTTAGGTCAGATTGTTAATGATCTCAATGCAAAGAATCGTTCTGTTTCAATCAATGATGGAATGAGTTATCAAAAAGATAAATCAAATACGACCTATAATTATTCTTTAGAAGTTAAGTAAACCTTTCTTATAATAAACCAAAATATATTGCTCACCCGGTGCATTCCAAGGCTTATGCTTAAATGAGTAAGAGAGAGCTCGAGACCAGGTTAATAGGTTCCAGTCGGGCACCCACCAATGTCTTAAGGGAAGTCTTTTTACCTCATAGCCTTCAATCTTAAGTTGAGAAGGCCACTTATCTAAAACGACATCAAATTCAGTATAGTCCCTTCCTCCTTGGAAATATGAGAAGCCGTCTCTTTTATAAAGAAACCAAGATAGTGGCCAAGAGTTATCTCTAAGGGCCAAGACCTCTATTCCTTTTTTAGAATCAAGTAAGAGCCTTAGGTCTGAAGCGAGTTTTTGATAATCTTTACTCGTATGAACTTGGCTAATGAACTCTGTCTTGCTGCCGGCATTATTAAATTTCAATTGGTAAGCCTGATACCCATTAAATAAAAGAGTAATCGTAAAAAGAGGAACGAATATATTTTCCTTTAAATCTTTATAGTAATACGCGATAAAAATAATACCACTGACGAGAGTATATAAACTAAGCCAAGGAACTTTCTCGCCTAAAAAGGAATAGGTGAAGAAACTAGCGAAGGTCCAGTAGTAGAAAAAAGCCAGAAGCCTAGTATTGTTTTTAATAAGCAGCCAGGTTCCTGTTACGGAGGTTATTAGTAAAAAGAAAAAGCCATAGAAATCAATCCCAAGTTTAACTTTAAAGACTGATGACCATAAAGAAGCACTAGATATATCATGACCATATGAAAGATGAAAACAAGCTCCTATTATTAATGAAGCAAAAGGAATGATTCTAAAAGGAAGCGACCTCTCCCAATGAATCTTGAAGACAGAAAAGATTAAGATCAAGAGAATAGGTAAGTCGTACCAAAGAAGGACAAAGAACTGAGTCAGAAATGGACCTGTTAGTCTTTCTACTGAATGCTGATTGCTCCAATAAGCTAAGCTCTTTCGAAAGAGTCCATCAATGATTCCTTCTGAATATCTAAAACCTCCAGAATAGTAATAAGAATAAATAAAAGCGCTTAATATTATCCCAATGATAACGATCCATTTCTTATTGTTAAAAAGTGGTTTAATCAAGCTATCTTTTTTAGAGACAAAATAATCAAAGAAAGCAAAAGCTAAAATGAAAACCAAATGAATATAACTGTTTTCTTTAGTACAAAACTGAAGGGCCAAAGCGATAAGAAAGATGATCGAACTTATTTTTTTGAAGCGGGAATAAATCGAGAATCCCGAGGCCATCAAAAGAAAGAGCACTAGTCCATCGTGCCTTAAGAAGTTTCCCCAATAGATAAACCCAGGGGAAGTGAGAAGTAGCGCTGCTGGGATAAGATATCTTTTACCTAACCTCTCTTTTAAGAGAATGGTAAATCCTATAGGAAGCAGAGTGAAAAATAGTGCGGGTAAGAACCTTAGGGCGCTTAAGCTCTCATCAAGAAAGTGATAGACCCATGGCATGAGGTGATAAAGAAGGGGGCCGTGAAGCATGGGGTCATATTTATAGAAAAGTTTAGCTGGATCAAAATAATAATAGAGACCGTAAAGAGCATGCAACGATTCATCATGATGGATGGGTCTCAAATCACGTTTGAGCCAGAGGAGGCAAAGACCTATAAATATTGGGATGAGGCATAGGAGCCAAGCTTTATGGGATTTTAAAAGTTTTCTCATCTTCATCCAGAATTTTCTTATTAACCCATTCCACTCCCTGCATAAAGGTGTGGTCTTGATTACTGATCTCGTACATCCAAGCGCCGAATCTTCCTCTAGAAGAAATACCTTTTTCCTCTAGGCTTGGAAGAATTTCTCTCAAAGCCTTATTCCTACTAAGGGATGGTGTAGGGTAACCTAATGGTGCATGAAGCTTCCAAGTTGAAAGAATCTTTTCATCTTTAATAAGTTTTGAATTCTTCAAACCATCTATAACCTCTTGAACTAAGCTTTCTTGGTCAACTTCTTTTAAGTGAGATTCACTTATCTCTGCCATTAAGGAGAATTGATTTCCTGGGGAAGGGACATTATTTGGGGAGTAATTTGAAAAAACAGTGACTCTATAAAAAGGAGAGTCATCTTCAGGGAAATACATCCAGCATTTTGTTTTTAAATGTTCAGGAACTTCGCCTTCCAGACCAATTCCAACAACGTTAGTGGCAGAAGACATAAGCTCCGAAGAGCTTGCTATCAGTTGAGGGTCTTCCAATAACTCAGAGATATTATTTAAGGGAATTGTGCTTAGAAGGTTTTCATATTCGAAGATCTCTTCTCCTACCTTAACCCTCTTTTTTTTCCAATCAATATGAGTGACCTTTGAATTTAAAAGGACCTTCTTTAAATCAATGATGGAAGCTACTTCATCCCAAATCTTCCCTGTCCCACCTGATTTTGGAAACTGAAAGGTATTATTAGGGCCCCAACTAACATCATCAATTCCAGTTTCAATATTCTTTTGAATCCTTTCTAAGTCGATTTTTGCAACTCTTTCACCAACCCATTCGTAATTAAGCATCTCGGTGGGGTAGGCCCAGACTTTAAAATTATAGGGAAACATAAAGAGTTCGCAGAGGCCTTCGCCAAACGAAGAGAGTAACCAATCTTTAAAGCTGTTGAGTTTTAAATGAGTATCTCTTTTCTTTAATCCATTTAAGCAAGTATCACGGTCTTCTTTAGGAAGGCGGTGTAGGTTGTTTTGAAAAGGATAAGGAACAAACCTGTCTTTAATCCAAACCCAAGCTTCTCTTTCATGATTGAGCCAACCATCTTTACCGAGAGCGTGATTCATGGCCTTATCAAAGTATTCATAATGAGAGAATTGGACATGACCACCAACATCCCAAGTGAATCCTTTTTCATCTATATAACTAGTAGCAAGGCCGCCAACTTTATGTGAGGCTTCTAGGATAAGGTAGTCTGATTGATCTAAATCTTTTAAGCGATACGCAGCCCCTAGTCCACAAGGGCCAGCACCAATAATAAGATGTTTAACTTTTCTAGGCATAGAGCTTTTCGAGTTCAAAGTTCTTTTGATTTAATTCTAGCTCGATTTTAGAGACTTTGTAATTTAATTCAAAAGAGAACTTCAATAACTCGAAAAATGTTCTAGCACAGGCCTTGAGTAGACCCAATCTGATCAATGAGACTTGTCCGGTTTGTCTTTCTATATGTTCAACTTCAACTTCTGGATATGAACCTAAGTAGGATTTTGCCAAAACTGAGATAAAGACATTAGGTGCAAAGCAATTTAAAGGAAGACAATGAAGCATGGCCTCAAGGAGGTCGGTCTTCATTAATCTGTAAGGAATATTCGCATCAGCCACTTTGATACCTATAGAAAGGTTAAGAGTAGCTTTTAATATCTTAGAGATAACGATCCTAAACCAAGGGTCATTTCTTTGGTGGCGAATACCACTTATGAACTGAGATTCATTTCTTAATGCCCAGAGCTTTGAGAAATCACTTGGCTTAAATTGATCATCACTATCAACTTGGAAGATATATTCTGGTTTCATCTCAATAGCTGCGCGGTAACCATTGATTAAGGCATTGCCGTGACCACCATTAACTTGATCGAGTATGTATAATTGTGAGTGTTTTTTATCAAGCTGGTTAAGAACCTCAAGAGTATTGTCGGTACTTCCGTCGTTTACAAGGATGATTGAGAAGTTAATCTTTTGAAAACTTAAAGCACCTATCCATTCATCGACAACTTTCTCGATACAAGAGGATTCGTTATAGACAGGGATGACAACGGCTAAGTTATTCTGCTTTTGCATTTAGTCCTTTTTCAAAAGAAACAACTCATTTATTATACTAAGTATTAGAATTTGGTATTAGACGGTAAAAAAGGGTGTATCTATCTTTAAGACAATCTCCGAGATAACTACTCAGGTTAAAAACCTCGATAAGTCTCTGAAAACAAATATATTATTTATATCGTTATCAGCTTTCTTTGTCTTAGGTTCCTATCCTTTTATAAGAGCGTCAGCCACGGCACTGTTTATCCAACATAATGGAGCCAAGAATTCTCCTTTGGTTTGGCTGGGTTCTGTAGCAACTCTAAGTCTTCTTGTTACTTTCTATAACTTTTTTCAGACCAGATTTAAGATCCAAACATTGTTCTTATTTTCTTCATTAGGAACCTGTCTTGGTCTTTATTTTTTTTACTTTCTCCTTGAAGGAGGGGATTCCTTGTGGAGCTATCCACTCTTTATCTTAAAGGAAGCCTATATCGTTCTTCTCTTTCATATGGTGATAGGTTTTCTTAATAGTTCAATTGACCTAAAGCTAGCCAAGTCCCTCTTAGGTCCTCTTGGAGCCATTGGGAGTTTAGGCGGAATGATTGGAGGAATTGTTACTTCGAGCTACGCGAAGGTATGGGGATTAGAAGTTATCATTTTGATTGGTGTTTCTATGGTCTTGTTGGCAGGCCTTTCTTTTTGGTTTACTGATCACTCAATTAACCTCTCTGAAAATAAGAAAGCACCGAATGAGAAGAAGGATAGTTTATTTTCTGATATAGGTTCTGTGAAAGCTTATGTTCTCTCTATTGCAGGTATCATTGCCCTGGCCCAGTTCGCGATTGCACTTATGAACTTTAAGTTCAATCTTCAACTTGAAAGTATTTTTCCAGATAAGATTGGAAAAACAGAATTCTTGGCACAGCTCTATACGGCCGTAAATGGCATGAGCCTCTTTCTACAACTTCTGATTCTTCCTATTGCTCTTAAAGTTATAAAACTAAAGAATATTCACTTGTTCTTACCTAGTTCCTATTTAGGACTAATGCTCTTGATCTTACTTCTCCCTTATGGAGGCTTGTGGCCGATAGCATTAGGATTTTGGTTTTTCAAAAGCTTCGACTATTCGGTATTTCAGGCATCTAAAGAGCTTTTGTATTACCCCCTTGGAGCAAAGCAAAAATTTGCTGCTAAGTACCTAAATGATTTAGTCGTTTACAGGTTAGCGAAAGGGGCAATTTCTTTGATTCTCATCTTTATACAAAGCCCTATTGTTGTTAATATCATGCTCGTTGCATCTCTCGTTATTTGGGCCATCTTACTGATTCCCTTATTTAAATTTAAACCAAGAGAGAGCTAGGAGTTTAAATGAATCCATTTCTAGGAAAATTCGACACCCCTCACGGTGTTATGCCCTTTGATAAAATTAAGAATGAACACTATATGCCAGCTCTAGAAGCTGCGATTGAAATTGATCGAAAAGAAGTTGAAGCTATTAAAACTAATAGTGAAGAGCCTTCTTTTGAGAATGTCATCGAAGCCTTGGATAAAACAGGTGAAAGACTTGGCTATGTAACTGGTGTCTTCTTTAATCTTCACTCAGCAAATACTAATGATGAAATGCAAGAGATTGCAAAAGAGTTGTCTCCAAAGCTTACTGAATACGGAAATGAAGTTCTTTTAGATGAAGTACTTTTTGAGAAGATCAAGGCTGTCTTCGATAAACGTGACTCTCTTGGGCTCGACTCAGAACAATTAACACTTGTAGAAAAATTCTATAATAGTAGAGCTCAAAATGGTGCCCTACTTAAAGGGGATAAACGAGATAAGTTAAAAGAGCTAAACAAAGAGCTCTCTAAACTCTCTCTGGAGTTTGGTGATCATCTCTTAAAAGAAACGAATTCATTTGAAATGATCATTGAGAATAAAGATGAGTTAATCGGTCTTCCTGATAGTGCCATTGAAGCCGCTGAGATGACGGCTAAAGAAAAAGGTCAAGCCGGAAGCTGGGTCTTTACATTAGACTTTCCAAGTTTCTTTCCTTTTATGATGTACGCGGAGAAGCGTGAACTTAGAGAGAGACTATACAGGGCCTATATCTCAAGAGCTAATAATGGTAACGAGTGTGATAATAATGAGATTGTAAAAAAGATAGCTAATCTTCGTTATGAAAAAGCTTCTCTTCTTGGTTACGCTTCTCATGCTGATCTAACTCTTAAAGAAAGAATGGCCGCTAAGCCAGATACTGTTAAAACTTTCCTAGAAGACCTTCTCAATAAAGCAAAGCCGGTGGCTGAAAAAGAAATTAAAGACTTAATCGAATTTGTAAAAGAAAACAATGGACCAGAAGACTTTCAAGCATGGGACTATTCTTTTTGGGCAGAAAAACTTAAGAAAAAGAAATTTGATATTAATGATGAACTCTTAAAACCATACTTCAAGTTAGAGAATGTTGTTGATGGAGTCTTTACCGTTGCAAGTAAGCTGTACGGGTTAAGCTTCAAAGAAAATAAAGAGATTCCAACTTACCATGAAGATGTTAGGGCCTTTGAAGTCTTTAATGAAAAGAATGAATTTCAATCAGTCTTCTACGCAGATTTTTTTCCTCGAGGAGGAAAAAGAAACGGTGCTTGGATGACTAGTTATAAAGATCAATACATGAGAGATGGAGTTGATTCACGTCCCCATATCTCAATTGTTTGTAACTTCACAAAACCTACTGAAACAAAGCCTTCTCTTCTTACTTTTAATGAAGTTCTGACTCTCTTTCATGAGTTTGGTCACGCTCTTCATGGAATGCTTTCTAAAGGAAAGTATGAGAGCCTATCAGGTACAAATGTTTATTGGGACTTTGTAGAATTACCAAGTCAGATCCTTGAGAACTGGGCCTTTGAAAAAGAATGCTTAGACCTCTTCGCAAAACATTACGAAACAGGGGAAAGCATTCCTCAAGAGTATATTCAAAAGATTAAAGAGAGTTCAAACTTTCACGAAGGTCGAGCGACTCTAAGGCAAATCAGTTTTGCTCTAGTTGATATGGCCTGGCATAGTGAAAACCCTTCAAAGATTACCGATGTCTCTGCTTTTGAAGAAAAGATTACAGAGAGAACAAGAATTCTTCCCAAGGTAGCTGGAACTGCCTCAAGCTGCGCTTTTGGTCATATCTTTCAAGGTGGTTATTCCGCTGGGTATTATAGCTATAAATGGGCTGAGGTTTTAGATGCTGATGCTTTTGAAGCCTTTAAAGAAAAAGGAATCTTCAATAGAGAAGTGGCCGATAAGTTTAGATCCGAGATCCTTGAAAAAGGTGGGTCTGAGCATCCGATGGAACTTTATAAAAGGTTTCGAGGGAAAGAACCTACTCCTGATGCTCTTTTAAAAAGAGGCGGATTACTCTAATAAAATAAGGAAGAGCTCGCTCTTCCTTTTTTTTAATCTTTTGTGTCAAAGCTCTCAGGATCCCGGAAGACTTGCTTAACTTCACTGGTATAGAGGCTCTTCGTCTCAGGGAAAAACATCCTTATAGCTATTAAGATGACAAAACCAATTGAAGCGTAGTTGAGAATTTCGAAGGTACTCATTGTATTGCCTATGATTCCTATTAAGATCCCAGCGCCGACGTTGGGAATAATAAAGCAAATATCAAGAAGGCTATAGATTCTCGTTAAGTACTCAGTCTCGACAGTTTCTGAGAGATAATTGAGTTGAGAAGTAATCCTAACAAAGACCACAACTCCCCAAACAAAGATAACAACACAGTTTAAGTTAAAGTCTGAAACTCTTATCCATAGAGGAAAGAGGATGGCTTCAAGAACGACACTAATAATAATAAGCTTACTAGAGGAGTAGATCTTAGAGATCCTCCCGGTGATAGCTGCGCCAATAAGGCCACCAAGGCCAAAGGCCGCCATGAGAATCCCATAGTGAAAATCACTCTTGCCTAGGATTTCTTTTATAAAAGGAAGAAGTAATGGGATGAGTACGCCAATACTTCCGCCTAAGATAACTGTGTTTACAAGGACACATCTGAGTTCTGCTCGCTTCCAGACAAAGCTTAGTCCCTCCATTATATCTTTTCCCATTCCTTTTTTAGATGGGGTGACATTAGTAGGAGCTTTATAACTCATTCTATATAAAAGAAAGATCCCCAAGAAATAAGTCATTAGGTCAAAGAAGACAACTTCATTGATTCCTTTAAGAGAAGCATAGAGGCTAGCTCCAAGAAGGGGACCTAGCATATGGATGATCGCGAAAGTAGATCCAAATAAAGAATTAGCATCTTTGATTCGATCTGAAGGAACAACATCATTAACGAGGGTTTGTCTTGAGGGTTTAAAGATCCCTGTAAAGAAAGCAATAAGGCCGTTTATAAAAACCAACATCCAAGGACTACTGACAAAGAGCAACGAGAAGACAATGGGTATTCTTACGATCTCACAAAAGATGAGAAGTTTTCTTCGATTAAACCGCTCTCCTAAAGAGCCACCAAGTAAGCTTCCTAAGGTTAGAAAGACGAGAAAGACGGCACGATTAATTCCCATAAAGGATTTATCATCATTGGTGATGCTAAAGAGATAGAGCATCAACGCAGAGTCAGTAACAAAGCTACCTAGCTCACTGGTAAGCCCAGCGAGGTAGAGTCTTCTATAATTAGGAAGTTTTAAAATATTCTGTTTAGGCATCTTTTAATGACCCTAGACGGGTCAATGCCTCCGAGTACTCAGCCATTATTCTATCTACAATAACCTTAGTAGGTTCAATCTTATTAACAAACTCGATTGAAGGACCAGCACACCAAACGCTCTTGTAAGTTGCGCCCATAGCAGCTTTTTCTAAGAGCTTCATTCCTTTATAGAAGGTAAGCATCTTTACATATTTCTTAATCTTCTTATTTTTATTTAATAACTTCTCAATTGGATTTTGGTCAAGTCCGATCTCTTCTACATAAGGAGTTTTAATAACGGTACAAGGAGTGCCAGAGAGTTTTGTCGTTAGGGCAATATCTTTTGCGCCGTAATCAACAATGGCCTGCTTATATTCTTGAGTTACAGGAGCTTCGGTAGTAGCAATAAAGGGGCTACCCATACTTACACCTTCTGATCCTAGGGCAAGAACAGATAAGAGACCGGCTCCTGTTCCAACTCCACCAGCAGAAATAACGGGAATCGAACAATTCTTTTTTAACATTGGAACTAAGATTGAAGCTGGTGTCGGACCAGCATGCCCGCCGGCACCAGAGTTAACCGCGATAACAGCATCAGCTCCTAGCTCTTGGCACTTAATCGCATATTCAATATCTACAACATCACAAATAACCTTCACACCTTTTGATCCACAACGCTTAATAACGTCCTTTGGAGAACCAAGAGAAGTGATAATATAGTCAGGAAGATATTTTTCACAAAGAGCGATTTGTTTCTCTAAAAGAACATTACTCTTATTTACAATAAGGTTGATTCCAAAAGCTCCAGGACATTTTTCTTTAAGCTCTTTTAAGGCCGCTTCGAACTCTTCTGCGGTCCTATAATTGAGGGCAGGAATACATCCAGTGATTCCAGATTCCGCTGCTGCAATTGTCATTTCTATATTTGAAACCAAAAACATTGGCGCCATTATGATGGGGTATTTAATGTTAAACGTTTTAGTCAACCATGTATCAATCATCTGAGTGTCCTTATACTTAACTCTAAGTACTTGTTAATTCGTTTCTTTGACGTGAAATACGTCAAACTTACAACAAGTTTGTAAGAACATATTAGGTGAAAAAAAACGCAATTCATATAGGTGTCGCTAGACTTATTGAATAAGTAAAGAAGGTCAGGGATGACCAAGTCAAGCCAGTGGAGGGCGAGGATGCTAAAGACAGCAATAATTTCAACTATATTTTTAAGCTTGAGCCTGACAGCGAATGCTCACGAGGTAAAATGCGACTATAACGAGAAGAATGATTCTTCACCTTTAGTTTGGATTTCAATCGGAAGTGACGCTGTTAGTGAACTTCAAGGAACTTTTCCAGGTCAAAAACTAACGACTAATAAGAGCAACGATGGAATCTCTCTTATTCAAGTTAGAGAAGGACAAGTAAACTGTATTTCGGCCATGATGCACGAAAAATTTAAAAGATGCGGTGGCTTTGTTGTTCATGACAATGAAGAAAAAGGTCTTGAGACTCTTTACGCTACTGGCGAGAGAGAGTTTGGAGCAAAAGCTCTTACAGAAGACTACTCAATCAATAGAGGAGACATGGTTCGCCCCATGATTGCTCAAGTTCAAGCAATAGAGATTCAAAAAACAATTGAAAAACTTTCAAGCTTTAGAAACAGATACTACAAGTCTTCAACAGGTGTTGATTCTCAGAAATGGCTAAAGTCTCATTGGGAAAAGATCACTGCGGGAAGAACTGATGCAACTGTTAAATTCTTTAAGCATGACCGTTGGCCTCAACCATCTTTAATAGCAACTATTAAAGGTAAGTCTGATGATGTGATAGTTATTGGTGGACATGCTGATTCAATCGCAGGGTTTTGGGGACGTGAGAAAGCAAGAGCTCCAGGAGCTGATGATAATGCATCAGGAATTGGGACAGTAACAGAAATTATGAGATTACTTGTCGATTCTTCTTTTCAACCAGAAAAAACGATTAAGTTCATGGCCTATGCCGCTGAAGAAGTAGGGCTTTTAGGTTCTAAAGAAATTGCGACTAGTTTCAAGAATAAAGGAATCAATGTAGTTGGTGCCCTTCAACTTGATATGACTAACTATAAAGGCTCAGAAGTTGATATCGTGATGATGACGGATTTTACTAATCAGGCCCAAAACGCCTTCTTAGGAAAGCTGATCGACACATACCTTCCTACAATCAAGTGGGGCTATGACAAGTGTGGTTACGCTTGTTCTGACCACGCTAGCTGGAACAGACAAGGTTACCCTGTTTCTATGCCTTTTGAGTCTAAGAAGAATGATATGAACGGAAAGATCCACACTGGGAAAGACACTATCTCTCAATCTGGTGGAACTGCAGAACATGCTGCGAAATTTGCAAGAATGGGCGTAGCCTTCGTTCTTGAACTCGACAAGTAAACCCCAAAAACAATCAAAACCTTTGTCATTTTACCGAATCCTCTGGATTTGGTAGAATGGCTTAGTATTAACGATTTGAAAGAAAAGAGTTACCTTGGGTACAGAATCCCTTCAGGAAATCCCTGATTTTGCCGCCATCCGCGATTTACTAGAATCAGAACGGCGGACCATTATTAAAATTAATAAATTCTCAGAAGAAGACGAGTACGTTCGTTCTGTTGAGGATGCGGGTCTTGTTTTAGACTTAGTTGAAGAGATTCAAACGAAGCTTGATAAGTTCTTAAAAGAATATCCTTCCTTAACTAGTAAATTCAATAAAGATTATATTTCATACCTGGAATTTATTAATAGAGACTTTGTATTAGATCTTATCTTCTTAGATGATTGTTTATTTCCAGAAAAGGAAATGTTCTACTTTGGACAAGATGGGGGCCTTAGCCCTGAGTTCTTCAAGCTTCATATTAAAAGTATTGATGAGTGGTGTGAAGTAACCGAAGGCGATCACACTAAGACCCAAACAAACTTAAAAGAAAATTTTGATATTGATTTAAAAATGTCAGAGATGAACTGCCATTGTGTAAAATGTGTGGCGGATTATAGGGCCTTTACAAGAGATAAAGTCTTTGAAGACTGTAAAGAAGTTATCTCTGGTATTGAAGCTGAGATGTCTTCTCTTCTTGATGAAGGTGTTGAAGATGTAAATGATACCTATCGTGAGCTCCAGAAAAAACTCGATAGGATCTTTCATAAAGTTAGAACAAGGCTTAAGAGATCGACGATCAATAGACTAGATAGTCAGGTGAAATCGATTGTAAGAGATAAATTCACTTATCCATCTGAGTTGGCTAAAAGACGAGAAGTTGTTATTAAGCCAATCCTTATTAGGATGCTTGAAGAACAAGAGCTTAGTCCTGAAATCATCGAAGAAAGTGAATACAAAAGATTCTTTAATCAGATAAAAACTAATATCTGGAGAAACGAACATTATATTGGGCGAGAGTTTAATAAGATGGTTAAATCTCTCCTTCTTTTAAAAAGAAAAGATATCTCGGGAACAATTCTTCAAGAATACCTAGGAGAATTTTGGGTTCACTCTCAAGCGAGAAAGATTAAGAGAAAGATCGTCTATCATATGGGGCCTACTAACTCGGGTAAGACCTATCATGCAATCCAAAGGCTTTGTGAAGTTCATACTGGTTGCTACTTAGCACCCCTAAGACTTCTTGCGGCTGAATTATACGATACTATGAATCAAAAAGGCGCGGTCACAACGCTTCTTACAGGTGAAGAAGTTATCGAGATTGAAGGCTCGACCCATTATTCGTCAACGATTGAAATGGCACGGCTTCAAGAACATTTTGATTGCTGTGTTATTGATGAAATTCAAATGATCACTGATCCTCAAAGAGGCTGGGCTTGGACAAGGGCCCTGGTTAATATCTCAGCGGATGAAGTTCATATCTGTGGTGATCCATCAGTTCTAGAATTGGTCAAAATGATCGTCGAAATGTGCGGCGATGAAATGGAGATTAAGAACTACGAAAGAATGACTGAGCTTAATGTAGAGAAGAAACCCATCACTCTAGGAAACCTAGACCGCTCTGATGCACTAATTGTTTTTTCAAGAAGGCAGGCGCTTAAATATAAAATGGATCTAGAACGGCTAAATTTTAAAGTCAGTATCGTCTACGGAAGGCTATCTCCAGAAGTGAGAAGAGAGCAGGCCCGTAAATTTGATCAAGGTGAAACAGATATTTTAGTAAGTACCGATGCTATTGCTATGGGGATGAACCTTCCTATTAAAAGGATTATCTTCTCTACACTTTCAAAGTTTTTTAATAATCAAGAGCATGTCATTAGTGCTAGTGAGATTAAGCAAATCGCTGGTCGAGCTGGGCGCTATCAACGTTTTCCTGTTGGCTTTGTTTCTTGCCTAACTCGAGTTGAGGATGGGATTGATCAGATTGAAGAGGCCATTGGTGCTATTCTTGATCAAAAAAAGAAATGTATGGTTGGTCCCGATTTAGATATCTTTAGCCAAGTGAATAAGGCGCTAGAAGATAATAGCCTTCCAATGCTTAGGCTCTCTGAGTTTCTTAGGCTCTTTAATACTATGCAGTTTAAGAAACCTTTCTTTTGCGTAGAGCTTGGGGAAATGATTGATCTAGCTGAAATAGTTGAAGAAGCAAATTCTGAAGAAGTATTAAGCTCCTCAGAAATATTCGGCTTTACTTGCGCTCCTGTAAACCAAGGGCTCTTGGAGCATGTTCAATACTTTGTTTGGATCTTAAATAAATACGTAAATAATGATCCGATCTTCTTTGATCCCATTGATCCGAACTCAGATGATATTGATTATCTAGAGACAACGATTAAATGTGTGGAGCTATACCAATGGCTTGCTAGGCACTTTGATAATAAGAACTTTAGCTTTGATGACGAAGTTCTCCATGCCAATAAGGCTCTTGCTGTAGAGAAACTAAATCTACTTCTTTCAAATAAGATTGTTCCAACTTGTTCAAGCTGTGGACAAAAAATTGAAGAGAATTCAAAGTTTGCTATTTGCGAGGCTTGCTTTAAGCAGCGTCGTTATGGTGGATCTTCTCGAGGTAGAAGTGGAGGCGGAAAAGCTGGATCTGGAGCAGGAAGAAGAGGCTCAAGACCAGGTAAGCAGACACCAGGGACGAAAGATGGTAATGCAAAGAAGAAATCTAGAAAAAGAAAATTCAATAAGCGCTAGTGATGAAAGCTAGCGACTTTAGTAAAGAGATTCTTTTAGGTAGCAGTTTAGATTCTAAACTTTTTAACTGCAATGATCTTGTCTTTGATGAATTTGAGGGTAGAGATATTCCTTTGACTCCTAGCCGATCAAATGAAATTCAGTTCAGTGAAAAGCAAGGTAAATTCCCTAAAAGAAATACCTTAAATAATGACTCCAATAAAGCCTTGGCGCTTCACTTCTTTGCTAATCATGAATTATTAGCGATAGAGATGATGGCAGCTGCTCTTTATTGCTATCCGACTATAACTGAAGAGGATAAGAAGTTTAAAAAGGGAATTGTATCCGCTTTAAGGGATGAACAAAAACATTTTAAGCTTTACGTTGGTAGAATCAATGAACTCGGATCCGATTTTGGTGATTTTCCGGTCAATGATTTCTTTTGGAAACAAATGCCTGATTTAAAGACCCCAAGTGAATTCTTTTCCATGATGTCTCTTACCTTTGAGATGGCGAATCTTGATTTCTGTATTCATTATAAAGAAATCTTTGAATCTCTTGGGGATGAAAAGACGAGTTCAATCCTTAATACAGTTTTAGAAGATGAAATCTCTCATGTATCAATTGGGCGTCATTGGTTAGAACAGTGGAAACCTACTGGTAGTTTATGGGATTATTATAAGTCTTTATTACCTGAAAAGATTACTCCCGCTAGAGCAAAGGGGATGATCTTCTCTAGAGAGGCCAGGGCCAGAGCAGGCTTTAGTGAAGACTTTATTGATTCTTTAGATAATTACCGAGATGACTTCTTAGTTACAAGTAGAAAAAAGTGGAAGAAATAAAGAGCCTCTTCAAGGCCAACTTTGATTATGAATCAGTCCTTTTTGAAAACCGCACTGACCCTAAGGTAAATGAGTTATTCGAACACTTGTTTTTTTATTGCAGCGATAAAAGTGAAGGTCTTCTAACGAATAAGAATTATAGCGAAGAGTATTTTGAGTATATAAAGAAGGCTACCGGATTTAAGAATCAAACTAAAAAAAATGGGAAAGCTCTTAATTGGTGGGGCGACTTATCTAATTTAAAAAAAGAAAAAGAGCTTAATTCTAAACTAACCTCCCTTGAAATATCAAACCTCCTAAACTCAAATGCCTCTGTCGCTACAGAAGTCAGGGAAGTTAATGAAATTGAACTCCTTCTAAAAAAGCATGACGAGATCTTTATTCGTACTCCCTATGAAAGATCGGGAAGAAAAAACCTAATCATAGATAGAATTGAAGACTTTGATAAAAACCTTAATCAAGTAGAGAAACTACTGAAATCTAGTTCTCTGCTTGTTGAAAAACATCAAAAAAACCGAGACTATGATTTAGGAAGTACATTTGAAGAATCGGGGGGGAAGTTCAAGCTTTCTTTTCAGATTAAAAATTTAAATGATTCAAAGGGCGTCTTTAGAGGAGGAATTCTCTTAAAGTCTAAAAGAGGCGGTTTAGAATTAGAGAAGATAGCAAGCGAGTATTATAAAAGAGGAGCTAGATCTAAACTTCAAATAGACAGTTTTAGATTTGGTGACGATTGGAATTGGCTATGTGAAGTCAACTATCGAAAAACGATGGGGCATATTATTAAAAAACTAAGCCGTCTCTGTCCTCCTGCGAATGAAACAGCTCTTTTAGTAACTCCATCATCTTGGCTTAAGAAATTTCCAACCCTGAAAAACCTTAGTCATAAGCTAGAGGAAATAGATGGCATCTTTCCTCTTTCCCCTATAGATTCACCCGTAAAATTTTGGCTAGTAACAGCAAGTGATACTAAGAAACTTTATAAAGAAGTCATTGATTGGTGGAGTGTCGTAGGCCTTAAAGGACGTGAGTTTCCAACAGTTTTTTCAAAAATTATAGAAGACTAATAAACTCCAGAAACCGAACCCCCGATTCAATCGCCAAAGAGAAGATTACTCAAGTAAGGGATCCTTTTAAATTTAATAGCTTAAGTCATTTAGAATAAATTTCGATAAGTATAATAGGTAAACAGATAAAGGTTATCAAAATGTTTGAAGACTTAATTAAAAAATTAAAAACATCGATTGAGGAGCTCCGTAAAAAGCTCCCTGGTGGAAGTTCGTCTGAAGATGATGATGATGAGTATGAAGATGATGATGAGTATGAAGAAAAGTACCATGGCGATGAAGATGAAGATGACGATGGTAAAACAGTAAAAGTTCAAATCAAAGACCTTCTCAAAGAGGGAAGCGATACTGGTGCAGATACTAAAGAGAAGACTCAAAAGATTTATTCAGATAGTGAAGATGATGATGAAGACTATGACGATGAAGACGATGAAGATGAAGATGAAGACGCTGACGCTGCTGCAAAGAAAAGAAAAAAAATATTAATCTATGGTGCAGCCTTGGCCTTAGTAGGAGTACTCCTTTTAGATCCTCAAAAAGAAGAAGAGATTCCTGCGCCAGTTAAAATCGTTAAGAAAAAGAAGAGGGCAAGGAAAAAACCTAGAAAGAAACCTGCTGCACCAACTGCAGTAGAAAAGCCAGCAGAGGTTCCCGAGGTAAATGTCTTAGATGAGAAACCTAAGGTCGTAGACATACCACCAGAAACTCCTGTGGAAGTTATTAAGCCAATTGAACCAATTGAGACCATAGAGCCTCTAGAGCAACTAGAAGCAGATCCAACTCCAGTGGCAGAAGCTCCGGTCACTCCAGAACCTGCTGCAACGATAGAGCCTCTAGCAGAAATTAAGCCGATGGGAGAAGCCTCTGATGTAGGTGAGATTGATACTGGTATGGACATGAAGATTGGAGATGATGCTGGAATGACTGAAACCCCTGAAAAGAACTCAATGGCCTCAATGATTGAAAAGAAGGTTGAATATATCTCCCCTCCTAATTATGAAAGAAGCGGTAGAGGTCTTGTTTATAATTGCGTAGCAAAACATTGGGCTTGTGTTGATAAGTTTAGTTATCTAACTTGCCGAGAGAATACAAAATGGTCAACGGAGAATTCTAAGGTTCCTGAGTGTGTAACTAAGAATGTGTATGCATCGCTAGACGATTGCGTGACTATTCAAAAACATTATATCGAAAAATCTGAGCCGACTGGTTTCTGTGACGGATCTAAGCCTTCTGTGGAAGAGACAAGCGTGGAAGATGAATTAAACCTTCTTGAGTAAATTACCAACCACGATAGCCTTCGACTTTCTTTTTCTTCTTCATTTTTAGAATTTTCTTACCATCAACGATCTCTGTGTAGTTAAAAGACCAAGATAGCTTTTCATCAGCTTCAAAAGGCCATTGGACAAAGCTTGGTTTAAAGACAAGTTTAAAGCCTTTCTTCATTTCGATAATAGCATCAGCACAGGCTTGCCCTGCTAAGAACCACATTGTTTCCTTACCGTGATAGGTGAACCTTTGTGAACTTATTGGTGCCGGTAGAGCTATATCTAAAGGGGGCTCTGTTAACCATTTTAAAGTGTAAGCTCTATTACCTGAATCTAACAAAGTGACACGCCAGTTCTTCAAATTATTTACACGTTCGAATTCTTTGATGGTGATATTTATATCTACACAAACCTTATTATTCATATACTTTTCATTTAATTTTTTCTCAAACCTTTTAGCTTGGGATGCTGTAAGGCTTCTTCCTGCTGAGAGCTCTTTAGCGTGAGCGTCTAGGTAGGCTCTGCTAATGGGATAAGCGCTAAGTGCGTAGTTTCCACCTGCCATCGTTTTCTTTCGAGTCAGGTTGACTCTGATATCTTCACTAGATAAAGATTCCGTTCCGACCCCAGTAATATAAGATTCGGAGTAGTCGACTTCATCTTGTTTTAAAGTAGAGCAACTTGAGAGAGATAAGATAAGGCAAATGGAGAAGATGTTTTTCATCCTCCAAGTATGCCTCAAAATTTGTTAATTAGGAATGTCTAGGCAGCGTCTTTTTTGAACTCGCCTGCGATAATCTTTAATGAGAAAGTGTCAGATTGGTCCGCTCTATCCTTAGTTAGGGCCTTGATGAATTTCTCTACTAATTCAGGGTCAAATTGTGAGCCCGCGAATTCATCAAGTTCAGCAAAAGCAACTTCATAAGGAAGACCCTTTCTATAAGGCCTAGTAGAGGTCATGGCGTCAAAAGTATCTGCAATTAAAATCATTCTAGAAAAGAGGGGGATATCTTCGCCTTTCAACCCATCAGGGTATCCGCGGCCATCATATCTTTCATGATGGTGTTTAGCATTTTTAGCAACTTCTTCAAATGGTTCAAAGCCTTCTAGGATCTCAGCAGACTTTGAAGGGTGCTGCTTCATTTGTAAGAACTCTTCATCATCAAGTCTGGCTGGTTTTAAAAGAACAGCATCAGGTACGGCAATCTTTCCAATATCATGAAAGAGAGCAGACATTTCTAGGTCATAAAGAGTCTCTTCATCAAAGCCCATTTCTTCACCAAGCTTTAATGTAAAATGCGTAACTCTAAGACTATGGCCAAATGTATAATGGTCCTTACAATCAAGTGCCTGAAGAATAGATCTTACGGCCTGTTCACAAACTTTCTTTTGTTGTGACTTTAGTTCCTTGATTTCCTCTGCAAGAGCTTTGGCTTTTTGTTCAGCTCTGGCTTGCGCAATAGGAAGTACATTTGATTCTTTTTCAGTCTTTTTCATATAGCTAACCCAAATAGTCGGTTATTGTCCTTCTTCTATTTTAAAGGACTAACAGGTTCTTTTCGGCATTTGTGGGGTAATTCTTTAGAATTTAGGGGGGGGCTCTTGTAATTACGACGAGTTGTCACAAAAGGCATTTTTGGGTGAACTGCCTCTATCCTTGGGCATTTTACTTAAGTAATTGGAATCTTTGGGTCCATAACTGTTCAAAATAGCGTGAGGCCTGTAGTATAGGAAAACGTGAAAAAGCTAATTTTTATATCTAAAGGAATGGAAGAGGGAGATGCTGCTGCCTACATCGAGAAGATGGCGGATCAGCTGAAGGCAGATTTCCAAAAACATGACCTTGAAGATTTTATTTCTTCCCCTACTGATCATTGTCTTTCTGAACAATGGGTCTTTTTTAAATGGCCTCTTACAAGAGAAACTGAAGAGTTACTGGATGTTCTTAAGTTAGGGCATTATGTTGTCTATGATAATGATCAAGGACATGACTCAGAATTTATTTCTTATCTAGAGAAAAACTCTAGCTTGATCTGTCCAATAGATACATCACGAGACTATAGATTTCATATTCCCTTATTGAGAAGTGCCTTAGAAGTTAAAAGTGAAATCGGTAGGAAAGACCTGGCAGAGGTTGGCGAGGATTTGAATGATATGATTCAGTTCTCATTAGAAGAGCTACAAAGAGTTAAACGCCTCCATGAAAAAGTCGTTCCTATGAAGAATGATAATTTTAAGGGTGTTCAGATATTATCAAAGTTTGCTGCTGGTGAAGGGGCGGGAGGAGAATTCTTCGATATCGTCAAAGGCGACCAAGAAGTCCTACTCCTTTTAACTAATACTTCTAGCTACGTTGCCTCAAGTGTTATCTTATCTCACTTTGAAAAACTTAGGGCCTATCAAACCTTTGGCCTCGATAGAATAAAAAGTTTTGTTAATGAACTCTCTGCAGAACTAAAAGACCTCGAACTCTTAGACACGAAGAACTCAGATACTCTTCAGATTCTAGTGGCGAAGATAGATCTAAGTAAAATGAAGATTGAAGGCTTTCAGTATGGAAAAACCGAATTGGTTTCTTCTAAAGGGCATTATCTCTCATCTAATGAGATACCTCTTAGTAAAGAGTTTCTCGATCAAGCGGCGTTTAGTTTTGATTTAGAAAGAGGAGAGAGGTTAGTTATCTCAAGCCCTGGTGTAAGAAAGAACTGTGGCGGTTTCATGGATAATAAAAAGTATGAAGACTTTGTAAAAGAAAGACTTCCTCTTGGACCAAGAGAATTATTAAACGAAGTATATTTTCAATTAAAGAAAAAAAGAGAGTCAGACTTTCTACAGTTTGATGCATCCGTCATTTATCTAGAGGTAGACAAAAATGTTATTATCGAAGTTTAGTTTATTACTTATGTCACTTATCCTAACGAGTACTTCTTTCGCTAACTTTACAGAAAAAGAATGCTTAGATTCAAGTTTCGAATTGAAAGTAACTCACAAAGATAAGCGTACTTTTGGTTTGGCCAAGGTCTCTCTTTCAATTGTTAAAGAAAAATGTGAGCTGACTGTAAAACACGATAAATTTAAGTTTGTGAAAAATGAATGGAAGGTAGATGTTTGTAGAGAACCTGTTCATATTAAATCAGGTGTTAAAGGTGTCGAAGTCTTAAAGAAGATAGGACCTTGCCCTAATAAAAAATCAGCTGATTTTTGTGATGCTTTAAAGAGTATTAAAGAAGTCGTTCAAGATGACGGGCTTATTTTTGCCCCTGGAGAAAAAGAAAATATTTCAACAGACCACGGGAAGATCTATTGTTCGTACCAGTTATTAAAAGGTTACTTAGACAACGATAGGATTTATAGCCGCTATGCTCAGCCTAAAAAGGTAATTCAAGAAGTTATGATTGAAAAAGAAGCTCCTTCAAGTGAAGGTACACCAGAGCCTTTCGAAGGCGGACCAGCAGTTGATCCTACTCCTCCAGAGAGTAAGGGTCAGACCGGATCGTTCTAATTATTTAACGGCCTTGAAAGCCTTTTCAAGGTCGAGGATTAAATCATCAATATGTTCAATGCCTACAGACAATCTAATAAGGTTGTCTGAGATTCCTATTTCCTCTCTGACTTTCTTTGGAATTGAAGCATGAGTCATAATGGCAGGATGTTCAATGAGACTTTCAACGCCTCCTAGACTTTCAGCTAAAGCGAATATCTTAACAGTTGAGAGAAATCTTTTACTATCGCGAAGTGATCCCTTGAGGAAGAAAGTAATCATGCCCCCAAACCCACTCATCTGCTTCTTTGCTAGTTTGTGATGGGGATGAGACTTAAGCCCTGGATAAACAACTCTTTCAACCTGTTTGTGATCCTCTAGGAACTTGGCCACTTTCAAAGCATTTCTCTGATGCTCTCTCATACGAATGGATAATGTCTTAATCCCTCGGAGAACTAACCAAGAGTCAAAAGGGGATTGCGAGGGACCAATAGCATTTTGCAAGTACCAAATCTTGTCGTACCACTTCTTTGAGTTCGTCATAAGGCAACCGCCGACAACATCACTATGACCATTAATATACTTAGTCATAGAGTGCATAACAAAATCTGCACCGAGACTTAGGGGGTTTTGAAAGATGGGACTCATAAAAGTGTTATCCACCATGACGAGTGTTCCGTACTTCTTGGCAATGGTCGAAGTTTTCTTTATATCTGTTATTTTAAGAAGTGGATTGGTTGGAGTCTCAAGCCAAAGCAAAGCTGGCTTATGCTCTTTGAGTGTCTGTTCCACTAGTTTTGAGTCAGTGGTGTCAACAAAGATAAAGTTGTAAGACTTATTTAAAACGGTCGTGAAAAGCCTATATGTTCCACCGTAGACATCATCACCGCAAACAATAGTAGAGCCTTCTTCAAAACTTTTTAAAGTTAACGTGGTTACAGACATTCCGGAAGACATGGCCAAAGCATACTTAGCACCTTCTAGGGAGGCTAAATTTTCTTCGAGTCTCGTTCGTGTTGGATTATGGCTACGCGTATATTCATAACCTTTGTGTTTTCCAGGAGAGGATTGCACAAAGGTTGTTGTTTGAAATATCGGTGGCATGATGGCGCCTGTTTCTTTGTCAGGCTCACCACCAGCATGAATAACCTTCGTCGATATATCGAGTTTTTCTAATTCAGATCTTTTGATTAGAAGCTTCCTTTTTGTGAAATATACTGAAGGATATCGATATCAGTCATAATATTGATAACTTTCCCGTCTTCAGTAACAAGCACAACTTCTTTATTAAGAAGAGCTTCCGTTACTGTAGAGAGAAGCTCACCACTATCAATCACTTTAAACTTATTACTATAAGCTAATGAGATATTATCAGTTAAAGCAAAGTCACCATTGAAGACAGGTCTTAAAAGGTTCTTCTCTTGAACCATACCAACAACAGAATCATGACCATAAACAGGAATCTGACTAATGCCTTTTTCTTCCATCATCTTAACGGCGTCACCAATTGTATTGATATCTTTTAGAGTAAAGATTGTTTGCTTATCTTTTCCAAGGTCAGCAAGCGCCTCGGAGACCATGACATTAAAGCTAGGATCATTATAATTATTATCACTCATCCAGTCGTCGTTATAGATCTTTGAAGCGTATCTGTTTCCAGAATCGTGAAGAAGAACAAGAATTTTTTCAGGCTTATCTAGCTTTTTAGCATATTTGATAGCGCCGCAGATAGCCGCACCAGCAGAACCACCAGCGTAGATTCCTTCTTTTTTAAGAAGAGCTCTTGTCATTAGAAAGCTTTCTTTATCTCCAACCATTTCCCAAGAATCAATTTTATCAAAGTCGTAATTCTCCGGGATAAAGTCTTCTCCAACACCTTCAAGAACATAAGAATAAGCTTTTCCCATCTTTCCCGTTTCAGCGAATTCTTTTACGATTGAGCCTTCACAGTCGACGCCAACAATTTTTTTGGTTGGGTCTTTTTCTTTAAAGTACATTCCGCAACCAGTGATCGTTCCACCAGTTCCGACTGTCGCCATAAAGGTGTCAAATTCTCCACCAGTTTGTTCCCACATCTCTGGAGCTGTCCATGTGTAGTGAGTATTTCTGTTATGAAGATTGTCATATTGATTGACGTAAAATGAATTTGGGATAGTTTCACTTAGTCTCTTAGAAACTGAGTAATAAGATCTTGGGTCTTCTGGTTCTACAGCAGTTGGGCAAACAATAACTTTTGCACCGAAGGCACGAAGGTTATCAACTTTTTCTTTAGACTGCTTGTCGGCCATCACAAAGATGCATTTATAATTATGAACCGTGGCCCACATCGCAAGACCTACACCAGTATTACCTGAAGTACCCTCGATGATTGTTCCACCTGGTTTTAACTTTCCCTCTTTAACTGCTTGATCAAGCATGTAAGCACCAATGCGATCTTTTGTTGATCCGCCTGGGTTCATGTATTCAAGTTTTACATAGATTTCTGATTCGACATCTTTAGTCACAACGTTCAATTTAACGATTGGTGTTCCACCAATGGCATCAAGTACGTTTGCTTTAGTTCCTTTCAACATAATAATTCCTCTTTGGAGATCGAGGAATCTAAAGCATTTTTTCCCAGTTTTTAGTGAGCATGATGACATGCTCAAGGGGAGAAGGGCCTAGAACCTCTGGAAATTCCAAGATTGTTTTAAAGTTCGTCTTCGCAAAGCTTTTTAACTCATTTTCTCTCTCTAGCATAGAGTTACGAAGAATTTGTCCGTCAGGATTTGTCTCCTCCCAACTGTCTATATAAGGAGCCAGGCATTTATTGATCGCCAAGAAGTTGTCGCTATGCATAAATTCAACAGCTTCCTCTTGTAACTCTTTCGCTTCACCAATCTTATGCTGCTCTACAGAGGTGACGAGAAACCAATTTGAGAAGCTTTGTTGACGAAGTTTTTCTTGAAAATTAAGAGCCGCTAAAAAGGATTCTCTATTTTTATAAAGGGCCGCAACAGCATCAACAAAGACATCTACAAACTCAGCCCCTGTTACCTTTTCTAAATAAGAAAGTAGCTTCTTAACACCACTAGAGACAAGTTTCCCAAAGATGCTTTTTTCTTTTTCTATGCCGCTAGCAATACTTTTCCCTAGATACTTAAAGATCTCTACAAAAGTCTTATCAAAGAATTGATTGATCTTCTGGCTAGCATTTAGGAAATCCATAAAGTGTTTTCCAGGAGGAGTGTCTAAGATAATGACATCAAATTCTCCATCAGTAATACGACTTTGAACTTCAATGGTGGCCATGATTTCATTCATACCTCCATGAGGTCTAGTGAGAATCTTTAAAATAGGATTATCGAGGTCTTTAATGGAGTTGCTTTTTTCACCCATTCGTTTCAAGGTGTGGCTCGGAGACATCAGAAGAGCGTGAAGTGAGCCCTTGAATTCGCCAAGTTCCTCTTTAAAATCATCAATTGGTACTTGTTGAACTTCACCTGAGTCATCATCACTTAGGTTTAAGATTTGCTTAAGTCTTTTAGCGGGATCGATTGTGATAAGAAGAACTTTCCGTCCAAGCCTTGCTAAATATATGGCCCTTGAAGTAGCTAAAGTTGTTTTACCAACGCCACCAGTGCCACAGAATATTTCTATTTTCTTATTGTTTAACTCCATTTGAAATCACCTTTAAGGTATTTATTGGCAGAGTTAACAATGTTTTCAAACTTAATATCGGTAAAGTATGGCAGCACTCCTATCTTAGAACTTGTTAGTTCTGAGATATTCTTAAGCGCTTCATCTTCCATGGAAACTTTCTGTTTCAGAAAATCTGGGAGTTCAGCTTCTTTGGCCTCTATATAAGGAACCTTGCTAAGGTTTCCATTGGCTAAAAACTTAATATTATCGATATTCATAGAGGCGAGCTTCTCACCTAATTCCACACCTTCTTGAATCGCCATACGAGAAGGAAGAGTGGCAATCCAAACCTCTAGGTTACCTTCTGTATGAAGGAACTTATGCATCTTATTGATGTCTTCTACTAAGAGCCCATCTTTAAACATATCTTTAAAATTATGAGTTGATTGAAAGAGAGTTAAGGAATGTCCCGAGGCCGGTGCATCTATAACAATATGCAAACTAGGATCAGCATTGAGTTTATCAATGATATGACCCAAGAGGATCATTTGGCTGAGAGCTGGAAGCATATTAAAAAGAGAGCTAAAGAAGGGAGTTTTCATGATCCAGCCAGCTACCATTTCACTCTTTAACTTTCGTCCCATATATTCTTTCATTGATTGCTCTAAGAAGAGTTCAAAGTGAGGAATACCAAGGGCAGTTAGAGTTTCAAATCTTGGAGAGACATCAAAGCTATTGTATTCGGCGTTTATACCTTGGTCTTTCAAGGTTTTCGTTAACGCCATGGCCAGAGTTGTTTTACCAACTCCGCCTTTACCTGTTACGACATATAATCTTGAAGGCAGATCCGTATTAGAAGTGGAAAAAGCCTGTGATGAGGAGTTTGAAATAGGAACCTTCTACATCTGGAGCGAGCTCTTGTTTAATATCAAAAGGGTTATGGTATTGCGCCAGAAGACCAATTGTAAATTTGTCATTTAACTTTAAGTCACCGCCAGCACCAAAATGGTAACCGAAAACAACCTTAGATTGAGACTCCACAAGAGCATTATTGATTATTCTTTTAACCTTTGGAGAGTAGAAACCTAATCCTACAACAGCAAAAGGAGCGAAGTTATCAAAGTTATAAAGCTTTGCCTTGATCCCAGTGGCTAGTCCCGTAAGTCTTACATATCTTCCTTCGTGGGAATGCTTATGTGAGTGCAGATCTACGAGGAGGTCAAAAGAGTGACTTGCAGAATAGTTATAAAGAATATCAAAAGTGATCTTGTCTTCACCATTATCGTCAAAGTCTCCTAAGATGGAGGTTTGCCCAAGTCCAATTCCTAGGGAATGAACATTAAGAGCGCCTTGTGGACGGGGTGATTCACTTCTAGCTGCAGGAAGGGCAGCTGCCTTTTTCTCATTCTCTTTAGAGGTAAGCTTTTCTATCTTAGTCTGAGAAAACGAAAAACTGGTAGAGACTACAAATAATGTAGCTCCTACCAGTATATTTCTTAAACAATTAAATTTCATAATCTTACCGTGAAACGGTTAGTACAAACTATAGCTTAGTTTAAAGTACTTGGAGTTTCAACAGTTGCGTTAACTTCTGTATTCATGAAAGGCTTGAATTCAGTAGTTGTTTCAACTTCAGGAGCCGTAGTTCCTTCTAATGATCTGATATAACCAGTAAATGTACCTTCTTCAGAACGGATAACACGCTTTAGAAGTTCAGTATCACCAGCTTTCAGAGACTTTCTTTCTTGATCGAAAAGAAGTTGGATCTGAGTAGTGTAAGTGATGTCATTCTTAGTCTTGTTGTCGATTACTTGAATCTCGTGACCTTCGCGGATAATCTGAGCGATTTCCTCAAGAGTTACGTAACATGACTGATGCGTGTCATACAGCTTACGGTTTTGGTACCTTTTGATAATTCGTACTTCGTTCATCTTAGTTTCCCCTATGTGATGAAAGTAATTAAACTTTGTTTTCCCTTGTTTTTTTATTTCCCTAAAACAAAAACAATTCATTCTTTATGCGAACTCAGAGCGTTTATAGCATCATTTGTTATGATTTTAACGTGGCGTGTAGAATTTTCTATGACGCCTTTAAAACCATGTATAGGGCAAATGATAACAGTAACTTAGATAAGGAATCATGGTTCCTGACCCGCGGCTACTAATGCCTTGCTTCGCTTTAGTGTCCGAAGAAATAGCAACTTTCATTTGATGCTGTCAACCATGATGGACGAAAAAATGGCCCTCGAGGTCAAAATTAACCAATTTTTGTCTAAAATAGGGGTTTTGATGCGACGCACGTCCGATAACCGTACAATAAAACATGGGTTTCATGGCAATTTATTCCATTTAACCAGTAAATGCAGTTTTTTCTAAGAAGCTTCTTCAATAGATCGAAAAGTAACTGAAGCTGGAGGGTTTTCCCACTAAGGGATCACTGACCCCAGTTTATGGAAAGGCTAGTATGAGTAAAAACCTTATTTTGATCGCTTTAATAATGTCCATGTTCTCAGCGTGTAGCTCTCTTAAGAGTGAACCTGAAGATGTTGCTGAGCAGACTCAAGAGACGAAAGTCCATAGCATTGAGTCAGCTGAAAAAGAGATGGATGCTCTAACTGATAAGGCCATGAAGTCATCTAAAGAATCAAGAGAGTACCTAGCGACTGACCTTTATATTAAAGCCAATGATGCCTCTATTAGAGGCGATGCAGCTACAGCAGCCTTTCTTTTTAAGTATGTTTTAAAGCTTGCACCAGAAGATCTTTACCTAAAAAAGAAATACGCCATTGAACTGATCAGAGTTGGCCAGCTAGTGGAGTCTAAGACCTACCTAGAAGAGATCTTCGTAGAAGAAAAATTCAAAGATGAGACGACAGGCTTAATCCTTGGTGGTGTTTATACTGCTATGGACCAGGGGGCCTTGGCCTTAAAGACCTATGAAAAAGTTGTTAAGTTCAATCCTAAATCAGAAGAAGCCTGTGTCTTTCTAGGAAAGGCCTATGCTCTAGATGACGAGCATAAAAAAGCAGTGAAACTCTTAAATAATTGCCAAAAGAGAATGCCAAAGAACGGCATCTTTTCTTACTACCTCGGGAAGATAAACTTGAACCGAGAGAAGAGAAGCTTAGCGATGAAGGATTTTAAGAATTCTCTCAAACAAGATCCAAGCTTCTATCAATCAGCAGTGGCTCTAGGTCTACTTTACGAAGAAAAAGAAAACTTCAAGAAAGCGAAAAAAGTATACGAAAAATTCTTAGTCAAAAACCCCACTAGCTATCCAGTTCTTACGAGAATTGTTCAGTTAAAATTCGCGACTGAGGATTATGAGAATATTATCGATTATGCTGAGAGGCTTTCAAGCCTTGATTCAGATGATCTTAACTTAAAAGTTAGGTTAGGGATTCTTTATACTGACAAGAAGCAATACGATAACGCCATTGGGATCTTTAAAGAAGTTCTAGTCGCCATGCCAGATAGTGACAAAGTCCTTTATTACCTAGGTTCACTCTTCTTACAAACTGAAGAGTATGAAGTGGCTATTGGTTATTTTAATAAAATCGAATCACAAAGTGCTCTTTTTCATGACAGCCATATTCAAATGGCCCAAATCTTAAGTGCTATGGCCCTTGATGAAGATAAAGAATTTGGTCGTTTTGAAGAATTTGTTAAAACTAGTTCTGAGAAGCATGAGGAATTAGCCGTAGAGCTTAAAGTAATGCTAGCGAGCTATCACGAAGAGAAGAAAGACTTCGGGAAGGCCATCGATCTAATGAACGAAGTTAGAGAGAAAAAGGCTTATACTGAAAACCATGATTACTATCTCGCTTCTCTCTATGAAAAAGTGAGAAAGTTTGAAGAGTCTAGAGTGGTTATTGAGCAGCTCTTGGCCAAGAACCCGAATAATGCTCACGCTCTTAATTTTTTAGGTTATTCCTTACTAGAACAAAATACTGAGCTTGATAAAGCCTTTGCTTATATTAAAAAAGCGGTCGACTTAAAGCCTGAAGATGGCTTTATTAGAGACTCTCTTGGTTGGTACTATTATAAAACCGGCAATTTAGAAATGGCCCTCGTTGAGATTAAGAAGGCTTGGGAATTGGTTAAGACAGATGTTGTCATCACTAAGCACCTCGCTATAATCTATGAAGGGCTCAAGAAATATGGGCAAGCTAAAAAGTTCTATAACGAGGCGTTAAAGCATTGCAAAGTTCAATCAGAAACAGACGAAGTGATGAAGGCGATTACAAACTTAGAGAGCTTGCGTCTTCCAGCTTCAGAATAATACCGATCCTTTTAGGAGCAGCCTTATTTTTAGGAAGCTGCTCAAGCCTCACGAAAACAAAATCTCAAGCAGCTTTTAAATCTCTTTGCCTCTCTGGTGGTGGCAAGGGCAGGATTGCCTTAGCGGATGGAAAATACGTATTCAGCTATGAAAACCTCTTTAAGTTAAAAGAGGAACAATGGCTGCTCGGTCTCCAGCTTCCCTTGCATGGAGAAGAAGTTCTTAAGCTTGGCTTCAAGGAGGCCCTTGAATCTAGAGTGGCCATTGGGGGAAGTTTTTATAAACGCCTCTCAGTTGCTGCAAGAGCTGAGAAGCGTGAAGTGGAATTAGCTCAATTGAAAAAAGTCCTTATTAAGATGAGTGTTTTCTTGAAGACTGTTCATATGGTTCGAATAGGGGACTATTCCTGCGCGAAGGGCCAATGCCATAAAGGTAGTCCTCACGCTTTTACTTTTAGCGAAGACGCAGAGGGCCTCAAAGTAGAGTTTCCTTTTGATTCAAATCATAAGTTCATTATCAACGCGCGAGCTAACTCGTCGTATTATAGGAAAATAAATTTCATTTTGATCGATAATCGCCGAAGAAGGGAAGCGCGCCAGCCGTTTTCGCTCTCATTGATCCATCGTCAGTGTATTAATGAATAATGCCGCGACGACCAAATTAGCCTAAAACCTTGGCAATTCCCTGTTTTTTTATATATATACACTACACTTGCCTGATTCAAACCTGCTGCCGACAGTAAGTTAACCAATGATGGTCTTGGCAAAATTATTTTTAAACCGTGGACTTTTAAGTTCATTACAAAGGATTGACTCATGAAAAAGATCAAGATCTTTCAAACCCTGATCATCGGCTTGCTCCTTGCCACTGTCGTTAGTTGCACGAAAAAAACAGCATCTAATGAAAGTGTCCTTAATTTAGCCGTTAGTTCAAAAGTAAAAGGAATGGATCCAATCTATTCAAACGACCGTTATTCAAGCAATGAAGTTGCGAGAGTTTACGAAGGACTTTTAGAGTATCACTACCTAAAGAGACCTTATACTCTTAAGCCAAACCTTGCTGACGGTATGCCAACAGTTTCTGCTGATGGTCTTACTTATACATTTCAAATCAAAAAAGGTGTCATGTTTCATGACGACGCTGCTTTTACTAATGGTAAAGGTCGTGAGCTTGTAGCAGAAGATTTTGTTTACTCAATCAAGCGTCTTGCTGATCCAAAACTTCAAGGTCTTGGTTACTGGCTTCTAGACGGAAAGATTATTGGTCTTGACGAGTGGAGAGCAAAATACGCTGAACTTCCAAAAGCAGATTATACTGACGAAGTGGCTGGTCTTAAAGCGACTGGTAAATACACTCTTCAGTTTAAACTTAAGAAAAGCTTTCCTCAGTTTCTTTATTCACTAGCAATGCCATTTACATTTGCTGTTGCAAAAGAAGTTGTTGAAAAATACGGAGAAGAATTCCTAAACCACCCAGTTGGAACAGGTCCATTTCTTCTTCCTCGTTTTGAGCAAAGTAACAAGATTACTTATACAAAGAACAAAGCATTCAGAGAGAAAAAATACCCATGTGACGGAAGTCCTGAACTTAAGGCCCAAGGTTATATGGCCGATTGTGGAAAGATTCTTCCTTTAACAGATAAGATCGTTGTTAATATTATCGTTGAAAGTCAGCCTCGTTGGTTAAACTTCCAAAAAGGTAAAGTAGAATACATCAGTGTTCCAAAAGATAACTTTGAAGCTGCTATTCCTGATGCAAAGAACTTAGATCCTAAGTTTGTTGAAAAAGGCGTTAGACTTTCAGTAACTCCTTCACTTGATGTGACTTACACAGCTTACAATCACGATAAGAAACTTTTTAATAATGTTAAGCTACGTCAGGCTATGAGTCTTGCTTACAATGTAGAAGAGTCAAATAAGCTTTTCTATAATAACACGGCTATGCCTGCTCAATCAGTTGTTCCTCCTGGAATTGCTGGTCATATTCCTAACTACAAGAATCCTTATAGAGGTTCTGGTACTCCTGCTAATATTGAAGCGGCTAAGAAGCTTCTTGCTGAAGCCGGTTACCCAAATGGTGAAGGTCTTCCAGAGATTTCTTATGATTGTCCTTCTTCAACGACTTCACGTCAGACTGGAGAGTTCTTTAAGAAACAAATGGCTCAAATTGGAATTAAGATCAACGTGATCACTAATCCATGGCCTGAGCTTCAAAAGAAAATTACAAACAGAAACGTAGACCTTTATGGGATTGCTTGGGGTGCTGATTATCCTGATGCTGAAAACTTTCTACAACTTCTTTATGGTCCAAACAGATCTCCAGGAGCAAACGGTTCAGGGTATAATAATCCAGAATTTAATAAGCTTTTTGCTTCATCAGCCACTATGCAAGATTCTCCTGAGAGAACAGCTCTTTATGAGAAAATGTACAGAATCGCTGCTGAAGAAATGCCATGGATTTATGGAGTTCACAGACAATCTTACACAGTTGTAAATGGTTGGCTTAAAAACTATATGTCTACAGACTTTGAAGCTGGACAAGGATCTTACTTAAGAATTGATCTTGATCAGAAGAAAAAGCTTTTGGAGAAATTTTAATTAAATGAATATCTGGGCCTATATAATCAGACGACTTCTTTACGTTATTCCAGTTCTACTGGGAGTCTGTCTGATTATTTTCGTATTGTTTAATTTGGTTAGTCCCGACCCAACACTTATCATGCTCGGAAAGCATGCTAGTGTAAGTCAAATGGAAGATCTCAGAAGAGAACTAGGCTTAGATCGGCCCTGGTTCCTTCAGTATCTTGATGTTGTTAAATCAGCATTTACCTTTGATTTCGGGAGATCTTGGTCAACAAAGCAAGAGATTATTGAAATGATTAAGGCGGGAGCAATTCCGTCTTTAACTCTTTCGATTCCTGCTTTTGTTATCTCAACATTTCTAAGTATTTCGATTTCACTCTTTGTTGCTTTTTTTAGAGGAACAATTCTTGACCGTACTATCGTCTTCTTATGTGTAACTATGATGAGTATCTCTTCATTAGCTTACATTCTCTTTGGACAATGGTTCTTTGCTTTTAAGCTCGGTCTCTTTGAAATTTCAGGTTATGAGTTTGGTTTTCCATACTTTATTCCTTACGTCATACTTCCAGTGTTGATCTGGGTAATGCTTGGGATTGGTCCCGACGTTCGATTTTACAGAACGATTATCCTAGATGAGATCTATCAAGATTATGTAAGAACAGCCCGTGCGAAAGGTCTTAGCGAGAACAAGATTATGTTTAAGCATGTTCTTAAGAATGCCATGATTCCTATTATCACTTATGTGATTATCCAGATTCCTTTCTTGATCTTAGGGGCTCTTTTACTAGAGACCTTTTTCTCAATTCCAGGACTTGGCGGAATCGTTTTAAGTGCTATTAATTCGTCAGACTTTCCAGTTGTGAAAGCCATGACTATTTTGATCTCAGTTGCTTATATTATCTTCTCAGTTTTGACGGATGTAATGTACACGCTAGTGGATCCTAGAGTGAGGTTGAAGTAATGTCTGAAACTAAAACTCAAAAATCTAAGTCTTTATGGCAACACGCTTTTAGTGAACTGACACGTGATAAGCTGGCTATGCTTTGCTTAACTGTTGTTATTGTTTACGCCATCTCGGCCATTGCTTCGGCACTTGGCTTTATTGGTGCTGACTGGGCAAAAGAAGTAGGACCTTCATATGCTCCACCTTCAGGGGATCATATCTTCGGACTTGATATCTTTGGGAGAAGTGTCTTTGATAAGATGGTTAAGGGAACTGAAGTTGCCATGTCGATTGGCCTTGTAACGGCTTTAATCTCTATGGTGATTGGTGTGACTCTCGGAGCAACTGCTGGTTACTTCGGTGGTAAGATCGATGAATTCATCGTCTGGTTTTATACAACCTTTACTTCGATTCCTTATATTATGCTTCTTGTTGCGATTACCTTTATCCTTGGAAAAGGCCTGGTGGCCATTTACTTGGCTCTAGGACTTACCTCTTGGGTTGGCCTTTGCCGTCTTATTAGAGGTGAAGTGATCCGCCATAAAGATAGAGAATACGTTCATGCAGCTGCTGCCATTGGTGGAGGGGATTTTAGAAAGCTATTTCTTCATATCCTTCCTAACGTACTTCATATTGTTATCATTAACTTTTCTCTTCAGTTTCAAACAGCCATTAAGGCTGAAGTTATTCTTTCCTTTTTAGGCCTTGGTGTTCAAGGAAGACCTAGTTGGGGAACAATGATTGATGATGCGAAGCTTGAATTAGCCCGAGGTGTTTGGTGGCAACTAGCTGCAGCAACTCTGGCCATGTGGATTGTGGTCCTCTCGCTAAATATTTTAGGAGATGCTCTTCGTGACGCACTTGATCCTAAGCTAAAAGGTAAGTAGACTTTAACTTGAATTTAACAGGAATTGCTTAATGGCAGAGAAAATTTTAGAAATCAAAGACCTATGTGTTGAGTTTAATACTGATAGAGGTCGTATCCGTGCAGTTAATGGGGTTAACCTTGAAGTATTCAAAGGTAAAACTCTAGGCGTAGTGGGCGAATCAGGTTCTGGGAAGTCTGTTACAGCACTTTCTATCATGCGCCTTATCCCAACTCCTCCAGGTAGAATTGCCAATGGAACAATTGATTATAGAGGTGAAAACCTTCTTGAGATTCCTTTTGATGAAATGAGAAGAATTCGTGGAAATAAGATAGCCATGATTTTTCAAGAACCAATGACATCATTGAATCCTGTTTTTACAGTAGGAAATCAAATTGAAGAAGTGATTGAACTCCATCAGAGTGAATTATCTAAAGAACAAAGAAAAGAAAAAGCAGTAGAGATGCTAAAGCTAGTGGGGATTCCTTCTCCAGAGCAAAGAGTAACTGAATACCCTCACCAGCTTTCAGGTGGTATGAGACAAAGAGTTATGATTGCCATGTCTTTGGCCTGTGAACCAGATATCTTGATTGCTGATGAGCCGACAACTGCACTAGATGTTACTATTCAAGCGCAGATATTAGAGCTTATGAATAAGCTTCAAAAAGAACTTGGAATGGGGATCATTATGATTACCCATGACCTTGGTGTTGTAGCTGAGACTTGTGACGATGTTGCCGTTATGTATTGTGGTCAAATTGTTGAGCGAGCAGATGTTAAGACTCTTTTTAATCATCCTCAGCATCCTTATACAAAAGGTCTGATGGAATCGATTCCTTCATTTGATTCAACGTCAGGACAAACTAAAGGTAGGTTACCAACTATTGAAGGTATGGTTCCTTCATTATTTGACCTTCCAGATGGTTGTAACTTTCAAGACAGATGTAAAAATGTAACAGATAAGTGCCGCGGGAGTGAAGGGGAGCCAAAGCTTCGTGAAATCAGTCCTGGTCATGATGCCGCTTGCTTTCATCCTTTAAGCTAAATAAGAGAGAAAATAAAATGAGTGAATATATTCTTGAAGTAAATAATTTAACAAAAAGATTTCCTATCAATGGAGGGATTTTTGGTCGCGAAGTTGGAGCTGTTAGCGCTGTCAATAACGTGAGCTTTAAGATTAAAAAAGGTGAAACCTTAGGTCTTGTTGGTGAGTCTGGTTGTGGAAAAACAACCTTAGGACGCTCTCTACTGAGATTAATTGAACCTACTTCAGGTGAAGTTAAGTTTAATGGTACGGACATCACTTCACTTGATAAAGATGGAATGAGAGAGATGAGAAGAAAGATGCAGATCATCTTTCAAGATCCTTATGCTTCTCTTAACCCAAGAATGACTGTTGGTGGAATCTTAGCTGAGCCAATGGAAATTCATAAGCTCTTCATGGACAAACAAGAACGTCATAAAAGACTTCTTCAACTCCTTGATCAAGTTCAACTTCCTTCAGATGCTTTAAATAAATACCCGCATGAGTTCTCAGGTGGACAACGTCAGAGAATCTGCATTGCCAGGGCCCTAGCTGTTGAGCCAGAATTTATCGTTTGTGATGAGCCAGTATCCGCTCTTGATGTTTCTGTTCAGGCCCAAGTTGTAAACCTGATGATGGATTTACAAAAAGACTTAGGACTAACTTATCTCTTTATTGCTCATGATCTAAAAGTTGTAGAGTATATTTCAAATAGAGTTGCTGTTATGTACCTCGGAAATATGGTTGAAGTAGCAAAGTCTAGTGAGCTTTATGGAGCTGCAAGGCATCCATATACCAAAGCATTGTTCTCAGCTATTCCTAATCCTAATCCAAATGTGAATCCAGACAGGATCATCCTAGAAGGTGATATTCCTAGTCCAATGAATCCACCTTCAGGTTGTCATTTTCATCCAAGATGTTGGAATGCAACTGATGAGTGTCGTAGTGCTTATCCGCCAGTGACGGAACTAAGTGCGGATCATGCCTATAGATGTTTTAATCCCAACCAAGTTTAGACCTAGAATCAATAGGTTCTATTCCCGAGTAAAATCCTTTAGGTAACTGAGGGAAATACTTTGTTCCTGTATCTTTTTAAATAAAGATTTCATTAATTCTATATACTTAAAACCCGAAAAGATCATGAGGTGTAATATCTTATGAGCAAAAACCAGTCAGAAAATGCAAGCTTCCTTTTGGAAGATGAAGAGGAATCAGTAGAATTTCGCGAACCGATTTCTATTGAATCGAAACCTCTTGTATTAAATATTATGGAAATGCACTTTTCTGTAGGTCAGATATTTTGGACCATGACTAGCGGCAAGAGGATCAATCTATTCAACTCAGGCGACTGGATTCAAAAAAGTTACTTAAACAAATTTTTAAAGGCCAATAAAACTTTAGAGATAGAGCCACAGATTAATGAACATTATTGTTCGTTAGGACTAGAGCTATTCAAGTCCTTTGTTGAAGCAGAGGAAGAGTCTGACAAGGCTGAGATTCGTGAAGGACTTATTGAGTGGTTAGCTAAGGGGTACTGGAACGCGGAAGAAGAAGTCGGCATGCTCGATTTAGCTTTTGTTTGCGCGCAAACCTTCTATTCTTTTTCTGAAGAAGAAGAAGATCTTCTCTTTGAATCAAGTACTGAATTGTTTAAGAGATCAAGCGTGATTGGATCTATGCTTGTTTGTCTTGGAGTCGTCGTAGGTTATCTAGACACTAACCTTTTAAGAGACCTCTATCATATCTCGTTTCTCTTTGACTGTAGCCTAGATGAAGTCACTCTAAGTACAAATCTCATTTCAGCACTTGAAAACGAAAGAAATAATGGATCAGAATGGGAAGAAGCTTTGAGCGAAAGCGAAAAAGAAACCTTTCTCAATCATTCAAAAAATAGCGCTTCGAGAGCATCTAGTTTATTCAGCAAGAGGATTTCTAATCCTGGTCTCGTTCACTTTATCGAAGTTCATCATGAAAAGATTAATGGAAAGGGTTTTCCTCTAGGACTAAGAGAAGGGGAAATTTCAGATATCGAAGGTTTGATTATCTTTGTAAATAATCGCCTTCCTTTTCGAGACCTCAACTTTGAAAGAGGAGATGCAAGCTCTCTGTTTAAGAATTTAATGGAAAGAGGTGCTCAGCTAGAAACAGTATTAACAAAAAGATTAAAAAAGATAATAACTAACGAATTTGAAAACAGAGATTCAGATCACGCTAAGTATCTAGAAATCTCAGGAGTATAGAGGACATTTTGGAACAAGATAAGATTCTTATTCTAAATTTATTCGAGAAACTATCTCAAGAAATTGAAGAGGTGTTAAGCCTTGATATTCTTGAAGTGGTTCAATCTATCGATGAACTCGATAATAGGGCTCCCCTATACATTCTAAAGCCGGAGAGTCTCTCTCTTGAAGAAAATGCACTTTTCGAAGACTCTAGAATTCTTAGTTTTCAAAACATTGGTCAAACACAAGAATTCTTTAATAATCAGGGAGATGTCATTTTTAACCCTGACTTTGCAAAATCTGATATTGGTAAAGTAATCCTCGAAAGATTCTTTACAAAAAGTGCTGTCGTTCAAATGGAGTCGGCTTATGAGCAGATCCTTCAAAAAAGCTTTTCAACAAAGTTTAGTAATCCTCTGACAGTTGGGTACTATTCAGACATAGTGACTAAATTTGCTCATAGTGAGAAAGCTGATGTTTCAGGTCTTAGAACATTTTTATCGGCTGGATCTTCCTTCTTCTCTTTTTTAGCAAAAGAAGACCTTGGTTGGTTCCCTCTTGATGTTGATTATGGAGTAACAGAGGACGCCTTAGTCGTTCAAATTACAGCTCCAGTATCAAAGATGTATAAGGACTATATCCTTCAATCTCTTCAAGATAAGGAGAGCTCTAACGCTTATGTGGGCCTTCTTAATATCTGCTCCAAACAAACTCATGCTCTTGATCTTCACTATCTAGAAAAGTCTAACAAGCTTCTCTTTACTGGGGTTTGGCTAAAAGACGAGTCCTCTTTAAGTAAGGACTTTTTTCCTTCAGTGCTTATTAATCAACTCTATACTTACGAAGAGCATAAAGAGCTTAGGAAAAATAATATCACGAGTAAGATTAAGCTATCCCAAGAAGAAGTTGAAGTTACCTACGAAAATATTCCGGGTTCTATCGTTGAAACCTTTGAAGAAGAAGGAATAGAGGAAACTCGAAATTTACCTAATATTAAAAAACTCGTTCAATTTATAAAAAAATATCGAGAAAATGAAGAGGATGCACCTCTTGATGAAGACTTAAATATTCGCGACATTGCTAAGTATTTAAGGAAATTTCCTGATCAGTCCGTTATTACTCAATTAGAGCAAAATGATAGAGAGTTAATCTTAAAGTGCTTTAAGAGCGAAACCATGGCCGAAGAGGTTGAAGAAACGATTAACACTGTAAAGGGTGGTTTAGATAAAGAAGAATTTCTGCAAACCGTATTAGATAATCTAACGGAGCTTGAAGTTGATGATGTCGTAACTCTATCTAACTCAGATGAAGAAACTGAAGTTCAAAATATTAAAAGCCTAGAAGATGAAGAAGATGAAGTTCAAAATGTTAAAGGCCTAGAAGATGAAGAAGAGTTTAGTAAGAAGGTCTCTGGTGGTGAAGAAGAAAAAGATGATTTTAAAACAATCATTGGCTCGACTGAAAAGAAGAAAGAAAAAGACCTCTTTGTTAAGTCTTTAGGAGGCGAAGAAGAAGAAAAAGGTGTTCTAAAATTTAAGAACCTCAATTCTCAGGGTGCTCCTAAGTCTAAGAAGAATCAGCAAGAAGAAATTTTAAATATTAAAACGGAAAAAACTGAACAAGAAGATGTTGAATTAGGAAATGTCCGTGAAGAAATGCGGGCAAGAAATAAAAGAAAGCATGATCAAGAAGAATTAATTCTAAGTGGTGAGTGGGAAGAGAAGAAAAGAAAGATTACTGAAAAACTAAATGCGAACTTAGAGAAAATGAGAAATGGAGAAGAGACCTCTAGTATTGAAGAAATCGAAGAAGAACTAAAGCAGGTTTTTAAAGAGGGATTAGGAAGTGAAGAATTAGGTGAGGCAGTTGCAAGAGGAATCGCAGATAATTCATCTGATAGGCTTATTGCGGAGAAGCTTGATTCAGTTCAAAGAACAAAAGAAAAATTGGAAAAAGAAAGATCTCTTCAGGCCGTAGCCATGAGGGATGAACAAATCCTTAGGATGAAAAAAGTCCTTGATACAATTAAAGAAGAAAACAGTTCACTAAAAACAAAGTTATATGAAGAGAGTCAGACTAGTGAAAATGATAATATTACGTCAGCTAATAGTGAAGAGACAAAAGAGTTTAAACTATTAAAAGGAAGTGTTGATCTTCTTAAGAAAGAAATCTCAATTAGAGATATTGCTTTTGATAAATTAAAAGAAAGCCAATCTGTAGCCTTAGAAAACAAAGATAAAAAGATTGAGCAGTTAGAACAAAGAATAAACACCGTCCTTGATTCAAAAAGTAAAGATGGGGATAACGACCTCGCTGTTGAAATGAAGAAGGTCTCGAATGAAAATAGGCTTCTTCAGAGTCAAATTGAAGTAAAAGATAGGACTATCGACAATATGAATCGTCGTATCGAGATGGGAAAACAAGACGGCAACCATAAAGAAAATGTAGAGCTAGAAAGAGTTAAAGAGCAAAACCGTGCTGCTTTAGAGGCGATGCAAGCGTTTAAAGTTGAAAAAGCCAACCTTGAAGTTAAGCTTCGAGCGGCCTTGCGAGAGATTAAACAAAAAGAGACAGAAGCGACCATCTTAAAAGATAAAGACTCTAAGCCAAGCGCTGATCATTCAATGGAATTAAAGGACAAAGATAAAGAGATTCAAACCCTGAAAATCGAAAATGGAAAAATCTCTGATCAGACAAAGGCCATTACGATCCGTTGCAAGCAACTAGAACAGAAAATGAAATTCTTAAATGCTCAAGTAGAGTCAGCGAATAAGGGAAGAGGGAAGATGTCCTCAGGTGGAAAGTCTCCATCATCAGGTAGAGAAGCTAAGTTAGCGTTAAAGTTAAAACAACTTGAAACCTCTAGAGAAAAGATGTCTATGGATACGCAGAGGTTAAGTTCTCAGCTTGATTCTAAGAAGAAAGAAGCTGTTGGCTTAACAACAGAGAACAACTTACTTAAAAACAAGATGGCCGAGCTCGAGCAGAAGCTCAATAAGATCGAACGCAAAGCTAGTTAGGGCTAGCTTCAAACACTCAATCAATAAATTTAAAATGATTTTTTAAGTGGAATCTCTAAAAAAGAGTTGGTGCCCAGGAGAGGACTTGAACCTCCACACCAAAGGCACTAGATCCTAAGTCTAGCGTGTCTACCAATTTCACCACCTGGGCACTGTGAGATATGTTTTACTGAGATTTTGAGGGCTTGGCAAGAGTTCTGTTATGGCGCAGAGCTAAATAATGTCGAGTTTTTTTGAGTGATTTTGAGTCAGGCTAGAGAGAGAGGGTTGGTTAGGCTGGTATTTAGCTAGTTTATGATGCTCACTCTCTGTTGTAACTTTTTTCCAAGACAGGTCCCCACTATAGACGCTCTTTCCGACGTTTTTAAGTTTCTCACGCCTGTCTATGGCCTCCATAACCTTATTGGCTATCTCTAGAGGTTGTTGTTGAAGAATATTATCTATCTTGGGCATATAATCTCATCGGTTAGGCGAGGGATTGACTCAAGAACTATCTTATAGATTTTAGTGATTTCGATGGGTTGTAGGGGAGCCTCCAGGCCAGGAGCTCTGTCCTGGAGGCAATTCGGGCACATTAAATCGATCCTAAGACCGGTCTAAATCCTTATTTTGTCTTCTTTTTTGTTACTTTCTTTTTCTTAGCAGGAGCTTTCTTGACCGCTTTCTTTTTAGTCGTCTTCTTAGCTACTTTCTTTTTTGTCGCCTTTTTAGCTACCTTCTTTTTCGACGCCTTTTTCTTAGTGGCTTTTTTCTTTGTCTTAGAAGTTCCTGTGGCCTTTCTTGCTACAGAAGTCACATCATCTAAATGTCTCTCAACAGTTTTCTTGATGCTTTCAAGCTCTTTAAGTTGCTGATCTAGAAGCTTCTTAGTCTTTGCGATCTCGCTTTCAAAGAACTTCTTCATGTTCTTAACTTCTTTGTTATATCCCTTGCGAAGCTCTTTGATGTTTGAATTCAACATCTTATCGACTTGCTTTTGTCTCTTTGTTTTCATTTTCTTTACACTTTCGATAGTCTTTTGGATTTCACTGTTATGAGCGAAATCGATGAAGTTCTTCTCGAGAGTCTTAAAGGATCCAAGTATCTTGTCTTTTACGTCAGCCATTCTTTACCTCTTTATGGTGGGCTTGTTTACAAACCTAATGTAGCTTTTATGGAGAAAAATGCAAGGTGGGGGTGTAATGCATACTTTACATGCCTATTGTAATGTAATGTAAAGTTTACGATATTAGGCGCACCTTTTTAAGGTGAATAACTACGGTCAGGAATAATTGTATGATTACAAACAATTTAAAAGACATCAGGCGAGACTACGGCGTTACCCAACAAGAATTAGCTGAAGGTGTAGGAACGACTAGGCAAACTATCCACTCAATTGAGTCAGGTAAGAGCTTACCTCAATTAGAATTAGCATTAAAAATGGCCTACTATTTTGATGTGAACCTAGAGGAACTTTTCTTTTTAGATGTAAAGGGAACTATGGAAGAATCTGTAGAACCATTTTCAATCTTTGGAAAAAGTTAGCTAATACGCCTTAAAAAATAAGTGAAATCTTCTCCAGAAAGATTATAATAATCATTCTTAAATGATTTGGAGAATCTAATGGACCAAAAAATAATTCTTAATAAAATGAATCAAGACTTAAGCGCCCTATGTTCTACTTCTTTAGGAAGAAGGGCATTCTTGTCAGCCCTTCCTATCTTAATCGCAAGTTGTTCTAGTTCTGAGAAGTCTCGTTATAGAGAAGGAGATAATAAGGGGCAGGATACCGCTCTTAGTGTCGCTGACGAAAAGAAAATGACTCAAGAGTACTTACCTCAAATGATGAAAGAATATCCTCCTGTTAAGAATAGTTATGCTCAGGGATATATTTCTAACTTAGGGCATAAGATAGCTTCGGCTAACGGTTTAAATGGAAACCCTTACCAATACCAATTTACCTTAGTGGACGCAAAGATGGTTAATGCCTTTGCTCTTCCTGCAGGGCAAGTTTTTGTAACGACACCCCTACTAAAGATGGCTAAGACTGAAGCAGAACTGGCAGGAGTTGTTGGTCATGAGATTGGACATGTTCAAGCTAGGCATACGGCTGAGAGGATGAACAAAGCAAAGTCTGAACAAAAGAAGTCCCTTATATACGGAGCTATTGGGGGATTGATTGGAGGGGCAGGAGGTTTTTTCTTAGGCAAGAAACTTTGTAGAGAAGATGACCGAGATTGTCTTCAGAGAGTGGCAGCCTATGGGGCTCTAGCTGGAGGGGCAGGTGGACTCCTTATTCAAAAATTTAAATTCATGGCAAACTCTAGAGAGGATGAAATGGAAGCTGATCGTATCGGATTTAAAACGGCAATGAAGGCCGGCTTTCATTCTGGATATGTAGGTAACTTTTATGCAGAACTATTAAAGATGGAAGAGCAACATAAGAGCGGGCAAAATAGAGTTATGGCCTCTTTTACCGATGCTCTCTCAACTCATCCACCGAGCAGGCAAAGAGTCGCCCAGCAACAAGAACTCTCAAGAGAGTTCTCTGGTAGTGCTGGGATTATTTCTTCTAGAGAGTTTAAGAAAGCTCAGTCTCTTTTTTAAGAGGCTGTACTCTTTGGTGCATTCTCTAAAAGAGAAGATCCAATATTCTTATCCGGAAATAACTCACAGTAACTTCTAATAATTGTAGGAGACACACGCCTCCAGACAGAAGACCTGTTGAGTTTCAGAGTATCTTTATGTCCCATAGAGGCTAACATCTCAGCCACTGCATGAACTGTCTCGTGATGATAACTTGCAACTCGGTAATGCTTATCAGCGACATCAAGCCCCTTGTAGAGCGCTGGATTTTGCGTAGCAACTCCTGCTGGGCATTTATTTGTATTACATTCTAGGGCCTGAATACATCCTAGAGAGAGCATCATTCCTCTTGCTGAATAACAAGCGTCTGCTCCAATAGAAATAGCGCGAATAATATCAAAACCTGTTAGGATCTTTCCTGAGGCCAGAACTTTAATATCTTTTTTAAGGTCATAAGCTTTTAAATAGTCCGTTGCGTAGATAAGTCCATCTCTTAAGCTCATTCCAATTGAGTTTGAGAACTCAAGGGGGGCAGCTCCAGTTCCACCTTCGCCACCATCGATTGAAATAAAATCTGGAAGTATCTTTGTCTCAACCATGGCCTTACAAAGGTTTTCAAAATCTACGGGATTACCAAAGCAGAGTTTAAATCCTACTGGTTTTCCACCTGAAAGTTCTCTGAGCTCAGCTACAAAGTTTAAAAGACCTTTATGATCTGAAAATGAAGAATGATTCGATGGGGAAGAAACAGTTGTATAGGGTTCAACGCCTCTAGCTTTTGCAATAAGGGGAGTGTTTTTCTTCGCAGGAAGAATTCCGCCATGCCCAGGTTTTGCTCCTTGAGAGAGCTTGATTTCAATCATTTTCACTGAAGGTGAATTGGCCCTTTCAGCAAAGGCTTGGGGGTTAAAAGTTCCATCTTCATGTCTACACCCAAAGTAACCTGTTCCAATTTGCCAGATGAGATCACCTTCATGTTTGAGGTGAAAGATTGAGGCTGAACCTTCTCCAGTATTATGTGCAAAGCCACCAATCTTCGCTCCCCAATTGAGGGCCTCGATGGCGGTAGAGCTTAGTGAGCCATAACTCATGGCTGAGATATTTAAGATTGAAAGGCTATATGGTTTTGCGCAACTTGGCCCACCAACAGTTATACGAAGGTCATCTGCTTTAACATCTTCTAATGGAAGAGGGTTCATTGAATGATTTACCCATTCATACCCTGGCTCGTAAACATCAAGTTGAGTTCCAAAAGGAGTTGTCGCTGTTTGCCTCTTGGCACGTTGATAAACAAGTGAACGGTAGATTCGAGAGATAGGTGTTCCATCAGTATCTGATTCAACAAAGTATTGATAGATCTTAGGTCTTAGAATTTCCATCACATACCGCATTCTTCCAAAGAGAGGGTAGTTTCTCATCAAGGTTCTTTTTCTTTGAAGCATTTCATAAACACCTAAAAGAAAAAGTGGTGCAGTTATAATAAAACCCCAAGCTGAAAGAGGATAGAAGTATGCCAGTGCACCTTGGGCAGCCAAAATAATAAGACTTACAATTGTAAATTGGGTTCTCATGAAGATTTCCTATCAAAGTTGTTTAATTAAATTTTAATGTATTCTCAGGCCTAGGAGTATAGGTAGGTTTTTCCGAATTAGTTGAGCGACTGTCTCTTATACACATCTCCGAGCCCACGAGACTAGGCATGATCTCGTA
>CAJXVS010000002.1 GCA_913061265.1 uncultured Halobacteriovorax sp. | reverse complement strand
GGAACAATGTCAGGCCTTATTGATATGGGAACAAACCCTATTCAAAATGTTGTTGATCCCACTAACCCACAAGACGGCGCCACTAAGAACTATGTAGACAATGCTGTTGGTGGAAATACTTCAACTCTTACGACAAAATTAGATTTAACTGGCGGAACAATGTCAGGCCTTATTGATATGGGAACAAACCCTATTCAAAATGTTGTTGATCCTACAAACCCACAAGACGGCGCGACTAAGAACTATGTCGATAATGCTGTTGGTGGAAATACTTCAACTCTTACGACAAAGTTAAACCTAACTGGCGGAACAATGTCAGGTCTTATTGATATGGGAACAAACCCTATTCAAAATGTTGTTGATCCTACTAACCCACAAGACGGCGCGACTAAAAACTATGTCGACAATGCCGTTGGTGGAAATACTTCAACTCTTACGACAAAGTTAGATCTAACTGGCGGAACAATGTCAGGTCTTATTGATATGGGAACAAATCCTATTCAAAATGTTGTTGACCCTACTAACCCACAAGACGGCGCGACTAAGAATTATGTGGATAATGCAAGTGCTACTAAGCTACCACTTGCTGGTGGAACCATAACTGGTCCCCTACTAATGGGAAATGAACAAGCTATTCAGCTAGGGGAAAATGGTGGAAATGGGTCAGAGAAGATTTCAATTCAAGCTCCTAATGCTCTAGCCGCTGACTATACCCTTATACTTCCAGCTGATGATGGAACGGCTTCACAAGTTTTATCAACCGATGGTTCAGGTACTTTATCATGGGTTGGAGCCGGTGGTGCTCCTTCAGGAGCGGCTGGTGGCTCCCTCGCTGGAACTTATCCAAACCCAACTCTTGCAGCTAGTTCAATATCAACAGCAGAGATTGTTGATGGAACTATTGGAACTGTTGACCTTGCAAACAGTTCAGTCTCAGCAGCAAAACTTGTTGATACTTATTTAAACATTGATGGCACAGGCGCCATGACCGGCGTCCTTCTTGGGAATATTGGTACACAAGCAGCTCCTGGTTATACTTTTTCTGGAGACACAGATACTGGGATTTATAGAAATGCTGTTGATAAGTTTGGCTTCTCTACTGGAGGAACGTCAAGAATGATTATCGATGCAGCTGGTAATGTTGGTATTGGAACAAATAATCCCTCCTCCCTCCTCCATGTTGTTGGTGCTTCAGGAATACGTGCCGAGCAAATCTGTGATGAATCAGGAACAAACTGTCAGGATATTTCGGCAGGATGGGCAACCGGAAATTTAATGGCAAATGGATCGTTGGCCATGACGGGTAACTTTCAATTGGCCTCAAATAATATTATAGGAGTTGCCTCGATTGAATCTTCAACAGGATCCGCAGCCGCTCCTTCTTACACTTTTACGGCTGATACAAACACCGGAATCTATTCTCCTTCCGCGGATAACCTTGCCCTAGCCACAGGAGGCGTTGAAAGACTAAATGTCTCTCCTTCTGGTGGAATTGGTATTGGAATAGCCTCACCTCCTGCCAGTGCAATCGTTGAAATAAGTTCAACCACTCAAGGTTTTCTAATGCCTAGGATGACCACAGCTCAAAGAAACGCCATAGGTTCTCCTGATAATGGGCTTCATATTTATAATACGACGACAAACTCAATGAATTTTTATAATGGAGCCGCATGGATTGATACTGCCGCCGGTGGTGGTGGAGACTTTCAGGCCAATGGTTCAGTTCCAATGACAGGACAATTTAGAGCAGTTGCTACAAGTGGTTCTGCTAGTCCTTCTTATAGTTTTAACGGTGATACTGATACCGGAATGTTTCCAGCGGGCCCAGATAAGATTGGCTTTTCCGTTAATGGACTTCAAGAAGTTGTAATTCAAGCAGCTACATCAGGATCAAACTCTCCAGCTCTTAGCTTCAAAGGAGACTTAACTTCAGGATTAGCAGCAGGGACATCAGGAACAATTTCCATGATTATCGGAAATCTTTCAGTAGTAGATTTTTCAAGCCAAGGTCTAGTTGTTTCTGGATCACAAGCAGGCCCACAATATTCCTTTAAAAGTGATATGAATTCGGGAATGAGTAGTATGGGAGCGGGTCAGCTTGGCTTTGCTACAGGGAATGTCGAAAGACTAAGGATAGATGCAGCTGGAAATGTTGGTATTGGAACAAACACTCCCTCTCAAAAGCTAACTGTCCTTGGGGATATTAGAATTGGGAATGCCGGTTCAAACGGTTGTCTTCAAGACTTTGGGGGGGGACTTATAACAGGAACTTGCTCCTCAGATATAAGGTTCAAGAAAAAGGTCAAGGCAATTGATACTGTTAGCAAAAAAATGAAAAAGCTAAGAGCAGTTGAATGGGTTTGGAGAAAAGAGGAGTTCCCTGATCGTCATTTTGGAGATACCAAAAGTCTTGGTGTTATTGCTCAAGAACTTAAAGCTCTCTTTCCTGAACTTGTCGAGAAAGATAAAGAAGGTTTTCTTAGAGTAAAATACAACCATCTTCAATTCTACGTTATGCAAGGACTTATTGAGCAACTCAATGAATCCGATGTTCTTAAAGATAAAATCAAGAAACAAGATGCTGAAATTCTAATGCTTAAAGAAAGGATATCGACACTCCAAACACGTGAGATTGCCAGTATAAAAATTGAGAATGCAAAATTAAAAGAAAGATTCGATAGAATTGAGATAATGATGCATCGTCAGATGATTTCAAAGAAAGCGAAGCTTGATATTAAAAAATAAAATGACCTGCAATTTTTTAGAATAAAAAAGCCTCCTGAATAGGAGGCCTTTTTAATGATTCATTTTTAAAATTATTAAGAGTTTAGTCTTCTCAATACATAGTGAAGAATCCCGCCATTTCTAAAATAACTTAACTCATCCTCAGTATCCACTCTTGAGACAACATTAGTTGAAACAACAGACCCGTCAGACTTAGTCACAGTCAGTTCAAATTCCATCTGCGGCTTAAGATCCCCCACTTGCTTTAATGAGATCTTCTCAGATCCATCAAGACCTAAAGTCTTTCTCGACTCTCCAGCTTTGAATTGAAGCGGCATAACGCCCATTCCAATGAGGTTTGATCTGTGAATTCTTTCAAAGGATTCAACCACAACGGCTTTAACGCCTTGAAGGTTAGTTCCCTTAGCGGCCCAGTCTCTTGAAGATCCTGTTCCGTATTCTTTTCCGCCAATCACAACTAGTGAAGTTCCTTCACTGATGTACTTCATAGCAGCGTCGTAGATACTCATCTGTTCGCCAGTTGGGATATGTTTTGTATAGCCACCTTCAACACCAGGAACCATTTCATTCTTGATTCTGATATTGGCGAATGTTCCTCTCATCATCACTTCGTGATTTCCACGGCGTGATCCAAAAGAATTAAAATCATGTTGTTTAACACCATTTTCTTTTAAGTAAACTCCTGCAGGGCCCTCTACAGCGATAGCGCCAGCAGGTGAGATATGATCCGTCGTTACTGAGTCCCCCATAAGAGCGAGGATACTCGCGTTTTCAACCTTAAAAGAATCAACAACACCTTCTTTGATATTATCAAAGAAAGTTGGGTTTCTAATATAAGTAGATTTTGGATCCCAATCAAACTTCTCTCCTTTAGGAGCGTTGACGGCCTGCCACTTATCATCACCTTCAAAAACATTTGAATAACGATTCTTAAACATCTCTGAAGTTAAGTGCTTTGATATAACGTCAGCGATCTCAGCATTTGTAGGCCAAAGATCTTTTAAGTAAACATCATTTCCATCTCTATCTTTTCCAAGTGAGTCAGTTGCCACGTTCTCTAGGATAGACCCAGCAAGAGCGTAACAAACAACGAGTGGTGGAGAAGCTAGATAGTTAGCTTTAACATCAGGAGAGATACGCCCTTCAAAGTTTCTGTTTCCAGATAAGACTGAAGTAGCGACTAAGTTATTATCATTGATACATTTTGAAATAGGAGCTGGTAGAGGTCCTGTATTACCAATACAAGTAGTACAACCATAACCAACAAGATGAAAGCCAAGAGCATCTAAGTCTTGTTGAAGACCTGATTCAACTAAATAATCAGTCACGACTTTTGATCCAGGGGCCAATGAAGTCTTAACCCATGGTTTAACTTTCATTCCCTTTGCTACTGCTTTTTGAGCAACGAGACCTGCGGCCATAAGAACCGAAGGGTTTGAAGTATTGGTGCAAGAAGTAATGGCAGCAACGACAACATTCCCGTGCTTCATCTTATAGTCTTGCCCTTCTACATCATATTCTTTCTTAATATCTTCTGGTGAGGCTTTGTAAGCGTCAGCCATATGCTTCGTAAAAGCTTCAACACCTTGAGTAAGTTCAATCTTATCTTGAGGTCTCTTAGGACCAGAGATACATGGAAGAACTGTGCTCATATCTAGTTCAACAGTTGAACTGAATACTGGATCGGCGTCACCTTTATTAGTCCAAAGTCCCTGCTCTTTTGCATAGGCTTCAACTAAGGCAACAGTTTGATCATCACGCCCTGTGAACTTTAGGTAATCAATTGTTTTATCATCAATGGGAAAGAAGCCACAAGTAGCTCCGTACTCAGGGGCCATATTGGCAAGAGTGGCACGATCGGCAAGAGTTAGATCACTCATTCCTGGTCCGTAGAACTCTACGAACTTTCCAACAACTCCATGCTCGCGAAGTTTTTGAACAACATTTAAAACAAGATCGGTAGCTGTTAGCCCTTCACTCATCTTACCTGTTAATTTAAATCCAACAACTTCAGGGATAAGCATCGTAACAGGCTGACCAAGCATGGCAGCTTCTGCTTCAATTCCACCAACACCCCAACCAAGAACTGAGAGTCCGTTGATCATTGTTGTATGTGAGTCTGTTCCCACACAAGTATCAGGATAGGCCACACCTTCGTTTGTCCAAACGACGTCGGCTAAGTATTCAAGATTTACTTGGTGAATGATTCCTGTTCCCGGAGGCACTACTCTAAAGTTTTCAAAGGCGCCTTGCCCCCACTTTAGAAAATTATATCTTTCGGCATTTCTTTCATATTCAATTTCAACGTTCTTTTCAAAAGCGTCTTTATCGCCAAAATGTTCAACCTGAACTGAGTGATCAATAACCAAGTCTACTGGAGTTAAGGGGTTGATCTTTTTAGCTGAGCCACCAAGAGTTTCCATAGCTTCACGCATGGCCGCAAGGTCTACAACTGCTGGAACACCTGTAAAGTCTTGCATGACAACTCTAGCTGGATGATAAGCGATTTCTCTATCTGAGCTTTTAGTCTTGGTCCAATCATTAAGGGCCTGAACATCATCCCATGTAACCGTGGTTCCATTTTCATGACGGAGAAGATTCTCTAATAATACTTTTAAACTCTTTGGAAGCTTATCGATCTCACTTAGACCTTCTGCTTTGGCCTTAGCTAAAGAATAAATGTCATAAGTTTTCGAACCCGCCGTAAGCGTTGATTTCACTTTGCTCATACTGCACCTCATTAGAAATAAAACTGATTTGAGGGGAGTATACGTTAAAACCTAAGGAATGTCTCTCTAGGGAAGGCCCTACTTCTTATTAGAAATAAGTGACCAAGCCCCTCCCCCTTCGGATCTAATAATATAGCCGAATGGGTCAAGTTTACGCCTTAAGTTATAAAGATGGACGTCGATTGTTTTAGGATGAACATTATTACTATCCCAGACTTTATCTAGGATATCTGTTCTATTGATCTTTCTTTCGTTTGAAGTAATGAAAAGACTAAGTAATTGAGTCTGTTTAGAGGTCAGGCCAGCAATCTCTAGCCCATCAAGACGAACTGAAGGTCTAATCTTTCTTTTAATTCTTCGATCGGACTTTAAGATCAGTTCAATCTTATAAGTCAGTTCATTTCGATTCACTGGTTTTACTAAGTAATCAAGGGCACCTTCTTCGTAGCAAAGGCGGATATTCTCAATCTCATCTTGACCCGTGACGATGATAAAGGGAAAGCTTCTTTGAAGCCCTTTTTCCTCTAGGGTGAGAAAGTTTAAGAAGCTTCCATCGCTTAGGTTTAACTCAGCAATGAGCAAGTAAGGAGATTCTGATCTATTACCATTGAAGAAGTTCTTAAATTCTTCAAGAGAATCAAAGAATCTAATCAAACAAACATCTTCAAGAAGTTGTTGATACTTGAGTTGTTGTCCTCGATCACTTTCGAGGATCCATATAATATTGTTGTCTTTTTCTAAGCTCATAAACACATACTATAGCTAAACAATTTATATGTGGATAGGTAAGTCGTGACTTTTTGCTTTTGACTGCGTTATACATAACGCCATGAACCACCTTGAATATCTAAAGCCCTTTGATAAAAGCTGCGATATAGCCTCCCTTCAGGAGATCGTCGAGGCCCGTGAACTGCACTGGCAAAGAAGCGGTTCAGCTGGGTTAAAGCAGGCCCTTGAACTTGATGTTAATGACAAAGAGCAGCTTTCTAAAGCTTGTGAGCTTCTTATCCCATGGAAAAAAGGCCCCTTTGATCTTAGTTTTGGGACCCTCGACGCAGAGTGGAGAAGCGACTTTAAATGGGACCGCTTCAAAGAGGCCCTTGGTGATATTAAAGATAAAGTGATCCTAGATGTAGGCTGTAATAATGGATACTTCATGTTTCAAATGGCGAAACTGAATCCCAAACTAGTCTTAGGCATAGACCCTATTCCAAGATGCCAGGCCCAGTTCATGTTTCTCAATAAGATCTATCAACATGAATGCTTAAAGTTTGAACTCCTTGGGGTCGAGCACTGTAAACATTTTAAGAACCTCTTTGATAAAATCCTCTTCATGGGAATCATCTACCATCACCGCCATCCCCTAGAACAACTTATTGATCTAAGGGAGGCCTTAAAGCCTGGTGGAGAATTGATCCTAGAGACAATTGGAATTCCAGGTACTGATTCATTTGCTCTGTTCCCAGAAGATCGCTACGCCGGAATGAAGAATATTTATTTTATTCCAACTCTTTCTTGCACAATGAACTGGCTAAAAAAAGCAAAGTTTGAAGCTATAGAAGTCATTGCCGATACGGACATGACCTCAGACGAGCAACGAAGCACAAAATGGAATCCTGAAAGCTTTAAGACCTTGAAAGATTCTCTTGATCCAAATGATTTAAGTAAGACTATTGAAGGTCATCCCGCACCGAGACGATTCTTAGTTAAGGCGAGAAAGAAAGGATGAAGGCGCTGTGGATTACCTTAGGAATCTTATGCCTTATCCTAGGCTTTATCGGAGTCTTTCTTCCTCTCCTTCCTACAACTCCCTTTGCCTTACTTGCAGCTTTTTGTTTTTCAAAAGGATCCGATGATCTTCATAGATGGTTACTAGAGACCAAGATGTTTGGCCCTCTTATAAAGGATTGGGAAGACCATGGGGTTATCCGCTTAAGAATTAAGAAAATCTCGACTTTGATGATTAGTCTTTTATTTGGCTACACCTTGGTCTTTGTAAAAGTCTTTCTTTGGATTAAATTGATCGTCACTCTAACGGGTCTTTTAGTGCTTTGGTTTATCTGGACAAGGCCTTCTACACCAGTCGTAAATGATTAGATAAAGGAATCTTCTTTCCCCGTAAGAAACACACCGTCTTCCCCACAAATTTCAAAGTATTTCCTTCAATAACAATCCCCGAATGATCAGGCACGGCATAGACCGGAACCATAACCTTTTTAGATTGGGTAATAAGTTCTTTTTCGTAACGGTCTGAATTTTTATAGTGAGGAAAGAATTCAAAAGGAACGATGTTCATCGCTTTTAGGTTCGTTATATTTTCATCGTTATCGTCGCAGTCAAACTTTGGATAACCAGCAGTCTTAATATCCGGAGTCATCAATATGGCTCCGGCAGACATGCCTGTTAGCACTCCCCCATTTCGAACAAAGTTCTTCAGACGGCTGAGCATCTTTGTTTTCTTTAAGTACTTTAAGAAATAAAAGGTATTTCCTCCTGAGAGGTGGATGATATCGCTACTAAAAGCTTCCCCAAGTAAGACTTGATCGTAGGGGACATCTATTGGAAAGTGAATAAACTTAGTTAGACCTAATTTCCTGTAGTTTTGAACAAAGGCGATAAAGTCGGCTTCAGAATCATAAGAACATGAAGGAATATAAGTAACTCGAGGGTCATCAACTCTGGCCAGTCTTATGGCCTCTGCATCTAGATGAAGATTTTCCTCTTCATGCCCCCCTCCATAAAGAACTAACTTCACAGGCCTTCCCTATACTCCCTAACAATCTTTAACATGCCTCTCACCATGGTAGAATGTTCTCGATCAGACTTGGACATCTTCGACTCTGGTCTTAGGTCTTGATAATCTACAAATTCACTAAGGACCTTAAAGAGTTTATCTGCTTTAAGTTTAGGTTTCGCCGTCATTACTTTATGAACGATCTCTGAAATAGAATCTCCCGTAACTCGGTCGATTTTATTGATAACGGATGAGCGCATCGTCATGTTTAACAAAATATCTTCCACTGGTAACTTAGCCAGAGTTGAGGCTTTGTTAACAAGGTTCCAATACGACTCTTGAAAAGAGTCTATCTTCTTATCTCTATATGAATTACTTTGAAGGTCTTCATCAGTTGCGTAAAAGCTTTTTATAATTTCTATAAACTCACTTCTTTCGATACTTGTTTGTCTTGATAGATAAAGCTGTGGAAGCTCCCTAAGAATATCTCGCATGCAATAGATTGCATTCCAGTTTATTCCATCAGCTACTTTCTTAAGACCTTCTTTACTTTTACAACGTTCAAAGTAAGAAAAAGGATCTAGTAAGGCTTCAATCTCACTTCTTGCGCTCTTAAAAAGAAGTTCAGCCGTCTGAGCCTGAAAGCCTAGTTTATAAACCAGGTTCTTGAGCTTATGATCTTGAAAAAGTGAGTCAAATTTTTGAGTGGCTTTAGAATCCTTAAAGTTCTTCAAGCTCTCCTTTTCCCCTGTTATTAAATAATTAATAAGCTGAGCAAAGGTTTGAACTGTATTTCTAGCTTTATTTTTTTGTTCAACGATTGAAGTTGAGAAACGGTCATCATCATCGTATCGATACTCGCAATGAAAGAGACCAAATTGGCGGATTGATCCAAAGTCGATCATCGATCCATCCATTAGAACATTATCGCCGTCCCAATCAAGCCAGCAAAAGATATACTCATCTTCTAAAGTTGCGGCCATCTTTGCAAAGACCTCTACTTCCCTTTCAAGAAAGTATTGGTAGCGGGCATTCTTTGTTTTTGGAATATTTTCCCAAACCCCATTTTTCACCTGACGATCGATATAATAATTAACCAGATTCTCTAGGGCCTCTAAATTATTTTGTTTTAAATGATTGAAGAGATGACTTGGCCTTAAAAGGTTTTGATGGGCCCGGATATTAATGGAGATATTGTTTCCATAATCAATGATCCCAAGAACTCTCTCAGTATCAATTCCATTTTTATGGAAGATCTCACTAAAAAAGAGAGTCGATAGACCTTCATCTAATTCTGAATAGCCACAACCATAAGAGATAGTCGGGTCTCCTGATTGAAAGAACTTCTTTTGAATGGCCGTTGCAGGAGACAGGGCCGTAGCACCAGTTCCACAAGAACTAACATCCCAGCTCTTTCCTTTATGTGAGACCATTCCATTCCAAATACTTCTTCCGTCACCTGAAGTCTTACCCTGCTTATTAGGGTGCTGCAGTTGAAGGTAGCGGGTCGCCATGTATTTATTTGGTAGGATTTCTTCTTTAGGAAACTTAATATTATTTATTTCATCGTATTCATTAATGATAACAAGACTAAATGTTTCGAGAATCTTTGCTTCTAACTCTGGGGTTAACTCTTCTGGATGTCCCTTTGGAACAAGGCCCATCTCTTTAGCTAGTGGAAAGTTAAAGGCCGCAACCTTTCCGCCCTTTCGATGACGAGCGCCATACTCAATAAAAGCCTCGTCACAGGCTTTTTTTAAGGGATGTTTACCGTTGATGGTATTGAACCGATCGTAGCTGCATCCTGAATCTAAATCACTATTTCGTTTTGATCTTGTCATAGTCTTTCTATTGTACATTTTAGCACAGTTTTGCACCGTGCGGCGGAAGATACTACCAGTACCCGAGCAAGCCACTCCGGTACAGAGGTTTTTACCTCCTTTTAAGAGCTAAATTATGTATAATAATTGGGCTTTGCCCCTACAGCGTTGATAGGGGCAATCGGTTAATGGCTAAGGAAGGCGAATTGAACAAATCACTGTTTCAACATACTGATAAGTCCCTACTCGACGATAAACTCACGACTAAAAAGCTAGAGATTAACTTGCGCCGAAATAAGGAGCAAGACAATGTAGATGAGCTTGATCTTTTATCAAGTCAATTCAATTTTGAAGACTGTAGAGATGAATACTGGAATCCTGAGAAGTACTCGCTTCTTTATGCAACTCCTCTATGGCATGCCTCAAGTCCTTCTCAAAAAGTATTATTAAATCAACTCTACTGGGTGGCCTACTATAGCCAAATCATCTCAGCAGAGATTGCCACTATCTTTTTAAATCAAACTTCAGCTGCTGGGCTTTATTCACTAGAGGATTTTCGCCTTGTTTGCGACACCTTAGACTTAGAATCAAGCCAGGAACGTGGACATATTCACGCTTTTAAAACTATCTCAGAACAAGTCGAAGAGAAGCTCTTTGGTCATAGGCTCTTTACCTACCCTATGAAGAACTACGCTACAGAAACCATGATCTTCCAAAATACAAATAGAGTGAAAAAGTTTTGGAAGTCGATTCAGCTTAACGCTTATAATTTACTTTCTTCAAATAATGCTTTCATTGCCTGCCAATACTTTACGGTAAGAGGACTTAGAACCCTAAATGGAAAGATTGTTCAACATGAACTAAGTCAGTTCTATGAAAATCATAAAGACAAAGAAAATGCTCCTATTCCCAGTAAGATCTCCTATCATCACTTTTTAGATGAGAGTTATCATTTCAATTCAAGCTCAATCATAGGCCATGACGTTGTTCATACCTTAAAGGCCCCGACTAAGTTTGAATCCGCAATCGCTAATCTTGGAATACAAGGATGTCAGCTAGATCATCAAAACTTTAATATTTCTGTGAATGGAATCTTTTGGTATGAACCAGCCGTCTTTCCAGTGATCTATCAAATTTTAAGAAGCCCTTATTTTGAATACGACCATGTAAGCGCGCTTAGAATGATGGAGTCTTGTTTTATTCAAGAAAATCAGGCCATGCATTTAGCCTATGAGACACATAAGATTGCTAAAGAATCTTATCAACAATATGTAAGTGGTCTTCCTTATCTTTCTAAAAATAATAGAGAGATGAAATATATGACAAGGGCCAGTATCGAACAATATATCAAGATTAATAAAAGGGCCTTTAAGGGTTTTGAGGATAAAAGTGAGCAATATTTGTACAGTAACTTTTCAAGAGGACTACCAAGAGATTCAAGTCGAGAGCGGGAGCAATCCGAGTCTCGTCTTAAACTCTTCTAATAGTCCTGTTCTTTTCGGCTGCCGCACGGGAGTTTGTGGAACTTGCTTAGTAGAAGTCACAAAAGGATTTGAAAGTCTTGAGCCTGCTAATAAGGCAGAGAGTGAAATCCTAGAAGTCTTTGCGCCTGAAAATTCAAAAGCACGCTTGGCTTGCCAAATAATCATAACATCAGATGTGGAGTTCAAGTCCATTGGAAAATAAAGTTAACTTCAAGAATTTCTGGTATATCGCCTGCCAAAGTAAGGAACTTAGTAAAGATAAGCCTATAGCTAGAACTATCTTAGATGAGTGGATTGTTCTTTTTAGAGACTCTGATGGAAACCCAGTAGCTTTTCAAGACCGCTGCGTTCATAGGAACTATCAGCTCTCTAAAGGCGCCGTCAAAGATGGCTGCCTTCGTTGTCCTTATCATGGATGGACTTTTGATAAAGAAGGCTCCGTGGTTAATATTCCTGCAGAAGGACCAAATCAAAAGAAGTTATCCACGAGGTCTGCCCAAAAATATGAGTGTATAGAGCAAGATGACTTTATCTTTGTAAGGCTTGAGAATAATCCAGAAATGGAAACTAAGCCATATTCTATGCCTCATTATAAAGAAAGTGGATATAAGACAGTCCGCCTTTTTAATATCTTTAAAAACAATGTCACAAACTGTGCAGAGAACTATGTTGATGTTCCTCACACCGTTTTTGTTCATGACGAAATCTTTAGAGTAAGCCGTCAGGAAAAGGTAGAGGCCACCTGCAAAAGAATCAATGGTTCCGTTGAGATTGATTATAGAAATGAAACAAATAACCTAGGCTGGTTTAGCTGGTTTCTTAATCCTAAAGGTGGAGAGATCGTCCATAAAGACTTCTTCCATATGCCTAATGTCACTTCTGTTGAATATATCTTCTCCCCTGGTCGAGAATTTCATATCACCAGCCAAACAGTCCCAGTCGATGACACCACCTCTTGGGTTTATACCGACCTTACCTTTAAGTTCGGTGCTTGGAATTTCTTAGCCGCCCCGATTGTTAAATACCAAGGTCAATCAGTTATTGACCAAGATATCGTCGTCTTAGAAAATCAAATGAAAGTCATTGAAAAATATGGGACAGACTTTAGTAATTCAAAAGCGGATATTGTTCACGTCTTTATTGAATCAATCCGAGAAGAGATTGAAAAAGGCGCAGACCCAAGGCTCTTAAAGAATAGAGAACAAGAATTTGAGTTCTGGGTATGATTTCAACTATAGCTTTTGTTTTATTAATGATTCTTACTCTCGCTTCAACTTCAAAGCGAAAGGAAATGCTTCAAAAGTCTTTTGATCACTGGGTCTTAGACTTAGTGAACCTCCCCATTCAAGGAATCTTAGTTCCTCTTTTACAGACGATCTTCTTTTATCAAATATTGAACTACCTAGCCCCAGAGTTTAAAGGCATACTTGAACTCTCTCCTCTTTTGGCATTTTTACTTAATTTTATCCTTATCGATTATCTTTATTATTGGAATCATAGGCTGCTCCATCTTGATGGCCTGTGGCAGATGCATAAGGTCCATCATTCTATTGAAAGCATGGATGTCTTAGGGACTAGCCGAAACACGATTTGGACTACTTTCCTCATCATTTATGTTTGGGCCAATTCTCTCTTTATCTTCTTATTAAAAGACCCAAGCTTCTACATCTTGGCCGCAAGTCTTGGAGCAGGATTAGACCTTTGGAAGCATTCCTCCTTTTATGGACCTAGCTTCTTAAGAGATAAGCTCTTTCTTCTAAATCCAATAGATCATCACTGGCATCATTCAAGTTCTCCTCATCTAAACTTTGGAGCCAATTTAAATATATGGGATAAACTCCATGGCACTTATAAAAAAGAAGACAGTGCCCCTTTAAAGTTAGGGATTAAACTTAATCAAGGGCTTTTAAGATCATTGATCTATCCCTTTCGGAGCTCTAAATGACACTTTTAAGTAAGGCCATGACCCTCTTTCCTTTTCTCCATGGAATCTTGATCTTTATCAGCCTATTTTGCTTTGCAAAAGAACCAAGTGCTTGCACGGTTTTATTTATCATAGGAGCAATCTATCTCTTTCCCCTTATTAGTTTCAGGGTCATGGGATTATTCTTCCCTATTAAGGAAGGCAAAAGTGATCTAGCAAAAGATAAGTATTCACCTTGGTGGGGCGGACATCAGATTCAACTTCTTTTTTACGTCGTGCCTCAGTTTGAAGCCTTCTTAAGAGTTATCCCCGGTGGCTATTCACTATGGCTTAGGCTGTGGGGATCAAAAGTAGGAAAGGCCGTTTATTGGACACCAAATGTTGAGATCGATGACCGCTCTATGGTTGAGATTGGAAACTATGTTCTCTTTGGTCATAAGGTTGAGCTTATCAGTCATGTTGTAGGTGGAAAAAAAGGAAACTTCAGCCTTTACTCTAAGAACATAGTCATCGGAGAAGGTACCTTTGTCGGCGCTGGATCTAGGCTCGGCCCAGGGGCTGAAATAGAAGCGGGCTGCTTTCTTCCTGTTCTCTCAGATATATACGTAGATGAGTATATCCCTAAGAAACACGACTTAAAATACAAACATCCGAGATGGCCTATAAAGAAAAAAGAGGACTATATTCCGTGATCTCTTTTTTCTCTCCGCTTATTAAATTATTCCTAAGGCTATTGCTTCTCCCTAGAGAGCTTTTCTTTAACAAGGCCTTGAAAGCTCCGAGAGAGGCTCAAGAGAAAGTCTTTAAGAGGCTTGTTGATACCTTTAATTCAAGTTCTTATGGAAAAGAGATTGGACATATCAATTCAATAAAAGAGTTTCAAGAAAAGGTTCCTCTAGTGGGCTTTGATGATATTTCTCATCATATAGATAAAATGAGAGAGAAGATGAGCAATCACTTCTCACCAAGCCCTGTCCTTTTCTATGAGCCGACAAGTGGTTCAAGCGGTGCAAAGAAGTACATCCCCTACACACTCGAGCTAAAGTCCGCCTTTTCTCAAATGTTTTCATTGTGGGTGATCGACTTAATTAAGAACGGTCCCTCCTTTGAGACAGGTAAATTCTATTTTTCAGTCAGCCCTCAATTTAAAGATACTGAAGATGTTCTTCAAGATGATAGTGATTATATTGATGGATTCTTTTCTTGGTTTTTAAGACCCTTCTTTGTCACACCAAAAAAAATAAAGCTTATTAAGGATCCCATTCTTTTTAAAAAGGCCTTAGCCTTACATCTTCTCGCTGAAAAAGACTTAGAGATTATCAGCATCTGGAACCCTTCGACTTTTACAATCCTCCTTGATTATATAGAAGACAATCGAGAAGAGTTAATCATAGACCTTAAAAAAGGAACTTCAGTTATTGAAGGACATTCTTTTAAGTTTAAGGCCATAGCTAGTGAAAGGATCGAGACCATAAGAAAGTCTTCTCTGCTTGAAATTTGGCCTCGCCTTAAGTTGATTAGTTCTTGGGGGGATCTTGAGGCCAAACCAGGCTTTAAAAAATTAAAAAAGATCTTTCCTTCTGTTTTTATTCAGGCAAAAGGTCTTCTTGCAACTGAAGCTCCTATAACAATTCCAATTATCGCCTCAAATTCCTTTGTTCCTCTTTTAGAAAGCATTTTCTTTGAATTTATCTCTGAAGATGGAAAGCTTCACCTCCTGCATGAATTAAAAGGAGGAGAGCTCTATCAACTCGTTATCACCACTCCCAGCGGCCTTTACCGCTATCTTTTAGGGGATAGAATAAAGGTTCCTCATTTTTATAAAGAAACCCCTTGCCTCGAGTTTATGGGAAGAGGAGATGAGACCTCTGATCTTTTTGGTGAGAAGCTCCACCGAAGTTTTCTCACGAGCATCTTGCAAGAATTAAAGACAGAGAACTACTACCTCTTTTTTCCCACAAGAATAAATGAAGATCATGGTTACTACACCCTACTCACTGATAACCAAGATGAAAATTTAGAGAAGCTAATAGAGGGCTCCCTTATGAAGGCCTATCATTATAAAGTGGCAAGAAAGCTTGGAACGCTTGGACCTTTAAAGACTATCTATAAAAAAGATATGAATGAGAGAGTCTTAAGTTATATGCAAGAGAAAAAAGGCATGAAGCTTGGAGATATAAAACCAAGTGTTCTTCTTGATTCCTTTGATGATAAATTTCTTACTTAGTCTTAGGGCAGAGTTTAACTCGGTCTGTTTGACAGGATGCTGGTAGCCTTCCTTTTTGATTTAACTCAATATTTAGCAACCGATAGACTGCACTTGAATGCGTATCCTTACTATCTTTATTCTTAAAATAGTCCTTATCAGGGACATCTAAGACCAGGTCTTTGACAAATAAACAGGCCATATTGGAGTCCGACGCTTTTGAGGCGATCCAATCGGCGAAGTCTTCTTCAGAATACATATTCTCTTTCCACCTCACTCTTTTAGATCTATTTGTTGAGAGCTTCATATTAACTTCTTCACCTACTTCTTCAGTATGGGAGGAAGCTAAGCACTCTCTTGTGGACTTGAATTTAAAAGTCGTTTTGTTTGAAAGCCTTGATTTCTCCATAAAATGCCCAACATGGTGGCCTAGTTCATGGGCGAGGATTTGTTTTCCTTTATTTGAAAAATCTTTAACAGCAACCGGACCAACCTTGATTCCATTGTAAGCGCCTAAGTAAAGATCTGGGATAGGGTTGACTGCTAGCTCATCAACAAACTCATTAAGCCCAGAGGAAGCACCTGTTCCCATCATAAGATCTTGAAGTAATCCCCGTCCAATGAGTTCAGTCCCTTTAACTCCATTTTCAGATTCTCTTAATTTTTTATAATCGAGAAGGATTCCTTTTCTAGAATTTAGCCAACTTTTAATCTTTTCAATATATTCCTTTTTTGTCTCTGGAAAATTTAAATGAAGCGAGCCCACTTCACTTTTAATATCGTGAGTGGATTCTTTTGAGAATTCTTTTTCAAAACTATTAAAGAAACTCTCTAAGTACTCTTTAGAGTCCCTTTTTGCTTTCTCTACTTCTTTCTCATCAGGAAGAATATTGAGGCTATTTAAAATTGTCATCATATAGGCATTAAGCTCATGGGAATCAATCTTGGTCTCCATTCCATCATAGAAGCTAAGCATATTTTCGATATGCTCAGTTGTAGTATAGAACTTCTCTTTATTATTAGGATCAGACCAATCAGGAGAATACTTAGGGTTGATATAATACGAAGGCCTTGTAAAGTCTGGCTTACTTAAGGTTTTAAGCTCTGATGCTCTTAACCCGGATATTGCTTCTAAAGCTAAGACATCTTGAAGAAGACTTTCTTCATCTGCAGCAGCGTCAGATAGACTTCCTTCAATGCTCTCAGGGTCAATAGTCTTAGTTCCGAGCGACTTTTTTATTTTGTCTAAGGCCTTAAATTTCCTTTTTCTAAGAGAGGAGATAGGATCCTTTTGCTCCAAAGGGGTCAAAACATTTGAAAGAACAAAATCAACTCCAAAGTACTCTAAAGCAAAGATAGAATTAGTATCTTCGAAGATGGCCTTTAAGGCTTTTACAGCGGCTCTAGACTCTAATCTGCCAATATTAAACTTAGACCTTAACTTCACCTTTAAATTTTTAGTGGATTTAAACTTTATATTAATCCCACCTTCTTTATGTTCCCTCGTCTCAAAGAACTCTGGTGAAGAAAAGACAAAAGAAAAGAGGTCAGTAATATTTAAGCTTAGGTTATCGAGACTTGAATTATTATATTTAGGTTCTTTGATAAACTTTAATGAGGACTTTAACCTAGATTCTACAAAGTCTTGCTCTAGGGGAAAATATTCAGCGATAGACTCTCGAAGCTCCCGAAGGTCGCCGTAATATTTTTCATAACCGTTCCCCTCACATAAAGGAAGATCCGGGTCCTCTGAACAGGCGAGAATCATATAGGGATTGGTTTGTAGTCCAAAGAACTTAAATTTATCCGTTCCGCAAATACTGGCGACACATTGAGGTAGGTTGAATTTACTTTCCTGACCAACTTCAACAGAGCAAGAGTTCTTATTAAGGCCCGGAGAAAAATAAGAATTCTGATCGACTTCAATAAAGTTAAAGAAGTCTTGAAAAGGAATCTCATTGGCACTGAGGATGAGGGGAAGAAAGAGAAGTATTACTATTTTATACATTTACCCTCCCCTAACTTTATTAAATTAAAGAAGTGTGTAAATCTTTTATCTAATTGATCCATTTCTTTAGGTAGGAGAGATCTCTTAACGGAGCGTGAGTTCCAAGAAAAGACTGCCTCTTGGCCTAGTAGTTTCTTTCTATTCTTTGAACTGATTGAATCTCTTATTTTTTTGCTCTCACTCTCAACAATACTTTTATGACAGGCCTTTAACTTTAGGTCTCGCTTGACTTCAAACCCGCTTTTTTTCCAAAAAAGATTTGCTTTCTCGCCTATCAATACAAAGGAGAACTGATAACCTTTCATCGAGAAATTAAGGTCTATATTTCCAGCCGCGTTGGCTGAAGCACAAAGAAAATGAATAAGGATAATAAGGCCTAAGGTTCTCACCCTAACTTATCGGAATCTGGTTATAAATAATGAAGAAACAAAGGAAATTTTAGTGAGTAATATTAAACAGTTAGCTAGTTAAATGAAGAAAATCTTCCTCGTCCCTACCGGTTAGGATCAAGCTTAAATCCTTAGTGGCTTCAATCGACTTCTCACCACTAAAGGCGAAGTGATCATAGGCAATACCAACCTTCAAAAGGTGCTTATTATTTTTCTCGCTTAAATGACATGAGCCAATCGTAAAGCCCGTAGGTCCATAGGCCATCATCGACATATCAAAGTCTGGATGATTATGATTCATCAATGAACTGACAGCAATAGCACCGCCACCAAAGCTCTCATGAATGCTTGGAAAGTTATTCACCATAAAATGAATAAACCTAAGTCTTAATCTATTGAAGATATTATTTGATTTATTATAGACGTACTTACCAATCTTTAAATCAGACATCTCCTGCCCTAAGGCCTTCTTAATCTTTTCGTTGATCTCTAAGATTGTCTTTTGATCTGCATCTTCGAGAACAGTAGCGGCTAAGTAACTCTTTCCCTCAGACCTAATCATAATAGGTAAGTTGACTGAGATATAAGCGGGATCAAGAATTCTTATACCATAAAAGGTTCTAAAGACGATTCTATTAACTTCGGGGTGTTTTTTCGCCATAAGAGCGCTGGCCTTAATTAAAAGGGCGGTCATGGGAAGTTTCTCATTCTTACTTTCATAGAATTTTACAAGCTTGGTAATATCAATCGTTAGATAAAAAGGAAGGTGAAAATGATTCTTTTTGATATGACTCAATTGATGGATAAGAAACCATTCTTCAAGACTCGCTTTTCGGATGCTCAATTCCAAACCTCCGGATCAATCTTTCTTTTATCGCTTTTAGTTTTATACCAAGGAGAAATAGGAAGCTTGTTTAGACATTGAACCAGGCGCGCAACGGACTCATCCCCTTTGACTAAATGACCTAGTTGAAAACGCATATTCGGAAAAGCCTTAGCGTCTTCATCTCTTAGAATTGTTAATAAAAAGAGTGTTAAGAAATATAAAAAGAAATTAGTAATGCCCCCGAGGACCCCTTTTCTTTTCTTCGTTAACAAAAAAATCTTTACCTTACTCACTCCGTTTTCTTGAGGAATAGCCCCCCACAGAATATGCAGAGCAGGGAGTTCTCTTCCCTTTCCACCAAAGCGTTGATTATGACCATATGTGATTGAGGTTACAGAGCCCCCCGAGAATTTCATCTGATATCTAAACAAAGGTCCTAATAAGAACCTTCCAAAGCGCGCCTTTAATCCTTTTTTAGGAAGGGCGCCTTCTAATTCCCATTTAAACTCGGAGCCTTCTTCTTTGACTTCGAAATCAAATTCCATATCTAAGTTATGAACAGTAGCAAAGTGATTTAAATCAATGCCTCCTGCCATGAGTACATGATGATGAGCAAAGAGGGTTATCTCTTTAAGAAAGAGAGCGTCAGCATCAGATTCTTCAAGGCCCGGGGCGACAGGAACATCATGATCTGCTTCGAGTCCAGAGAAGACCCAAACCTGGCCATACTTTTCTTGAACAGGATAAGCGGCTTGCTTTACATTACATGGCGGTGTTTCTAAGGCAGGAACTTTCGATACAGAACCATCGCCGTTAAATTCCCATTGATGAAAATAACAGCGCAATTTATTATCAATGACTTCCCCATTTCCAAGGTCCGCCCCCATATGGGGGCAAAAGGCATCCATAGCGCGAACAGTTCCATCCATGCCGCGAAATAAGGCCAGCCTTTGATCAAGGAGTTTAAAGCTCGATGCTTCGCCTTTCTTTAACTTTTTAGATTCAGTAATAGGATACCAGCCCTCTGATAGGACTTTATTATTATTGAAGACCCTATTTTCTTTTAGGGGCTGGCTAAGTGTATTTTCCTGACGACTTTTTCCATCTCGCGGAGCTTTCTTCCAATCCTTCATACATTAACCTCAGATCTATTACGTATTCCTAAGGCCTGATCAGCATCTAAGTTCTTCGACCACTTTGAAGGAGTTAAAGAATTTACATACTTGATATACTTCGTAACGGGTGTATCAATGGGTAGGAGATTAGCAGTGGAGAATCTAATATTTTCATAAACCTCTCCATCTTCACCTTGTAAAAAAAGAAACGATAATTTCGTTAGCTTCAATAGGAACCAATCAGTGAGAAAGTTTCTTTTCTTAGTTAGATAGATTGGAGTGACAAGAGTCTCTCCTTCAATATTTGACTGGTAGGAAAATAGCATATGCAAAGTAGGAATGACTTCCCACCGTCCAAAGAGCTTGACTCCCTTAAGCACCGTCAGACCGGCTAAGCAAGCACTCTGATACTTCATTGAATAAGCGTATCTACTTCCTAGAAGCTTCTTTATCACTCTTTCAAAAGCGCTCTCACTTGGAGTCTCCCCTTCGAGTAAGATATGAATAGAGTCTTTTTCACTAGCATCAATATCTACAGACATATCCATATGAATATTATGAACTGTAGAGAGGTGCTGAGGGTCTATCCCATTGATCATTGTAATATGATAGTGACAGCTTCTTTTATAAGTCTTGTCTGTAGTAGAGCTTAATTCAAGGCCTTTAAGTTCTGGGATCTCAAGCACCTCATAGGGAGCCTTAGCCTCTGGGTAAACCCAAATCATTCCGTATTTTTCTTGAACAGCGTAGTTTTGATTCTTAATCTTTGAGTTACTTTCTTTAAGGCAAGGAATGTCCGTGCATCTTCCCTCGTTATCAAACTTCCAGTGATGAAAGAAGCACTTGATGCTCTCCTTTTCAACAGAGCCAATTCCTAGGTCGACACCCATATGAGGACAAAAACCATCGAGGGCATAGACTTCACCGGACTCTCCACGATAGATGACAAGGTGTTGCCCAGAGACGTTAACTCCGCGGGCCTTCCCTTTTTTTAAATCAGTTGAAAGGCCAGCTTGATACCAGCCTTTTGCAACAACATCCCATCGGTTAAAGACTTTAAACGTAGGTCTTGGCTGAGTGTTATTGTTTTGCTGGTTAGGGTCTATCTTCATTTTCCCTCCAGATCAAAGGCTTCTACGGTAAAGGGATATTTTTGAATGAACCCGTTTAAATAATTTTGATAAAGGCCAGTAAGAGTGAGGAGGTTGATCTTAATAACAGTCGGAGTAGTTATATGAAAATACTTAATTTCACTTTTTCCAGAGTGCCCATCGTAATAAGCATGACTGAGGACACCTATGCCGTAGAAGAAGAAGACCCCTAGAACATAGAAAAGAAAGCTCCAAAGGCTCCAAGAATAAAAAAGCATGATAAAAAAGAAGATCCCAACGATCATTCCCATGCTATGCCAAAATCTTTGAATTGGATCTATATGAACAAAAAAGAAGTAGTCCTGATAGTTCTCAAACTTCTCAGGGCCAAAAGTAGAAACCCGCTTTAGGTTCTTCGCTCTGGTAGCGGAGTCCACTCTCCACTTCGTATTTCTTGGTCGGTACTTCTTCATCCTTGAACAACAGTTTGATAATCAAAGGCGCTAAAGCAATTATACTTTTCAAGCTCTTCGATGATTCTATTACTTTCGGCCTTATGCATGAGTTTCTTCAAGACCTTTAATTTTCGGTTAGCATTTTCCTGGCTTTCTATCTGGTGCAGAACGCCAATCTTCTGGCTCCTACTTAAATCCCCTCTCGCTTTTTCAATTGAATCAAGAGTTCCCACTGATCCTACTTGAACCATCTGAAAGAAGATCCTTAAGGTATCAACGACGTACTTATGTTCAGTCGGAGTCATCTCCTTTTCATCAAAGAGCATAAGACCACTTCCATGATGTCCCGCCTCGTCCTTAATAATCTTTGAGAGTACTTCTCCAAGAGCAATTGAATGACAAGTGTTAAACATTCCTTGATAGTGATCTATACCCCAACCTTCAAGCAAGACTTGAATGATAAAAATAAGCGGCCTTCTTGAGCCAGTGCTTATGATATCTCCTAGTAATTGAATAAAGGGATTGGTCTTATAGTTGTCACTTATATTAGGAAGAAAAGCGCTTATGGCCTCTAAGTGATTGGCCTCGTCAGCACTAAACTGACAATAAAGTTTTCTCTCATCAAGAGTGTCTGCAAGTAAAGTCATCTTTGAAGTAAAGGCCATTCCCGACTTCTCAATATGATAGGCCTCTTCTAATCTAGTTCGGGCGCAATCCTCTAGGATCATTTTCTTCTCTGAAAGGGTGGCCTCTTTAAAAAGATCTACAGTTTGTAGGTCAAATGAGTCCGCTCCCCAAAGGTCACTTAATTCTGAAATATCAGGAATAGTCTTCTCTCCTAATTTTCTCTTAAGTAAATTAGTTAAATCTGTTGAACTTGTAGAATTGACTTCTACGTCAACGATCAAGTTCTGTGATTTCATATTTCACTTCCAAAGACTTTTTCATAACTTCTATGAAGGATTTCATGATAAAGCGCCTCAGGTAGAAACTTCTGAGCTATACCCGTAGCAACAGCATCTTTCCCTGCAAGGACTCTTCTTGGCATTCTTTTCTTATTAATTAACTTGGTAACGATCTTACTTACATTATCACTACCTGTGGCCGTTGGCTTAGAAGTCATCTCTTCTACGTTTCTTAAGAGTCCATTGGTTTGATTGATATAAGGAGAATCTTCATTATTACTCTTATCTCCCCAAATCATGGCCTTAACAAAGCCCGTACGGTGAGCTCCAGGTTGAACTGCGCACACCTGAACTCCAAAAGGTTTTAACTCATAGTAGAGTCCTTCAGTTAGGCCTTCTAAAGCGAACTTACTGGCAGAATAAACTGAGCCAAGAGGAAGAGAAAATCTTCCCATAACACTAGAGATATTTATGACCTTTCCTTTTGTTTTCCTTAGAAAAGGAAGGAGCTCTTGAGTTAGTAAAGTTGGTCCAAAGAAGTTAACTTCCATTTGATGCCGGACCTGCTCTTCGCTTATATCTTCTAAGGCTCCATAGAGACCATAACCTGCATTATTAATCAAAACGTCGAGGCTGCCATCGTGCTCAGTTTTTACATATTCTCCAGCGGCTTTAATATCTTCTTTTGAACAAACATCTAGAGTTAAGATCTTAAGTTTTGATTTATCAGAGATGCTATCAAAGATATTGGCACGCTCTGTCGCTCCTCTCAAAGTGGCAATCACGAAGTGACCTTGACCTATTAGGTCTTGAACCATTTCGAGCCCAAAACCTGAAGAAGAACCAGTGATAAGAATTATTTTCATTAAGCTTTTTCCTTTTGAACAACGGCAGAAGGAGAAAGGCTTCTCTTCATTTTTTTCCACTGCTTTCGAATTGTTTTTAGTTGATAATAAAGTGGCATACCTAAGGTCATCTCGGCGACACAGGCAAGCTCATGGCCTTCTTCCCAGCCAGGGTTCTTAGTTGCAAAGTATTTGATGCGATCATTCTTTAAAAGAAGCTCTTTAGTAATAGGAGTGATCTCAGCTTTTAAGCAGTCCTTAGAACTAACCTTTGAAAAAGAAATAACTCCAGAGTCTTCATTAAAAAAATCACCATAAAGAGTCTTAGAAAAAGCAGCGATAACATCTCTCTCCTTTGAAGGAGTCACTCTCTCATACCTTGGGTAGTGATTTCTAAAGTTGTTGGCCATGAGAAGATAAGTTTTATAACCCTTAGAAATTAAAAACCAATAGAGAGGCTTGAAGGGGTTCTTTAGTTTTTGAACAAAGAGGTACCTTAAAAAAGCGATGCCCAATGTCCCTTGTCCCCAGTATTCTTTTTCTAAGATAGTATCTCCACTAAAGCAGCCTCGTTGTTCCACCCCAGCGACATCGACATAGAGGTTTACCAAGGTTGAAAAGCCTTTGATCTCTCTGGAGTCAGAATCTTTTAATAAGAAGACAACATCCTTCTCTGAAAGATCAGTCATGAATTGCTCAAAGCTAGTATTGAGATAATACTTAGAGAAAACCTCAAACATGGCCTTGGTATCTTTCTTTCTTAATTCACATACTGGTAGTGTTTGTGAAACGAGTTTGTAGCGTTTCTTCATGGAAATCCTTTTCCTTTACTGAGTTATCAAGCATTTTTTTTACTCCAAAACCCCAATCGCAAGTCGTTTGCTTCTCGGTGTGCTGGACAAATTTAATTATTGAGTCATCTTCTTTGATAGGTGTTTTTAAATTGAACTTGATTGTCTTAAAGACTTCGGTATCACCTTTTCCAAAGTAGTTCCCTACTTGCTTAGTGGCCCAAAGGATAAGGGGGTTAACAAAGAAACCCATTAGCCCTGTCCTTTTCTTAGTCACAAGAATAGTCTGTCCTTCAGCATGACCTATAGCATTTGGTCTTAAGGCAAAGATAATATGGCAATGAAGAAAGTCAGGTCCCACTGTGACTGAGCCAGTTGAAGCATTCCAGTAGCACATATTATAAGTGAGATAGTTCTCGTAAAACTTAGAAAATAAATTTAGATACCATTTCGTCTTTGGAATAAAGGTTCTATTTTCAAAGGCGATACAATCAGAGCTTCTCACTATTGTTTCAAACTCAACCTTTACAGGTAAGTTATGAACTGAAGTAAAGTGATGGGCATCAATAGCGTTGATCATAACAACATTAGGATGACATTCTTTTACAAAGTTATTTCCAAAGGAGGTATCTAACTCAAACTCTTTTAGTTCTGGAATATAGGGAACTGGCTGCTTTGCTGCTTCACCCGTATAGACCCAGATTAATCCATACATCTCTTCAGTCGGCCAAGTCTTGATACTAGCTGCGACGTCAGTCTTAGCCCTACAGGGAATATCGACAAGCTTTCCAGCTTCATCAAACTTCCAAGCATGAAAAAAACAACGAAGCCCATTACCTTCAACCTTACCTTCCGCGAGATGAGCTCCCATATGGGGGCAGTAAGCATCAACTGCTCGAGCAATACCATCGTCACCACGATAAAGCGCAAGCTCTTTACCTAGAAAATTTAAATGCTTTGTTTTATTTTTCTTGAGATCAGTTGATTTAAGGGCCCAGTACCATCCTTCGATGATTGCATCTTTGTTATTGAAAATTCTTACGTTTTCTAACGACGACATACTCAGACCCTTCCATGGGAAAAACGCCCCGTAGGGGCACTTTCAACTCACAAAATACTACCATAGAAATACCTGAGGAAAACAGGATAAAAAACTGCAGGGGCCATACTTGACTAAAACGATCGAGTTCTTAATGGGGGTTTGTTTGTCTGATTTTAGGGGCTTAAGAAAGGGGCCTTAAAAGACCCCCGAGATCGTCGGTTATGGAGCTGGGATTAATCCAGCAATGGCCTCAGTAGCAGGAGTTAATCTTAAGCTACGAAGGATTTCATATAGGTTTGCATTGGTAGCTTCAGGTAGAAGTCCAGCAAAGGTAGCGTCTTTCCAAGCATTCGGAAGACCATACTCATAGTCCCAAGACTTAAAGTCTCTAGAGATCCCTTTAGAGTTCTTAAGCTTCTTATTAAGCTCTCTGTCTTTAGACTTGAATGACTTCTCAGGTAAGAAAGACTTGATGTCACTATGGTAAGTGAAGATCGCCTTTGGGTTAATCTTGAACTGCTTTCCTGTCTTAGGGCTCGTTACGATTGTTGCGTTCCCGGCTGTCGCGTTCTCTAGGATTCTCACTTTTTCTTTAAGCTTAGAGACGTTTCCATCGTAATTTAATTTAAGGGCCTTAGAACTTATAAGGTAATCAGAATCATTCTTTTCATCAACCTGGGCCATTGATTCTTCTAAAGAACTTAGCCTACTATCGATACTTGCTTTGTAATAAGTGAAAGCTAAGTCTAGGTTGGCCTGGATTGATTCAGGAGTATAACCATTCTTAGTTCTAGACTTACCAAAGTCACGGTACTTTCTTTTCCCTAGAATACTTAGAGTTTCAATTGGTGTTACGTCTTTAGGTAGTTTACCAAAGACATTATTAAGAGCTGTTTTCTTTACCATCGTATTGATGAACTTAACGCCATCATCTAAATCATAGTTTCTAAAGAAATGAACAGCTGCCAAACCACCTTGTAGACTGGCTTCTAGCCCGTATAGGTTTCCTTTGGTAACAATTGAAAAACGCTTCTTATCAGAGATAAATCTTTTTCCTTCCGAGAAACCGCTTCCTAGGTAAGCGTCAAACTCCATAAAGAAACCTGGTTCAGTTGAAGCGATGATCTCTTGAAGCTTTTTAAGAGAACCATTCTCTCCCTCAAATTCTGGAGCGATATGATTTACGGCAAAGTCTTGAACATCTCTAATTGTTTCAAATTGATCGAAGCTCAAGGTTGGCTCAACAACATAATCAAGAATGGCACCTAAGTGAGGACCAGTCATATACTTTTGATAGTAGCCTTTTCTAATGGCTGAAACTGCTGAGACATGGCAGGCACCACAAGACTCAACAACTGGTCTAAGCCTCCACATGATTCCTTCTAATTTTTTAAGTGGCTTTGTTAGAGCAGCATAGAGCTTAAGAACTTGCCACTCAGGGTGAGCATTTGAGAGTTTTTGAATTTGATCAATCTTTCCGTTCAATTGATCTTTGTGGTTAATAGAAATAATTTCTCTATTTACCGCTTTGATGGCATCGGCCTCAGCCTTAACAGTTGAGAAATCTTCAGTCTCTGAAGAGATTGTCCTCTCAGCATCAGGTCCGCTATTTTGATAAGTGATAAAACTAACAAAACCAGCGATAAAAAAACATCCAACCATCATCCATTTATACATTCAAAAGACCCCTTACCTACTTATAGGTTAGCTAATTCAAGATAATTGTATATGATAGGTTTTTAACTTCATAGTGGAAATCTATACCTGAATTCTATGCTCAACTTTAAAAAAGCATTAGTCATTCTCGCTGGACTTAGTTTTGTTACTACTTCTCTATACTTAGGTCGGCATACTCTCCCTTTCAAACTAGGTGAGCTTCTTAGGGAATCTAGCCCTGTTCGAATAGAATTTGAAAATTATAGTAAGTCCTTTGATGATGAGTACTCTTTTTATATTTTAGTAGAAATGGAGGACGCTTTCTCAGAGCTAAAGAGCTTTGAGGCACTAGAGTCTATTCACTTAAGCCTTCGAAGAAGAAATATCGTCTCAAAACTTAGAAGCTTAAACTCTGAAGAGTTTTTAAAGGTCGAAGGAGACTATGTAAGACTTCATCCCTTTATAAGTGAATCAGGAAAGTTCTCAACCGAATTAAAAAATGAATTGAAGAAAGAGTTTTTAACTAACACTTTAGTTAGTAAAGATGGCACCTCCCTTTTAATCTCAGGAGACTTTAGAAGCTTTAAGAACATCAAAGATGAGCGGGCCAATATTAAGAAGTTCTTAAGCTTTTTAAACCAACTTGAAAATCAATCAAAAGGACTTAAGATCCATGCTATAGGAACAAAGGTAGCTCAGTACTATTACTTTCTTGATACAATAAAAAATCAAGTCATCTTGACTCCTATTCTTTTTCTCTCTTTAGCCCTCCTGATCCTTTTTCTCTTTAAGTCTTTAAAGGTTCTTTTTCTCTTCTCCTTTATCATGCTCACTTCTTATGCCGGTGTTATTAACCTGATTGTCTTTATGGAAGGAGGCGTTAGCCCCTATAGTGGCTTTGCCATGTTCTTCATCTTGGTCGTCGCTACTTCAGATCTTGTTCATTATTTCTCTGTTTATTTGAAGACAAAAACAGAAGATCCCCTCTCAAAGATAGCTTTTGTTAAGTCTGAGATTTTTACCCCTTGCTTATTAACGTCCATAACGACTGCCATTAGTTTTCTCTCACTGATCCCAAATAGTATCGTCCCTGTAAGTAACTTAGGAATCTATGCTAGCTTTGGAACACTCTTTTGCTTTCTTCTGACTTTCTATTTACTCCCCGTTCTCATAAAGCTCTTTGATTTAAAGAATGATTTTAAGATTCAGCTACCGGGCTTTAACACTAGTATCATTGTTGAAAAAGTTCTTGCCGCTCCGAAGATGACCGCAGGCCTCTTTATCATCACTTCTGTTATCTTCTCTTTCTTTGCCAAAGACTTAACCATCGATGACAACTTCTACGACAAGTTCAATAACGATCATCCATTGACTAAATCAGTTAACAAGTTCCAAGAAAAGTTTAGTTTCTTAGGGAGTGTTGATTTAACTTACTCACTAATCAAGAAATCAGATTCATTCACTACCCCAATTATTCATCAAAAGATCAGTGAATTTGAGAGTAAGATTCAAGCGATTCCTTCAATCTCTTATGTTAAGTCTTTCAATGGTTATTACGATTATGTCAGATCTAGTTTTGACCAAATTGAAAGTGATAAAGAACAGAGGATAGAAAGTCTTACTTCTATGATGGTCAACTATGGAGCCTTTTCAAACTTCTATGATAGTAAAAGAGGTGTCCATCGAGCCATTGCCTTTTTAGAGACAACTTCTTCAAAGGTAGCAAAAGAACTTGTTGTTAAAATAGATACCTTATCTGCCGAGTACAAAGAGTTCTTTATAATCGAGCAGCGAGGCTTCATCACACTTAGAAACTTTGTTTTTAATAAGCTCGTTAAGAACTTTTTGATTTCAATTATTTTTAGCTTCTTTATTATCTTCCTAATCTTTTTATTAATCTTTAAGTCATTCAAATGGGCAGCCTTAGGAATGCTTCCGAATCTTTTCCCCTTACTCTTTATTTGTGGTTTCCTAAATATCCTTGGGATGACTATTGATAGTAATTTAGTTTTAATGATTTGTATTACTTTAGGGATTGCTGTGGATGATACGATTCATTTTTTATGGGCGCTTAAAAAAAATGCCCTTATCAATAAAGATATGAAAGAAAATATTCGAGCGGCTTTTGCTTCAACTTCTAAAGCCCTTCTAGCAACGACATTAATATTCTCTCTAAGTTTTCCGGCCTTTTTCTTTGCCGATCTTAAGATCTTTTATTTGGTAGGTGGAGTGGTTATCTTTTCTCTTATTTTTGCATTAGCGGCGGACTTTCTACTCTTGCCCGCTCTCTTTTTACTCTTTGAAAAGAAATCTAATGATCCTGCGAAGTAACCTCGTTAAAGTTGCTCTCTATTTTCTGGAGAGGCTCATCTTTGTCGGTCTTTTTCCTAAGCAATGACTTTGACCAGATAGAAGGCTCAATTTCCTTATTAACAAAGCTGATCCATTTTGCTGTTGGACCATCGATCCCAGGGAGAAGTCCATCTTGGCGAAACCTTAAGTTGCCATAGATAATCTTCCCATCTTGATGAGCAAGGTACTTCATGCAAATCTTATTAAGCCTTAAGTAGGCCCAAGAAAAAAGAAAGCCAGTGATTCCTTTTCTTCTAGGAGTCACGATAATAGGAATGACTTGATTCTTACCTTTTTCAATAAAAGTATGCGAAAAGATAAAATAGCCAGTAGGAATCTTCCATCTATTGAGAAACTTTATATCGATACCCGTCGTTAACAATCCAAGGTTTCCGTCTTCAAATAAAACAGAGCTTCTATAAGAGTCTCCAAAGAAGAATTTATGGCATTTCCCAATAAAAGTATCAGTCAGAACTGGACCATTAAAACCAATAAAAAAGCGCTTCCCTTTAGTCCAATGCTCAACATTTAACTTCACAGAAAGCTTATGAACAGTTCTCATATGTTGTTCATCAATTGAGTTCATCATTGTGATATGAGGATGAGCCACTCTATTAAAAGGCTCAAGATGAGTGAACATGACTTCCTGCCCTTCGAGCTCAGGAATCTCAAAGACAGGGTGAGTGGCAACCGGATCAGAGAAGACCCATACGTAACCGTATTTCTCTTCAACAGGATAGGCCATTGTCTTGGCCCTTTTCACCATGCTTGAAGTTGATTTGCCATGAACACAGGGAATGTCAGTGCAATCCCCATCTCCATTAAATTTCCAGTGATGAAAGAAACAGCGGATGTCCTCGCCGATGACCTTACCCTCTTTAGCTAGATTCATACCCATATGGGGACAAAAGGCATCTAGGCACTTGGCCTCACCAGACTCTGTTCTAAAAAGCACAACTTGGTGGCCACAGATTTTCTTAGTAATAGGTTTTTTAGTTTTTAGATCTTTAGATTTATAGGCGGCATACCAACCCTTAGGAACCACATCCCAATTATTAAAAGTCTTTAACTCTCTAATGGGCTGAGTTGTTTGATTCAAATCGCATAACATATCAGTCACGGCATCATCCTTAAATTCTAGATCAGCCCTTCCAGATGGGCTTTCGGAGAAAATTGTAACACTACAAGTCGCTTAATTAAAAGAGATTCTTGAGAGTTCACAATAGCCTTTCTAAGTGACTTATTTTAGATTCCTTGGAGCTTAATTTAAGCCCTATTAGGCATTTTTATGTATACTCCCACCATGCACTGGGGAAACAAAGAGACTGAATATTTTTATAAACTGACACCGGAAGCCATTATGGACGCGGTGGAGTATTTCGATCTAAGGCCAACTGGCCGGACTCTTCCTCTTAACTCTATGGAAAATAGAGTTTATGAAATTGAGATTGAAAACCCTGATGCTAAGACTCCCTCAGAGAACTTTGTTATCAGCAAGTTCTACCGCCCTGGTAGATGGAATAAAGAACAGATCCAAGAAGAGCATGACTTTCTCAATGACTTAATAAAAGCTGAGATTCCGGCCATCGCTCCCATTATGCATAATGGGGAATCTGTTTTTACTCATAAAGAGACCGGACTTCTTTTTTGCCTCTTTCCTAAGAAAGGTGGCCGCCATAAAGACGAGCTCCAAGACGAAGAGATTGAAATTCTAGGAAGAACATTAGCAAGGCTCCATACTGTTGGAAAACAAAAAGTCGCCTCTCATAGAGTTCAATTAACACCAAAGACCTATGGCGAAGGAAACCTTGAAATGATTCTTGAGGCTGATGTGCTTCCTAATCATTTAAGAGAGACCTATACCAATTATGTGAATCAGATTGTAAGCCTTAGCTCCCCATTATTTGAAGGGCGAGAATTACAGCGAATTCATGGAGACTGTCATTGGGGAAATGTTCTATGGGACTTAGGCTCTGAAGTAGCAAAACCATTCTTTGTAGACTTTGATGATATGGTCAGAGGCTTTCCTGTTCAAGATATTTGGCTTTTAATTCCAGGACGCGATCGAGAGGCGATGAGCCAAAGAAACTTACTTCTAGGTGCCTATGATGAAATTGCTCACTTTGATTATTCATCACTAAAGCTAGTAGAGCCTCTCCGAACCCTTAGGTATATTCATTTTACAGCTTGGATTACTAAAAGATGGGAAGATCCTTCTTTTAAGAATGCTTTTCCTCAGTTTGGCACAGAAGCCTATTGGGAAACACAGACAGCGGATCTTAGGGAGCAAATAGGCCTTATTCAAGACTCACAGACTCCCGAGTATTATTAGTTTATAGATCTAAAAGATTCTCAACATCAGAGCGAGTCATCTCTTTTTTAGCCCCATCAACTTCAACAACGTAGAGAAGACCTTTTAAGTTAACTTCATTCTTATACTTCACTTTTAGACCTGAGGCCTTCATCATGACATCAAGAAGCTTTCTTTGATTCTTATATTTTACGCCACGGTAGGTATTTTCCTTTTGAGCAATACAACCTGAAGTAGGAACAAAAGGGTAATAAGAAGATAATGGATTATTATTTCTAAGCCCAGTTCCATGAATCCTAAGTAGGTTTCTCCCAATATCCCGGGCCACTACAGCTTGTTTCCACCAAAGACTAAGTTCAGCGGATTCAGGAAGAAGATTCTTAGTGGTGACTTCATTTCTACTTTTTGAAATAAAGTTTAAGATTAATCTTCGGTACTTTCCAAAGACTGTTCGGCGGTTTGCTTCTGGCATCACTGAATCAATGGTATAGACTCCAGCTGGCGTGTAACCATTCTTAACATTATAGGCTCGGTTCTTTCTGGCAAGACCGAGTGCTGATTGCATCCAAACTGACCCATCATCATTCTTAACAAGTTCATTCTTTGAATCTTTCATCACCATCATACAAGGAAAGTTTCTATCGTGACGGCAAAGCATATAGATTTTAGGCTTAGAGCTATACTTACCTCGAGAAAAGTCATCTAAGTCTAAGTCATGAAAAACTAAGTCTTGAAGTTCTTCTTTTGTAAGCTCTTCTTTATTTGAGTTTTTAGCCCCTTCGTAAAGTGAAAGATCTTCTCTATATTTCTTATCAACTTCGTTGAAAATATCTGCAAAACCTAAGTTCTGAAGAGAGTCTTGATAGTTTAAGAGGGTGTAGATTTCTCGGCGTTCTAAATCTCCGCTAACTGCTTTATTAAAGAGGTCACTCATAAATTCAGAATTAAACGCAATCTTTCGACCAAGTTTTTCATCGAGCAAGAAGAGTCTAATTTTATCTGTTAGTTCGAAATCATTAATATTAATTTTTTCTAATGAACGGCGAACACGCTCTTGATCAGAGCTTGCTGGGGAATCCCATCCCTTCTTCCAAAGCACATCGACAAAGGCCATGCTATTGAGTTCTTTATTTTCATTCCAAAACTTTGAAGATTGAATCATATCTACTCTCACTTGCAACTCAACTGCCTTCTCAAAAAAATCTACTTTTTCTTCAAGAACTATTTCTTCTTTAAGCTCTAAAGCTCCGGAAGCATTCCCTATAAAGAATAAAGTGAATAGAGAAATTAATATCTTCATTATTACCTCGATTTAATCTTAGTTAGGAATCTTAGGAATTGTTCGAAAAAGACCGGACTCATCACTCCTTAAACTAAAATGCTTTCTTTATAGTCTAAGGTATTATGAAGTGATCTACTTTATACAGAGTGTTATTTCTTGAGGACTATAGACTTGATGACGACATTCTTGACTGGAAGCTTCGGGAATACCCCGCGCCTTTGTGTACTCACTGAGTTTATCTTTTCAAGGTACTTATTGCCTTTCGTTATTTTACCAAAGACAGCGTAACCAAAGCCCTGATCTGTTTTATCCACATGATTAAGCACGATATTATCTTTCATATTGATAAAGAACTGATTTGTAGCTGAGTCTTTTTTAATCCTTCGGCTCATTGATAAGGTTCCTTTTACATTCTTTAAACCATTATCAGCTTCATTTTTAACCGGCGCACGCCTCTTACGAGGATTAAGCTCAATATCATAATTTCCCCCTTGGATAATAAAGTCCTCTATAACTCTATGAAAAATTGTTCCGTTGTAGGTACCATCTTTAACATAGCTTAAAAAGTTCTCTACGCTCTTGGGTGATTTATCTAAATAGAGCTCAGCCTCCAAAGTTCCTACTGTCGTTTTAATAATAACGACAGGGTTCTTTGCCATTGCTGTTGAGGCAAACACCATACTAAATAAAATAAAGATAAGTCCTTTAAAATTCATATAGAAATATTACTTCATTATTGCCTAAAGAGAAATAGCGAGGCCTCAATTGAGACCTCGAAAAATGAATTAAAGAAGATTAAGTAATTCTTGCTCACTTAATTTGGGATGATTTGGATTCTCAATTGATTCAGTTGAGACCTGGCTCTTGGAGTTTCCATAAATATAGCGGTCAAACTCAGTAGATAACTCGGCTCCAAAATGGGCTTCTAGATCATCCTGAAAGTTCTTAGTTAAAAAAGGTTTAAAGAGTCTTTCATCTTTAAATTTCTTTAAAAAAGGCTTTAGTCCGCCAGCACTAGAGAATTTCCCATGAAGATAACCCATAAAACGGGCTCCCTTACTATAAGCATTCCTATCAGTAGTTCTTCTATAAATAGAATGTCCCGCCATTTGTGAGTTTGAAAGACTTCTGGTTTGATACTCTCTATAACCCCCGTCTCTCCAGCTAGCGATGGCCTCATCAACCCAACCAGCGTTTCCTCTAGCCGGCATGATTCCTCTAGCAAAATAGCTATGGGTTAATTCATGACCTAAAGCTGAAAGACTAGTAATTGTTGCACCACAATGTTCCATACCACCACTACCGGCACCATAGATGACGACCTTATTATGGGGAAATGGCCCGTAATCAGCTTCTAGTTCAGCAAGAACAGACTTTGTTCTTTTAATATAAGAAGCCAATCTACTTGAACTATAAACTGTAACTGGAATATCTCTTCCATCAACAGACTTAAAATTAAAAGATTCTTCGTTAAAAGAATTCTCTGGCATTAAATGATAATAGAATGAGCTTGCCGTGTAATAATCTGGAAACGAAATTGAAAAATGATTCTTCGCTAATTTCTTAACTTCACCGTTGGCAAGAATCTGATGCTCGCTAGGGCTTCCAATGATCTCAACTTCAAAGTCCACTTTATATTGGTCATACTCCAGATTTGCAGGGAGGTATTGCTCTAAGTATCGCCTGTCAGAGAGATCACTCATCCAAAAGGCACTCTTAACACCAGAACTTAAAAAGCGAACATTCTTTGAGATCTTATTTTCAACATAAAGCTGATGCTTTCCCGGCTTTAGAATAAGGCCAAGAACTCGTACAGTCGACACATTCCCAGGAAGAGAAGCCTTTGAAAGAGTCGTTTCTTTAGAGTCAATCAAGACCTTAGTCGTCTCTGGTGTGAGGTCGAAAATAGGACTTCCCTCAACTGATTGAACAAAGCTAACTGTACTTTGAGCGCTAACTTCTGAAGTCGAGATATTATACTTAATGATAGTCTTGATATCAGTGACGTCGACAAAGACTGCCGTTCTATTTTTTAGTTCAAAATTATCGGGGGCATTTAAGCCGGCCCCATTGGCGACGGAAATCATTCCGAGTAAAACGAGAAGAACTTTCATATAACTCCCTCCATAGAGTAAAATATTGAATCTGTACTGATAGTAGAGAATGAATTCCAACCTGCCCATGGAAACTACTCTATGTAAGAAAAGGTAAAGATGACTGACTAGTCCTATCTGGTGCTATAATAAGTTATGAAAATAATAAACAAACTCCCACTTTACCTGACTATTCTACTTCTCATTTTATCCTGCACTGAAGAGAAAGTTTATAACCAAGAGGTCTGCGAAGATCTTTCTATGAATTCGTATCGAGGTCTACCAAAGCCTTCAAAAGAATTTAGAGATAACTGTAAAAAATTTAAGATCGAATATCATCAGAAGAAATGTCAATCCGCTCTTGAGTCTATGATGTTAGGAATGAATACTGATAAACTAAAAAAGAAGTTTGGGGATAAGATTATGGGCTGCTTTAATCAAAAGGATAGAGAAAGATTTTTAAAGGATTAACCTAAAGGAATCGAGATTGATATTGGCGTTCATTAAGATACTAGTTAGCTCTCTTTTTTTATTTTCTAAGAATCTAAGTTCTGTATTTCCAATTTGAGGATTCTTCTTAATTAGATCATTCATTCTTTGAATCTCTGAATCAAGCTCCTTCTCCATCTTTTCTTTTAAAGTAATATAAAGACCCTGAGCCCTTGTTTCAGCAATCTTTTTCGCTGTTCTGATTCTTTCTTTTATAAACTTCCGAGGAATCTTACTTATCCCTTGCCACAAGTCTTTGTTAGCTTCCACTATCTTTGAATCAATTGTTTCTTTATCCCACTTCTCTGTGAAATCAGAATCCTCTCGGTCAATCAAGACCCTTATGCTCTGAATAGGGAAATAACGACCAATTTCATATTCACGAGGGCCACTAAAATCGATGGTATAAAAGCATTCTAGAAATGTTTTACTATTCTTTGAATTCGAACTCTCTCTAACCGCTAGAGAGACATTGCCAAAGTCTTCACTCAAGATCAAATCCATGATTCCTCTTACCATGGGATGATCCCAAGTTAAGAAGGTAAACTCTTCGCGTTCAAGGGCCTTTGTTCTTGAGAAAGTTATGGTTAGGCCTTGGTTTGGAAGTCCTGGAAAGTGAGGGATGAACATATTTGTATTTGGTTTTATATAGTATGAATGAGCGTCCACATCATCGATATCAACACCAAAGTTCTCAAAGACACTGAACATAAACTGAACAAGATCTTCTTCTTGATCCCTTGCTTCAACCTTTCGTACAATTTCTCTGGCAGAAGTTTGGTCAAATGAATTGAATTCAACGAGAACATCTCGCCCTTCTTCAATGGTTTTCTTTATTTCTTGATACCTTGAGATAGTCTTTTGAATAACTTCTTTAGCCTCTATAGTCCCTTGAAAACAGAGAAAGAGATCAGCCTTAAATTCTTCAAAGATCTGATGAGCACCAATAGGAGAAGCCTCGTATGCTCCAATTCCTTTATTATACCAATCAAAAAGAACTTCTTCCCAGCTCTCTAAGATATAAGGGATATGTATATTGACGTCTCTTTTTTGACCAATTCGATCGAGGCGCCCGATTCTTTGCTCTAGAAGCTCTGGCTTTTTAGGATGATCTAAAAGAATAAGATGGCTGCAAAACTCAAAGTTTCTTCCTTCACTTCCAATTTCCGTACAAAGTAAGATCTTAGCGCCATTAGGATCGGCAAAGTAAGCTGCTTGCCTATCTCTTGCCATCATCGAGAGCCCTGAGTGAAAGAGAGAGGTCTTAATCCCTCCAACTTCTTCTTTTAAGACTTTCTCAAGAGCCTGTATCTTATCTTTACTTCTACAAATGAGAAGTATCTTTTCATCTTTAAGAGAGAGGTCATTGATTAATAAATCAACTAACCACTTTCCTTTTGATTTAAATGAAGCCCCTAAATTATGGTCATCATCAATGGCCTCAATATTATCGATATGAGGAAGGCCATATGAATGTAGGATTCTCTTAGGAAAAAAACTAAATTCAGAAGACATCTTTTTTCTAGTATTTCTAAAGAAGATTCTTCCTGTTCCATGAGTGTCTACCATTTCAGTCAGGGTCTTCTCTTTCCCCCACTCTTCGGTAAACTCAGGAATAATCCCTTTTAGGTTCTTAATTTCACTCTTACTTAGTTCTATATCGCTGTTAATTTTCTTGGCCAACCCACCAAGCTCTTCAAAGTGGCTAGAGTCTTTATAATACTGCTCTAAGCTGATAAATCGATTTGGGTCGATTAAGTGTAGCCTTGCAAAGTGAGATTCAATACCTAAGGTCTCTGGTGTCGCCGTCAATAAAAGAAGTCCAGGAATCCTAGCACTAAGTTTTTTTAGATAAGAGTATTCCATACTCTCTTCTTCAGGAGACCACTTAATCTGGTGAGCTTCATCAACAACTAAGAGATCAAAGCTTGCTTGGTCTAATAATTTTCTAGCTGTTTCAGCTCCTCGCAAGAGCCCCCAACTTGTTATGACTAATTGTTTTTCTAAAAAAGGGTTAACACCCTCTTCGAGTCTGGTTTCTTGATTAACCACGGTAAAGTTTAAGTTGAACTTACGGTGCATTTCAACGAACCACTGATAAACAAGACTATCAGGAAGAATGATAAGGGCCCTTTCAATCCTCTCAGAAACTAGAAGATTATGAAGGATAAGCCCGGCTTCAATTGTTTTACCAAGGCCCACTTCATCAGCTAAAAGAACTCTAGGGTATGGCCTTTTTAATATCTTTGAAGCGACATAGTATTGATGAGGAATCAATGAGAGCCTGCCCCCTTGAAAACCTTTGGCCTCAGATAAGAGCCAGTTGCGATTCATTTCAATTGTTTTTTGTCTTAAGTTAAAGAGCTTTAAGCTATCTCCGCTACCGGCCAATAACCTATCTTCAGGATGCCTAAAGAAAATATGATCATTCAGGTCTGTTTCTACAACAAGACCATCTTTTGTTTTATAAATAAAAAGATTTTCGTTTTCTAGGACTTCAGTGACGTTGTACTTATCACCTAAGTGAGTGACGATTTCGTCCCCCTCTTCAAACTTAACTCTTTTTAGGGGTGCTGTTTTGAAGCCATAGGTTCTTTCTGTTTGGCTTGCAGGATAGATAACAACAATGATCTTTCCCTCGGTAGATTTGATAACGCCCAAGCCTAATTCGGGCTCAGTCTGACTCATCCATCTTTGACCTGGGAAATAACTCATTATTTATGATTACTTAGAATAGGAATAGATTAGGAAAACAGAAACTAAAACAGTTAGTCCACCTAGGATATAAAGATGCATCTTACCGGCTACTTTCTCTTCTGTTGTAAAGTCACTTTTTAGAGAGCCTTTGCCTTTAATCTGCTTCTTCTTCTCTTCTCTTTTTTTACGTTTTCTTACATTTTTATCTTTTGCCATGCCTACTCCAACTATTGACTCAACATATCTCTAAAGAAAGTAACAAACTTATTTGTTGTTCTAATCTTTTGATGAACGATTTGATCTACACCTTCGATATTGAATTCGTAGTCCTCAAGGGGAACACTATATACCTCTTGTGAATCTTGGTATTGGGAGACGCCTTTACGGAGCTCCATTGCCATTTCATTATTTGAATTACGAATTTTACGCGCCCGTGCAACTGCTGCTTTGGCCCGTTCAGTTCTAGGAACTGTCTGTTCTTCCATAAATTTTAACTCTCAAGCGTAATATTGTGTGTGTTCCTTATAATATTAATCTTTATTTGGAGTGTCAAAGGTTCCTGAACTATGACGCTAAGCACCCTTCCCCTCATGGCCTAAGATTTCGTATAATAAAGCATGTTTAATTCAGCCTTTATCTTTTTGATCATCTTCTCCTTTTCAGCCCTAGGAGTTTACGTCTTTATGATCTACCTATTGCCAATGCTAAGAAGGAAGAAAATGGGCTCTCAAGAGTTTCCCGAGTCCTGGGAGAAGATTCTTCAGGATCATTTTGAAGGTTTTAGGGAGCTAAACTTAAAGGATCAAAATGAGGTACGTCTCATCGTAAAAGTCTTTATGGCGGAAAAGTACTTTGAGCCAGATGAGCACTTAAAGTGGGACGAGCAGATTCTTATCTGTGCTCATATGGCCTTTAAGATCTATCTGGAGAAGCACCGTTTTCTCAGGAAACTCTCTACCATAGTCATAGGAAAACCTCTTAATATGGGCCAAGGCCTTCTCGAGACTCCTAGTATCGAGTCCTTAAAAACTATCGATTATAAGAAATGGTACTAGCACTCGTTTTTCTGCTTATCCCAAGCCTGAGTTTCTCTACCTGTCTTCTCCCTCCTTTCAAAAAAGGAACTTCCCATAGGATCATCCAAGGCTTTGGTGGAAAATATTCCCATATCGCTCCCTTGCAATATGGAATTGATCTTGAAATGCCTATAGGAACATTGGTCTACTCCTCTCGAGCGGGGGTGGTTAGCGAAGTAAAGATGAGTAGCTCCTTAGGCGGACCATCTAAGAAGTTTAAGCCTAAGGCGAATAAGATCATCATCTCCCATGGTGGAGGCGATTATACTTTGTACGCTCATTTAAAGAAGGATTCACAAAGAGTAAAGCTTGGTCAGGAAATCCCGGCAGGTTTACCTATTGCCAGAAGTGGATGTACTGGTTGGTGTGATGGCCCTCACCTTCATTTTGAATTTTTTAAAAAGAATAGGGATGGCTCACGACTAAGTAAGAATTTTAAATTTAAGACTGAGTTAGGCTGCGCGGTTCCCAAGTTCGGCGCGCAGGTTTCGAATAAGTTCATTAAATGAAGAATGAACTCTCGATTTATCTTCTCTGATTTTAGACAAATTCTTTGTTTTTAATACTTCAAATGATTTATCAAAGACTAAGTTAAGTCCTCTGCATGAAAACTTCTTTGAGACTATTTGCAAGGTAAGAAGGTGCTCTTTAAGCTTTGACCAATCCTTGAATTCAAGGTCTCTTTCAAAATTATCTTCAAATTCTTCTAAGTAAATCTCAAGTTCATTACAATAAGAAGTCAGCATATCGAACTTACCCATATATAGGTCAAGTACATCTTCAACGACTAACATATCTGTCTTCACAGTTACTTTTGAAATAAGCCTTAAGATAACTTCTTTCATAATTGGCTTATGAATAAAGTGATCGACCTTTACTTTTTTAATTTCATCTTCTTTTCCGACTCCCCCAATTCCTACGAGGGCCGTCTTATTTTGATTTAGTTTAAATAAATCAATGTTCAAATCTTTAATGCTAAAATCAAGTACGATAACATCATAGGAGACTTCTTCTTTGAGGCTTAGCGCCTCAGCCATAGAGTCTGTAGCGCGAACTTGCCATCCCTCTTCTTCAAAGTACCCCATTAAGATGTTTCTGCTATTGACCTGAGGATCACAGATTAGCGCCCTATATTGGCTATCTCTAATAACAGAGACATGACCTGATTCCTCTTTGAGTACATACAGATAGAGAGAGTTTCCATTCATCTTAATAGGAAAAAGCTGAACGTCAGAGGACATCACCCCTTCATCATTTCTGAAGGTCCAACCAAAACGGCATCCATCTTCTTTTTGCCCTTTTCGCATATGTTGCTTTAACTGGGCTAAAGAACCACTGCCATCACTTTGTAATAAAGGAAAAAGTTCTGGAAGTTTCTTATCTAAGAAGTCTTCTTTGTTTCTAAGTTTAAAGAACCTTAATGCAGCATTATTACAGTCCCAAAGCCCCGTTTCTCCAGCAATAAAGGCCGGCTGTTCAATATTTTCAAACAGTAACTCAAAGCGGTCTTCACTTTTATGAATTTCATCGATATCAGAGACACGCCCAACGATCTTTTGAACTCCTGCCTCTTCAATGAGAACTCCATTGATAAGAAGCCATGAGCTATCCAAGCTTTCTCCACGTTTTTGAATCTCTACATTAAAAGTATCGCCTACAATACTGCATTGTTTTATATGATCGCTAAGATCTTTAGAGCTCTCTTCTGTAAAGTAATCTAAAAATGTTTCAAGTGAGATATGGGGTTCATAGATATTTACGTTAAGGATAGAGATGGCCTCGTCTCCTAAGTCTAAATAGTGATCATCTAAATTAATAGACCACTCCCCTCCAATGATAGATTCGAGGTTTGACTCAAGTTTTGCGCTAAGATTTTTATTGTCCTTAACCAAATTAGCAAAATCTTCTTTTAGATGGAAGGCCAGGGCAATTGCACCAATAAGAGCGAGTAAAATTAAGGTTAAATCCCCAGCTCCACTCCATAGGATCTTATCTAAGGAGATCTTCTTAACTTCTTCATAGATATCTCCCTCAATGCCATCAAGTTCTCGTTTGAGTTTTCTAAAATTAAAAGAGTGTCCTGTCGTCTCCTCTTTTTTGGTAAAGAAAACATATTGCTGAAAAGAGATGTTTAGATCTTTAGATTCATTAAAATACTTTTCTCCAAAACTTTCTTTAAACACTAGCTTTTTTAATTTTGGTATTTTCTCTGACAGTGCTCTAAGCTTCTTGGTCCTCTCTTCTTTATGAAGTTCGATATCCTCACTTAATTCATGCCCTACAATATTAGATTTAAGCGCTTTGACGATTTCAAGAGAGACAATAAGGTCTGCTTCTCTTTGCTCATAGCCGGAATTGACGTGGAAACTCGCCCCTGAGATTAGTAAAAGTCCAAGTCCCCAGATAAGCAGGCGAACGTAAATTTGAGAGTTTCTCTTTTCCATCTTATTCCTTAATTTCTTTTCGGTTATGAGAGAGAAAGATTAAGGGGTTTAACTTTAAGGGGACTTTAAATATCAGGGACTTATCTAGTGATTATATTAGGTTTTCTGCATATTTACCGAGTCCTTGGACTACGGACTGAAAGACCTCATTCATTTTAATCTTATCTCTTCCAAAGAGCTCGATTAGGCGCTCTTGAACCAGTGGCATCTGGCCGGTTCCTCCAGTAATCCTCACCATGGAAATATCAGATTTCTCAAGACCAGATTGAATAAAGACTTTTTCAAGGCTTTCAAAGATCTCGCCAATCTCTGGTTCAACAGCAACTTCAAAGTCTTTCTTCTCTATCGTCATCTCGATCTTTATTCCTGGATGATTAAAAGTAAACGCGCTCGACTTCTCGCCTAATTCAATTTTAGACTCTTCGATCTTAGCGTATAAGGGATAACCGAGCTGCTCTTCAACAAGGCAAAAGAGCTGCTTAAAGTATTTTTGGTCTAACTCTCCTACTGACCACTGCTCTAATTCTTTTAAAAATTCCCAAGACTCTCTGTCCTTTAGAAAAACAATATGAGCAGGGTTACACAGTTTCTTTAAGAGCTTTTTAGGGAAGCCCAATAAGTTATTTCCCATGGGTGCTTTATATTTTACATCTCTTCCAAATTCAGAAGAAACAAAGCTTCTCATGACCCTCCCATCAAAAGCATCCCCCGCAACGAAGATACCAGAGAGGCCTAAGACATCTTCAGAGGAATAGCCGGCACTTGAATTCTTTAAGAGAGTAAAGTCAGAGGTTCCCCCTCCAAAGTCACAAATAAGAATCGCTTTCTCTGAGATTTCTGTTTCAACATCTAAGCCAGCAGCAACTGGCTCCGGACAAAACTCAACTCTTTTAAAGCCAGCAAGAACTGCTGCCTTTCTCATTCTCTGTTCAGCGAGTTGATCTTTTTCAGGATCAAGTGAATAGAGGGCAGGTCTTCCTAGGACGACATTCTCAACATTATGTCCCACTTCAAGGTCTGCTCGTTTTTTAATTTCTCTTAGGATAATGGCCACTAAGTCTTCGATCTTCATTCTACGACCAAAGACTTCTGTTCCTTTAAAACTAGGTTCAGGTAGGAACTTCTTTAAGGACCTAAAGAACCTTCCATCTCCTCCAAGCTCTTGGTATTTCTCAATGGCCTCGCTGCCAAAGTAATACTCTCCCTCATCTGGTGTAAAGATTAAGGAGCGTAGAATAGGAGAATCTTTTTCTAAATTGATAACTCTTGGGCTCTCTCCCTTTTCAACAAAAGAGAGAAGAGAGTTAGAGGTTCCAAAGTCGATGCCGTACCACATCTCTTAGCCTTTGAGTGATTCAGCACCATTCATAAAAGGTCTTAATTTTTCAGGAATATAAAGAGAGCCATCTTCACGTTGATGGCATTCTAAAAAAGAAACCATAATTCTTGGCGTTGCTATGGCCGTATTATTCAGAGTGAATACGTACTGGGCCTTGCCGTCTTTATCCCTATAGCGTGTATTAGTTCTTCGTGACTGCCAGTCATGAAGCTCTGAGCAGCTATGAGTTTCTCTGTATTTTTCTTCACTAGGAACCCAACATTCAATATCATACATTCTGACTTTGCCGGTTCCCATATCTCCTGTACAGCATTCAACAATGCGGTAAGGAAGCTCTAATTCTTGAACAATCTCTTCACTTGTCTCTAGAAGGGCCTTATGCCATTTCATAGATTCAGCAGGGTCGTTCTTACAGATAATATATTGTTCGACTTTCATGAATTGATGAACACGAATAAGACCACGGACATCTCTGCCATAAGAGCCAGCTTCTCTTCTAAAACAAGGGCTATACCCGGCGTAGAGAATAGGCAATTGATCTTCAGTAAACATATCTCCGCCATGAAGAGAGTTTAATTGAACTTCTGCCGTTCCTGATAAGTAGAGATCATCTTCAGGAAGATGATAGACTTGATCTTTTCCTTGAGGAAAATGTCCTGTTCCAATCAGGGCTTCCTCTCTAGAAAAAGAAGGCGTGCTAACAAGAGTAAAACCTTTTTCTTGAAGCTTAACTAAGGCAAGGCGGTGAAGGGCCATTTCTAAAAGAACCATATCATTTCGAAGAGAGTAACTTCTTGAACCAGCGACTTTGGCAATCTTTTCAAATTCAGCCCACTGGTTTTTCTCTAAGATCTCTACATGATCTAGAGGCTTAAAAGAGAAATCTGGTTTCTCTCCGTAGAGTTTAACTTCAATATTTTCTTCTTCACTTTTTCCGATAGGTGCATGTGGAGATGGAATACTTGGAACTAAGTACATCATCTGTAAGAGTTCATCTTCTTTAGCCGCAAGAGAAGGCTTTAAAGCATCGAGTTTAACTCCGATGGCCTTTCCCTCTTCGATTAATTTAGGTCTCTCTTCGTTACTGGCTTTTGGAATCTTTTTTGAATGTGAGTTTCTTTCTGTTTGAAGTTCTTGGGCTTCAGTCTTTAACCGGGTTAGCTCAATATCTAATGCTAACAAAGCATCAACATCAAGACCTTCCCCTTTAACTTTAACAGCTTCTTTGAGGGCTTCAGCATTTTCTCGTATGAACTTAAGATCCAACATATTTCTTCCTTTAATTTAAAAAAGAATACCTTATTACAGAAATTTAATGGGGGCTATGATGCGTCACGTCTCTTTTACATATCTGGTAGGCTTTTAAACTGACTGCATTTGATCTCAGCGATAGAGATGGCCTTTTCGTGTCCACCAAACTTATTCATTTTCTTACTCTCGATAGAAACGGAGACTTTATCTAAACTAATATTCTTAGCATATTCATCAAAATATATTCTAACGGTGTAGTTTCTAATTTCACCATAATCATAGAACTTAGACCTCTCAGCTCCAAACTTATCTGTATGCTTAAATTGCATAACAGCAGACTTTCCTGCTCCTCTTACAAATTTTAAACTAGCGTCTTTTTCTTGAGTGCCAAGCTTAATAACGGAGTTTAGAGGAACTGGCCCAAAACTATTGGTATAATCAAAAGGAACATAGCTTTTTAAGTAATTACTATTTGTATAAGAAACAGAATCATAAGAGCTTATCCCATTAGTATCAATTCCTTCAAAGCTTACGCTAAAACGCTCAAACTGATATTCCCTTTCGGTTTTATGCTCTTCATCTTGGCCTTTTTCGTAGCTAAAGTTACATTCAGTAACCTTAAAATTACGAGCCTTGCCTTTTTCTTTAATACCTTGAAAACTTCCCGTGAACTTAAAAGCCACCCTTTTCAAGAGAAAGTCTGAGGAATTCTTGAACTTTTCCCCGTCAACGCTCGAAGGACTTCGTTCATTACAAGCTGCGAAAAACAAAAATGGGAGTAAATACAATACCTTCACAAATTTATTGTAACTCAGTGCTTAAAAATTACAAGCAATATATATTTGATGCAGCGGCTCTCAAGGGCCTACAATAAAGCATGAAAAAACTGATCTTCTTTTTGTTCCTCACTACCTCTCTTGCTGAAGCCACTCCCTACTACCGCTTTTGGAGAGGGCATAAGAAGCCAGAGATCAGTAACGCCATCTTTCAAAATGGTCTTAATAGTCAGGTTATCCCTAAGACCATCCGTCTAGGTTCTGGAAAAGGAATGATAGGTTATCTTCCGGCCATCCCCTCAAGAAATGGTCCAAAAGGCACACCAGAAGAAGTGGCATTGATCATCTATAAATCAAAGGCTCATTATAAAAAGTACCTCTCTTCAGATGAGGGTAAGAAGTTAGGTGAAGTTCAATGGAGCTATTTTAGAAAAGGACTTAGTAACTCTAAAGCTCCAGAGAGGTTTAAAACTAAAGTTAAGGTTGGTAAGGCCTATGAACTTCTTCATTCCTCACACGACTGGTCGAGCGGCCATACTGTTTTAACAACAAGAGTGAAGAGAAGAAATTCTGAAACATCTGAATATTTAAAAAGTATTGAGGCGCTTCTTGCAGGCTCTAAAGATTATCAAAGAAGTGGTCTTCAGCAAATGATCATCTTAGTTTCTGATGATTTAACATATGCCTATACTCTTTGGGACTCAAAGAAGTCTTATAACCGTCTTAAAAAGACTCAAGCCTATGTGAACCTTATCGCAAAAGTTCAATCGGACTTGGCCCTCGTTGATGAAGTTTCTTTAAATAAAAACAAAGGCCGTATTTCTCCGGGTCAAGGCCTTAACCTCAAGTTCTAATCTAGTCCTATCGCGCCGTCTCCTGGGTTCACTTTACTAAAAGGAACCCTGACTAGGCATTGGTGCTTTGAGCAGGCGATCTGTTCACCTCGGTAGATTTTTCTCGATTTGTCATAGGGGGCTCGGTAGATTTTGGATCTAAGAAACTCTGCGAGTGCTCCTTCTACAACGAGATCCATTCCCCACTTCATGGGAAAGAGCTTGCCCTCACCCTTGACCTCTTTTTTGACAATGTATTCTACAGGATCTCCTTTTCCATAATCGACGTCTCTATGAAAACTAGAGAGCCTCCCTTTGCCAGAAAAATCTAAGTAGACGCTGCAGAAATAGTCACCTGTTGGTTCTACCCAACAAAAAAGAAACTCATCGTTCTTAAACCAAAGTCCAGCAACTAAACTCGCTTCAACCTCTTTAACATGAAGAGATTCATACAATTCACGGGCCGTATCACCAGAGGAAATTAAAAGTTCTTGAGTATGAAACTTTAGATCCGACGATAGAAAGGTCTCTGCCTGAGATTTCCCAGAGCTCACAAAGACAATTAGGACGAAAAACGGAAATGTGAAATTCAAGACGCCTCCTATCGACAGATCAGAGACTAGTTAAAACTATTTTGTTCTAAGAGTTGTCAGTTAAAAGTAAGGCCCTGGTAAGATTAAGTTTAGGGAAAGATCTCACAAGCTGATTCTAAAGACTTAGCTAATTTATTCCTAAGAAAGATAATATCTTCAAATTTGAGTTCAACTTTTTTTTCAAAGAACTGTGATTTATTTTCTTCAAACAGAGGGAAGCCCCAATGAACTCGTGAAGTGATCTCTACAGAGCCACCTCGAGTTGGGTCAAACTCAATGACCTTAATCCCTAAGCTTAGCTTAAGATTCGGGCCTTCTTTATAAGGAACTGATTTAGCCAATTGAAGAGAGCCAGCTTTTATTTTTTCTATATCAGACTTCAAATAATCTTTTAGTTTTGAATCATTTCCTTCAACGATAAAAGTTTTATTATCCTTTACTAGGCTATCGAAGGACTTCTCAAAATAACGATGGGCAAAATTATTAAGGTTATGATGAAAGAATGCAGCGAGTTCAAAAGACTCTTTCACCTTATCTTCCATTTTAGTCTTTAACTCTTCAAAATCTTGTTCCATTTGTCTTTTTCCTGCTGCAAAGCACAATTCGCTTTTGTTCACTGCTAGGGTCCCTTATGATATGTTCTTCGTCAATTTTAACTCTTAAATTAGGAGTCTTTATGGACCTCAATTTTTTGATGCATTACAAGTCATGGCCTCGCTGGAAAGTTCTTCAAGGTGAACTTTTAAGAAATCATATCTCTGACTATAAAAGCTCCTATTCAAATATGAGTTACTACGAACTTGTTGAAGTTGCCGTAGACGAAAATGACAAACCTCTTCTCTTTAATGAAGCCTCAACAGGTTATTCTTTTTATTCAATCTTCTCAAATAAAACTCTTACGAGAAGAATGAGTACGACTTATAAATGGAAAGACGTTCTTAGCAATAACTTCTCGGCAAATGAACTTCTAAAAACTAAAACAACGATGCTCGGAGAGCTGATCTTTGATCTAAAACATTCGGATCAGCCTGCGGCCATAAAAATTAACCCAGTCTTAACTCAAACTGACTCTGGCGTTGATTTTACTCTTGCTGAAGAATTTGTCTTCGCACCTATTTTTGACAAGTTTACTAGCAAATTTATGATGACTAATACTGACGAAGCTAAAGCTTTACTCGCCGTTAATCCTGAAGACGAAGAGCGCTTTGGTATTGAGTTTGTTTTTTATATGATCACTAATAAAGGACTACCTGAAGAGCGTGAAGAAAGAGCGCCTCTTCTTCAGGAAAAGATTAAAGAACTAGCTTTCATGGCGCCTAGAATTCCTATGAAGCGTGGAAGTGGAACATTCTTTTGCGTTCTTCTTAATCTTGAAAATGAAATGGAAGAAAGTGCTTTTATCAGAACTTATAAAACCTTTGATCCTTATGCGGATGTTCTCTTTGTAAATTCACACTTAGAGATTAGAACGGGTGATTTAATAAAAGTTCCCTATAATGGTGAGAAGATCGACACGATTTTTCTTCCTATGATTGAATGGCAAAGAAATAATAGATTGACTGCAAACCAGCAAATAGGCTTTTAGGAATTAGATGGAACACAAAGCCGTAGGCCTCACGGATGTGGGCCGAAAACGAAATCATAACGAAGATTTTTTTGTTATGAAAGAAGACCTGGGTCTTTACGTTGTCTGCGACGGAATGGGTGGTCATGCCGCTGGTGAAGTTGCCAGTGAGATGACGGCCAATGTTGTTGTAAAGGTTATCCAAAAGAATTACACCCATGTTATTGATTTTATGGCCGAGCCAAATAAGGCTAATAGAGAGAGGGTCAAAAGACTTCTTGAAACTGCCATTCAAAGGGCCTGTAAGAAAGTCTTTGAGACCAGCGAAAAAGATTCTAGTAAACAAGGCATGGGAACCACTTGTGTTGTATGCCTAATGGTAGAAGATGGAGCCTTCGTGGCTCACGTAGGCGACTCAAGATGCTACCTCTACCGCCAGAATGAAACCCACCAAATAACCGAAGATCACAGTCTTGTTAACGAATATGTTAAGCAAGGAGTAATGTCTAAAGAGGATGCCCAAGAACATCCTCAGGCAAACTTAATAACGAGGGCCGTAGGTCTTCAGCCTACAGTGCAAGTGGATACTCTTTATTCAGAGACTATGGATGGAGATGTCATCCTCCTTTGCAGTGATGGACTCTCTGAATACCTTCGAGAAAAAGACATTACAAAGTTAATAACCTCTCATGCTTTGAGTGACCTACCAAAAATCTCAGTAGACCTTGCAAATGACAGAGGCGGAAAGGATAATATCACCTCCGTCCTTATCCAGACAGGTGACCCGGAAGCAGAAGCCGCTAGTGATAGCATTTCCAAGAAAGTTGAAATGCTCAAAAAAATTCCTCTTTTTAAGAACTTTAATTTTCAAGAAATTACAAAGATATTGGAAGTAATTGAGGTCCACCGTTTTGGTTCAGGTGAGCTTATTATCGAAGAGGATTCTCTTGGTGAAGAGATGTATATCATACTCTCTGGCCACGTTGAGGTAACAAAAGAAAAAGCAAAGATTGCAGAGTTAAAGCCAGGCAGCTTCTTTGGAGAGATGAGTTTGATTGATAAGACTCCAAGATCAGCTACCATCCGCTCAATAGATGATACTAAGATGATGGTTATCCATAAAAGACCTCTCTTTGCTGTTTTAAAGAAAGAATCAAGAGTCGCCATGAAGCTTTTCTGGGCCCTACTCCAAACCATGAGTAAGAGGCTTAGAGTTACTGGCGAAGAGATCGTTAGTTTAAAAGGATTACAACAAGAAATTGAAAATAACCAAGAAGTCACTCCCTCTTACGGAACTGACCTTTCATATTTAGACGAATAAAAGGAAGAAACGAATGTCCATTGAAATTCAAGCTATTGCCTATGTTGCCTCAGAACTGGGGATTAATAATACTCAAGTCCAAAAAGTTCTAGAACTCATTGTTGAACAAGACTGTACTATTCCCTTTATTTCAAGATACCGAAAAGAAGCCATTGGAGGACTAGATGAAGTCCAAGTTGGAAATATAAACCAAACCTATGAGGCTTATGTTGAAAGAGAAAAGCGCCGTGCCTATATTCTTGAGACCATAAAGAAACAAGAAATGATGACGCCTGAACTAGAGAAAAAGATTCTACAAGCTGAGTCATTAACTAAACTTGAAGATCTATATGCTCCCTATAAGAGTAAAAGAAAATCAAAAGGAATGGTTGCCCGAGAAGCTGGTCTTGAACCACTAGCAAACCTTATTAGAACATCTAAAAAAGATATTAAAAGCCTTCTCACAGAAGTGGGAAAAGAATATATCAATGCTGAGAAAAAGGTTGAAAGTGTTCAACAAGCACTTGAAGGCGCTTGTCATATTATTATGGAAGACGTGGCCAATGATGATGAGATTAAAGAAGTCCTTAGAAAAGATTATTGGACAGGAGCAACGCTTAAATCAACTGTTAGAAAGAAAGCAGAAGAGATTAAAGATTATCTTAAATACAAAGACTATTTTGAGTTTGAGCAAAAGATCTCTGAGCTAAAATCAGCGAAAACCGGACATAGAGTTCTCGCCATGAGACGAGGCTTTGATCAAAAGATCTTAAAACTCGAAGTCTGCTACGATAAAGATGCTGCTCTTGGGACTATTAAGAGAATGACCTTTGACCTCGACAACCTTGGTTGCTCTGATGTCATCATGGGTTGTTTAAATAAAGCCTACGAGACTTCTATCCATAGCTCTCTTGATCTAGAGATGAAAAGTGAGTTAAAGAAAACGGCTGAAGAAGACTCCATTAGCGTCTTTGGGATTAACCTTAGGAACCTTCTCCTTCAACCCTATCTTGGACCAAAAGGAGTTATTGGGATTGATCCGGGAATTAGAACTGGTTGTAAGATTGCCGTCATCGATGACAATGGAAAATTCCTAGTCGATACAGTCGTCTACCCGCACGAACCAAAAAGAGATGTAACGGGAACTGTTAGAGTGGTCGAGGCCATCATAGAAAAATTTAAGGTCGAATACATCGCCATTGGTAATGGAACCTTTGGGAGAGAAACTCTTCAGATCATTCAAAAGAATGTTAAAGCGGTTAAATCAGGCAAGACAAAAGCCATGCTTGTTAACGAAGATGGAGCCAGTATTTATTCCGCCAGTGAAATAGCTAGAAAAGAGTTTCCAGATATGGACCTAACTGTAAGAGGCGCCATTAGCATTGCCAGAAGATTCCAAGACCCTCTCGCAGAACTTGTTAAGATTGACCCTAAGTCTATAGGAGTTGGTCAATATCAACATGATGTTAATCAAGCAAAATTGAAGAAGTCTCTAACAGGTGTTGTAGAATCTTGTGTCAACTTTGTTGGAGTAGATTTAAATACAGCGAGTGCCCCCCTTCTTAGCTATATCTCAGGGATTGGCCCAAGCTTAGCGGGTAATATTGTTAAAGAGCGGGAAAAAATTGGTGGCTTCTCTAATAGGGGCGAGCTCTTAAAAGTCAGCCGTTTTAGCCCAAAGATCTTTGAACAAGCAGCAGGTTTCTTAAGAATCTATAATTCAAGTAACCCATTAGATGGTACCTTTATTCATCCAGAAAGATACGAAGCATTAGAGAAATGGTGTAACGATAACTCTATTAAGATGAAGGATTTAATCGAAGATAAAGAGATCGTTGCTAAGATTGATAAAGATGCTGTCTTAAAGGAAACTTTAGGCGCCTTTACCCATAAAGATATTGTCGCTGCCCTAAAGTCACCTTCTCAAGATCCAAGAACTGAATTTGTTAACTTTGAATTTCGCGATGACATCTCAAGCATTAAAGATTTAAAAGAAGGCCAATGGTACCCTGGAAAAGTAACCAACATCACTCAGTTTGGTGCCTTTGTAGATATCGGAATCAAAGAGAATGGTCTTATTCATGTAAGCCAAATGGCAGATAAATTTGTTGATAACGCGTTAGAAGTTTTAAAAGTTGGTCAGGAAGTTAAGGCCAGGATTCTAGAAGTAGACTTAGACAGAAAAAGGATTGCCCTCTCGCTTAAGAAAGATGAGAAAGGTGAATATATTCCTTCATCAACTGGTTCTGCTTCTAAGCCTAGAAGTAATAACAGAGATAAAAAGCCTGAGGTACAACTCAAGAACAATGCCTTTGCCGGACTTGCAAACTTTAAGGTTAAGTAATGCTTAGCTTTTCAAATATCTCAAAGTTACAAAATGGAGAGGCGCTCTATACTGCTGGGAATTTTCAAATAAATCCTGGTGAAAAAGTAGGACTTGTAGGCCCTAATGGTTCTGGCAAGACGACTCTCTTTCGCTTAATCATTAAAGAAGATAGGCCTGATACGGGGCAAATCTCTTTTCCTAAAGATATGAGGCTCTCCTACTTTTCTCAAAATGTAGGAGAGATGGCCGGAAAGACCGCCCTCCAAGAAGTTGTTGAGGGTGATGAGAATATAGCCCGCCTACAACAAGACATTACAAAGTACGAAGAAAAGATGGCTGACTACGAATCATTAAGTGATGAAGCCATGAATGAATTGATGGCCTTGATGGGTGAAGCCCAGACTGAGTTTGAAAAACTTGGCGGTTATGATCTTGAATCGAGGGCCGAAGAGATCCTTTCAGGTCTTGGTATCTTAGCAGATGAACATCATAAAAAAGTAGATGACTTTAGTGGAGGCTGGAAGATGAGAATCGCCCTCGCCAAGGTTTTAGTCACAAGTCCAGACATCATCTTAATGGATGAGCCCACCAACTACCTCGATCTAGAGACCATCCTTTGGTTAGAAGAATGGCTTAGGAATTTCAAGGGCGCCATCTTCATGACTACCCATGACCGTGGCTTTATGAACAATGTTTGTAAAAAGATTGTAGAGATAGCGCATAAAAAAATCACAACCTATACAGGTGACTTTGATTTCTACGAAAAAGAAAGAGACATTAGACTAACTCAGCTTAAGGCAGAGGCTGCAAGCCAACAGGTAATGCTCGCTAAAGAAGAAGAGTTCATCGCAAAGTTTAAGGCTCGTGCCTCCCATGCGGCCCAAGTTCAATCGAGAATTAAAAAGATAGATAAGATCGACAGAATAGAGATTCCTGCCGAAGAAGAGACCATCTCTTTTGAGTTCCCTACTCCTCCTCGGGGGGGAGATGATGTCATCGTCATGGAAGACTTAGCTAAGAGCTGGGAGACGAGTACTGGGGATGAACATAAAGTTTTTGAAGGATTAAATGGCCTTATTAAGAGAACTGAAAAAATCGCTGTCGTTGGAGTAAACGGTGCAGGTAAATCAACTCTTTTAAAAGTTATATGTAATCTTACGAAGCCTACAAAAGGAAAAGTCATTCTAGGACCAAGTATTAAGCTTGGTTACTTTGGACAACATACCCTTGATGTTTTAGACGCGGAAAACACCGTGTTTGAAGAAGTGAAAAAAGGTCTACCCTTTGCTAGTGATGGTATGGTTCGAAACCTTTTAGCAGCCTTTTTATTTCGCGGCGATGATGTGGATAAAAGGGTTAGGCATCTATCAGGGGGAGAGAAAGCGAGGCTTGTTATTGCTGTTATTCTTTCTCAAAAGAACAACCTGATTGTTCTTGATGAACCAACCAACCATCTTGATTTAAAATCTAGAGAAGTCCTCCTAGACGCCCTAAAGCGCTATGAAGGAACCATTCTCTTTGTAAGTCACGATAGGCACTTCCTCCACGGACTCGCAGAGAAAGTTTATGAAGTAGATAAAAAGAAGATCAGAGTCTTTCCAGGTAATTATAAACATTACCTAGATAAAACTACATAACCGGGTGAGCTTCTTCTTCTTGATGAACAGGTGTACTTGAATAATCCTGTGAAGGTTCGACTCTTCCTCCTTGAAGAAAGTCCTCTAAATTATCCTTGAGGAGTTGAACCTGGCGATAAATCTTTTCAGCATCATCACCATCATATTTGATATCTTCAGCTAATATTTTTCCAATAGTTTTATTCATCTTATTCGTAAAGGCACGAAGTTGTGAAAACTCTTTAGGAAGTGTTTCTAGTGTATTTGCTAGATCAACTCCTTGCTCTAAACCTTCATTCTTAATTTTCTTAATGATTTGTTTGATTTCTCTTACAGGTCTATGTTGAATATGCGGAACTAAACGGTCTTGATCTTCAGGCTCTAACCTTACAAGTTCATTTGTTTGGCTAGCTGAAAGCTCTCCATGCTTTCTCATTTCTTTAACTGTATTTGAACTATTGGCATCTCTTTTAATTGCAGAACGAATTGAAGTTTTTGATAGCCCTGTTTTCTCCGCAGTCATTGAAACAAAAGACTGCTTCTTTTGATCGCCTAGAGTTGCTTCAAGTTCCTCAAGTTCATCATCAGATAATTTAAGATCATCATTAATGGCTTCAGGATTTAATTTCTCATAGATTTCTTTGGCGCGTCTAAGAGCATTTTCATACTCCATTCTATTGAGGTCTAAGCGCACTAAATTTTCATCAATAGAGATCAACTCTTCAAGAAGTTCTCCCTTATCAACGCGAGTTACTGGGATTTCAGTCCATCCAAGCTCTCCAGCTGCCGTAAAACGCCTTGCTCCTGCTAGAAGCTCGTTATTCTTATTAACGACGACTGGGTTTAAGATTCCCACTGATTCAAGGCTGGCCTTAAGCTTCGTAATATCTGTATCTACCCGTAAATATTCACTTTTTACAACTATATCACTAAGCTTAACTTGTTCCATGATTCCCCCGAAATTTAATGTGAAGGCTATTTCACCAGAGGCCGGGGAGTCTGTCACCTTACATTACCTGACTATTTTACTACGCCGTGCACACTTTTTTCCTCAAGGACTCAGATTCTAATGCGTAGTAGAATAAAGGGGTTAAAGGATGGGAGCCCTCAATGATTAAGATCTTTATTTTTAGTTTTCTATTTTCTACTTTAAGTTATGCCACTCATAATCGTGACACCGAATGTTATGAACTGAGAAGAACTGCTGACAATAGCTGCTTGAGCTATGACGTGGAATGCCGAAACCTCGGGGCTTGCGCCCATAAGAGAAATACATGCCAAGAGTCAGTGAAGACCCAAGCGGGCTGTGAAGGTATCAATGACTGCATGGCAGATACTGAAGCTCTCATCAAGAGCCGACCTTCTGATATTAGATCAGGTAAGTTTAAGAATCCTTGTATTTATCACTGGACTACTTATGGAAGCGGGAACTGCCGCCTTTATAATACAGCCGCAGAGTTCGTCACTTTCCCTACTTGCCCAGGAAGAAGAATCTCAGGAAAGAAGAACGATGATGTGAACTTTGACTGTGAAGGCCATCGAAACCTTCTTAAAAAGACTTCTGCTTCTTGCGAAGCCTCGAAAAAGGTCTATGTTACTAAGTGCTCAAAAGAAAAAGGTTTCTCCTTAATCACTACAGGCAGTAAGGTTTGTAAGTATCAGGATGTTAAGATCTTTCCAGCAGACTCTGCCCATAAAGGGGCTACTGGGATAAATGACAGCGAGCGTAGTAAGCATAAGTCCATGCCTCATATCGATGGTGGTAATGGTGGTGATGGAGACAATGGTGGTGGACTTGGTACTGGAAAATAAGAATCTTCTCTACTATAATCAAGAAAAATAAAAGAAGGATTTAGATATGAGTGAACAATTATGGGTAGCCCTTTTGATAGCAGCTTGCTGGGCCTCACTTCCGATTTCGTTAATTTACGCAAATAATGTTTTTGATAACGATGTCGTTAAAGAAGGCGAAGAAGCCGGTCACCACTAAGAAGGTTCTTCCTTTTTTAAAATGATTAAAAAAAGAAGGCTGATACTAAGTAATATTGGTGCCATCAATAAGGCCTTCTCAACACCAAGCCCTGAAGCTAGTTCCCCGAAGAAAAAATGCATTAAAACCAGAAGAACTCCTACCTGAGTTAAGACTGAAGCAATCATCTGCTCCTTACCTTTTTCAAATCGAGAGCTTAACCAGTTCATTCCCATGGGAAAATAGAAAGACATACTCCCCCCAAGTAAGGCAAGTATACGAGGGTCCCCCGTATAACCGAAGTAAAAGATTATCATCGAACTCAATAAAGAGATGATCATAAAAGAGTAAGTTTTTTTCTTCACGGGGAGAAAAGCAAAAAGAAGACGTCCACCCATCAAACTAAGAAAGAAGAAGCTAAGTGACTGCGCCGCTGATTCACTAGAGATCCCTTTGGCCTCTATTAAGAAGTAAATAAGCCGAGTTGAAATGACTATTTCGCTAGCTACGTAAAAACTAAAAACTCCTCCGTAAACTACCCGCCTTTTAAAGCTCAAATTGGTTTTAAGAGGCGGCTCTTTCGAAACAACAACTCCTTTTCCAATTTTAAAGACCAAAATAAAAACGAGAAAGGGAATAGCTGACATGAATAAGTAAAAGAAACTCCATGACCCTTTCCATTCCATAAACTGACTAAACACAAGTGGAGCTACAAAACTAGCTACTCCATAGCAACAATGAAGCGCGCTATAGGCCCTTCCGCGAGTATTTTCTGTACTAGCTTCTGCCACAAGAAGGTTCATGCAAAAACTTACTAAGCCTTGTCCAATGCCAAAAATAACTGAAAAGAGTAAAAGAAAAAAATATTGTTCCTCTAAGTAGGGAATAAAGCCCATGAACAGGGAGCCTAGTCCCATTATAATTAACGATAGTTTTGTTCCTCTTACTACGCCCACAACGGGTAACCACTTAGAAGAAGTCAGCAATACAATTAATCCAGAAAGTGAAGCAAGGGAGAAGAACCATGCCCCTAAACTTGGAGTAAGGATTAAGTCTTTTAAGATAAGGGGATAAGCAGGTCCTCTCGAGTTATCTAGATAACCCATAACGAACAATGAAAGATAGGCTAAAATAAGCCAGGACCAATTTACTTGAGGCTTAGTTTTTATGATTTACCCTTTTGGATAAAAGTTCTTTTAAGATCTTTCCTCCCTGAGAGTTATGTTTCTTCGCCCAGTCAAAGGCAGTTAATCCATTTTCATCTTTTAATTTTGGGTTAGCCCCTAGCTTAATTAATAATTCGATTATTTCTTTATCCCCTTCAACCACCGCAGTCATTAAAGGGCGAAAGCCGCCTTTTCCAGAATAGTTTATATCTGCACCACTTTTGACCAAGGCTTCGATGGCCTCTTTATTCTTGAGCATAATTGAAAAAGCTAAGGGAAGCCCGTTTGCCCCATTAGGATCAGCACCCTCTTTAAGTAAGTAATGAAACATTTCCGTTTTTCGAGTTGAAAGTGCAACGGTTAGGATAGAGAACTTTAAGTTATTCGGATCTCCTCCTCGATTAAAGCTCGCTTTATTTTTAATCAATAATTTAACGATATCTAAGCGATCTCTACTAACGGCGATACTTAGAGGAGTCATCCCTGATAAGTTCTTTGTATTGGGATTGGCACCTTTTTCTAAAAGATAAGAAACTAGTTTTATATTTCCTGATTGAGTCGCTCCTAAAAGTGATCCGCCATGCCCTTCTATCTCTAGATTTACATCTGCCCCGTCATCCACCGCCATTTTCACTGAGGTAAGATCTCCAGTGGGAGCGCTTATCCATAATAAGATATTCGCTTTTCCATATTTCTCTTCAAGAGATTGAGCTATTTTTTTTTCTTCATCACTGGGTTCTACGTCTTCTAAAAGCTTCCCCGCCTGTTCATAATCATGAAGGTCTAAAGCCTTTGAAGCTAGTTTTGCTTTGTTCATGACTTCTTCTGAAACAGGGTTTCGAGGAATCTTCTCTTCCTTTTGGCAGGAGAAAAGAATGAGAAGGCTAAAAGCAAGAGTGAGGTTTTTCATAAAAAGATTTTAACTAAGATTCGTCTTATAGTCACTTATTGGCTACAATTAACAAATGATTAATATCCTTGCCGTCATGTTTTATTTAGCCATTGGCTTTGTTCTTTGTAGAGTAAAAGCATTCCCTAAGAATTCATCAGAAATATTAAACCTGATGGTTATCTATGTTGCTCTACCAGCTCTAATATTAGAGAAATTCCCTTTGATCACTTTTGACTCCTCAATCTTAGTCCCGGCCTTAAGCCCTTGGCTTATGCTTTTGATAAGTGTTTTAACTGTTTTATTCTTTAACAAGATTCTAAAGTTTCAAAAAGAAGTCTTAGGTTGTCTTCTTTTGGTGATTCCTCTTGGAAATACAAGTTTCCTAGGCATCCCTATGATTGAAGGACTGCTTGGTGCCAAAGCTGTCTCATATGCTATTATTTATGATCAGGTCGGCTCTTTTATGGCCTTATCAATCTATGGATCAGCTATTGTGGCGATCTTCTCTAAAGACCAAACAAGCTTTAGTTTATTAAAAGCTTTAAAGAAGATCGTTAGTTTCCCTCCTTTTATCTCATTGATGATAGCTCTGATTTTTAAGTTTATAATCCCAGCTCCAAAGGAGCTTAATAGTATCTTTGCTATCCTCGGAGGGATGCTTGTTCCTATTGCAATGATTTCAGTTGGCTTTCAATTTAAAGGGAGCTTTGAAAAAAAAGACCTGCCATTGATTTCGGGAGCTCTTTTATTAAAGATGATCGTCTTCCCTCTTATACTCTTTGTTATCTTAAGAGGAATTGGCCGAATCACATTACCTGAAGCGACTTCAATCTTAGAAGCTGGTATGCCTCCCCAGATCACAGCAGGTGCTGTCGCCATGAGTATGGGTCTGGCGCCAAAGCTAGCAGCGGCATTAGTTGGATGTGGGATCCTCTTTAGCTTTATTAGCCTACCGCTGCTTAAGTATACTTTAGGCTTTTAAGCCCCAGTTCTCATTTTTAAAATCTTGGCAAAACTTCTCGTTCTTATCTCTTCAAGAGTAAGTCCTGTAATAAGAACATCTTCAAGTTCAATCGCTCCGCAATTAAGTCCTCTTAAGAAATAATTCAAAAGCCCTTGCCCGGTAGCGGCGTCATCAAAGATGGCCCCTGTTAAGGTGGCCTTTGCAGCTGCTTCCATGAATTGTTTTAGTCTCGCTTGAGTTTCTTCAAGACCTTCTAGGAAGAATGAATAAAGCGCACCATAACGAACAGGAATTTGAACAGGATGAAGATCCCATCCTTGGTAGAAGCCATTTGTTAACGAATGTCTTATATGACCGTAAGAGAGTTTCCAAGCGTCATGAACAACTTCTTCGTTCTCACGCTTTTGATCTTCAGAAAGATCCCCTTTATGAGGACCAACAGGCATAACATTAGTCGCCCCGTCAGAGAGCCAAACTCCAGTACCGGCTAAAGAGACTTTCATAAAGTTCTTAGCAAAGTCGCAAGTTCCATGATTCATGGCCTGATACTTAGCTGTGATATTCATACAGGCGGTAAAGTCATAAGTGCCAAAGTGGGCGCCTCTAACTCTACCTCTACCCGCTTCAACAAAAGCTAGCATAGGGCATTGACCATCGGGGCCTAAGATAGTTTCAGGTGTCTCAACCATTAACTCCATCCTTAAGCTTCCCGCTTCAATTGCCGAATTAGCTTCAATAGCATCAAAGCAATCCACCATGGCCGTAACTTGCTCAGTGGCGGTGATCTTAGGAAGAACAACACAGAAATTATCAGGTAACTTACCACCAGTTAATTCACTTAGAGTTGTTAAGAACAGATCCATAGTTCTAATCCCTCTATGCTTATGTTCTTCTGATAGAGTCTTAACTCTTATCCCAAGATAAGGAGGAAGAGTACCGTCAGACATTCCTTTAGCCACTTCAGCAGCGGCTTTAAGAGCTGTCGCATCTTCTTCTTCGTCAGGTCGAGAGCCAAAACCATCTTCAAAATCAATTCTGAAATCTTCAAGGGCCTCATCAACGAGCTTTTTCTCAACTCTGTCATAAACCTTTGAAGCAATCTCACTTGAACAAGTCATGCCAAGAGCGCTTCTAAAGACTTCTGAATTAGGAGCAAACTCCTTAAAGCCCTTTCTCGATAATTCTCCGATCCTTACCGCCGTATTAGATTTAAAAAGATGCGCTCCCCCGTAAACAGTATGAACAGGCTGACGCTCTTCACTCTCCCCTGGATGGGTCTTTGCGTGAGCATTATTGGCCAAGCTTAATTTCTCATTAATATAATTTAACTTTGATGAATCAATTGATGTTTTCATTCTAACTACCTCTATATGTTGAATAACCAAAACCACTGAGGAGAAGTGGAACATGAAAATGCTCAACAGCTTCTACGTTAAAAACAATAGAAGCCTCAGGGTAAAAAGTTTTTTGATTTAAGTCTTTATAGTATTTTGCCACAGCAAAACTGATCTTATAGATTCCAAGCTCTAGCTTATGATCATCTTTTAAGAGATCGGCCACTCTTCCGTCACTATTTGTTATTCCCTCACCTATATGGACAAAGCTTCCCTTAACTTCCATTTCAAGTTTAACAGGAACTCCGGCCGCAGGTTTTCCAAGGGCTGTATCTAAGATATGGGTTGTGATAGCACTCATAGTATTTTCTCCAATCTAATTTTTGTAATCTTTGCTTGTTCACCAGCGGCAATAATAAGCTCATCTTCTTGTGAATTATTCATTCTTTCTTTTAAGAGGTTAAGCATCTCTAAAGCAGATTTCCCTGTAGCGCAGACTATAAAGATAAAGCCAAACTTCTTATCATATTCAAGATTAAGTTTTGAGAGTTCATTAATGACTTCTTCACTCGCTGTGTTCACTCCACTTTGCTCACCACTAGCTAAGGCTTTTGTATGGGCGTACTTTTTCTTGAGGCTACTAACATCTCCAATCTTTGGATGGCCATCAAAGGCCTCTAAAAAATCCTCTTTAGATAGTGAAAGCCAAATTTTCTCTTGAGATAAAAAGAATTCTTCACGGTCTTTATATGGCCTAGCTTTTATAACTTCCTTTTGCCAATTAACAGAAGTGCAGCAACTGTTTAATTGATCCTGTGCTGATTCGCTAGAGAGGTCGTTAAATTGATCTATTGTCATTGAGATACATGTCCAAATAAACGAAGACGACTAATCCCACCATCAGGAAAGATATTTAGCCTTACGTGAGTAACAGGGCCTATATCAATTAAGTCTGTAAGCATATGCTCTTCATCAGCTTTTAATTCTTTCTTATCCCTTAAGAGTTTCCAATCTGCTTTTTCTAAACCATCTTTTTGTTTTAGATCTAACTTGACCCCTTCGAGGGTGCAATAAGCTGGGAAGTTCCCTTTAAAGTGAGCCGTATCTACCAAAGCTTTCTTAAGAGTGCCTTCTTTTCCAAGAGCGATAACGATCCAATCATTACCTGGCCCTCTCTTTCTTTTTGTCTCCCAGCCGTCACCCATATTAACCCCTCTTCCTGGAGCATTAATATTATCCATATGAGAGAAGTACATATCACTACAAATAACTGGTCGACCTTCGTTCTCAACTGCTGCTAGATCTAAAAGCATTGATTGATCTTTTGCTCTCCAGTTAGCTTTTACTTCGCCATAAACTCTAAAGCGAGCAACGCCTCCATCAGGAAAGATGTGAAGCCTTACATGGGTCCATTCATTTTCATCTTTTATTTCAAAGAGGTGTTGAGAGCCAGGACCTAGATCAGTCTTAGAAAGAATCTCTGTCCATTCAGTCTTTTCATCAGGGTCACCACTTTCAAGCAAGCAAGCCTCAACTGACCCCATAGGAGGATGATTCCCCGTAAAATGATTGGTATCAATATCAAGGCCTTTGATTACACCTCGAAGACCGAGGCGAAGAACCGCATAATCATGACCCTCGACTCTTTTACGACGTGATTCCCATCCATCCATCCACTTACCGTGGTCAGTAAATTTATCTTCAATAAAGATTCCTCTACCTGGCTTGATGAGGTTTTCTTTTTCTGCAAAGAAATCATCTGTTGCATAGAGAACTTTCGTTCCTAATCTTTCTTCAGCAAGGTTTACCCACTTAGAAGAAAATTTATCATCATGATCCTGCGTAAAAGTAAGCAGTGTCGTTTTCTTTACCATTATGTCCTCAGTATCGCTTTACCTTGAGGGGCTTTTGAAAATTGATCTTCACTAAAGATCACTTCGCCTCTTAACCAGGTTTCGTATATAACACCCATCAGGTTTTTCCCTTCATAGGGAGTTACTTTATTTTTAAATTGTATTTTTTCCTTCTTCAAGGTGAACTCTTCATCAGGATCCCAGATGACAAAGTCTGCGTCCGCTCCTTCAATAAGAGAGCCCTTCTTTCCACTAAGTCCTATAAACTCTGCCGTCTTTTCACTCATAAGCTGACTTAATTGATTTAAACTAAAGCCTCGTTTGACCGCCTCAGTCCAGACAATAGGAAGAGAGAATTGAAGTGAAGCAATTCCGCCCCAGGCTTTCTCAAAATCACCTTCAGCCATCATCTTTAGATTGGCCGTACAGGGACTGTGATCGCTGACTATAAAGTCTATCAAGCCTTTTTTAATACCTTCCCATAAGAGCTCTCTATTTTCACCATCCCTAATAGGTGGGCAGCATTTATAGAGGGTCTTACCATCAGGAATCTCTTCACTTTTAAAAGTGAGATAATGAGGACAAGTTTCAACAGTAAATGGAAGCCCTTCACTCTTAGCTTCTTCAATCATTTTGAGCGCTGAACCCGACGCTAAATGAACAATATGAGTTTTAGTAAAATGCTTCTTACAAAGTTTAATCATAAGAGAGATTGCATTATCTTCCCAAGAGTTCGGCCGACTTTTCTCAAAGCTTTCATACTTATCAGTTATTTTTGTATTACCAAGTCCATCATCAACTTCGGCATGAATCAGGTAAGGAACCTTATACTTTGAGAGAATGGGCATTGCCTTTTCAAGATCAACTTCTTTCATCTCAGGAAATTCATCGATTCCACTATGAATAAGAAAGCTTTTTACCCCAAGCACGCCTGAGTTTAACAGCTCTTCAAGCTTATCAACGGAATCAGGAACGACGCCGCCCCAAAAACCGGTATCCACATAGAGCTTACCTTTTACTTCTTTTAGTTTTATCTCTAAGGCTTCTTTGGTTGTGGTGACTGGTAAACAATTCAAAGGCATATCGACCACTGTGGTGATTCCTCCAGCAGCACATGCTCTGGTTGCGGTTTCGAACCCTTCCCAGTCCGTTCGTCCCGGTTCATTAACATGAACATGGGTGTCCACAAGCCCGGCCATTATAACAAGGTCGCCCTTATCGATGAGTTCTCCCTCAATTGGAGTGGACGAGATCTTGAGAATTTTTGAATCTTCGATAGCGATATACTGTCTTCCGAGAGCACCCGGAGTAACCACTCTTGAACTTGTGAGTATTTTCATAGCTCGTTATAATAAAAAGCCCCTAAAACATTGGCAACTACTTGAAAATTAATAAGTTAGTTCAGTTTTAAGACTAATTAATGGCAGTAATTACGGTAGGTTATACAAAGATCCCAATATGCTTTAGTATAAACTTAATGAGTTTAAGACAAATAAATCAAAATGAAGCACCACGTATTCTCATAGTAGATGATGAAGAGATGATTCTAGAGGCTTATAACGAGTTTCTAGAGGGACAGCACTTCCAGGTCACTCTGACTAAAAGTCCGCAAGAAGCTTGGAAGATCTTAGATGAGTCTAAATTTGACCTCGTTATCACTGACCTAGATATGCCACTTCTTCATGGAGAGGAGCTTATAGAAATTATTAGAAAGAATGTTATCAACCGAGCAGTCCCTATAGTCATCGCTACCGGAAACTCAAATAAGCTTCACGAAAGCCAAGCCTCAAGAGATCCAAACCTCTTCCTGTTAAAGAAGCCTTTTACTAAAGAAGATTTACTAGGGAATATCTTCGCTCTTTTTAAGTAAAAAAAAAGGCCACCCATTTGCAGAGGTGGCCTTTCTTACGTATATGCTTCGGAATGAGGATAAGGGGATTCAGTCCTGGCATACTCCACCCAAAGATTTCAGTCCTTTTAAACTGAGCCTTGGGAATTGGGGATCATTAATGTCTGCATCTTCAACTATGATTTCGATTTTATCACGTCCAAGATCTTTTAATTTATATTCAACTTCTAAGATGGCCAAGAGAGAATCTTCTTCTCCTTTTGAGGCATCACCTTTAACTATTTCAATACTAACGAGGTTAATCCTCTCAGACCTTTTTACGGCCAAAGAGCAGTAATGCTTAACAGATTCAGTTATAAAAGACTTAACTTCATCGGTAAGTTGAATATTAGCCGGAAAATAAACGACTTGAGTTTCGCCATAGCCTTTCACAATTTGTGTTAATAAAAGAATAGCTAGTAAGACTTTTTTCATATCTGTTCCGGTTGATTTGTTAAACATTTTTTATACAGAGTGAAATGATTTGAAAACAAAAACTGATCATACTTATCAAGTTTTCCCTCACAAGTTTTGTGAACAAAGCCTTCACAAAATCTGTGATCTACCGATAAGCCCCTGTGAACATGCCAAATATCTATGATTTTCAGGACTATAGGGACTTTTTAAAGGCCTGGTTTGATTATAAAAAATCAAATAGTGATTACTGGTCTTATGGTCTTTGGGCAAGAAAGCTCGGGTTAAAAACAACCTCTGCCCTAACTATGGTTATCAAGAAGGACCGTCATGCAGGTCCTAAAATGGTTGATAAGTTTATCTCTTACTTTGAGTTAGGATTAGATGCAGAGACCTATTTTAAAGAACTAGTAAGACTTAACAAGGTTACTAAGAATGATCCAAAACTACTTGTCATGCTTACGGGAAACCAAGGCAGTTCTCAAAGCACAAAGGGAGATCTTGTTTTTCAATGGCTTGCTTTTGCTATAAGAGAGATGAGCCATCTTGAAGACTTTAAACCAGAATGGGACTACATCTTAAATAGGCTTAGGCCTCATGTAGAGATTCCCCAGGTTCAATTACTGTTAGAGAAATTGGTTCAGCGAGGTATCTTAACTAGTGATTACAAAGTCACTAATAAAGTTATCGCTCCTGAGGGTGAAGTAAACCCCACTGAGGTAAAGAATTATCACCATAGTATTATGGAGCTCGCTAAAGAGGCCCTCCCCATCTCCCCTACTAAGAGGATCTTTACTTCTTCGACTATTAGTATCGCTTCAAAAGATATTGAGAAGGCGCAAAAGATGATTCGTGATTTTCAGGTAGAGTTTGGAAAAAAAATGGAGGCAAAACCGGGGGATGATGTTTACCTCTTTAATATGCAGTTCTTTCCCTTAACAAAGTAATTAATCTTCATCGATCTTTTTAACTTCTTTATTAAATTCTGATGGAAGCCCTTGGGCCTTGGTTGCTAAGGTATGATCTTCAGGCATTACTTTGATAATATCTGTTCCACTACCAACTTTAGAAAAATCATTATGAAATTCATCATCATAATCATCATCTAAAACCTTTCCCTCTTTTCGACTAAATAAACCAGTAGTCTTTCCAAAGGCAAAGACTAGGATCATCATTCCAATAGTAAAAACAATCGTATGAGTATTTCCTGTGAAGGCCAAGAGTGGCTTTATGCCCTTACTAATTCCAAAGACAATACAGCCTATGGCCGAAGCATAAGTGACCCAAAGCCCAGCTTTCATTTAGATAGTTCCATTAACTGACTAAGAATTGTCTTAGCAGACTCTGGATTAAGTTCTTTTTGATAATTTGTTATGATGCTTCTTGCAAGGACCGTTGTTCCTAAGTGCTCTAATTGACCTTTAACAGCGCCAACAAGCTTGGCCCCTCCCCCACCTGAGTGAGTTCCTACAACAGCGTACTTATAATTAAAAGCATCTCTCCAATTCTCTCCACCAGCACGAGAAACCCAAGCCACTGCATTACAAACAACGGGAGGGAGGGATCCGTTATACTCAGGAGCTAACCAAATAGTTCCTTTAGAATCAGTAAGTTCTTTAGTCAGCCAAGCTGCTTTCTCTGGCATCCCTTCTTTCTCAAGAGGCGGTGTATAGAGAGGAAGGTTAAGTTCTTCAAGGTTAATAATAGAAGCTTCTCCTCCTAGATCTTTAACAACGGCTTCGAGGGCCTTTGCCAAATTTAAATTATTTCCTGAGGTAGCGCTTATAATTCTTATCATCTTTTATCCTACAACGATGTTAACGATCTTCTTAGGAACGATAATCACTTTCTTGATTGTCTTACCATCTAAGTATTTTTGACTATTCTCATGCTCGAGAATGGCCTTTTCGATCTGTTCTTTATTTAAGTTAATATCAAGGTCAAGTAAGTACCTCATCTTTCCATTAAAAGAGACTGGGTATTTATAAGTGCTTTCGGTTAAGAAGCTTTCATTAAATTCAGGCCAAGCAGCATGAGTAACACTATCTTTATGACCTAAGACAGACCAGAGTTCTTCAGCTTGATGAGGAGCAAAAGGAGCTAAGAGAATTGTTAAAGGCTCAATGATTGCTCTTTTATGGCAACCTTTAGGAAGTTCATTTAAAGCGATCATAAAAGCCGATATAGAAGTATTAAAAGAGAAGTTCTCCATATCTTCAGAAGCTTTTTTAATAGTCTTATGAAGGATCTTTAATTCCTCATCTGTTGCTTCCTCTTCGTTAAGAAGAAGTTTTTCATCTTGATCATAAAAAAGACCCCAAAACTTCTTTAAAAACCTATGAACTCCTTCAATGCCATTTGTATTCCATGGTTTTGCTTGTTCAATAGGTCCTAAGAACATTTCATAAAGCCTTAAGGTATCAGCGCCATAGCGTTCACAGATAATATCCGGATTCACTACATTCCACTTAGACTTGCTCATCTTCTCAGTTGCGAAGCCGCATTTGTACTTTTGAGCCCCATCAACTTCTTCAGTCATGAACTCAGCGTCTTTATATTCAGGAAGCCAAGTCTTAAAGGCCTCCATATCGAGAAAATCATTATCTACAATATTTACATCCACATGAAGCTCTGTCGTATCATGCTTGTCCTTAAGACTATGAGAGACAAATTTATTACTTCCCTTAATTCTATAAACAAAGTTAGAGCGACCTTGAATCATTCCTTGATTAACGAGTTTCTTAAAAGGCTCTTTAACCACTGAGTAACCGAGATCAAAAAGGAACTTATTCCAAAAGCGAGAATAGATAAGGTGCCCCGTAGCATGCTCTGAGCCACCAACATAGAGATCAACACTCTTCCAGTAATCCATGCTTTCTCTAGAGGCTAGTTCTTTTTTATTATGCGGATCCATATAACGTAAGTAATAAGCGGAAGATCCAGCAAAGCCAGGCATGGTTGAGAGTTCAAACTTCCATCCATCGGCCCTAGCAAGAGGTGGGTCTCCATCTTCAGTGGGAAGATAAGCATCTACTTCAGGTAACTCTAAGGGAAGTTCACTTTCTTTTAAGGTATAAGGAAGTCCATCTTTAAAATAAACTGGAAGAGGCTCTCCCCAATATCTTTGTCTAGCAAAGATAGCGTCTCTTAGGCGATAATTGATCTTTTTCTTACCAAGCCCTCTCGCTTCAACTTCATGATTCATTTTTTTGATGGCCTCTTTAACTTCAAGACCATTTAAGAAATCTGAATTAACAAGTTTCCCATCTTTAGCATCATAGGACTCGTTAGAGATGTCTCCACCGCTAACAACTTCGGTAATAGAAATATTAAACTCTTTAGCAAAGGCATAATCCCTTGAATCATGAGCAGGAACGGCCATGATAGCTCCAGTTCCGTAGCCACCTAAGACATAATCTCCAATCCAAATAGGAATCTCTTCTCCAGAAAAAGGATGTATACAATAAGCCCCAGAGAAAACACCTGTTACATTCTTAACGTCAGCCAGTCTATCTCTGTCTGTTTTCTTCTTAACAACTTCTAGATAAGAATTAACAGAAGCCTTTTGATCGTCAGTGGTTACTTTATCAACAAGCTCACTCTCGGGAGCGAGCACCATAAAGGTGACCCCAAACATAGTGTCGGGTCTTGTGGTAAAGATCTCAAAGTTAACCTCTGAATCCTTAACTTTAAAAAGAACTTCCGCTCCTTCAGAGCGACCGATCCAATTTCTTTGTTGCTCTTTAATTGATTCAGACCAATCAACTTTATCAAGGCCTTCTAAAAGTCTTTGCGCGTAAGCGCTTATTCTTAGAGACCATTGCTTCATCACTTTTTGTTCAACAGGGTGATCCCCTCGTTCACTAAGGCCGTCTTTAACTTCATCGTTAGCTAAGACTGTCCCAAGAGCAGGACACCAGTTAACAGTCGTGTCTGCTAAAAAAGCAATTCTATAATTTAAAAGTATCTTTTGTTGTTCACTTTCAGAGAACCTCTTCCATTCAGATCCAGAAAAGGTCGGAGTCTCAGCGCATGAGGCATTAATTGATTTATTTCCATAAGACTCAAAGACAGCAACTAAATCAGTAATGGCCCGGGCCTTATTATGTTCTTTATCATACCAAGACTCGAACATTTTAATAAAGGCCCATTGAGTATGCTTGTAGTAAGAAGGATCACATGTCCTAACTTCCCGAGACCAATCAAATGAAAAACCGATACGGTCAAATTGCTCACGGTAACGTTTAATATTATTTTCTGTCGTGATCGCAGGGTGCTGACCAGTTTGAATAGCGTACTGCTCTGCCGGAAGCCCAAAAGCATCAAAGCCCATAGGGTGAAGAACATTAAAGCCCTTAGCTCTTTTATAACGAGTATAAATATCAGAAGCGATATATCCTAGAGGATGCCCAACATGCAGACCCGCACCTGAAGGATAAGGAAACATATCGAGAACATAGTATTTCGGTTTTGTTTTATCTTCAGTAACTTTAAAAGTTTGGTTTTCTTCCCAATACTTTTGCCATTTTGGTTCAATCTTATTGTAATCGTATTTCACGACGCTCCTCCCCATTGGAAATAAGATTATATATGAATTTTCGTGGGTTGTGTTTCTAAAAAGCCGCCACAGTGGGCTAATTCAGGGAATGGATTAATTTTTTCTGACCATAGCCACATGAGTTGCAGCGGGCCGTTTCCCTTGTATAAAGTTCTTTAAGATTTACTTGATGCGACTTAGCTAGTTTCTCATTACATAAGGGACAATTCTCGACTTTCTTTTGCACCTCGGAAGCATCACCAAAGTACTTTTCTAAATATTCAAATTCGTAGTCTCTTATAGAATCCATGGTTATTTTTCGGTGCCTTTTAAAAAAAACTTAGAAACTCCTCAAGATAAAAAATCTTTTGTTTAGAACTATAGAAAACAACTCTGACACCAGAGTGGTCGGAAATCTGGCCCCATATACTTATTACAATCAATGATCTCAGGCACTTACCTTACCAAGAACTGGCATAAATGTCGCAATGTATTATATCAGTGAGAACAAATGGAGGTTCCTTATGCTTAAGACAATTACTCTTTTACTTATCAGCCTAACGACACTTTTATTGATGAATACGGCGCATACAAAAGAAGAAGGGACTAATTTTAGATCCCCTGCAGTAAGCAAGACCCAGGTCTATAGAGGCCCAGCGGTGACAGGATCAATTGAACTAATATAATCATTGAAATATGATGACCGGACAAAGGAATGGCCGGTCATGTCTCAAAAAGTTATCGAGGTTATAAACCTCACAAAGCAATTCAAAAGTTATAAAAAAAAGCCAGGCCTTAAAGGCTCTCTTCAATCTTTTTTTAATCGAAAGTATTCAATCAAAAAAGCCGTCCATGGTTTTAATCTTGAAATAAATAAAGGCGAAATTATTGGTCTTCTAGGTCCTAATGGTGCCGGTAAGACGACGCTTATGAAGATGTTCACAGGAATTATCGTTCCTACAAGTGGCGAACTGACCATCAATGGCCACAGTCCTTGGGAGCGTAAGAAAGAATTTAAAAAGAAGATTGCTTTAGTTATGGGACAAAAGTCTCAGCTTTGGTGGGATATTCCCGCCATGGACTCATTCCTTCTTTTACAAAAGTTCTATGAACTCTCTAATCAGGAATTCAAACAACGTTTAGATTATATGAGTGAACTTTTAGGAGTTGTTGATCTTCTCCATGTACACGTAAGAAAGCTCTCTCTTGGAGAGAGAATGAAGATGGAGCTTATGGCCTCTCTTCTACATAATCCAGATGTCATCTTCTTAGACGAGCCCACCATTGGCCTTGATCTAGTGGCCCAAGAGAATATTAGGGCCTTCATCTTAGATTTTCATAAGAAAAATGGAACCACCATAATCATCACCAGTCATTATATGGCCGATGTTCAAGCGCTTTGTAAGCGTCTTGTTCTCATCTTTGATGGCACTAAAGCTTACGATGGTCCTTTGGAAAAATTTGAAAATATCTTAGGCAATGAAAAGACCGTCAGTTTTACTTTCTCTGAAGAGATTCCTTGCTGCGGTTACTTAGACGAGTTTCATGGTGAATGGAATGAAGGCCGCACGAGTGTGGACATTAGAGTTCCTGAAGAGAATCTCCGCGAAGTTGGGAAGAAGGTCTTAGATCTTCACCCGGTTATAGAATTTAATACGGAAAAGATGCCAATAGAAAGAGTAATGAAGACTCTTATGACTAACCCTGAAGTTTTACGAGCGCAGAGGGACCATGCAAACCTACCTGCTTAAGTGGTGGCAAACCATTCGTATTTCATGGTCTAAGTACACGGCCTACCGTCTTAACTTCTTTTTACAAGTAGTGGGACCCTTTCTTGTTTTCTTTTTTATCAAGTACAATCTTTGGTCATCAATTTATGAAGGTAGTAGCACTCCTGTCATCAAAGGTTATAACTTCTCGGACATGATGCACTATCATATTTGGACTCTTATCATTAGTCTTCTTGGTCAAGGTTATGCCGCCATGAACTTAAGTGAAGATATAAGACTCGGGCGAATCTCTTCGTATCTTATCTACCCATTTGAGTTTTGGGAGTTTCATACAGCGGGTTTTGTTAGCTTTCAAATCCTTCAAGTCTTTGTCAGTTCAATAACTCTTTGCTTGGCCGTCTTCTTCGGCTTTATAGAATTTCCTTCCTTAAGTATTATCTTAACAGGCTTTTCCTTTACACTTTTCATGGGAATGTTCTGGTTCACGATGCAGTACTTCACAGGGCTTCTCGCCTTTTGGTTAGAAGAGACTTGGATCATGAGAGTTCTTCTCTCTATTATTGTTAGCTTCTTATCAGGTTATATCTTTCCCTTAGAGCTCTACCCCGAATGGCTAGTGGGAGCTTTAAAGTATTCTCCCTTTCCCTATATGAGTTACTTTCCAGCTAAGATCTTCATGGGTCAGGAAGTTAATCTTACCCTTGGGTATTCAGTTTTAACCTTTTGGATAGCTGTCTTTGCTTATATAAATCATTTGATTTGGAAAAAAGGCATGCGCCTCTACACTGCGGCGGGGATGTAATGATTAGCTCCCTTAAACATTACTTAGGCGTTTACCGCTACTTTGTTACGACAAGTGTTAGTGAGGCCTTAAGCTTTAGAACCAGTTTTATCTTGTTAGTTTTAATGGATATCTTCTTTTATTTCTCGGTCCTTTTCTCTGTAGATTTTCTCTTTGATCATATGCAAACCATTGGTCCTTGGAATAGGTATCAGCTTTTATTTTTTATTTGTTTTATGCTCAATATAGACACCATTCATATGGGCGTCTTTTCATCGAACTTTTGGATGCTTGGATTTAAGATTAGAACTGGTGAGCTTGACTTTGATTTATTAAAACCTACTCATTCTATCTTTATTTGCTTCTTCCGTTATCTAAAACCAAGCTCTCTATTAACAGCGCCCGTGGCATGGGGACTTCTTATTTATTATGGAAGTAAGATTGGTCTTCTTTGGTACGACTGGCTTTTAATACCACCGCTTCTTCTTTTAGGTCTCTCACTTTTATGTGTTCTTGAGTTCATCCTCTGCACCTCCATGTTTTGGTTAGTGGAAGGCATGGGAATAAACTTCTTAAGAATGCAGATGCAGCAGATGGCCCGCTGGCCTGACTTTATTTATAAGTACACTTACCAAAAGATCTTTACCATTGGCGTCCCCCTCCTTTTGATAGGATCAGGACCTGTTCACTTCATTCTAGATAAATCCAATTGGCATTATTTAGCGGGAATGTGTTTGGCCATTGTTATCTCCACACTTATTCTCGTAAAGATCTGGAATAAGGCGCTTAGGCAGTACGACTCAGCCTCCTCATAGGACTCTGCACAAATTTACTAATGAAGCCAACTAGGATACTAAAGTCTCTCAATCGAGGGAGTATTCTATGGTATCTGAAATCTTTAATAGTGATTTATGGGACGAAGTTCAAGGCTTTAATTTTACGGACATTACTTACCACCGGGCCAAAAACCAAGGGACCGTAAGGATCGCTTTTAATAGACCTGATTGCAGAAATGCTTTTCGCCCAAAGACTGTTGATGAACTCTACCGCGCCTTAGATCATGCTCGTTGTTCAAGTGATGTGGGCTCTGTTCTTTTAACTGGAAATGGACCTTCACCAAAAGATGGCGGCTGGGCCTTCTGCTCTGGTGGCGATCAAAGAATCCGTGGCCGTGATGGTTATAAGTACGAAGGTGATGATCAAGAAAAAGCTAATGACCCAGCAGCTATGGGCAGGCTTCATATCTTAGAGTGCCAAAGACTTATCCGCTTTATGCCAAAGGTTGTTATCGCCGTTGTTCCCGGTTGGGCCGTTGGTGGAGGACATTCTCTTCACGTCGTTTGTGATTTAACATTGGCCTCTAAAGAGCACGCTATTTTTAAGCAAACTGATGCAGATGTCGCCTCATTTGATTCAGGTTACGGAAGTGCTTACCTTGCTAAGATGGTTGGGCAAAAAAGAGCGAGAGAGATCTTCTTTTTAGGTTTAGACTATTCAGCCGACGAAGCCTTTCAAATGGGAATGGTTAATAAGTCAGTTCCTCATAAAGAGCTTGAAGATGTGGCCCTTGAATGGGGAGCCATGATCAACGGGAAATCTCCTACTGCGCAAAGAATGCTTAAGTATGGTTTTAACTTAACAGATGATGGAATGGTAGGGCAGCAGCTCTTCGCAGGTGAGGCCACGAGATTAGCTTACGGAAGTGACGAAGCAAGAGAAGGACGAGACGCCTTTTTAGAAAAAAGAAAACAAGATTTTTCAGATTTTCCCTACCACTACTAAAGGGATCTAAAGTAGAATATTGATCATGAGCGATAAAGATTTAATAGAACTTCAAGAGCAGATTTCTCAAGTGTTAGGCCGGATCAATAGACCTTCAAAGTCTGTTGTTACTTCAGGAATGCCTTACGCAAATGGCCCCATTCATATGGGTCACTTAGCTGGTTGTATTGTTCCAGCAGATATTTACGCTCGTTGGCAGCGCCTCTTAATTGGCAAGGAGAATGTTCTCTTTGTTTTTGGAACTGACGATCATGGATCAAACTCTGAAGTTGTGGCCAAGCAGCAAGGCCTTTCAACAAAAGAGTTTGTTGATGGAGTTCACGCCAAGCAAACACAAACCTTAAATGATTACCATATTTCAATGGATACCTACACTGGGACTTCTAGAGAAGAGAGTTATTCTCATCATGTAGAGTTATGCCAAGACTTCATGCGAAAGCTCTCAAAGAATAATATGCTTACAAAGAAAACTACAGAGCAGTGGTTTGATACAGAATTAGAAATGTTTCTTCCAGATCGATTTGTTTATGGAACTTGCCCAAATTCAGATTGTCCCAATGAAAAAGCATATAGTGATGAATGTGATGATTGCGGCTCTGTTTACGAGCCAAAGCAATTACAAAATCCTAAATCAACAGTAAGTGAAGCTACTCCCATCTTAAAGCCTACGGCCCATTGGTGGCTTGATATGTGGAAGGTCTCTGATCAATTAAAGGATTGGATCGCCACAAAAGCTAAAGTTTGGAGAAAGGTTGTCTACCTTGAAACCTTTAGTACGGTTCTTCCCTCTCTAAGCTTCTCTAAGGTTCACGAAGAGAAGTTTAAAGAATTGAAAGAGACACTACCCAAACTAAAAAGCAGGTACGCTCCAGGGAAAACAATTGTAGCCCAATTTGAAAACCTATCTGAATTAGAACTTGGAAATAAGATGCTTAAAGACGAAGGCTTTGAAACCTCCTACGTCGATGGTTGGGCCCACCGCTCTATTACTCGTGATGTCGCCAATGGCATCCCAGTTCCAGAAGAAATTGATGCTGAGATGAAGGGAAAGACTCTTTATGTTTGGCCTGATTCCTTGATCGCACCTATTTCTTTTACAAAGACCGCTCTTATAAAAAAAGGCCTAGACCCAGAATCCTATGTTGATTATTGGAAAGACCCAAAGGCAAAGGTTTATCAATTCTTAGGACAAGATAATATCTATTTTTACGTTCTTATGCAGGGAGCGATGTGGCTTGGGACACAAGAAGATCCTATGCGCCAACCAATCAAAGGTGAATTTCAAATGACTGATGTCTTTGGAAACTATCATCTTCATATGGATGGCGAGAAGATGAGTAAATCAAAGGGCAATTTCTATATGGGCGATCAGCTCACTAAAGAAATGGGTTACAGCTCTGACCAAATAAGATACTTCCTGGCCATCCTCTCTCTTGGAGAGAAGAACTCTAACTTTGACTTTGAAGTCTTTAAAGAAAGAAATAAGTTCCTTGCAGGCCCTTTAAACGCCGCTATCGAAAAACCAATTTCAGCCTGTCATAATAAATTTGATGGAGTTATTCCTGAAGGGAAACTCATTGGAAAAACGAAGAAAGAAACTTATAAAGTCGTACAAAACTACGTCCGTATGATGGAGCGCGGAGAATACGCAAAACTTCTTTTTATGGTTGAGAATTATGCTCGGATCATCAATGGGCTTTTTACACAATTTAAGCCTCACGACGATCGCCATGATGAAACTGAAAGAAAGGATGCTCTTTATTCAAGCTTCTTCATTCTAAAGAACCTGATGATAATGCTCTCTCCCTTTGCTCCTGAGACAATGGAGAAACTAAGAAAAACTCTTAATTTGCCTGAGAGCACATACGCTATTGATGAACTAGGCTCCGTTCTTCCTTTGAATCACAAAATCAATGAGCAAGTTGAGTATTTTCCTTCCCTAGAGGAATAAGCTTCTCTTAGAAACCTTCCTATTTTAAGCATGTTATAATTCTTTAGCATGCGAGAAATAACCCTCCTCTTATTCTTATTGGCCTTTGATGCCTTTGATGCCTTTGCTGCCTTTGCTGGTCAAAATATAGCCGACCAAAAAGTGAAACTAAGTACACTTGAAAGAGAGTACTTGGCTAAAAAGAAAATAATCAAAATGTGTATTGATCCTAATTGGGAGCCACTTGAGTATATTGACTCAAATGGAATTCACAAGGGGTTTTCCGCTGATTATTTTGAGTTATTAAGAGAGAGACTAGGAATAAATGTAGAAGTTTTGGCAACAGAAAGTTGGAGCGATTCCCTTGTGGCATTTGCTGAGAGAAGATGTGATATTTTCCCCCAGGTTGCAAAAACACCAGATCGTTTAAAAAAGATGCTCTTTACCCCTCCTTATTTAAATATTCAAAATGTTATCATTGGTAGGTTAAGTCAAAAAAACATACACGATATTCACCAATTAAAAGGTAAACGAATTGGAGTAATTGAAGGCTACGCTTATGTTGAAATTCTAAAAAGAAAGCATCCTGAGCTAAAGCTTACTCTTGTCAAAAACTCTCAAGATGGACTGACTAAAGTTTCCGGGAATCAACTTGATGTCATGATAGACTTTATCTCCTCCGCTAGTTTTCACATAGAAAAATTATCATTGAGTAATTTAAAGTTTATCGGAAAAACTGAAGGCATGGACCTGTCTCTTGGCATTAGCGCTCATAAAGATCAAGAGATCTTAATAGGAATCTTAACAAAAGGTGTTAATTCTATTTCTGATGAAGAGATTCAGGCTCTGAAAAAGAAGTGGATAAATATTGATTTAAAACAAGATTATACCCTCCTCTTTAAGGTTATAGGAATTTCAATAATAACTCTTCTACTCCTTTTAATTTGGAGTTTCACATTAAAGAGGGCCATCAAATCAAACACTAAGAAACTTGAAGATAGAGAAAAGTATGCTCGAATGCTTTTTGAAACCTCTCCAGTAGGGCTAGCACTGTGTGATATGGATGGATCCTTGGTAGACGTAAATCCAGCTTATTGTAAAATTATTGGGTATTCAAAAGAAGAGACTTTAAAATTAACCTATTGGGATGTAACTCCAAAGTCTTATGAAAAGGAAGAAGCTGCCCTACTTGAGAGCTTAAATAAAACGGGTAAGTACGGTCCATACGAAAAATATTATATCCACAAAGATGGAAGACAAATTCCTGTTCGTTTAAATGGTCAGATTATTGATCAATTTGGGCAAAAATATATTTGGTCCAGCGTAGAGGATATCACTGAGGCTAAAGAAAATGAGAGAAAATTAAAAGATACAAACTTTTACTTAGAAGAAAAAGTTTTCGAAAGAACAAAAGAATTAGAAGAAGCCAGTAAGGCTAAGACAAATTTCCTCGCGACCATGTCTCACGAGCTCAGAACTCCTCTCAATGGGATCATAAGTCCTGTAGAGATTTTAATAACTTATGAAGGCTATTCAAGTGAGCAATCTGAGTTGCTTGAGATTGCTGAGGCATCTAGTAAGCAGATGTATCATATCATTAATGACATCCTAGATTTCTCTAAGATCGAATCAGGAAAATTGGTTTTTGAAAAACTAAACTATTCATTAAGTGACGAAGTTAGAAAGATCGAAAGGATTCTGAGCAGTTCTATTGAAGAAAAAGGAATTGATTTTTCTTATAATATCGACTCTATACTTCCAGAAGAAATCAATGGGGATCCCACAAGACTTACTCAAGTCTTGCTCAATTTAATAAATAACGCAGTCAAGTTCACTCAAGAAGGAAGCATCAAGCTTGAGATTAATGCTAAAGGAGATCATCAGATTATCTTCTTAGTAAAAGATACTGGAATCGGTATACCAAAAGATCAAGTTGAACAACTCTTTAGTCCTTTTGTTCAAGCAGACTCTTCCACAACTCGACGTTTTGGAGGAACCGGGCTAGGTCTCTCCATTGTAAAGAACTTAGTTGAATTACAAGGGGGAAAAGTAGAGGTAAACAGCGAGCAAGGTAGGGGATCTACTTTTTCATTTACACTTCCCCTCGTAGAAAAGCTAGATCTAGAAAAAGATAAAACTAGAGAAATTAAACTTTTAAATTTCCCAAAGAAGCTAAGAATTCTAGTGGCAGAAGACAATCCCATTAATCAGCTAGTAATTAAGAAGATGATATTGAAGTTTGGATTTGAAATTCATATTGTTGGAAATGGTCAACTTGCCCTGGAAGAGATTCAAAAGAAACAGTACGATATAATTTTAATGGATTGGCAAATGCCTGTTCTAGATGGTGTTCAAGCGACAAAAAAGATTCGTGCCCTCGGGGGTAAGTTTAAAGATCAGGTAATTATTGGGTTGACGGCAAATGTTTTCGACGAAGATATTCAGACTTGTCTGAATTCAGGAATGAACGATGTATTAAAAAAGCCTCTCCTCTTTGACGATCTAAAAGAAGTCCTTTCTAGGGATTACCATTCATAATTTTTTCAATGCTTATTACTAAAAATTCAGATGAACCATTTTTAAATCTAACTTCATAGTTAAAAATATTAAAAGTATAAGACTCTTTATCAATCTTTTGAGCAGAAGGTCTAGGGTCTTGCTCTAAAACCTTTTCAATAAGAACAGCTTCCTCTTCCTTAATTGATTCTCTAAGCCCTTCGATCCAGCTAATCTTTGGTTTAAAGACATCTTCAGGCTTGGGAACCCATGCTGAACTAGCTTCAATACTATCGCAATAAGGAACATAAGGCTTGATATCGACAATTGGTGTTCCATCTAGGAGATCAACCCCTCCAACATGAACTTGAATTGTCTTATCGATTTCAACAATCTTTAAAAGTTTTACAACAGTAAGACCTAAATGATTAGGCCTATGCGGCGAGCGAGTTGCCCAAACTCCCATCTTCTCCTTACCTCCAAGGCGAGGGGGCCTAACTAAGCTTCTCTCACCTTCGCTTAGAACTTTATGAAAGATAAAGCTTAACCAAATATGTGAAAAACCATCTAGCCCCCGAAGGCATTCTTTATGGAAGTTATTCTTAGGAAAAGTTAATATTCCTGTTGCTTCTGGAATGAGACCGCTTTGCCTTGGGATTCCAAATTTATCTTTAAAAGGGGTTTTGATATGACAGAGGGTTTTAAGCTCCACTATCTATCCTCTTTAGGAAAAATAAGCTGAACTTTATTCTTTCCTACACTTTCGATTCTTAAAGCTGAAGCCTTTGTGCCTTCAGGAACAGGATGGCTTCTATTAAAAGAGCTCACCATAACGCGAGAGCCTGAGTTAGACTTTTGCTCGACTCTTGCTTCACCGGAGATGGAAACCATGTCGTTTACAACCTCGATATTTAAGCTAGAGTTATCAATATTAGTAACATCAAGTTCTAAGATAACGGCTTCGCTAGTTATCTTTTCAACGATTTCACCAACGGGGGCTCCCATGATGTCTTTAGTAGCGTCTTCGATTGAGTCTTCCATCATCTTGAAGAAAGCTCCAGAGCCCTTAAAAGCGTTTTGCATTTGCTTTTGAAGATCATCAATATCTTTTTCCATATCGTCTGAGAGATCTCTTGATTTGCTGTTAGCTCTACGTCTACTAGGCTTGATATCAAAGTTTTTCTCAAACCTTTTTATCTTAATATCGCCTTTGTCTTCGGTACTACTAACAGGTCTTTTAAGATTTGGTTCCCAAAAGTTAATGATGACAAAAGCACCAAAGATGGCGCCCATAAAAAAAGTAAGAAAGTATGATGAGTTTTTTTTCACAAGGCCTCCAAAAACGACAAAGGGAGCATAAGCTCCCTTCAATCTTTAAAGATAAGTTCTGAAATTATTCAGCTGCTGGTTGCTCCGCGGCTTCCTCAACAACTGGGGCTTCTTCAGAAACAGCTTCTTCAGCTGGCTTTTCGGCCGGCATAGCTGCTTTGATTAAACCTTCAGCAATGAGGATTTTCACTTTGTCTTCACCATTGATCCATTTGCCTGCAGAGTTCTTAACTCCAAAGCGTCCTGATCTCTTCTTAATTACAGTGTACTCATCCGTTTGCTTAACGACTTCCATAGTTTTCTCCGATAGAATTAGAAAGTGCGCATAAGATATGAAATTACGGTGGCTTTGACAAGCGTTGCGCGCAGTGCAAAACACGATATAAGTACCTAATTCTGCTAAAAATGCCAATTCAAGGACCTAACAATGAATAAGCTTCTTAAGTATTTAGGCTTTTGGCCTCCCTTTTTTGCCAGTGGGATCAAAGTTCGACTAGTGGGTTTACTTGAGGATGAGTTTGAAGTCTCTATGCCCCTTCGCTTTTATAATAAGAACTATGTAGGCTCTCATTATGGAGGCTCTCTTTATTCCATGTGTGATCCTTTTTATATGCTCATCCTTATGGAGAAACTAGGCAAAGAATACTTAGTCTGGGATAAGGCCGCCAATATTAAATTTAAGAAGCCCGGCAAGGGTCTGGTTAAGGCTCATTTTCAAATTCCTGATTCAAGGGTAGAAGAGATCATTAAATTAGTCTCTATTGAAGGTAAGACTGAGCCGATCTTTGAAATAGAAGTAAAAGATGAACGCGGTGATACAGTAGCTTTCGTAGAAAAGACTCTTTGGGTGAAGAAAAAAAATGCAATTAGATAATATAGAAAAATCATGGAAGAAAGCTTTAGGCCCAGTTCTTGAAGCTCCCTATATGAAAGATCTTGAAAAGTTCTTAAAATCAGAAATCAAGAAAAAAAAGATCATCTACCCAAAAGCTGAAGAAGTCTTTTCTGCCTTTGATAAGACCCCTTTTAATAAAGTAAGGGTTGTCATTATTGGACAAGACCCTTATCACGGAGCTGATCAAGCTCATGGCATGGCCTTCTCAGTTAAAAAAGGAGTCAAGACTCCTCCTAGTCTTCGAAATATTTATAAAGAACTTGAATCCGATATAGGTTTAAGTACTCCAGAGCATGGATTTTTAGAGCCCTGGGCGAAGCAAGGAGTGCTTCTTATCAATTCTGTCCTAACGGTTGAAGAAGGCAAAGCGGGATCTCATCAAAAAAAAGGCTGGGAAGAATTTACGGACTCAGTAATAAAAGTACTCAACGAGAAAAAAGAGAACCTTGTTTTTATCTTATGGGGCGCACCAGCTCAAAAGAAAGCAAACGCCCTCGATGAGAAGAAACACTTTATCTTAAAGTCTCCTCATCCCTCTCCCCTCGCGGCTTATAGGGGCTTCTTTGGAAGTAAGCCTTTTTCTCAAACAAATAAACACCTCAAGTCTATCGGATCTAAACCAATAGACTGGAGCTTATAATTATCTTACGACGTCTAAGTACTGTTCAAAGCCATAGATAAAGTCTGACTTTAAGAAATTCTTTAAGTGATCATGAAAAAGAAAGTACTCTTGAAGATGAATTAAATAAACCCAAGGAAGATCATCGGCGACTAACATATTCATAAGTTCATAGATTTTAGTCCTCTCACTTGATGGCATCATGACCGTACTTCGTTCATAAAGCCTATTGAATTTAGAGTCATTATAGCCGGCGTAATTAGTTCCAGGAGGCTTGTTCGGACCGTAGAGAAGTTGAAAGAAGTTCTCCGCATCAGGGTAGTCGCCGATCCAACCATAAGAGAGAAGCATAACATCTCTATTTTGAATCCTTCTTTTATATTCAGGAAAAGGACTATTGATGACCTCAACAATGATACCTGCTTCTTCTAATTCCTTTCGAATATATTCAGATTGCTGACGATGATGAGTCTTATTGAGAGCGTCTAACGTAATCTTTGGTAAGCCTTTGCCATTTGGATATCCCGCCTTTTCCAATTCAATCTTAGCTTTAGCTATGTTCTTTCCTTTCCAAGGGTTTGTGTATTCCTTTGTATATCCCGATAACCCAGGAGGAATGATGGACTGAGCTGTTAGTCCCGTCCCGTTATAAAAGAGCTTATTAAATTTATCTATATCTATGGAGAGGCTTATGGCACGTCTGATATGTAAGTTTTGAAGAATCTTATGAGATTGATTAAAGGCCACATAATAAGTAGAAAGACTTGGTGCCACTTCTAGGTGAACCCCTTTTTCTTTTAGATCATCAGAGAGCTTATTACCTATGATCGAAGAGTCGAAATTATCTTTGGGGATATCAAGATAATCAATCTTTCCTGCAGAGAAATTTAACCACTGGGTTTGGTTCTCAAGAATGACTTGCACATCAATTTCATCGACTAAAGGTAGCTTCTTCCCTCCATAATTCTTAACAAACTCTGCGTACTGAGGTGCAGCTTCAGTTGGAAAGAACTTATCTCTATAGGCCGGATTTTTTTCATAGCGAAACTTAGATTTAACTACATATTCTTTTAAGATAAAAGGACCAGTTCCAATGGCCTTCATAGGAAAGTCTTTTCCGTATTTCTCAACCGCTTCTCTTGGAATAGCGTAGCTATAGCACATGGCCAAGGCGTACATAAACTGAGGGTAGACCTTGTTTAGTTTAAATTGAAGAGTATGAGAGTCAATGGCCTTTAGCCCAGAGACAGGAAGATCATAATTTGATTCTCCTTTTTCTCTCCATTCATTAAGACCTTCAATTCTTTTATCAAAAAGCCACCAACCTGAGGAACCTAGTTTTTTGTCAGCAATTCTCATGAGGGAAAAGACAAAGTCTTTTGCCACTAGCTCACGGCCAACACCCTTTGGAAAAGAAGCATCATCGTGAAACATCACTCCTTTTTTAATCTTAAAGGTAAAGGTGAGACCATCTTTAGAAACTTCTGGCATGCCCGTCGCGAGATTCGCCTGCAGTTCATAGGGTCTCTTTAAATAATGATATTCAAGAAGTCCTTCATAGACCTTTGCTACTTCTTTCGCAGTAGAGACATTAGCTGCGTAGACCGGATCAAAACCCTGAACGTCTTGAGTATAGACGCGGAGAACTTTTTTACCCGAGTCATTAACTCTCTTTTTGGTACAAGAAAAGGCTAGTAAGAGGCTGAAAACTATAAGGGTGAACTTCATAAAACTTCCTGGTTTTACTGGTTTTAGTGAATGGATAAATATGTCGATAAAGGTAGCATGAAAAAGGTACTGTTTTTACTATTTTTCTTATCCACACCCACCATCGCTTGCGATGATCACCCAACGGCGGACTCAAACTCTCCCCTATGGGTTAAGTACCTAGTAAAAGCCGCTTCTAAAAAAAATGAAGTCCATTCACACAAAGACCATAAGCACGAAGTGAATCTGGAAAATAAAAAAGCCACGCCTAAAAAGACTAAGTAGAGATGCCTTCTTTGTACATCTTCATGGCCTCTTCCCTTTTTCTTTTATAGTCAACGACCGGATAAGGATAATCCACACCAATACGGCAACTAGCTTCACTTTGTTCTATCATGTCAGCGTCTGCTGGAGAATGAATCTTCTTTGAAGAAAACCCCCGAAGCTCCGGGCACCACTGCTTGATAAAGATTCCATCTCCATCAAATTTCTCTGACTGTGTATAAGGGTTAAAGATTCTAAAATAAGGCTGTGAATCACAGCCTGTGCTAGAGGACCATTGCCAACCACCATTATTAGCAGCAAGGTCAAAATCTAAAAGCTTTTCAGCGAAGTATTTCTCACCTTTTTTATAATCAACAAGAAGAGTCTTACATAAAAAGGAAGCTGTCACCATACGAAGACGGTTTGGCATTGTCCCTGTTTCGTTCAAACACCTCATAGCAGCGTCAACAATAGGGAAACCTGTTTTTCCTTCACGCCAGGCCCTAAACTCTTTTGAGCCACCTCGCCAATCAATTCGTTCATATTTTTCTTTAAAACAATTCTTAATAGTTTTTGGAAACTGAGCTAAAATCATCTGATAAAACTCTCTCCAAATTAGTTCGCTCAGCCAAATATCTCTTCCTTTATTAGAATCCTTTAAAGAGAAGTTGATAAGTTCTCTGATTGAAAGGCAACCATGACGAATATAAACAGATAGGTTACTAGTTCCATCGACAGACGGAAAATCACGGCACTCATCATACCGATCAATTTTCTTTTCAAATTTTTTCAACTCAGACTTGGCAAAGGATTCCCCTCCCTTAAATATGGCGGGGTTATAAGTAAAACCTATTTTTTTAAATATTTTTTCATTAAATTTCTGTGTCGGCCTTTTAATTTTAGATTTTTTCACTTTAAAGTCTGAGACATTCTTTCCCAAATTATTAAAGCGCTCTAACCATTTTTTCTTAAAAGGAGTAAAGACAGTATAGGGCTTTCCATCATTCTTTAATACCTCGTGTGGCTCGAAAAAGACAGAGTCTTTATAAGAGGCTACTTTTGAAATCGACTTCATCACAGTAGCATCTCTTTTTAAAGCAGAAGGCTCATAATCTCTATTAAAGAAGAGTTTATCAGCTTTGATTTTTTTAAAAAGTTTTGGGATTTCAATATTTGGATCACCATAGAGGACGTGGATCCCAACTTTTTCATCAATTTCTTTTAAACATTCATAGATAAAACTGACTCTTTTATCAGTCTTGTCTTTCAATTTACCTAAAATTTCTTTATCAAAGATAAAAACTAGTTCTACCTCATGACATTCTTTAGTAGCAAAAGAGAGTGCCGTTTGATCGTGAAGCCTAAGATCCCTTCTAAGCCAGACTAAGCCCTTCATTCAATGGTGCTCATTTTACTCAGTTCCATATCTAGATTTTGCAAAGAAGGAATAATCTTTATCATGGCTTCCGGGTAAATACTTGAGTCTAAATTTCCACCACCAACCCATAATTTAGTTTTTTCTGGAAGGCTCGACGAGAGATCCTTAATATAATTTTGAGTAAAGTCTGGTTTATCATAGTTCATAAAGGGACTAACCCCTATTAAAACAGTTCCTGCCTCAATTTGTTTAGCCGTATCGGCTAAAGCATCTCCAGGCATATTAGTTCCGAGATAAATATAGTTAATGTCATAGTGAACACATAAAAGGGCACTAATCATGATACCAAATTCGTGAAGTTCACCTTCTGGAGTTGTTAAGATCAAAGGGGGTTTTTTCTTAACAGCCTCTGATTTAGTATTACTATAAAGGAACTTTCCTACGTGAAAACGAATGATTGCAGATAGGCTATGCTCTTGACCTATATTTATTCTTCGACTTTGAACCTGAATTCCTACTTCGTGCAACAAAGGAACAATCAAATCTAAAGCAAAGGCCCTAGGGTCAAGATCATTGGTTATTTTTTCAAATTCATGGTTGATAATATCAAGTTTATAATTATCTAAGGCCAGTATCAAATTTTGAAGAACTCTATTAAAATCTATATCTATTGTTTCCTTCTTCTTCTTTGAAGAACCTTTTGTTATATACTGCTTATGAAGATTAGTCAGCTGATCTTGAGGAAGATTAGCGATATCAGAGATATTGTTTCCGATATCAACTAAATCATGAAGCATTTGTAGCCTCTCTACTTCTTCGTTATTATAAACTCTTCTACCACTTTCATTTCTTTTAGGAACGACTGCTGAGTACCTTTTTTCCCATGCGCGTATGGTATGGGGATTTATCCCTGTAATATTTGAAACAAACTGAATTGAATAATCCGTCTTTTCCATATCTATCCCTCGATCGATTTTCTTCTATGCTCAAAAATCTTTTGAACATCATTTTTAATATAGGCACCAAGAAGGAGTTCACCAATAAAGCCAAAAGGAACTTTATAATAAATTTGATCCTTCATTAAGGTTCCGCCTTTATAATCTTTAAAGCTATGGGTGTGATACCAAACTTTATAAGGTCCGCTAATTTGCCAATCTACAAATTCATGCCCTGGGTTAAAGCGTTCGATAACGGACTTCCAAACAATAGGGAATCCTTTTATTTTTAACTTATAATCAAAGGTTGCCCCTTCAATAACTTCTTCATGACTCTTTCTTATGATTTTAAATTTTAGCCACTCAGGAGTGATAGATTCTAAATTTTCTGGCTTTCCAAAGAAAGAGAATACCTCTTCACGTTTACCAGGGAGCCATTGGTATTGTTCAAATACTTGATGAGTCACTTTGATAGGGCTCTGGCCCAGTTTTTTTTTATGACAAACATCTTCAAAGGCCTCTTTGATATCAACATAGTCAAATTTAAAGCCACTATCAATTAGACGCTTTGGAATAACCTTTTGGGAATCAAGGAGGATACTCGCCATTTCTCCGAAGAGCGCCTTTAGAGCAAACTTAGGCACAGGAAAGATGGTAGGCCTTGATAGAACACTGCCTAAGGCCTTAGTAAAACTATGATTACTAACCGCTTTTGGAGAGACAGCATTATAAACACCTGAGTACTCATCTTTCTCAATCGCGTCCACATAAACTGAGGCTAAGTCTTTAACATGAATCCAGCTCATCCATTGTTTACCATTTCCTAAAATTCCGCCGGCCCCCATTTTAAAGGGCAGCATCATCTTGGCCATGGCGCCACCGTCGTGACCTAGAACAACGCCAGTCCTTAAGATAACACCTCTTAGATTTTCAGCTTTTTTAGCTTCATTCTCCCAATCATCACAGACAGTACTAAGCCAATTATCACCCTTGGGGCTATGCTCATTAAGATCTTCCCCAGTATCAATCTTGTAAAAACCAACAGCTGAAGAAGAGACCAAGCTCTTTACGGACTCAACTTTGTTAATGCTTGAGACTAAGTTCTTAGTTCCTATGACTCTTGAATTATAGATTCTCTCTTTTTGAGCATCAGTCCATCTTCCTGCAGCAATATTTTCACCGAGCAAGTGAATCACTGCCTCAACCCCTTCGAGGGCAACAAGTGGAAGTTCTTCGTTAAGTGGATCCCACTTAAAAGCTTCATGAGGGATATCGATCCTCGTCTTGGCCTTCTCAATATTTCGAGAAACAACAACTATTTCATGACCTCTTTCGGCCAATTCTTTTAAAACATACTTACCCACAAAACCTGTGGCACCGGTTATGAGAACTTTCATAACTCCTCCTTTAGACAGGTATAGGATAACATAGACATGTCTAAGCCATACATAGACATATGATAGACAAATAGAAAAGTTGATGTGAAATCAGATAGTTAAAAAATCATCTAAGTCTTCATCGTCAAGGCTTTGATCAAGTGACCTTTTATAAAAAGGATCTTCAAAGGCGATTCTGTAACTGACAAGCTGAAGCCCGCGGTCGTCCTTATTCCCTTTTCCATAGCGAGGATCGCCAATTACGGGATGGCCTATAAAGTCGAGGTGTCTTCTAATTTGATGAGTTCTTCCCGTAAAGATTCGAATATCGAGAAGGGCCTTATCTTCAAATTTATCAATAACCTTATAAGAAGTTTTAGAGGCTTTATCATCAAGAGGCTTTTCGATAAGCCCTTCATTTTGTTTTGGAATTCCTTTCACCCAAGCGCGGTAATACTTTTCTACACTTTCAGTTCTAAAGAGTTCTGAGAGTTTTGTAGCCGCTTGTTTAGAGTAACCAACAACGATTAGGCCTCCTACTTCGCGGTCGAGGCGGTGAATTAAGAAGGCCTGTTTTCTTTTGGCGGCGACTTCTTTTAAAACTGATCCGGCATCTCCATAACGAGTCCCCTGAGAGAGCATGCCAGGAACTTTCTTCCAAACACCAAAGTGCTTATTCTCATAGAAGACATCAAAGCCCTCTACACTTGGAAACTCAATATCTGGATCGAAATAAAATTCAATAGTATCCCCAACTCTAATGGGAGTCTTGGCCTTTCTGATTCTGTGGAGACCGCGAATTCTTTGCTTCTTGAGCCAACAAGAACCATTCATCATGGCCTTCTTAACCTTCTCTTTAGAAAGGTCTACCTTCGACGCCACAAAATCACATGCGATAAGGGGGTCGCCTTTCTGTACTACTTTCTTACAAACTTTCTTCGCCATGATTTTTCTCAATTATACTTATATAAAGTGGACCCCATCCTCCGCGGTCAGGCAGAATGATGCTTCCAAATTCAGTTTCTTCACCTAGGGGCAGTTCTTCTCTTATGAGCTTGATACTGTCCCCTCGCTTCTTAAAGAGCTTCTCAACCACCCTATCATTCTCTAGGGGAGAAATAGAACAGGTGCTGTAAACAATTCTCCCCCCAGGCCTTAGAACCTGAAGAGCAGATGAAAGAAGGGAATATTGAAGGGTTGAGAGCCTCTTACTACGCCCTGGCTTCCAATCTTCTAGCTTATCTGGAGATTCTAGAAGATGGCGCTCACTTGAGCAGGGGGCATCTAAAAGGATTCTATCAAAGGCCTCTTTTTCATGTAGGCACCAAGTAGTGGCGTCAAAGCCCGTAACTCGAATATTTTCTTGTTTCTCACTTGGAATATAGGAATCAAGAACACGCCGAAGACGGGTCCTTCTATCTCGGCTTAACTCATTGACCACTAGTTCCCCTTCTTTACGAAAGAATTGGATGGCCAAAGATTTCCCGCCAGGAGCGGCGCACATGTCTAAGACTTTATGTTCACTTGTTGCCCCTAAAGCGCGAGCGCTTAAGATGGAAGCAGCGTCTAAAAGATAATAATTAAAAGGATCTCCAGAAGGCTTATCAAAACTAGCTCCTTCTAAGACCCCTTCCCAAAGCTTATCCCCTTTAGTCTCAGCGTCGCTATAGGGATTCAAAAGAGAGGCAATCTTTTTAGAGGCTTTCATGGCCTCTTTTAATTCGGGCCAGCGCTCTTTGTAGACTTCTTCGTAGAATTTATCAAAGACAATAGGGCCTTTAGGTTTCTTTTGTCCCATCAGAGAAGGTTCCAAACGAGGATGGTTCTGAAAACAAAGTTTCCTTCGTTAGAACGAATATAATCTGCGGTTTTATTCTCATCTTGAAGAACTTTTGAATAAGAAGCTGAATTGATAATGACTCCATCCCAAGGCAGATTAATCATAAGATAACTTAAAGAAAATTGTTGCCAGCCAACACCGCTTACGGCACTTGGTCCATAGGAGTACTGATTAGCCCCTTTCTCCCCGATACCTATTAAGTACTCTAAACTTAAAAATTTAATATAAGCTGGAATACCAAAATTTAATTCACTATAGAGGGCCTTTGTTTCATCAAGATCCTTTGCCAACATAAGCCCTGCTGAAAAACCTCTAAACTTAAAAGAGAATTTAGTCTGAAACTCAAAGGTCGAACTCCTTTGATTTCGATAATCCTCATCATGACTACCTAAAGATATAAGAGGTTTACCATCACTTAGGAGGTGAACTCCAGCTTCTATGCTAAAGGGAGATTTTTTATCGAGAAAACTATACGTCAACGAGGGACCTTTAAGAGAGACTTTTTCAAAAAAAGTAAATGAAGGACCCGCCATCATAGAGGGCTTAGGCCAAGTTTGAGCTCCTCTAAAAACGGATTGGGAGCTAAAAAATCCACCAAGGCTCATCCCAAAGTTTTTGGCAAGTGAGATACTTGGATAGAGGCATAGAACTAATAAGATACTTTTAAAATTTTGCATGGAATCTTCTTTTCCTTAAAGTAGCGAAGCCATCTTTTCTGACTTTGCTGTAATTGATCACCAGGGCCTTTGATTTCTACCAGACAATAGCCTCTCTTCCTAGGATGATAGACAAAAAGATCAGGAAATCCTGAGCTATGAAGCCTTAAGCTCTTAGACATTCTTTGCATAATGGCTTTTATATCTTCAGGAGGGACTCTTTTAAGAACTATGCCTACTTCAGTCTTTTTAATCTGTTTCCATCTCACTAGATGATTAGCAGTGCCTTTCTTCTCTGAATACCTCTCAAGGATGGTCTCTACCCAGCCCTCAGTTCCAATCCAATTTAAACGTTTCTTTATAAGCGCTTTTCGATTTAACGAGAAGTCTTCCGTATAAAGGTCATTCGGACCTCTTTGAAAGGGGTTAAAGAAGACCCCTGGCTTAGACTTAAAGACCTCTTCCCAAAAGATCAGCCCAAAAAGGGAGGTCCATAAGTAATTTTCTACATAAAAACCCTTGAGACCGCTCAATTCTAGAGCTTTAAGAGACCAAGTTTCTATTCTCTCACCTTTTGGATTGGAGACATGGAGATCTTCAGTTTCAAAGGTTTCTCTAACGGATTTTTTATATTCTAAGCCTAAGTTTCTTTTTAACTTCTCAGGAAACTGCTTTAGGAATTCATCCTCACTATCATCATAAGTCTCCATGCTCATCTTCTTACAAAACTTCAGGGCCTCTTTGTCATGTCCCAGTTTTGAGAGCACCCGAACTCTTCTCTCCCTAGCAGGAGGAAGGCTTGATTTCTTATAGTAAAAAAGAGCTCTTTCAAATTCTTTTTGCTTCTCAAAGAACTGCCCCGCCATTCGGCATAGTTTCTGAATCTTTCTCTTAAGGCTCTTTGATTTAATCTTTAAGACCAGTTTCATCAACTGTTCAACAAGTTCAGAGTCTCCCTCTTCTCTTGCAAAATAGAGTTGCCCTTGAAGATCAATAATTAAATGAGTCTCATCTATAACCTTACGGTCTTCAAAGTATCGGTCTTTCTTTGTAAGGCGGTACTTCTCATACCTTAAGACACCTAAGTCCTCTAAGATAAACTCACTTAAGCTCTGCTCTAAATTACCAAAGAACAAGAGTCGAAAGAGGCTTTCAATCTCATCGCCTAAGGGGCATAGAGTATGAAAGTTTATGCTGACCCACTTATAAAATTCAGCTTCGTGATTCTCTAAGACTTCCTCCGTCACTTGTTCTTTTGAAGAACTAGACTTTATCTTATTATCTTCTCCCCTTAAGAACTCAATCAAATCTGGCTTTGTAAAAAGAGAGATAAGATCAATACTCTCCCAGTCTCCATCAAAGACAAGGAAGCCCTCTTTAGCCAAACAAAGCGCGGCTTTCTTAGCATCAGGAATCTCTGAGTAGGATAGTTTATCTAAACGATAGAGAGGTCTTGAGCGGGAAATGAGGCGTACGTAGAGACGGGCCGAGTCTTTAGGGAGGGCCTTAAATTTCTTTATAAACAAAAGCTCATCCTTCAAAAGGATGTCTCCATATTGTTTTTTCACAAAGTTAATAAGCGAAAGGAAATTGGTTAAGTAATAACCTTCCTTCAAGTTGACCTGTTCTAGTCCCATAGGGCGAATATATAAGATGAATGTAAAGTTGACGATACCAAAGGCTGTTTACTCCCTGCATCCATAATGTAGAATATAAGTAAGCCTAATATCAAAGGATTCAAAGATGAATATCGAAAAGCTTTTTAACCTTCTTTCAAGCATTGAAGAACGTCAAAAATTAGAGAGTGCTACTCTTAGAGAGCTCGAAGCTGAATTTATAAAGTCGATACTTTTAAGCGAAGAACCTATGATTATGTAGGTTATGCCTTACTGTGAATGAAGACTCTTTCTGAATCAATAAAGAAGATTCTCATCTTTGTTTCAGTCATGATCTCTTCAACAAAACCATCACCGTACTTAGGATGATTAACAAAATCACCAACTTCGTATGAGTTCTTGATATTATAAACTTCGGGACGAATAGCCTCAGCATCCATAAGTTCTTTTAGATACTTTTTCTTTTGTGTTTTAGTCCTAAGACCTTGTACTCGGCTCAATTCATAATCCTTCGTTTAATGAACGGGAACTATATCTAAATAAGAATAAAATGTACAGAAATACGAGGGTGTAGAGGAGTTAGCCCGCTTCTTATAGTGCAGGCCAAAGTTATTGATTTAACTATTTTTCGCTAATTATAACTTCCATTTCTGCAAGGATCTTTTGCACTTGCTGGGTATTGTCTTCCTCTAAAGCCACTTCTAGAGCATCCATTCTTTTGCCAATCTCGATAACCTTAGTTCCATTAGGATCCCACATACCCTCTATTTGGGAGAGGACATTATTTATACGGCCTTTAAGCCAAGGAGGAAGTGTATCTAAATCAACACTCAATGGATCATCCTTTAAGTCGATTGGCACCTCTGGCCTAGCCTCTTCAACAACTTCAGCCTCTGGGTTTTCTTCAGAGGCTTCACTTGATTCAGACTCAGGACTCTCTTCATCAACTTTGCTTGTCTCAGTTTCTGAGGACACAATATTCTCTTCAAGAACTTTACTAGTCGTAAGCTCAGCCTTTTTTTCCACGTTACGGAGGCTCCAGAAATAATAGATCCCGGCCGTAATAATAATCCAAATAACGATAAAGTTTTTATTCTTCATTATTTATTAAGTGAGTAAGAGAACTCTCTTACATTAAAGGGTGAGTGACAAAGATCTGGTGTCACATATCTTAAGGCAGCCACTTCGTAGCTACTGGTTCTAAGGGACTTCTTACTTACCTTGAAATTAATAACAACTTGCTTATCAATAGCTTCTTCACAGCTCTCACCACCAATGCTCTCTTTCCAAAGAACAGTCTTCACTAAGAACATCCCTTCACTAGAAGGACCATCTCTTGAGATCGACTTGGTTAAATCAAAGGGTTGATCATTGGCCACTCCAATTATTCTTACTAGAGGTTTTGAAAAAAGAGTTGCGATGACTTCAACTGATTCAATTTGAACTACGTGAGGAAAACTAAACTCAAGGGCCTCAGGATCGTCTAAAGAAAATTCTTGCTCTACCGGATTAACGAAGGCCCAAAGGCTAAATGAGAATAAAACGGCGATCAAAGTAATTAGTGATTTCATGGTGTTTCCCTAAATAAAAATTTGAGCAAATCCTAACACCACAAAACTAAAAGAGTCAGGAAAAAAAGAATTTATAAAGGAGCTAAATATTAGGAATAAGGTCTAAAACCAAAAGAGCCCCGCGTTAGCAGGGCTCGATTATATGAGAAACTCTCTTCTGGGAAAAAGTTTCTGGCGCAATTGTTTTTAGTGTCTTGGGAATGATCCAAAATCATCATTGAATCCACCGCCGAAACCACCACCGTTGTGACCTCCGCCTCCGAATCCACCACCAACTCTTTCAAGCTTTTGACCGATTCTTCTTAGTGTTTGAGATGCTTGTCTCATTAAGTGCATAGTTCCTGTTCTCTGAAGAATATTAACTGTGCTCTGACGAGTCATTCTATGAGTTGAAGAGAGTTGCTCGAAAGCACGCTTAACTCTTCTTGGTCTTTGAGCATTTCTAGCAGTTTGAAGAAAAGTCTCAGCTTCCATCTTTAAGCTTCTTAAAGACTGGATAGCGTTTCTTAGTCTTGGTCTTTGTTGACCTGGACGAATTCTACTTCTTAAGTCTTGGATTACTGAAGTAATAGCTTGCTTGTACTGTCTCGCTTGTGGAGCCACGTTAACTTGACCATGTCCGCCGCCATTTCTTAACTCACGTCTGATTTGGCTAACATTCATTTCAATATTTCTGAACTGACGATTGATTAATCTATAAGCGCTTAAGTTGATAAGAGTTCTAGAAGCTCTTTGAGTAGCTTGCTCTAGTCTCTGTAGTGATTGTTGTGTTCTTGCTGGACGTGAACTTTGGATGTCCATCTCAAGGTCTCTCGCAGAATCTTGAACGTCTCTTAAGTTCATAAGGGCTCTATCTTCACGTTGATCAAAACGACGAGCTTGGCGATCAGCAGTTCTATAGACCGTTGATGTTTCTAGGGAAACTTGCCGGGCTAACCTCCGCGCCTGTGGCGTAGATGCTGTAGCTGTTGAAACAAATAATACTCCGGCCAATAACGCCGCACTTAAATTTAATGTTGTTAAACCTTTAAAGTTCATAACCTCTCCTCTCTCTCTGCACGTCGTGTGCATTTATTGGTTGCTGTCCTTAAAGCAAGGGCCGTGCCAAAGTCGATTCTAGAGTTCTCGGTACCTTTTCGCCGCGTCATAACTAAGCATCCTTGCACCGGTTCCTTTTCACACCATGAGATCATGGCAAAAAGGGATCACGCAAAGCGTTATATTGACGATATTTTCCCATGGAGTTAAAAGCACCTATGCCTGAATTAGAAAAAATCAGATTTAACGGGATCTCTCGCCTCTTAGGTGAGAAGGCCCAACTCAAGATCAAGGCCTCCCATGTTTGCGTCATGGGTATTGGCGGAGTTGGCTCTTGGGCCGTTGAGGCCTTGGCCAGAAGTGGCGTGGGAGCGATCACTTTAGTTGATATGGATGAGGTCTGCCTCTCAAATGTTAACCGCCAGATTCATGCTCTTGATGAAACAGTGGGCTCTAGTAAAATTTCAGTCATGAAAGAAAGGATCTTAAAGATAAACCCTGACTGCAAAGTTGTCTTAATAGAGAAGTTTTTTACAAAAGAGACCGCCGAAGAAATCCTCTCCTATAACTATGATTATATAATCGATGCCTTTGATAGCATGTGGAATAAACTCTTCCTTATAGATGAATGCGTAAAAAGAAAGATTCAAATCTGCACCGTTGGCGGAGCTGGAGGAAAGAGTGATCCTACTTTAATAAGATCAAATGACTTGGCCTTCACTGAAAAAGATCCCTTTTGTTTCTTAATGAGAAAGAACCTTAAGCGCCAATATAATTTTACCCGCGATAAATCGACTCCCTTCGGAGTTGATTGTGTCTACTCCTTAGAAGAAGTTTCCTACTTAGGTGAAGATGGTGAAGTCTGCCAAACCAATGGAAGACAAGACCGCCTCAAACTCGACTGCGCCTCAGGACTTGGCTCAGCTTCTTTTCTCACAGGGGCCTTTGGTTTTGCGGCCGCTCATCAGGCCATCAAGAGAATATCAACTTGAAACTCCTCGACATCCATACTCATTTAGGGAATCCAGAAAATCGAGAGAACCAGATTGTCAGTGTCGATATCAGAGAAGTCTTAGAAGAGGGCTTTCAACCACAAGGACCTTTTAGTATTGGTGTTCACCCTTGGTATATTGACGAGCTTGTTATTGATGAAGCAATAGAATTTGTTAATGAATATGTAGTCCATGAGAAATGTATGGCCCTAGGTGAAGCGGGCTTAGATAGAAGTATCAAAACTTCATTTAACGATCAGTTAGAAGTCTTTGAAAAACAAATTCAAATGGCCATTGATCATAATATTCATGCCGTCATCATCCATTGTGTCCGCGCCTTCCCTGATATCTTAAATGTCATTAAGAAGAAGAACTATAAAGGCTCTCTTATCTTTCACGACTATAATGGGAAACCTGAGATGTCGGCCCAGCTCCTTAGATACAATTCTTTCTTTAGTTATGGAGAGAAGCTCTTTAATAAAAACTCCGGGGGCTTCAAGTCATTGTCACATATACCAAATCACCGCATCCTTTTAGAATCTGATGATATGAATCATAAATCGATTGAAGATGTTTATGATAAGGCCGCAGATCTCCTTAAGCTTAAAGTCGATAACCTTCACCAGATAGTCTTAGAGAACGCTGAGAATGCCTTCGGCAAGCCTCTTTAGTTGACGCTTAACAGTAAGTGACTAAATGTAGGTTTTCCCTTAGAATAAGCGGACTTAAGATACACGGAGAAATCATGGCTTTATATTTAATGGTAAGAGGTCCAGTCGCTGGACTAGAGCATGCAAAAAATTGGACTGGAGAAGTTTTAACAACTCTTTCGCCTAAGCAAGAAATCCTCGATAAATGTATTGTGGCCATGGGACAAAACGATTGGGTCTTTATCCATAGAGTCTCAGAAGGTTACGGATCTCCCTTAATTGTTGGAAAGTGTAAAATCTCAAAGATAGAAAATAAGACCTGCCATTTTGATACTTGGCTAGATATCGATCTTAAGCCGACAACTCGTGGTGGCTTTAAGTCTTTTTATGTCGCTGACCCTATTGAAGGTGGAATCGATTTAGAAAATGCAAAAGGTGAGGCAAAGGCGTATTCAATTAGAAATGAATATGTAATGGACGATATCCTTGATCATCCAAAGTTTGGAAAAGGTCTTGTCTTTGAAGTGAAGCCAGAGTTTGTCTACGCTTCTTTTCCTGGTCATGGTAAGAAACGCCTCGTTCATAATAAATAGAAGATGATCCAATGTTACCCAGTCTTTACGGCAATAATTTAGAAAGAATTGAATCATGGCTCCTAAAAGGGGGCCATTCAACTTCTTGCGCCGATATTCTTTGCCGTTATATCTATAACGGCAGAAATAAAAAACTTCTTCCTCAATTTTCAAAAACAGTCTTAGAGCAACTTGAAAATGAATTCACTTCTGAGCTTCCAAAACCAAGTTCTATACAAAGGGCCAAAGACGGGACCATAAAGTTTCTTCTTGAGCTTCATGATGGAGAAAAGGTTGAAGCAGTCCTCATCCCTTTTTATAAGCGCTACACTCTTTGTGTTTCATCCCAAGTGGGCTGCGCTATGAACTGCGACTTTTGTTATACAGGAACCATGGGCCTCAAAAGAAACCTAGAGGCCGGCGAGATAGTGGGCCAATACCTTTTTGCTTATGAATTCTTAAAAGCTGAAAAGGGATCTAACGAGCCACGTCCTAATATTGTCATGATGGGAATGGGTGAGCCTCTTCATAACTTTGAAGAAGTAAAGATGGCCTTAAAAGTCTTCACCGCAGAGAAAGGTCTGGCCCTAAGCCCAAGACAAATAACTCTTTCAACTGTTGGTTATCTCCCAGGGTTAAAAAGATGGCATGAAATGCCTCCCGTTAACTTGGCCCTTAGCCTTCACTCACCTATAAAAGAAGTTAGAGATAAGCTTATTCCCGTCAATAGAGGATGGCCTCTACCAGAAGTTATGGAGGTCTTAGATAAGCTTCCCCTTCATCATAGGCAAGTTATCACTTATGAGTATCTTCTTATTAAAGGAATGACTGATAGAGACTCAGACGCTCATGAACTGGCCAAGATAATCCTTGGAAAAAGGGCCATGATCAACTTGATTCCCTTTAATCCATACCCAGGATCTGAATATAAAAAGCCAAGCACCGATGATGTTGAGCGCTTTAAGAAGATTCTCGTTTCTTATTCATTAATGACAATGGTGAGAACAACTAAAGGCGATGAGATCTTGGCGGCTTGCGGACAATTAAAAGCTAAGCAGCTTTCTTTGTAGAGAGATTATAAGGATCCCTGCCTCGCTTATTTAACCAACCTAAATATAGAGCAATTGAAACATGATCGAGATGATCATAAGAGTAGAACTTTGGCTTCTTTCCTGCCTTCTCTAATTTCTTAACAAGAACTAATGAATGATCGTGAGGGACATAGGTGTCATGCTTTCCAGCAAAGACCATAACCTTTCCTATGGGCAGGTTATCAATATTATTTTCTTGGTTGTACTCTGCCACTCGTTCATCATAGCTAACTTTATTCCAGCCAGCTTCGTGTAATTTCTTTCGTGTCTCAAGAGTGATTAAGGAATTATAGATCCCTTCTCCTAATCGATAGCCAGGGGCAACGGTGATGATCTCTGAAGCCTTCATTTGATTAGCAAGCCAAAACGAAGCGAGTGTTCCTGCGCTAAAACCAAAGACCTTTAAAGGAAGCTTATCTAGGCCTTCTTCTTTTAAGGTCATCTCTACATCTTTTTTTAGATTTAATAATGATTCTTCCGTTTGCTTAGGAGTAAGACCAATAATACTCATAGGCCCTTGGTAAATAATTTGCGTTCCCTCGTTAGGTAAAAAACCAATTCCTAAGGCCCTATCGATGGGCATATTCCATCCGGGAAAACAGATCCAAACACAGGAGTCATCCCCCTTGATAACCTTCTTTGAGAACTGAGTATAAAGACCCTCGTCCTCAACATCCTTTTTCAAGGTGGTGAGGTTCATTCCCAAGTAAATATAATCTAAGATCTTAAACATACCTCTTTATATTCGGTATCTTAGAGCATTTCTTAAGCTTCTTCTTCGTCATTCACAGCTTTATAATTGTAGTTTCAATAACTTAGGCTTATTAAATTCTTCGTCTCCCTAAAGAAAGAATCGAGTTTTTTGTTATAAGTGGGCTCAATAAGCCGACCTTCTACAGAATACTCATGCGCGATAGACCCCTTTTGAGAGCTGTATTAGGTCGGCATCTGAAAGACAATCCCTTCTAGAAAATGTTATCAATGCCTTAAACTTATCGAGGCCCTTATGAAACTCTTTCTTCTTTTTCTTTTCTTACTAAGTTCTTGCTCTACTCCTAGTGGGCCTGCAAAACATAAGACATGGACTCCCATAGTTCAGCGAGAAGATTCTGCTCCTCTAAATTTTTATAGCCGTAAGAATCTTTATGGTGAGTTTTCTAACTTTGCCCTCTTTCCCATTATTGTTGATAATAAGCTTTGGGGAACAAGTGAGCACTACTATCAAGCTCATAAGTACGATCAAGAAAAGCTTCAAGAATATGTTCGCGCTGCCACTTCACCTGAAGAGGCCGCAAAAAGAGGCAGGCAAAAGAGCCTTCCCAAAAGAGCAAACTGGAAAGAAGTAAAAGATGCCATTATGTATAAGGCCTTAGTCGCAAAGTTTACTCAACATGAAAACTTAAAAGAGCTTCTCCTCTCAACGGGAAAGTCCCCCCTAATTGAACATACTCCAAGAGATAAATACTGGGGCGACGCAGGGGATGGAAGCGGCTTAAACAAACTAGGAAAGATGTTAAGTGAAATCAGGCTTAAGCTTTCAAAAGGTCTCTTATAAAGAACCAAGCTTTCAACTCCACTATAAAAACAAGAATAATTAACCCCTCCTAGCCCAGGCTTTAAACACCTATTAAACTAGGGGGATCATGATGGACTTTAATAATTCATTTAGAGTGATTCCAAATGCCCTTACAATCCTTAGAGTTTGCGTGGCCACTTACTATCCCTTCGCTCCTTTATCATTAAGGCTCCCGTTGATAATGTTCGTGCTTTTCACGCACTTAGATGGAGTCATGGCCATTGGTCTTAATTGGCATTCTAAGATGGGTAAATCCTTAGGTCCTATCGCTGATAAGCTTTTGCTTCTTTCAGTCGCTTTGACGACTTACTTTGCTTCAGGAATGGAAACTTGGAAATTTCTTCTTTTTATCTCTAAAGATATTGTGGTCTTAGGGGCAGGTCTTTTTCTTATCTTTACTCAAGGAATTGAAGTCTTGCATAGGATTCCCTACCGCCTATCAGGATCCCTTACAATTGCCCTACAAATGGCCGCCTTCATCCTTTATCTAAATAGCGGAACCTTCCCTCAGGAGCTCTTAAAAGTCGTTATGATCATAAGCAGCCTCTCGGCTATCGACTATATAATCCGAATACTCAAAAAAGACTTTGTGAAGCCTCTTCAAAGCGCCTAGAAAACTTGTTTTTTTAATGTTAGAACCCATGCATGAATTCACTACTTAAATTTGCCTTTGCTTTTCTGGCCCTTACGGGAGCAACCACCCTTTTGATGACCTATACTGAGGTTCCTTTTTTAGATCAGAACTACTGGGAAAATCATGGTGTCTTTCTTCTTATTTTTATCACTCTTTTCCCGCGCCTAACTCTGCTCTTCTCTAGTATTCCTTTTGGAGGGCTTCTTTGGTGGCTAGGCTTTATCTTTGCTCCGCGTGTTCTCGTAGCAACACTTGCAACAATCACCTATTGGGAAGTAAACCCAGTTCTTGTCGTGATCAGCTGGCTAGTGGCCATTTCAGGAGAATCAGGAGAGAAGTCCGTACTTAACACCCAGGTAAGAGTGGTAAGAACCGGTGGTTCTAGAAGACAAGCTGACCTTAAATCTGACGATATAGAAGTCGATTACAGAGAAATAAAGTAATGAAAGAATTAAACGAATTAAAAGAAAAATTAAAAACAGAAGTTGAAGAAACAGATTGGGCCCCTCTTAAGCAGCACCATGAAAATAAAGCTGTTTATATAGTCTCTGGAATGGACCTACTCGACGCAGCTGTTGCTGTGGCCCACGATAAAGTTGAGTTTATAAAGCTATGGCTCGAATCTGGCGCTCTTAGGCAACCAACTGTTGAAGAAGTTACGAAATGGGATTCTAAAGTAAACTTAAAGATGGCCAAGTTTATCATCATTCAGCCTTATGTTTTAATCTCTCTTTTTGAAGACGAGCCACTTCACTAAACACTTCTTCCAGCTACAACTCCTGAAGACCAGGCCCATTGAAAGTTATAGCCGCCTAACTGACCAGTGACGTCGAGGACTTCTCCTACAAAGAATAACCCAGGAACCAGTTTACTCTCCATCGTTTTTTGATCGACGTCTTTAGTATCAATTCCACCAGCGGTGACTTCCGCCTTTCTATAACCTTCAGTAGAACTTGGAGTGACTTCATAAGAGCGAAGCCTCTCTTTTATTTTATTTATTTCTTTTTTAGAAACTTCATTTAAAACCTTTTTTTGCTCAGGAACTAAGAACTCTAAAAGCCTCTGAGGAAACTTATCCTTTAATAGAGAAGCAAAGGTTTTCTTAGATTGAACAAAAAGTTCATCTAAGTTCGTATCAGGCAGCCAGTTGATCTTGATAAGATCCCCTTTTTGCCAATATAAAGAAGTCTTTAAGATAGCTGGACCACTAAGCCCTTTATGAGTGATCAGCATGTCCTCTACTACTTTAAATTTCCCAACTTTTACTTCAACCACTTGAGAGATTCCTGAAAGTGAGCTCATGCCCTCAGTCTTTAATCCTACAAGAGCGGCCCTCATTGGAATTATCTTATGCCCATAAGCTTTGGCTAAGACTTGTCCAAAGTCAGTAGCGCCAATAGTAGGGATGCTTAGTCCACCACTTGCAAGGACTAACTTAGGGGCGGTTGCTTCGCCCCCTCTAAAGCTAAGATGAAAGTTCTCGCTGACTTTTATATTGCTAGCACCATAGACGATATCGACCTTTCCTATCTTGCATTCATTTAAAAGCATGCCGAGTATTTCTTTTGCACTTACATCACAAAAGAGCTGACCTAATTTTTTTTCATGGTACTTGATCTTGTATTTTTCAACGAGAGAAATGAATTCTTTTTCTCGGTATTCTTTTAGAGCAAAACGGTGAAAATTTCGGTCTGAACAAAGGTAGTCTTTAGGAGTTGCCGAAAGATTTGTGAAGTTGGCCCTTCCTCCTCCCGAGATGAGGATCTTTCTACCGGCTGATTTATTATGTTCTAATAAGAGGACCTTAAGCCCTCGTTTACCGGCCGTCGCCGCGGCCATTAAACCTGCGGCACCTGCGCCAATGACAATAACATCATAGTTCATGAAGGCTCGGAAAGTGACATGAGTGAAGAGACTTACTGCCCTTACGAGTGAGGAGGATTTCTTTTTTAAATTCGACTAAAGCACGCTTCCACTTAAGAAGAACTTTATCTCCTGCTCTATAGTACTTAAGAGCGAAGGCCAGATCATAAATTGATTTAATATCGATATCACCAATCTTAGTCAGAACATCTCCAGCAATAAGTCCCGCCATTTCTGCTGGTGAGTTTGGAGAAGTCCCAGTACAAAGAACTCCTACGACATCATCACTTTGACCAAACTTAGGAACGCACCCAAGATGAGCTCCATAACCTCGGTTTCCACCGCTGCCTCCACCCATTGAAAAGTTAGGGTTAAAAGTAAGGACTTGATCTGAGTCATCGATCTTTGTAATTAAAGCTTCAGCGAAACCTCTAATCTTCATAAGTCCGGAATAATCGATTTTATGAGAATCATCACTAGGGCGATGATAATCGTCATGACCGCCTGTCGTAAAAAAGAGAACGGGAATCTTAGCCGCTGCAAAAGAAGCATGATCACTTGATCCTACTGAAGGACCTAGGAACTCAAAGAGATCTCTATCACTTGATTCAACATTCTTTAAAGTTTCCATCCACTCAGGAGCAGAATCTGCTGCCATGACCTGAACTTTCTTATTAAGCCTTCCCACCATATCAAAGTTAAGCATGGCCTTGATCGAACCATAGGTACTTTCATAACGGGCCCATGAGGAAACAAAGTGAGCTGATCCCAAAAGACCTATTTCTTCAGCATTAAAAAAGACTGCAATGACTGAGCGCTTTAGGTTTTTATCTTTAAGCTCGCTCAAGAGATCCATAACTAAAGCAGACCCTGAAGCATTATCATCGGCGCCATTATGAATAGCGCGGACTCTTCTATCTCCAAGAGAACTTGGTCCACCATAACCGAGATGATCCATATGAGCGCCAATAACGATCACTTCTTTTTTAAGTATAGGATCATTACCTGGAAGATAGGCCATAAGATTAGAGACTCTTCCGGTTTTCTTTTCTAAATGAACACTTAGGTTCGCCGTTTTATTCAAGTAAAAACTAATAGGCTTCTGCGAAGTTGAAATTTCTTTTTGAAAACTCTTTAAGCTTCTCGATTTTAAAAGTGAATCGATCGCAGAGATCTTAACTTGCCCAGCGAGTAGGTCCATCCTATCCCCGCCCCCTTCTCTATTATCAAAGAAAGGGTCCTCTTCAGAGCGGGTTAGGCTTAGTGGGTCTTGAACTAAGATAGCGCCAACGGCTCCATGAGCAACTGCGTTTCTCATTTTATAAAAGAGTGTTCTATAAGTAATATAAGCTGGGTCACGGAACTTTGACTGAGCGTTACCAATGGCAGGGTCGCCGCTCATAAAGATGACAATCTTACCTTTTACGTCAATTCCATCATAGTCATCATAAGTTAATTTTTGATCAGACTTTGGAATTGAGATTCCATAACCAACAAAGGCCAAGTCAGTACTCTTCAGATCACCAGAGAGAGACATCGATAGAGGTTGAAACTTATCTGCTCTAAAGTCTTCAGTTCTAAAGTAGTTATCCCCTATTTTTTCCATTTTCGTAAAAATAGTAAAGCCCTGCTGATAGCCACCTCTACCTAAACCCATGGCACCAATCTTCTTAAGCTTCTCTTCTAAATAGGCCACAGCTTTATCAGATCCAGGAGTACCAGGCTGCCTTCCCTCAAGGGAGTCAGAGGCCAAGGTCTCGAGGGTTTCAAGCAAAAGAGATGAAACCCTTGGAGTGCTGGCGATAAAAATTAAGCTCAGAAATAAGAATATTGGAAGCAATGCTCTTTTCATTATGTACCTCTCTATAATAAGCTTTATGCGTATCATAAAAAATCTGGAAACCTAAGTGCGAACTGAGCTTTATCATGCCCTCTTTACCCATTTTCCAATAGTTCTATTGGCCATCTCACCCTTATGGTTGGTCTTTGACGCATTTGGTAAAGACCAAGACTATAAGAAGGTATGGACCTTCGCGTTTCGCTTCTTTTTCTACGGTGGGCTTTTAGCCTTTATGATTAATCTTTTCCTCGGTGATGAGGCCTATGAAATTGTAAAGAACAGCGCTTGTTCACTGGCCTTACTCCAGCGTCATGATGACCTGGCCCATATCAGTTTGTATTATTTTCTAGTGGGACTTTTATACGAGCCGCTACAGATGAAGCTGGCAAAGAAGTGGTGCTTTCTTATCTGTTTCCCTTTTTTAATCGCAGGGACTTATTACTTAGTTGAAACCGGACATAGCGGCGCCATTGCCGTTTACGATCATGGCACCGGTGTTAAATCTAAAGTTTGTCCTTAAAGCCATCAGTCTTAGTTTCAACAGATCCTTTTTTATAATCGTACTGACTACCCATTGTTGAATGGGGAATAGCGTACATGCAAAGAAGAACAACAGCGGCGATCATTGAAGCCACTCTGTTTGGCTTTTTCATGTTGATTAAGGCGGCACCAAACCAAAAGAGAAAAGAGATCAGAAGCTTATTATCAGTTAAATCCCAATCATAAGGAAAGCCTGCCCAATAAACACCGAAGGCGAACTTTTGAACAATAGGTCCTAAGATCATTCCACCTACAAAAAGACTACCAGTCGTAAGATAAGAAATCTTAGCAAAGCTACTGGTCTTAAAGGCCGCTTCAAAAAGGGCCAAGACAGATAAGAGCATTGATAAGAACATAAAGAAAATATGCGGCGCTAAGATATAGGTTGGTACTTCACCCTTATAACGAATAAAGATAGGGTCTTTTTCGGTTCCCACTTTTTGAATCTCTCCATCAATATCTAGGCTTAGAAAATAAATAAGTTTTCCCGCTGGTGGCTGATTAGGTAATGTCGCCTTTAAGAAATTTCCATCTTCAGTCAATTGAACTGTCGTCCATAGGTCATTGGTAGGATATCTTTTATAGCTTATTGTCCCCTGCATATTGGAGGCGACTTTAGGTACTTCAATAGGAGCGTTTGTCTCTCCCCCATGACTTCTTGGAAACTTAACCTTAAGCGCCGCGCCATCTTTACCAATCATCACCTTCTTAGGGTAGGTAGGGCCTGTAGAGCGTTGATAAATAACGGTTATTAAGGTGACTAAGATGGCCAAAGGAATGGTAATTTTGAACTTTTGCTTCATATTAATCTCGACCTCGCTTAGGGGCTTTGTTATAAATTTTCTTTAACATCTTTAAGAGGTCATCATGGAAAAAAACTTACTCGCCGTCAAAAGCTTTCTTATATTATTAGTCTTCGTGGCCTCTCCACTTGAGATCTTTGCCGCTGAAACCTTAACTCAGCAACTAGCCGCAAGAAAGGCAGCAGGAGCTAAAAAAGGGAATACTGAAGTTAAAAAGGAATTTAAGCGGGCCACAGATGAGCTTAGAAAAACAGGTATAGAAAAAAATTCCCTTCAAGCGGGAGTTAAGGTTCCTGACTTTCATATCGGTGGAAAGCCTTTTAATGAATTTCTAAAGAAGTCCCCTGTGGTTTTAAAGTTCTACCGTGGATCATGGTGTCCATACTGCCGTTTAGAACTTGCAGCCTACCAAAAAGAATATAATGAATTTAAAAAGAAAGGTTACCAGTTGATCTTTGTCTCTCCTGACAAGGAAATGGAAATCAAAAAACTTATGGGTAAGAATAAGTTTAGCTTCCAAATGTATAGTGACGTAAATAATACTATCGCCAAAAAATTTGGAATCGCTTTTAAACTCGATAAAAAAGTCTCTGTTATCTACAAGAAGTTTGGGATTGATCTTAAGAAAGCTCAAGATAATTCAAACGACGAACTACCTCTTCCTGGAACTTACGTGGTTCAAAAGGATGGGATGATCAGCTACGCTTGGGCAGATGCTGATTATACTAATAGAATCGACCCCTTAGAGCTTCTCAAGAAACTTAAGTAATTTACTCAGACAACCGAAAAGATGGATGTGAGAATCTATCTTTTCCTTATTGTCTTTATAAGCGCGCCAGCTTTTACCTGCGAGAAGGGAGCTGCGGCCCTATCTAGAGTTGTCGAAGGCCGGATAAATGGACGCTTCCCTATCAGGGCAGAGAAACTTCAAACCCAAGTTAGCGAAGTTAAGGATGTTCTTCCAAAAAGTCTAAGTAGCACTGATGAAAAAGACATAGCCAAATTTCTCACAGAAGCTCATAACAACGGCCCCATAAAGTCAGAGGCTCAGTTCTTTAAAACAAAAGAAAAACTAGATAATCTTTTGAGCTCAAAGGGTTATCTTGAGCCATCTGAAATATCAAATCAGATTTTTGAAAGAACTTTAAATCAACGCCATATAAGTTTAGAAAATAGTTTTGCTAGAGTCTTGAATGAGGAAACCTCTGGCTTCCTAAGAAATTCTGCCTACACAGATGGAGATGCGGCTCTTAGTAAAGGTCTTAAGGCCCTTGAAAAAGGCGAGCCTATGACTTCTGAAACTAAGGCGGCTTTAAAAGAACTTGCTAATGATATTGACGATTTTGAGTCCACAAGTATGGCAGTTAATTTCTCTAAGATGAAAGATAAGTCTACTGAATCAAAATCTTGGGTTGATGGTTATTTTTCAGATGTTGCTAAAAAAGAAGTTCAAAGAAACCCTTCCTTAAATCCTTATAAGCCAAGCACTTCAGCAACATCGACAGCAACTAAGAATCCAGATGTGGTAAAGATGAAACTAGAAGGATCTGAATCAGGACAAGGGGCTTGGGAGTTCAGCATAAAAAAGAATGACCCAGACTTTGTTTATATAACCGATATAAAAACTGGTCTTGAGTTTGCTGTAAAAGATAGCCGAGCTAGGAGTATCCTAAGAGGAAGAGTTTATAAGGAGTGGGCCTTGGCTCATCCGAAGGAAGCTAAGGTTAAGAACCTAGAGCTCTTAAAGGCTGATGTTGAAAAAGGCACCTCTGCCATAACTCAAACTATGGGGCAATTACTTGAAGAGGTAGGAACTATGACGGCCTCCCACTCAGATAAGGCCTCCCAAGTGCTAAAGAATGTTAACGAACTTAAGCAGTCTGCAAAACAACTAAAAGAATCCCTAGCCGATGCTGAAGATTGGGAGCTTCAATCAATCCTCAAAAAGCTTCAATCCCTCTACAAAGAAATCTAGTAGAGTCTTCTCCAGCAACAAAAAGGTAACTATTCCTATATTTTCAATAATTTAGGAATCAACTTCTTCCTTGATTTTTATCCAAAACAGGCCTATTTTAAAACAAACGTTTGAATTAAAACGAACGTTTGAAATAGGACTATATATGAAAAACCTGATCTTTATTCTCGCCCTTATCTTCTTCACTGTCTTTGCAGCGAATGCCTCTACAAGCATAAAGCTTAATGAGGACGTTCTTTATAAGCTCTTAAAAGAGAGTCCTCCTACGCTGCAAAAGCTTGAAGCTTCGTTCTTAAGCACAGATGCTTCTAGAGCAAAGGCTGAAGACATCTTCTCACCTACCTTAAGTGCTTCGGCGAATGCACTAGATAGTGATGAAAAATCTCTGAACACTTTTATTCCCGTAACGAGTAAGTATAAGGCACTCACCTTGTCTGTTAGCAAGCCCCTTCAATACGGAGCGGCTCTAGGAGGAAAGGTCTTTACTGAGAAATCCACAAACACTCAATTAACTAATGCTACGACAACGGGTTATGGACTTTCTTTAAGTGTTGATCTTTATAAAGACCTCTTTGGAAGAAGCTCTCGCGCCAACTTAGAGATGACGGCATCAGCAAGTAGAAGAGCAAGAGCTGAAAGAGATATTCAAGTGGCGACTTTCAAAAATAATATTAGAAAGATCTATTGGTCACTAGTCGCTAACGAAGAAGCCTTAAAGATTACAAAGACCTTACTTAGTTCTTCAGAAAAACAACTTAGAGATGCCAATAAGAGATTTAAAAGTGGAGTCGCTGATAGAGGAGAACTTGCTCGCTACAATTCACAGATCTCTTCAAGAAAGGCCAGCATGATCTCTATCAGATGGGAAAAAAGTAAACTACAGCAACAGCTTAAGTTGCTCCTGCCAAACCTATCTGAAAGTGAGCTTGAACTAGCTCCCTATGATATTGATAAAACTGTTCAAGACGTCTTGGCCTGTTCAGCTTTTATTAGTAAGTACAAAGAAGCTCCCATGGACTTCACAAAGTATGATGAAGTGGTTGAATTCTTAAACCAAGAAGAAGCTTCTCAAAGAAAACTGGTTAAGAACTATGACAGTGTTGATTTAAAACTGATCGGTGAATATGAATCAACGGGAAAAGCCTTTTCTCAGTCAGACTCCCTCGATGACTTAAGTGACGATGGAAGAGGAAGCCTCTCTGTCGGTCTTCAGTTTAGTATGCCCCTTGGAAGCACCAAGAAAAACACAAGACAGATTCAAGATGAGATCACGACAAAGATGTATGGGGCTCAAAAAAGAGAAGCGGCTGGAAAAGTAAATGCTTATCATTTTCAAACTATAAAATCCGTGAATCTTTTGAATGAGATTGTCTTTAACCAAAAAGAAAATACAAAATATCTTAGTCAGTCTTTAAAAGTATCAAAAAGAAAGTACTCACAGGCCAGAATTTCAGCTCAGCAATTAGTTCAAGAGCAAGATGCCTACCTTCAATCAAACCTAGATGAAATCTCAACGAAGCTTGCAGTGATTGGACTATTAATGGACTACTTCACAGTCTTTTCTGAAACCCCTTGTGAATTAAATAGGAAATTATAATGAAAACCCTCGCTAGTTTTTTTATTGAAAACTCAAAACTTACCGTTGTTCTCTCTATAGGCCTTGTAGTCTTTGGATTAATGGGACTAGGTAAGATGAATGCTGAATCTTTTCCTTCTGTCTCTATGGCAACGGGAACAATCATCACTTCTTATGAAGGTGCTACGGCCAAAGATATTGAGACCAAGATAACCAAGCCTCTTGAAGACGAAATTAGAGGTGTTGCTGGTTTAAAAAGAGTCCGCTCTATTTCTCAAGCCGGTCTTTCAACTATTGTCGTTGTTGTCGATATGGATGACCCTCGAGTTGATGTTAATGAGACCATGGCCGATATTCAAAAAGCCGTTGATAGAACGACAGGTCTTCCCTCAGATTTAAGAGACGCTCCTAAATTTACAGAGATGAACAGTGAAGAATTTCCTGTTTTTGAATTTGCTATTACAGGAAGCAATGTAGATAGGAAGAGAGACCTCTTAGCAGACGCTTTAAAAGAAGATATTGAAGACCTCAGAACGGTTAAATCGGTTAGGCTAACAGGTTATGCAGAAAGGGCCTTTCATATAAAACTTGATGTTGAAAAACTTAAGACCATTCATATCTCTACTGATGAAGTTCTCAATAAAGTAAGAAGCCGCAACACCAATACTCCTGGGGGCGCTATTAAAGGTGATTCAGTTCAGAAGCTAGTTCGAATTGAAGGAAAGGTTAAAACCAAGGAAGAACTAGAAAATATTGTTATCCGTTCTAACTTCACGGGACAATCTGTTTTCTTAAAAGATGTGGCTGAAGTCCTTGATGGGGAAGAAGAATTAACAACCTATGCTTCTCATAATGGAGAAGCTTCTACTTTAGCTATTGTAACCAAGAAAAGTGGCGCTGATACTGTCGAGATGGTGAATCAAATTAAAGCTAAGATGAATCAGTTTAAAAAGAGAAATCCAAGTTACCATTTTTATATTTATAATAATGAAGGAACAAAAGTTGCCAATAGAGTTGATGTCCTAAGCAGCAATGCTTTAAGTGGACTTGTCCTTGTCGTCGTCTTTCTATTCTTTTTCCTTCCAGGAAGAATTGGTCTTGTCGCCTCTCTTTCTCTTCCCTTAGCGGTTATGGGAACCCTTGGCGTTATGCCAAGTTTTGGCATGAATATCGATACCATTACAGTACTCGCCCTTGTGATCGCCCTTGGTATGTTAGTTGATAACTCAGTGGTTATTGCAGAGAACTTTACGAGGCTACGCCAAGATGGACTCCCTCCTGGGGAAGCCGCTAGTGAATCAGTAAGAACTCTATGGCTTCCTATTACGGCCACGGCCTTTACAACTATCGCGGCTTTTATGCCTATGCTTGTTACTAAAGGTGTCATGGGGCAATTCATTAGATGGATCCCAGTTGTCGTCTCTATCTCACTTATCATTAGTTTGGCAGAGAGTTTCTTCTTTTTACCCATGCGTCTTAAATGGGCGGGAAAGGTTGTTAAGCAAAAAGTAGAGAATGAGCATGTTGATTGGTTTGGAAAATTTGAAGCAAAGTTTGAAAACCTAATGGAGAAACTTGTCAGCCGAAGATACTTTGTAAGCGGCATTTTCGGTATCGTCATTGTCTTCAGTTTTTTCATGATGGTAAAGGCCAATAAGTTTATCCTCTTCCCTGCTGAGCAAACAGAAGCTTATATAGCAAGAGTTGAAACCCCTAAGGGAACTAAGATTGAAGAGACCACTAAGGCCATAGAAAAACTTTCACAAAAAGTTAAGGCTAAGTTTGGGGATGATGTAACTCATATCATAGGCCGCGCTGGTGCAGCCTCTATGGGTCCCGGGGATCCAAAAGCCAAAGAAGGAAATAGTGTAGGTATGTTAAGTATCTATGTTAGCGAAGACTATAAATTAAATATGGCCTCTACTGATGTATTAAAGACTCTTAGAGAAGTGACAGAAGACTCTATTATGTCTCTAGAGTACGAAGCACTGGTCAATGGTCCACCGGTTGGAAATGCTATTGAAGCTACGTTTAGATCTAATGACGTAGAAGAGATCTACGGCATGGTAAATGGGATAAAGGCTGAGCTTGAAAAGGTTGAAGGTATTAGTGACCTTCGCATCGATGATGTAATCGGTGATGATGAGATCTTTGTTGATATTGATTACGAAAAAACTGACCGCCTTGGACTTGATGTAAAGAATATTGGGCAGACGATTAAGACAGCTGTTAGTGGTAATAGAACAGCTAAAGTAACTCTAAATAATAAAGATATTGATTTGATCGTCCGTTATAAAGAACCTTTTAGAAAATCGATCGAAGATCTAAAGAATATTAGAATCCTAGATAAGCAAGGTAACCTCGTCTCTCTTGGAACATTTGCAAAATTTAGAGTGGAGCAAGGTACCCCGCAAATTAAGCGTTTTGATTTTAAGATTTCAAAGACACTAACTGGTAATGTTTCTGAAGATAAGATTACCTCAATGGTTGCTAATAAAAAGCTCGTCAAATTATTTGATGAACTTCATCTAAAGTACCCAGGTGTTAGTATTAAGTTTGGTGGAGCAGCAGAAAACACAAAAGAGAGTATGGAATCACTGGCGCAGGCCCTCATGTTGAGCCTCATCGGGATCTTTGCCCTTCTGGTTTTTCTCTTTAAGTCATACTTAAGACCGGCCATTATTATGTCGACTATCCCATTAGGACTCTTAGGTTTTTCAGTGGCCTTTTATTTTCACCAAAGACCTATTAGCTTCTTGGCCCTAATTGGCGTCATCGGCCTTGGCGGGATTATCGTTAACTCAGGCATCGTTCTCATTAGTTTTATCGATCAAATGAGAGCAGAAGGAAAACTAGAACTGCATCAAATTCTAGTCAAAGCTTCAGGCATGAGGCTTCGGGCGGTGCTTGTGACTTCTCTAACGACTATTAGTGGTCTTCTTCCAACAGCTTACGGAATTGGCGGGAATGATCCCATTCTCATCCCTATGACTCTGGCCATGGCCTGGGGACTAACGAGTGGGACTATCCTGACCCTGATTTGGGTTCCCTGCGCCTATGCAATCTTAGAAGATTTATCTAAACTTCAAGAAAAGCTATTGAGTATAAAACTACCTTTTATGAAAAAGGAGATGGCCCATAATGAACGCTAAAGAAAAAGATACAAAAGAGAAGATCCTTGATGTGGCCAACGAGCTATTTGCAGAAAAAGGGTTTTCAGGAACTTCTATTCGCGAGATTGCAAAGCTCGCGGATGTTAACCTCTCTGCTGTTAATTATCACTTCACCAATAAAGAAACTTTGTATTCAGAAGTCTTTCAAAGAAATCATAAATGGATGGAAGACTCTGTCACACGTATTGGGGAAGATAATGATATCAACACACAAGAATTTTCTTGGCGTGTCTTCGAGTTTTTCTCAACAAATGGAACCTCCCTTCTCAATTCTTTTAAGATCATCCTTAATGAAAAACTAGATAGCCTACCGGATGAGATCTTCCTCGACTGCAAAGGTAATATGGGGCCTCCCGGCCAAGCGGTTTTCCTTAAGAAGATCCGCCATGAGCTTGGGGACGAAGTTCCTTATGAGGCCATTCATTGGGCGGTAAAGATGATCTTTAGCAATATCATCCACTTTTCCATGATGATGAACGCCCCTATGCTTAAAGAAAAAATGAAGAATGAGCCTAGCCTTCAGCCGGCTGCTAAAAAGAAGTCGATCTATAACCTTGTCGAGGCGATGCTCAATCAAATTAAGGCCAATCCAGACACTTGGAAGTAGCGTGACGAAGTTCTTTTTGAGGTTCTCTCATAACTCTTTAGTATCAATAACTTAGACATCTATAAGTTTTACGTGAAGCGTTACATTACTTCGTCACCTCTGGTAAGTTGTCTTCAGCTTAAGACTATCTGATTGGTCTATAGTGCGCTTGGGGAAGCAATTAAAAATATTAAAATGAACGGGCCACCTGAATAGGTGGTCTTTTTATTTCTACTCTATTCCAATGATCTTATATTCTCTTGGGGTCGTCTTAGTTTCTAATTCAAAGATCTCACCAACCTTTAAACTCAAAGCCTCCGAACCAATAGGAGAAAAAACAGAGATGACTAAGATCCCCTCTCCGTCAATATCAACTAATGTTCCGCCGGCCGTTGGGGAGATAAAGTATTTTTTCTTTTGATCGTTTAATTGAAGTTCGACGAGGGCACCGATGGCCACTTCTTCGTCTTTTTTGAAGGCGCGAGGCTTGATCTCTTTAAGCATCTCAAGGTCACCTTCTAGTTCGGCGACCCTTACTTTTTGAGCCCCTGCTAAATAACCAGCTTCAATACCACGTGTGTCGTACTTCCCTTCAGACTTCATATCAGGAGCCGTCATCAAAGAATGGGTACTGTCATAGGCAGCTTTCAGGCCATTTAATTCATTTTGGACATTATTAATGAGGATCTTCAGTATTTTCTCTTTTTTCATAGATACATCTTACCAAAGCTTTAGAAATAACTAAAATACCTTCATGAACCAGAGACAAAAACCTTTCTCCCCTTCTTGTGAAAGAAACCGGGGACCCATCCTAAACATCCTTAGCGCCTACCTACCGGATCATAAGCGCCTCCTCGAAGTGGGCTCTGGCACAGGTCAGCATGCGGTCTATTTTGCCCCTAAGTTTCCAGATCTTACCTGGGTTACCTCAGACAGGATGGAGAATCACGAAGGAATCAAGGCCTGGATTGAAGAAGCAGGCCTCTCTAATATCGAAGGTCCTCTAAGCTTTAACCTAGGAGAGGACTCCTTTCCTGCCGCCAATATCGATATCGTCTATACGGCCAATACCTTCCATATAATGCCTTGGGAGATGGTTCAGGAGCTCATTAGCTTAAGCGGAGCTAATCTCGAAAAGGACTCAGTTTTTATTGTTTATGGACCATTTACCTATGATGGTGAATTTACTTCCCCTTCTAATGAAGAATTCCATCAATTATTGAGACAAAGGGCATCGCATCAGGGTATTAGAGACTTCAAAAATGTTAATAAAATGTTTGAAAATGCAGGCTTTCAGCTTCAAGAAGACTTTGCCATGCCTGCAAATAACCAAACACTTATCTTTAAAAAAATTAGGTAGATACTATGAGCGTTCAGGATTTTAAGAATATTAAAAACATTGCCGTTGTTGCCCACGTTGACCACGGTAAGACTACTCTTGTTGATGGACTTCTTGTTCAGTCAGGAGTTTACGAAGAAAGAGATACTGTAGAAGACAGAGTCATGGATTCCGGCGAAATTGAAAAAGAACGTGGGATTACAATTACAGCTAAGAACTGCGCTATCTTTTGGAAAGACACTAAGATTAATCTTCTCGATACTCCAGGCCATGCTGACTTTGGTGGAGAAGTTGAACGTGGATTGATCATGGTCGATGGTATTCTTCTTTTAGTTGATGCCTCTGAAGGTCCTCTTCCACAAACTCGTTTTGTTCTCGAGAAAGCCCTTAAATTAAATCTAAAAGTTGGTGTGATCATCAATAAGATTGACCGCCCTGATGAAAGAATCCAAGAAGTGAAAGGCGAAGTTGAAGACTTACTTCTCGACCTTGCTATGTCTCTTGAGATCGAAGACTTTGATATTGATATTCCTTTTCTCTACTCTTCTGCTAAAGAAGGTTGGGCCACTCTTGATCCAAATGAGAAAAAAGAAAACATGCACGATATTTTAGACTTTATCGTAAGTGACTATTACCCACTTCCTAAATTAGATAAAGAAGCTCCTTTTCAAATGCTCGTAGCTAACTTGGCCTACTCTTCATTTTTAGGTCAGCAGGTTGTTGGTAGAATTCAAAGAGGAACGATTAAGAAACACGAAAACTATACTTGTATGGTAGCTGAAGGAAAGAACAGAAACTTCAAAGCTTCTAATATTCAAGTCTATGATAAATTAGCGACGACAGATACTGACACGGCCTCAGCCGGTGAGATTATTCTTCTTGCTGGTATGACAGATGGTTTTATCGGGGACACGATTGTTGTTCAAGGTAACGAAGAAGCATTAGAGAGAATCTATGTTGAACCACCAACAGTTGCTGTTAATGTCTCAGTAAACACTTCTCCTCTTTCAGGAAGAGAAGGTGAGTACTTAACTTCAAGAAAGCTCGAAGAATTCTTAGATGATTCTTGTAAGTTAAACGTGGCCCTTCAATATGCCGCTACTGATGACCCAAAGATCTATAAACTTAAAGGCCGTGGTGAGCTTCAACTTGCTATTATCTTCGAAGAACTTAGAAGAAAAGGTTTTGAGTTTATGATTAGCCGTCCTGAAGTTCTTTTTAAAGAAGAAGATGGGCAAAAGACTGAACCATACGAAAAAGTTGTTATGGATGTTCCAAATGATACAACAGGTGCCATTACTGAAGCCCTTTCAACAAGAAAAGGTCTTATGTCAGGAATGAGCCCAATCTCTGAAGATAGAACAAGAGTTGAATTTGATATTCCTTCTCGTGGTCTTATTGGTTACCGTTCACAATTCCTAACTGATACTCGTGGTGAAGGCCTTATGTCCTCTGAGTACCTTGGATATAAAGCTTACGCTGGAGACATGAATGCCCGTCAAAATGGCGCGCTTATCTCTGATAGAGCAGGAAAAATTACTCCTTATGCTCTGTTTAACCTTCTTCCAAATGGTGAGCAATTCGTTAAGCCAGGTGAGCAGTGTTACGAAGGCCAAGTTATTGGTGAACATAATAAAGTAAACGAAGCTAATCTTAACTGTGTTCGTGAAAAACATTTAAGTTCAATGAGAACGGCTGGTAAAGATGTGAACATCATCCTTCCTCCAGTAAGACCTAGAACTCTTGAATGGGCGATGGATTGGATTGATAATGATGAGTGGGTTGAAGTGACTCCTCTCAATATTCGAATCAGAAAGAAAGAGTTGGCCCAGAACAAAAGGTCAGTTGTTAGATCTAAAAAATAATTGTTAAAAAAAAGGAGCTCTTAAGGCTCCTTTTTTTTGGTTTATTTTTTCTAGTCTTCTTCAGAATAGATCGCGTTCTCGCTTGCCCCATCCCGAAGATCAAACTTCTTACCGCAGACATGCACGATATAAAGAACTGGTATTCCAATCAAAGTAGTAAAGATAAAGAAGCCTTGATACCCAATAGAATCAACGATTCCCCCTGAGTAACCTCCAAGAACTTTTGGAAGTAGAGTCATTAAAGATGTGAAGATAGCGTACTGAACGGCTGTAAAAGAGACGTCCGTAAGGCTTGATAGAAAGGCCACAAAAGCGGCACTAGCAAGACCAGCGGCTAAGTTATCGGCTGCGATGACTGAATAGAGCATAAAATTACTCTTACCCGTCACGGCTAAAAGCATGAAGAGAAGATTGGTTCCAGCGGCTAAGATCGCCCCCCACCAAAGCATCTTTATAACGCCAAATCTAGTTGTTAAGATTCCTCCAAGAAAACCACCTAAGATACTCATAAAGACCCCAAAGGTTTTAACAGCATTGGCGATTTCAATCTTGGTGAATCCCATGTCTTGATAAAAGACGTTTGAAATAACTCCAAGGACAATATCTGAAATTCTATAAAGACCCACTAAACACAATAGTGACCAAGCTAATGACTTTCCATAGCGGTCAAAGAAGTTTTTTACGGGATGAATATATCCTTCTTCAATCATTGCCGTATTAACAACTCCTGATTTTCCAATACCAAGAGCTACAGCTATCCCTACACCAAGGGCCACTAGCATTCTAATACTTCCAACGATAAAGCCGGCAAGGGCCTTATTGTTAAAGAGTTCCGTTAAGCTTGCCTTAGCGGCCTTTACGATTTCGTCTGTGAAAACAAAAGTAGAAACAAAGCAGGCTACAATAATTAAAAAGAGAAAGAAGAACGTAGCGTAGTCTTTAGTTGAATGATGAGTATCGCTTAAAGGTACTTTTGGCTCTGGTCTTAATAGAGTTGTTGCAACTCCTAAGAGCATAAAGGCGGCCATAATAAAGTAAGTATACATCCACGCACTATGATTATAATTCTCCATCGTCGTGCCAAAATAAGCGGCTATGTATAAAGAACCAGCTCCTGCCACAATCATACCTAAGCGGTAACCTGCAATATAAGTAGCTGCAAGAATGGCTTGTAGATCACTCTCAGCAGATTCAATTCTAAAAGCGTCGATGACGACATCTTGAGTGGCTGAAGAAAATCCTAACAGGACTGCGGCCATGGCCATTTGAGTTAATCCTGAAGAGGCTGGATCAGTCACGGCCATCCAGCAAATAGAGATCATGATGGCTATTTGAGAAACTAAGAGCCAGCTTCTTCTTCTCCCTAATAACTTTGTTAGAATGGGAAGAGGCAGCTTATCCACTAGAGGCGCCCAAATGAATTTAAAAGAATAACCAAGGGCCGCCCAAGAAAAATAAGTCACGGCCGATCTTGCAACCCCAGCTTCACGAAGCCACAAAGATAAAGAAGAGAAGATAAGCAAGATAGGCAGACCAGCTGAGAAGCCTAAAAAAAGCATCGTAATAGATCTTTTATCTAAGAAAACTTTTAGGCTTTCCATCCAAGGTTTTTTGGCCGTTTCCGTCATGGTCTTATCCTTTCTAAATGTTTGTTAATACTAAAATCGTAGCAAAATTCAAACGGCTTAAACAGAGATCATTTTGTCCCCGACTAGATTAATCAAATACTAAGTATCCCTTCACTATAAACCGATACGTTCCTAATGGAAGAATTTATTGGAACTGAAAATTTACAACTAGCAGGACACCTAGCTTATACGCTTATCTTCTTCTCCTTTCTGGTTCGAAATATTCTTTGGCTAAGAGGACTTGCCATCTTTGCGAGTGCAACTTCCATCATTTATAACTTCTATGTTCCAGCTGAGCCTCTTTGGGTTCCTATCCAATGGAATTGTATTTTCATCATTACTAATATTATTCAAATTACTTTTATCTTCTTAGAGAAAAGAAACTTCAAGCTAGAAGGACACGAAGCTTATTTACATGATCGATTTTTTCCCGATCTAACAAGCGCAGAGTTTAAGAGCTTAGTTAAGGATGGATTTCTAAGAACGAGTAAAAGAAACGAAACCCTTATTCAGCAACAAACTACCGTTGAAGCTTTGATGGTCATCATAGAGGGAGAAGTAAGTGTTCGCTCTAAAGGAAGAGAAGTTGCTCGCCTTGGTAAAGGGCACTTTCTTGGAGAGATGAGTTTTATGACAGATGAGCCTACTAAGGCAGATGTCTGCGCCATAGGAGAGGTACTATACTTCTTCTGGGAAAAGGAATCGCTAAAGGCGCTTATTAACAAAAAGCCAAAGATGATGAACGCTATTCAAAGGGTTCTCTCTCATCAATTGATAGAATATATTCTTGATGAAGATCAAAAAGCAGATAATAATTACACAGACGCAGCCTAAGATTTCAAGTACTTATATCCTTTAACAGCTAGTTTTCATTGCTCTGACAAAGTTCACAGAGTCCAGGGTTACCTTATATCTAACGAATCAAAAACCTGGAGGTAAGAATGAACGCAGCAACTAAGATCACTATTAATAACGCTAGAGGCACTCACTCCCCTTCAAGCCTCTTTGCAGAACGAAGCACTCTTCTTGAATTGGCCACGACGGCCATGCATCCCTCCCTAGAACCAAAGAACAGAGCTCTTGCCTCCAGGTTTTTAATGAAACAGCTCCTAGGAAAACTTAGAGATCCTGCGGCGCCATTCGCTCAAGTAAAAGTCTATCTAGACGTTTTTAAAAAGTTATCAGAAATGGGGCATATTAAGACCGATCAAACTGGTCACCAAATAAACTCCTTCGATAGTTTTGAAAATGAATATAAACTCTTAACCCTTATCCGAAATAGGAGGAACACTAAACAAGAAGAATGGGGTACCTACCATTCCAATGAAGAACTCGTCACAAACCGTCTTAGATGGAAGATTGTAGAGTTTTTAAAGCATTTAACTTAACTAAATGGGTCCTAGCCTCACCCTCTCTCACTCCAATAGGTGAACTAGGACCCTTTTTACCAAAAGAATTCACATAAAGTTTACTTTACCTATATTGCTTCTAATCCGATGAGATTTTATAATAACCCTTAATTAAATAACTTTTAAAAGGACGATGTTATGAAATGGTTTCTCATGCTAATTACAATGGTTGCCCTAAGTTCATGTGCTTCACACGGAAACTTTGGGAAGATGGATACAAACGGAGATGGTTCAGTTTCAAAAGCTGAATTCACAGCTCATGCTGACGCGAAATTTAGCAAGTACGATAAAGATGGAAACGGAACTATCGACGCTGCAGAAATGCCAAAATGTAAAAAGAAAAAAAAGTGCCATAAGAAAAAAGGTGATTGTAAGTCAGGTACTAAGTGCGCAACTAAAACAAGCTGCTGCACTAAAGACGGAAAATGTTCTATGAAAGACAAGGGTTGCTGTAAAGGTGGAAAGTGTAAGATGAAGAAGCAACACAAGCAAACCGACTGTAAAGATGGTGCTTGCCAACTTCATAGCAAAGACAAAAGCGCATAATCAATGATTACCGTAGATCTTCACGGCTATTTAGTTGAAGAGGCCATTGAGCATATAGAAAATGTCATTGGCAAGATTAGACTAGATGGCCGTGAGGACTATATAAAAGTCATCACCGGCCACGGCAAAATCCAAAAGCAATTGATGTATTATCTCCTCGATCATGGAATTGAACATATGTTCGAACCTGGGAATAAAGGGGCCATGATCATTAACGTCGATTAAACTTCACGCATTTAATGCTATAATTTCCTAATGAAAATTCTTTTAATAATGATTCTTCTTACTGCGTCCTGTTCTTCAACTTCGGTTAAGCCTCCCCTTACAAAAGAGAGAAAGTTTATAGGTAAGAACTATATTGGGGCTGTCATTGAATCTGTTACGATTCCCAATTCATCAAAGCCTGCAATCAAGCTTGGCTTTCTTATCCCTGGGGCTAGCGCAAGCCAGATGGGCCTTAAAAGTAATGATCTCATCACTAAAGTAAATGGAGTCTGGGTCACAGATAAAGATAGCTTTGCTAGCTTCATACGAAATTACGATAGAGAAAAAGAAATAGTCTTTAGCGTTCTTAGAGGCAGCGAGCTCTCTCCTCTTGAGATAAAGGGCCATGTTGAACGCCGGGTCTATGGAAATGGTCCAAAGATCATGGCGCCTAAAGATAAAGACCTCTTGCCAGCTTTTATAATGAAACAAAGCGAACCTTTTACAAAGATAAATAATAAAAAGATGGCAATCCATAAGCTAGAAGATGATTATCAAGAATTAGTTGATACCTTTTCTTTGATGACTGATAAAGCTGACTTCTACCGCCGTAATATGGTTACTTACGTTCAAAGAAATCCCTTTGAACTTTCAAATGTCTCAAACTCAATAATTAAGAACTTAAAAGGCACAAAGAAATGGACAACTCTTGAAGGTTTGATTGATCTGAAGATACCCCATAGAAAAGCGATAAAGTTTAACGGTGGTGATCCTATTGTCTTTATTAAAAAGGTACTTGATCTCGTCTATAGAGATATCTTCGCCGCTTATAAAGAGATCGCTAGAGAAGAGAAGATTGTCTTTTTTAAAGGTTACGAAGAATTCTTAGATTATATGGACAAGAACATCATGCTTCGTGACTTAGAGGACTTAAAACGATTCACTCCTCTTCATGAAGTCTTGAAAAAAGTAGACCTTAAAAAAGTCATGAATGCCAGAAGAAGCGCTATGGCCCTCAACAATGACAAACTTTTAAGTTCTCTCTCTAACTATCTTCGAAGACAGAAAAAAAAACAGATAAGCATACAAAGCAAGTATGGCCTCATCCTCATTGGAGATGAGAATAAAAATTGGTACAAAACCAAGCCTAGTAGTGTCACGCTTCTCATCGACTTAGGTGGGGATGATCTTTATACAGGAGGCTACGGAAGCGCTGATGATGGAAGACCCTTTAGCATGTTAATTGATAAAGCCGGGAATGATACTTACGAAGGAGCAAAGAACTGCTCCTTTGGCTGTGGAATCCTTGGCCTTGGCATCCATATTGATAAAGAGGGCGATGATAAATATCTTGGAAGCAGGCTCTCTCAGGGAGCAAGCCTCGGTGGAGGCGGTTTTCTTATGGATGAAAATGGAAATGATAGCTATAAAAGTCTTTCACATTCCCAGGCCTACTCCCTCTACTCGGTCGCGGCTCTAATTGACTACAAGGGTAATGATTCATATGAAGCCAAACTCTTCTCACAAGGTGTGGCCGTCTCTGGTGGAGTCGCTCTTCTTCAAGATATAAAAGGCAATGATACCTACGAAGCCCGCGGGCTCTACCCTTCAAGTTATGGAACCACTGGAATCTTCCGCAGCTTCTCACAAGGAATGGGTTTTGGCTTTAGAGGCTTTATGTCTGGAGGTATTGGAGTCTTAAGTGATGAATCCGGAACTGATCATTTTACAGCAGGAAACTTCTCTCAAGGAGCTGGCTATTATTTTGGCTGGGGAATTTTTCATAATGGGGGCTCTGGAAATGATAACTATCTTGGCTCACGCTATACTCAAGGGGCCACTGCTCACTACGCCCTTGCTACCTTCTTAGAAGATGGAGGAGACGATATTTATAGATCAAGGATGGAAGTCTCAACCGGCATGGCCTGGGACCTAGGAATCACTTACTTCGAGGATAAAAGCGGCAATGACCAATACCACTCCTATGGTATGACTTTGGGAGCAGCGGCCATGAATTCAATTTCAATCTTCGTCGATAGAAAAGGAAATGACTTCTACAAGCTCAATAATTTCCCCGCTGCCATTTCAACAAACGAAGCCAGAGGGGGAATCAGCCTAGCCTACTTCTTTGACCTAGGTGGAATCGATCGATATAAAATGATCAAAAATAACTCTCATGGTGATGCTGGATTTTGGTTTGACTATAATATGAAGATTGAAGATCTTCCTTAGTGGCGACTCAAAAGAATTTAAGCATCTACCGCCTGCATAAGGAGTTTAACCTTTTCTTTAGTACTTAATTTATAATAAGCTTCTTTACTACCTAACTGAGAGGCTACAGATCCTAAAATCTCACTTTCAACATCCTTAAGAATTTCATTATCTAATATTTTTCTAAGTTCTTCTTTGAGAAAATCAAGATCAATAGGTTTTAGAAAGACATTGTTAATCTTTAATTGGCATAGTTCCCTGTACTGACTTCCAGAGGCCTCTCCAGTCACGACAACGATAGGACCTTTAAAGCCTTTATCTCTGACAGTTCTACAAAGTTCAACCCCATCAATATTTGGCATCTTGATATCTGTGACGATGACATGAATGGCAAACTCATCTAGAATCTTAAGCGCTTGCTCCCCATCCTCTGCCACAAAGCATTCAATACACTCAATATCTTCAAAGAGCATAATGATCAGCTCTCTAATATCTTTTTGATCGTCAACAATGAGAATTCTTTCTTTTAATCCAAACATGCTCTTATTATCCCCTCAAAAAATATTATTTGGAAGACCTAGAAGAAGAAAGTTTTTAAATTTTTGGAGTATTACTGCAAAAAGATGATTAAGGTCACAGATTGGTCTTTTTAGAGTTAGACAAGATAACTCGGGAAGAAGTTAAGCAAGAAGTTTTTCTAACCTCGATTGGCTGCAGATACCTTTCTTATTCGCCTTCCTAAGGGCCTTCTCAATCCTTACATTCGTAAGTTTATTGAGTACTGGAGTAGCGTCTTCTCTAAGAGAATATCTTTTAGTAAAGCTATCGATCTCTTAAGCCTGTACTACTCCAATCAATAATATAAGGGCTATGCTTAAAATGTTCTTCATCTTAATGGTGATGCTCAAATTTCTCAGCTTCGTAGAGCCAGAAGATTGATTCAATTTCAGAGGCTTTAACATTTCCTGCACGGTCCCAACCATTCTCTGATGCTCCAAGACCTGAGTTTGAGAAAGTGACTTCGTCAAACCACTGGTTCATCATATCAAAGCTATTAGCAGGGATTGGCCATTTTTTATTCATCTTCTCAGCTGGAAACCATTTGTTCTTTTTTACTTTTTGAACAAACATCCAATGCATTCTTCCTTGGTCATAGTCTTTACCCATAGCATACCCAGGCATCACAAAAGTGTGTGAGTTGTAGATATAGTATGAAGAAGCAACAAAGGGTGAAAAAGTATTTTTAAAGTAACCTGATTTTACGTGAAGAGTATCAACAGAGTACCAATCAGTATGACGATCAAGTGCTGTTGTGATTCTCTCCCATGCTTCGTTCTTATCTTTAAAGATTCTTGTGAAGCCACGGTCCTTTGCTTTTAGGTACTCTGGCTTAAAGCTAGGGTGAACTTCAGTGATAAGCTTAACGCCTTCAAGGAACTTCTTACTTGATCCGTAGATCTTCTTGGCCCAATAATTGGCATTGGAGATTACTTTCTTATATTCAGAGTTTGTTCCAATGGCATCTTTTCCCGCAAGCGCAGTAATAATAGTAATCTTTTTTGTAGCTTCGTTGATTTCTTTATAGGTGTTGTTCTCAAAGTCACCAACAACTTCACGATACTTTAGAAGCTGACAAGCTCCAGGGCTTTCATTTGTTACAGAAAATGAACAGGTAGCAACAACTTTAGGATCAAGAACAATCATCTCCCCTACGCCGTCCCCTGTGATATCTTCAGTGACGATGATATAACCTTTCTTATCTGACTTTGTGTATCTCTTCATGATGTCTTTAATATCTAGGCCCTGAGCAGTATCTGGGTAGAAGAACATTCTTAGAAAAGCTTGCTCGTTGATCTTCTCACGAGTCTTGTAAGGAGAGGCGAAATACTCTTTACAGTCTTTATCAGTCATGGCGCCTTTATATTTCTGAGCCGTCTTTGTTTTTGTACATGAACTTGAGAAGGCACGTGAGAACCAAAGCATTCCGTTTGATTCAATTGATTGCGCTTTAAGGTTACCGTCTCCTCTGAACTCATAAACATGAGCTAGGTCTGACTTTGTACAAGTCTTAGCAAAAGTGGCTCTTCCACTTTCATAAGCTTTAAAGCCAGCATCATCGTGAGAACTTAGATTTTTTCCTTTCGCTAGGTATTCAGATAAAATATAGCGGTACTCACAAATAGTCATAGGTTGAACTGATCTTTGATCTACTTCTAAGCTACGATGTCCAGCAGAACCAAGTCTTTCAAGACGAAGAGTTCTTAAAGAATTTGAGATTTGAATCATGCCCTTATAACCTGGGCCTGTTAGTTGATCGAAAACTTTCTTGCTCTTAGAATACTTTTGAACGCCCGGCTTAGTGATATCGGCTTTACCAAGCCACTGAAGCTTCTTCTTAAGCATGCTTAGATTATCTCTATACTCTCCACAAAGGATGGTGAGCATATTATGAGTATTCTGTCCGATACCTTCTGGAGCTTTTTGTGATCCCTTACACTCACCTTTGTTCTTAGTAGAAGTGGCGCAAAGATTATAAACTTTTTCAAAATCTGTATAAGGATTAAAGGCCACAGACTTAACATAAGTCTCACCTTTTTTATTCTTTAAAGGCTCACCCGTTTTATTATCAGAGACGAACTTTCCATCAGCTTTTCTACCAGCGATTTCGATCGCTTCAATCTTAGACATCTTAAGAGCAGCTTTTTTAACTGTAGAGTTAGAGTAGTTAACAACAGGAGCTTCATGGCTTTTTTGAACCACGGATCCATCACTACAATAAGTTGCCCAAGAACTGGCCGCTTGAGAATTAATGGCAAGGCCTAAACCTGCTGTCATCAATCCAATCTTCATCGTTTTAAGCTTCATGCGTATTCTCCTTGGGGATTATCTAGTCTTGCAGTTCATATATACTGGTAGGTGATCTGAGATTGACTGGCTAAAGACAACATTAGTTCCTTCAACGTAGGAACCTATAAGCTTGTTATCAACACCAATTTCCCAGAAATCCATCTTTCCACTAGTGTAGCGATGCTTCATGGTCGTAGCTGACTTAAAGTTAAGTTCAGTTGAGAACGACTTTAGTAATTCTTCTTTATTAATCTTTTTTACTAATTCATGCCCTGTAGGAAAGATCGAAGCGTCGGTAAAATCGAAGACCTTAGCTTCGTCTACATTACATTTTGAAAGAGCGCCTTTTTTAGCAAGAACCAGGTGATCAAACTTACTTCCGAGACCAATTTTTCCAACAGTCGAAGCAGTGTTGATATAAACATCAGCCCCTTCCATTCCTAGTAGGATCTTATCCCAAGCCATCTTAAAGGCCGCTTGTTTAGGTTCATCTTTTTCCCTCTCAGGTAATGGTGAGTTTGCTCTTGGAGCGGCGAGGTTAAAATCTCCATAAAGAATTGGATCTTTGATCTTTCCAGCAGCCTTAGCTTTTCCTAGAAAGTCTATCGTCATCTTAGCTTCAGCGAACCGTGAATGAGTTTCTTCTTTCTCTTTCTTATGAGACTTGATCTTTACGTTGTAGACATAGCCCGTTTCTTTTTCAAAGTTAAAGACCTCAAGCATAGGGTTATAAAGAGCTTCGTCTAGAACTGGTTTCTTATTGACTTTCTTAGTAGGGGCGCGAAAACGAAAATGCACGGCCGCCATAGTGAACTCCATCTTCCCGGCTTTAAACGTAGCCAGAAAAGGTTTTCTCGCCATTTCAGCAGGAAGATCTTCAGTCTTAACAGTACAAGCTCCTACTTTTTTACCGCAGTATAAAGTAGGACGAAGATTTACTTTATTTCTTTTATAGAAAAATCCTGAAATTTCATTATTAAGAAGATCATCGGCTAGCCTTGGAAAAAGATCATTCGCAAGAACAAGGGCGTAGTTAGAGTCTTTTTGGATAAGTTCATTCAGAACCTTTAGGTACTCAGGAACACGAAACTGATCTTGAATATCAGAAAGTCCAATTTCAGATTTTTCCTTAGTTCTTGAGATGAATTTTAATTTAGTTCTTTTTCCTGATTTTAAATCGGCTATGGCCGCAAGAAGTTTCTGATTATAAGAGCGGTCTTCTTTAGCGAGATGCTTTAATTCTACAGCCCCAGTTAGATCAAACTGAGCGATGGTTTCTGCTAGGATATGATTTTGCTTAAGACCTGTTAGTTTATTTCCACTAAAGTCTTGTCCCATTCCGAGGTTATAAACATTAAAGCCAGCGATCTTGATATTAGTATTCTTTGATCCACGCTTATAAGAAGTACATCCCTTCTTGATATTAGTGGGAGTCTTCTTGCAATAAGCAGAATAAGTGGGCTTACAAACAGCGTGAAGGTTTAAACTTGTTGCTAAGTGCTCCTTAACGAATTCACAGATAGGTCTTTCATCAGCAGCAAAGCTAGGAGCTGCAAATAAGGAAGCAATACTTAAAGCTAAAAGAGGACGCATAAGGTTCCTTTTTGGTTTTCACGGATTAGTAGATAATCAGTTGTACCAAAAAAATACATTTATACGCAGCGCATAACCAAAAGCTTGTAATAACTTTATGTCAAAACTTATGACAGTCCTAAAATCAGTTACTTAACTAAGATTCTCGCTTAATTAAATGATAACCAAACTGAGTTTTTACGGGTCCTGAGACCTGTCCTGGAGCTAATTCAAAAGCGGCCTTTTCAAATGGGGCTACCATCATGCCTTTTCCAAATTCACCAAGGCTTCCTCCGGATTTTCCAGAAGGGCATTTAGAGAAGTCATTAGCTAACTCTTCGAAAGTCTTTCCCTCTTCAAGTTTTTTAACTAAATCAGTGGCCTCAAACTCTTGATCTACTAGAATATGGCTTGCTGTAATCTTGTCGCTCATTTTTTACCTCAATGTATTTTTTAAGAATTCTTTTATTTTGTTAAAAGATGTCTTATCAGCTTCTTCATCATAAGCAAACGGTAGATCAAAATCATCACCAAGCTTTGTTGAAGAAGGCTTATAAAAACCTTTTCTTGCCCCAGGAAAACTTTGAAACTCATAAGTAACCTGGTTCAATTTTAATTCATTCTTAAACCCACTAATTCTTTTAGAATTAATACTTGGGTCAAGGGCTCCACTTAAGACCAAAAGCTTAAAGTTAGAAAAAGAGCTCTCGATTTCTCTACTCTCTAAGCTTCCTTGTATTAAAGTAATAGAGCTAAAATCTTCCCCTGTCCTTGCCAATTCAAAGAGAAAATCTGCCCCTTTTTCATAACCAATAGCGGAGATATTTTGTGCATCAACACCGTCAATATTTTTTAATTCCTGAATGGCCTTCTTTAAAACTAAGAGAGGGGTTTTCTGACCTTCACAAAACTTCTCAGACTCTCCAGGGAGAAGAGTGATTAATCCCTTTCCATTCATATCCAAAATCAGGACGTGAAATCCAAGATCTGCTAATTGACTTCCTCTCTCGATAAAATAATCACCTATTCCAAAACAATCAGGAACCAAAATAAGACCTGGCTTAAGGCCTGGCCCTCTAGGAGAAATAGCAAGATGCTGATTCGAATCGATTCTGAGTTCTCGGCTTAAGTTCGAGCAAGAAGAGATCAAGACAAGGAAGACTAAAAAGATCCGCATCTTAAAACTGTCCCGTTCTTAAGAGAACTAAAGTACATGCCTCTTCAGTTTCAATCCCCTTTTTATTTAACTCAATAGAGAGCTCTTCATTCTCAGAGCCAGGGTTAAAGATCACTCGCTTAGGTTTTAACTCGATGATCTCTTCACTTAATGAACTTGAAATACTCTTATTAACGTACAAAGTAAGAGTATCAATATTTGTTAATTCTTTTAAAGAGCTGACGACCTTGTGCCCTTCAACCTCTTTTAATCGAGGAGACACTAAAGAAACCATATGTTTATTTTCTAAAAGCATCTTAAAAGCCTTATAGCTATACCTGTCAGGTTTATCCGATGCTCCTAGGACTGCTACATTCTCAATCTTCATAGATGACCTTTTTTAACGCGAGGCTAATTTAAATTTCGTAATACCATGGTAATAATTCTTAAAACTAAAAACAAGGCAAGATCATGAAAGGGACATTTTTTAAGCAACCACTTGAATTCTCGGTAGATATCCAAGGGGAATCCCACCGCCAAGGCGAAAGCCTAAAGGGTTCTCTCACGCTCAGAAACCATAGCGATGAAGAACTTGATCTTGGGCAGTATGGCGTTAGCCTAGCGCAAACAGATGCCAAGAAGCTTAAGGCCAAGAAAGAAAAAGGTATCACTAACAAGCAGCAGCTCTCTTTTAAACAAGGTGAGAAGCTAAGCGCCAAAGGCGAGGCCAGCCTAGAATGGGAATTTAAGCTTCCTACGGATGGAGCTATTTCAGAGAAATCTAATGGTCCTTATATTTACTACGGGGCCACTGACGATCTCCTTGAAGGGGGCTTTCTAGAATTAAGCATTCTCCCAATAGAGATATTAGAAAAATACATCGAGATCTTTGAGAACTTTTTTCGATTTAAAAGAAAGTCTTTAAAGAACAAAGCTGGCTTTATCGATATTCAGTACACTTGCCCCGGGGGAAAGGATTTTGCGCGGGTAGAGAAACTCAATCAACACATTAGGATTATTGACTCAAAGCTAGAAGTAAAATGGCTCTTTAAAGTAAATAAACTTGGTTACGAAGCAGGCTCTGTTGTTGAAGAAAAAGTTGACCGAAACTTTGATCAACTCCTCGAGAAAAAGCAATTCATGGATTTTGGAGACTTCCCTAATCAAGATGGTATCTTAGCCTCGATTAAAGAGGTTTTAGAGCAAGTGAAGAAATACGAGATCTTCTAACGCCCTGCTTTCTTTATTCACGAGTCTTATAGTCAGTTAGCTTTGAAAACGGTATAAGGCTCCTTATGGAAACAAATACACCTTTTACTGAGTTTGAACTCAAACCAGAACTACTCGCTTCCCTTAAGGGAATCGGATTTGAAAATGCCTCCCCTGTCCAAGAGATGACTATCGCTCCTGTTTTAGACGGAAAAGATATCTTCGCTCAAGCGGAAACAGGAAGTGGAAAGACTGGCTCTTTCGCCATCCCTATTATCGAACAAATCCTTCGTGATGAAGAACTTATGGGTAACGACAAAAGAAAAGTTTCTTATGTTGTTCTAAGCCCTACGAGAGAACTTGCTCAGCAAACTCAAAAAGTCTTCACTCAAATTGGAAAGCCTCTAGGAATCACATCGACTTGCCTTATTGGTGGGGAAAATATTGATACTCAAAAAGGTCTTCTAAAAGAGCACCCTTTTGTTTTAATCGCGACTCCTGGTCGTCTTGTGGATTTGATCAAGCAAAAATGCGTTGATCTTATCGACACTAAAGGTGTTGTCTTTGACGAAGCTGATCGTCTCTTTGATATGGGCTTTAAAAAAGATATTGAATTTATCTTAAGCAAGATGTCTGATCACCGTCAGCTGATCATGGTCTCTGCCACAAGTAATATGGACGTTCTTAATACGGCCTATAAATTCCGCTCTCACCCAGTTGAATTAAGACTAAACGCAGATAGCTTACTGGTTGATCATATTGATCACTCACTAGCGATGGTAACTGGCGCCGAGAAGATGCCTCTCCTTGTAAACATGCTTCGTAATATCGAAGATGCTTACGCTCTAGTCTTTTGTAATACACAATTCATGACTCATGTTGTGGCCGAATGGTTAACAACAATGGAGTTCAAGGCAAAGCCCATTTCAGGTCGCTTGGCCCAGAATAAAAGAACTAAATTAATGGAAGAGTTCCGTGCCAAGGAAATCACCATTCTTGTTTGCACAGATGTTGCCGCTCGTGGACTTGATATTAAAGACGTTAACTTTGTTGTTAACTATGACCTTCCTCAAGAGGCCGCTAACTATGTTCACCGTATCGGTAGAACAGGACGAGCAGGAGCAAATGGTAAGGCCGTTAGTTTTTGCGCTCACGAAGATTGTGAATACCTAGATCCTATTTCAGAACTCATTGGTTCAAAGATCCCACGTATGGAATTAACAGACGAAGACTTCGCCAAGAATCTTCCAAAGAAACCTTATATTGACTATAAAACTCTTCAAGTCGTTGATCGTAACGCTTCAAGAGACGGCGGAAGAGATAGAAAAGACAGAAATGATAGAGGTGATAGAAAAGATTCAAGAGGAAAAACAAACACTAAACGTGACTTCAAAGATGAGAAGCCACCGGTGTTTAAGCCTTATGAACTTCTTCAAACTCCAACTTGGGTAGGAAGTGAAAGTAAGGATGATAAAAGAATCTTCGTTACGACAACTAAGTCTCTTGATAAGGCTCAAAAGAATGCTCTTGGTTATTATAGAGTAAACGATGCCAGCCTTTTAAAGTGGGATATCACTAAGCAAGGACCTAAGAAGTTCTTCTTCTTTGGAGCGCGCACTACAACTTATAAGTTCACTCTTAAGCCAATCTATAAGAAGCTTCTTCTTCCTTTTCTAATGGAAATGGTGAAGATTTCAAGATTGAATGTCTTTGTTAAAGTTAACTTTGATAAAGATAAGAAGAATATCAATATCAACTTCTCAGGAAGTGACGAAAGATTATTCTCTCTTAATGATAAAGAACTCCTCTTTGCTTACGAGCAACTTGTAAAAGTTTATGTAACAACAAGAGTTCACCTTCCAGGAAATATTAGAATCAATATGAGCTTTGGAAAGAATGGTCCGGCCCGCGCAGCAAAAGCAGGCGATCGTAATGACAGAGGTAATAGCAAGGATAGAGGTTCTAAAAGGTCTCCTAGCCGTGGAAGAGATAAGATTGATGAAGCTAAGATCACTGGAATGGTTGATCAAATGGTGGCGAAAGTCCTTGATTCAAGTAAGCCTGTAACTCTTAATGCAATGAACTCAGCAGAGAGAAGAATTGTTCATCAACATCTTCATGATGATAAAAAAGTTCAAACGACTTCTCTTGGAGATGGTCGTTATAAAAAAATTCAAATCAGTTTAAGATAATGGAAAGAGTTAGTTTTGCAGCAGGTTGTTTTTGGGGCGTTGAACACGCCTTTAAGCAGCTTGCTGGAGTCCTTAAAACAACCTGTGGCTACCAAGGTGGCCAAAGCCTAAACCCAACCTACGAAGACATTTGCCGTAAAGATACTGGTCACGCTGAAGTTGTTCTAGTGGAGTTTGATCCTTCGATCATTAGCTTTGATCGTCTCTTAGATGCTTTTTTCTTTATGCATAATCCTACAGAGCTTAACCGCCAAGGGCCTGACGTTGGATCTCAATATAGATCGGCCATCTTTCCTACAACTGATGAGCAATCCTCTATCGCCCTAGATAAGATCAAGTCTCTAGGTCCTACAGTCGTTACTCAAATTGAAGATTTTGATAAATTCTATGATGCTGAATCGAATCATCAGCACTACCTAGCGAAGAACCCAGGTGGTTATTGTCATATTGGTCTTGATGTCTTTAAGAAATTAAAGGAAGGCTCTTTCTAGAACCTTCCATTTGAATAATTAGTTACGGCAGTAACCTCTATTAAAATACTCATTACAAACTGAAGTAGTGTTTTCACAAGAATTACCAGACATACGAATATATCCACTACGGCATCTCTTTCTTTCACCTTGATTAACCATCACTTCAAAGCTTCCACTTTGAACGACAGTCTTCTTTTTCATGATCTTATAATCGATCTTGTTAAGACCAAAAGCTAAAAGCGGCTTTTGAAAAAGAGTTCTGATCCATAGGTTGATCCCTTTAGATTCAGTTCCTTTAAACTTACCGTCTTTAGTCACTCTCTTACCTGACTCATGAGTGGCCGAAACTTCATACTTATTGGCATCTACTCTTTGAGCAGTAACTAGTTTTGTATAGATAGTTGGGTTTAGTCCGTAAGCTGAACAGTAATGAGTTCTTGTTCCTGTAGAGCAACTAGCTGTCACACTTCCGTCATAGCTAACGGCTTCATAATCATTTCCATGCTTAAAGCCAGCAGTAGTAGCAAAGGCTGAAGCGCAAAATAATACGGCAACAAAGATTGAGATAAGTTTCATATAATCCTTCCTTAGAGTTATTTGTTTTTTAAAATTTTATCGGGGCCAATTAAGGTTGACCAGCGATTTCAATAACGTTTCCACTTGGGTCACAGAACTGAATCCCAGCGAAATCTCCATCAAACTCTCCATATTCCATGAAGATTTCAATACCCGCTTTCTCTAGCTTTTCTTTGGCATCATTGACTCCGTTTGACGCGTTAAGACAGAAGCTAATATGGTTAAAGTTCTCACTAGCTGATTCTCTTCTTTGTCTCTCCCCTTCTAGGTAAAGCATGATCTCTGCCTGCGGGTGCTCCATAAGAATCCCTGGCTCCATATTTTTAGTCTCTTCAAAGCCTAGAATATCTCTATAGAAGGCCACCCCTTCGTTAAGGTTGTGCATGTATGCAGTCAGAACGTTTAGACCGTCGATCTTTATTAGGCTCATTTGATATCCTTTTAAGTTAAGTTTTCGCCAATATACAAAGGGATGCATCTTGTTACCACTTAAAAAATTCACATGTCAGAACTCATCTAAGTGCTGAAAACTGCTTTTCTTCAAATGTAAGATGAAATTACTGTGCGAAAGGCTTTTGGCAATGATGCAATAGCGAGGTATTTTAAATGCATCGCGCAGGATCCGGGGGGATCCTCATTATATGAAGGGGAAATTATGAAATCGATCATCGTTCTAGGAGCTATGCTTCTAAGTACGGCGTCGTTTGCTTGGGGACCAACTGGGCACAGGATAGTCGGACAAATCGCAGAAGATCACCTTAAGCTTCTTACAAAAAGAAGAGTCAAAAAACTTTTAGACGGAGAATCTCTAGCAAGAGTTTCAAACTGGCCTGATAAGATTAAGTCAGACCCAGACAACTTTGGTCATACCTATAGTTGGCATTATACTGACTGGCCCGACACAGCAACTGACTACAACCGCACTGATAATAGCGGCTCATTAGTAGTCTCTATTGAAAAAAACCTAGAAACCTTAAAGAATAAAAAAGCCACTAAGAGTGAGAGAGCTTTTGCACTTAAGTTCTTGGTTCATTTAGTAGGAGATATTCATCAACCTCTTCATGTCGGTAATGGACTAGACCGCGGTGGGAATCGTTGCCGAGTGGTTTATCAAGGAGAGGAAACTAATCTTCATAAATTATGGGATGAGAAACTTATCGAGTTTACTCGCTTAAGTTTTACTGAGTACTCAAAGTTCATTGATATCAAATCAAAGAAAGAAAATAGAGACCTCAATAATGGATCGCCCCTTTCATGGGCCAAGGAGTCTGCTGATCTAAGACCTACACTCTATCCTGAAGAAGTGAATCAAGTCGCTGCAAAGGATGGAGTTATCCTTAGAAACTACTGCAATAAGGAATTGAACCTTCCCGTCGATCAATTGCCGAAGGTTGGTTATACTTATGGTTATAAGCTAATTCCATTAATGGAAAAAAGATTACTTCAAGCAGGTCTTAGGTTAGCTAAGCTAATCAACGACGCTTTATAGGTTTTCGCTTCTAATTAATTCAATTTCATCATGAGACATTCCTTGAGTTTGCAAGAACTCAAGGATTAGTTTTGTCTTCTTCTGCCCATACTCATCCCTTGATTTAACTTTCTTAGAAAGCTTTTGCTTAAGGGTTTTATAGCGCTCATGATCGGGTTTATTTTCTTCTAGATGCTTCTTTAAAAGAAGGTGATTTCTGTAGGCGGTTGAATCTTCTTTGATGACATAAACATTTTGAGCAATCTCGGGAGTGTACTTAAAAACAAAGCTCTCCCTATCAGTAATTCCTAGATTTCCCCTATGGGTATATCCAATGATTTCCATTTCGGCTTTTAGTTCTTCAAATTTATCAAAGTTCTCAACAACGATATCAACATCAATAACAGGCTTGGCCACCATGCCTTCAATTGAAGTGCTTCCTACGTGAATAACATCGATAACGAGATGACCAAGGCGAGGCCAAAACTGATCCCTAATCCTCTTAAACCAATTCTTCCATTGAGGATTATAATTCTTGATGTCGACCATACTTTCCATTCATTACCTATTTGAAAAATTCCTACCTTAATCTTAGGCTTAAATTCCAAAAAAGTCTGCTAAGTGTTTAAAATTTTTAGATAATTATTAGATATTCTCGACATCTTCATAGTAAAGACGTATTGGAAGCAGGCTTGAGATTGAAGTGTATAAAATAAGCTCATCATTCTTATAAACTCTCTCTTCTCTTGAAGAGGCTTGCGCTATTTTTTTAATCAGCTCAGTAAGCTCTGCCATAAAACGCTGAGCTGTTTCTGGTTTTAAGTAGCCTTCGCTTATTTGAAAGGTTCCTTCCTTTTTATTATCTGTTCCTGCCCCGTCCACAACTAAGTCTTTTAAGTTATCAATTGAAGTTCTAGTTAAGTGACGACCAAGTTCCGTCATAGCGGGCAAACTAATATGGCCAGAGATCAGCCAAACAATCTTGTCGTTCGCGTGCCGTTCACAAAAACCAAACTCTTCTAATTTCTTTAAGTAAGTCATCATGGACTTCTCAGTTAATTTATACTTTTTCTTAATCTCTAAGACACTCAAGCGCTCTTCATAAAGAAGATGAAAGACGTAGAAATAATTTGTATTCTTGGCAAAGAAATCATCTTGATTTTTTGTAAGAAAGAAATCTTTTGGAGATTGATCTTTTGTTAAGATGACCAGGTCGAGAAAGCTGATTCCCGCCACTTCGCAAAGAGCTTCAAGTTTTGAAAGATTCGCATCATCCCCACTCATCAACCTTTTTATTGAGGACTCACTCATGCAGAGTTCTGAGGCGAGCTTTGAATACTTAATCCCCTTTCTCTTTAGGATTCTCTTAAGTTCATCTATTAATAAGGGGAAACTAGGACCATTGCTCATATAAAGTACTACCTTTTAATACTTTTTAACAAATGATTGATAAAAGTTCAACTCCTGTTAAAAAGGTATTGTCAGTAAAACTTAACAGGATACCTATATGACTTACCAATCTGCTTACCTAAACCTTGAGCTAACTAATAAGCTAGATGCCCCTAAGACTTTTAACTTCACTTTAGAGCTGAACCTAAAGGCCCTTCTTAAAGGCCTAGGGACCCTGCTCTTCGCCTCTCCAGAACTAAAGAGAAGTATAGGTCCAGGCCAAATAAAACACGTTGTTAGCCGCAATCTAGGGCAGTATCCCTTTTAATAAGCCTTATATTAATTCAAGTACTTAGTTAAAGTTTAGCCTTTTTCTCAACTAAGTCGCTGAAAGCACCGATAGCTTATTAGAAAGAGTTTATTATCAGACTAAGACAAACTGATAGGTGCATTATGACAATTATTTTTTGTGAAGAATTAAAAGGCGAAATTGTAGGAAACCCTTTTCCTAAGAAATGCCAATGCGGATGTAGGTTTTATTCGAGAGAAGAATACCTAACAGGAACAGATCCTAATAAAAGAAAACCTCTCTTTGATTATAAAGTGAATGAGAAGTTCGTTGTTAAAGAATTCAGGGACTGTGGTCGTTGTGGCTTTATGATGATGTTAAGAATGAAAGATAGGCGTGATCAATCAGATAAAGGTGATAAAAGAAGAACTTGGTTTGATGATGTTTATTCAGAGTTAATTGAAAAAGGATTATCGCATTTTGAAGCTCGCGAACAATCCCTAGAGATTGTCCGCGCCACTATGTAATATCTTATTGAAGAACGAGAAGTTTTTCTACTTCGTCAGACTTAGAAGCAAGTATATGAGACATCTCATTGACTACTTTTTCTCTAAGACTAATAAGCAATTTATTTTCACTTACAGAAGTATTTTTATCTTTCTTAAGAACAACTAGATCGTGAAGAACTTCGATCTCCGCTTTAAAAGTCATCTTATCTAATTTTTCATTGAAGTAACGGTAACGACTTCCATCAATCTCACCCATATCAATAATCTTAACGCTCTCGAAGATCTTAAGGTTCTTCATGATCGTAGATTTTGAAGGAAGTTTACGAAGAGCCCCTTCTGCATTTAAAGGAACATAATGCGTGGCCTTTTTAGAGAGGTCATAAATTTTATGAAACTTTCCACCAGTACCTTGAGTTAACTCGTCTATGCCTAAGTACTCGCCTACAGGAATCCCTTTGCCAGTAACATAATCACCTTCGTTTAATATCATAACGCGTTAACCTCCGCTTATTTTTGAATTTCGCTAGAATTCATAAAATCATATAAAAACCCTAAAGTAACCCCTTGCTCCGAAAATAATTGATCCTACGAACAAAATTTTTTCTAATATGTTAGGCTTTAAAGCATGATAAAAGTCCAAGATTTGAAGAAGGTATTCAAGCCGAACATCACCGCTGTTAACTCTGTTTCTTTCGAACTCGAGCGTGGTGAAATTGGCTGTATTATAGGCACAAGTGGTTGTGGCAAAACAACAACGCTTAAGATGATCAATCGACTCATTGAGCCAACAAGTGGAAAGATTCTTGTTGGTGGTGACGACGCGCTTAGCGTTGATGCCGTTTCATGGCGTAGAAAGATTGGTTATGTCATCCAAAAAGCAGGACTACTTCCCCACTTAAACGTTAAAGATAATATCTCTCTTCTTTCAAAGATCATGCATAAAGAAAAAAACTTTATTGAATCTCGCGTAGAGGAATTGATGGAGATTATCAACATGCCCTACGCTCAATTCAAGGATCGTTTCCCCATTGAATTAAGTGGCGGCCAACAACAAAGAGTTGGAATCGCCCGCGCTCTCATGGAAGACCCTCCTGTTCTCTTAATGGACGAGCCTTTCGGCGCTCTTGATCCAATTACTAGGAACTCTCTTCACGAAGAGTTTTGGAACTTAAATGAAAAATTACATAAGACCATCATCATCGTTACTCACGATATGGATGAGGCCTTTAAGCTCGGGCATAAAATAATCTTGATGCATAAAGGAGATATCGTTCAAGTTGGTAATAAAGCAGACTTTCTAGAACGTCCTGCTAATCAATTTGTTGAAGACTTTATCAAGGGGCAAGTTCATGAATAAACTACTTTTCCTTCTCCTTCTTTTAGGAAGCTTCAAGGCCTTTTCAATTGAACCCCTTATCATAGGTTCGAAGTCTTTTTCTGAGAGCTTAATAAACGCTGAGATGTTGGCGCAGCTTTTAGAAAGTAAGGGCCAGCCCGTTACTCGAAAGCTAAATCTTGGAGGAACCAAAGTGGCCTTCGATGCCTTAAATCACGGAGGCATTCATGTCTATCCTGACTATACAGGTACGGGCTACGTCATGATCTTAAAGAAAAATGGGGAGAGAGATCCTATTAAGGTTCACGAAATTGTCTCAAAAGACTTTCTTAGTAAATATGATATTAGGTGGTCAAAATCACTGGGCTTTAATAATACTTACGCTCTAACTGTAAGAGCAGATGATCCTAAGTTCTCCTATGCAAATAAGATTAGCGACGTCAGTGGGAAGTTAGATCGGGCTCGTCTCGGAGCCCCTTATGAATTTATGGAAAGGCAGGATGGTTACAAGGGTTTTGCAAAGATTTATAACCTCAATTATAAACCCTCAAACCTGACCTCTTTAAATGCTGGGCTTATGTACAATGCGATTAAAGATGATCAGGTAGATATGATTGTCTCTTACTCGACAGATGGAAGGATTAAAGCCTTTAACTTAAAGATCCTAAAAGACGATCTCAATTATTTTCCACCTTACCAACCTGCCTTTTTAGCAAAGACTAATTCCTTTATAAAGTTTCCTCACCTCAAAGCAGCTATCGAAAGCCTAGAAGGAGCCATAAGCGAAGATGAGATGATTGAAATGAATGATCAAGTCGACCGCCTCAAACAAAGACCAAGCGCTATCGCTCGTAACTTTTTAATTAAAAAAGGTCTCCTTGAAGGATCAGTTACTAAGTCTCAAAAAGATCAAGGCATACTGTCTTTTATGATCAGTCGTAAAAAAGAGCTTATGAAGATATTAGGAGAACACCTTCTTCTAAGCTTTGTGGCCATTATCTGCGCTCTCATTGTCTCAATTCCTTTAGGTGTCTTGCTCACCAGGAAAAAAAGAGCGGCTCAAATAGTTTTTCCAATCGTCAATACGATTCAAACAATCCCATCATTAGCACTTCTAGGCTTTTTAATTCCCATACTAGGAATTGGCTTTGCACCTGCTGTACTCGCGCTCTTTCTCTATTCACTTCTTCCACTGGTAAGAAATACTTACGAAGGGATAAAAGCAGTAGATAGAAACTTCGTTGAAGCTTCAAGAGGAATTGGCTTAACTAATATGCAGATTCTTTTAAAAGTGGAAATTCCCTTGGCCCTTCCTATCATCCTAGCTGGACTTAGAACGGCAACGGTAATAGTTATTGGAACAGCAACTCTGGCCGCGCTTATTGGAGCTGGTGGTCTTGGAGATCCTATCTTTAGAGGAGTTGCTACAGTCAATTCAAACTTGATCTTACTTGGAGCGATTCCCTCTGCTCTACTAGCAATTGCGGCAGATAAGTTTATTGGTCTTGTAGGAAATGCATTTGTTTCAAAAGGAATTAAGCTTAAATTTGAAAGACAGGCTTAGCCTCCTGTCTTTTTAAACTTAAGTTTTTTCTGTTCTAGAAGGGAGATGACTTCTTCAATCTTCTCTCCATGAACTTCGATAAAATCATCTTTATAAGCTCCGCCAACTCCAAGAGACTTCTTAATATCTTTAGCCAACTTCTTGCACCAAGATTTATTAGTCGGGAGTCCCTTAAGTTCTATAATGGTACGACCTTTTCCTGAAGTCATCCTTCTCACTAAGATCTCAAGGTTTGATTCATCAACCTCAACATCAACAGCTTTTTTAGGCTTCTTTCGAAGGTCACCTTCTTCATCGGACCAAACTAAACGTGTATCATCATTCATAGAACTATTTTACTCCGATATCAGGGAAAGAAAAGGTAAGAATAACCCTATTCTAAAAATTCCCTCATAGTGTCACAATTTAGGTATGAAAAAACTTATTCTACTTGTGAGCCTTATTGGTGCCACGAACGCATTTTCAAGTTCTACTCCTCTTCCCCCGTTTACAGAATTCGCTAAGACTTCTAATTTGGCGAGCCCTGAAAAACTTTGGGCAACTAATTATTATACGGAACTTAGAAGTAATAATTCTTATGGACAACTCTTTAGAGACCGAGGTGAATCACCCCTAGAAGTCGAAGGTGAGAAAGTTGGACTCTCTGATAAATTCTTTTGTTACGCTGCTATGGAAGGAAGTGTCGCTCTTAAATTCAAAACAGGTAAAACAGTTACCTTTAATTATAATGGACGCGGTCGCAGACAACTTGATTGCAGCATCTATTTTGGAGGCCGTTACGCTTCGAGTGGAGAAGTTAAATTCAAGGTCGCTTACTCTAAATGGGGAGAAGGTGAGCAAGACAGAGGGTACGCGCTTATTCCTTATAGAACAATTGCCGTAGATTCAAGCGTGATTCCTTTTGGTTCAGTTGTCTATATTCCAAAAGCTAGAGGTACAAAGATTAAACTTCCCTCGGGTGAGATTTTTAAACACGATGGGTACTTCTTCGCAGGAGATCATGGTGGGGCCATCAAAGGCAATCATATTGATGTCTTTACTGGAAATTTTAAAAAGCATCCTTTTCCTTGGATTAGAAGCAGCAGCTCAAAGACTTTTTCAAGCTACCTTGTGCGCGATAAAAAGATTATTGATGGGATGACCAAGATTCATATGCAAAGGTACTAAGCTTAGTGCTTAACTTTTTGACGGGTCTTTTTAGTTTCACTTTTATTTTTCTTAGTCTTAATTCTTCTTTCAACTGATCCTCGGGTAGGCTTTGTGGCCACCCTTCTTTTCGGCGCTACTCTTACGGCATCAAGCATTTCATTTATCTTCTCAACACAGTCATCGATATTCCTGGCCTGAGACCGATACCTTTGTGAGACCATCTGCAAGATTCCATTATCAAGGATCCTTCTTTTATAGCGCGCCTTAAACCTATCTTTGACTGAGGAGCCACAAGCAGTGCTTTTAGCGATATTCCACCTCATGGTAACCTTGGTATTTACCTTATTGACGTTCTGACCACCGGCCCCTGAACTCCTTGAAAAACTGAATTCTAACTCCCCCATGGGGATCTTTCTTTTACTCATTAGACCTATTCTACCTAGCCAATTAACAATGGCATAATCTCAGGTAAAGATTAAAGGTTTATCCCGTGATTCCGATAACTTAAAAGCGCAACTTTTCTCAATCTCAAAGCGTAATATGATCAACAACGGAGGAATTATGAACCTACTTAATCTATCAATTTGTTTTGCCCTACTTACTGGATCTGCCTTTGCCTCATCAAACAGGCAAGAAAAGCGATCTGCCCGTAAAGAGAACCGTCAGGAAAGAAGATCCGACCGCCAAGAGAGCCGTAAAGAAAACCGTTCAGAGAGGCAAGGAGAGCGGCAAGCTTACCGCGAAGAGAAGAAGTCTGACCGCCAAGGATATAGAGAAGAGCGAAAATCAGATAGACAAGAGTTCAGACAAGGCAATCGAGGCCTTAGCAGTGATGAGCGTAAACAAAAAAGACAAGACTATAGAAGTGACCGTCAATCCGACCGTCAAGAGTTCAAAGAAGACAGGTCCTCAGATCGACAGGATTATAGAGCTCGTAAACAAGAAAGAAGAAAGAAAAGAAGGGAGCAAAGAAGTGGTTCTTCGGAATAACCAACTTAGTTTGTTTGCCTAATTTTTCTGCCTAAAATTAAATCAGATAAGAAGTTAAAATAGAGTAATGAAAAACTTACTCTATTTAACTTTGCTTATCTCCCTTCCCTCATTCTCAGCTGAGTTTAAATCTTGGAAAGAACTACAAGCGAGGCTTGAAAAAGCCGGTGGTAATATCAAGATGATGAAACATATGAAATGCTTTATGGAAAAAGGCAGTGACCGAAGCTTTGAATTTAAAAAGCCCTCGAGTAGTTCTTATGAAAATAGATGCTACAAGAAAAGTCAGTACGATATCGGTAATAAGAAAACCTTCGCCCTTATCGACTATACAAAGCCTAGTGGGGATAATCGATTTTTTATCGTCGATAGAGAAACAGGAGTTGTCACTAAAATGGCCGTGGCCCATGGTCGATACAAATCAGGTTATATGAGAAGGTTTACGAAAAACAAGCATAACTCAGTTCGAAAATCTAAGTACTTTTCAAATCAAAGAGGCTCTAACGCCCCAGCTAGTGGTTTTTATCTAGCCGGCCAACAGTACTTTGGAAAGTGGGATAAAAGCTTAATTCTTAATGGATTAGAAAAAGATGTAAACGATAACGCTTGCGAGCGGGCCGTTGTTATTCATGGCCATAAAATGGTTTCTCAAAACAAGGTTTATACCATGAGCAGTGGTTGTCCTATGATCACTAAAAAGAATGTAGATCAGGTTGTCGGGGCCCTTAAAGGTTCTGGTAATATTTCAAGTGGATTAGAGAAGTCTGGTTCTGTGGTCTTTATTTACGGACCAAGAGAGAAAAAATGGGCCAATGATTATTGCGGCGAGATCTAAAGACTAGTTGAGGGGCAATTTCCATTCTGGATAAACTGAGCCCCTTCTTTTTTCATTTCACAATCATTTAAATAAGTTTTTGGATTAGGCATCACCTGAGCACAAACCATTCCTTCGGGGCAAACGGGCATAGGCGGTTGAGCACATAGCGGTCCACCAGTTTCAGAGCAGCTCTGAACCACGAAATCGTTAGTATCAGCTCCTTCAAAGGAAGTTCTTCTACTTGTTAGGTCCTGACCACAAGAGGCAAGGAGAAGTGAAAATAGAGCGCTTATCATAAGTATTCTCATACTTATCTTATCGGATTAGTAATCTAGAGCTTTAGCGCCCTAACCTATTAGAATAAAGGTACTAAAAGTAAGAACAAAGGCCGCGATGAAGGCAACTCCCCTTCCTGTCATCTTCTTATCGATATAATCAATGACTTCAGAGTCTGAGGGAACTCGGCCAATCTTCTTCTGTAGTTCCCCTCTGGCATTGGGCTTAAGGTTCTTTTTATAGTTTTCATCTTGAAAGAAGATAATCCTAATGACGATCAAGATCCCTATAAAGAAAAAATGAAGGTGAGGAATCTCCCAAGGAAAATAGAGCTTCATTAAAGCCAAAGGAACTGCTGATACCATGATGAGAAAGATAAAGAGCTTAATATTCACTAATATTTTCCGTAGAACGAAAAGATCTTTTGGTCTTTTAGGTATCCCTGCTTATATGTTTTAACTAAGAATCCAATTAAAACAATTAGACTCTCAAAACTTAGCTTATTATTATAAAAAGCCTTTATATTATCGTGGAGGTATTTCTTATCTCCCCCCTCGAGGTTCGATTTAAAGTAGCCAGCTAGATGTTCTGCCACATTAGTTCGGTTTTTTGTCGTTATAGTTTTTTTAAAAGCAGTTCCAAATAAATACTCTCCATAGTCCTTATATTTCTGAGAGAAATTAGTCTTAGTCACTCCAGCACAAATTCCCCCCAACTTTTTAACATGAACGGCTCCGTACTGATAAAGATAGTATTTATAAACTTCATGAAACTTGACGAGGGCCTTTGGTTCTTTAGGAAGTTCGCTAAATTCCTGATGCGCTAAGACCTGAGTTCTAAAAGTCTCCCTAAGATGATCATCGTAAAGGCGTCCACTATCAATAATAGGAGTGAGAGGGAATTCTTTTTCTAAATGGGCTGCCCATAGCCCTCTTTCTTTCGTGGCAGGAATCCCCGTTTTCTCATTATAAACTTTAACCGGATCGTAACCACAGCTGGGAGAATTCCTCGTTAAAACAATTCCGGAAGCTTTCTCAATTCCCTTCGTGTGGGTTTTAAAAGTTTTCTTAGCCAGTTTTGTATGATCAATTGAAGAGTCCTTAGTATCAACTAGATGAGTAACACCACCTTTATCCATTAACCGAATAGTAGGCCTAGGTATACCTAAGCCCATTGCCACTTCTGGACAAAAAGAAAAGTATTCGAAGACCTTGCTTAATTCATGGACTACGTGGGGATGTCTTTTATGTTGACCGTCATAACGGATGGCTTCTCCAACGAGACAACCACTTATAGCAACTATAGGTTTTTTTGTTTTCATGAAGCTAGACTAACCTAATTTCTGCCATTCAGAAACTATTCTCCTATAACAATAGTGCCTTTACGGGGAATTCTTCCCTTTAGTTGCATATTATACTCAACATAAGGATAATAAGCTTAATGAAAGAGACCTTAATCCTAATTCTATTCCTAAGTGGAACAGCTCTGGCCAATTCAGTCATTCCACCGACTCCTAATAAAGGCCTAGACAAAGATTTTAGTCTTAGGGCTTTTTACAAGTGGTCTAAGATTAACTGGATGCTCGATATAAATAAAACAGCCCGAGAAAATGAAGATGATTTTAAGTCTTATTCCTTTGGGGCAAAGTATAGAATTCACAAAAACTTAAAGGCCTCCGCCACTATCAGCAGACAATTTGGCAATCGTCACGATAATGATTGGATTAAAGATGGTATCTGGAAATGGACTGATACTTCAAAAAGAGGCGAAACATTTAGCTTTATTGATATTATTCCAAGGGCCCTCTTTAGCTTTCTTCCTGGAGAGAGATGGGTTGGGGAACTAAGAGTGCGCTATGCTCACAACTTCTTTAATTCTCAAAATACTATCAAGCTAAGACCTAGGCTGACCTATTTTCACTTTGATAAAAAAGGCCCTCTCTTTAATATCTTTCTTCAATACGAAGCTTACTTACCTCTGAATTACGGGACGAAGTCAATCTACGAGAAATGGGTCTATCTAGGATTTCTCTACCATTTTAATAAATGGTTTAAACCTGGATTCTTTCTTGCGCAAAAAAGCCTTACCTGGGGTTCTTCTGAGTCTGCGACTAGGCTAGTCCCCTCAAAGCCCTACGAAGTTACACATAAGGCCAATGTCGTGGGATTTAACCTGATTTTTAAAATTCCCGATTAGCAATATCTCCTGTAGAGTAGCCCCCTATGACTTATCAAAAGAAAATAACAAAAGACGAGATAAATGAACTCCCCATGCTTAAATTTGAGGGTGAGGTCAAATTAATCACCAATCAAAAAGATGCCATTGCGGCAGTACAGATTCTAAAGAAAGAAACTGTTCTTGGATTTGATACAGAAACAAGACCTTCTTTTAAAAAAGGCGAAGTTTACGATGTATCCTTACTTCAACTCTCTAATGAGAATGACTCCTTTCTTTTTAGGCTTCATAAGTTTGACTTTCCTCAAGAGCTAGCAGACCTCTTAGCCGACCCTAAAATTGTTAAGACCGGTGTTGCCATCAGAGACGATGTTATAGCTCTACAAAAACTTCATCCTTTTGAAGATGGTGGCTTCTTTGAATTAGCAGACGAAGCTAAGAAGCAAAAATATGAGAACTTTGGACTTAGGGCCTTAACGGCGATCTTCCTGAGACAAAGACTTTCTAAAAAGGCCAAGATTACAAATTGGGAACAACCTAAACTTACAAGAGCTCAGATAGAGTATGCTGCACTAGATAGTTGGGTTGGCCTTCAGATTTATCATAAGATTAATAAGTAATCTCTTTTACGATAAATTCAAAATCATTCATCTCTGACTCGAGAACAAAGCTTGGATTCTTCTCTACTTCTTCTAAGAACTTTTCGTTCAATTCAGTTGCTAATGATTTAAGCTTATAGTTTCCGCCTTCAGAAACGGATTCAATCTTTCTCATGCGAAGCTCATCAAGGTAGAGAAAATAAGCATCCTTATCTCCGCTCTGATAGCAATTTTGCTCCATCAGTTCGATAAAGTCCCATAAGCTCATCTTTTTAAAGCGGCGGATTGTTTCCATGAATTGAAGGTAACAATGAGAATTTGGCTTGTCCAGCAAGCCAATATTTATATAAGACAAAGCAATTTTAGTAGCTTGACGCATTCCTAAGTAATAAAACTGGGACTTTCGCTTTTGGGCCGGATAAGATTTCTCAATATTTTAACTTAGGAGAGAGAATGAAAAATTTAATCATTGCCCTATTATTTATCGGACCTGTTTCGGCCATGGCCTGTGCTAACTTTGCTGGAAACTTTACTTGTACTGAAGTTGGAGACAACTACACTTACAGCCTAACTGTTCAACAAAATGGAAATGCATTTACTATTACTGATGATGATGGAGCTGAAGAGTTTATCGCTGATGGAAATAGAAGATCACTTCCTAATGATACAAATATGAGAAATGCTTATTATGTAGCTTCGTGCCAAGGACAAAGTGTTCTTCTTCAAATGGCCGGGGAAATCTTTGATGATCAAACAGGGCAAAGCTTTCCTTTTCAGGCAGATATGAATCATCAAAATATTAATCGCAACCACGTCACTCAAACTACTGTGACTCAGGTTTTAGGACAAACAACGACGACAACTACTCAGTGCCGTCGTAACTAGTCTATTAAACCTTCTTTAAGAAATTAGAAACCAAGACAATTCGTTGGCCGTTAACTCGGCCTTCGATATGTTCTGGGTTATCAGTCAAAGCAATCCCTTTAACTAAAGTCCCTCTCTTGGCCGTAAAACCTCCGCCTTTTACAACGAGATCTTTTATCAAGGTAACAGAGTCCCCTGCTTTTAAAAGGGCACCATTACTGTCTTTACAGATAACTGAGTTTGAATCTTCATCGGCCTTCGCCCATTTAAGACCCTCTTCTTCAAGATAGAGTTGTTCAAGACGATCTTGATCCCCAAGAGCTCTTAAAACCCTATAGGCCAAAACCTGAACAGGCAGATGCTCACTCCACATGGAATCATTCAAACAATGCCAGTGATTGCTATCATAATTATTCGTTTCGATTTGATCCTTACAAACTTGGCAAAGATGAACTGAGCCATTAACACCAGTTTCAGGGGCATGACTTAGTTCAAAAATGCTAAGCCCTGTACTTGAAGGACAAAGCTCACAAGTATTTCCACTTCTTGATTCAACGCTCATCTATAGTCCAGCTAGGATTGAGTTAAAGGTCTCACTCGGTCTCATGGCCATAGATACTTTATTTTGATCAGGTCTATAATAGCCACCCATATCAATCTTCACGCCTTGAGCATTATTAAGTTCGCTTACGATCTTCGATTCATGCTCACTCAGGCTTTTTGAAATAGGAGTAAAGACTTTCTTAAGCTCGCTATCATCTTCTTGAGAAGCTAGTGCTTCTGCCCAGAAGCGGGCCAAGAAGTAATGAGAACCACGGTTATCAAGTTCATTTACTTTTCTTGAAGGTGACTTATTTTCTTTAAGAAACTTACTGTTAGCAGCGTCTAGGGCGCGGCCTAGGACCTTTGCTTTCTTATTATTTGTTTTCTCACCTAATTCTTCAATTGAAACTGAAAGAGCAAGAAATTCTCCAAGAGAATCCCAACGAAGGTGATTCTCTTCAGCAAATTGCTGAACATGTTTTGGAGCAGATCCACCAGCACCAGTTTCATAAAGCCCTCCTCCTGCAAGAAGAGGAACGATGGATAGCATCTTCGCTGAAGTTCCAAGTTCAAGGATAGGAAAAAGATCTGTTAGATAATCTCTTAAAACATTCCCAGTGACTGAAATTGTATCAAGTCCTTTCTTCACTCTTTCAAGTGAGTACTCACAAGCTTCAAGAGGAGCTAGGATCTTAACCTCTAGTCCATTCGTATCGTGGTCTTTTAAATAAGTGTTCACTTTAGAGATAAGATTAGCATCATGGGCGCGCTTTTCATCGAGCCAAAAGATGGCTGGATTAGAAGTGGCTTTTGCTCTGTTTACACCTAGCTTAACCCAATCTTTAATAGCGACGTCTTTAGTTTGGCACATTCTCCAAACATCACCGACTTCTACCTTATGCTCCATTAAAACAGATCCAGAGCCATCCACAACTTGAACAGTTCCTGCTTCTTCGATCCAAAATGTTTTATCATGCGATCCATACTCTTCTGCTTTTTTGGCCATAAGACCAACATTAGCTACGTTCCCCATAGTGGTAACGTCGAAGGCACCATTTTTCTTACAAAAATCAATCGTCGCTTGATAGATACTGGCATAACAACGGTCAGGAATGATTGCTTTAGTGTCATGAAGCTTTCCATCAGTCCCCCACATTTTCCCAGAAGAGCGGATCATCGCTGGCATAGAAGCGTCGATGATCACGTCACTAGGAACGTGAAAGTTAGTAATTCCTTTATCTGAATCAACCATCGCTAAAGCTGGACGGCTTTTATAACAGGCCATGATGGCCGATTCGATTTCTGTTTTTTGAGCTTCAGGAAGTTTTGCGATCTTATCGTATACATCTCCTAAACCATTTCTTGCATCAACTCCAATTTCATCGAAGGTTGATCCATACTTTTCGAAAACATCTTTATAATAAACCTTTACCCCTTCACCAAAGATAATAGGGTCAGAGACCTTCATCATCGTCGCTTTCATATGCATTGATAAAAGAACACCTTGCTCTTTAGCATCAGTGATTTCTTTTTCAAGAAAAGCGCGAAGAGCGCTCACACTCATTCGACTTGAATCAATAACTTCATCTTTAAGAAGTGGAGTAGATTCTTTAAGAACCTTTGTTCCAGAAGCAGCTACAAGTTGAATTTTTACATCCATGTCTTTTTCACAAATATAAGAAAGCTCACTTCCGTAGAAATCATCTCCACTCATATGAGCCACATGTGATTTTGAACTACTCTCCCATGCCCCCATAGAATGCGGATTATCTTTTGCGTATTGCTTAACAGGAGCGGCCACTCTTCTATCTGAGTTTCCTTCACGAAGAACAGGGTTCACAGCTGAGCCTAAACACTTGGCATAACGAGCACGGCTTTCAATATCCTCAGCGCTTTTAGGCTCTTCAGGAAAATCTGGAATATTATAGCCCAAGCTTTTTAATTCAGTGATGGCCTCTTTTAATTGAGGGATAGAAGCTGAGATATTTGGCAGCTTAACAATATTCGCCTCTGGCGTTTTAGCGAGCTCTCCAAGTTCTGAGAGGTGATCTCCCACTCTTTGATCGCTTGTTAGATTTTCAGGAAAATGAGCTAAGATCCTAGCACCTAAAGAGATATCCCTTGTCTCAACTTGAATACCTGCTTTCTTTGTAAAGGCTTCTACAATTGGTAAGAGAGACCAAGTGGCTAAGGCCGGGGCCTCATCTGTAATAGTATAAATAATCTTCGAATTAGACATGAGTTACTTCCTGCGTTAAGAATCTTTAATTGTGGGCGCTAGAATAGCTCAAAAGCCCTTCTATATAAAGACGCAGGATAAAGTACCCTATTGCTAATCCTGACTAAGATCATGAATTGACTCCGACTTAATCATAGGTGACCTTGGAGGAATCCTTTATTCTTAAGTTAGTAAGGAGATGGATAAATGAGTAAAGCACTAAAGATTACAATTGATGAGTATGTAAGCCCTGTTTCTGTAACAGCCTCTGAGGACATGTTGTTAAGCGACGTAAGTAAGCTTATGCGTGAACACGGTTTTCGCCACATCCCCATTTTAAAAGGTCAGAAACCCATTGGTATCATTAGCGACCGTGACATTAGCTTGCTTGATAGCCTAGAAGATCTATCAGACTTAACTGCAGCAGATATTATGGTCAAGAATCCCTACTGCGCTTACTCAGGTACTTCTATTAGTGAAGTGGCCTTTGAAATGTCTAGCAGAAAGATTGGATCGGCCTTAATATTAACTAGCGAGGGAGATCTCGATGGTATTTTTACCAGCATTGATGGACTCAATGCCCTAATTGAAATTGTAAGAGGAGACGTTTAATGAAGATTAATATTTCTTATCACCATTTAGAATCAACTCCATCTATTGATGAGAAGGTAAGAGAAAAAGCAAGTCACTTAAAAAAATACTTTGATGGAGGAATCGATGTTAATTGGGTTTGTTCCGTAGAAAAAAACCGTCATAAAAGTGAAGTTAATGTACATGCTGGAAAATTTCATTTTCACGCAGAAGCTGAAGACGATAATCTCTATAAAACTCTAGATGAAGTTCTTCAGAAGATTGAAAGACAAGTTTCGAAAAAAAGCGACATTGTTAAAGACAAGATTCACCGTCAAAGAACTGATGTTGATAGTTTACTCGTTGAAAAAACTGACGACGACGAAGACGATTATTAATTAGTCTAATTTGAGTTGATTGTCGTAGTAATAAAAGGCTGCGACAATCAAAGCGTGATTTATCTCACCAGAAGTAATCAATTCATCAATTTCTTTTTTAGAATATTCCAGGACCTCAATTTCTTCACAGGGATCAAGCTCCTGCACTTCAGTCTTCTTAGCATTTAGAGCTAGGTAGGTATAACAATAGTTTGTTTGAAAAGCTGGGTTAGGCTCTACTTTTCCAATAAGCTTAAAATCTGAAGCGGTGTAACCAGACTCTTCTCTCAACTCTCGGGCCGCAGCAGTTTTGGGATCTTCTCCAGCATCAATGGCCCCACCAGGAAGTTCTAAAGTTACCCGGTCCGTTCCATTTCTATACTGCCGGGCCATGACGATCTTACCCTCTTCAGTAACGGCTATAACGTTTACCCAATGGGCGAAACTAAGCACATCAAAGCAACCTTCAGCTCCGGTGTCGGGAGATTTTCTGGTTATTTTTCTATAACGAAAGATAACCCCATGTTTCATTTCTTCTTTTTTGAGAGTCGACCATTTTTCCATAGGGCCATTTTAATAGGCCAAAAGCTTCTTGCCCAGTTCAATGTAAAGCTACCCCTACCTAAATTAAGTTAAGTCACCGAAATTATGGTGTAAGATTAAGTTAGACAAGACTTATTTAGTTTGGCGCCACCGCCTAATTTACATACAATCCTATGATGGAAAAAATAATCGAACCTAGAGATTTAGAAATTGAACAACAGCGAAAGATCGTTAATGAATTGCTCGAGACCATTAATTCAAATGATCCGACCTTTTATTATATGAACACCTCTGATGTGGCGGATTTAATTTTTAAACAAATCAACACACCTGGCGCTCTTCCTACTTCAAAACTTAAGAGTGTTAAGACCTTAGATAGAAGAGGCATTCAAATTCTTCTTAGTTATAAGAAAGCTGTCTAAAGACGAAACAGACCCTGTAGATTTTTCAATGCCCCCCATCTAGGCGGGTATTCACGCAATAATGGCCTCGAACCATTATAGCGAGAGCCAAACATGAAAAATCTATTTATTTTTTTGTCACTAATTTTATCAATATCAGTTAGCGCCTCTTCAATTGAGTATAGTTTTCAAGACTCAATTCAAGAAGGAAAGATTGAAGCTGCATACCTAAACATGCTTAGCGCCGATCTCAAAGTTGCTAAGAAAGCTTTTGAAGCTAAGTCTTCAAATATGCCTGAGCCATATGACTTAGTTGAAGGAAAGATTCAAGCTGCTATTCTTAATATGATTGAAGCTGAATTTGATAAAGCAGATGCTCTTTATAGAGCTCTTGGAAATGCGGATTCAATTGATGATGCTTCAACAAGCGCCTTAAGAAAGAAGACAGCATTGATTGTTAGACTCATCGAAGAAATTTAAGCAGCAAGATCACTCTCTACAGGCACTGATTTTGGTGCCTGTGCTTCTACTGGCTTTTTCTGATACTTTAAGTAACTGACAGCCGCTCCGTAGAAAAAAGAACAGTTCAGAAAATAAACCCATAGAACAGCAATGATAAGAGTATAGAAGTTCCCATAACTTTGAGTCATGGTGTCTTTTGAATAAAGTAAGTAAATCCAATAAAAGGATTTCCCTGCCATAAAGCAGCCCACAAAGGCGGCTGCTCCGGTTAGTGAATCTCTCCAGCGAACCGCAATTGGTGAAGCGAATTTATAGAAGGCCGTAAAAAAGCCCAGAGATAAAAGAGCAGGGAGAAAGCTTCCCCCCAGGATAAATTTTGTAAATGAATTAATCGTCTCACTGTCAGAGCTAAGCAAGCTCATCATAAAGGTTTTATTAGAGAGGGCCAGCAGTGAAAAGATAAAAGTAGAGACGACAACCCCTACTCCCATAGAGCGAAGATCCTCAACTAAGAAACCACCTCTGCTTTGTTTTTTAGCAATAGTATTTAGCCCAAACATTAGAGAGCTAATAACCCCCAAGCAGGCGTAAAGAAGAAGACCAGAGTTAACAAGGTTAAAGCCTGGGTTTTTTAGCTGCCCATCAATAATCTTTGAGATGCTTTCAAGAATCCAAGGAGCGAGTCCAGGAACATTGTTTTCAACTAGGCTTAGAACATATTCTTTTGATTCAGAAGGCTCTCCAATAAAGTAACCGGTTAAACTAATCATAAGAAGCAGGACAGGACCAAAAGAGAGCATACAATAAAAAGTAGCAGAGCCAGCGACCATCTCACCTTTTCTTTTCTTAAATAAGAACAAACCATCAAGAAGCCTGTTAACAACGACCTTGATAGTTCGGTGGGTCTTCTGCTCAATCCCTTCTCCTAACTTTGTAATAGTAGGACTCGGTTTTTCTTTAGGCTTAGGTAGGTGTTCTGGTTCGTGCATTTGAATTTCCTCTTATTCTCTTATCGGCAATAAACAAAAAGACTCAAGTACTTTATGATTAGCTATCTACTTGTTATTTCATGATTTATCGCGAGATTCTTAACTTAATGATAGAATGCTTTCATGCGAATCTTACTCATCATTACTCTTTTTCTCCCCTTAAGCCTCATGGCCGATATCTCTGACTTCAACAGCCTTTGTAAGAGCTCTCTTCGTCCAGATCTCCATAACAAGACTTGTGATCGCCTAAGCGACCTTCTCTTTAAAGGTGATAAGAAATCTCCATCAGCGCTCATCACTCCAAAAGCTCTAGGAGCGCCAAGCTTCTCTATTGATAAAAAGATCCTCTTTATGGTCTTTAATGATCCTAATTATTTTCCCGCTGTCTCTTACTGTTACTTTGTTTTTCGTGGCTGGTTAAACCCAGGACAGGTCACTCCGGATAAACTAGGCATGGAGAGCACAGGGTTTTCAATATTAAATGAAGACTTAGAAGGCTATAAACTTTGGCTTGATAAAGATAAGAAAGGCAAGGCCTGCCAAAGTAGAATCGAAAAAGAATCAGGGGTTCCTCTTACTGATCTCGTCTCTTCAATGAAGGGATACCACGCCATCGTAGGACTAAATCCTTTTGCTTCCATTAGGCAGCAAGGAGGAGATTATGAAAAGGTTGTTGATGACTTGGCCTTAACTTTAAATCATGAAAGAATTCACGCTCTCCAAGTGGCCTGTGAAAAGCTTGATACTTATGGAATGCAAGAATGGTCTAAGATCGGTGGTCCTGCTCAACATAAATTCGCCGCAAAATACCCAAGTTATAATTGGCGCGACATCAAGGTAGCAGGAAGAGAATATATCGCTTTTCTTTATGAAAGAAACCCTAATAAAGTAATTCAGCTGGCCAAGGATTGCCCGTACTAAGACTTAAACTTAACGTCATCAATCAATTCTTGAGTGATGATTTGTTTCTCTGGAAAAAGCATGGCGCTTAGATGTCCATCTTCGTAAAAAACTCCCGTATCAATATTGGCGTAGTCCTCTCCTAGAAGAGCCCCGTCCCGCTGTGGAGTATGACCAAAAACATTATAGAACCCTTTAGGTGAACTTGGCTTTAACCTATTCCACATAAGTGAATGCTTAAACTCATCCCCATCTTGATCTAATTCCCAAACAGGACCGGCTGAAGAGTGGCTAATAAGGAGAGCTCTTCCCTCTTCGTCTTTTAATTCTGGAAAACTAATAAAGTGGGGAAGATCAAGGAACCATTTTTGATCATCTTCCCAGCCTTTCTCATCGTCACTATAAGAGGAGAAGGTTTGCATTCCCCCGTGCTTTAGCCAATCATGTGTATTGTTCATAGACATGTCTTCATGATTTCCGATAACACAACGATGATTATTCTCGCGCACAAACTTAACCACATCTCGGCTTAAGGGACCGCGGTCAATAAGATCACCAACAAACGAAATATTCCTGTCCTTTGGGAGCTTATCGATAAGGGCCATCAGAGTCTTAAAACATCCATGTACATCACCAATAATAATCATATGGTTATGCTACCTTAACTAAAAAATATTGTGTAGTTTTTTAGAATTCTAATCGGTGAGTTTCATGCTCAAGTTTTGATTTCTTGAAGCCATGCTTCATATAAAAAGCTGAAGCCCCTTCATTATTAGTTCTAAGCCTAAGCACTTTAAAATGCTCTTTAGCTTCTTCGATAATCTCTTCTAGTAAGATAGAGCCGATAGTTAGCCCGCGAAACTCCGGGTGAACATAAAGATGCCTTACTCTTCCTATTTTGGGGTCATCGCCATAAGGGTCCTTATTGAGGCCACATATTCCAACGACCTTAGAGCCTTCAACGGCGACAACGTGAGTCTCCCCTTCTTTATCGAACTGATTTTCTCCAGATTTCCACTCGGTCTCAAGTCTTTTTAAAAACTCATGACCTTCTTTTAATGATTCTTCTAAGAGCTCATCAAATTCTTCCGTAAGCGCTGTAAAATATCCTAGTCTAAGGTCCAATTAAGCTTCCTTTGCTGAAAAACTATAAAGGCACGGTATAAGGACTAATGTAAAGACGGTCCCGATAGCAAGCCCCCAACCCATTGTTAACATCATCTCTGCAAGCATTGAATCGTAGCCCGCAAGACCATAGGCCGTAGGAAGAATACCTACCACAGTGGTTAAGGTAGTTACAAGAACAGGTCTTAACCTACTTGCTGAAATATCGGCTATGGCCTTTAAACTTCTATCATGATTATTTTCAAACATATCAATCATGACAATGGAGTCATTGATAACAACACCAATCATCCCAAGAGCCCCAATGGCGGCAAAGAATCCGAAGACACTCATGCCATGTGCAACTAAGACATAGACAATTCCAGAGAGACCAAAAGGAACAACAGCTAATACCAAAAAGGGTTTTGTTAAAGAGTTAAACATTAAGACAAGGATGAGATAGATTAGGATCACAACCATGATCACAGAACCTCTAAACTCTCCCTGGCTTTCTCTTGAATCTTCAATCTCTCCTCGAAACTTTAAGATTGTGGTTGGGTATTTTTTAATCACCTCTGGGAAGACATCATTTTCAAGTTTCTCTGCGATTTGAAGAGGAGTAATTTTTAGTTTTTCATTTTGATTGGCAAAGATCATTGTTGTTCTTTTATAATTAGTTCGCGAAATATTCACCGGTCGTTTTACTTCTTCTATATCGACGATCTTATTAAGATAGATAAGTTGGCCTGCTTTATTTTCAACTCTTAAGTTTAAAAGTTCACTTAGATCATTCTTATCTTTATCAGGAACACTTAACCTAACATCAACCTCTTCATCTCCTTTATTGATAGAATAAAGAATACTACCCTCTACAAAGGATCTAAGGCTTGACGTCACTTTTTCAGGGGCTACGTTATATTTTATTAAGCGGCTTTGAATAAGTTTAAAGAGAAACTCTTTTTTCATAAGAGGCTCTTCAATCTCGACGTCCACAATATTAGGATCAGCTTTCATAGCGGCTTCTAAAAATTTTGCGACTTCTCCACGTTTAACTTCATTATTTTCTTGAATCTGAAGTTCAACGGCATTTCCTGAAGCGTTACCCCATCTTCCTTTTAAAATCCTTACAGACTCGAGGTCTTTAAATTCTTTTGCCTTTGCTTCCCAGCGGGCTATCAGTTTTTTAAGAGGAGTCTTTCTATCATCAGCCGGATAAAGCTCTACTAAGATAGAAGCTTCATTTTCCTTAACTTCTCCGCCTCTTCTAGAGAGGCCAATGGTTGATCTAACTGCGACGACATCCTCTTTACTATCAATAAAAAGTTGCTCTAATGGAGCAATCGCACTGGCCGTTTCATTTCGGGTCATGTCTTTTCTTGCTTTAACTTTAATAAAGACTTCTTCACTTTCTTCTCGCGGGAACATCACGAACTTCATATTCTTGTGATAAAGAACAGCTCCACCAGCTAGAGTGGCGAGAAAGAATCCTATGACAATGACTCTATGACTAAAGACCTTTGATAAAAATTTTGAATAAAGCCTTTCGTATTTATAAAACCAATTCTCTCCCTTTATCACTGAGAGTTTATCGAGACCTGGAGTTTTAGAAGAAAGGTGAGCTGGTAGAATCAAAAGAGATTCAATCAACGAGCCTAAGAGCATCAAAATAACCACAAGAGGGATAAAGGCCACAAGCTTCCCAAAGAAGCCTTCAAAAAAGATTAAGGGTATAAAGGCGACACAGGTCGTGATGATACTAGCGAGAATTGGTTTAAAGACCTCAGCCGTTCCATCTACAGAAGCTTGCATCAAAGGCTTTCCTTTTTCTCGGTGCCTAGAGATATTCTCTGCAATAATAATAGCGTCATCTACGACAATACCTAACACAATGATAATTCCCGCTAGGGTCATATTATTTACGGTATAGCCCACTAAGTGACAGATGATAATGGTAAAGCCCATGCTAAAAGGAATCCCCATAGCAACCCAAAAGCCTGATTTAATATCTAAGAAGATAAAAAGAACAAGCATGATGAGGATAAAACCGATTAGGCCATTTGAAGTAATGATATTTAGCCTATTCGTAACAGCAAAGGACTCATCATCCATAATAACAATTTCTAGGTTTGAGCCTTCTTTATTTTTTCTAAAAGCATCTACAAACTTCATCACAGCCGCTTGGGCGGTTAAGATATCAGTTGAGACACTTTTCTTAATATTTAAAAAGATGCCTTCTCTTCCGTTGATCTTAAAAATAGAATTAGAACGTTCAAATCCATCTTGAATAGTGGCAAGTTCTTTTAACTTTATTCCAACCCCTTCATAATTTCCTCTCAAGATAAGATTCTCTAACGAAGTGACATCTTCAAGTTCATTAATGGCCGTTATCTTACTCTCTCCTCTATCTTGAAGAGAGCCGATAGGAACCCTAATATTATTAGATTGAATTTGATTTCTAATCTCTGAGAGAGAGAACTGCATCTTCAAATTTTCTTTAGGATTTACTAGAATTTGAATTTCTGGCTTTCTATAATAAGAGCGGTCAACCGAACTAATCTCGTTGAGAGAGATAAGCTGTGATTCAAAGCTAATCACTTCTTGCTGAAGCTCTCGTCTTAGATCATCAGTTAAGAATTCCGCGTTTTTAAAATACACCCCTACATCCATGATGGCCTTTTCATCACTTTTAAATTGGCGCACATGAGGTTGATCTCGAACTTCAGAAGGAAGGTTTGCCCTTAAGACGGCATCTTTAATATTTTGAGTGATCTCTCGCTTATCAGGATAACTATCATCGATGACAATTCTTATGCTTGATCTGCTAACACTAGAAGTTGTAACAACTTCATCAATGCCAGCGACGCCTTTTAACTCATCTTCAATAGGCTTTGTTACAAAGAGCTCAACATCTTCAGCAGGAGCACCTGGATAGGTGGTGTTCACTCGAATCCAGTTACTCGCAAACTCAGGCAACTCTTCTTTACCAATCTTGGTCCATGTGAAGATAGCAAAGAGGATAGTTCCAAAGAAGAGAACATTGGTTAAGAGATGGCGGTTGGTAAAATATTGAATGAGGTTCTTCATGGCATTATTCTAGCCATCTTTTCTCAAAAGATAGTCAATAATTTGTTAATTTTTCTCTGATATTATTCTTTCACAAAGGATTGGCTCATTAGTGGTGATGAAGTCAGCCCCTTTTCTTAGGTACTTCTTGATCTTCTTCTTTGAATCCTTAGTGTAGACCCCTACTAGCTTACCGGCTTTCTTCAGGCGCTTGACTCTCTTTTTATTGATATACTTAGCGTCAATTCCATCAATTTTATCGATATTGCCGACAAAGCCATACTTCTTTAAGAGGATGGTCTTTATCTTATCAAAGAATGGGTCTGTTTTTCTTTTCTCAAGAGCAAGCTCTAAGGCCTCCATGCTAAAAGAGATCAGCATTAACTTCTCAGGTCTGTCTCCATAGTACTTCTTGATCAGATCAAAGTCTGAGTCCGTGATGAAGTCCTTAAGTTCAACAAAAAGAATGCTCTCATAGGCACTCATCAACTTGAGAGAGTCTTCAAAAAGAGGAATACGCTCTCCATTTTCTAGAAAGCACTTCTCACTTATATCAGCGTAGTTTAAATCATGAACATCTTGCCCTACCGGGCAGCCCTTCCCTTTAACTAAACGCTTAAACTTTTTATCATGGTAGAGGATGGTTTTATTATCTTTAGTATGATGAAGATCGTACTCAATCCCAGAAGCCCCAGCTTTCCCTGCAGCCTCAAGAGCGCTTAAAGAGTTCTCTAACTCACCATAACCAAGCGCCCTGTGTGAGACGCAGTATGGTCCAGCAAGGGCCGTATTTAAGAGAAAAAGAAGCAAAAATGGAGCTGTTCTTAAGTTCATGAGTAAGTATTACCAGAATCCATAAAAATAGCTGCCAGATCGTAATTTTTATAGGCCTTAGAGCCTAAAAATAATACAAATTCCCCCCTCAAAACGCCTTTATCTGGCAAGATCCCTTTATGAAAAAGCTATTCCTAACAAGTATCTTACTGATCAGTGCAGGGGTTCAGGCCCTTGAAATCCAGCCCTTAACAGAGGCTTTTATCCTTCAGAAGAAAGAAAATAAGCTCTATCTCAAGGTTTTAAACGGCAAAGTTAAGAACAAGCTCGTCTGGGTTGATTACTCACTTAATAATCCTACAGGTAAGATCTTCGGACCTAACCCTATAGACGCTCTAGCCAGACCGACGACTAATTTAAAAGAAGCTCTTTATATTCAGTTCCCTTTTAAAGTTGAGGCCACTGAAGACTCCGCTTCCTTTTCAAGTCAGCATAAAGCGCGTTTAAAAAAGTATCTTTTTACAAGCCTTGACCGCTACGTTCCTATCTCAAATCAAAATGTTCCTGATATAGCAGAGGACTACGCCCTAGCTTGTCCTGAAAGACCAAAGAGAAAGAACGGTGAATTCTGTCATGAGGCCCGTGCCTTTAAACTTAGTAAAAAACTCAAATCAATAATAATGGAAGAGGCCAATGCTGTTTCAGAGAAACCAGAACTAGTAGCTTCGATCATTCAACACGAATCTCTTTATGATGTTTTCTCTGAAAACTTGCATGAAAAGAATAAATGCCTAAAGGATGAAAAGAACTGTTCACCTTATAGATGGGGAGTTGGTCTGGCCCAACTTGGCGCAACTGATGCTGCTCTTTATGGACTTGATTGGAACCTAAAAGTTAAAAGACCAAAGGCCTGTAAGAAAGCAAAGATCACTAATGATGATTGCCTTAATAAACTGATTAAGACTTGTTCAAAATACAAAGATCATAAATTTAAGCCCATTAATTGCCCAAGAGCCGCTATTAGAGCCACTGCTTTAAAGATCAAGGCCATGATCCCAAGCGATGTTCCGGCTTGGGTTAAAGAAGATGGCAAGGTCAAGCTAGTTAACCTCTCAAGCAAGCTTCAATCGAGTGAAGTAGAGAAGATGAGAAATCAAATTGGCTTTTATAATAGAAGTATTAAAGTCGTGAACTCTTTTGTTGAGTACTACGATACTCACGGGAGCTTTCCTCTTACTTATGGTGCCGCTTGGGCCATGGTCAGATCACCTAAGTCGCCTAGTATCTCTATGGGCTATCAGATGCTCACAAAAGAATATATCAATCGTTGTTATGTCTGGGAGCTTGCTGGTCTTTGCGGTGATCTTCCCGCGAACTCACTTATCTCTCAATACCAAAAGCAGCTAAAGTAAAAAAAGGGGGAAGCTTTTAAAGCTTTAGATAGATTGAGCGAACACCATATTCAAGATAGCTATTGTCACCAGTTCTTTTTCGGTATGATCTTCTTAGATAAACGGTCTCTAGATTCTCTTCACTAAACTGATAGTAAAAAGGTTCATTATGAAGTGTAATTTCCATGAATAACCCCCCCCCTTCTCTTACGTGAACTTCATAGCCTGGGACAATTCCATAAGGTGTTTGAACAACTTGAATCACTTGTAAAATAATAAGGTAAGAAGAACGGGATATAACTTGGCTTGAATAGGATTCTCCAAAGTTTGGAGTAAGCGCCACTACCTCTTCAAGTGGAATTTCAATGCTGCCTTGATTCTCTAGAAATTTATAACAACGAACCATATCAGCAGGAAATTCTCTACAAACATAGCCTAATTTTTTTAGACGCTTATATTCCCTAGTATCTTCTTCCGTAGCTACGCTAAAGAATCTAACGTCTCTTAAATGAGTAACTTCAGACTTTGAATATTCAAATTGCCCCGTTGGGAGAAAAACCCCAGAAGCAAAGAGCGTCGTTAGAGGAACAAGAGAGATAATGGCCGTTAGGATTAGTTTTTTCATAAGAAAAGCTTATGGCCACGCGATGCGCAAATAAAATATGATTTTGATCAGGTATTGACCGTTATACAAAAAAGGCCATTCATTTGAATGGCCTCTTTAGTTTTAATTTACTTTCTTTCTTAGTTAAAAAGAACCGCTACAGCGTTTCTACAAACTTCTTCAGAAGTTTTCCACCAACCGCCTGTATGGGCTGTCTTAACGGCTCCACCATTAACGCTTACACTTAGGTCATCAACTGACCCAGAAAGAGTTAGGTTCTCAGTACAAGATTGCTCTAGTTCAAAGATATTATTTCCCATGGCAAAGAGAGGTTGAGAATCAGCATCTCCAGTCATGATGTATTGCTTGCGGCTTAAATGAATTCCTTGTTTGATTGATTCATTAAGGATCATCTTAGTCACAACTTTACATTTTTCAGCGCTAGTTTTCCACCAACCACCAGTATGTTCTTTAACTTGAGAAGCTCCGTTGAATGAAAGATAGATATCATCAACTGATCCAGATCCTACTTCTTCAGCGCGAATTAAACATTGTTGTTCAAATTCAAGGATGTCTCCAGCTTGAAGAAGAAAGGCTTCACTTTCAAATTTTACATTTGCGATGTATTGGTTTCCACCGTTTCCACCACCATTACCACCGCCGCCACCTTGGCCACGAACGATGCTGATTGCTTCACGAGTAGACTTAAGAGCTTGTCTTAGATCACGAACAGTCATAACAGTTAAGTTACGATCTACGGCACGTTGAAGGTTGTTAGTTGCTTTTAATAATTTTGCTTCTAAAGTTTGACGATCTTGGGCATGAGCTGCTCCAAGTGTTGATACGGCTAAAACCGCTAGTAAAATTCTCTTCATCTCTCTCTCCTTAGGTTGAGTCATACGACTCTTCAGCGGCAAAGTACTTGCCCCTAATCGAAAGCTCAAGAAGTTTTAACGTATTTTCATAGTGGTAGCAAAATGACACTCATAAATTTAGCTACTTAAAAAGATCAGGCAAAAACTATTGTTCTATTATTATTAACAAAGACCCTATCTCGAAGAACAAGCTTAATCCCCTTAGTGAAGACTCGCTTTTCAACGTCACGCCCTGAGCGGCTCATCTCTAAAGCGGAATGGCTATGATCAACACGAATAACATCTTGATAGATAATCGGCCCTTCGTCTAAATCATTGTTCACAAAGTGAGCTGTGGCGCCGATGATCTTAACTCCTCTTTTATAGGCTTGCTTATAAGGGTTCGCACCTATGAAAGAAGGAAGAAAGCTATGATGAATATTGATGATCTTATTGGGAAACTCGCCCACGAACTCAGGGCTTAAAATGCGCATGAACTTCGCTAAAAGAATAAAGTCAGGATCTAGTTCTTTTATCTTTTTAATAATCAATTCTTCATGCTTAGTCCGGTCAATCTCTTTATGGCTAATTTCAAACCAAGGGATATCAAATTTTTCAGTCAGGTCTTTACAGTCGGGGTGATTTCCAATCACGCCTAAGATCTCCATATCAAGGTTACCGGTATAATGCCTTAGAAGCAGATCACCAATACAATGATTCTCTTTAGTCACCATGATAACGACTTTCTTCTTGCGCCCTTCTACAAATTTAAAGTTAGATCCTTTTGGTAAGACTTCGAGTATCTCTTTTTCAACTTCTGCTTGATCAAAGTCTCCCGTTACTCCAGCTCTCATATAGAACTGATTAGTTTCTTCGTCGGCAAATTCATGAAACTCTATTAAGTTTAACTTAAACTTGGCAAGGACCGTGGTTACGCGAGCGATGATCCCGAGTTCATCGTTACATTCTATCAATAAGATTTTCACTGTTTAATCTTCTCCATCTTAGGGTCGTACATAGGACGAAGAGAGACTTCCGCTGGATAATGAGTTCCTGCTATTTCAATAGTCCACTCTCCCCCATCAATAAACGCCTTATTAACAGGCTCACCGCCCTCAATCATAAAGAGACCAACAGCTCCCCCTAGGCTATGCCCATAAGAAGCGGACCTAACATAGCCCATATCTACTCCGTCTCTTCTAATCACTTCAGCGTGGCAAAGAAGAGGCAAAGGATCTTTAACTAAGACTTGAGCTAACCTACGAGTTAACATGGTTGCTTTTTCTGGCTTTAGTTTTAGAGCGGCTTCTTTTCCAATAAAATCTTCTTTAGTCATATCTACGGCAAAACCAAGACCTGTTTCAAAAGGATCATCGGTATTATCAATATCATGACCATAGTCACGGTAACCTTTCTCCATTCTTAAAGATCCTAGAGCGCGAAGCCCAACGTGAGCTAAGTTAAACTCCTTACCAGCAGCAACGACTTCATCATAAACCTGAACAGCCTGCTCACTTGGAATATAAAGTTCATAGCCGAGCTCACCTACATAAGTGATCCTAACTAGCCAAAGCTTTGAATAACCAATCGAGATTTCTTTGGCGGCCCTAAAAGGAAAGGCCTCATTGCTAAGATCAGTAGCTGTTAATTTTTGGAGAAGCTCTCTAGATTTTGGTCCTTGAACATTCAGCTGACTTAAGCCCCCTGTTACATCGTGAACAAAACAATGTTCATCATCAAGAATCGCGCGTTTCATATGAGTTTCAACATGACGGTGCATAGTATCTGTTACGACAACAAGGTACTTTTCATCACTCATCTTAGTCACAGTTAAATCTGCTTCAAGTTTTCCCTTTTTATTTAACCACTGAGTATAAGTAATCAGTCCTATTTCAGTATCAACATTATTAGCAGAAATTCTGTTGAGCATTTTCCCAGCATCGCGGCCGACCACTTCAAATTTCCCCATAAAGGACATATCCATGATCATGACATTTTCTCTAGCTGCCTTATGCTCTTCTTCCCAATTAGAAAACCAATTCTCTCTTCCCCAACTAAGCTCCGCCACTTCAGCTTTCTCACCAGGGCGAGCAAACCAAGCCGGGCTCTCCCAACCACTAACGTCAGTAAAATAAGCACCAGCATCTTTCATACGGTCATAAAAAGGAGACTTCTTGCAATCTCTTGCGGTTTGAGGAGTCTTAAAAGGGTAATGACATTTATAAACATTCCCAAGCGTTTCAACGGTTCTATGGGCGCGATACTTAGGCGTGTTTTGATAGGTATGAAGCCTATCAATATTCATTCCAGTAACATCGTATTGAGGAAGACCAGTCATAACCCATTCGGCCATTAGCTTCCCGATCCCCCCACCAGTTAAGATACCAATTGAGTTTAACCCAGCAGCAACAAAGTAATTCTTAAGCTCTGGAGCTTCACCAATGATAGGCGCCATGTCTGGAGTAAAACTCTCTGGACCACAAAAGAATTTTCTAAGGCCCACTTCCATAGTGATAGGAACTCTTGCCATGGCCTTTTCTAAAAAAGGAGTCATGCGATCCCAATCTGGTGATAAGTCTTGAAAAGAGAAGTTAGCTGGAATCTCTGAGTCTGCGAGCCAAGGAGCGCAGACAGGCTCGAACATTCCCACCATAATCCCATCAACTTCTTGACGGTAATAGCCATAACTAGAAGGATCTTCTAAGACTGGCATATTTTGGGGAAGGCCTTTTATTTCATCAGTTATTAAATAATAATGTTCAGCCGCTTGGTTAGGAATGGTAACTCCATTTTTTTCACCAAACTGACGGGCCCACATTCCGGCGCAGTTAACAACATACTCACAAGCGATATCCCCTTGCTCAGTCGTAACTCCAGTGACAGCGCCTTGTTTTGTTGTAACACCCGTAACCGTCACGCCTTGAATAAGTTGAGCCCCCTGCATACGGGCGCCTTTAGCCATGGCCATAGTTGCTCCCACAGGATCAACCTTTCCATCTGTTGGAACATAAAAGCCAGCTTCAAGGTCATCGACATGAGCGAGGGGGAAAAGATCTTTAATTTCTTTGGGAGAGATTTCTTGAACATCAATTCCGCAGTAACGGTTAAAAGCAGAAACTCTTCTGTATTCTTCGAGGCGGTCTTTATTAGAAGCGGCCTCGATAAATCCTATAGGTTGAAATCCAGGAGAATGCCCCGTCTCTGCTTCAAGCTTTGAGTATAAATCTTTTGTGTATTTTCTAAGTTCAGTTGAAGTCTCTGAAGTTGAACCAAAGGTCACCATAAGCCCGGCCGCATGCCAGGTAGTTCCTGCAGTTAGTTCACTTTGCTCTAAGAGGACAATGTCTTTCCAGCCTGCATGGGCCAAATGATAGGCCGTCGAGACCCCTATAATTCCACCGCCAACAATAACCACACGTGCGTGCTTTGGTACTTCAACCATAATCATCCCCTAGATATTGAAAGCAAAATACTATAATGATATGGCCCTCTAAGTCATATTGCGCTGTTTAAATAAATGAGGGATAAATCCTTTAATTCAAGGATCTTAGACCAGAAATGAGTATCTAATTAATAGATAGCATCTATCACATCGATAGAATCAGAAACAAGGTTAATGCTTAAGTAAAAAAAGGCAAGAGTCTCGCCTTATGAAAGAAGTTCTTTGTTAATCCTACATACACTCACGTGCGCGCGAGCCTTTCTTGAAAAGTGTTTTCTCAAAGAAAGCATAAGCTCTCTTACAAGCTTTAGCGCCAGGGCCTTTATTGTTTAAAAGGATTGAAGGCTCCGTCACAAAGGCAGTTAAGACTTCAGCGAAATGCTCATTTGATCTATTGTCAGCGTAACGAGAAACTAAACACGGAGCTTGTCCGCCGCCACTATCTTCAGTTCTGACTTTTCCGCCAATGGCCTTTAAAAAAGCGCTATAAACATTTCCGCCACCAGGCATAGAAGAGTTTCCAATTAAGTGTCCCCATTCATGAACATACTGGGCCACACTAAGGCCATGCTGAGCATTACCTTTTCTTGAGATTCTAAACTTACTTCCAAATTGCTGACTACTTTTACTTTTATCGTCACACATCTCAAAAGGCATTGTCTTATTAGGTCTTCCGATTTGAAAGACACCGCCATTGAGATATTGCATAGAGAGAATGGCCGCGCCTAAAGTTCTCATCTCTGAACTTGAGGCATCTTTACTTTTACTATCAGAGGTCATTGAAAAGTTTTGAGAAGCAATGGCCTGTTTAGCTTTAGCCAGAGAAACATTCTCAACAGGATAACATCCTCTTTCAGGACGCGCGTGATTCTTTAAGGAGACTCCATATTGTGGGTCTTTTCCACTAGGATTAATATTTCTTCTAAAAGGTGACTTTCCATTAGTACTAACAACCGGAACTGCTTTTGGAGGGGTTACTGGAACCGCTTTTGGAGCAACACCTGAAGGAGCACAGTCTCCACCAGAGGGAAGATCTCCAGGGCTATTTACAATTCTTGTTACATCTTGAACGGCAGGTAGTGTTCTCCCTCCGTTAGTTAGTTTATCAAATGCGATACGTCCTTCGGGAGATGAATCCCCAGGAGATGTCGAAACAGATTGATAAGCTGTTTGAAACCCCTCTTTAGGAGTTTCACAAGAGGTGCTTAGAACTAAAAGTCCGCTAAGAATTAGGCTGTTTTTTATATTTCTCATTTTTTTCATATCTCACTCTAACATCTTGTCGGAGTTAATCATGAATACCTTTAATGATGATACGAAAATGAGCTCTAACCACCTAAAAATACTGGCATTATCAAAGGAAAATGACAAAGAGGGAGAGCCCAGAATTATGGGCAGATTTGTGACTTTTAAATCTTCTGGTAGGTCCTCTTACCAGAAGAGACTTAGCCTTATTGATAGATATAGTGAACATGGTTTTGCGCCAAATCTTTATAGATCTTTTCCTCTCCATTCTCCCAAAGGATCTTGACCTCTTCGATCTCATCGCCATCTTGAATACCAAAGTGAAGCCTAGTGGGCTGAGAAGAATTCCAGATTCCACCATTAATAACATCTTTTACCTGCAGCATCTTCTTTGTTTTCAAAAAGACTTTGGTCCCATAGGCGTAGTAGGTATTCTTTCCTCTTAGTTCAAATTGGATAGAATTCCCACCTGAAGTATTCTCAAGATAGATGGGGCTAGAGGATTGATTGTTAAGAATAATTTCACCATCACCATCATTATCTAAATCAGCAATGATAAGTCCTCTTGAATCATCTTCAAAATCGACCTTCAACTCCCCTGCTTTATTAACTAGTAATATCTCCCCAGTTTCAGTCTCATTCATCAAGAGTCTATTTGTATTATGACTAATACTGCCAAATCCATTAGTAATATATAGATCAGTCATTCCATCATTATCTAGATCAAAAGGAAAAGCTCCCCAACTCCAACCGGAGTAAAGAGTATCTTTTTCTGCAACGTTTTTATATTTTCCGCTTGTCTGTTTTTTTAAAAGAACATTTGTTTCTAATTGATTAGGAAACTTTTCGATATCAAACTTCTTTGTTCTTTTAGATACCTCATGAGATTCATTGAGAGAATTATAGTCCCTTATACAAAAATACTTTGTCGCTGGGTTAAGAATCTTCTCACATAGCCCTCGATCATTATTTCGTCGAGAAAGTTGATGATTTAAGAGGTCATTGCAAATCATTCGGCCAATTTTAGTAGGGTTTTTCTCGCAGTTAAGTTCTAATTTAATCCTGCCTTTGGCTATCTCTTGGAGGCTTAGAGAAAGTTCAGTTTGAGGGATGAATTGACTCTTTTCTACGATTAGTTCGGAGGAGTGTTCAGTTGAAGGCGGTTTATTTGAAACACCATTCTCCCAGAGCTCATATTCCCCGTCTGAATCTAGATCCACAGGAAAATAAGACATACTGCTAATAGTATTCTGGGCCAACAGATCTCTACTTCTAAGTTTAAACTGGCTCTGCTCAATTGACATGACAAAACTTGGATCAAAAAAATCGTTGCCTAAGAGAAGGTCTTTCTTTTTATCTCCATCAAAATCTACAAACAATGCCGTCATACCCGCAAAGCTATATTGGGTTAAATTCTTATCAAAATATTCATTAAACTGATTGGTCCAAGACCCATTCTCTGAAACATAGAAGTCATCTTTATAGGCACTCGTATTTATAAAGCTCGCGTCCTGGCTATGCCAATCGACGCCATAACTAATATAAAAGTCGAGAAGCCCATCTTTATTAATATCTGTTAATGAAATCCCTCCGACTGTTTTTTTATTTAATCCGATATCTTCCAAGCTCAGCTCAAATTTCTTACTCTTTGGGTTAAAAAGATAGAGCCCACTTACTCCTCCATCCACATACGAAGAAGCTAAGACAAGTAAGTCTAGGAATGTGTCATTATTAAAGTCTGCCAGAGCAAGGTACTCTGTATTTTGAGGTATCTCATCAAAGATATGATTGTTAACTTCTAAGAACTCTCCATCTGAGTTATTTATGAATATGGACAACTCTCCAAAAGCAGACCCAACCACTAAGTCTAACATTCCATCTTGATTAATATCTCCTGACGCTATCGGAGCGTAAGGAAGAAAGTCGTTTGAAGAGAATTCCAATTTTAAATCTATCGTTTTCTTACTTAAAGCGTTCGCTTTCTTTTTAAAACCAAGATCAGTGCGGCTAGCTTCTTTATTCTCAACACTGATAACCTTACTGCTTGGCCAGTTTAATTCAAATTTTGATTTTGCCTCTAGACTCCAGAGAGTTTTATATTGGGTCAAAGATATTCCTTGATCCGCCTTCGCCGCTATTTTAGATTGGGAAGTGATGGTACTATTGCTCAGAGTTTTTGCAGACTTATTCAAATTCTTCTTGATATTAAGATCTGAGTTATACAAGAATGAGAATACGATCACGATGATAATGGATGCAGGAGTAAGAAATTTATAAAATGAAGCCCCTTTCTTATCTTCAAAGCGTCTATAGAAAGGAACTAGTAAGCAAGCGAGAAAAAGACCTAGTGGAATATTCACATCTTTGTTTCCCCAAAGAAGTTCAAAGAAAAAAGTGATAGAGAGAACACCTAGGATATGAAAGAGTCGATACTTAGTTGTTCTAGGCAATGCCATAGGGTCGTTTATTATAAAAAAAGTATAGAGCAAGAAGGTTGTGGAGGTTAACTTATTTAGAATAAAGAGTGGACTACTACTCACAAAAATAAGATTCATCAAAGCGTAAGCGGCGAAAGTTGCCATTGAGATTCTAAAGAGTTTCACTCTTGTGAGAAGAAGAACTGCCGTCACAATAACTACAGAGATAGCAAAGTACTTTGTCCCCCACGCCTTAAAGTCTAAGAAGGTATTATCTGGAAAGAAGATAAGGGCTGCCAGCACAGCAAAGTTAGACGGGTTTTGAAAGTGTTTCTTATCGATCTTAAAGAAGTACTTCTGAGCAACACCTATAAAGATGGCAGCTGGCAGAACGAAGGGGTTAACAGATCTAAGAAGGACGCATGTAGCAAAAGCGGTAACGATCCCCGAACCACAATGCTTCAGCTTTCGCGGTGATCCGGCCAATCTACTAATAAGGTAGTCCGTGAGCACCCCCACAATCATGGCAATGATAATCTGAGACCAAGTAATAGTGATGCCTAGAACGAGCTTACCAAGGAGCATAAAAACAGTAGTGTTAAACAGCTGATGGTTAGTAGGGAATATTTTAAAATGCTCGAAGGGATTCAACCTCTTTAAGACTGTCATCTTTTTCTCCATAATTTTTTATTTAAAGGCTTCTAACATACAGGCCTTAATTTAACCGTTGGCTTTGAAGTATTTTCCCTAACATGATTCGACATAAGCTCTTTGACGCGTCAAGTGAGGCTTCTTTACATGGTCCAATTATTTTAAATTTGAATCAGATTGCAGGCTATATTGACCTGAGATTAGCTCTTAATGGAAAAGAATCTTCTAAATTTTTTTTTTTGTTCTCACGCTCAAAATTATTGATTGACCAAATCGCTCAAATTCTTTAGAAGCACATATTGAAAATTAAAATAATTGTAATTACATGAACTTACACACGACAAGTAAGTTTATGTAAGCTTTTGAGTAATCTTACACACTTGGCCATCAGTGTTGGCCAATAAAAATATTAAACAATGATGAACGACAAAATTCATCAAAACAAACTCATAGGAGAGTAAAAATGAAGAAGACTTTATTTGCATTACTTGCCCTTGGTTTTGCTGGAACTGCATCTGCTGATGCAATCAACAGCTTTACTTGGGACACGTATTCATCTGACGACAAAATGTACGTATGTAACGTAGGTATCCGCCATGAGCGTGGTACAGAAGGTCATGTTGACGAGAACTCTGGTGGAGCCAACTCTGGAAACACTACTTCAACTCACGATTACCTAACTGTTACTTACTCAACTTTAGATGTTGATCAAAACCGTGGACCAGAAGTTACTAAAGTAATCGAAGCTCACAACTCAACTTCAGTTTACAACCAACTTGTAACTGATGCTGATGCTCATAAGATCGTTATTACTTCTCTTCAAGTAAACCTTACTTCTGAGAACTACGGAGCTAAGTACTATGTTGACGTTTGTTACAGAGGTAATCAAATCGATTTCGCTGGTAACAACATCAGAACTTCTTTTAAACTAAAGCACAACCAACTTACTTATTCTGACCATGCAAATGCTGGCGCTCTAAACTACTTTTCTGAAGCTCAACTTGCCGTTGCTTCAAAAACAGTTTGTGACACTCAAGCAGCTGGTAGAGTTCAAGGTTTTGACAGTGGTCTAAACATGAACCAAACAGATATGAACATCGCAACTGGTGCTGGTGACGTTAGAGTTATCGCTGGTGAAAGAAGACTTACTTCTGGAACTCAAGTTGTTCAATTCGTATCTCCAGTTCGTCCTCCTTCTCTAAACAGAAGTTCAACTGACGCTCCAAGATACTGTAAGACTCGTTATGAAGTTGCAGAAAAAAGAGTAAAGACTCCAGCAGTTCCAGGAAGAAATGGAAGCTGTACTGTAAGAATTTCTCGTTATAGTTACAGCAATTGGTCTGGCTACTATCACAATGGTACTTACAACTACAACCTTGGTTCTTCTTACTCATCATCTACTGCTTGTTTAAATGCAGCACGTAATAATTACAGATACCCATATTACAGAAATCATCATGTAATTTCTTACACAGGTGCAGTTGCTCCAGTAGCAGCAGTTCTTGAAGAAAGAAACTGGACTCGTATGGGTGGTCGTTTCACAGCTTTAACTGAAATCGAAAATAACGGTCTTCAGTAAAAATTATATTAAATTGGTGGGAGAGCTTCGGCTTTCCCGCTTTTTTCACTTTCTTTTGTAAATGGGAAATAGAATGAGAGACTATATTATTATTACTCTTTTAATGATCGCTGGCTTTGCTGGTCAAGCTAACGCCTGTAGTTTTGGCGGAGATGCGGTCAAAGCTTTTTCTACTTCATTCACAAAAGAAACTGGAGACTTCTACAGTTTAAAGACTTCAAAGGTTGATACCGCAAAATGGTTTCTTTCAGGTTGTTCAAAATCAAAGAAGAAATTCTTTCAAGTCAGTCTTGGAGTAAGTCACGATTATATTGATAACAATACGGCCATTACGGCCCTTCATGAAAACTTTGTTCCTAGCGCCTGCACTTTGAAGCCACTACCTTTTAAGACAAGAATGTCTATGCAAAGTGAAAAAGAAGTATTTCTTGAAAAGCTTAGTTTTCTCAATAAGTGCTTTGATATCTATGTAACTTCACTAGCTAAGAATAAGTTAATATTTCCTGAAGGTCAGATTGGATGTAATCCTGAATATATAAAAGATCATAAGGTTAAGCTTAATGGAAACCTCTGCTATTTTGATATCATCAAAGGAGATGGCTTCCTGGTTGAATTAAAATTTAAAGAAGAATGTAAGCTTCGGGATTTCTATAAAGAGAATAAGATCTCAACTCAAGACTTTATGTCTCATATTGGCTTTAACGTCATGAATAGTGCTGATGGAAGTGGAGCTGGAATCATCACTGTGGGAGCTGGAACAATCAGAATGTCTATTGATCCTGAGCCAAGAGCGATGAGAGTTTCTGATGATTTTGGAAGGGCCAATCCTCTTTTTCCAGCGGTATGGTCAGTTCCTGATGTTCACTTTGGTAAAGCTCACCTTATCTCTAATGGAGAGCGTTCAACTTTAAACCTTCCTTTTGTTGCTGATAACCGCTGTAAGAAAGTTTGTGTCGATGGTATCTGTTCTAGTCCGTGTAACTACTCTTCTCCCGTCGCGGCTGAAGTTGAGCTATTTGAAATAGCCGTTGATGACTTCTTTGATGATAATGAAGATGATTTCTTCGGTGATGATTTTAAATCAATTGCTAAAAGCCTAAAAAAGAAGCCTGAATTTATCAAGTCGTTTTATAATGGCGGTGTTGTGCAAGCTAATTGGCAAGGTCAAATCTCTGGAAAGACCATTGATCTCGGAACTGAGATTAAAACAGGAAAAAGATATAGAGTAAAAGCCAGCTTTCGTGACCCAAAACTAGACTATCATTTTCTCATGAAGAACTACCGCTCAATTCTAGGAAATATTCCTAGTTTAAGAGAAGCTGAAGGCGGAGTAATTCAAGGAATCTCTACTAGTGGGACAGATGTTCTTTCAAGTATAAGTGAAATGCTAGGAAATCTTGCTACTGATACATCAACCGATTCTACTGGAATGAGCCCTCTGAGAAGAGCCGTCTTAAAGTTTCAAAGCCTCTTTAGTTACCATGCATGGCCTGTTTATGTTGATAAGGTCTGTAATGACTCTTTAATGCTTTGTAAGAAACCCGAGAGAAAAGATAACTTAGTTCTTACGATGGATTTCACTGTTGGAAGTAAGACTGGTGCAATGGGTGAATACGAACTTAAAGACATTAAAGTTTCTAGAAAATCACCTGTTATTGAAAACTACTCTAAGTCCATGAACCTTGAAGACTTCCCAGAGATCGCTTGCTATGAAGAAGCAGAGGAAGAATCTGATGCTAAGTAAGTCGATTCTAGTTCTCATTTTTATTTCTACGACTGCCTATGCTGGTGAAAAGGTAACTATCTGCCATGTTAACCCTAGCCAAAGCCTGACACTTGAAGTGAGTGAGAATGCCTTGAGAGGTCATATGAACTCTTTAGGTGAGCTTCACGGTGATGATTATCTTGGTGCCTGTAGAGAATCAAGCAACATAGGTTTCTACCCTTGTAATGTTGGTATTAAGAATTTCAATACAAACTCAACTAACACCACTCATGACTATGTAACTTATAGCTCTATGAGAATTGGTGGCGAGCAGCAAGAAGCAGTCCTTGAGGCGAATAGAAACAGCTATCATTCTGCCTTTACGACAGTTCAAGCTTTTGAAAATAAATTATTAGAAGTTAAGATCAACCTTTCTTCAGAATTAATGGGAACTGACTATTTTGTTGATTACTGTTTTGACGGAAGAGCTGACAAGAACGCGAAGGGCCTCTTGATTGAAGATGTGGCCCATGTCTCAAGCAGCCCTTATCCAATTAATATTTCAATGGAGCTACTTTGCGATACCCAAAACCGCACTAACGGACAAGTAGACCTCTCACGCGTTTCTCTGAACAATGGCTTTCCTCTTAGCTTCAACAAGGTTCCAGAGTTCTGCTTACTACGTTTTAATGTACTAGAGACCAATATCGGCGAATCAAGAAATTGGTCACAAAGCTTTAATAGAATTTCAACATTTATAGATTCTGAGATTATATCTCAGTAATACGACGTTATTAAGGAGTCGAAATTATGAAAAAATTATTATTACTATTGAACATGATGCTTTTACTAACAGGTACTGCATTTGCCCAAGATTCTGGGGACGGCGACATTGACGATATGTTTGGCGGCGGAACTGACGAATTTGAATTCGAAAGATTCTCTGATGACCGTATCTTAGTGGCTATCGATCAAGATGCTGCTATCAATTGCGATAAGCAAGGTCTTTGTACTCTTTCAGCTGTTACAACTAATAGCAGAAATTTTTCAGTAAACTTTAACATCGGTGAAGGAAACAATGCTTCAGGTGGATTTGGTGGTTACGGTGAAGGTAACGGCGGAACAACTGTAAATATTGGTGGAAATGAAACTGGTGAAGAGCGTGGACACTGGGGAGTAAATGTTCAGTTTAAAGTTGGAACTTGTACTCAAAAAGTTAAAGTACCAAGAGCTTTATACTACTCAATGAACAGATACCTATATGGTCTAATGAATTCAGATGGTTCTGTAAGACGTGGATTTACTCCAGCTGACGAAGCGATGATTCTTTTTTACACGACTATCCTTAATAAAGCCTCTGGTTGTGGAAACTAGGCTAGGTTAAGGACTTAGGGAAAACTAATGACAAATGTTCGTAATTTCATATATTTAGCCATATGCCTACTACTGATTGGAGTAGTAGGTGCGTCTGAAGGCGACTGGAAAAAAGGAGATCATTTCTCCTCTGTTGTGGGCCTAAATAATATGAGATTCTCTAATAGGGCACGTTGTGCACTGGACTCAGAGAAGCCAACAAACTCTGCCTTTATCATGGTTAATAATACTGACGCCGCTCGCTCACTTTATAGATTAGCGAAGGCGACAGGAAAGAAACCTAATGATGTTGTAAAGCTTGGCATTCAGGTTTATCGCTACAGTGTAGTACAACTTTTAGATTTGATTCATTCAAAGCTAATGAATAGAGAGCTTCCTTTTTTAAGCGGAGATTCAACTAAGAATCATGTTCCAAGCCGTTATAAGAAACTTATGGAGACCTGCAAGTCAGATGAGTATTGTGATGACTTAGACCTCTACATAGATAAGATTTGGAAGATCTCTTCAAATACTTCAATGAATAATATTCAAAAAGTTATTAAGTTCTATGACGTTGATAACTTTCATTCAAAAGAATCTTACTTAGATCCAAAAGACTTTGAAGATGATGAAGTTTCAACAGAGCTGACTTGTCATTACTTAAAAAAGTTTAGTCCCCTGCAGGCTCACCTTTACGGGACTAAGCCAAATAAAGAAGCTATGACGGCCATCGCTGAAGCTGCTCATAAATCTAAAGATTATCTTGCCTCTTGCAACGACTTTGATTCTCAAGAGAACTTAAAGGTAGCTGGTTATCAGTTAGAGTTCTCAGGACTGAGAAGTAAGAAATGGGATACTCAAGGTTTTGATTATTGGAATTCACTAAAACTATACTTTTCATGGGCCTGGAGAAATGCTCCTGAGATGGAAAAGATTGCTTATCCTTTTGGTAAGGTTCTACCTGCCATTGCCATTGAAGAATCGGTTATGCTGGTTCCAAATGGTTGTAAGTCTATCACTGTCCCAAAATGTGATGGCGACTACTTAGCTCTCAACGCTATTAGAGAATTTGCAAAAAAAGACATGCGTAAGAAGAAGATCACTCTAGATGTTTTATCTGAGCTCCCTGAAGGACCGGGTCAAGATATTCTTAATGATACATTTACTGATGTAAATAATGATATTTTAGACCTAGCAGAACAGCCAGATGCAAGTGCCTGGTTAGAGAACTTTCAATCTAACCTCTCTGGAACACGGTCACTCATGAAGAACAAGCTTATCAAAGCAGTTACCTTCTTAGATATCGCCAGCACTCACTTAAAGAAAGAAAAGCTACTCGAAAAGATTAAGAAACAATTTTCAGTTCTAAATACTGAAAGCGGACGTAACAATCCTCAAAATATGGCCCTAAAGAACGAGCTTTTCTATGCTTGTGCTGAGTTCAACTTTTCCCATCATAAGGATTTTAGTTTTCTAAGAGGAAACTTAGATATCCTTGCAAAGACAACTCTAGTAGATGGGATTACAAAAGGGCTTTCAAAGAAATCAACTGAAACCTATTTTTCTTATTATAAAGAAATCGCTGAGGCCATCGTCGGTCATTGTTCAGAGCTAGAGCAGCGAGAAATCTGGAATGATGAATTTGAACTTGCTAAGGAAGGTTACTCTCCTTGGTATATAGAAAAGATCTATGAAGACAAATATAAGTCGACTATGGATATTACGGCCCTTCAGTACTTAACAAAGAACAAGCCTGAATTGGCCTACGGACAATACAAAGAAACCTCTGATAAGAATGATGTTCTATGTTCAAGTCCTACTCACTGTGCCAGAAAGGTTTTAAGTTCAATTGTTGATCTCTACTCAACAAGCCAATATGCCAATACCTTTTACAGCCTAAATCAGGCCATTAAATCGCCAAACTTATTTAATCCTTACGCTGAAAGAACTGCCTGTAAGGTCTATGATCCTTGGTATAAATCTCGGGCGATTCTTTTTAATCTCTTTGCAGACCTAGGTCAGGCAGCCTTAAGCCTAACAACTCCTGGGGCTATCTATAGTTCATTTAATTTAAAACCAGGAAGAGTCGTCTCTTTTAGACAACTCGTCTCTGAAGGAAAGATTGAATACGACACAAATATGGATAGAGGCGGAGTACAGGCCAGCTTAGTTGCTGACTTTGGTCCAATGCTTGGAGTGCCTTGTTCAATTAGTTATATGCCTACTTCAAATCCTTATAATACTTATCGTTTCGCGGGAATAAGCGCTTCAGCTTGCACTGCCAGTTCAGATAACGACATGGTAGTTAGAAACGCTTCAGATTATGATGACAACGATACAAATAACCGATCAGGCTGCGTTGCCTGTGCCTTAAACTTTGAAACTGTTGCTGGAGCAGCGACAAGATTCGCTCCCACTGTTGGATCTACTTTCTTTCTAGTTAAGGCCTTAGTTAGACTTTATAGAGGTCTTAAGGATCCGTTTAATATTCCAAGAAGCTGGGAAGCTAATCCTAATTACGTCTTAGATAGTTATAAGAAATTTGGAGAAATTCCTAAGAAATGCGTTAGAAGTTTAAGAAAAGGCAAGATGTGTCTTAAAAGTAAAACTGAAGAATCAATCCTGAAAAAGCTTTATGCAGTAGCTAATGTTTCTGTAAAAGGAATTAAGATTGATGGAAAAAGAGCCTTAGTCTCTGTTCATAATTGTGATCAACCAATTAAGTTAAGAATTAGTGTTTTAGGTAATGCTAAAGATATTAAAATCCCAGCGGCATGCTCCGAACAGCTTAGGAAGAAATAGTGTTAAAGAATATTGTATTACTACTTTCAATCTTTACTTGGACTCAGGCATCAGCCATTAGTTACGAGCCCCAGTGGAGTGGTAACTTTGAAAAGACTGTTAAGATGAGCTGCCAAGAAGGTGAATTCCAATGTGATGACCTTTGTGGTGAATCAACTTGTTTAATAAAAGAGAAAGTTTGCAGAAACTGTATTGGATCAAATATATTAATTACTCATATCTTCAGAGATATGGGCAGAAGTTATATCAGCACTGCAAATGAAGTTTCTTATTACGAAGTCCTAGATCTTCTTCAATCAGGAAACTTTGCTAGCTTCACTTCTAAATCGGTTTACAATATTGTTGAACGCTACGATTCAATGGCCTTAAGACAAAAGTTTCAATCATTATGTCCTAATGGGACAAAGTATCCTGTAGTTCTTTTCAATACAAAAGAGACTTCTCGCATCTTAGACAAGGTTCAATTTGTCCTTTGTGGCGATATGGCTTTTGAGATGACGGATGAAGCAGTCATCGACGTAAATAAAAATGCTAAATTTATAGATAGTAGCCTGTATTAATAACGGAGAATAAAATGAAAAATATTACTTTTTTAATTCTAATAATCAGTAGCACGGCCTCTTTTGCAGGAACCTCAGTCATTGAAAGACTAGTTTCTAAGAAAACTACAGAAACCTTTAGTTTATCAAATGGCATATATAAAAGGATAGCTTCAAAGACTGAAGGTAAAGTGAAGTTCATCACGAAAGTAGAAGGACAAGATAATTTCGAGGAAGTCTTTAATTTTCCCGAGAATGATGAGCTTTTTAGCGAGAAATTTATAACTCCCAAGTCAAATAAAGTTAAGATTAAATTAGTTACTCCGACCATTGATGGATTCGAAGGAAGAGAAGAGATTATTACTTTGGCTGCCAATATAACAGTAGAGAATGGAAAGGTACTAAACCTAACAATTGGCGGCAATTTTTTAAAAGAGATGATGGTAAATCAAATTACTTCAGAATTGAAAAACAGTATGGTTTTTAGTTTTCCTGAAGGAGAAGTTAATCCAGATAATATCAACGTTGTAAAAATGAAAGTTCAGCAATCAGATATTAAATGTATCGCTAAGGCCAATAAGCTTTACTGCCAAGAAAGCCTAAAGCTTCACGCTGTAATTACACTAGAGAAATAAGAAAAACGACAAAACGACATTTTGTTATACCAAAGAGGCCTTGTTGAATAACAAGGCCTTTTTTTAAGGTACCTTTTTTAAGGTACCTTTTTTAAGGTACCTTTTTTAAGGTACCTGGTCACTTGCATTTATGAAACGTCACTAAATTCTGAACGACGAAGACCATTTACCAGCAACTTTCTCTCAAGATCAGGAACAGTTTCGTTTAACCATCTTAATCCCCACTCATCTTTGAACCCATAGTGATCACAAATGGGAATCGAGAACTCTTCACATTGAATTATATTTTTCAAGGTACTAAAAGGGTACTCTTCGCATTTCTGAACAATCCCCGCTCTAACTGGGTTTTGATAAACATAGCGGTAACAATTGATAAAATAGTTATTTACTGAGATTATGCACCACTTATACCTCCCACCAAATACTTGATTGATAATCTTTCCGCGTTTTTGAATCTTCAGGGTTAATCTTCTATTAAACTCTCGCATGAATAAGTCGAGATTAGAATCAGGCGTTTTTATTATCATATGGTAATGATTCCCCATTAGGACGTAGCTAACTAAGTTTATCGGTATCATCTCATGCGCTTCTTTAAAAGAGGCCAGCGAGAGCTCCCAAACTTCATCTAAAGGTATTTGAAACCAATCTTGATTATGGCAACGACTCGTTACATGGTAAGGAAATTCAGAGGTTCTCACTAAGTTTTTTCTAGGCATTATTTCTCCAGTTAGAATTCAATTCACTATTTAAATTTCTTTTAAGATCATCAAAATATTAATCGGATACACCTCTCTATTTTTCTTTTTTACAAGTAACCAGGTACCTTTTGGGTTAGAATTTGGTATGAGCAAGAACGAAGAAATTAACCCCAAAGGGGAATTGGCGATTAGAGTCCAGGCCATGCCTGAAAATACAAACCCTGCTGGGGATATCTTCGGCGGATGGGTCCTCTCTCAGATGGATATTGCTGGCGGTCTCGTCACTAAGAAACTCACAAGAGGACGAACTGTCACTATAGCTGTGGATGCTATGACCTTTTATAAGCCTGTCTTAGTTGGTGATACTCTTTGCTGTTATGTGGAGATTATTAAGACGGGAAAAACTTCGATTACCGTTAAGATTGAGTCCTGGGTGGCCCGTCAATACGAAGATGTGCGCGAAAAGGTCACTGAAGGCACTTTTACTTACGTTGCCGTCTCACATGATAGGATTCCGAGGAAGATTGAAGCCTGAATTCTTTACAATATCAGTGACTTAAATTATCAATCGGTTAGAATCCCCCCTTATGAAGATTGTTTTTACCTTACTATTTTTGCTGTTCAGCTTCGCTCTGCACTCAAAGACCTTAATGGTTTCTCATAAAGGCGTTTGGAAGAATCATATCTACGCGCAAAACACCATGGAATCTCTTGAGCAGGCCTTAAAAAATGGTTATCGCGGTATTGAATTTGACGTGCATTTAACGGCCGATAAGAAACTTATCCTGGCCCATGATGTGGGCCTGAAAAGAGTGACGAACTGCAAAGGAAAAGTGACGGAGAAAACTCTTAGTTCTCTTTTAAGATGCAAGGTCACCCATAATACAACACTCCCTCTCACCCAGATCCTAGTTAAGAAAGTTAAGAAACCAACAAAGATGACGTCATTAAAAAGAGTCTTAGATAAACTTCTCCATAGATCAAACCTTGAGTTTCTATGGGTGGATGTAAAAGGTGATGATCCTAAACTGATTGACGCCTTAAGCGAGGCCCTTGTTGATGTTGGCGATAAATCTCTTATCTCTAAGATCATGATCAATAGCGTGAATGCAGAATTATTAACCAAGTTTAAAAAAGCCTTCCCACGCATCAAGACCAGTCTTGAAGGAAAATGGGGCAGCGAACCTTTAAGCCATCAGAAAAGATTCTTTCAGGGTATTGGCACTTCTCACGACGCCGTCTCTCTTAATGTAGGGATTGCTCTTGGTTTTAAGGGAAGTTTAAATATCTTTATTCGTAAGAGGCGCTTTTGGAAGCTTCTTAAAGCTTATGTGTCTGAGTCTAAGAGAAGAAATATTCCAACCGTGGCCTGGACAGTGAACAGCAAGAAGAAACTAGCTAAGCTTAAGAAGCTCGATCTAGATTATCTTCTAACTGACCTCATCAATCCTTAATTTATTCCGCTTTATTACAATCAGCTTCGGCAACCGAGTCATCTTTTAAGGCGACTTGATTGCATTTTAAATCAAAGGAAAGCATCGAGCTCTCAAAAGCACTTCCAGGCATTTCTGCCGGATAACCTGAAACACGACACTTGCTCATGCCCTTTTCACACTTAAACTTAAAGTTATATGGCCCATCATAACTTCCCTCACGAGAGGCCACAGCGGAGGAGAGCTTATCGACGGCCTTTGAAAAGGCAGGGTCTGCTAAGAGAATGAAGTCTGTTTTTGATTTATCAAAGTCACCAGAGAAGCCCCAGCTAAAGGGCGCTTCAGATTCAGAGTACCTTCTGGCGATATGAACCTTCTTATCGTTAACAATATTGACGTGAACAGAGTCTTCAGAGAAGTCTTCACAACCTCTGGCATAAGAGCCGCAGTAATACTGAACAATACTTAAGGCCTTCTGAGGGGCAATGATTATTGGAGCCGTCTCTTTTTTCTCTTCTTTTTGGCAAGAAAGAGTAAGGAGGATTAAACTAAAGAGAAGTATTTTCATATTGTTCCTTTTATAAATCTTTAAATAAATAAAATAAAGGTATTGAGGTCTCTCTACCCTCGGCTTCTTTTAACCTCTTGTACCCAAGTTTTTCATAGAGCTTTAAGGCGCCATCATTATCCCCATCTACACCTAAAGTGAGGCGCGTAAAGCCTGAGATTTCAGCGAAGACTTCGAGCTCTTGCATCATCATAAGACCTAAGCCTTTTCTTTGATGATCTTTTGCTATTTGAAGAGCGTGCACATGAGCGGTGGATTTTCCATCAGCAAGATCGGGGTCTTCATCAGCTCTTTTAGTAAGAAGCTGAACAATTCCTACAGTCTTAATCCCCTGACTAAGAATAAAGAGGATTCGATTCTCGCCTAGCTCAACGAGCTCTGTTTCTATATAGGCCTTAATTCTTGTTAACTCTTCTTCATTTCCACCAAAGCTAGAGGCAACCTCCATCACTTTGTTGATCTCACTCGGGTCAATGGATTGTCTAAATTTATAGTTCATCTTTTCTTTAACCAGCCACAAAAGGTTCCTGTGCTTTTAACTTGAGGATCAACAAGAGACTCCACTATTTCAAAACCCGCTTCATGGATCTCTTTTTCGAGCATTTCTGTCGTCGTTATATAGCGGTGAGGAAAGACTTTCTTTCCCTGAACCTGCATCCACTTCATGTCCCAGCGCTCTGGTCCGGTGCTATAGAGGATATGATTTTCGTAAACAAGATACTCTCTATCAGTCATCTCTGACATATCAGCGGCTTCAATCATGGTATGAAGAAAGAGAAGCCCCTCTTCTTTTAGGAGATCAAAAGAGAGTTTAAAAAAGTCGGCCCTATCTTTTTTCTCTACCAAACAATGAAGTAAACTACTGTCCACGACCAAGTCGACTTTATCATTTGTCTTTATGCTTATAATATCGGCGACCTCAAACTTAAGATCTAACTTTAACTCGCTGGCGTTTTTCTTCGCCAGTTCAATAGCCGTTTCAGATAAGTCATAGCCAACAACTGAAAATCCTTTTCTAGCAAGATTTAGCGCGGCTGTACCGGTTCCAGTTCCTAGATCAACGGCCTTTAGGCCATCTTTTGATTCAAAGAAATGATCGATTCTCTTTCCAATCGCCTGATTGATTTCGTGATCAAAGAGCTTAGAGGGATCAGTCTCTCCATCCCAAGAGATCTTATCCTTAGCCTTTAGCTGCTTATAGGCGTCTTCGTGCATATCGTAGTATTTCATAGGAAAATTGTAACACCACTTTTCTCGAAGGGCTTTTGATTTTTACAAGTACAGCGAGAGCAAGGTAGAATGCGAAGGTGAATAAGATAGAGGAAATTCTTTGTAAAGCGACCGGCTCTTCTCAAGTAAAGGAAATGGAGCTGATTCAAGAGCTCTGGAGTGGTTATGGAGAATTAAACCGGGTCTATCTAGATGATTCCTCGGTTATTCTAAAATTAATCAAGACTAAGACGGGTCAAGGTCATCCTAGGGGCTGGAACTCAAGCCTCTCTCATAAAAGAAAAGAGCTCTCCTATAAGATAGAACGAAAATGGTATCAAGATTATAACTCCCCTATTGATAATGCCCCCCTTCCAAAGCTTATTGATGCTGGAGAGGTTGGTAATTCTCAGTATTTAATTCTAGAAGACTTAAAAGAAAGAGGTTTTCAAGTAAAGCCTTCTCTTTCTTGGGAAGAGGTAAAGAGCTGCATAAGTTGGCTCGCTCATTTTCACTCCCATCATTTAAATTCAACACCAAAAGGATTATGGGCCATAGGAACTTACTGGCACCTTGGCACAAGGCCTGAAGAGTTAAGTGCTCTAAAAGATCAAAGTCTTAATGAAGCCGCTCCTCTTATTGATAAAAAACTAAATCAAGCAAAACATAAAACTCTTGTTCATGGCGATGCAAAGCTCGCGAACTTTCTCTTTAATGATTCTGGTGCCGCAGCCGTAGACTTTCAATACGTAGGCGGAGGCGTTGGTGTCAAAGACCTCGCGTATTTCTTGAGCAGCATCTATCGAGAAGATGAATTATTTGAAAAAGAAGCTGAATGCTTGGATTTCTATTTTAAAGAATTGAACGCCTGTATTGAAGTTGAAAGCGAATGGCGTGAACTCTACCCCTATGCATGGTGTGACTTTTATCGTTTCTTAAAAGGCTGGTCCCCAGGGCATTACAAGTTAAACTCCTATTCTGAACAGATGACTGAGAAGGTATTAAAATGGCTTTAACAATAAATCAACTTACCGAACTCTCCCTTGTGGCGAAAAAAGCGGCCCTCGCAGCGGGAGCCATTATCTCGGCTCAGCAAGGATCTAGCGTTGAAGTTATGTCTAAAGAAGGCGGAGAGAATATCGCTTCATGCGTAGTCACTGAGATAGACTTAGCTGCAGAGAAGGCGATTCTTGAAGTCTTAACCCCTACTCTTACGCCCTATAACTTAGGTCTTCTGACTGAAGAGTCTACTGATGATAGTTCGCGCTTTGATCATGATTACTTTTGGTGCATAGATCCTCTTGATGGAACTCTGTGTTTTAGCCGAGATGAAGATGGCTATTCCACTTCGATTGCCTTAGTGGCAAAGGATGGAACACCTCTTATTGGCGCGGTCTATAACCCAAGATCAGAGTCGCTTTATCACGCGATTAAGGATCATGGAGCCTTTAAGAATGACTCCCCTTTAAAGGCCCCCACGGGTTCAAAGGTTCTCACTCTCCTCTATGATATGAGTTATTCAAAACACCCAGAGTATGAAAAACAGATAGAACAGTTAAAGATTGATCTTGTTTCTCTTGGATTAGAAAGTCTCAATATTCATCATCTCGGTGGCGCCGTTATGAATGGTATCTCAACCATAGAAATGGCTCCGGCCCTATATTATAAATTCCCTAAGAAAGCAGATGGAGGCGGAAGCCTTTGGGACTTTGCTGCAAGCTCTGTTATTCAATCTGAAGCGGGCTGTTTTAATAGCGACTTTCAACAAAATCCACTTAAGCTTAACCGAGCTGAATCTACATTTATGAATTTAGATGGGGTTATTTATTCGAGCAGTGAAGATCTTTTGAAATTAATTCCAAAGATATAAGAAGTGCCAGGGTAAAACCTGGCACCATTTATTATTCACAAGTTTCTGACATTCCTATTGGTAATTCAATACTTCTCTTCATTTCAGAAAAGCTAGTACTTTCAGAATTATCTAAGATTCCCCACTCTCCGTTGAAAGAAGGAATATTTTTAAATTTAACCTCAATGGATAAAAAAGCACCATTGTCAAAATCAGGTTTAAAGATTTCAGCTATCAAAGTATCATCTTCATTGTATAGCTCTAAAGACTGATTCTCTTTATTCACTAAGAATTTTCCATTTACTAAGATAGGCTCTAAAAATTCTGTAATCTGGTTTCTTGATGGAGAATACTTATAGATCTCAAGAAGAAGCTGAAAGCTTCCATCTTCAAAGAAATACCCGTATCTATCATAATCAAACCTAGAGTCTTCCCCTATAATATTGAGCTCTCTAGGTTTTTCTTCTTTAAGCCTAGTGATTCGACTTTTCCCATTTTCACAAGTTGCTTTAACAAGAAGCCTGTCTTGGAATTCATCAAGGCTTAAAACTTTAGATGCATTTGGAGTTTGAGGTTTTTCCCCTAGAGTCTCTTTCTTTCCACATGAAACCGTCAGAGTTAATAAAGTTAAAAGTAATAAAGATTTCATTATTTATCCTTCTTTTCACAGTTACCAAAATCGTACTGATCTAAAGAGTAACTTTGCTCTGATCCCATATGATCAGTGACAATCATTTTATAATCAGCATTAAACAGATCATCTAAGTAGAGGTCTGATTCAAACTGGCTATTTCTTTCTATAACTCCGGCAAACCTATCGAGAGCCTCAGAGAAGGTCAAATCGTGATATCCAAAAGGTAATAAATACCGTCCAGAAGTACCCGTTTTTACGAAGTTTATCTTTCGTATCAAGTCCCCATGAAGAAGATTCCCTTCAACAAATTTTGAATATGAATCAAGACCAGTTTCAGAGTAATAACAGACAGATCTTAGCCTAGCGTTCTTAATAAAGTCCGTTGGCCAATCAACCTTAAACTCGATGACTAAGAGCTCTTCAACCATACATTGATCTTCTAAGATACAGCGGTTAACAATAGATTCCATCTTTCTATATTCTCTTCCAAAGGCCCTTTGAGTATTTTGAAAATAGGTAATACTCTTCTCTACTCTGTCTAAAGGAATCTTTCTTAAGCTTTCAATTTCTTTACTCAATCTTCTTATTTTATTTTCATACTCTAGTGAGAGTAAGAAGGCCTTATTTAAAAATCCTTGCCTTCTATGCTCATAGGCAGGAACTTTGAGACCAAATCTTTCCATTGAGACAAAAGTAAATCCCACTGCTGTAGAAGTGTTTTTATTAACTCCCTTCATCAGTTCCTTCATAGCGCTTAGAGTTTTCTTAAGATCATCTGAGGCCCCAAACTCATTCATACTTGTAGAGCTACCCCCAAGAGTCGTCACACTTAGAGAAGTCTCGCCGAACTTTTTGGCCAGAGTATAATTTTTCTCTAAACTTGTTTTTAGAGATCCACTAAAGCCTCCATAAGCGACATCCCCACCAAAGGCGACAGTTAAGTCCTTCTTCTTTTCAGAGTTTAGTTTAGACATGGTTAACATGACATTTAAAACAACTTTTTGATCAGTGTTCTCAACAAAGTGAGTCCCGCATCTTTTAATAAACTCTTGATGTTTCCCTTGATTGATCATTTCTTGATACTTCTCTTTTAAAACGGGGTTTAAAAGCTCTCTTTTTCCAAAGTTATACTTGGCCTGAACTAAGTATGAGAGGGAGTCTTGATAAGAATGATAATTCTTCACAAGCTTCGCATTCATATTTGCATTTGCCGTAATAAGCTTAAACTTTGCTTTTGCCGCAAGGTCCACTCCTATAGAGAGGTTCTTAGTTAGTTCAGAAGATTCCGTGATTAATTTTGAGCCAAAGCTCATCTTAACCACACCATCTTGAACATCGGCCCAACGAATTGATTCATAAGTTAGGCAGTTTTCTTTTCTGCTAAAAGGTAGGTCTAGGTCATAAGTATTTCCTAGCGAAAAGGGAGTGTCCTCTGAGTAAAGCATCTTAACGTCTGCTTGCGAGTTCACGGAATAAAGTAAGGCCCAGGCCACAATTAAAAATTTCATATTATCTCCTTTTTTTATATTGATTAAAATAAGTCTCTTAAGTTTTCTTCATTGAATGGGATCCATTTAAGCTCTTCGTCCGCCGACTTTAAGAAGTTATTTGAATCAAACTCTGGAAAATCCGGCATCTTATAAAAGCCCGTTACGTTTTGAACGACCTCTCCTCTTTCTCCATCCACTCCATATCTTCCTTTTTCACCATTGAGCCCTTTCTTACCTTGGCTTCCTTCAGGACCAGAAGGACCTGATCCAGCTTCACCATTAAGAAGTTCGCCTTCACCACCTGATCCACCAGTGCCGCCTTGGCCACCGATGCCACCATTTCCACCAGAGCCGGCCGTTCCAGGAGAGCCACCACGTCCACCAGGAACGTAAATATTTGGTGAGGTTCTTGGAATAATCTCTTCATTTGGAGCTTCGCTATTTACTAAGAGAAAGACATCTCCTCCGTCTCCACCTTTTCCACCATTTCCACCGTCTCCACCGTTTCCGCCGTTTCCACCAGCGCCACCTTCACCACCAGCGCCACCAGTTGAGGCCGATTGTCCTAACCAACCATTAGCATCACCGCCATTTCCTCCATGACCACCGTTTCCACCATTACCGCCGTTTCCTCCAGCACTACCGTGACCACCTCGTCCGCCAATTCCACCAACACTTTCAATATTGATAATGGCGTCTCTAGCAAAGGCATCTGTTCTGATATCAATGATTACGTTTTTATGTCCCTTTGAACCAAGGCTTCCATTACTTCCATGCCTCCCATTGGTTCCTATGGTTCCAGCCACTCCAGTGTCTCCAGATGTAGATCCTCGATTCAAACGTGCGTCTTCTCCATTGTTCCCATTTGCTCCTCTAGATCCAGGAGTTCCATGAGTCACACTTTCTCTATCAATCCCTTCATCGCCATTTCGCTCTAAACGGTCACCTATAATAGTGACAAAGCCTGAGATGAGTTTTGATCTGAGCTGAAGGTTTGAATGAACTCTTAGTTCTGATCCTCTTTCAAAGATAATTTCATCGCAAAGGATGTTTATCTTTTCAGGATTTTCTTTATTCGCATCAGGGTTAATGATCTTTGCCTTTCCACTAATGGTTAAGCTTTTACAACGAAGGCTTGAGAACTCTCTTACCTCATCAAAGTCACTTCCGAGTCTAAGAGAGTCTGCTACAATATTGACCTCTTCACCTTGAGCTGCGACTGCTGCTATTAAAGTTATAATTAAAATAAAATTCTTCATATTATTTCTCCTTTTTGTTTTTGTTATATTTAATCAAGCTTAATTTGCTCAGTTTCACCTTTCCATTCAGTCCAAACAAAGGGCTGAATTCTAACTCCGGGTAGTCCATCTTTTCCCATCTTTCCAATCAATCCTTTTTTTCCATGACTACCGACTCTTCCTCCTGAACCACTTAAGCCTGAAGGCCCAGTGCTTCTCCAGACTGATCCGTCACCGCCACGACCGCCGCCGCCGCCAGAGCCTTTAACTCCAGGAACTCCGCCAGATCCTGCCGTTGCACCCACGCCGCCTCTTCCGCCGTAGTTTTCAATCTTGAAATCGATCTTTTTCATTTTATTTTTCTTAAGCCACTTCTCTGGCTTATAAGAGATATAGACTCCGCCGCCATTTCCACCATCGCCACCGTCTCCACCATCGCCGCCATTACCGCCATGACCAGCATTACCGCCAGCACCTCCATGACCACCTCGAGAAGCGCCATAGCCATACTTTCCAGCTCCACCAGGGCCGCCATTTCCACCGCGTCCAGCATCGCCACCAAAGCCGCCATCCTGACCGATGCCGCCTACTTGGCCATTTTCTCCATTAGAATAGACTTCAATTGATTTCACTTTCTTCACTTCCTTAAAACTAAGCACCAAGCTATGGCCACGAGAACCATTCAATCCATGCTTCCCTTTTTTTCCACTATGCCCATTAGCTCCATGTCCGCCAGCGCCACCGTTTGTCCCTCCATGAGAGCCCCAGCACTTAGGAGGTTTTGGAAACTTAAACTCACAATGAGCATTTCTACCTCCGGCACCACCGCCACCATTTCCGCCACCAGAGGCCTTCGCTAGTTTTGGGAAAGCGCTTGGAACACCTTGGATCTCTTTATTATTAGATTCAATTAAAACGTTCCCTATAAGGAGATTTGTTTCAATTAAGCTAGAAGCGCCTATGATCAGCTTGCTTCCTGCAAGGAATTCAATACTCTCGCAATGAAGCTCCATGACTTCATCTTCTTTTAATTCTTCTTTAGGAGTCAGAGTGACTTCATTTTCAATGACAAGAGAAGAGCACTTAAAGTCTTTGTTAATAAGGAGCTCTTCGTCGTTTAACTTAAGAGTCCCAGCTAAGGCACTACTAATGTTAATCAATAAGGTTGCTGACAAGGCAGCGGTCTTTAAATAATTCATTTTATTTTCCTTTGTTTGTCTTAGTGAAAAAAAGTGACCGCCCGCGGATCAGCCTGATTTACAGGGGGGACCAGATCGATCGCGGGACAGTCGTGTATTTTTTTCACTCTTTAAACGTTCACAACTAAATATTTCTAGAGTGAGAGGAACTTAGGAAAAAAAATCCAAGATTTAAAAAATAAAGCTAATTTAGCGAATTTGTTTAACCAGCTGGTTAACCTTACCCATATTTGGAAGCTATCTGCCTGAAATTACGATCAGAGCTACCCAGTTGGGTAAATTGACAAAGGCAGTGCGTAATGGAAAAAGCAAGAATACAAAAGACAAATAGATTAGGAATTATCACTTTATGGATATGTTGAGAACACAACATGAACTACGTAGAAGGGTGTCGAGTAAGCTAAATGATGCTTTCAACCTGCACAGCTTCGCCAAGAAGTACGAACTTTCGTACTCGACTCTGTTTCGTTTTGTTAAAGAAGAAAAAGATATTAGCCCTATGCCAGTTATAGAGATCCTAAAAGTTTTAGGACTTAAGGCTACTGAAATTAATACCTCACTTGCTGAACTCTTTCCTCATAAATATCAAAACGGAAAAAATCAATTCTATAATGAAGAAGAAAAGTTTGAATTCAAATCAGCTGAATTCGAGCAATACCTCGCTGACCCTGGTTACTTTGATATCATTCAAAAAGCCTACCTCGGTGAAGGTATTAATAAAGAGCAATACGCTATTGAGAATGGAACGAATGGTCTTAATAGGATCAATACTCTTATAGAGAAGTCCATTGTTATAGAAAAAGACGGTCAGATTGTAGGTGAATCAGAGTTCTTCCAACCAGGAATTGATTCGGTCTTACAAGAGATCGTGAACTCGGCTTCTTACTTTGATAAGAACAAGATGGGCACAAACTCAAATCAGGCCTACTTCTCAACTGGAGAAGTAAGTAAGAAGAACAAAGAGTTTATCTACCAATGGCACCGACTTGGACGAACAGTTGTTCGAGCTAAGTTTGAAAATAAATTAATAGATGAAGTAACAAAGGCAAATATATCTAAGTTACTAAATTCAGATGAAGTCGATTCGAGCGAAAGTGAAAACTTAACCAAGATGTTTACTTCTCTGATCTTTGATGATTTTATGTTGCCGGAATCAGAAGAAAGGAGGTTACATTAATATGAAAGCGATAATGATAATCACACTTATCTGTTCAAGCATGTCTATGGGTTTCGCCACAGAAACTCCAATGGTTAAGATAAAAAGTGAAGAATCTCAAGAAAGAAGAACTAGAACCGTAAACCTCGTCATGGGAAATATACAAGATGTGCGTCTTATTGACCGCGGATTGGTTAGCCTTCGAGAGGCCATTAAAACAGAATCAAATTTTCAAAATATTAAACTTCCAACCGGTGATCTTCAGTTAAGAATTGATGCCAATTCAAATGTTGAAGAAGTCCTCTTTAACGACGGAACCCTTCTAGAAGGAAGAGTTCTAAGTGGTGGGACTGACGGCGGTGGCGGCTGATCCACTATTTTTTATCAGCAAAATGCCCCCAAAAGACCATCAACCATAAACCTAACATAGGCATCACAATCTGATGGGCCGTTAGAGATTCTGGTTGCATGGGGCTCAAGATATTTCCTAAATAGATCACCATCAAAAAGACAAGCATGCTCCAGAAGAGAATTTTTTGTCTCATCGAAGTAAGACTTACCGTCTTTAAATACAGAACCACCGAAGTAATAAAGAAGATCCCTTCAACAGCAAGAGTTCCATAAGTACTAGTCCAGAGACCGAGGCCAAATTTTGGCGCTGACATAAAAAGAGGAAGATCGGGAATATGAGTTACCCAATCTAAGATCCAATGAGAGAAAACACTTAGGCCTATGACTAGGCTTGCTTTAAGAGTTTTATAATAAAGATAGCCGATTCCAGCTGCCAGTAATGACCAAAGTAAACTCGCCACAAGTCCGTGAGACCACGGCACATGAATCAGATCCAGCCCATTAAAGGTTCCGAGGGAGTGATTAAAACGCACGTCCTCTAGCCCAAGCAAAACAAAGAGCGGAAAGAGAAGATCTAATAACTGAGTCCCCATAAAGAGAACTCCCAAAGATACTTTTGGCTCTATCTTTTTGGCCGCGAGTCCGGCGGCGTAGTGTCCTATAAACATAGGGAAATTATAGCATTTTATATTTATTTGTCTTTATTTCGCTTATGAAAATGACCAGAGACCTGCTTTAGGATTAAAATAGTCCTACCGATAAGTATTTATGAAAAGCGCCCTGATCTTGTGTCTATTCATCAGTTTTACCGCCTATGCGGAGAACTATAAGCGTAAGCTCTACCCACACTGGGTAGACGAGGACCGCGATTGCCAAAACTCCCGCATGGAAACTTTGATAAAAGAGAACATAGGGGATCTTAAGTTTAAGAAGAACAAGGGCTGCTCTGTGACTTGGGGAAAATGGTATGACCCTTATTCAGGTAAGACTTTTACAAAAGCATCAGATCTCGACATTGATCATATTGTTCCTCTAAAGCATGCCCATCAAACTGGCGCTGATTCTTGGACTCGTAAAAAGAGGCGCGCCTTTGCCAATGATCCGATTAATTTGATTCCCGTCTATAAAAGCCTAAACCGCCAAAAAGGCGCCAAGGGTCCTACCCGCTGGATGCCGCCTAACAAGAAGTTTCATTGTGAGTACGTAACGAGATGGAAAGCCGTTAAGAAGAAGTACGGCCTTCGTAGTTCGGGGCGTGAGCTAGCTTCTGTTCAAAAGAAGTGTCCTTAAAATAGAGTAGAAAAAGCAAGTAACCTATTCGTTTAAATTAATAAGGCCTTTTAACTTCTTCATAAAATCCTCCTTATCTTTTCCCTGAATAACAAAGCTTCTATGGGTTCCATTAGGTGTTATTTCAAGTTCAATATTTCTCCCTAAAGACATTCCGCCAAAGGTCATCATCTTATCAAGCAAAACAAAATTACATAGTGAAGTTCCTTCACCGTAAATATTATTCAACACTCCAGAGGACTCTCTGCCCTCTCTTATTTCTTCATTGCGTTTTAGTTTATTAGTTAAAGTCGCTATGATTGAAACGGTATCGCAAAGACCTACAAAGTCTGAATCATCTAAGTGACCAACGCAAGGAGTGCCGGACTCGGAAGGGCCATTTCCATATTCAGAGCTTAGGCCTTTATCAAAAAGCCCCTCTTCTTCAAGAAGAAATAGCTTATCATTAACGCTCATACCATCTTTGCAAGTAACATTAGGGTCTGCTCCAACTGACAAAAGGGTCTTTACTTTTTCTTGAGCTATCTTAGTGGCCATCTTTTTCATGGCCTCTTGCTGCTCCTTAATCTCTTCAGGTGATGGAGGTGTATATTGATAAGAAGTATCTTCAGTAAATTCTCTTGCTGTTAAATATTCATCAGAAGCATCTGCGCCATCTCCACTAAAGACAGGAGTTCCTGGAAAACCACCACCCATTCCGCCGCCAAAGCCAGAACCAGAACCCGGAAAGCCTCCCCCTTCAAGGATCGCGTTATCAAAGTCTCTCATGGACTCTTCAGCTTGCCTCTGTCCCATTTCAGTATAATAGAAACTCGGAGCTAAGGTTTGGCATAGTATATTCTCATTAGTAAAACCCGCTTTATGGTCAAAATCGACGTGTTCAGCGATCAGCTCTAAAAGCCCTGGAGTAGGATCTCCTGCCCAAGGGTTACTTCCCGCCATGAGTTCATTATTTAAAAGCATGTTTAAAAAGTCCTGGTCGACTTCTCCTTTAAGTATCTCTTGAATAAAGTCACGCTTAGAATCAGCATCCTGATGAAACCTCATCATTGAGTCCATCAGAACCTTCTGCTTTTGATCTCCAGTAAATTGAGCATCTACCTCTCTTAGAAACTCAAGGTGATCATCTCCGGCTTGCTCAACTAAATTTTTAAGCTGATAGGCCGAGGACATCTCACTTGGTAGTGGAATATTTGAGTCTGAGAGAGTTCTTTCAAATTCATTAAGAGCGTCGGTAGATTTATACTCAACATTAAAATCAAAGCCACCGCCTTCCATTGACATTTCTCTCTGGGCCAAACTCATGGCCACTTGAGAGAAAACTCTATCTCTTAAATCATAATTTTCAGGGCGGTCTAGTTGATATTGGTTCATGAGGACATCAAGTCTTTCTTTAGAAGTATTCTGATCCTGTCTTTCGCTGCCACCATAGAAATTAAACCCAAGAGTCATCGCTATAGTTGAGACCGTATCTTCGTTATCTTGAATATTGCCAGATTCATCAAACATTGTGTTCTGATTCATAAACCCGCCGCCAAACATTCCTCCCCCATTAAATCCTGGGGAACTACCTCCGTAGCCGCCACCAGAAGAGGTGCACTCCACGCAAAAGTCATCATTCGCCGTTAGGTTTGAGAACCCAAGCAGTAATAATAAAATGGACAAGGTTAAGGAAAATCTCACCCTAACTCTTCGGAGTTTTGTCGTTTTTTTTAAGGACATAAAAGGGTTGCTAATGAGGATGCGGGCCTTAAGTTTCTGTTTTTATATGTAGGCTCCGGCTAATAAAGTACAAGAGTATTTATCTATAGTTTTAATTCATGGCTAGTGCCTTAGTTATCCCTTAAAATTAGAAAAACTCTGGAGAAACTATGAAACTTGCCCTTATCTTAAGCTGCCTTTTTTGCCTTCCTCTTTTTGGAGCAAACAGACCTAATCTAAAAATAAAAGTTCAAGATGCCTTCGTCTGTAAGGACGGAAAGTCGCAAGGAGCAAAGATCTATTCTCGTTTTTGTAAGGCCAAGAATTATCATTCAACAAACCTATTTATTCACGCCGTTCCCTCTGCAGATGTGATCTTTGGTGAGCTCATGAGTAATGATGGAAATCGCATGGGAGATTTATTTAATTGGTGCGTAAGAGAAATCCCTGATGGACGAACTGGTCCTAGTTGCGTTCTTGAAGTGACTAATATTGAAAATAATCATAAAGAACAATTGAGCATAAATATTTCACAAAAAACCAATATGGCCGTTGTGAATATCTCCGTTCTTCCTATAGGAGTTCGTTTTAATGCGCGTATTGTAGAGACGGGTTCTGGGTCTAATGCTTCTAGTGAAATTTTTGAGATAATGGTAAGAAGATAATTTCTAAAAATGAAGATCTCAACAGGCCCTTGCTTGGCCTATTGAGATCTCACTAATCATTATTTATTAGGTTGTGGAGTCGTTCTTAAATAAGGCTTGATAACTTCAATCCCTTTTGTGAACTTCGCTCTCGCTTCATCATCACTTAAACTTGGAACTACAATACAAGTATCACCATCTTTCCAGTTTGCTGGTGTGGCAACCATATGATTGGCCGTCAGTTGAACCGAGTCTACAACACGAAGAATTTCATCAAAGTTTCTTCCTGTCGCTGCTGGGTAAGTAAGAGTAAGCTTAACTTTTTTATCAGGACCTATAACAAATACTGAACGCACAGTTAGAGTGTTAAGAGCATTTGGGTGGATCATGTCATAAAGATCGGCAACCTTGCGGTCAGTATCAGCAACGATTGGATAATTAACAGTCGTCCCTTGAGTTTCATTAATATCTTTAACCCATTCGTGATGATCTTCAACAGAGTCAACACTTAAGGCCATGACCTTACAGTTTCTATTATCAAATTGATCTTTCATCTTAGCGACTGTTCCAAGTTCAGTTGTACAAACTGGAGTGAAGTCTTTTGGATGAGAAAAAAGAATGGCCCATTTATCGCCAATCCAATCGTGAAAATTAAGCTCACCTTCAGTCGTCATTGCCGTAAAGTTTGGTGCGGTATCACCGAGTTTAACTGCCATAGCATTCTCCTATTGATTTTTGTTTAGGGGGGAGAATAACAAAGTCTTAGGTTAGTTAAAGCAGCATGGTGTTAGTTGGTCTTCAATGATCAGATTCAAGCCTAGAAATGATTGGAGAAATACCTCCCTTAAACACTAAAGTTTTAGCCTCTTTTAGCCGAGTAGATAAGTCGGGATGAACATCCCTAAATACAAGGATATACGGCTGAATCTTCATGAATTCCTAATGGATACATTTTACTTCTTAATAGCAACACTAGCTCTTGTGCCCTTATTTAAGCGCCTTAAGCTAGGATCAATGCTTGGCTATATTGTAGCGGGTATCCTAATTGGCCCCATGTGCCTAGGCCTGATTGATAACTCAAAGAGTATTGTTCAGTTGGCCGAGCTCGGTATAACCCTTCTTCTTTTTATTGTAGGCCTTGAGTTAAGCCCAGCCAGGCTAAAACAACTTCGAAAAAATATAATCCTCGAAGGTGGTCTTCAAATGACTTTGACCACTATTATTTTCTTTTTCATCGGAGTGGCCTTTGGATTAAGCTACCAAGCGGCTTTTCTTGTGGGCGCTGCCTTATCTTTATCATCAACCGCCTTTGCCTTATCGCATATGGCCGAGACATCTCAACTCACCTTAAGTCATGGCCAGACCTCTCTAAGTATTCTTTTATTTCAAGATTTACTCATTGTTCCCCTCCTGGCGATTATCCCCTTACTCGCAACTGACTCCAGCTCTCAGCAAGTGATGAGCTATTCAGGTATTGCCTTAAAGTTTGGACTCTTTTGCAGTTTAATTCTTCTATGCTTCTTTGTTTTAAAGCCAGCCATTTCATTTATTAAAAGAACACAAGATCCTGAAATATCCTTAGCGTCTTTCTTATTTTTAATGATTGGGATGGCCATTGGAATGGAAAAGATTGGTCTATCAATGCCTATGGGATCATTTATAACAGGGGCCTTCCTAGCAAACACTGAAATTAAAACAAGCATCAAAAGCTTAACCCTCCCTTTTAAAGGGATCCTCATGGGCCTGTTTTTCATGACCTTAGGAATTAATTTTGATTTCAAATTCATAGCCGAAAACTTGCAGCAAGTGGGCCTTCTCTCTCTTGGAATCATTGCAACCAAATCAATCATCCTTACGGCCATAGGACGAATTAAAAATGGAAACTTTAAATCTGGCATAAAAGTAAGTCTTCTCATTTCTCAAGCGGGGGAATTTGGAATTGTTTTAATCGGAAGTGCTCTTCACTTTAATATTATAGACACGCCTGTAAACAAACTAGTTGTCACCAGTATTCTTGTCACGATGATCACCGCTCCTTTTCTTGTAAGAATGACGAGCTTAATAAGAAATTCTGTAAAATCTGAAGAGATAGTCCCTGAAGAAATTCTTGATACATCTAATGTAGTACCTATTAAGGTCAATTCAAACCCAGAGACCAAAGCTGCGTAGTTTTTTTCTTAGCACAAGTCTGCAGGAACCAAGTCCCATCTCTATTTAGAAATGGCGGTTCCTTCATTAAAGGATCTCTCTTGAACCATAGGAAGTTCAAACTCACGAGCATCTCTAGGTACGTCTGAGATCATCTCTTTGTAGTCTGGGGATTGCGCGAGCATTTTTCCATGCTGTAATAATCCTGCGATCATTTCTTGTTCAGCTTCTTCAGCTTTTGAACAATTTAGTGGATAGGTCTCTTCAAGGATCCCATCTTCATCATATATCTCAAGTCTTTGCTTTCTAGCGTCAAGAACCATTTCAATATTAAAGAAGCCAAACTTCCATCTTAGGCGGTCTTCTTTCATATGTTCTAGAGTCATAGGATCATCATCAGTGGCTTCGAAAATATCTTTACCTGAACTGTTTAACGTAATTTTTATTTCTTTTTCAGGAAAGGCCCTTCCATCAGGAGCAGTACAAACAAACTCTGCGCCCATTAAGTTTGCAGAAAAGCTTAGCGCCAATGCCAAAAGTATAATCGATTTCATCTCTCTCTCCTAAGTTTTATATACCTCTTTAAAGAGCAATAAAGATGCCAATTAAGCCACGCAATTCAAGTCACTTAGATCTTGAGATTTGATCAGTTTTTAGACAGATAAGCAGTTATTTATCTCTAGGATTCAATAATTTCATAACCCAAAGTTAATTTGCCTAGCTCCTAATTCTTTATCAAGGACAAACACATGCCTAACTTGCCTAAAATATTGCTTTACGAGCGGTTAAGGAAAACTGACTCAAAACTCATTTTCATAAAGAAAAATAAATCCCTCTCCCCTATAACTTGGTCAATGAAACACAGGGCGCTGATGCCCAACAAACTATTGGAGTTTATATGAAAAAATTTATCGCTATTGCCGCAGCACTACTATCACTATCATCATTCGCTGGAAACCTAGACAAGACTGAAATTGTTTGGATTAAAGGTGCTGAGTCAGGACAAGCCGCTTACGCACAAGCAATGGACATGGTTGAAGAAATTAACGGAGACACTTGGGGAAGAACACGTTTTTCTTTTCTAAAGAGCTGTAATCCTACTCATTCAGACTTAGAAGACGGATCTTTTGGAAGAAAAGCTTATACTTCTACAAGTAGAGTAACATTTAACCATGTATCTGGTCTTTATGGAGCTACTGTAGTTGTTCGTTGTAAGGACTAAGAAGTACATTAAATAATTCTATCTCTCTAGAAGGGGCGCATTTAATAGGCGCCCCTTTTTATTTTTGCAAGTGACCAGGTACCTGATTTGCTTGTGGAATTAAAAAATAGATATGATACAACTACCTATGACAAAAAGAGATTATTTCGAAGGCTATCCTCAACATATAAGAGATCAAGTCGAACAACTGATTAAGAGTGGTAATTTAAAAAAACATCTACTCGCTAAATACCCCATTGGTCATCAGATAAATTCTGATAAGCAGCTATACGAGTATGCTAACGCTCTCAAACAGAAGTACATGAAGAAGTCTCCTCAGATCGACAAAGTAAAGTATGGAAAACAAAAAGACCTGGTTATCGATGCTCTTGGAACTCATACTTTTGTAAGCCTAAATCATGGAGGAAAATTAAAAAATAAACATGAAATTCGAATAGCGATGAGTTTAAAGATTGCACCAAAAGAGATGCTTGAGATGTTAGTCGTCCACGAGCTCGCTCACTTTAAAGAAAAAGATCATAATAAGGCCTTTTATAATCTCTGTGAGTATATGCAACCAAACTACTGTGAGGTTGAAGTTGATATGCTTTTGTTTCTAACTCTTTTAGATCAAGGTGAAGAGCTTTATTAGGCCTATTTCTTATTGATACCTATAATTAGAAGAACACTTTTTAAGACTCTTTAAAGGTGACAAATTCGCACCTTATATCCTCTATTTTTTACTTAGCTAGCCTAAACATGAATTCAGACGGAAAGCGCTGTTTTAGATTTGCCTAAGGAAGAGACTATCCAGTGAACTTCTAGGTAGTCTTTATATTCTCAAGCAGACCGCTTAATTCAACATTAGCGTTCTCTAACCTATCAACAAGAAACCTTCTATCTGAAATCCTTCTGAGAACACTTCTAGTTCCTACGCCAATACCAAGGCCAACTAGTCCTGCCACAGGACCTCCAAAGAAAAGAAGATCTTCTACGATCATCGAAGCGGCAATCCCTCCAGCCGATACAGATGTACTATGAAAAGTGTCATCGAGGGCCTGATCAACTTCTTTAGAACCCTTCCAAACAAAGAAACCATTTATAACAGCGTGTAAAGCTCCTGCAGATAAAGTGTTTCCTAAGGTTTCCCCAAAGAAGTTAGAGAGACCATTGTAGTTTTTAATATCTTCAAAATTTGAGCTGAGTAGGTTACGAAGATCATCTCTTGTTGCTCCTACATCTAAGATTTCATTCTTAAGACCTAGAGCAAGAGCTTTTTCTTTTACTTCTTCGAAGATGTCAGAGTTCACGGCAAAATCAACTTGTGAAACTGTTTCGTTTACTCCTTGCAAGTCAACATGCCCATTTACTTCCTTTATCTTCTCAATGACACCATCGGCATCATTATAAATTTTAACTTGTACATATTGGCTTGCGTCTCCATGATCGATTTGAACATCCCAACCTTTTTGAGCCCCGTCAGAGGCAAGGTGGGCATGAGAACCCACATTATTAATAAATGTGTTCTCACCTAATTGACCTTGGATTTTATTGAGAAGCCCACCAACAGAAGCGCCAGAGATCTCGTATTTTTCAACAATTAAGTCGCGGATTTCTTCAAAAGAATCAGCCTTTTCATTCATTAAGCTGCTAAAGGACTCAAAGACATCTGGATCAATTTTATCTCGAAGAGAACCATCTAAAATGATATCCCCTAAGGTGACTCCAGCCATTATCGTTGTGCCTAAGAAGTCATTTACATCTTTTTCAATTTCCCATTTTTTGATTCTTTCTACGAAGGGAGTCTTATCTGAACTTTTATGTTTCTTCATAAATTCAGAAATACTCATTTAGATCCTAGTTTTTTCTCTAGTTCAGAAACCCGGTTGAGGGCCTCGTCTAGTTTTTCGGCTAAAAGGTCGTTATAAGAGTCCTGTTTAGATAGCCTCTCTTCAACGAGTTCAAGGATCTTACTTCCTGAGACTTTATCGAACTGATCTGAAGTGTAAGAGCTAATCTCACTGGCTTTCTCAGTTACTCCCAGGTCATCGAGAACCTTTTCAGTCTCTTTAAGCTTTTCATCAACATTCTTCTTTAATTCAGAGCCGTCGTACTCAGATTTTATGGCCGTAGCCGTTTCTGTAGCAACGTCAGTGGCCTTCTTAAACCACTCCTTAGCCGATTTTTTTAGGTCTTCAGACATAAGTCATCCTTTTGAAAAATGATTATTAAGCAGCGACCTTAATTTTCTTAGCATAGATCTTCAAATAGTCTTCACTCCTTCTAATAGATTGAAGAAGCATTTCACAAACGCCAAAGATAGGTTCCTCAATATCTTTTGAGAAACTCTCATTAACTTCTTTCTTAAAGAAATATAGAGAGTCACTCTTATAGTGAATCGAGTTTTGAAAAGATTCCTTTTCTTCACCTTTAAGTTGATGAATCATGTCGCGGCATCTTTCATCGATTTGCCGGTCAAGCTTATTGGAGTTATGAAAGTTTAAAAACCAAGAATAGTTCTGTAAGTTATCTTCAAATTTAATACCAGTATTAATCTGACCTATCTCAAACCTTTTACTCGTTTTACCTTTTGGTTTGAACATAATTTTAAAGGAAGTCCTCACATTAAGGGAATAAAGCCGACCTGAACCGCTAAGTTTATTAACGTCACATTCTTCGATACTCAGACCTTCCTTCTCAAGAAACTTTTCATTTAAAGAGCTTCGGAGGATATCGGAGACATCACCAATAAATGAAGCCATTTCATGCTCAAAGTGCTCTCTGGCCTTATTAATATGATTAATATGCAGGGAATACTGTAGAGAGAGGGGTGAAAACTTCTTTTCGTTCATGAAACGCTCCTATATTTTTTAGCATTTAAAATGGCTTTTCTTTCGGGATCAAAAAATATTCTTTTTAATTCATTATAAAATGGTTCAATATGCTTGTTGTTAATCTCTCCGGCGAACTCTCCATAAACTTCCGTCAAGATCAAGAAGAGATCAAAGTAACTGAAGAACTTAAACTCAGGACAAGAAAACTCTTGAAGGCTTGGGGCCAAGAATAAGCAATAGATATTCTCTTTGGGATACTTTCTAGCAACGGCATTATAATATCTCTGAGTCTGGTTATCATGCTCCGAGGTTTTGGTCTTATTTTCTATGAGAAGAATATTATCGCCAAACTCTGCTACGATATCGATTCTCATAGAAGCGTAGGTGCCTTTTTCTTCAAAGGCACTAAGGGGTACTTCCCTACGAGTGATTACTTTATTAAAATCGTTAAAATCAAAGTTAAACTTACTTCCAATTTTTTCTATCAAAAGATTTGAAAAGTCTCCTGTTTGATAGGAATCCATAATTGAAGATAAATTATCTGAATAAAAATCTTCATGTAGCTCTTTTCCCAGAAATTGAAAAAGGTCTGTTTTGCCCTCAGCTAGTTCCTCAGGCATTGCTAGATTAATGAACTCATCAAAGTGTTCTTTCTCAACCTCTTCAAATAAATTATAAAAAGAGTCTTTATCAATTTTTTGAAATTTGGTTTCGTGCTTGTAAGAATCCTTAACGATTCCAGAGATACATGAAATAGCTTCAGCCGAGTCTTCTTCACTAATCTTGGACTTCAGCCTCTCCTTCAGTTCAATATCTATATAGACTTGAAAATACTGAAACAGATTCATCATCTCTTGCATTTCTTTTAGGGAGAGATCTCCCTTCTTATTGTCCATACAGATTTTATCGGATATCAGGGATAAATACTTAAAATTATTCGTCAGACTTGAGCAAAATCAGGAATTTAAAGGAAGGCCGCGCCAGCGCCCTTTTTCATTTCTACAAGTAACCAGGTACCTATTGAAAAGGTACCTATTGAAAAGAATCTCTGAAGCAAGTCACGATCTGCGAACTTAATTAATGTCCCGTATTCGTTCAAAAGAAGAATATTTAATAATTCCTAACTTTCGGGTTTAAAAAATCAACCGAGAAGACTCCCTATCTAGGAGAAAAATATGATTCGGATTCCATCGAAACACAAAAAAACCATTTCAAATGAGTTAAAAAAGTACACACAGATCATTCAGGGATTAATTGCAAAACCAAAATCATCAGAAGACGACGCAAGGATTGTTATCAACGACATTTTAGGTGACGTTTTAGGTTTTGATAAATACAACGAGCTTGTGACTGAGCAAAGAGAATCAAACGGTAGGCTGGACTATATCGTAAGAGTTCAGGGCAGCCCTTATGCCAAAAAGAAAACCGATTATATCGATTTTGTCATCGAAGCAAAGGCAGTTGGTCAACCACTGTCCAAAAAGTACGAAGAGCAAACCAGAACCTATTGCTTAAACACAAACACTCCCTTTTTCATTCTAACCAATGGAAAACGCTGGGAACTTTTCAAAGTAAAGAAAGGCACAAAAAACAAAAAGCCCAGTAGTGAAATGGTCCACTTCATCGACTTCTCAACTAACAACGACATAGAGTCCCTAACCGAAGATTTCTATGTCTTCTCAAAGGCCTCATACCTAGACGGAAGTTGGGACAAAGTTGTAGAGCACCAGAAGGCCACTAACGTTTCAGATATCGTAAGCATCCTACTTAGCTCTAAGGTAACAAAAATCGTCTCTAAGACTCTCCAAGATATCCATGACGTCAAAGTTAGCGAAGACGTCGTAAGAGATCTAATCGAAAATCAAGTTATCAAAGGCGAGTGTACTGAGCTGAACAAAAAGCTGCTCAAAGACCTCAACCAAACAAAACCCAAGAAAAACAAGGGATCTGAGACTCAAGGTGATTTCTCTGAAGAATCGTATTCAGATATCTCCGAAGCTCCAGGCCATCCTGAGTCATCAACTCATGAAGATGAGGAACAGACAGAAACAACAAGTTCAGATGACCAAAAAGAAGTAGCTTAAGAATTTCTAGAAGAAGGGCGCGCAAGCGCCCTTATCTCAAATTAAGAATATTTTGAAAACATAGGATAAGGATCCCGAAGCTTAGGCCTTTCCGATTCAGTAATCCGCACAGCACACCCAGACGCCGAAGTCCCAATATGATCACTTACTGCCATATCAAGCTCCATCTTAAGCACTTCCAGAGCCTCAGGACTCTCAGGAATAAATCCCCGCTCCAAAGCCTGCCGAATACGTTTGCGATTATAAAAGGACGGATACCACAGCCAAAAGAACCCAAAGCTCCCCACACTACAAAGAGCATGCAATAAAAAGAAATAATACTCACCTGTATAAATATGTAAAAATGGTCCAAAAAAAAGAGACTGATAACTAAAGCCCGTCTCAAAGCTTACTTTTTTGAAAAAACGCTGATCAATTAGTGTGATTTTTATTCTGAGCTCCCTGTAAATATTATCTTAACAGAAAGTCAGAATTGAATTGTCATGGGAATGTTAAAACACTCAATTAAAATGAGTTATATGTTTTCATTAGAAATTATATCCTTAACTCAATCTCCATTAATCCCCTGAGTGTTATATAAGCATTTAGAACGAGAAAGCTGTCCCTTAGTAAATCTGGATTTTTACCACCATGAAACAAATTATTTCTTACTCCATACCAAAATTCAATCATATTTCCCCAATCCTTATGATTTAAAATAACCCCCTTTCTTTTAGAACACTTTTGATTCTTAACCTTCCTTAAATCTGTATCATTCCATCTTCCATCAACTGTAGGATTATCGATATCATGTGATGAGTTCTTCAATGGTTTTCTTTTTAACTCTTCTATAACCTCTTGCCATGCATAAAATATCTCAAAGTTTGATTCTACTAAACTCAAATATCTTTTTTTAATACTCTCATCATTTTTCAGACTCTGAATCATTCCTCTATCGAATCCAATATCCGAAAAAAGATTATTTTTGAGGTGGGCTACAAAAGAAAGATATTGAAATACAAACTTTGAAAAGATATCCCCGTCTTCGTTGGCTTTTTCATGCCACACTATAATCAATGAACGGAAAATCTCTAATGTATCGCTAACTTCTTCAATAGTATAATGACAAAACATGCAACTATATTCAGTTGTAGCGACATTCCAATTTCCATTATCACCCATTTCTAATGCAGTAAAATAATCGGTCATTTGACCATCTGTCATATTCTCATCGAAATCATCCATTTCTTCAGAGGCTCCAGATCTTTTCAAAATATTTCCGCACATTAGACAATTCATCAGAGAACTATATCACAGTGTAGTATTTATAAAAATCGGGAATTAAATAGAGGCTTATATAGAACATATAGATAGATAGATAGATAGATAGATAGATAGATAGATAGATAGATTATCTTACATTTAACTAGGTCATTTTTTTTAACACAAGTGTAAACAAAAATCGCCCAACTAAATGACCAAGTAAAAGAAAGATAAATAGTCTAAAAAAAGTATTATTGATTTGTTCAGCTTTACGAAGTAAGGGACCAAGAATTCTATCCGCTAGTCTTGTTTTCCAGTTTCCTCTAATTAAAAATGCAATTGAGACGACCAGGATAGTAACCATAATACCCGAAATCACAGAATTGTTTACATTGAAAAACCTTAGAATAGCCTTCCCCCATACAAATACATAACCAGGCTCAATTTCATTGCTAGAACATTGATAACTGAACCACCCAAATGCAGAAACAGTAAACATAACAATATTAATTATTCTTTTATTCATGTTAATTTATCCTAGATTCAAAAAGTGTACTTATCATTTCAATCATCATTATAAGAATATCGGTAATGACAATAAAGAAAAAGCTATCTAAAGTTAAGTTACAACTTCTTTTGCAAATTTATTTTTTTTCGAAGATTCAATAGTTGGATCAAATTCAACAATGAAATCTTTTTCTATATACTCTTGAGCATCTTTCGAAAACTTATTACGAATGTCACCTTTGTAACATGCCATACTAAATATTGACTCATTTTTACCATTTACGACAAGAACTGGTGACAAGAAGTCATAAGAACGAGAAACACAAATTTCCTTAATATGCTCATGGTTATTGTAACTTGGTGAAAGTATAAAATCGATATCATTTCTCTTTAACAAAGTATTCAATTCAGAAACATATAACTCTGAACAAGTTAATACAGCAATCGTCCCTAATGGAGTACCTGAAAGAATATGAACATCTGAGCCTCGAGCAACCCCATTGCGTAATTCACGTGGTGAAATCGCGACCTTTGAACCACTTATAGTCTCTTTACCTTGATCATCTATAAAAACAAAACTGTTTACGAATTGGGCATCTTCTATCTGTGTATCTGGATTATCTTCAATTCGATATTGAAGACCTCCTAAAATCCAAACTCTTTTATCTCTGGCTATATCTTTTAATTTTTCAATACTGCTTAATGGTACAGAAAGTTCAGAGAAAACTACAAAGTTGCACCCTTTTGAATCAACATATTCTTTAACCAATGGAATTGTATTCTTTTCAAAATCTGATTTTTTTTCATTTTCCAATTCATCTTTTGTTCCAATCGCAGACCTACCAAAGCAAGCGACCTTCACTTTCTTTTTTGGGCTAGATCCATTATAGATTTCTTTTAACTTTAACAACACTATTGACTCAGAGTTCCTCAGAACAGGAGCAATTAAGAATTTATTAAACTCTAATATTTCTTGATAACCTGAAATTGCGAATTTCTCGATCGCCTCTATTAGTTCATCAATTGGATCTTTTCCTACATTCAAGTTCTTAAACAACGTACACAATTCCTGTGCCTTTTTAATCTCTCCCTTAGATATTAGAAGAGAAATAGTATGGGACAGTAATGTAAAATTATATTTAATTTCATCTTGATACTTAATAGCAAACTCATTAGCATCACTTGAAAATAGACCAGAGAGCATGGCCTTTGCAGCTATAGTCAATTCTCTAAAACGAGGCGTCCCCTTAAAGACTTCTGGAATTTCACTCACAGTTCTATACGCTTCCACTACGTTTCTACTAGAAAGACTCACTACGACTTGAGTATCCCATGCTGTTAAGTTGTAAGGTTCTTCTTTACAAAAATCCTTTGCATACAGAGATGCCGACTCGAAATCGTTGGCAAACAGTGCCGTTTTAATTGCAAGGGGATACTTCTGGCTAGCTGAGACTCCCACACAATGGCGGCTTAGATTAAAAAGCCTCACTAGTTCAATTGCTTCTGAAACTGAATTGTTATCCAGATTGTGGTAGCAAAGAAGTTTGTTAAAAATTAAAGTACTTTTTTGTCCGCTTGCAACTGAACTTCCAGATTCAAGATCTTCTTCACTTTTTATCAAAAGATCCAAAGATTTAAAGTCTTGCCTACTAATTAAAATTCGTGCTTTAGTTCCTGAGTCGACTTTTTCAAGAGCAACGATATCTTTACCACTTCTTAAGTTAAAAATTTTTTGTTCATCAATCTTTATCTCATGCTCAGCAAACAAATCCGGTAACAACTTCAATGGTCCTAGATGAATGACACTCGTTTGGGAATCAAGAATTGGTTTTATAGTATTTTTAATAAAGTCTTTAACTTCATCTTTAAATTCAGTTAGGTCATTAGACATTAGAAGAGAAACATAAAAGCCTAATATTTGTTGATATTTAAATACTTGATCATACTTTTCTTTGTTGTTTTCATTCTCGTAGATAATCAGTTCCGTATAAAACTTAAGTGTTCTAAGTATTTGACTCTTCAGTACATCTCTTTTTACAAAAGCTGTAGATATTTGAGCTAGTTTAAAACTTGTTCCATCGGGGATATAAGGTACTTCTTCTGGATTTGCGGATTGATTTTCCATATATGAAAGGAGTCCCGATACAATAAATTTTTCTATAGAAGAGTCCAGACTATTATCACTTAATACTAGTGAGAAAAAGTATAGCTTCTCAAAATCATGATACCAAGACTTAAGAAATTCTTTAAAAGGCACGTCACTTAGCTGGGCCTTATTATTGTTTAAACATTCAACAAACTGTTTAATCGCAGAAGGAATTGAGTATTCCATTTGATTAAAAGAATATTGACTATTAACCATACTTTTAAAGGTAAAGTTAAAAAAAGACTCTAATTGAGATTGGACTATTTCTTCATTTCCAGTCTGAAATTGAGAGTCCATGAAACGTAAAATTCCCTTAATTGAATTTTCTTCAATTTTTGATTTTTTCTTAAGAAGCTCAAGAGGAGGAGTGATACTTTCTTTTTTGTCATATGAATATGATCGCCACGCAGTAGATTCTTGAGTCCAAATCGACATTTCATATGAACATAGGTCCGCGATGGCCTCTCCTATCTTTGATGAAACGAGAGCTGACACAGGGCTAACCTTTAACATCTCTTCTATTTTGGTTGGTAATCGTGTTCCTAGGCTCATTATTAATACTGCGGATTTGCAGTTCTGAACGATTTGTTCAAACTCGGGTATCGTAAATTCCTTTACTATTGAAATACAAAATAAAAATTCTTCTTCATCAGGAGACATAGCTCGTTTAGAGAAATAATGTCTTTCAATTGATAATTCAAAATTTTTCCAATCAATTCCCGGGGAAAAAGGACGATCCAAATCAGGAAACAAATTTTCATTTGATAACTGAGCAAGCCTTTCGATGAGATAGCTTCTAAATTCACTCTTATTATTAATACTGAGAGATAAATAATAAGACAAATTATTATCTGCAAGGTCATCTAGAATCATTAATCGATCTAGAACCTCTGGAGCCTTAAGATCTTCTTCAAACTCAACGCCCTCGACAAGAGATAGACAAAACTTAGTTAATGTGTAATTTGCCTCATCCAAATGCCAACTAATTGAAAATGAATCTTCTATTAAATCTGGAACCAAAAGTCCCAGATAAATGAGCCGCATTATCTCTTTATCTATTATTCCAAATTTAGCCAAAGCCAACTTCGAACTTTTCTCTGTTCCACATTTTTTGTTTTTATACTTAACTATCTTACTGATAAGAATAAAATCATCCGGTGTGACACTTTTTGAATGTATAGCCCTGTAAACATGAATATAGTCATCTCTATCAAGTCGATTCCGTCTTGTAGCAATTAATCGATCCATAATATTCCTTCTGGGCGTACAAAATACTGATGCCCTTCATGAATAAAGATAACTTTATTGAACACATCTAAATCAAGCTCATTAGGAAGCCGCACATCCGCAAGCCCAGGCTTCTTCCCATCCGCTTCACGATCAACCTGACTTATAAAAATCAAGATACACTCATTCGCAGTAGCAAATTCTTTAAGCTCATCTACTTGGGACTGCAAGGAAGGCTTGCTCCTTACTTGATCGAGTAACTGAAGATAGTCGATAACCACAATTGATCCGGGGGTTACCTTTCCCGCAATATAGCTGGCGCTGATCTCATCAGAAAAATCAAAATGAAGATACTCATTATTCGCCCCTATACTCTCATCTAAATCGGCCACCTTAGAAAGCACATCCTTAAACGTGTACTCTAGAGAAAAGAAAAAGCACTGCCGCTCCTCCCTCATCCCTTGCACCAAAAGCTCAAGGGCAAAAGTCGTCTTCCCATGCCCAGGTCTGGCCCCAATAAGCATAAGATCCCCAGCATTTAAAAAACCAAGAATCTCCCCTTGGTCCCGAGGAAAAAGCTCCTCGCCTTTACAGGCAAGCAAGCTCCAAGAAGAAAACCCTTCCTCCCGTGCCACCACATCCAAGGCCTCATTAAGCGTCATCACGCCCGAGCGCTTAAGTTCCTTCGCCTTCTTCTTCAATACATAAATAGGTGCTGATAGTTTCACTGAAACCTCCAATTGTAGGTCTTCAAAACATTCCCTTCTTCTGCCTCAAACCCCAATTAAAGGTTAAGTCGCTTCTAGATTCAAAATCCTACACTCAGTGCTTTCCCTTTGAAGGGGGGTGGCGTGGATTCAACGCTATTTAAGAATAAGTGGGGATTGGGGTTTGAGCAAGGTGGTGTGCGAAATCAATTATCTAAAAGTACTTTATTTTCCTCAGTTTCCTTATTATAGGATTTGCAGGCGGTTTCGTGCATATGATATATATTCCATTTTAAACTTGAATATAATTCCGATTCCTTTCAATCTTTTCTAAAATTTCACTTATTTCTTCTGACATTTCATCAGTCGTAAATAACTTTTTCGCTTCTAGAAAAATTAATTTCGGATAATCAATCGCTTCAGGAAAAGAATTACTCGAAACTATACTTACATCTACCATATAATTTTCCAACAAAGCTTCATGAACTACATCTTCATCTGCTACACTAAGATCATAAGCACTAAGACAATCAACAAAACCAAAAAATATTCCTGACAACGTCTTTTGTTCTTCTGAAGGACTATATGGATTAAAAGTTGGATCTATCTTTTTCCAAGACCTATCAATTATTTTATTTAACGCAAACAATATATTTGGTTCTGCTCCTTGTTCAAAACCCACCAGGGAAGTAAGGATTGTCGCCCTAGACTCCTCATCTTCAGTAACTCTATTCATAATACCAATTTCTAATTCCATTTTTTGTTTTTTACGAATATATTCTAAATCAGCCGCTCTATCTTCGTTTCGATATTTCCATAATAGAAATGCGAATGGGGCAACAAGGAATAATCCCATCGTACTATATGCTCCACTGGGTATTATGCTTAAAAATTCCTTTAAACCTTGGGGTGTACTTGGCTTAATGGTCAAATTTTCTATTAAATGAAAATAGGTATATACGCCAAGAGCACAAGTCCAAAGAAAACATCCGAATATAGCAAATGGTCTCTCAATTCTTTTAATATTTAAAACCCAAACGAAGGGAATTGAAATAATAGCGATTTTTCTAAACATACCATCCAAGAACTTTCTGATTTTATAATTGACATGTTTTTTGTAAATTAAATTTACATTCATTTTAAATCCTTTGGTGAACCTATTCAGGCGACACAACACTGTAAACTGGCTCGTTAGCCTAGAAAATTATTTATCAATTTTTCAAGTCCACTTCCCTCGACCTAGCACTTATCCATGGGTTACAATAAATTTCAACCCTAACGCCTAATTCAGGCATTGATAATTTCAATCATTTTCTCAGCAACAAGAGTTAGATATAAATCAACTTCTTCATTAGACATACGCGAAACATATTCCTTCATTCGACTATCATCAAACCCCTCATCACCTATAAATCGTCGAACGATTACCTTGCTATCCACTCTTTTTATGCTCTCATTGTTTAAGTTGTTTTCATTCAATGACCCAAACCCTGAGAGTTCTCCCCAAGAAAATCCTTCCGAACTACTTTCATCGTAATGTAATCTTGCGTTTGGAGAAATCAGATAACTTTCAATATTTCGTCTGTTCCACACAATCGAGTGTACATTAAACCTAATACTTCCTTTTCGTTGTATCCCACTTCGGATGTCCAGCCCTTCTCCTGAAAATACATATTCGTCGGAGTCACAAATCAGAAATATATTTTTTAACTTTATCTGACTTTGAGGGATTTTAGATTTTTTAGCCACCTGTAACATATCATCTACAAATATTTTTTTTGCTTTCAATAAGTTTTCTCTAGAGTCATGATCTGTCCCAGAACTTCTTTCTATCACAAGAAAACGATTTTCAATATCTCCAAAGTTGTAATTAGTTTTTAACATCAACTCTTTAAAAATTGCCCAGTCACCAAGCCCATCTATAAGTACTAAATTTTCGACAGTATATAAGAGGCTTTTCCAAATGGGTGCTCCAAATAATGTTCCACATATATCATCTACTAACTTCACTTTTTTTGCAGTATCAGAGACGATCGTTCCATCCTCTAAAAAGACAATCCTATTGTATTCTGAATTTGAGATCGTCAGCAAATTATGTGATGTTGTAAAAACAAACCCTTCAACATTATCAAACGAGCTCCAAACTTTATTTATCATAGTCGGATGTATATGCGCATCTACCTCATCTAAAAGAAACAAAGAATCATCGTTATCAAACAAATCAATCAGGGCAGAATTTAATAATATTTGAAACTCTCCGTCACTTAAATTTTGTAAACTTACAAGGTTATCTCCCTTAGAAAAGATCATCTCTGTATTCTCAAGAGGAATAAAGCGAGACCTGCTACCTCCAGTAGACAAAGCTTGTAACATTTGAAAGAAATTACCAATAGCTTCACTTTGATTTTCAGAACTAGTAAATAAAGATAACTCAAATAATTGGGTAAAAATGACCGCATTCATTGAAGATCTAGGATTCGGTGTTAAGTTTTCTTTACTTCCCCAAGAAGTGTTTACCCTAATGTCACTAGTAAGCTTCTCTTGCTCATTATCAACTAGTCGACTCAAGAATTTTACGACTCTTGAAGACTCAAATCCATAATCCACTCTTCCTGCTTCCAACTCTTCATATGCGGCCTTTAATTTATTTCTAAATGTTGAAGGTAAGTATAATTGAAAATTGAATAAGGCTACTTTCAAATTAAAGTGATTCATCCATTTTTGAATATTCGAATCGCTTGTCGACAAAAAGCTAGCAACTAGAATTAAGAAGGGAGCCCATTCTTTCGTAAAAAAGAACTTACTCCTTATACTCTGTACATCCCCCTGCTTCTCAGAAAAAATACTTCTTCTAGACTGCCAATATAAAGAATTTAAATATTCTCTATATTTTGGACTAAAAGATTCATTAATCCCAGATGAGTATACAATGGAGCTATCAAATTCATTATTAAGAAATAGATATTCTAAAAAGGAAGACTTTCCACTACCATTTGTTCCCACCAATATCGTGAGACCTTTAGCAATTTCTACTTGTTGTGATTTTAGATTTTTATACTGGTCAAGTTCAAATTCCATTATTAACCAAGCTCAGAGATTAACTCATCAATATTTTTAAGACTGGCCTGAAGAAGACCTTTGATTTCTTCAGCATATTGCTCAGGTTCAAGTAGCTCTTCGGCTTCAATCCCATGAGGGCTATAGTGCGAAGCAGATAAGTTAGTCTCGGCCTCTAAAACCTTTTCAACTGGAATAAGCCAACTATGGTCTGTCTCTTCACGCTTTTTATATAGACTTAAAAGCTCTTTAAAATATTTCTCAGTGATACCATTTTTCTTGGTGAGCTTCTTATCATCAATAAGAGGTAGTTCATAAAACCAAACATCTTTAGTTTTCTTCTTCTTATCAAAGAATATCACTGAAGTTTTAACCGCAGAGTAGGGCAAGAACACTCCCGAAGGTAAACTCACAACGGTATGAACATTACATTCTTTAATTAGCTTCTCTTTAAATTGTTTATAAGCAGAGCCTGTTTGAAACAAAACACCTTCAGGTACAATAACTCCTGCTCGCCCATTAACTTTAAGCATCTTTTCCATGTGCTGAAGAAAAAGAAGTTCAGTGGCAGTGGCCTCAATTGGAAAGTTCTTTTGTATCATCTTCTGCTCTTTCCCCCCAAAAGGAGGATTGGCTAAAGTCACATCTTTTTTCTCATGGTCTTCGATAGTTCTAATATCACGAGCGAGAGTATTACCTTTTACAATTTGCGGGTAATCCATTCCGTGGAGGGTCAAGTTCATCAAACACATTATAAAGGGAAGTGGTGTTTTCTCTTGCCCGAAGAAAGTCTTGTTATTTAAAATTTTTCTATCTTTTGGAGTTTTCGCTTTTGGTGTCATGTGCAAATGAGCTTCGGCTAAAAAACCTCCTGTTCCACAAGCAGGGTCGTAAAGAGTTTCACCTATCTTAGGGTCTAAAAGTTTCACCATGGCTCGTACAAGAGCTCTAGGAGTATAGAACTCACCTGAGTTGCCACCACCTTCGCCCATGCCTTTTAAAAGGTCTTCATAGATATGAGAAAGGGTAAACATATCCTTACCAATTTCAAAATGAACTTTCTTAATCTCTTCGATTACATCACGAAGAAGATAACCGCTGTTTACGCGATTATTAGAGTTCTTAAAGATAGCAGAGATAATATCTCTTGGGTCGCCTTCTTTAGTGCCTGAAAGCTCTGATAGATACAAAAACAACTCATCATTAATAAATGAAGTAAGTTCTTTTCCAGTAAGACCTTTTTTAGAGTCAGTCCAAATATCCCACTGATAATCTTTTTTAAGAAGAGCAGTATATTTCTTTCCCTCAAGCTCTGCTAAATCAGCCCTCTCTTTCTCCTTGTCCGAGAAGAATTTAAGATAAAGTATCCAAGAAAGAACTTCAGTATAATGAACTGAACCACTTATCCCATCATCCGTTCTTAATATGTCACAACACTTTTTAATAATATTTGTTAATTCACTCTTTCCCATTGATACGTCCTATTTCTTTTTTGATGTCTTTTTTCTAGTATTTTTTTTCTTCACTGATTTTTTGGCTGTTTTCTTTTTAGTCTTTTTAACTGGTTTCTCGGCTTCTTTCGTTGCTATTATTTTTTCAAGCAACTCTTGACCAGTTCCTTCAGAGTTAATTTGTTCAACAAGTTGACCTTCAAATGCCTTAGCTAAAACTGACTCCCTTAACTTAGAAAGCAATAACAACTTGTGTTTATTATATTTTCTATTCTCAGACATATTCTCATTGATACATTTCAGAATTTCTACAATTTGGCTTTGTACATTTTTGGGTGGAAGTGGGATAGCAAAGTTTTTAATTTTGGCCATTCCTAAATCAGGTACTCCAATTCCTTTTACGTCTCTCAGTGCTTGTTTCAGTACAAATCCAGAGTCTAAAAATGCGTTTAGGAAATATACATCAACAATCGAGTGAATAGGTCGCATCGTACAGCATGAGTAAGATACTAGAAACTCAGTATCAACTTCAACAACTCGTGCTTTTCCAAGCCTAGCTCCAATTCTTGAATATATAATGTCATTTTTCTGAGGCTTAATCTTTCGAGACAACCTGTCGAAGTCCTCCCGAGAGATATATTTAGGTGAAGAGAAGTCTAAAATTCCACTATTTTTCAAATCTTTCGCCGAGAGGAAGATGACTCCCTTCTCTTTCGCTTTTGGCATTTGATGGTCAATATCAGCAATTATCGAACATACTTCTTCCAAACGAACCCACTCCCAACTATCAGGAATATCAAATGGCATCTCATCACTGGTAATTGGTGTAACTACTTGCACTTTCTTTTTCTTTGCAGAAACAGTCTTTTCTCGCTCTATACGGATTTTTTCGAGAAGAACACTGGCAGGCTCATCATTATCATTTTGTGGAGTGAATTCACCACGAAATGCCTTGGCCAAAAGTGACTCACGGTACTTTTCAAGTAACGTTTCGACTTTGATTAGGCTTTGTTCGGTAGCATTAAGTTTTTCAAAACAAGATTCTATTTTTTGAACTATTCGTTCTTGTTCTTTTATCGGTGGAATAGGTAATATTAATTCTTCAATCATTTTACCTGATATATTTGGCTGTGCCCCTCCATACGCCTTTGCGAGAATATCAGATGAAACATTTTCAAAATAGTAATTGCGAAACTGTTTTAAAATACTTCCTTCTACGATAATTTTTAAGTTCCCTACACGTTGATTAGAATACGCTTTTTCATTTCCTTCAAATATACCCATTTTTCCAGTTGTTGCTCCAGACATAGCAACAAGCAAATCTCCACTTTCAATAAGAAATGATTCATCATACACAGGATTAGTTTCAATTTTTTTTGTATTATCAAACTGAATAAATCCTTTCTGGATATTTGAAATTCGTATTACATGAACGCCTTTTTCCAAAAAGTCCTTACTTTTAAAAGCAAATCCATTTTTTAACGAAATAGCATTACCAACTTCTGTTTCAGCCCAACTCTCAGGTATATTCAATTCATTCATCTGACATTTCCATAAAATTCAAATAACAACTCATCAAACAGTCCAAGTAACTTCCTAGACCTAAACAAGTCAGCAAGAGTTGTATTCATTTCAATAACTTCTTTAGTTATCTTTAAAATATCAAAATGCCTCGTCTTATAGTCAGCAAACACACTTTGAAATATATTATTATTTTGGGTTCTTTCATTTTTGGTAATTAGTCTCTCTCCAAAAATAAAGTGCATCAAGAAATCGACTTCATCAACATTCTCTTCACGAGATTGAACAAACGAGTAATCAGAGAGTAATTCTTTATCTACTTCCTCAAACTTCATCTCTTCTTGAATAAGTCCTATGCTTTTAACTGAAGAGAAGGCCTCTGATATTTCAGAATTGCTTCCAAAAACCTTGAGTAGCTTTCTTTTTTCTCTTGCAAGAGATAGCTCATCTATAACTCTATCGGTTACATCGTAGATATTGGTACTCGACTCACCTCGAAGTTTTGCTTTCATCTCTGCAACAATTCGTGGGTCAACGTCTAGTATTTCATTTGGATAAGGCTTTAACTCAATAGTCCCTTGAGGCTTACCGTATGTGAGAATGTTTAGGTATTCATCATCGTTGGTCATCTATGCACTAATCCTTTCATCATAAATTGCTTTTTGAAATCCATTCACAAATTCTTTGGTCTCGTCCATTCCTCCAAGAACTTCTTTTATCCCTTGAATACCACCGTGCTGTGCCATAGCGGGAACTTGGAAAAATTCATTGGTAAATGCAAGAGAGGTGAACTCTTCACTTTGGTAAACACCTAATATATCAGCGACTAATTTCTCATGCTGTTCATTTTTTGACTTAAAGAAGTCAGAGTTTACTTCTTTGGCCTTTTGAATTCGCTCTTCTTTGGTTAAAAACTTTTCTTTAAATACAAGATTTGCAAGAACATCAAATAAGTCCACATCTCTTGTCCCATGTTTTTGAAAGAAAATACTCTTCAAGGCTTCCACACTGAACTCAAGTTCTTTAAGTGTTTCATCATTGAATTCATTTCTCTTAGTCACATCGCTCCAAATAGATGCAAGCGATTGCATATTAGGTATATGTTTTAACAGTGACTTTGAAGCGTAGAGAACATAATCATCGGCATCAACTGGTTTTCCACCCATGGTTAGAGTTTCAGTTTCTGCAACTATATCGACATGGCCCGAAAGAAACTGCTCACTCATACGGTGACGAATTGCACGAGTCTGTTCATCATCAAAGTCTTCATGTATTCCAGTTGAGTCAACTTTTGTCTCTTTTTGTTCCTCTTCACCAACGGGAACACCTGCCTCAGGTGACTCAATATTTTCTTCCTCATCAACAACAATTACACCATCATCAATAAACTCTTGAGGTTCATCATCCCACTCAGGGTCATTAAATAGTTGGGTTGAGTAGTTGGCGTATTCAAGGATATAAAAGCCAAGTTTTTCCCGACTCTTATCAAGAGGTTCATAAGTTCTTGTTCCACGTCCAATGATTTGTTTGAATTCAACCATTGAAGCGATATTTCTAAAGAGAACGACGTTCTTAACATTTTTAACATCAATACCTGTAGTAAGTAACTTCGACGTCGTGACAATAACAGGTTGAAACCTATCTAAGTCTTGAAATTTTTCAAGGTCAGCATATTTTCCATTATTATCTTTATCATCACCTGTAATACGAACAGCATAATCACCTTCGTACTCATCAAGTCCTAGTTTAGTTTTATATTTTTGAAAGGCTTCACGACAATACTTGGCCATATCAAGTGCATGACGTTGGTCTAAGCAAAAGACCATTGTTTTCCCAAGTGGGTCGGTTGAAAAGAGATGTCTCAGTAAGTGATAAGCAAAGGCCCTTGTTCTTTGAGGAATAGAAAGGCTTCTTTCAAAGTCAGGGGTTAAGTAATCTTTAATTTCAAGTGTCCTTCCTCTAACGTCTTCAATGCTTCCACTTTCAGGGCGATAGCCAAGTGCATCTATGTTAGAAGTGGCCCGTTTAACTATATAGGGTGCAAGGTAGCCGTCTTCAATTCCTTCTCTAAGAGAATAAGTAATTACAGGTTCACCAAAGTGAGAGTAAGTGTCATTAGACTCATCTCGTTTAGGTGTTGCCGTTAAACCAACCTGTATTGCCGAATTAAAATATTCAAGAAGCCTAAACCAAGAGCTTGCATCCTTACCATCCTGACTTCGCCTTGCCCCTCTGTGGGCCTCATCAATAACAATTAAATCAAAGTAATCGGCAGGAAACTCTTTGAACCTATCAGCTCTTCCAACTTGTTTAGTTTCATCCTCGTCATCAACACCAACTAAAGTTTGATAAATCCCAAAATACAAATCTCGACCTAAAGGAAACTTATCATCTTTGGGGGATAGCCTATAACAAGCATCCTTATCCATTGCATTATCAAAATCTGCAAAGGCTTGGTCTGCCAAAAGGTTTCTATCTACGATGAATAAAATTTTCTTAACTCGTTTAGCTTTCCAAAGTTTATAAACAAGCTGAATTGAAGTGAACGTTTTACCTGTACCAGTTGCCATCGCAATCAGTACTCGTTTCTTATTGCTCAGGATTGCTTCAATTGATTTATTAACAGCTTTTTCTTGATAGTAGCGAGGCTTTCGTCTTTGACCAATTTTCGACTCGTCGTAATATTCGTGAGTCAAAGAAGTTATCACTTCTGGTTTGCTCTCAAGACCTGAAAGCTCTAACCACATTTTAAATAGTTCTTCAGGTGTATGAAATCGTTCTACTGTTTCTTGTGTATTAGTTTTTAAATTATAAAATTCAATTTGATGACCATTCGTAGAGTAAGCAAACCATAGTCCTAACTTCTCAGCATAGTCTTTCGCTTGTTTTTCACCTTCCATGTGAGAAAGGTCTTCTTTCTTGGCCTCAATAACTGCAATTGATTTTGATTTTGCGTAACGAAGTAAGTAATCCGCAGTCCTACCACTATTTTTTTGGCGCTCTGCTTTTGAACCATGAAAAAGAATACGGTCTTTGGTTATGACATATTCCCATTCCACTTGCCATGGATGGTCGTCCCAACCCGCTTCTTTTAGCTTAGGTTCTATTAATTCTTTACGAGTCTGTGCCTCGCTTCTTCCGGCCATATTTCTTCCTTGAAATTAGCGAATCTAATTAGGTTTCAATGAAGATAGTTTAGTAATTTTAATAACCTAAGTCCATGAACACCGCCTTAATAAAGCCCTGGATCACAAATTGTATTCAAATAAATACTATTTGGCCTTTTCTAAAGTTTATGTCATCCTAAGACCGATAGGTTTTCATGGAGAAAGACATGTTATTTCCTTTAGAGACTGACTATTTAACTTGGGCTAATAAATACGATATACGAGTTGAGTCGGGCGAATGTAGCAAATGCGGAAATTCAGTTATTACTAATCTACCTTTTGCGTTCGAAGGATACCGTGGCCTAAAATCAGAAGACCACGGTTGTGGTGAGAAGTATACATGGAAAACTTTTGTTCCAGTTGGTGAGGATGAAAAATCCACTTGGAAGAATATCGCATCCTCAATGTAACTAGACGTTGTAATTCCGCAGGTGCAATCCCCACTTTTTCATTTTCTTTATCATGTTATTAGAAGCGATCCCTAGATCAACAGCTTTTTTGTAATTTTTCCAAAATTCATGTGAGCTATCTATTGACCCACGCCAAGCAAAGTAGCCAATAAGATTATTTGTATTGGGACCGCCTTTTAATTTTTTTTCCTTTCTATATGCAGATCCTCTAAGTTTCCTTTGAACTTTACCGACTTCCCTAATGATAACTTCAATAGACTCTCTATTCAGCTCTCCTGTCTTCATAGTTATCTGAATCTTGATTTCAGAAACTTTTGTAATCTTAAATTCTAATTCAACTTCTTTTGATGACTCGGAATATGTATGAAAATGATTCACTGACTCTTGGTAAGTATTTGTTTCGCTCAATGCAATCGTAAGTCTTTCAGGCATATTCCCAGGACCAGTTAAACAATAACCATTTTTAGGATTGTACCAATTAGCATCACGCTCAATTTTGAAAATTGATTCAGCTAATTTTTTGTGTTGTTTTGGAGTTGGCTCGTAAACCGCAGCATTAGTATTCATAATAAAACCTCATGTTGTGTGTATCTCCCTCATGGAGATGACCTTACTGGTCAAAAATTCAGAATCTCATTATTCTGTCATTAAAATCTATCAAGTCGGTTAATGATTGAGAGGCCCTTGCAGAGCCGATGTGAGAAGATAAAAGGCTGGCCGACAACGGTTATCGGCCAATTTCTTACAGTAAACCAAACTATTCGGCCGACCATTTAGTTCGGGTAACTAGTACTGAAAATTAAACTATTTCCATCATGAAGAAGCATTATAAAATTTAAAATATTTCTAATTAAGATAACTAGGTAGTGGCTAGCCTCACTTGCACAACCCAAAAACCAACCCAACCTCATCAGCCTCAATCCCAAACCCCATCAACCCCAAATCCTCAATCATATGCCCCTCACAAGTAGTCCCACAAAGAGAAACAACCCCCCTCTCACTCAAACAACGATAAAAAACAACAGCCGCACTAACCGAATACTTCTCAGCCAACCGAACCACCACCTCACTCTCTAAGATGTCCGGATTAGCCGACAAAGTCCAAAACCCCTGATAACTAACCCCATTCCCCAAACAAAACTCACGAAGCTCAACATCATACCCACTATCAGAATAAAACCTATTCTGAAGCACGGCCGGCTTCTGCTCTACTTCATTAAACAATTTTCTAAAATATTCAAAGTCATAGCAATTAGAAATTCCTAACTGCTTAACTCTCCCATCCTTCACAAACCCTTCCATGACCTTCCAGCCTTCTAGGGTTTCTTCAAAAGTATCCATGGGAGAATGCATGACTAGGGAGTCTAGATAGTCGGTTCGTAAATTTTTAAGCGAAGTTTCAAGGGACTTGGTTATTTGAATTTCAAGGGGGGCACTTGGATCGTAAGGGATGCTAAGTGGATCCTGACCGTTTACGGATGTATACTTGGTTTGTAGGAACAATTCACTTCTATCAATCCCGGAATTTGAAATGCCGAGTCCGACCCCTGGTTCATTATAATGTTTTGGCTGACAGGCGGTATCGATGCCTCTGAATCCAGTTCTTAGGGCGAGCTCGACTAATTCAGCCGTGCGTTCTTTCTTCCATGCGGTTCCGTATATTAGTTTCATGGGATATGGTACCTGGTTACTTGCAGAAATGAAAAAAAAGGGGGAACTGACGTTCCCTATCTCTCTTCTCATGTTAAAGTTGTGTTTATGAAAAAGAAAATCGAAATAGAAGAAGAAACCTACAATCAACTTATGAAAGCACAATTGAGAAATCCTAAGATGAGCATAGATGAAGTTTTAAAGATAGCTCTTCGAAGTTGGCTTAAAAGTCCTTATTCTGATCAAGTGACATTATCACCCGCACCTTGTAGCTTTGTAGTCGATGATTCAGATGGCTTTGGTCCAAAAGCTTAATTACCCTTTCGGGTACTTAGGGAAGAACAAATCGCAATTTGCGATTTCGAAATTCGCAATTTAAACTAACCCCATGTACTACGGCCCCCCAATAGAATACGACCCCCCAGTCTTCCGCCCTCCCTCAGAAGGCCTCTCCCTCCTAATCCAAGTAACAATAGGCTGCTCAAACAACAAATGCACCTACTGCGATATGTACCGCTCAAAAACCTACAGAGTCCGCCCGCAGCTAGATATCAACAAAGACCTAGAAGCCTGCTTTAAGTCAGGAATGAAACCAGACAAGATCTTCCTCTGCGACGGAGACGCCCTCGGTGCTCCTCAAGAAGTTCTTATTAATACGTTAGATAAAATAAACCAACTCTGGCCTGATACAAGAAGAGTCGGAATCTACGCCACGGCAGAGAACATCTTAGAAAAAACAGAAACTGAATTAAAACTCTTGGCCTCAAAGAAATTAAACATCGCCTACCTTGGTCTTGAATCAGGGGATGATAAAGTTCTTCATATGATCGTTAAAGGTAATACCGCTAGTGAGATGAAAGAGGCCTCACTAAAGATAAAAAGCTGCGGCTTTAAACTCTCGACCATTGCTATGCTTGGGGTTGGGGGGAAGAAGTATTCGAGGCAGCATGTGGAAAATACGGCGAAGATGTTGAGCGCTACGGCCCCTGAGTTCTTCTCTTTTTTGACTACCTTCTCTGTTCCGGGGACTCCCTATCATAAGATGGTAGAGCGCGGGAATATTGAGCCCTTAACTTCTAAAGAACTCCTCATTGAAATGCATGACATTCTTGAGCTTGCGAGCTTTGACTTAAACCCTATTATCTTTAGAGCCAATCATGTCTCTAATATGCATCCTCTTGGGGGAAATCTTCCCCGCGATAAAGACGTTATCTTAAAGACGCTTAAGGACTGGATTAGTAAGACCCCTGAAGGCGTTTATCCGGAAGCTCCGCCTCAGATGTAGTCGTGGAGATTTTTAGTAAATTTTGTGTTAAAATCGAACAATGAAAATCACGATATTTTGCCTATTCTTTTTGTTAAGCTGCGCTGGCCCAAGCAAATCAAAGAAAACCTTAGAAGATCCTCCACTTACCTTAACTCAATTGTATGGGGATTATTGGCATAAAGCTTCTGAAGGTTTAGAGAAGTTCGATCTTGCTGTCTTAAAAGTTCCAGATGGCCTACCAGTAAGGATTTTATTTCCAAAGAGAAAGATCCTAAAAGTGATTCAAGGGACAGAGGCCGATCTAGTATTGGTTTCTTTCAGAGATATAAGTGATCGCTTTCCTAGCATCGCAGTCGCTTATAACCATTTTAAAAAAGATAAGATCCTTGATCCCATCAATTCACCGGCGGGCCGAATGTGGAATCCTCGCTTAGATCACAATAAGGCCATTGGGCTGACAAAGTTATTCTTTAGTGAGTGCACTGATTGTGGAAATGGTAGCCGCTATTCTTTAACCGCTAGCTATTCAAAAGATTCTAAGAAGTGGGATTGGTCTGAAAAGATTGTCACTGAATTTGAATCTGAAGAAGAGGAATACTAATAATGGCACCTAGGCGGCCGACTAAGCAATGGTACCTGGTTACTTGTAAAAGTGAAATGGGAGGTTCTCCTTACTCACTTTATTCTGATTTACAGCGATCCTATGGAAGAAGTCCTTTCCCTTTTCAAAGCTCCCTAGCCTTCTAAAAGAGGTACCTGGGCGGCCGGCTAGGCTTACTTGTAAAGATGAAAAGAGCCTAAAAACCAAGGTATACCCAAGAACTGACCAAACTTTAAACATATCAAAACTACACGATTTCCCACTTCCCCCACCTAATTGCCCAAAACCTGAAATAATAAGCACTACCAATTCATCAATCAAAAGGAATCAACTTGAAGGCATTACTGCTCATATTCATACTAACGGCCTCCTTTTCCACCCAAGCAAAAGACAAAAGATTCTACCAAGAACCGACAAGCAAAAACGCCATCATAAAAATAAAGACTGAAACCTCAATCTCAAAACTGACCTTGCCTGAATCAATAGACGTCCTAATCTGGAACATCTACAAAGGAAAAAACGAACCTCTGGCACAGGAGATTAAAGAGCTAAGCAAGAATTCAGACCTAGTCCTCCTCCAAGAAACTCACTTAAATAAGAAAGTCTTGAACATCCTAGAGACTGCGCCGCAATCATTTTATATGGGAGTCTCCTTTAAAATGAGGGGCACACCAACTGGCGTTTCAACAGGATCAACCGTAGTTCCGAGCTCTGTTGATTATCAAAGAAGTAAAAGAGAGCTTGGTTTTACGACGCCTAAGATCTCTCTTATCACAAAGTATAAATTATCAAATAGAGCTGATGAATTATTGGTTATTAATATTCATGGCATAAACTTTGTGACCCTTCCTTCGTTTAGAGCGCAGATCAATGCACTCCTTGAAGTCATCAATGATCATACGGGTCCTGTGCTTTTTGCTGGGGATTTTAATACTTGGTCAAAGAGTAAGTATGAATTCTTACAAAGCACTCTAACAAACTCAGGTCTTACGGAGGCCTCTTTCCTAGAAGACAACCGCCTTCGCGCTCCTTTAATTAGTAGGTTTGAAGAGTATAGTAATCCCCTGGATAATGTTTTCGTTAGAGGAGCATCGATCAGAGAGGCCCTCGTCCTTGAAAATTACAAAGGATCAGATCATCACCCTATCAAAGTAAAACTCGATTTCTGATTGGTACCTGGTTACTTGCAAAAGTGATGACTATTTTTTAACAGCCTCTAACCTCTTCTCAATCTCCAAAAAGCGCTTTTCAATTTGGCTTAGATTCCTATAAACAACCGTAAGGTCTTGCTCAATTCTCCTCTCATGATCTTTAAACCGTTTTGAAAGATGGTCTAAATTCTTCATATCCATAAGAAGGTTTTCGTTCTTTAAAATAAAACGTCTTAGATGCATAAAGGCGCGGGCAATAAAGATTCCCATTTCGATGGCCTGCTGAGAGTTCACGACGAAGGATAAGGCGTAAGCGCCCTGTTCGGTGAAGACTGTTGGAGTTACGCCCTTTCGGGGGGTTAGAGAAGAACAAGTCGCAATTTGCGACTTGATCTGTGCTAACTCACTGGAATTTAGTTTAAAGCAAAAGTCTTCGGGAAAGCGCTCTTTGTTTCGTTTTACCTGCTCATTTAACCTTTTTACTTTAACTCCATAAAGCTCCGCCAAGTCTGAATCGAGCATGACTTTTTGATCTCTGATTAGAAAAATCTGATTTGTAATTTGCATTAATTTATTCTCCAAGAAAACCTCCAAAATCGTGGAGGCTATTATTCTTAGCTATAAAACTAAATGAGAATTTGATTTTCTTCGAGAAGTTTTTCTTTTGTGAAAAATATCCTACTTAATTGATTCGATAGTCTCTGTTAAAAAGGTTAATATAACCTGTGCAACTAGAACCAAACATCTACCCCATCGACCAACAACTCGAAGAGATTACAGCCGCTCTCCCAGATCACTCCTGCCTCCTCCTAAAAGCAGAAACCGGAGCCGGTAAAACAACCCGCTTGCCTCCTTATTTGATTTCAAAAACTAAAGGTAAGGTTTTAGTACTAGAACCCAGAAGACTGGCCGCTAAATTATCCGCCGAGCGCTGCGCAGATATTCTTGAAACTAAACTTGGCACCTTAGTCGGTCATCATATCCGTTTTGATAAAGTAACCTCACCGGATACAAGACTACTCTTCATCACTGAAGGTCTCTTCGTCTCATACCTCCGTGAAGACCCAAAGCTTACTCAGTACAACACCATCATCCTCGACGAGTTCCACGAAAGAAGCATCCACACGGACACGGCCCTTTGCTTGATTAGAAATCTTCAGGCGACGACAAGGCCAGATCTAAAACTCATCGTTATGTCGGCCACATTAGATACAACTGCGCTTGAGAAATACTTAACAGGAGCCAAGCTCTTCAACGTCCCAGGGCGAGTCTTTCCTGTTGAAATTGAAAATCATGAAATAGAGCCGATAGAGGCCATTACAAATATGCTCGCAGATCCGCGCTGCCCCCTAAACATCCTGGTCTTCCTCCCAGGTATGGGAAATATCAGAAGGCTTGAAGATGAGCTAAAGAGAAAAGTCTCCTCAGATATTGAAATAGTCCCTCTTCATTCAAGCCTACCTAAGAAAGACCAGAAAAAAGCGTTCACAGGAAAGAATAGAAAGATCATCCTCTCCACTAATATCGCAGAGACCTCTTTAACCATTCCCAATATAACTGGCGTCGTAGACACCGGAACCGAAAGGCGCGCCAGCTTTGCCCCTTGGAGTGGCATGCCTCTTTTACAATTAGAGAAGATCTCAAAGGCCTCTGCTATTCAAAGGGCCGGGCGAGCGGGGCGGGTTCAAAGTGGGCTTGTTTTTAGAACCTATAATCTCAACGACTACTCACAAAGATCATCCTTTACGCCCCCAGAGATTAAACGAGTTGAGCTCTCTCATTATATTCTAGATCTTATTGAACTAGGCCACGATCCAACTGAGATAAGCTGGTTTGAAGCCCCGGAAGAAAAGAATCTAGATAAAGCGCTAGAACTTTTAAACACTCTAGGCGCCCTTAAAGACAATCAGATAACTAAGCTTGGCTCCTTCCTCGCAAAGCTTCCCCTTCACCCGAGACTTGGTGCCATGCTCTACTCTGGGATGGAGGGCCCGGCGCTAAATGATATTCTTCTTGCCGTCTGTTTGATGAACGAAGGCATGGCCCTTTCAAAGCAGGCTAAATTTCACAGTGAAGATGAAAGCGAGGTTTGCGATATCACTCTTCAATTAGATCTTATTAAGTCTAATCACTTTCGAGACGACTCCTTAAGTGAATATCAATCTCATATGCTAGACATGAGGGCCTATAAAAGAGTCATCGAACTCTTCGATTCTCTTAGTAGACGTCTAAGACTTAAAGACAAGATTTCAAAAGTAAAAACAAAACAAAGCGATTTAACCAAAGCCCTTCTCGCGGGCTACCCAGACCGAGTCGCCGCCAAACGCGCCGTTGTAAAAAAAGGCAAGGCCGTCGACAGTTATAATTTTTGTATGGGACGAGGAGGAAAACTAGGAGCTAACTCCTCTCTCTTTACGACCCTCCCTGAATTCATCATCGTTCTTGAGGCCTTAGAAGATCCAAAAGCAAACGCCGCCATTGGAACAAGGATCGTAGCTGCTTCTAAAGTCACCGTTAAAGACCTGGAAGAAACCAACTCAATTTTTTTAGAGACGGAAACGGACAGTAAGTTCAACGAGAAAAAAGGCACGCTTACTTTAATAAAGACAAGAAAGTATGGCGCTATAACAATCTCAACAACTCCTCACACACCAGTAATTCCTAAAGGCGAAGTCCTAGCAGAACTTGTGAAATCAAATTGGCCCTGGCCCTTTGAAGATGATCATAAGTTTCAAGAATATAATAAGCGGGTTTTCTTTTTAAACGAAGCTGGAATCGAGCATAACTGCCCAGAGTTCACGGGTGAGATGTTTGAGCTTTTCATAGAGGCCATCGTTGAAGCAAAGACTGGCTATCAAGACCTTCAAAATAAAGGACTTAACCGCCTCATCCAAGATCAGTTATCCCCTCAGGATAAGTACGTCCTAGAAACAGAAGTTCCTTTAGAGATAAAATTAAGTAACGGAAAAACTTTTAAAATAGAATACTTAGATGACAGCCCTTTTATTCAGGCCCGTGTTCAAGACCTCTTCGGAATTAAAGAGCATCCTCGCATTGGAGAAGGTAAACTCCCTCTCCTCTTCAAACTCTTAACCCCAGCAAACAAAGTCATTCAAAAGGCCCATGACCTGCCCTCACTTTGGGGACCTTCATGGGAATTATTAAGATCAGACTTACGCCCGCGCTATCCACGCCATTACTGGCCCGACGATCCGGCCAACGCCGAACCAATCAGAATGAAGAGGCATGTTCAGTAAACCAGGGACAGCTCCTCTCTTCTATAGATGCTTCTTTAACGCCCCATAATCCATAATCTCCAAGAGAGAGGATAAAGCAGCCAAAGGAGCGCTCATCCTCATCTATCACCATGCGGGCGGTCTTTCGAAGACGCAGGCAGCGCGCCCCTTCAATATAAGGATAGGATTCATAGAAATCCTTCATGATGACTTCTACCTTTCGGTTAAGAAATTCTAATTCCGCTTCATCTTCAAAATTAGTTTGAACAATATCCCGTCCAAGATTAGTGATGAAGCCTTGGCAGATGGAATCATAGCCTCCCGCATTGGAGCTTAAAGAGAGAATATTGAGGAAGAGAAATAATGAGAGAGTTTTTAGCATAGATAGATTCTAGCGTTTCACTCTCTCAGATTCTGAGACTTTTATTGAGATTGAAAGAAAACTAGGAAGGCGCCTTAACCCCAAGCATCTTACAAGCATACTTAGCCGCTTTTTGATTCTTGATCAGGTGATGCCAAGCATCTCCATCCTCATTCACCATCTCCATCACTTCTGTGAAAGAGAACTTAGGCTCGTTTAATTCCTTTAAAGTATCGGCGGAGAGGCCTTCATATAAAAAGCCCTTAAATAATTTTGCCACTTCATGATTCTTTACCGTGCCGCTGCAGTAAGTATCCCCAGCAGTCTTGTCAGCGATGTCATAATGATTCACAACGATGCTTTTGATATTCTTAACAATCGCTTTTAGTTCGCGCTCAATCTCGGCGCCTTTCTTTTTTGTCGTTGGAATATAATAGATATTATTCTTTGATCCGTAATAAGCAGAGATCATCATGGCGATGCCAGACTTCTTATGCTTGATATCACTTAGGTAACCTGTAAGCGCGGTAGCGTTATGAGTTGTGGATTTTTCAACGGCGATAAGGTCTTCGTTGTTCTTAACGATATAGACGTAATGCTCTGGACCATCCCCTTGCTGATTGGTTAGGGTTGGGTATTGTTTCTTGATCTTATCAATTAACTGCTGCATCTTTCCGTCGGCCATAAAAACTCCTTAAGGATTATATTAGTTCGTTATTGTTTTCTTTCTTGCTGCTAAGGCGAAACCAATCCACCCTGCGATAAAACCAAGCCCGCCAATGGGCGTGATCATGCCAAGCTTTGGCGTATGCGTGACTGCCAGTAAATATAAAGACCCAGAGAAGACGATGATCCCAAAGATGAACGCGTAAGCGGGCCATGCGGGGACATCACGGTCTTTAGCCATTAGCCCATACGCGATAAGGGCGAAGGCGTGGTAGAAATGATAGTTTGAGCCAGTTGAGAAGACTCCTAATTCATAAGCTGAGAGTGAGGCTTTTAGGGCGTGAGCACCGAAAGCGCCGATCATGACGGCAAGGGCGCCGAAAACGGCTCCAATAGTGATGAAGTTTTTCATTTTTCTATACTAAACTTCAATTTATCAATAGTACAGATGCTCAAACGTTGATAAAAGGCAGTATGACTGGTTTTAAAGCATTCCCATTGATGGACTCGATCCTCGAGCAGTTGGCCCTTAAAGGTTATAAAGATCCTACTCCTGTGCAAAAGGAATCGATCCCTATCCTTCTTGAAGGCCGTGACCTCTTGGGAATTGCGCAGACCGGAACCGGAAAGACCGCCGCGTTCTCTCTTCCTATGATCAATAAGTTTGGGAAGAACCGAATAGACATAGAACCTCATTGCACCCGCGCCTTGATCCTAACTCCTACTAGAGAGCTGGCCTCTCAGATCATGGATAATATTGATGATTACGCCGAAGGTCTTAATCTAAAAACAAAGGTCGTTTACGGCGGCGCTCGTAGGCGCGATCAAGTGGAGGCCTTAAAGCATGGCCTTGATATCTTAGTCGCTACTCCTGGTAGGCTTCTTGATTTGATCCGCTCAGGGGATGTTAACTTTAAGCAGCTTGAGGTCTTTATTTTAGACGAAGCTGACACCATGCTTGATATGGGCTTCTTTGATGATGTTCAACTCGTTACAGAACAACTTCCAGAGACTCGTCAGACCGCTCTTTTTTCGGCCACCATGCCTGAGACTATTGAAAGCCTAGGTCACGCTATCCTCATCTCTCCTCTAAAAGTAGAGATCGCCCCCGAATCCTCAACCGTGGATCTGGTTGATCAGAAGATCTTCTTTTTAGAAAAAGCGAATAAGAAGTTCTCCCTAAATTCAATTCTAGAGAATAGAAAATATGAAAGCGTCTTAGTTTTTTGTAAAACAAAATTTGGCGCCGATATTGTTGTGGAAGACTTACTCAAGACTTCTGTAACCGCCGCCGCCATTCATAGTAAGAAAAGCCAAACCGATAGAGAGCGCGCTCTTCAAGATTTTAAAGATGGAAAGATCCGTGTCCTAGTCGCCACAGACGTCGCGGCCAGAGGGATTGATGTTGATAATATCTCTCTCGTGATTAATTTTAACTTACCTGAAGATCCAAGAAATTATATCCACCGCATCGGGCGAACGGCACGGGCAGGAAAGAGGGGCGTCGCCATTTCTTTTTGTGTTGAGAATGATTTGGTGCTTTTAAAGAGCATTGAGAAAAATATCAATCAGAAGGTCCCTGTTGATACGACTCAGCCTTTTCATAAAGAATTTCAGGTGGCTGCCAAAAAGAAGAAGAAACCTAAGAAGAAATATAAGTTCTAAATTATTAAGAATATATGATTTAACTCATATAAATAGAGGTCCTCTGTTTTAGATTTCTGATCTATTCCATGATAGATTGCCGCCTTAATCAACCGGACATTTACAACAGATAGGTTAATATGTGGAATAAACTCAACAAGTCTATGATGGTATGCCAAATGGCATTTGGTCTCTCATTTTACGGAGTCATGGCCATCCTCACTCGCTTTTTTTTAGAGGACTTAAAATATTCTGAAGCCGATACGATGATGGTCGTCGGCGCCTTCTCTTCAATTGGCCCTTTATTTGCCATTGCTGGTGGTTTTATTGCTGATAAGTTTTTGGGCGCCTTTCGCTCTTTAACTATTGCCTATTTTTCTTTTGCTCTTGGTTATCTTCTCTTAGTCATTGGCGCTAGTGCTGCAAATATCCCTATGAGTTTAGCCGGTATTGCCTTAGCAAGTTATTCCCGTGGCCTTATGTCTCCTAGTTACCCAAGTTTATTTAAACGCACTTTTGATGGACAAGAAAACTTTGAGAAAGGTCTCCCTGTTAATTATTCCGTCAATAACGTGGGGGCTTTTTTAGGTCAGTATCTATTTCCTATGCTAGTTCTGGCCACTGGTTTTAATGGAGGCTTCCTCCTCTCCGGAGCTATGGCGATCATGGCCTTTTCAATCCTTATTTATTCAAGGAAGTCTTTTGTAGGAATCGGGGCGAAGATAGATCAAGAATCCGTCAGCCCTAAGAACTGGGCCTATTTTGGTATCGTCTCAGTACTTATGATTGCCTTAGTTTTCTTTATGTTCTCAAATATGGAAATTGGAAAAAATATTGTCTACGCCATTGGGGCTGGAGCCATCCTATATTTTATCTTCTTGATGTTTAAAGCAGATAAAGCTGACACCCTTAATATGGGTACCATATTAATCATGATCTTTTTAAGCACGGCCTTCTTTGTCTATTATGGTCAGATGATGACCTCGATGACTTTAGTGACAATAAATACTATGCGCGGGGATCTCTTTGGCTTTATTCCCATCGCCCCAGAAGCGGCCATGTCCATGAACCCGCTTTGGTGTATGGTGGCCGGTCCGGTTATTGCCTTTATTTTTACAGGCCTTGAAAAAAGAAATATCAACCTGAGCACGGCGACTAAAGTTTCTTATTCTTTTATTCTCACTGCCATAGCTTTTGGGATCTTAACTTTTGCCGTTAAAAATATTGGATCAGATCTTATCATCCGCCCTGAAGTCTTTTTAGTGATTCACTTTTTTCAAGCTTTTGCTGAAGTCATAGTAGGCTCTATGGTCGTGGCCTTTATCTTATCTGTTGTACCAAAGCATATTGAGAACTTCTCAGTAAGCTTGTTCTCGGTGGCCATCGCCTTATCTGGAATTGTGGGGGCGGTTTTTTCAACTTCCATCGCCTTAAAAAAGGATCAAGAGATCACTCAAGAAATTATCCAAAGTGTTTACGGGGGCTATTTTAGCACCCTCACTATTTGGGCCGTAGTCATGGTTGTAGTGGCCCTTCTCTCTTCACTGCTTATCCGTAAGATGCTTGCGGCAACTAATCCTTAGGCTGATCTATACTCTTCCAGCGGTCCATCACAAGGGCCGCGGTTAAATCCCCAGTGACATTGATCACAGTTCTACACATATCTAAGATTCTATCCACTCCGAGAATAAGAATAATTCCGCCGGCGGGGATTCCTACATTTCCTAAGATCACAGAAAGAATTCCCATACCCACTCCGGGAGCTCCGGGGGCGCCAATAGAAGAAAGAGTCGCCGTGAGAACCACCATGAGAAGTTGCCCCATGCTGAGGTCGATATTAAAGACCTGGGCCAAAAAGATGGTCGCCACTCCCTGATAGAGAGCGGTTCCATCCATATTGATAGTGGTCCCAAGAGGAATCACAAATTGAGAAATAGATGGGGTTACCTTAAGTTCTTTCTCGGCGGTCTCTAAAGTGAGAGGCATAACTGAAGCGGAGCTTGAAGTTGAAAAAGCTAAGAGCTGAACGTCTCTGATCTTTCTTAGAAATTCAAGAGGACCCATCTTCGCTACAAACTTAACAAGTAATAAATAAAAGATAAGAACTAAACCTAGCCCTAAGATAACCGTAATTAAGTAAACACCAACTCCAAGAAGAGCATCGATTCCGACTTGGACTAAAAGCCCTGCTGTTAAACCAAACACGGCAAGTGGTGCCAAGTTCATGGCCCAGCCGATAACAATCATAGAGATCTTTTGAAAAGAATTTAAAAGACTAACTAGTGGCTTAGCGTCCTCATCCTTTAATGACATAAGGGCCACGCCTAAAAACATAGCGAGTAAGACAACTGGCAACATCTCTCCAGAGACTAAGACGCTAAAGGGATTGCTGGGAATAATATTTGAGACAATATTAGCGAAGTTTTGATCTTTGATAGCAACAGGCACTACTGACGAATCTGAAGCTGCCACTTCTAAGAACTTTGGATTGATAAAGCGCCCAGGTCTTATAAGATAGGCCACGAAGAAGCCCAGCCCCACAGAGACGACAGTTGTGAAGACATAATAGATTCCAATTTTGAGACCTAAGGTCTTAAGCTGCTGCAGAGAGTCGCTTGAGACAATACCTAAAACAACTGAAGCAAAAACGAGAGGGATGATAACGAGTTGAATAAGACCTAAGAAGATCTGACCTGGAAAGGCCAGCCAAGTGACGATGGCCTTTGACCAATCAACGCTAACCCAGCCTAAAGTGGGGCTTAATAAGAAGCCTACCAGAATCCCTAGGGCCAAGGCCAAGACGATCTTCACCCAAAGGCGCCCGTCTACTAAGTGATCAAGCCCTTCGGAGAACTCTTTAACCGCTTGGCGGCCTTTTCGAGCAAAGCTAAAGGGTGTAAAGTCTTTCATATCCATAATTGATTCCTATTGCCCTATCCTAACCTTTGAATTCCCCATGGCAAGGGGCTTTCCCCTTTTCATATGTGAAACCAGTTCCTATAATTTAGGTGTGGAACTATCCAAACATAAAAATCACCGTAACGCCGCTTACCTAGCTTGGCTTCGTAAACAAAAAGGCGTCATCTCGGGAAAGAAAGCTGAGTGCGCCCATCATATCCGCCTTGGCACTAATGGCGGAAGTTCCCTAAAACCTTCTGATTACTTTTGCATCCCTCTACTCAATGAATTTCATACCTCAGGATTGTTCGCTATTCACGGCATTGGTGAAGGGACATTTCTAGAGCTTTTTAAGTTAAATGAAAAGAAGCTCTTTATTGAATTTCTCTCTCGTTATCTAAGCGAGAAGTTTAAGACTGATGTAGAGATTAAAAGTACTGATGAAAATCATATTATCGCCGCTCTTATCGGGCTCATCGAAGAAGTGACCCCAAAGAAAGACCGCGCTTCAAAACCCAAAAGTAAAAAGAGCATCACGGAAAATGAGTTCTATCAAAAGTCCATGGAGGACAAGAGGGTTCGCGATAAAGAAATGCGCGCTCAGATAAAAGAGGAAGCTAAGCTTAATCCAGTTGAGAATACCAGTCCCACTTTTAAAGGGAATGAATTCTACGAAAAAGCTAAAGAGCTTAAGCGCATTCAAGATAGAGAACTTAGAGCGCAAATGAAGTCGACTTCTAAAAAAACTAAGAAGGCCTCTACGACAAAGTCAGATTATTATGAAAAAGCAAAAGAGTATAAGCGTCAGCGTGATAAAGAACTAAGATCAGAGTTAAAGCTTAAACAAAAAGAAAACCCTTCTGTTCAAAGCGCTTCTCAAACTGAGTACTATGAAAAGGCTAAAGAGTTTAAGCGCCAGCGAGATAGAGAATTTCGTCAAAAATTAAAAGAGCAAAGAAAAAAAGCAAGCCAGCCAATTGAAACACCAAGCGAACTATGAATATTATCACTCAAATTCTTTTGCCATTGATCTTGGCCTTTATTATGTTCTCTATGGGACTCTCCCTAGTTGTCGATGACTTTAAGAGGATCACAAGATTTCCCAAGGCCTTCGCCATTGGTTTTTTTCTGCAAGTAATCTCTCTTCCATTATTAGGATTCTTAATCGCCTATCTATGGACCACCTATTTTAACTTAAGCCCATCCTACGCAGTTGGGCTTGTGATCATAGCCGCTTGCCCGGGCGGCGTTACATCAAATTTAATGGTTCACTTAGGAAAAGGAGATACGGCCCTTTCGATTTCACTAACCGCTGTCATCTCGGCCATCACCTTATTCACTCTTCCTTTTATTGTGAACCTCTCCTTATCAACCTTTAACGGCTTCACCAATCCGGTTCAGCTCGATATTAGTAAAACAGTAATTGGAATCTTTTTAATCACTACTGTTCCTGTCTTTATAGGAATGATTGTTCACGCAAAGAAAAAAGAATTTGCTGACACTTGGGAGCCGCGCTTTAGAAAAATGGCGGCGATCTTCTTTATCATTATTGTCTTAGCAGCAGTTGCCAAAGACTGGAGCCTCTTGATCTCAACCTTTTCAACAATAGTGCCTTCTACTTTAGTTTTAAATCTAAGCACTATGATCATTGCCCTACTTGCCTCTAAGATCTTCAGCTTAAACGAAGGTCAAAAGAGGGCCATCACCTTTGAGTGTGGTCTTCAAAATGGAACCCTCGCTATCTTCGTTGCCTTAACCTTACTCGGTAATAAAGAATTCATGCTTCCGGGGGCCATCTATAGTTTATTGATGTTTATCTCTGGTGGGATTTATCTTCTCTCTCTTATTAAAAAAGATAAGATGCTTAAAGCCTAGCAAGCTGACCTATAAAGATAATTCAAAAAGATCCATAAAATCAAAGAGATAGGCGCTCAACTAAAAGACTCAAGTAACCGAAAAGAATACTGTGAGAACCTATACCCTTAAAAAGGGAATCCTATTTTCAATCATCACTTTGCTAGTGTTCGCTGGTGCATGGGATTTTAATCCTCCTACAGAGCTTAAGAGGTTTCCTGCCTCGGATGATCTTTGGGAACAAGTCAGTAATGGAAGTCATAGTTTTCGCCAGCTCGGTGAAGAGTTCTATGTGCCACTTTCAATGAGAAAAGTTGAAGGGGCCAAGGTTGTTCTTATCAACGAAAGAGTCGCCCAGATGCTAGGTCTTGAAACTCCTGAAGACATTACTAAGTTTGAAAAGATTATCATTGATCAGTTCGCCTATATGGTGGATCCAGAAGCAACAGCAGAAACAGAGGGCACCAAGCAATGGTTCGCCACTCGTTATCAAGACTCACATTCTAAAGCTGAAGGTGAAGCTCATGGCGATGGCCGCGCTTCATGGGCCGGAGAATTAGTTTTAGATACCAGTGACGGAAATAAAAGGCATGTGGACTTTGTTTTAAAGGGCACTGGACAAACTCCCCTTGCTTGGACCAATCATACTCAGGCCACTCATAAAGATGGGATGCAAGGACTGAAAGAAGCCGTGCATAGTTATATTATCTCTGAGGCCAATGCTCAGAACCAATTAGATACAACAGTAGATCTAGCGGTCATAAAGCTTCCTATGAAAAGGCTTGATAAACAAGGCAACGAAGTCTTTACGGCCATTACTGTAAGAGTGGGAAATCAAACTAGGCTTGCTCACCTTAGATACTTCACTGATGATCAAAGCCAGTTTAAAAGAATCTTTCATTATATCTTAAAACGCGATCTTAATTTATCTGAAGGTACGCAAATAGAAAAAGCTCATGTGGATAAATACTTAAAGCAATTTACTGAGAACTTAGCTGATGAGATGGCGCGCTATTATGATTTGCACGTCACCCATGGCTCCCCTACAGCGGGTAATAGAACCACTGCTGGATCTTCCATTGATCTATCGACTATGCGCTATCACGAAGCTCATCATGGAAACTTTAAATACCTAGCTGGCATGCAGATGAAGAATCAGGATAAACAGCTTCAATCTTATATAAGATTCTTATACCTTTATATGCAAGAGGCGAATTATCCCTACCCTGTGACTGAAGCCGCTGTTAAAGAGATGGAATCATATTATAGAAAGATGATTAATCAGAACTTAGAGAAGCTTTGGTTATCAAGGCTTGGCTTTAGTGATGCTGAGATCTCTCGCCTTAATAAAAGAAGTAAGCGCGAGTTTGTAGAGTTTCTAAAAAAGATGCATGAAGTAGAAGGAAAGAACCCGATTACTTATGCTGGAAAAGAAATGCTTCCTGCGGCCTTTGATATGAGGAGCATCATTTCAAACACGGCTCAAACTGAGATAGATGCCCTTACGAGTGATGAAGCCGCCTACTATAAATTATTTCAATCAGAAAAAACTTGGGACAGTTTAAGCGATACAGATAAAGCTCCATGGGAAGCCCAATATAAATCGATGTATGCAAGCCTTACCTCTCAGTTAGATCCCTCATTAGAGCAGAGAAAACGCTGGGCCAAGAAGTCCGCTTGGATAACTAAAGATAAAAGTGAAATCAGAGGTCAGTCAAAGTTAAAAAACCGAGAGAACGATCTTATTCAAAGAATGGAACTAGAGAGCGGCTCCCTTGCTGATTGGAATAAAGAAGCAAATGATCTGGCCATAGAATTAAAAGATGAAAGCCGTCCTGTCAGGGCCTACAATAACTTAGGTGTCTTTGGTGAGATAGGATCCGTTAGCGGCGGAAACTTCGGAGGCTGCAATAGGGCTATTCAAGGCCTTCTTGGCTCTCAGTAACTCCTCATAATTAAAGTAGAGAAACTTCTCCTCAAGCTAAACGGCATTCATAAAGATCTAAAAGTAATAATTTTCAATTAATTAACAATTTGATGACCTAAGACTTCATTATTTCTAATACTTTGTTAAAGAAGAAACCAGCAAAGGAGATCTATGAAGCTTGCATTATTTTTTATTGGACTACTAGTATCAACCCACCTTTTTTCAATGGAGCCCTATATAGGAGAAGGGAAAAAAGTTATTTATCAAAAAGGTAGCAAAGAATGCTTCTCGCTGGATCTAAAGACTAATAAGAAAGAAAAAATCGACATTAAGAACTGTCAGCAACATATTTATGCCCAAAACCTGTTAAAAGATCTTCCTATAAGTTCATGTAAAGACTTTAGCCTTAAGAAAAGAGTCACTAACCCTAAGAACAAAGTGACAGGACAATACAATAATAACTACTTTGCTGGCCTAACTGAAGACTGCCTGTGCGTAAACCTCTCAGAGGTTCCCTCTACGGCTTCATTTTCTAAGATAGACTTAGAGAAGTTAAGAGTGGTTAAGTTTGAAAACTACGATACTTGTAAATTGCTTTATCCAAAGAAGTACTTTTAAAGGTACCAGGTCACTTTTAGAAGTGAAAAGATATTACTTTCTAAAGGCCAACCCAGCTTTTTCTTTTTGAGAGACTAGGTCTCTTTCAATCTTATCCACCACATGCCCATGAAGAGACCCCGCTATGATCTTCTCTAAAGGTCTCCATATCCAGCGCGGCGTAAGTTTGGGTTTATAATTTGTCCGAAGCTCTAACTTCATAGAGCCTTCTTCAAGAGAGAGGTTTTCAAGGGTAAAAGATCCTGATGTTAAAGTGATCGCTTTGTTTTCAATATTAACCTGCTCGATGACATCAAACTCGAGGTAAGACTTACTTAGAGATTGATGAATCTTAGTTGTTCTCTTCACTAGATAACCGCGGTCATAAACACAGGTCGTAATATCTCCTACTTTTTTTATCTCACCCTTTGTGTACATGGGTTTTGGAAAGTTTAAGAGAAAAAGAAGTGAGGACTCAGAGCCTGTATCTTCATAGAATTGAAGTTTTTTCCAAACGTCATGAGAGCTAGCGGCAATTTTCCTAACAGTTAAAATTTTCTCTGACGCCAAATGTTCCCTGCCTCCTAAGTGGTTTTCAATCAATTCTAAGACGGAAGGTAAACCTAAGCAGGCCAATAGAGCTAGGCTTAGTAAGCTATTTTTTAAGGCCTGGTTTTTTAAAAACTTGAGCCGAGTTATTTTTCCCATAAAGAAGGCCAAAGATACTCCAACGACTGTAGGTAAGAAAAAGATGAGGCTAAAAGTGCTTCCACAAAACAATCCATTGAGTCCTGCCTTAAAAGAAACAGCAAGTGACTGATTTTTACTTATAAAAGCATCCACTATAAAAAAGCCTCCAAATCCAAGAGTTGCTAGAAGCCATAAAAAGAAGAAAACCTTAAAGACTTTGCACCAGTTAACAAATTTTTGAGGCTTACCTTCTTCAAAGAAAATCAAGCTAAAGAGCCCCATGTAAAAACCAATTGAAAGAGGAACGCCAAGGCTTATCCCCCATCCAATCACCGTGCTTTGATTTGTGATTTTTGTGATAATGGCTAGAGCTATTCCTAAAAGGAGTAAAATAAGAGAGCCAATGGCAAAAACTCTCATTTTATTCTTAAAGGCCGGCTCTTCTTGAGTATTTGTTAAGTCATTAATATCACTCATCTTGGTTCTCCAATGGTCAAAACTGAACATGTTCAAAAATAGACCAGATTCAATTTAATGGCAATCTTTTTTTGAACATGTTCAAAAAATACATTATACTAGATTTCTATGGTCGAGAAAAAGAAGAAAAAATCAGAGATTACAAAGGCTTACATATATGAGGGAGCTATTAAGCTCTTCACCAAGCAAGGTTTTGATAAAACCACTATGAGAGACCTGGCCTCTTCTTTAGATATGTCTCTTGGTAATATCTATTATCATTTTAAGAATAAAGACGACATCCTGATCCATTATTTTCGTATCCTGCAAGATGAAACCGTGTCCGGAGTCACTGACTCCCTTGAATCAAAGCTCTCTAAACAAAATAAAATCAAGAAGATCATTCAGACTAATATGGACCTTCTTAAGAAAAATAGCTCCATCACAAAAGAGCTTATTAAATCAACCTCGGGTCTTAGCCATCCATTGTCCCCTTTTGGAGATGAATTAAGGGACTGCCAAATGGGGGCCATAGAACTCTTTAGGCGCGCCCTCTCTGAAGATCAAAAGAAATCTGAATACCTAGACTCTCTAGCCTTTCTCTACTGGCTTTATTATTTAGGGCTTTGCCTCTTTTGGGCCAATGATGATTCTGATCAAAGCGCAATGACTGAAAAACTCTATGGACTAAGCTTTCCCTTAACTTATAAATTAGTCGGTCTCACAAGGATAGGCGTCGGAAAAAAACTTCTTATCCAAATTTCAAAAACGATGAGATCTATCCTCATGAAATAAAACCTACCTACTTATTCCAAAACCTTATTAAAAGCTACAGAAGTCGTTCACTCTTTACACTGGCGTTAAGTCTTACTAAAATCCCCTTATGAACATCTACCGCTTTAGCTTAAACAATAATGGCATCTTTGCTGAACTCGACTCTCAAGTCCCAAAGGACTCCCCTCTTAGAGAGGGAAAACCTGACGGATCTTGGCTGCCAAAAGTAGGTAAGGACTACCCGGGGGCGATCTCCTTTTTTACCCCCAAGGGCCTTTTAAGATACAACCAATCTGGGCTTAAGAATTGGCACTACCTTGTCACCGAAGGCGCCGCCCAAATGCTCATAACGGAAAAACCTGAGAAAGTCCTTTATGAGGACGAGTTTCAAGTCATTGTGGATTCAAAGACTGAGATTAAAAAGAGCTATCCCTTTGTATACGAGGGACCAAGTAAGGCGCCGATTCCTCCCGAGGATAATAGGCCTGAGTTCATCCGCCATCATTCAAGCCTGCAGGATTATTTCGCCTACGCCTTTTATTCAGGTTCCGATGAATCCTTTACTCAAGGAGCCGCTCTTGGATCAGACTTAGGTCTTAAGAACCTAGGCATCCACTATGAAATCCTAGCCCCGCATAAAAGATCCAGTTGGCCCCATGCTCACTCTTCTGAAGAAGAGTTTGTGTATTTTTTAGAGGGTGAAGCTCATCTTTGGATAAACGGAAAAGAAATTCCCGCTAAAGCTGGAGACATCGTTTATTTTCCACCTGGCTCTAACCTCGCTCATACAGTGATGAACAAAACAGATAGTCCCGTAAAGATGATTGTCATCGGCGAGACCAATGCCCCAAATGATCTAATCTATTATCCTGAGCACGAAAAGAGGAATAAAGAATGCGAAGAAGGTGGCTACTTTTGGAAGGACCGTCCTGAAGCTCCCCTTTTTAATACCCATAAAAACATAAGCGAGTTTGAACAAAAAGATTCTGGCGGCATTGATGAGCCTCTTCATTATTTCTTTAAAGGCAGAGACTTAGGACGGGCCCTTGGGGCCAAAAGAATCGCCCTTCACCACCAAGAGATCATGCCAGGCTTTAGATCAGGCATCCCCCATTGTGAGTCTTTAGAAGAAGAGTTTATCTTTGTTTTAAAAGGATCATTGATCGCGTGGATCAATGGGCGCCGCTATCCTATGAGCGAAGGCGACTCTTGCGCCCTCCCTGCAGGAACGGGAATCCTTCATACCTTTATCAATGACTCAGATTCTCCTGTAGAGATCCTTATGATCGGCGAGACTTGGAAAGATGATAATCAATGCATCTATGGCATCAACCCAGAATTACAAGAGCCAGATAAGCCCCTTCATTGGCATGACTGGCCGGAGCAGGACCTTGGAGATGAGTCTTCTCTGCCAAAAAAGATCAAGTAAAGCGGGCTTTTGCCGATAAGTTAACTAATGAAAATAATTGGCGGCAAGTTTCTATTCTCGCTCTTAGCGCTTCAGATCTTTTTGATCCAAAGCACTCTGCTCTTCGCCAAAGGTGGAGAGGGTTTTCGTTATGATAAAGATAAGATCACTGAAAGAAAGAATCTAAAAGATGCCTACGCCAGATTTAAGAAAGTCTATAAGCCTTATAACGCTGATCAAAGTAACCTCAAACCAGAAGTCTCTAAGCAATTAGAGAAACTCTTCACCTTAACGGACATGGCGGTTATTGAAAAAGTTCTTCTTCTAGAGTTCATTGGCAAGATTCACGAAGGTGATCTTCCAAGAGACACTCACTATAAAAACTACTATAGAGAAATCCTTTTTGAGATGAGCAGTCTTAAATTAAAAGATGAAAGGCTTATCAAGATAAGAGAAGATTTAATCAAAGGCATCAATTATCACCGAGAAGTTTTAGACGCTTGGCTTGAAGCCGCCAGACGAGACCGAGTAGATAGAGTTAAGAATGCTTCAGGCCTTTGGGTTCACTATGGAACAAGCGCCGGAGATAAGATCTTCTATAACCTTTTTTATAAGTTCATCAAAACCAACTTCAAAGAAGAATACCCAGAGAATATTGAGGCCCTCAGCCGCCACCTCTGTGTCCTCGTTTTCTAAGAGTATCCCTTCATTCTGAGGCACCCTAATAAAAGCAATTCAGGTACTTAGGCTCTCTTTTCGCCCTAAGCAGGAAGAGGTTTAAAATAACCTATGATCCTTTTCTTGATCTTTTCTGCTCTCTTTTATTTCTACTGGGAGAGCATCAATGAAATCCTCCTAGAGTGGCAGGAGAAGGTCATCGTATTTTTCTATAAACGCATCGAATACAGCGCTCCCTATCAGCTTGGATCTCGCGCCTATAAAGTCATGCTTAAGAATAAGTACCTCACCGCCTTTTTATTCATTGTCCTTTTATGGGCCATACACCTTTTAGTAAGTTTAGGCGTTATTGAAGTCTTTGGTCTTAGGCCTAGAAGCCTCAAAGGATTCCTTGGCATCTTCACCTATACTTTCTTTCACGGAAGCTTTGGCCACCTGATTGGAAATAGCTTGGGTCTCATCTTATTTCTTCCGGTCTTTATCTTTGTGAGAAGACAAAATATCCTCTTTCTTCTTTTTATGATGATCCTTATTAAAGGAGCTCTTCTGTGGTTCTTTGCTAGAGGTGGACAGACTATCGGCGCCTCAGGGCTTGTCTACGCTATTTGGGGCTACCTGATCTTTAATGGTCTGCTCTCTAAAGACCTGTCCAAGATCTTTCTCAGTTGCGCCTTGATCATCCCATCAGCTTCGATGTTTAAAGGCATGAACCCCCTTTACGTAGGGACCAGAGTCAGCTTTGAAGGTCATTTCTTTGGTATGGTGGCAGGTATGCTGGTGGCCTGGATCTGCTTTGACCGGATTAAGCATGATTGGATCGATCTAGCCCCTGAAGTGCCTTTGACTCAAGACTAAAAAATAAATATTTACATCCCTCTTTTCAGACCTATACCTCGGTGCTACACCCTGTTTTCACATAAAACCGAGAAAACTTATGAACAAGATCGCCCTTTTGTTATGCCTCTACCTACTCTCAACAAATGCTAGGTCTCAGGCCATTCAAGTAAAGAACAACACCTTGAACGCGCAACGAAAGAATCAAATGGTTCAGATCATGGCAGGGACCTTAAAGAATCAAAAGATGCCGGCCATTGTAGCCGCTGCCACTCTTGGAGATAAGGTTGTTTGGGTACAGGCCTTAGGTTACGCCGACCTTAATAAGAAGATCACCGTAAAGCCAAATTTCCATATGTTCCGTTGGGCCTCTGTGACTAAAGTCGCCACTGACATCATGGTTCAGGCCATGGATGAAAAAGGTGTTCTTGATCTTGATAAGCCTATTTCAAATTATTATACGACTCCTTTTAAGCCCTTTTATATCAGACGCTGTTTTACAGAGGCGAATCACTTAAAGTATTTTCAGTGCCGCGGAATTCATGGAACGGCTCCCGTTATAAACATGAAAAACTTTTGCTTTGACCCAAGTACTCTTTCTGAGTTTAAGAATAATAAAGGAAACCTTGTTTGGGTTTCTGATAAGAAGTTAGACCGCGGACAAGTTGTCTTTAAGACTAAAAAGAAGAAAGACCTATGCCGTATTGATTATAAGATCGACAATAAAGTTCTTGAAGCAAACGTAGAGCAAGTTACTTTAAAGACTCTCTTAAATCATAGATCAGGTATTCAGCATTATAGCCACCTAGGCCGTGATGCTCGTCCTCCTCTAAAGAAGCGTCAAGATAGACTGGCCGTTAAGAAAAGAAGAGCCAATAAAAAATCTCAAATGGCATGGGCCATTCCTTATATTTTCCCAAGACAACCCCTAGTGGCACGCCCTGGAAAGATGAAACTCTATTCTTCTTTTGGGCATAACTTAGCTGGTGTTATCTTAGAGAAACAAAGCGGAATGCTTTATGAAAACCTTATGGAGCTTTACGGATCGAAGATGGGCGCTAAGTCTATTCAGGCCGACTATCTAGGGATAGCTAGTCAGCGCGGCTATGGTAGAAGCTTTGTTTATAAAAGAGCTTCGAATAAGTGGGTTAAGAATAATTACACAACAGATAATAGCTACAAGATGGCAGGCGGCGGGATCATGTCGACTATCACCGATCTTGCTCGTTTTTGTGTTGGGATAAGTAACGACGGCTACTTTCTTAAAAAAGGCGTTAAGTCTTATTCTCATGATGGGGCTCATAAAGAGCAATCCATGTCTAAGCTAAACCTTAAAACAAACAAAGATGGTCAGAGGCAATGCATGGTTTTAATGACTAATACTGAGCACTCTAAAGTTGACCTTGAAGCCTTACGCGTGGCCCTTGATAAGAAGCTTAAGGCCTATGGTATTTGGAAGGACTAAAGACCTCTCAAGATCCAAGCTAAGTAATTATTATTACTTAGCTTATCCTCTAAATATTCCCGCATAAAAAGCCGATAAATGTTCATGAACAAATTAGTTCTTGGACTTCTATTCATTTCAATCTTTCAAAGCGCTTACGCCCAAGATGGCATAGGCGAGCTCTATCATTTTACTGAAGACGTGCGAAATATTGTTTGGGAGTCAGCTCCCCTTCCAGAAGAATTTGTTTTAAGCGAAGAAGATACTGATAGGGCCGCCGCCTATATAGGCCTTGATCAAGAAATTGGTGAGTACGCTTTTTCTCAAACCGAAAAGCCAGCTCCAGGCTCTGATCAACCTTGTCCACAACTCAGCAGTAGTGATGGCTCAAAGAAGGCCCTAGAGCAAAAGATAAAAGACAGAAAATATAACCTCTACTTTACTATGACCTTTAATGACGCCGAGGCCGTTGGTCTTGCCGAAGGCTTTATGGGTAAGAATAATTTTAATACCTTTATGCTTCAACAGGCCAATAGTGGCGGCAACTCAAAGGCCTTTGAGATTCAGTCTCTTTCAAAGTTAACTCAAAAGTTTAAAGCCAAGAATCCAAACTCTAATTTTGATTCCCTTGGGATTAAAGAAAGAGAGAAGCTTCTTATCGACTTTGCCAATGATACGGCTCAAATAGAAATCCCTAAAGGCATGCTCATGAGTGAGATCGCTATTGCTCACGCCATTCAGAACCCTTCTTCTTGGAAAGTAGGCATGAGTGAAATCAAAGATGAGCTTAGCTTTAATCAAAAGGTCTTAGTCGCCTCTCACTTAGGGGGAAAATTCTCGGATCGTTATAATTATGACCGCGCCGAAGAAGGCAGTGGAGTTGTTACGATCGAAGAGATGTTAAGCTCAGTTCGTGATGGACACCCAGGCGGCATCTGCCGAGATGTTTCTATGGCCCAATCTGCTATCTTAAAAGAACTTGGTGTACCTAAAGATAAGATCTATCAAATTGGTTATTCCACAGCCGGAGGCGGCCATGCTGTGGTTGCTATTCAAGATCCCGATAACCCAAAGAATATTGTTAAGCTCAATTATGGTTATGTCACTGAATCTAATGGAGCTGTTGGCTCATCTGCTTTAGTTCAAAACACTAGTCTTCCTGATTTTGGAATTAATAATAGAATCTATGATGCGGACGGAGATCCCGTTGGAAAACTCCCTACGGAAATTGGTGAGATTCTCTACGACAGCTCTGGTGGAAACAAAGGTAAGATCACTCCTCCAAGCCGTCATAATCTTCAAAAAGTAGGTGTACAAACTCCCTTTGGTGCCGGCAATGTTTTTACTGGAGAGACAAGCTCTGGAGATAAAGTGGTTGGGGTGACCTTGCAAAAATCAATTAACCTAAAGTACTTAGACAACGATGTAGCAGCGGGATTCATCAGCAGAAAGGGCGACCGAAGTACGGTTAGCATCTCTCAAGAAGCTTTTTACGTAAGAGCAAAATCAACTCTTAATTCTCCATCATTTGAACAAGGAAACTTTTCTTTTAGTTCAAGACTAGGTCTTGAGACTGAATTATTTGCCATGACAAACAGAGTAAAACCCAAAGGTAGTAGTGAAACAGAAGATTCAAACTACGACGCGACCTTCTCTCCCTTTATAGGAGCTAGTGCTAACTGGAAGAGTGATGATAAAAGGACCGAAGTTATCTCTGATATTGAAGTTGAAGGAAATCTTGTTAACAAGAATATCCAACTTAGCGGCGAAGAAGGCATGACCGTGGGCTTTAATAAAGCAACTTTCAGAACCGGAATGTCTCATACAGTAAGTAATGAAATGAAAGTCGTAGGTCAAACAGGTATTATCATGAGACAGATGGGTAGCAGTGCTCATTTTAGTGGAGGCATCTTAAAAGAAACCCCTACATCAAATCTTCGTGCCATAGCGAGCTATTCTGCCCCACTTAGCAAAGACGTCCCAGCCTTTTTACCAGAGGCGCAAAGAAACTTTGGGCTCTCTATTGGCGGCGAACAAAAGAAATCGGGGATTTATTATCAACTTAATTACAACCGTGATTTAGATAATAATAGCAATGCTGTCGGCCTCTCTGCCGGTTGGAAGTTCTAAGGGCCTTAATGACAGCCCTTAATCTCACCTTCTAAAGTTGGTCTATACTTTTCTTTAGCATTACCAATAACCGCATCACCATGCCCGGGCACTAAGCTTTCAAATTCTAGGTCTAAGATTGATCTAATTTCTTCAAGGCTTGGTTTAGCAAACTGAACCCAACCTGGACCGACATTGTAGGCCTTAAAAAAACCCATTTTGCCCATCATTTTCCTCGCAAAGAAATTACAAAACTCATCAGGCTTTGCCGTATTTTGAAGAGAGTCCGCAGTAAAAAGAATACCTCCATCTTGATTTAGCTTTAAGATAGCTTCAGGAGGATGGCTTGTTTCAAAGAATTTAAGACTCGCATTATCAAAAGGTAGGTCTGACTCATTTTCAATAATAACATCTGCTTTAAAATATCCATTGTCAGGGTGCTCAACAGCTTTTTCAAACTTTTTTGCGTAGACCTGACCTTTAAGAGCATATGCTTTGGTGTTAAATTTTTCTTTATAAAAATTATCATCTCGCCCATGATAACCACCAATTCTTAGCGTATTAGTAATTTTCCCGATGGATTCAAGTTGCTTTAGACCTTCTAGATTTAAGGGCATTGCATTCAACAAGGTTAACTCATTATTAAGAGGGTTCTTAATAATAGTCATCGTCTTTGAAATCTTCATAGGAAGAAGCATGGGCATTTTCACTTGCCCTTTTACATACCAAATATTCTCAAAGATTTTTTCTATATTACCATGAGGTAAAATTTTATTTAGCTTCGTCATAAGAATCCTATTTAATGGGAATTAAAATATTGGTTAGTAATTCATCAACAGGAGTTACCATAGGATCATTTAAGTAAACTTCCACACAAGGTGCTTCAGCTAATTCGTATCCCTTATCAAAAGCCACTTCAAAGCCCTTATCAAAAGCAATCCAGATATTTTCATAACTTCCTTCTAGAAGAAACTTTATGTACTTTTGTCCAGGCAAGACTTCTTTTTGCAATCCACTAATATCGGCATCTTTATTCGTTGGGATTGTAAAGGCCGCTTTATAGTCACAGACCTTTTTCGTATCTTCAGCAGCCATAGACCCAACTCCTAAGAACTCTGATTGAGAGAGGTCTTCGTTCATCCCATCCATTGCCTTAATAATTTTATCCCAGGCTTCATGAGCAATATCTTTAAACTCACCACCAACCGCTTGAGAAGCATAGATAGTAACGCTCTCTCTTGTAATCTCTTCCGGTTCTAAATTCATAGTAAAATTCATAACGATCTCCTTTGTTTTCGCTGTCATGCTCAAAGAATAGATCAATTTATCTCTCTGTTCTTTTCCCAAATTGCGAAATTCAGAAGGGGCGATATTCGTAACTTTTTTAAAGGCCTTATTAAAAGAACTTGAGGTTTCAAAACCTACAGATAAAGCTACTTCAGTAATAGAATCTTCCGTTTCACTAAGAGTCTGTAAACTTTTTACCACTCTCTCTCGTCTTAAATAATAAAAAGGAGTCTCCCCAGTGTAAGAGTGAAAGATTCGAATAAAATGGAATTGGGAGGCACCAGAGGCCTTAGCAATCTCCGACAAAGTTGGTTTTTGCGAAAGGTTATTTTCTAGGAAATCAAAGGCTCGGCTCATCTGCTGGTTTCTAAAGTTTTCATTCATTATAGTCGTCATTTAGCTAGTTTAGCATAATTTCGCTATGACAAATTGTCCCAAATTGCGAATATCCCCTTTTGATTTCCCATAATTTTCAAAAACTTAACAATCTCTTCACAAAGAAAATCTTCTCCCATGTCATATTGGATTCAAGCCAAATAAAGGAGAATTTATGGCAACACTCATTAACACCCTTGAAGAACTTAACTCTAACGTAGGAAAAGGAATTACTATCGTTGATTTCTATGCAGACTGGTGCGGGCCTTGCAAGGCCTTATCACCAACTCTCGATGAGCTCTACTTACAAAATGATGACAAGATAAAGGTAATAAAGGTTAACGTAGATAAGAGCCCAGAAGTGGCACAGCAGTTTGAAGTGCGCGGGATTCCTGCTTTGTTCTTCTTCAAAGAAGGAGAAGTCAAAGGTAGCGCAACAGGAAATATTCCTTTAACTGAGCTCCAAAAACGCGTAGATAACCTACTATAAAAAGTAACCAGGTACCAAAACTCTCTTCCTTGGTACCTGGTCACTTTTTTTACATTTCGCAATTAGCATCAACAAACTCTAACCACTTTTGAGTCGACTTTGGAAGACTTTCTCTACTTCCATCTTTACAAGAATTATAAACAACATACTTAGGTGAAGTTCCATATTCGTCTAGATAGTTTCTTTCAATCTTTCTAAAATAGATTTCGCAATTTCCGGCTAATAAATCTTTCCCCGTATTCAGGGCAGCATTAGCAGACTCGAGAGTGAGATGATTCTTATCTAGGTCTTTAATAAGTTCGTGATAAAGTCCATGAGGAGTAGGAAGCATTGAGAAGGTCTTGAGACGCATTCTTGAGGAGCGGACAAATTTTGTTTTTACCAAACGAGTCACATCAATTCTTTCAGATGAACAGCTTGAGATTGTTTTCTCATTTGATACTGCTTTTTGAAAGTTTGTATTAGAGTTGTCTGTTGTTCTCGGAACAAGAGCGTGGGCATTAGAAATTAAGATAAGTGATAAAACGATTAACTTTTTCATATAGTCTCCTGGGGGTTTGTTTCTTAAGACTAATATAAAGAATCTAGAAAATTCTTGAACCTAGAGATGCTGACTTCCTGACATATTAGAAATGCCCGTATTTTCAATGACTTACTGACTTAAAATGCTTTAAAAAGAAGGACCTAAACTCTTTATCTCCAAGATCGGCCAAAGTCGAAGGCGTAAAGCTTCCCCCTTCAAAGCCTGAAGATTTAGCAATCGTTACGATGGCCGGGTAGGAGCCCATGGCCTTTAGATCAAGGAGGATATTTTTTATGAGAGAGATCCTCTTATAAAAAACTTTAAATTCTTTTTTGCTTATATGACCTCCCTTTGATCGATAAGTTGATATCGGATTGGCATGATCATGCTCTACTCCATTTGTGCTTAAGATATCGAGGTCTAGACTTAGGATATAATCCCCATTGAATTTAAACTTTGGATTCTTAAAGCAATCATAAAAACGAATACCTTTTTCTTTTAAACTCTTTTTTTTCGTATGAAAGAAAGGAGACTCTAAAAAGGTATTAGGTATATCTGTTACGGGATAGAGGCGGTTTACCTTTGCCCCTATAAACTGAGCTTGGTTTAACTCTAGAATAGAAAAAGAAATGAGCTTCTCATCTTTTTCTACTCTTTTAAACCATGGAGGCATACAAAGGTGGGCCTCGTTAGTCAGCCCAGTAGCAAAGGCCGGAACAAGAACCTGAGCTATATCTGTTAAGGAGTTTTGAAAAGATTCAATCCTTCTTAAGCTTAGATTCTTTAGAAGATCTGAGGCCCTAAGGTACTCACCTTCATGCTTATAATGACTCGGGATAAAGCCTAGATCAGTATGAGAGTCAAAATGAAGGATAGGTAATCCCTTAAGGCTTTTAGTTTCTAGTTCATACTTAAACCAATGCTGAACACTATGATGGTGGGCATCTGTTGTGATGACTTTTACAGCCTCCGCAAAAGGAGCGTAAGTAGTTAGAATAATGATTAAGACTAAGGTTTTCATGAGGTTTTTCTACCAAGATTTGGCGTTTCGTCATAATGCATAAAAAGCATGATATAATTCAAATTATGCATTATTAACATTTTCATTTTTAGGCCATAACCCTTCTATCGAACAGAGCACTAAGCTCAACTAGGAGAAGAAAATGAAAAGATCAATAATCAAAACTCTTACAGGGCTATCCATGCTCGTAAGTTTACAAACTTGGGGAGCAGATTATGTTGCCCACGAATGGGGAACCTTTACTAGCGTGATCAATAAGGACGGAAAACAAATTCAAGGTCTGCATCACGAAGAAGAGGCCCTTCCTAACTTTGTCTACGACCTCTCGCGCGTAGAACAAACAACGCCTAATGACCCACCTATCTTTCGCACGCCAAGACGTAGAGGCGGAGGAAGAACGAGAGGTTTTACGCCGGCCTCAATGAACCTTATGCCTATCCCTACCTTTACTGAAAAGATAACTCAGAAGATGGAAACACCAGTGATCTACTTTTACACTGATAAAAAGATAGACGTTAAGGTAAGAGTTGATTTTCCAAAAGGTGTCATCTCTCAATGGTTTCCGAATATTAGTTCAATAAACCCTAGTGAAGAAGCTAAGAATGGCTATGGAGTTTGGGACATAGAGGTCTTAAAAACTAAAACAGCTGCTCTTCCTCAAACATCGGGAAATAGTATTTGGAATCCTTCAAGAGAAGTTAATTCTAATATTGTTAAGGTTAATAATGAACGAGAAAAACTTATCTTCTATAGAGGACTTGGAGATTTTAAGACAGCGCTTAAGATCACTGAATACAAAGATGTCTTAACTCTTAGAAACAACTCTCATCTTGATATCAAGGGACTCACTCTTCTAAATCATAGAGATACTAAGAATGAACTTCTCCATATTAAAAGCCTTAAGGCGGGAGAAGAAACAAGGATTTCTCTGAATTCACTTAAAAGCTTTGAAAGTTTCTTAAAGTATAAAGAAGCCGCTAAGAAAGTTATCGTTAAAGACCTTATCGCTTCAGGGCTTTATAGAGATGAATCGATTGCTATGGTGAACACTTGGGAAGGTGGATACTTTCAGACAGAAGGACTACGTCTTCTCTACGTTCTTCCAAATGAATGGACTGAAGAGATTCTTCCTATGAAACTAAGCCCTGCGCCTAAAAGTTTAGTAAGAACTCTAGTCGGAAGAGTAGAGATCTTAACAAGTAGCGATGACGCTTTAATAAAAGAATTTATTAAGAGGCCACTGCCTATCTTTAATATTAATGGCCGTGAATTAAAAGGTCTTGGGCATTTTCCTGAGCCAAAACTAAGACGAGCTTTAGAGCTTACAACAGATCCTGTTCTTAAAAGAAAGATCAATGACTTGATCACTTCTATGAACAGAGGATTTTTAAACTAAGGAAGACTTATGAATATCTTTGCCCTTGACTCTGATGAAGCAACTCTTCTCCTCGAGTACGAAAAAAGCGAATCAATCGCTCAAGTGGCAAAGGTCTTTCAGAGAGATCCCTCGGTGATCTCTCGCAGCTTAAAAAGCCTAGCGGAAAAACTCCCTGTCCTCGAAAAAGCAGGTGGCAAATGGGTGGTGACAGAACTTGGATCTAAATTCAACAACTGGACCACCCAGGCCATCCTCTCTCAACAAAGCATCCTCAATCAAAGAATTCAACTCAAGATAGCCTCTACCAGGGAGTTCGCCGGGCGCTATCTAATAGGTGCCATTGAAGAGATCTTCCCTAGCGAAAAGTTTCACGTTCATATAATAACCTTTGACGGAAATAGCGAAGAGCTTCTTCTTAACGGACAAGTTGACTTCGTCTTTGACTGTGGAAAGCCCTATGACCCACAGATTGCTTTTAAAAGACCGGCTAAAGAAGAGATGTCTTTAGTGGTCTCAAAAGAATTTAAAAATAAATATAAGGTTAAGGCCTCAGAAGATTTAACTCATCTTCCTCACGCCCACTATTCAAGAAATAACTTAGCGAAACTCTATTCCATGACAAAGGATCAAGTGAACATCGCCATTAGCTTAAATGATATAGCTCTAGTAAGAGAGGCCGTCTTCAACTCCATGGGTTGGGCCCTCCTTCCCACTTATACCGTTAAGAACGAGCTCAAGAATAAGGAGCTTATCGAGATCCCGCAAAAAGGACATTGGAAACAAAGCCCTTATCAATTTGGCCTGTGGTGGAATAGAGATAAGACTTATCTTAAAGAACATGTGCAAAAGCTTGTAAACTGGTTAGAAAAGCAGGATCTGAACTAAATAAAGCTTTATTAGTTCATCTTTAGTGCTAGCTTGAAGTATGTCCACACTAGAGATGCGCTATAAGACCTATGAGTTTGATGGCCTTGATATTCACCTTCGAACACTAAAAGATACTCAGCAGTTTGAAGATGTGGATAATGCCGCTGAAAAGCTCGGTATCAACTCTACTGTTTGGCCGCTCTTTGGAGTGCTTTGGCCCTCAGGAGAAGTTCTAGCCAAATTGATGGTCACTAAACCCATAGAAGGTCTTCGTATCTTAGAGATGGGCTGCGGGGTAGGACTTCCAAGTCTTGTTCTCAACAGTAGAGACGCCGACGTAACGGCCTCTGATCAGCACCCACTTAGTGAAACTTTTTTAGGTGAAAACACAAAACTTAATAAGAGTTCCGATATTCCTTTTCACGTAGCTGACTGGGCCAACTATGACGAGGAGCTCGGAAAGTTTGATTTAATCATCGGCTCTGATCTTCTCTATCAACCGGATCACGCTCCCCTATTGGCTAAGTTTGTCCATAATCACGCTAAAGATAAAGCCGAGGTTATTCTCGTCGACCCTAGAAGAGGGAATGTCTCAAAGTTTAAAAAAGAAATGACTCTTTTAAACTTCAGCCATGAAGTGACTTATTCTGAAGGTTTTAAAGGCCAGGTCATCAACTTTATCAGATAATTTTTTCATGAATATTACCACTGAACTCCTAGATCCCCATAACGAAGCCCTCTTAAAAAAACTCTTTTCCTGGGAAACTGATCCCAAAATTCATCCTCTTATCACTCCTGTTTTCAAAGAAGAAGATCAAGGAAAGGTAGTTAGCTTCGAGAAGTTCAAGGCCCGTCATTTAGAATCAGGAAATTATACCTCTGAGATCTTTGTTCTCTTCGCAGACAATATTCCTGTTGGAAACTTCTCACTTATGATGGACCCTGGGCACTTATTCCTGAAGGAAAAAGGCACGGCATGGTTAGGTCTTACTATTGGCGAGAGTGATTATTGGGGAACAGGAGTAGCTGCGAGGGCGATGGAGTTCTTTGAAAAAAGGGCCCTTCATCATAAGGCCCATAGAATTGAACTTGGCGTCTTTGAATTTAACCCTCGGGCTCAAAAGTTTTATAAAAAACTTGGCTTTGTTGAGATTGGCCGCCTTGAGAAATTTACTTGGAAAGACGGCCAACGTTTTGATGATATTCGTATGGAAAAAAGACTTAATTAAAAAGAAATGGTCTGCTTTCTTCTTGTAAATTAATCCTCATCACTCCATTTTGATTAAATTGATCAATGGTTATTGAAAAATCATCGTCTGTATCACAAGAAATATAAGAATCTGTTTTTTCAAATCCTAAAATAACTTTAGCTGAGGCGATCTTAAGGCTACTAAAATTCCCTATGTTTCTATAAGTGCTACTTTCTACTGTCTCAATTTCATCAACCACTAAGATAGCTCCTTTAGGAATATGCACTTTACCTTTAACAGGCTTATCTAATTCCAAGGTGCACGTCTTACCTAAAAAGCTAAAGGCTTCTTCTCCTTGCACTAGGGGCATTTCTGTTACAAAGACAATCTTCGATCCATAGTAAATATTAGAGAGCTTATCTATCTCTGATGAATGAGCATCTAAAGTAAATGAAATGGTAGTAGCTAGGGATAAGATTAATAATAGTTTGTTCATATTTCCTCCAAATTAAGTTGTTATCTAGCTACATAATAGAAAACCTAGGAAATAGATGAAGGGCCGTGTCCTGACTTTTTTGACGTGTAAATGTGAACACCTTTGTTTACAAGGCTTTCAAGAACATCTCTTCTTTGCTAGATTTAGGGACACTAAAGAGAGACAAAATGAAGATTATCATCCTATTAGGGCTTATATTGGCCTCTAATGCCCATTCAAGTATAAAAAGCTGTGAAAGCTTTGAACTCAGCCTAGAGTTTAAGGCACTTTCTCGCGTGTACTTTCTAAGAACTATGACAGCTAAAATGGAAGTGAAGAACTCTAAGGCGACTCTTCTATGGGATAGCGGTCATGAAAGTAAGAAGTGGCGGGTGCGTAGCACCGAAGGTTTTGTCTCAATCAAATCAAAAGAACTCAAAAAGGTCTTTGAATCCTATGTTGATTCAACATCCGCTGCTCGCTATGTGCAGCTTATGAACTTTGTTGAAGATTATGAGGATGAAGATAACTTTCGCTTCACTCCCCTAAACGAAGCAGCTCCTTTTCTAGGAGATAATTCTTTTCCCGCTTATGTCGGTGAATACCTTGTGAGTTTTAAATACTCAGATTGCGAGTAAATTCTTTAGATATGGGTTTTATGTTCATGTCTTATAAAAGCATTAAAAATGAGGTGGAAGAGCAGCTCCCACCTCAGTGGAGTTTATTCAAAAACGTAAGCGCTGCTTCCTTGAGGGGACTTCACGGTAAGCATATTATCAGACTCTAGATCATCAAAACTTAGGGGTCGTTTTGGATCTATATTACAACTCATGTAGGTTCTCATCTTCTTAAAATAAACTCTCAACCTTGGATTTATTTCATGCCTTCTTCCATTAACTAGAGTTGTGCGGCTTGGAGTAGTCTCAATTCTAGTTATAGTAAGAGTGGCTCCTTTTTCTATATGCACAAGCCCTGTAGAAGGAGCTTTTAGACGGAGCCTACATGCATTTGAAGCTAGCCGTACCGATGACTGCCCTTCATAAAGATCGACTCTTTCATTGAAGATAATCTCTGTTCCAGAGAAGGCCCTCTTTAAAAGCATAGGTTCATTGGCAGAAGCCCCTTTTCCGTAAATAGCTAAGATGATGACGGTCATGGCAAAAAGTATTCTTTTCATAATTTCTCCTTAATTTTGATCTATTCCTATAATAGTAGGTCTCGAAATTTCTTGAAGCTAAGGGTTCTGACGTTCTGACTTACTTGTCTAAAGATTTGTCAGTATTTAAGAAGCTGACATCTTCAGAAGTCAGAAGCTCTTAATATTAAGGACTTACAGACCTTTTTTTGGCCTCATCCTTGTATTAAAGAGAGTATGAATAAAGAAACCTATCTAAAGTACTACAGCCTCTATAGGGCCAATAAGCAAGCCTCATTTCTTCTTTATAAAGAAGAGGCCGAATTAACCCATTCAGAAAAAGAGCTCTTCTCTGCAAGAGTTCTTATGCGAAATAAAGAGTGGGATAAATCCCTTCTTAAATTAGAAAGCATTAAAACTGAGAACCCTTTTCTTAAGGCCGAGCGCTATTTTCTTATGGCCTCTAATTATCTTATTAAAAGTGAATACGAAGAATCAGCAAAATTTGGAAACCTCGCTATCCGCTACTACGAGATTGATGAAAATAAAGAAGGCCTATTTAAAACTTTTTATAATCTGTCTGTGGCCTTTAACCGCATTGGAATGGAATCTCTTTGCGAGTTCTATTTAATCCAAGCGGATAAAAACTCTGAGAACGCCAATCAAAGGTTCATCATGGATAGAGCTAAGGTTTGCGCCTTATCTTCTCGCTGTGAATTTGACGGAGCTGTTGGAATGCTCGATATGATGCTTGGTGATGTTGACCAAGAAGTTAAGTTTGAAGCAGAACTTTTTAAGATTGTTGCTGCTGATATCTATTTTAGAGCCGAAAGATTTGATCAAGCTAAAGAAGTCATCAATAGCGTAATGAACGCAAAGAGCACCAGAGAAAGAGGGCGCGCCCTTTTTTACTTTCACTTATTCTCCTTTATTGAGTCAGGAAAGAAGCTACCTTCAAAACCTGATTCAGTTGAGGCCCTCCCTGAGTTTTCTCTTCAATGGGATATCATCCTTAATATTATGGAAGGAGAAACTGAACTTGTCTCAAGTCTCTGGGAAAAGCTCTGCCAAGAATTTCCAAAGTTCTATGGGAAAGATTTTGAGTGTTTAGACCAATCTCTTTCAAAGGCCATCTTTAATACGGCCCTTAATAAACTTCTTCTTGCGGAACCTGCTGCGAGAGTCGACCTCTCTAAAGTAAAAGGAAAGAAGTCCCGTTTACTTCTAGAATGCTTAATCGAGACGAAGACTCCTGTTAGAAAAGAAGTTCTTATCGAAAAGATCTGGGGAATGGAATATTCACCTTCTTTAGATGCTCGTTTTTATAAACTCATTGAAAGATCAAAGGGGCTAATCGCTCTTAATATAAAAAATGAACATAATGCTTACTACTTAGCTTCTTAGGAAAATATGAACAAGATCTTACTGATACTATTCACTCTATGCCTTTCAAGTCGGGCCTTCGCTAAAAAACAAAGCCTGTCTTATGGGATCCTAACTAAAAGCGGTTTTTGTTCAGCGACTCTTATCAAGGCCGGCGGAAGTTGTAAGTTAGTAACTAATGCCCATTGTATCTCTGAAGGAGAAACTGAAGTTCTCTTAAAGTCTGCCTCTGATTATATGCCAAACTATCTAGGAACCTTTGCTGTCCTTCAAGGAACTGCTGACATTTCAAATAGTTTTGAAAGCAGAAAGTCAGTCAAGAAAGATTTTTTCTGGCGCTATGAACAAAAGTTTTTTAGTGAAAAGGAGACATCTAATACTAAAGTAAAAGTTCTCGCAAGTGATAGAACTAAGGACATGGCACTATTAGATGTTCCGATGTCTGTGAAAACCGGCGGATGTAAAGACCTGAATGAATTATGGATGGTTAACGAAGAAAAGATTACTGAAGAACCTACATCTGTCGTTCTCTCAGGGTTCACCACTAATAGTCGTTCAGGCAAGCCTCATGTAAAAGTATGGCATACAAGAGGAACTAAGTTTAGACTTGGCCTTCTTAACGAAGAGCCTTTCTACCGCCCAACAAAAATCACAAAAGAAACGTCAACTTTAGAGAATGTAGAACAGTTTTTAGTTGTTGATAATATTCAAATGCTTCCTGGTAATTCAGGAGGAACGGCTCATACTTCAAAAGGTCTTTTTGTAGGAATCACGACAAGGTTTCACCCGACTCAAGATAAAGTTTATATCATACCTGCTTCAGATGTAGTTGAGTATGCACTTCATCCAACTCAAACTGAGCAATCAATTGATACAAAAAATACCACTGAACAAGTTGGTGGTAATGGCGGAACTGATGGTACTGGCGGAAATAGCGGGACTGACGGTACTGGTGGAAATAGTGGTACTGATGGCGGTGGAAATAGCGGAACTGACGGTACTGGTGGAAATAGTGGTACTGACGGTACTGGATGCGTTGTCTTTGGATCAAAGAATATTTTTGAAGAACCTTATGAAGGCTACTTAAATGAGTTTGGAAATGTCATCTTGGCCATTGGTGGTAATCAAATTGATGGATCAGATGATTTGAAAGATCATATTGAAGGTCATGTTATCCAAAGAGATGCAAGTGGCTATCCATCTTTTGAAATAAGAAAGAATATCCTTCAGAGATTAAGTGGAAATTACTCTTTTTCTTCTTCAAGCAAGCGCTATTCAAAAAATAAAGATCATGTTCTTGGCTGGGAAGAGCTTACTTATGGTTCAGGTAATACAATTATAGAGGTTAGTCCTAAAGAGATAAAAATGGCAAAAAGCCTTCATATCGAAAAAAATAGTAATAGTGAATCTCCAGTTGGTTTAAATAAAAATTATCAACTTGAGAGAATTCAAAGTTTTAAAGTTGAAGCAAGTAGCGACTTCAAGACTATTATTCTAAAGAGCAATAGAGAGACTCTTACTTGTGATAATAGAAATTACTTAAAACTAATCTGCTCTGGAGAAAAGAGCTCTCTTTCTATCTCTTTAGATTCAGAGAAAGAAGCAAAGGCCAGATTTCGCCAAACATTTAAAACCACAGACTCACGTACAGACTACTTCTTTGGAAATCAGTAGTTTATAACTCCTATTCTGACTTTCTGACCTTTAAAAGTCAGAACCCTCCCCTTCATCATTTTCTTGGGTTTGTTACATTGATTGTACTAACCCCTCAAGGAGAAAAAAAATGAAAGCTTCCCTCATTGCCCTAGTTACTTTATTGAGCGCTAATTCTTACGCCCTAACAATTAGTTCATCAGCATCTATTACACAGAAAGTAGTCTTCTCTTACCAAGATAAGAAAACTGTCGTTAAGAGATACGCCAGCGCTTCTGGGAATAGACAAACAAGTGTCGACGGTGTCGTAAGGGAGAAGGTCGATAATATAAATTTCCCACTAGATACTGAAGCCAATATGAAATTAATGATGCTCGATAAAAACACTGTTCACCTACAGGATGACTCTGATGGCATCTCTCAAAGCACTCCGGCTAAAGTTAAAACTAGCTTTGGAAAGATTTCAAAGATCGTTATTAATTCAGAAGTCTATAAGTCACTTTACTCTGAGCAGCTTCAGGCATTAGGTGTTAATCTTTTTGGCACTAACTCCATTCAAGGAGATTCAATGAAATTAGACCTCTCTATTGATCTCTCTGACTTTGTTTGTTCAAGAGAAGACAGCGACCTTGTTTGTACTCAAGAGATGAGTTTTAAGCTTTTTGCTACTGATGAGTTCATTGGGAAAGCAGAGCTCTTTAAAATGCTTGATGAAAGCTTAAAGACTACTAATAGCTATATAGGCGGTCTTGACCTTAATACTACTTACTCTATTAGCGCTTTTAACAAAGTTTTAGAAGAGATTGATTCAAAGCTTAAAGTTAACGGAATTAAAGCTCATTTAAAAAGTGCATCGAGAGATATTAAAAAAGTGAAAGACTATATTGCAACGGATATTAGAAGTAATGCAGGCTACTCAACGATTAAAGGCGCTACAGCCGCTAACATCCTAGAAGAAATTAAAAACGCTCTTAATGTAGCTTACGATAGGCTTTAAAATGGTAAGGGAGCCTAGCTCCCTTATTTATGAATCTTTAGAAGTTATCACCCTAACGAAGTCTTCGACTGAAAGAGGCTTAGAGATAAAATCTTCCATCCCTGCTTCAAAACATTTATCTTTATCTTCAGCAAAGACATTGGCCGTCATGGCAACTACTCGAGGCCTATTCTCTCCATAAAGATCTACAATTTTTTTAGTCGCAGTTATTCCATCCATGACAGGCATCTGCATATCCATAAAGATTAAGTCAAAACTCTTACTTTCAATTAGCTTAAGACCAACTTCACCATTTTCTGCAAGTTCAACTTCGTAACCTAATTTTGCGAGCATTAATTTTGCAATATTCTGATTAACCAAGTTATCTTCTACAACCAAGATATTTAGAGGCCTACTTTTAGAAAAGTTACTATAATCGATCTTCTTTTTTAACTCTTTAGCGTTTTTACTTTCTTCTCCAACCTTAAAGGGCAAGCTAAAATAAAAGCGACTTCCTTTTCCCTCTTCACTATTAAACTGAAGTTGCCCGCCCATGATATTACAGAGCCTGGAGGAAATAACTAGTCCCAAACCTGTTCCTCCAAACTTCCTAGAGATTGAGCCATCTGCTTGAGAAAAGGGATTAAAGAGTTTTTCTTTTTGATCCTCTTTTATACCTATTCCATCATCTATAACTTCAAAGTTAATTCTCCCCTCTTGCTCAGCTTGAATCTTAACTTGAACAGATCCATTTTTAGAAAACTTAATTGCGTTTCCTAAGAGGTTAAAAAGAACTTGCCTAAGACGGATCTCATCCCCCACAACATTTCGTGGCGCTTTTTCGTCAAAGTCTAATTGAACGCTAACTGAGTGCTTACTGGCCTCATGCCCTAGGATTTGGATGCTTTCAAGAACGGATCTTTTCAAATCGAAATTGATCTCCTCCATCATCATATTGCCAGATTCAATTTTACTAAAATCTAAGATGTCATTAAGGACAGTCAGAAGTCCATCTCCGCAACTTTTAACAGTTCGAAGAAGCTTTAGCTGTTCATCAGATAAGTTGGTATCTTCCATCAGGCTAACCATGCCTAGGATTCCGTTCATAGGGGTTCTAATCTCGTGGCTCATATTGGCCAAGAACTCTGATTTTGCTTTTGTGGCCTGCTCTGCTTCTTCAAGGGCCACCTTTAAATTCTCTTCATTTTTTCGAATCAAACTAGTTTGCTCGTCAGCAATTACTTTCGCCCTTTCATTAGTCGTCTCTAAATTAGCGATATGTCCTGCCAACAAAAGAGTTAAGAGGACTCCTAAAAGGGAGATGATAGCAGACATAATATTCTTAGATTGTTTAAAAAGACTCGTCCTATTCCAACCAATCATAAAATTCTGTTGCCCAAGGGTAAATGGCGTCGTCATCTCAAAGTCTGGAATGGTATTATCTAGAGAGTCGGATCTATATAATAAATCTTTTTTATCAGTTCCGGATCCTTCGAAAAAATAAAAATCGAATTCCTTAGAGCTATCGGTTTTGGCCCCATTTAAAAAGCTAGCAGTTACAAAAGGAGCATAGACCCATCCCGTAATTTTTGCTCTTCTCTCTTCAATTGTTTTAGGAAGAAGTGTGGAGTTGTACATAGGGACATAAAGTAAAAAACCAGGTCCTCTTTTGGTGGCTTGAACAAGAGTAATCCTCTTTGAAATAGTAGGGGCTCCAGTATCTCGAGCTAATTCAGCGGAACTTCTTCTATTTGATTCAGATCCAATATCCAGACCTCGGGCCATTTTGTTTGAAGCGATGGGTTCTATATAAGTTATAACGTATAAAAGCCTATCGCTTCCTTCAGGGCGCTTCACCCCTGGAACTTTCTTGATCTTAAAGTCTTCAAAGCTCTCTGTTCTCACTTTCTTTAAAAATTTATCTCTATTATTAGCTTCAACAATATTGATATGTCCTACGCCACGAATTCCAGGTCTTCTTGCAACAATTTGTAATCTTTCAACAAAGAGCTTCCACTCATGACCATCAACATTTTGACTAGCGGCAAATAAACCGGCTCCCCCTTCTAGGGCTTCGTAATAATAACCGAAGTTGATTTTGATATTTTTAATTTGTTGATCAATCAATTGACCAAAGTATTTGATATCTTTTTGCTCGTCATTCTTTTGATAATAATAAAATGACGAAGCACAAATACTCCAACCAAGAAGTAGAACCATAATAGGTCTTTTACTCAGCGATTTTTTTGATAAATCAGTAATAAGAAACGCTGCGATAGAAAAAGAGGCTAGGAAAACTTGGAGGTGAATTAAGTTGTCACTTTGAGATTGTCCTACAAATGGTCCTTCCCCAAGCAAAGATCTCCAAATACTCGTTGAGCAAACTGTAAGGACTAAAAAGCTTAGACCTAATTTAGAGAGTCTTTGATGAGTTAGTAAAAGAAGTGGAAATAACAAAAATATAAGAGGTGAGAATTTTAAAAAGTTAAAAAGGAAGTATATTAAAAGTGAAGAAAATATGATAATTCCAAAGTTTTGAGCAAACTTTTTAACATTCCAATTATTAAAAGAAAGGTCGCCTTTTTTAAAGAAGACAAAAATGGGAAGAATGACTAAAGCCCCTACAAAGTCTCCAACAAACCAAGTTAGCCATACCTGAGAAAGGGATTCAATAGGAACAAACCCAGCTAAAAACAAACTTCCTGCACCAATAAGAGATCCTAAAAAAGTTCCTAACAAAAGCGAAGCTAATAAAACAGAAGTTGAGATTCGATAAGGAGAAGTTTCACGCTCTCCGCTCTTACCCGACATTTGTATAAAAAGAATCGACCCTAATGTCTCCATAAGATTAGCAGCCGATATTCCCGCAGCTAATAAAAGATCTGATTGATTGGTAAAATTAAAAATAAGAGAACCTATCAAAACCGCAGGCCAATATCGAAGACCAAATACAAAAAGCGAACCAATCGCTATTCCACTAGCTGGCCAAACGGGAGAGGCCGTCTCATGAAGGTCTGCTAAAGCAGAGCCTAAATAGGAAGCCAAAAAATAGGCAAAAGCTATAAGTAAGTATCTTAGAAAATTATTAGTTGGCGTCTCAATGCTTTTATTAAGTTTCATTTTAATCCAATCTTTTTAAGTACTTAGCTATTATACGAAGGTAGGTGGCTGGTTAAAGGGAAGGCATCTGCTGCCCCATCCGTTTGACCCTATAAATACTTGAAATAACTACATTTACCTATTCTTTTGAAAATAGATCCTAAGAAAAACCCTGCTTCAGCGTTGTCCTTATAGAAACCAAATTTGGAGGTTATATGAAGACTTTTAAGCACCAAGAAATCAAGTATGAGATTGCTTCTCCTTGCGATCAAGAATGGGCCCAAATGAGCGGTGATGACCAATGCAGGTTTTGTAGCCTCTGTGAAAAGAATGTCTATAACCTATCAAGTATGACTGATTTAGAAATCAACCTCCTATTGAAAACTGAAGAGAACGTCTGCACCAGAGTCTTTAAAAGAAGTGACGGAACCATCCTTACTGAGGACTGCCCTGTTGGTCTAAAGCAAGTTAGGTCTTATTTAAAAAAGAAACAATTCCTGGCCGCTGGTCTTTGTTTACTAACTATTCTTTTCAGTAGCTTTTCATATGGTGGAGAAAGTAAAAGACTAATGGGGAAGATAGCTAAGCCCTTTATCGAACTAGAAATTCAAGGGGAAGTCGAAGCCATCGAGACAGTGGGGCCTGAAGAGAACTGGGACTACAAGAATAAAGAAGAAACGATAAAAGAAGAAGATCAACATACCATGGGGTTTATGGTCCCTATTGAGTCTAAGTAAAAGGCATAAAAAAAGGGAGCCATCCGGGCTCCCTTTTAAAACTATATATATTTTTTAAATACTATATTTTTTTAACTTGTACTGCGCATGGTCCTTTTTGACCTTCACCTACTTCGTACTCGACCTTGTCGTTCTCGTTAAGGTATCCGCCACCTTCAATTCCAGTTGCGTGAACAAAAATATCTGCTCCACCTTCATCCGGAGTGATAAATCCAAAACCTTTTCCTTCATTAAAAAATTTTACTGTACCTGTACTCATGATCGTAATCCTGAAAAATGTTTTATAACACAAAATGCTATATATAATTTTTAACGCTTCACGAAATTTAAGTAAAGTAGTTTTGTTTCAAAAAAACTGAAGGGACAATATACCTATAACATACCGTAATTATTACCTTTTTTCCTAATTTAGAATTCATGCCTTTAACCCCTTGAATGGTGTCTTTTCAACAGTTTACGAAAAGATGACTTTAGAAATGGGCACTTTCACGGTTACAATAAACCCATGCAAAATCAAAAATCTTGGTACCTACTCTTTTCTTGTTGGCTCGTGGCCCTTATTTCTATGGCCGGCTCTCTATTCTTCTCTGATGTGATGGAGTTCCCACCTTGCTCTATGTGTTGGTATCAAAGAATTGCCATGTACCCTCTTGTCTTTATTTTTCTAGGGGGTCTTTTTCCTCTTGATACCTCAGTTATAAAATTTAGTTTCCCTCTTGTTATCGTAGGCTGGCTTTTTGCTACTTGGCATAACCTCCTTCACTATGAAATTGTTCCAGAGACAGCTACTCCTTGCCGCGAAGGGGTTTCTTGCTCAACAGTTTATTTAGACTACGGTTTTATCACCATCCCTTTTCTTTCATGGGTGGCCTTTTCAATGATAGCGGTCATGCTCTTTTTACTTTATAAAGAAAACAAAAAAAATAAGGAAGTATAATGAAAAATCAAAAATTAGTCGTTGGCCTCGTCGCCGTATTAGTCCTCGTCGGTTTTTTCGCCGCCGCTTTTTTCTATAATCAAAGTCAAAATGAAAAATATGGTTTCTTAGCTCAAGAAAATGCTGAAACATTTGTTCGTCCTCACTCTCCTACTATGGGGCCAAAGGATGCCAAAGTTTATCTAGTCGAATACTTAGATCCTGAATGTGAAAGCTGCCGAATGTTCTTTCCTCCAGTGAAACAAATCATGAAAGATTTCGAAGGACAAATCAGGCTTGTGGTTCGTTATATTCCTTATCATGGGAACTCAAAATTTGTTATCGCACTCCTTGAGGCCGCCAGAAAACAAGATAAGTTTTGGGAGACAATTGAAGTTTCTTTTAGAACTCAACCACAATGGGGAAGCCATCATCACCCACAGCCAGAAAAGCTATGGGAGTTTATTAAAGAAGTTGATGGACTCGATATCGCTAAACTAAAAGAAGATATGAAAGACCCAGCCATTCAAGAAGTTATTAAGATTGATATGAAAGACGCTCAGACGTTAGGTGTTCGTGGAACCCCAACCTTTTTTGTAAATGGAAAAAAACTTGAGCAGTTCGGAGTTGAGCCACTCAGAGCAATGATCAAAGCAGAGCTTGCAAAATGAGTGATGCATCTAAAAAAAGAAGATCTTTTGATTTAAAAGATATGCAAGAGCATGCCGCCTCTAAAGGTGGCAAGTGCCTTGCCACAGAATATAAGAACTCAACCTATCGTCTTCTCTTTGAATGCAAGTGTAGTCATAAGTGGAGGGCCACCCCACTTGAGATCATGGGTAAAAAGAACAAACCAGGAATCTGGTGCCCTAAGTGTGAAGGCCAATAGACTTCACCGCTCTATAGGCCGTTGAAAAACAGCCTTGAAGTAAATAACCCCCTGTCGGGGCATCAAAATCAAGCATCTCTCCAATCACATAATTTCCAGGTCTCTCTTTAAGCTCAAGCGAACTTGTTACTTCACTAAAGAGAACTCCCCCAGAAGTTGAGATGGCCTCATCGATGGGTCTGATTCCTTTCAAACTTAACTTTAGACCCTTAACAATTTGAGGGACTTCTTCTTTTTTTAAATTTGGGTATAGCTCTTTTAAGAGAATAAAGACTTCGGCCTCAAAGCCTAAGGCCTTTCGAACAATATTGCTAAGTGAGGCTTTCGCTGGCTGAGCACCAAGTTTCTTTTCAATTTCCCGAAGGCTAAGATCTGGTTTTAGGTCGAGCGAGATTTCGGATGATCCCTTCTCTAAGATCTCATCTCTTATCGCCTTAGATAGGGCATAGATCCCTCCCCCTTCTATTCCAAAGGGAGTCAGCATAGCTTCACCGCGAACCTTAACTCCATTAAATTCAAGAGCGATATTCTTAAGGGCGGTATAATCTATTTTCTTGATAAAGAATTCACTCCAACTTCTTTCAAAGCCGCAGTTCATAGGGAGAAAAGGAGCAAGCTTAATGCCCGCTTTTATAAAACTCGGGGCCCAATCCCCCTTTGATCCCGTCTTACCCCAACTAGCCCCGCCCATGGCGAAGATAAAAAAATCCGCTTCTACTTCAAGCGTTTTTTCTTCAACAAGGAATTCGACTTTTGCCATTTCTTTAAGAGAATTAAAATGATGACCTAGGTGTTGAGAAAAATGCGGGTTCTCTTTTAAAGCTTTTAGCCATGAAATTAGGATTTCAGCTGCCTTTAACTTCTTAGGAAAGATTCTTCCACTAGAACCTACAAAGGTTTCCACTCCAAGGTCTGTGCAAAACTCGCGAAGATCTTCTGGCGTAAATTCATTGATCATCTCACTGAAGAACTTTTCGTGAGGATTATATTTTTGAGAAAAACGACTAAGCTCTTCACTATGAGTTAGGTTAAGCCCGCCATTACCTGCAACTAAGAACTTCTTTCCAAAGCCAGAGGAATGATCATAAAGCTCTACTTTAAAGCCTTTTTTAAGCAAGAGGTAAGCGCTAAAAAGACCAGCTGGTCCTCCGCCAATGATAACGACTTTCTTCATAAAACTAGACTAGCATCTTTAAAAGCTTTTGATAAAGCTTGAACTCAGTGGAATCTGGGGACTTCTTTTTAAGATGATTATAGATGGCCAGGAAGTATTCCCTGTTTTTTTCATTCAATGGATCAAAGAGGTTCTCGCCAATGGGTTTAATAGGATCGCCTTTATCTAAGGATAGGTAGAAGAGTTCTCTTCCTCTTTTATCTTCCTTTCCTTCAAAGATGATCTCTTCCTTAATCTTCTTGAAGCCATTCTCATTTAGGAATCTACGCACCTCGAAGATATGGTATTGAGGAGAGAGTAGAAAGTCGCTCTGGCTAAGATCATTTTTCTTTAAAAGTGATTCAAGGATAGAGATCAATTCCATTCCTCCTATCCCTGCTATGCAGATAAGATTTCTCTTCGTCGTAAACTCTAGATCCTGGGCGCTTAATGTTTTTAATTCAAAGTTTTGAAATGGACTCGCTTCTAGGTTTCTTTTTAAGTCCTTCATGATGCTTGGGACTTGATCGACAAAGAGAACCTTGCTTGAGGGAAGAAAGGCCTTTCCTAATTTCCCGTGATCACAACAGGTATCAACGATGAGTTCGTAAGGCCTATCCACTAGGTTTAAAAGAGTTCTTAGTTTCTTATTCATTAAGCTTGGCTGACATACTCTTTGATGGTCTCAATAAAGGCGTCCCCATAATTATCACACTTGCTTTGCCCTACTCCGTTAACCATAAGAAATTCTGAATAGTCCCTAGGAAGGAGCTGGCACATATCATGAAGAGTCTTATCACCAAAGATCACATAAGGAGGAACATTCTTTTCTTCAGCCAGATCACGTCTCACAATGCGAAGGTCTTCAAAGAGATCAAGCCTGCCGTGAGTGGCATCGATAGTCTTAGCCGCTCGTTTTTGAACGACCTTCACTTCTTTTGTTTCCTTCATCATAAAGGAGACTTCACCCTTTAAGAGCTCACCACTTTTAGGGGTAAGGCAAAGGCTTCTGTATTCCCAGTTCTTAATAGCAATATACTTCATATTAAGAAGCTGCCTTAGAACAACATTCCAATGATTCTTTGATTTTTCTGCGCCAATTCCATAAACGGAGAGCTTATCATGTCCCCTCTCTATGATTTTAGCGTTCTTACTCTTTCTAAGGACGTCCATAATATGACCGGCCCCGAAGACCTGTCCTGTTTTATAAATAACAGAGAGGACCTTCTGAGCGTCTACCATAGCGTCCCAAACTTCACCTGGCTCTAAGCAAGCATCACAGTTTTGGCAGTCTCCGCTTTCTTCTTCAAAATAACTAAGAAGAGTCTTACGCCGACACTGTCCTGTTTCGCATAGGGAGAGCATTGAATCTAATTTATAACGGGCGACCTTTTTATAGTCTTCACCAGCATCAGTGTTCTCTAACATTTGAGAGAGCTTAATGACGTCTTGAAGACCATAGGTCATCCAAGCACTAGAGGGTTTTCCATCTCGTCCGGCCCTACCGGTTTCTTGATAATAACTTTCAATACTTTTAGGAAGATCGAGATGGGCCACAAAGCGCACATCGGGGCGATCAATTCCCATACCAAAGGCGATGGTGGCCACAATGATAATGCCTTCATCTTTATTAAAGGCCTCTTGCACCTGAGTTCTTTTATCGCTGCTAAGACCTGCGTGATAAGGCATGGCCTTATAACCTAAGGCGCATAATTCGGTAGCGATCTTTTCAACTTTCTTACGGGAGAGGCAATAAACAATGCCTGTATCTCCTTCATGATTCTCGCTGATAAAGCGGTCAAGCTGGATCATATCGTTCTTACGATCGGTGATACTGTACTTGATATTAGGGCGGTCAAAAGAAGAGACATAGATCTTAGGATTCTTCATGCGAAGCTGATGGGCTATATCTTCTCTGGTCTTAGCGTCGGCCGTAGCGGTTAAAGCAAGGATAGGAACATTCGGAAAGAGATCCTTTAATTGCCCAAGTTTCGTATAGTCAGGTCTGAATTCATGACCCCACTGAGAAACACAATGGGCCTCATCAATAGCGATCAGGCTTATTTCTAACCCTTCAAGGAATCTTCCTAAAGAGCCAGAGAGAAGTCCCTCAGGAGAGACATAGACTAGTTTTACAGATCCGCTTTGAATCTTCTCTTCTGCTTCTCTTCTCTCATTCATGTCTTGAGATGAGTTTAAGAAACAGGCTTCGACGCCATTTTCTTTGAGATTAATCACCTGATCTTGCATCAAGGAGATAAGAGGCGAGACGACTAAGGTTATTCCTTTAGAATAAAGGGCCGGGACTTGATAACAAACCGACTTACCACCACCTGTTGGCATGATCGCTAAAGAATCAACTCCATCAAGGATAGAATTGATGATCTCATGTTGATCGAACCTGAACTCAGAATGGCCAAAGGTCTGTTTTAATATTTCGTGAAGCTGTGCGTCTCTCATCCGCGTAATCTTAGCCCGAGGGCCCCATTCCTTCTATCCAAAAGACCTCTAGCTAGCCCTTTTTTCACTTTTTTTTGGCCTTTTTTTAGGTTCGTCACCAAATACCCGAGTCTAACAACAGGCTAACAAGTTCTTTCATCTGCTGCTTTGAATTATTCATTGTAGGACCAGCTTCCTAAACTTAATGGATACAAACCACCTTTGAGGAAAATCTATGAAAGTATTTCTATTGGCCATGACGGTCTTATGTTTATCCACTTCAGCTTTTGCTGAACGTCTTATTATTCAAAACCCAAGCGATATGAAATCTCTTCTAAGCCTAAAGTCGGTTTCTGTTAAAAAAGAATTCTCTCTTGGAGAAAATAAGTTTGTTGTCGTTGAAGGCATGGACACAAAGTCTTTAAAAGAACTTGTAAGAGCTGAGAAGATCTTTAGAGACGTAGAAGTTTCTCTTCCAGGCTTTGATCAAAAAGCTGAAAAAGCTGGTTCGGCTTGGCATGTGGACTCTCTTCAATATGATAAGTTTCCAACAATCCCAAGAGGAAAGAAGATCATCGTAGCTGTGATCGATACTGGTGTTGATTATAATCACATTGCTTTAAAGAAGCGTATTTGGAAGAACTCTAAAGAGATCGCTGGAAATAATATTGATGATGACGGAAACGGATATATCGATGATGTTAATGGTTGGGACTTTGCATCTGACGATAACGACCCAATGGACAGTGGTTCTCACGGAACTCATTGCGCAGGGATCGTTGCTGCTGAAAAACAAATCGGTGGAAACGCTCGAGGGATCGCTCCTCATGTTAAGATCATGCCTCTAAGATTAATTGGATCTCAAGGAAAGGCCTTTCTTTCTGATTCAGTAGACGCAATTAAGTACGCCGTTGATAATGGCGCTCATATCCTAACCAACTCATGGAGGCTTTATAGTACTTGGGCGACTTACTGGGATGAGGATGCTTCAAAGCTTTTAAAAGCTGCTATCGCATACGCTGGATCTAAAGATGTTATCTTTGTTGCAGCTGCTGGGAATGAAAGAAAGAACAATGATGACCGTCTTGAAGATGCTGCTGAAGAAAAAATTGTTCCTGCTGGATATATAGGCCTCTCAAATCTTTTCGTAGTCGCTTCATCTAAAGCTAAGGAAGGTGTTTCTGGTTTTACTAATTACGGAATCCAGTCAGTAGCTGTTGCAGCTCCAGGAAGTAATATCATGTCTACTGTTCCAGGAAATAAATGGAGAAAGATGAGTGGAACTTCAATGGCAACACCTCTTGTAGCCGGGGCTCTTGCTTACGGACTTGCTATGGGAATGACACCAGAAGAAGCGATGGAGAACATGAAGAGCACAACGAATAGAAGCGCTGTATGGGATACAAAGGTTCAAACAGGGCATATTAATTTATTAGATTATTTAAAATAAGAAACTTAAAAAGGGGTACTACGAATGTAGCACCCCAATATTTTAATCGTTATTCCATTTCATTCTTAAGTCGCTAAGCGATCCATTAAAAACATTGATATCCATATCACTTGATGTCCCAGGCACATTGTATAAACATGATCCTGTTCTGCTGCAGTTGATCTCACTAGAGAACTGCCACATAAAGTAATTCTTCCAAATCTCTGCCGGGTAATCTGTTACCGTCGACTTAAACCTAGCGTACCAAAGTTTTGATTGTTGGAAGAGCGGGTTGTTCTTAAACTTCTGATTCAGCTTCTTCGTTGTTGAGTGATTAGCGTAGACTGTAGGAATCTTACCTGTCTTTTCGTAGACATATTCCATAAAGACTTCAGCTTCATCTAGACTCATAAAGTTACTTGATCCTGTGTCTTCTAAATCCAGAATCATCAAAGTGTCTTCTTCTCCGTCGATCAAAGATAGAAACAGGTCGGCCTGTGCGATGGTATTACCGCGCCTTCCTAGGTGATAAGCACCCCAGAGGTATCCACGTGAAAGAGCAATATTCTTCCTCTCTACGTATTTTGAATCGACTCGAGATCCGATACTCGAGCGGTGGATGACTGCCACCATTTTTTGATCAGCTGCCATCTTGTTCCAATCGATACGATTTTGCTCGTATGCATCGATAATAATACTGGTGTTGTCATTGTTCCAAGGTCTATTAAAAGACGCTTGATCAGTGACTTCATCATCATCATTTGAACTTCCGCCGCCGTCGTCATTATCGCCAACATCTCCGCCAGTGTCTCCACCATCGTTTCCGTCATCGACATCTCCTCCGTCGTCATCAGTGCCACATGAATCTTTATTATCTAAAGGCTTCTCAGCTGAGTTAAGGCTACTCGTAACTTCTTTGTTACTCTCACAAGGTTGATCTTCTTCTTCCACACATGAGAACGTTAAAAACGCTATGAGCAGAAGGGCCAAATGGGTTCCGTGTAGTTTTTTCTTCATACCCTATTCATCGGGCGATAGAAGATTGGCCTTAGTGTACCTGTTCTAGTCGGTTACAAACGGGGAAAGAACTTCCCCGTGTAAATTGATCTTTTTTAGTCTTCTTTTGTTGGGTAATCGTTCTTTGGGAAATCTTTTTCAAGGAGTCCACAGTAAGTCATATAACCAAAGCCTACGATGAAAGCTACTCCAGTAATAACGGCCCAAACTCCAAATGAACTAATCATAATCACTCCCTCAAATTATTTGTTTTATTCTAGTACTAGTTTTGGCCTATTCTACTCAAATTGGCTAGGTCCGGGATAAGTCACCCCATTAAAGTTTTGACGCATCTTAGCCTGTTTTACGTAAACCTCTAAACGAATACGGTTAACCCCACCTAAAGGACGGTTTGATTCAGCTGCTCGCCATGGGTTAAAGGACATATTCTCGCAAGCTTCGCCTCTATTTTTAATAGATTCAGCGCTTTGCTGAGGAACCTCTAGACGACCAACTTTGATATATGGTGAGCGGCTAGTGCTCCACTTATTTTGAGAGTTCTCAATATCATTTCTTTTCTTGTCGTTATTAGGCTGAATATAAAAATCAAAACAAGTCTCATTCTTATCTAAATAGCTTGATAATCTTTCCCCAAGAAAATTTGGAGAAGCATTCTTTCTTGGAACCTTCGCCTTTGATTTCTTACAAGACTTAAACATCATCTTCATTGAAGTGTCCCCAAGCCTATAAGGAGTGGCGCTATGATAATTAATATCAAGAGGATTCCCTACTTTCATGGCAAAGGCCTTCTTTAAGATGCCTACAAAATGATCTCTTGGGTTGAAGAAAGCTCCTGCTGCGAACATGGCCACAGAGAGACCACCAGACTTTAAGGCCCCCATAAATTTCCCGTAATGAACCGGATCTTTAATAAAGAACTCTTTGCTGTTCATGAAAACAAAGTCATGAACAGAGTTGTTTCTTTCTACCCCTGTTGACTCTAAGTAAGTTTCATAAGGAACATCATAAAGCTTTACCGCCATTCCTCTTACGTCTGATTTCTTATCCGCTTTTAAATGATTAGGATCTCCATTAGAGAAGCGAATCATAGCATTGAAACTTTGATTCGAAGCGAAGAGCCCTACTCTTTGGTCTTGATTTAGCTTTGAATTATCTATGTTCATCTTTGCTTGAACGCAGCCATGATGCTTTGGGTGAGCATCCCTTTTCATGTGATCAGACTCTCCCGTAGAGGCCACTAGCATATCTCTAAATTGATGCTGGATAAGACGCGCCCCTTCCATTTCACTGGCTCCCCAAACTTCACCCTGAATAACAGCGGGTTGCTCCTCAGAAACTGAAACCGAAGCATAGCTCCTTTTACCATTTGATCCAGAACAGCTGGTCAAAAAGAGAGTTATAAATAAAAGGCCAAGAGTAAGTTTGAACATGTTTTCTCCTTAAAGTTATTTTCTTCATCTTATCAAATTCAGGGATCTTATTTAAGAGGAGGAATGCTGCCGCAAGTAACCGAGTAAGATTCTCAGCTAAGGAGTTTCTAAAGCTGAATTCTCTTGTTAACCTCTCATAAGACACTCTTAAAAGGCATGAACGTGATTGATTTTGAAAATACCTATTCTAAGCTTGGCCCTCAATTCTTTGAGGAAGTTCTCTTTCCAAAGTTTGAGAACCCAGAACTTCTTCAGTTTAATCAAGAGCTGGCCATGGACCTTGGGATTGATACCAAGGGCTCTTCAGAAAAAGAGCTGGCGCTTATCTTCTCGGGGCAAAAAATCTTAGAAGGTTCCATGCCTCTTGCCATGGCCTATGCTGGTCATCAGTTCGCTCACTTTGTTCCTCAATTAGGTGACGGTCGGGCCGCTCTTCTAGGAGAGACGAAAGGCTTTGATATTCAACTTAAGGGAGCCGGTCAAACCTATTTCTCAAGAAGAGGTGATGGTCGCTCTGCCCTAGGTCCAGTTATAAGAGAGTATCTTGTGAGTGAGGCCATGCACCAGTTGAGAGTTCCTACCACTAGGGCCTTAGCAGCTGTCCTTACTAATGAAAAAGTTCAAAGGCATTATCCAGAGCCTGGGGGAATCTTTACCCGCGTAGCCGAAAGTCATTTAAGAGTTGGAACCTTTCAATTCTTTGCCGCGAGAGAAGATACTGAATCACTAAAGACTTTAGTCAAATACGCTTGCACTCGCCATTACCCAGAAGCTTCGACTCCCCTTGAGTTTCTTTTAGCTGTGGCCAAGAAACAAGCCGAGCTCGTTGCCCATTGGATGGGACTTGGATTTATTCATGGCGTGATGAACACAGATAATTCCTCTATTGGGGGAATCACCATTGATTATGGTCCCTGTGCTTTTATGGATGAGTTTGATTTTCAAAAGACCTTTTCTTCTATTGATCAAAACGGACGCTACGCCTATATCAATCAAGGCCCCATGACTCAGTGGAATGTCCTAAGATTATCTGAGTGCTTAATTCCTCTTATTGATGAAGATTCAGAAAAAGCTATCAAGATCATTCAAGAGTCTCTTGAGTTCTTACCAAGTTATATCAAAGATAAGATCACAGAAAAGATGAGCGCTAAGCTTGGTTTAAAAGCGCCGAACGAAAAGCTCTGTAATCAATTCTTAACTTACCTTCAAGAAAATAAGCTCGACTTCACTTTGAGTTTCAGAAACCTTCCCCTTTTAAAAGATGAGAACCAGGATTTTTACCCTAAGACAAAGCTGCTGGAAGAGTTTCTTCCTACTTGGCTTGAGCAAGGAAGCATTGAGGGGCTCGAACTGATCAATCCTCTTTATATTCCAAGGAATCATCAGGTACAAAAAGTTATTGAAGATGTTTATAAGGGTGATCATCAGAGCTTTAAAGATTTCTTAGAAGTGCTTAAGAATCCTTTTGAGAAAAATGAGAAGCTTCATCATTTTCACCTTCCCCCTTTAGAGGATGAGAAAGTGACGGAAACTTTTTGCGGCACCTAGAAGCCGTAGATAAACTTATTCAGCTTAGAGCGCTCAGTTGAACTTAACTTAAAAGGCCAAGGGGGCATCTGCTTTGTCTTTACTAGATGCTTTATTGTAAGCACCTGGCTTTTTGTTAAAGCGGCTCTATGCTTTCCTTCCCCATGACAATTATTACAAGAGACCAAATCAAGTTTAATCTTTGAGAGCTTACTATTTTCTATTAAGGGAATCTTTCTTTTAAAGGGATTATTTTCAATATTTTTGACTTCACCATAGCTTTTTATAAGTAAGTTCCATTTTGTTATTAGTAACTTGTTCTTTAAATTTAACTTATTTTTTTCTCTAATTATTCTAGGACCACCTGGATGGCATCTAAAACAAGAAGTCTTGTATTCTGTTTCAACTCCCTTTGAATCAAGTTGATGAAAGCTCGCTTTAAAGGGAGTAAAACTTTTATCGACAACGATCGATACTTGGTCCCATTTCTTTGAGTTTTTGCCATGATGAGATTGCTTCATGAGCCAGATGTCTCTTTTCTCTTCTTGAATCAATTGAACCTTATTAAAGACAGGTTCTCCCGAGACGGTCTTTGATTCAATTGATTCAAAGAGAACCTCCCCTTCAACAAAGAAGAGGAGGAGGGATAGGAGCCTAAAAACAATCAAAATACTCATCATCAAGGCCGTCAGTTGAAAGCTTTCCGATAGAAGGCTTAGTAGGAAGAGGAGTTGTAGGGGGACAGAATCTGGCTCTACAATGGTTGATCTGAAAATCCAGCTCTTTCTTATGAGTGAAACTAAAGGCCACTCCATTTTGATTAAAGAGCTTGTAGGTATCGCCATTAAGAAAATCCTTAACAACCTTCCCTACAAAGAGATTCCCAGTAGTGCGGATATAAGATTCCCCCTGAACTAGCTTGTTTGAAACCTCAACTAATTTAATCTTCTTTGCTGGTACTTCTTGGCTTTCACAAACTAAGGCAAAAGCGTTCAGGCTCATAAGTAATGAACCTAGTAAAATCGTGTATTTCATAAAGACCTCCATCTCGTTAACACTGTGAAGGATTTATAAGAAACTTATTCGCATTTGAATAATTAATGAATTTACTATATATATTAAAATAACTTATGGACTTAAAACTAGATGACCTACAAGCCTTTCTTAATATTTACCAAGCTGGAACCTTTACTAAGGCGGCCAAAGACTTTGGTCTAACTCAGTCGGCCCTTTCACAGAAGATCAAAAGGATTGAAGACACTCTGCAAACAGCGGTCTTTATCAGGCACCCAAGATCTCTTAGCTTGACCCCAAGTGGCGAGAAGCTCTTAGCTTACGCAAAAGAGATCGCTCTTCGCCAAGATGAATTTCTTAAGAGCTTTGATCAATACAACCAAGAATTAAATGGGGTCATAAGGATTGCTGCCTTTAGCTCTGTTATGAGATCCATGCTTATTCCTCTTCTCGCCCCCTTTATAAGAAAGAATGCTGGGGTAAGTTTGGAGTTAACCTCCTATGAAATGCACGAACTTGAAGATGTTTTAAAGACCAATAAAAGTGACTTTATCATCACTGACTATGAGCCAAGTCTTGGGGGCATTGAAAGCATCAAGATAAGCACTGAAGAGTATGTGATTATAAAAGCTAAGAAGCACCCAAAAGCACCGCAAACTTTTTTAGACCATGGCCCTCAAGATAACGCCACTTCGAGCTATCATAAATTTATTGGTAAGAAACTTGATTATGAAAGGGCCTACCTTGGGGATGTCTATGCCATCATTGATGGTGTGGCCGAAGGCCTTGGTAAGGCCGTTATGAGTAAGCACCTCATCGATAGTGATAAGCGTTTTATTATTCAAAAAGAAAAGAAGCGCTACCTAAGACCCATTTGCCTCTCTTACTACTCTCAGGCCTACTATAGCCCCTTACAGGAGCGGGTTATGGCGCTTTTAAGTTCATTATAGGGACTTAACCCTTGTAATTATTACCTTTGTCATCTCTTTTCTCACTGCAGCATTAAAATATAAGGCATCTTAGCCCTAGCGGAGGAAATTATGAAAGGTTCAATTTTGGCAATTATTTGCCTAAGTATTTTATCAAGTGTCGCCCTAGCCGGTGACGTTAACGTTAAGGTTTCAGCGGTAGCTAACAGCTGCGGTGAAGCTGGTGTCGAGGCCTATAAGGCCTGTATCTCTAAGAGTAGAGAAGACGTTTATCGCACCATGGATCTTAATACTGAGTTCTCTAAAGAGGTTAATCTTGAAGATGGAACTTGTAAGGTCATAGCTGATTGCACATATTACGAAATCATTGATTAACGATTAATTGGTAAATATTTTTTCTCTTATTTTCCAAAATCGTTTCAATTCCATACGTGCCACGACAAAAAGTGGCATCTTTAAGAGTTCTTGTTTCTCAAGAACTTCTTCTAGGTTTTGAAATTCAACCTTACGCCCGGGATACTTAAGATGCATCCTGGTGAAGGTTAGATTAAAAGCGGTCACTGAAGAGCGAGAATTCAAATAAAAATATTCAGATAACTCATTGGCGTCAAAGTCAAAGTACGTCACCTTCAACCTTTCATTATCTTTTTTATCATAGTCGACTTCAAAGAGCATGGTATCGGGCTTCATAACATGAGCGTCTTTTAAGCTCATGGCCTCTTTTAATTTTTTATCATTGTCCATAAGTTCATGCTTGCAATGAACACATTCTCTTGCGGAGATATCATTTTCTAAGAGGCACTTATCACAGATCTTAAAGCGAAAAAGATAACCACATTCAACTCTTTCACCGTCTCCATGATCAAAAGCCCCGCGGCAGCGCCTGCCATAATGCTCGACGACGATTCCTGTCTCATCTTTAAGGCCCCAAAAGTCATTAACCAAACCGCAAGAAGGGCAAGGAACTTCAACAGGAACTGATTCAGTATTTGGTTTCTTATCAGCAATGACTGGTTTAAAGATATCGTAATTAAGACCTGTGTAATCAAGGATCAAACAGTCTTTCTTCCCAGGAGATAGCCTAAGGCCACGCCCAACAATTTGTTGATAGAGGCCAATAGATTTTGTGGGTCTTAATAAAGCAATAAGATCCACGTGAGGAGCATCAAAGCCCGTGGTTAAAACAGAAACATTAATCAAATACTTAACTTCTTTATTCTTAAACTCTTGAATGACCTTGTCTCGTTCACTATTAGAAGTCTCACCTATCACAATCCTAGTTTGCTCCTTTGGTAAGTAATCAAGAAGTTCTGTGGCGTGCTTTACAGTTGAAGTGAAGATCATCACTCCATGCCGGTCCTCACTAAGGTCAACAATATTTTTCATGATTGAAGGCGTGATTCTTTTTTGATCTTTTAGACTCTCCTCTAAATCCGCTTCGGTAATTTTTCTGCCTTCTGTTCTCTCTAGTAGAGAATCAAAGTCATAGCAAGCCACAGGAGAATCAATTTGAACCGGCAAGGTTAAGTAGTCATTATCGATCATGTACTTTAAAGAGAGTTCGTAGATGCATTTTTTAAAGAAGCGCTTCTCATGAGTCTTTAACTCTCCTCTATAGTGAAGTTCATAGATCCAACCTGAAGTTAACCTATAAGGAGTCGCGGTTAATCCTAAGATGCAAAGATTCGGGTTGAACTCTTTAAGTTTATTGATCACTCTTGAGTACTGCGTATCCGCTTCCATAGAAACTCTATGGCATTCATCAATGATGACGAGATTAAAGTCTTGAAAGACTTCCTCTTCCCCGTGAGCAAGAGATTGAATGCTTGAGAAGAGAACCTTTTCCTCAGTATCTTTTCTTTTTAATCCCGCTGAATAAATACCAGCGACTAGATCATAACTTTCATATTTTTGATGATTCTGTTCAACGAGCTCTTTAACATGGGCCAGAACAAGAACCCTTCCCTTCGCAAGCTTTGCTAAGCTAGCAATGACTAGGCTCTTACCAGAACCAGTTGGTAAGGTAATGACCGCTGGGTCTTTTCCGTTCTTAAAGTGCTCAATGGTGGCGTCGACGGCCTCTTGCTGATAGGCCCTAAGGGTGTACATAGCCGTATTCTATGCTTTTAAGGCCCCCTAAACAATAAATTTATGGTAAATTTAAGAGATGAAAATCTTGCTTATCTTTCTCTTTCTTATGGGCTCTGCCTCTGCTAATACGAAGTTTCTCTGGGTTCAAAAGGATCCTTTAAAGCTTGAAACCGGTGCTTGTCTTGAAGTCGATAAGAAACTAGATGCTTCCAATTTTTATAGGGCCGAACAATTTAGATATGCCAAGAAAGTATCTGCTAAGAAGTGCAAGCCAAGTGATAGAGAAATCTCTTATATCTTTAGCCCTCGAACCGGAAGATGTTTTGAAGGTGATTCAAAAACAAATGGAAAGAAGTACTTTGTCTCAGCTGATCTAAAGCATTGCAAAACAAAAACAACAGAATTTAAGAGGATTACAATCAACGATGTCTTTGCTTGTTTTGAAATTGATTCAAAATCAAATGGTTCTTTCTATTATAAAAAAATGCAGCCGAAATTTTGTATAGATGAAGACTCAAGCTTTGTCTGGGTTCCTTACAATGAGAGAAGTGGTCGTTGCTTTAGTATTAATCCAGAGACTATGGCCCGCCTTAAAACCAAAAAAGAAAACTGCCGGCCCGCAAAGCCCGTTTATCACTTTAAAAGAACGGGGCCCTTTAAAGGATTTTGCTTAGAGAAAAGCCCCTATCCAAACAACGCTTATTCATTGAGTGTAAAAGCAGATAATTGTAAAACAGAAGATACCAGTTTCTTCTTCTATAAAAAACCTGGCGAGCTTAACGGAAGATGCTATGAGCTTGATACAGAAACTAAAGGTGACGCCTATATTAGTAGGGTTAAGCCTGAACAATGCAAAGACTAGGAACTTCTATGGAAAAGGTTATCGAATCTCTTTTCTCTCCATTAAACCGAGAAGAGTTTATCAGCGCTTATAGGGAAAACAGACCTATTACCGCCCATCACGATATTGATAAATTTAAAGAACTATCCTCATTAAAATACTTAAGCTCACTGTCATCATTGCTAGAGTCTTGGCCTTCAAAGGTTAATGCTTACTCTCCAGGCATCCCTGATGAAGTCAATTCAACACAGGTAGATCCCGTTCAAGCGCAGAAACTCTTTGATTCAGGAAGTGGCCTTTACTTTGATGATCCTAATAACACTGAAGAAATCTTAGCTAAGACTCTAGAAGGTCTTCGCCAAGACCTAGGGCTTTCTAACCTGACTTATTCTCGTTCCTTGATTTACGCCATCCCAAAAGGAAAAGGCACGGCTCCTCATTTTGATCAAAATATAAACTTTGTGCTTCAGATTTCAGGAACAAAGAAATGGTGGGTGGCCCCTAATACTTCTGTTGAAAACCCAATGACACGCTATACGATCGGGACTAACCCCGATCCTGAGCTTGACTCCTACCTAGACGAAGACCTGCCCACTACTTTTCCAAGTGAATCAACTGAGTATGAACTTAAGCCTGGATCCGTTCTTTTTCTTCCAAGGGGAACCTGGCATAAGACTGAGGCGACGGAAGATGCCCTCTCTCTTAATTTTACCTTCTCTGCCCCTACTTGGATAGACATGCTTCAAACGGCCCTAAGGTCACGCCTGACGCAATCCCCCTTTTGGCGCGGCACAGCAAATTTCACCACTGACTTGGAGCTTCATACAGAGGCCGTTTCCATGTTTGACACACTACTCGATCAATTAAAACAAGATGTTCCCTCATGGCAGGCCCGAGACATCTTACGCGCTATAGAGATGGAGCCAGAGTAAATTAGACGAAGTTTCCTAAATAGTGCCATAATTTTGGAAATCACTTTCAAAGGAATGAACACATGGCAGAAGAAAAAGGATTAAAGAAACCAGTTAAGCTTAAATCAGAGCTGGCTTCTATGCTTGGAGCAACTGAACTTCCAAGAACAGAAATCACAAAGAAGCTTTGGGATTATATCAAGGCCAATAAACTTCAAACAAAGACTGAAAATGGTGCACCAGAGAATGCTGGTAAATATATTGTAGCAGACGCTACTCTTTTAACTATTTTCAAGAACACTAACTCTACAAGTAAGTCTGGAAAACTGACGAACCTAACGGCTCTTCAAGAAGGACAAACCATCAACATGATGCAAATGGCAGCTGTTGTTGGTGCAAATATAGAATCTTAGAAAGTTATTCTGGGAACTAATTCTTATAGCGGATCATTATTTCGTTCTTAAGAGTTAAGTTCCCTTTTCTATAGTCTAAAATCCCCATTCTCATTAGGACCTTCATCGTTCTAGAGAACTCTTGATCATCAAGAATATATTCTGTGTGCTCTTTCCAAAGGATATCTAATTCTTGTTTAAGCTTGCTATCGCGGATCTTAAACTTCCCTAGATCTCTTAGATGATAGATCAAAAAGGCATCTTCTTTGTCTATTTCAAGTCCAAGCTCATTAAAGATAATATCAATCGACTCAATTCCAAAAGGCAGTTTATTAACCGTTGGGACATCATTTAGGAACTTACTTATAGCTTCAAAAAGGGGGCCTACCTTTACAACGACATTTTCATAAGCTGCTGTGGTTCTCTTACCTGAGTCTAGGCTTTCTTTGATACAGCGGCTAAGGAGCTGATTGATCTTCTCCTTCTTCTCAAAAGGTAGTTTCTCAATAATAGTGTCTAATATCTCTTGCATAGTCTTTCTCGGTGTTTAGGTAGCTTCTTCTACGCCACCTAGCATTATAAGTAAAACCCTTCCAATACATAGAATATGCCTGTTATATTAGGACTAATGAAAAAAGGTTTAGAGAAAGTTCTTAGGAACTTGAATACATTCACGGCTGAGGACTACGAAGAAAAGCGCCAGCTTCTCATCCCTACCTTTGTCTTAGCTTTTCTCTTCTTTTTTCCCTACTACCTGATTATTGTTATCCCCGCTCATGGCGTTGATTCTATCATTTTTAAAGATGATTTCTTCTCCGGGATATTTGTCATCTCTGGCTTTCTTTCGAGTTGGTTTTTTTCAAGATATATAAAGTCCGAATTTGTACTAGGCCTTCCTTCAATAGGCTGTCTCTGCGGTTCGATTTACTTTATGCTGAATCCGGAGTTTAACGAACTTAAGCCATATCTTTGGACCTATTCAAAGGTCTTGGCGCTAATCTTTGGAATCATCTTAACCGGTATTCGCTTTTACTCGATTCTGATTGTAACCGCCATCACTCTGCCATTTGTTGTTTATTTATTTATTGATCATATTCCTATCTTTGAAATATTAGAAAGAGATTCTGTTATCTATATGATGTCTCTAATTACGGTAAGTATCGTTTATAAAAGGAGCGTCGCTAATCATACGCGAAGAAGAGAGAAGAATGAATCTGAACTTCTAAAGTTTTCTTCAGAGCTTGGTACTTGGAAATGGAACTTAACAAATAATGATGTCTACTTCGACGCTCGCTATAAAGAAATCTTAGGCTATGAAGATCATGAACTTAAAAATGATCTAGAAACCTGGAAAAACCTCCTAGAGGAAAGTGATTTCAAGCAAGCAGAAGTGGCTTTTAAAGATTATCTTGAGGGAAGAAGCCCTCACTACGAAGTTAAGTTTAGAATGAAGCATAAGAAGGGACACTGGGTTCCTATTATCGCTAAAGGAAAGATTGTTGAAAGAAACTCTCAGGGTCAACCTACCCTCTTTGTTGGAACTCACTTTGACTTTAGCATCCTTGAGGAGTTGACTCAGAGCCTTGAAAACGAAAAGTTAAAATTAGTTCAGGCTTCAAAGATGGCCACTTTAGGAGAGATGGCCGCTGGTGTTGCTCATGAGATCAATAACCCTCTGGCGATTATTTCAAATGCTAATAACCTTTTAAGAAGAGACCCAGGAAAAGAAGGTAGGATTCAAGAGACAACAGAGATGGTTCAAGGATCTGTTGACCGAATCGCTAAGATTGTAAAAGGTCTTAAGAAGTATTGCCGAGTAGATTCTGAGATGGAGAAGAAAAATATTAATATTAAAAAGATTATCTTAGAGAGTCTTGATATCTCTAGTCTTAACTCTAAAGGAACTAAGGTTCGCTTGATAAAAGATAAGCTTGTTGACCAAGATGTTTTTTGTGATGAACTTGAAATTGAACAAGTCTTAATCAACCTTTTAAATAATGCTCTTTATGGATCTTTAAGCACAACTGATCCATGGATAGAAGTCTCAATGGCGCGAGCTGATAATATGATTGAGGTTATGGTTAAAGATTCTGGAAAAGGAATCTCTGAAGATATTGTAGAGGATCTCTTTAACCCCTTTTTTACAACAAAGCCTGTTAATGAAGGAACCGGTCTTGGACTAAGTATCGCTAGAGGAATAGCGATGGATCATAAAGGCAGCCTGACCTATCAACTTAATGACGGCCATACTGCCTTTGTTTTAAATCTACCTATTTCTTAAGTGCGCTTAGAGCTGCTCCGTAGTTAGGCTCGTCAACAATATCTCCAACTTGCTCAGTATGAAGAATCTTGTTGTTCTCATCAAGAACGATAATAGCTCTTGAACAAAGTCCTTTTAATGGACCGTCAGTCATCTCAAGTCCCCAATCTTTTGCAAAGCTTGAACGAAAAGCAGAAAGAACTTCTACTTTATCAATTCCTTCAGCTCCACAAAAACGTGATTGAGCAAATGGAAGGTCTGCAGAAATATTTAAAACGGCAACACCTTCAAGCTCAGAAGCATTCTTATTAAATGTTCTAACGCTAGTTGCGCATGTTCCAGTATCAACACTTGGGAAGATGCTTAAGATCTTCTTTTTTCCGTCCCATGCTGAGAGGTTAACTTCAGATAAGTCATTTCTCACTAGGTTAAGAGCAGGAGCATTCTCACCAACAGCTGGTAAGTTTCCTAGAGTGTTAACAGGATTTCCTTTTAATGTAATTGAAGCCATTTTGTTCTCCTAAGTTTAAGTTATGGTTCTTGGAGATGGATTATACCAAAGCTTTCTCAAAAGAATAGAAAGCAAATATGGACAATTAATTCAGGGCGAGTGAAGATAACTCATGGGAACTATGCTCGAAAACCTAATTGAAACCATCAAGAAAGACTTTCTCTCTCTAGAAAAGATATCTGACCCAAAGCAAAAAAGAATTGAATCCTCACTATTAAGGCAAAGAATTGACTCAGCTCAGAAGCTCTTATCAGGGGATACTCTGGGGTTAAGTGAGTTAGAAAAGATAAAGAACTCTCTTAAAAACTAAGGCTTGTCTCAGGACAAACAAAAGCCTCTAGTCGTTTCTTATAATCATCTTCAAATTCATCTCTTGAGATCTTAGAGAGTTCAAAGAACTTTGAATTCTTTAATTCTGAGAACAGATCAAAGGGAAGAAATTCTTCAAGAGAGTTAAGACCACCATCTAATTGATCAACAAGATTTGAAAAGGCCCTAATATAACCAAAGGCCTGATCTTGCCTTTTATAGCCTTCATAAAAAGCGCTGACGATTTCTGCTTTTTCAAAGAGCTCAAGATCATTACTGATTCCAAGATCCACTCCCCATTGATCCATAAAAGGTCCCACGGGAACCAGGAATTTATGCGAGCGTCTTAAACATTTTGGTTGGCGCATAGACATATGGCGGTGATTCTCTTTTGAAGAGAATTCTTTATTCACTTTTCCTGTATAGACTAGGATCTTTGAATAAGAGGGATTGAGTTGATGACCTAGTTTAAAGATCTCATTAAAGAAGGGATCACTCTCATCCATTTTCCATTGAATCATAACTCTATCAAGGTCACCAAAATTATGCGCCATTAAGGGTGCTGATCTTAAGAAATTAATATGATCTCGTTCTTCTCGAAGTTGAATCAAGAGGTCTTCTTCTTTCTTTATCTCACTTAGAATAAGTTCTCTCATCTCGCTGGCGAGTTCAGTCTTTTTATTCTTAACCAAAGCGCAATAAGCTCCGATGGCCACAGATAACCAAGTTCCTTCATGAGTGCTTAAGACCTGACCATTATTTGAATTATAAGACTTTCTATTAGTCACTTGGGAATAATCCCAAGTCCAAGAGTCCATCGTAACCCGCGCCATTGGTTCAATATACTTTTGAATCGAGCCATCTTTCCAAAGGGATTCTCTAATTTGATTATCAACATCAGTAGGAACAAAGGTTCCGGCCGTGCTCCAGTGAGCAGAGAGGCAAATATGAAAGTATTCAGCGAGGTCTATATTATTAAGAAGTTTTAGGTTTTTCTTATAGAATCTAAGCTTTTCGATAAAGGCGGTCTTAGGCGTACTCGATTCAAGCTCCCCTTTAAATAAAAAAGGAGCTGTGCTCTCTACGTGCTTTAGCAGAATATTAGGAGCAATTCCCTTGAGGACGGTCCCTGATTTTAGTCTTTTCTTGGCCATAAGCATGCATAACACGTGAATATCAAAAAGGAATGGAAAATTCCTATTCATATGTATATTTACGAAGTAATTTGCCTCCCATGAGTGATGACGAGATTCGACTTAATAAATACATAAGCCAAAGTGGCCTTTGCTCCCGTAGAGAGGCCGATAGCTTTATCGACCTTGGTAAGGTTTTTATCAACGACGTTAAGGCCGGAACTGGTGATCAGGTTAAGCCCGGAGATAAGGTTCGAGTTAACGGACAAGATATCGCTCCAAAAGATAAAGAAAGGCTCATCCTCATCGCTTTGAATAAGCCGGTTGGAATTGTCAGCACTACTGAAGAAAGTGAACGCTCTAATATTGTCGACTTTATAGGTCACCCGACGAGGATCTTTCCCATTGGCCGCCTCGACAAGGATTCACAAGGCCTTATCTTTCTAACTAACGATGGAGATCTTGTTAACAAGATTTTAAGAGCTGGAAACAATCACGAAAAAGAATATATCGTAACTGTAAACAAACCCATCAATGAAAGCTTTGTAGAGGGAATGTCTGCAGGAGTTCCCATTCTTGGTGTAAATACTAAAAGATGTAAGGTCGAACAGGTTTCCCAATTTGATTTTAAGATAACATTGATTCAAGGTCTTAACCGTCAGATTAGAAGAATGTGTGAGCACTTTGGTTTTGAGGTTAAGAAATTAGAAAGAACCAGGATCATGAATGTTTCTTCAAAAGGTCTTAGTGCAGGGGATTGGAGAGACCTAGATGCTGAAGAGCTAAAGACCCTCTTTAAATTAATAGAAGGTAGTTCATCAGAGGCCAGTCCAAAAAAGAAAAAAGGGCCTCCAAAGAAGCCCTCTAATAAGGGGCAGATGAAAAAAGCCCCGATCAAATATAAGCCCGCTCCTCTTAGAACCTCTAAGAAGAAAAAGCGTCGTTAACTTAGTTCAGACAACCAGTAGCAGGAATAAGAATTCCTAACCTTGAGCTCTCTAAGACAGTTCCCTGACCAAAATCAATTTTAACTTGTTCGATGTGATTTTTTTGGCATTTTCCAAAAACGATTCTTGGGTTCTTACTTGTCTCGATCGTTACAGTAACCGTAACATCAGCGTGTCCAAAGCGATTGTGGGAGTCATTCACAATCTGATCTAGAACTTCTAAATCACAGCCTTTTACAGTTGCTCGTCTAGGGTCAATCTTAATAGTATCTTGTCCGCCCATAATGTATTTAAGATTGAGTTCAGTAAAAGTTCTATCCTCACGGGGAGAATCTCCCCCTAACCTTGTTACGCAACGTAATTCATGAACACTTTGCATAGTCTTAAAGACCACTTCTTTAGTGTCAAATAGATCGCTTGCAAAAGTTGTCCCAGTCATTAAAACGGCCATCATTATTAGTATCTTTTTCATCTCTCTCTCCAGTCTCTCTCGAGTGTTTTGTTAAGCTATAAATAGCCTCGATCAAGTCATAAATATAATTAAATTTTCAAGTGGATGTAATAAGTCAAACTTATACATAAGGAAGCAAGGCATCTAGACTGCTAGTGAATTGGCTCCTAATATCTAGGTTCTCAAACCAAATAAAGGATAAGATCATGAAATTACTCATACTTAGCTTACTTCTTCCAAGCCTTCTTATGGGCCAGGACTTTAGTAAGGTTCAAATTAAAACCATTAAGATCTCTAAGAATATTCATATGCTTCAAGGAGCAGGTGGAAATATTGGCGTTCTCTCAGGTAATGATGGTGTCTTTATCATTGATGATCAGTTTGCCCCGCTTACCAAGAAGATCAAGGCCGCTATTTCAAAGATTTCAAGAAAGCCTATTAAGTATGTCTTTAATACTCATTGGCATTTTGATCATACAGGCGGGAATGAAAACCTAGGTAAGAGTGGAACTGTAATTGTGGCCCATGAAAACGTAAGGAAGCTTCTTTCAAAAGATCAGATGCTTAAGGTTTTCGGTAAAGAGCTAAAAGCCTCACCTAAGGTCGCCCTTCCTGTTATTACTTTTAACTCTAGGATTAATTTTCATTTAAATAATGAGCACCTTAGTATCTTTCATGTTCAAAATGCCCATACCAATGGAGATGGGATCATCCACTTTAAAGAATCAAACGTCTTTCATATGGGTGATACTTTCTTTAAAGACAAGTTCCCTTTCATCGACGTTCAGCATGGTGGCAGCTTAAAAGGAATTATCCTTGCCGCTGAAAAAGTCTTGGCCATGTCTAACTCCAAGACTCAATATATTCCTGGACATGGAGACTTAGCGGATTATCAAGATCTAAAGAACTATGTAAAAACTCTTAAAGATGTTCAATTACGCCTAAGTAAGTTCAAAAGAAATAACACCAGTCTTAAAAGAGTACTTAAGAAAAAGCCCTTGGAGGATTTGGATAAAACTTATGGATCAGGATTTATGAAAACGGATAAGTGGATAAGTATCGTATACCCAACTTTATAATAATCTTTGGGCCTAGTTACAAACTAGGCCTTCTCTATTTCCATCAAGATAAAGTCCCATAACTTCTTCCTTATCTTCAACGACTCTTCAGCCGTCTCTAAAATTTCATAAAGCTTAACTTCGGTATCCCCTATGAGATCGATGCATTTTTGTGCCATTGGCCCATGTTCGTCACCATCAAGTTCAATATGCCTCTCTAAATAATATTGGAATAGGCTGTCTGTATGTCCTGACTTCTTTAGTACTTTTACAATTGGTTCAAATATTTCTGGGATTAATTTTTCTCTACCATAGAAAAAAGAAGAGGCAACTCTATGAACCTCACCATTAAGGGCTAAATCCAAGTGATAACTTACGATTTCTCTAATCTCTCTTGGTAACAAATCAAAGTTTAGATTCTTAGAAAAGTTATCAATAAGGTCAGTTTCGGCATCAAGCTCTTTCATTGCATTTAAGTATAAGGAGTAGTGACTCATCACTCTCCCTTCTCTGTCCATATCACTTTCTTCCCCTAAAACTATTTCGTTCACCAGACGAACAAGCTCTGGGCTAAAGCTAGAATCATTCCAAGGAACCTCAATACATGTGACCTTTCTTTGAAGTGACTTCAAGAGACTCATAAAGTCCCAAACCGCAAAAACATGATACTTCATAAATATGCGAATATTCTTAAGAGAATCAAGGCGGTGGTAGAGTGGGTGCATGGATAATTCTTCATGCTTTTTGCTTATTATATTGAGATTCATAAGCTCTTATATCAGCCAAATCCCAATGAGAAAAGACCTCCTAAGAGCCTCAAGTACGCTAAATAAATATAAATAAAAGCCGATTAGTATCTTGAGAGGTAATCATGAGAGCTATCCTAGCTATTTATTCGTTAATATTTATCAATTTTCAATCCTTTGCCGGTGAGACCAAACCAAACTTGAAAGCTATGGTCACCAAAAAATATGCAAAGGTATTAGAGTCTTCTTATAAAGAGGCTATTAAGGAATATACTGAGAACAGGTCTACCCCTCACAAGTTATTTTCTTATTTTAGTAAATCTGATGCAGCCTATCTTAAGAAGTTAATGGAGGAGAAAAATGTCTCAAGGCTTCCTAAATTAATTTCTTATAAAAACGGACATTACCTTTTATTTAAAGGTAACAAGATTTTCCTATCTCCCAGCTTTGCTTACGATCAAGAAATCACTTTTAACGGAAAAAAGTTTCTTTTTGATAAGAACTTAACAGTCATCGAGAACTCTCAAAAGCTACAACGCTTTATGGGTGCGGAGAAGATAACTTTCTTTACAGCTTTTATAATGGATGAAGCTCAAGCCTTTATCTGCGGAGGCTTCTGCGTAGGAGCCTTGGTTCTTGGAACAGTTGCTCTTGGAGTAATGGCAGCTTCAAAAGTTAATAATTTCATGAATGGAAGCACAGGAGATTTAAAGGAATTTAGAGACGGTATTAAGGAAAAAAGAAAACAATGTGATACGGACTTAAACAATGTTGAAGCTCATTCAAGCTATTTTAGTAAATATAATAAATCTCCAGGTTCTTTTGAAACTTTCGGTAATTTAAAAAAGGTTTCTGACTTTATAGAAGATAGTTCTTCTGATCAGTCAAAAGTTCAGGAGCAACTTTACAAAGATTATGGGTTTGATAATTTAAAAAATTGCGGAGAATTTGCAAAAAGTTACCAATCTAAGATCGGCATAGCGAATAAAAAGAAAAACAGACTAGCTGAAGCAATGGGAGAGAGGTCCCAAGATACCGACTCAAAAGCTTCTATCTGCACTGAAATAAACGAGTATATCGATTGCTTAAATCAATTTGATCAAGTTCATAAAGGCCATGTAAAGCAAGGTAATGGCTATAAGAAGGATATAGGAGTGTATTATGAATCAGATGCTCATTCTAACTCAAAGTCTAAATAATAGTAGAGCAATTTGATCTCCTTCGGCTTACCTAAATTTTACAATTAAAGTGTAGGAAAACTAGATCGTTCTCTCGTAATATTAAGGAAAGCCCTTAGTTAAGGAGGACATTTGGGAATCAATAGAACTTACATTCTTCTTTTACTAAGCTCACTATTTTTGCTTCTCCTTATCCTTACGCCAAAATCTCAGGCAAGTGAAACCTTCGAACAGTGGAAAGTTAAGTACGCCAAGAAAGCTAGTAAGCGTGGCCTACCCTATCAATTTGTTATGGATACTTTAAAGGATGTTAAGTTTGATCCTGAAGTAGTAAAAAAAGATAAGAATCAAATCATCCTTAGTAAGAAAGCTGACTATCAAAGCTTTATGAAAAGATGGCTCCGTGACTCTCCCTCTCGAATTGAAAGAGGAATCCTGGAGTTAGAAAAAAACCGCGTCCTTCTAGAAAAAGTAGAAAAGATATACGGCGTTGAAAAAGAAATCATCGTTGCCCTTTGGGGCGTTGAAACACTCTACGGCGATATAGTAGGGAACGATAATATAGTCCGCTCACTCTCTAGTCTTGCCTTCGATGGTAGAAGAAGAAAGTTCTTCGAGACTCAATTAAACGCCTCCCTTAGAATCATCCGTAAGGGACATGTAAAAGTAGAAGACTTCGTAGGCTCTTGGGCCGGAGCAACCGGACAGTGTCAATTCATGCCGTCAAATATTAATGTCTACGCAGTGGACTTTGATGGAGATGGTAAGAAAGATATCTGGAACAATAAAGCAGACCTCTTTGCCTCCATTGCAAACTTTCTTAAGAAAGCTGGTTGGAAAAAGAATAAAAGCATAGGCTCCCTTGCTCTTAACTCTAGAGAGTACGAAGGCTCTTTAAATAAGTATAGATCGAGTAAGTCTTATCGAAAGTTAGGCTTCACCGATGTTGATGGTGGGGAGCTTAATTCACGAAAGTGGCTAAAAAGAAAAGCTTCTCGTATCACCATGAAGAACTCTCCTATTGTTTTAAGGGGTAGCAATTATAAAGTCCTTAAGCGTTGGAATCGCTCTAGCCTCTTCGCGGCCTTTAATATCATTCTTATGGATGCTTTTAAACAAAAGAACTCGATCAATTAGTTTGGTATTTCAGATACTTACCTACTCTAGAGCCTATTCTTAAAGCCCTTTAATAATGCTAGGATGAACCCAAACATACTTAGGGACACAACATGCTTATTGTTATTTCGCCGGCCAAGAAACTAGATTTTGAAAACCTAGCTCCATTAAAAGATTTCTCACAACCTCTCTTTCTAGAAAAAGCAAAGCTTCTTATCAAAGACTTAAAGAAATGCAGCCCCTCCGAGATTTCAAAGATGATGGGCCTTAGTGAAAACCTCACTAAGCTTAATATTGAAAGGTATAAGACTTTTAAAACTCCTTTTAATCTAAAGAATTCAAAACAAGCACTTTACGCTTTTCGTGGTGATACCTATGTAGGCCTTGATGCTGATTCTATGGAGAGCAAGCAAGTTAAGTTCGCTCAAGATCATTTGAGAATCCTCTCTGGTCTTTATGGACTAGTCTCCCCTCTTGATCTTATTCAACCTTACCGCTTAGAAATGGGGACAAAGTTTTCTTGCCAAGGAAAAGCTAATCTTCATAAATTTTGGAATGAAGCTGTTACTCAGAAAGTAAACGAGCTCTTAGATAAAGAAAAACAAAAGGTTCTTATAAACCTAGCGAGTAAAGAATATTTTTCGGCTATTGATTTAAAGAGCCTTGAGGGCGAAGTTATTACTCCCGTCTTTAAAGAAAAGAAAGATGATAACTATAAGATCATTAGCTTCTTTGCCAAGAAGGCCAGAGGAATGATGTCTCGCTATATTATTGATAATGAAATTACCGACCCTAAAGACATCCTCGCTTTTGATAGGGATAATTATAAATACAATAAGAAGCTCTCCACTCCTAGTGAACCAGTCTTCACAAGGTGAGTACACCTAAGACAGAAAGCTGGGGCTTTATCGCTTTGATGGCCCTTCTTATGTCCTTTGTTGCCCTGGCCATCGATGCCATGCTTCCGGCTTTAGGGCAGATTGCTATAGACTTAAATGTTCAAGATAGAAATGATGTTCAACAAGTCATCTCATCCATATTCTTAGGTATGTCCTTTGGCCTTATTTTCTTTGGTCCTTTTTCAGACTCCTATGGAAGAAAGCCAGCCATTTACTTAGGCATGAGTATCTTTATTATTGGTTGCTTGATTTCAATCTTTAGCCAGACCTTTGAAGTCATGATCTTAGGACGCATCCTTCAAGGACTCGGCGGCGCATCTTGTAGAGTGATCACCATTTCTATGATTAGGGATAAGTTTGAAGGGGCTGAGATGGGTAAAGTCATGTCTCTTATCATGATCTTCTTTATAATGGTTCCCGCCCTAGCACCATCAATAGGTCAGCTTATTTTATTAGTAGCCACTTGGAGGGCCATCTTTTATCTGATGCTTCTTCTTGGAGTGATCAGCATGATCTGGCTCGCTTTAAGGCAAGAGGAAACCTTAGTTAAAGAGAAACGTCTTAAGTTCTCCTTTGGTACCATTTGGAATGGAGTCAAAGAAACTGTAATGAACAAGGTTTCTAGAAGCTATACTCTTGCAGCAGCTTTTGTTTTTGGAGCTTTTATAAGTTACTTAAGCTCCTCTCAACAAATCTTTCAAACTCAATATGGAGTTGGGAAGCTCTTCTCAGTCTATTTTGGTGTCCTGGCCCTTTCTATTGGTTCTGCTTCTTTTGCAAACTCAAGATGGTTAGAGAAATATTCAATGGAAATTCTTTGTTTAAAGGCCCTAAAGTTTATGGTGGCTTTTGGATTAGCCTTCTTTCCTATTGCGCTTTACTTCGATGGAAATCCACCGCTTCCTCTACTTATGATCTATTTGATGGGAACATTTTTTACTTTAGGAATACTCTTTGGAAACTTTAATACCTTAGCTATTCAACCACTAGGTCATATAGCTGGCGTGGCCAACTCAGTGATCAGCTCAATTCAAACATTTATTTCTGTTTTAATAGGAGGAACCATCAGTCACTTTTATGATGGTTCCATCTTGCCCATAGTCGCTAGTTTTCTAGGACTTGGTTTAATATCACTCTTGATTGTTAGGAGAATTATTAATGCCCATCTCCTCGAGACAGCCAGGAATTCCTAATCGTTGAGTAGCGGCGCAAGTTAAAACGTCTTTATACTCATAAGTTTTATCTTTGATAGCTTCATAACATTCCATCATCTCACCAGCACTCATTCGGTACTGACAAAGCTCTACAGGGATAGTTTCAAAAGAGTGCTTGCTTACAAGCTCTTCACAGCTTTTCTTGTCATATGCTGGGACTTCATCGGCACACATGGTGATCTCTCCTGCCATTGAAGAGAATGATAATAAAGTGGCCATCAGTACTAATACAGATTTCATAAGTTTAACTCCTAGTTAATGCAGTGAATCATATCAGCTTTTGGAAAAGTCTAAAGACCCCCTGTAAGGCTTACAAAAATGATAGTAATTTTGGTGACTTAGAAGGATATTTCTTCTGCTAAGGAGGTATCCACAAGGCCTTTAACCATAACGTGAGTGATAAACGGAAACATCAGGAAGACCCCTCCTTCGTCTCTCATTTTTTTCCAGTACTCAATCGTTCTCTTAGGAACAACCTCTAACTCTTTATAGGTATCTACTTCTAACTTCATCACTTCGTGCTTCTCTATCTTAAAGCTTTTATCTTTTCTTGAGGTGTCTCTATCAAAAACAATAGCTTCATAGTTTGAGACAATATCTTTGACTGAGAACTTATAAAAAGACTTTCTGCTTAGAACAAGATCCTCGTTATATTTTCTTAACTCTTCTACTATTATACGAGGATCTAAAGCTGAGAACTGAACGACATCATTCCAAAGGCAATTGAGGATGGGAAAGCTTTGCTGAATAAGCTCTTCCCGACCAATATACTTTTTAGAATAATTTTGAAAGAGGTCCTTTTCTTTATCCATTTGATTTAAAGGAACCAAGGACTTACCTTCCATATTCTGTGGTTTTAAATGGTAAATAAAACTCATCTTAAAATCTTAACAAGATTACGAGGCTTGTCATATTTAATAATATTAAATCTTAAAAACTTAGCTATAATAGAAAAAACTAATCGAGGCACCAATATGAAATACTTAATTCTTACTCTTTTTATTCTTCCTACTCTAAGCTTTGCGGCAACTAAGATGGTTCCCCTAGATATGAAGCCAGGGCTTTGGGAATATAAAACAGATATAGGTACTGATTCGATTATGGCCCAGGCCATGGCGAATATTCCTCAGGCTCAAAGGGCCATGATGAAGAAGATGCTTCAAGCAAAGATGAAGGATGTTAATAAGCCTGTTAAGCAATGCTTAACAACGGATCAAATCAATAATCCAGAAAAACAATTTAAAGAAGCTCTAACTAAAAATGACAATATGAAAGATTGTAAGATGCTAGCGAAGAAAAGTACTAGCAAGCTCTTCGAAGGGAATCTCAACTGCCCAAAGTCCGGAAGAAATATTTATATCAAGGTCATCGTTAAGAACTCGAAGCATATTATTAATGATGTCAAAATGCCTATGGGGGGCGGAGCTCCTAAATTGATTCAGTCAGTAGGACGCTGGATCTCTGCAAGTTGCCCTAAATAGGGTCATCCATAAATATCACTTATAACAATCATCTAAATATTTAATTATATTTATACATCCTCCTATCCTATATTCCTCGAAGACGCCGCCTAGGCTTAACTTGAGGAGAGAGTATGAAAGCATTATCATTATTATTATTTGGATTACTAAGCATCAATATGGCTTCGGCTCAAAGTTTTAACTTTGCTAACGAAGAAGTCTTAGAAGTTCTTTTAGACACCAGCCATTCAACTGTTCTGAAGATCGAAAAAGATACCTTTATCCCCAATATCATGGGTTACGCCTGTCCTGTTCCGGCCATTAATTTGAACCGCCATAATGTTTGGGAACGAGCCTTAAGACATAATCAATTTGCTGGCTTTGGTGTAAAGTCTTTCGCCCTTCAAATCAAAGATCCCAATATGAGATTCTGTGATTGGCCTGTGTCAACTGAAGTCTTTGGTGAAGATTTTATTGTTGGTGCCGAAGTTAAACTAGAAATAAGAACTCTCCGCGAACTGATCAAATTCACTGATCATGCTGGTATGGAGAGAACTATCCTGAGAGAAACTATTTCAAGCTCTCTCAATAACAAAGAATTGTTTTCACAAGCCCGAGTTGAACTAACAGCTCGTCAATAATCTCTCCCAAGGGGGGTCAGAGATGGCCCTCCTCATTTCTTATAATCCCTCCCTAGAGGTAAGTGCAAAACCGGGTCATTTTGTTACAAAAGAAGGCCAATCATAATGTATCGAATTATTAGATAGGAATCGTATCTTTATTGCTTTTATAAGATCTTCGATTTTAAGGAAAAAACGATTTTATTTCAACGACTTGTCTCTAGTTTCGTCACGAAGGGAGAAAGTTACTCAAAGGGCTGACTCCTAATTGAATCTTTTATACAAAGAGCTTGTTAAAAACTTGGAGATAACTATGAAATCACTTTTCGCCATCACGGCCTTTATCCTTTCTATGAATGCTTTTTCAGCCAATCTTAAAGCTACCGTTAAAGAATCTTTCTGCGGGGAGATTGACCCTTTTGCTGTAGGAGATGCTTGTCTTGTTTATTTAGAAACAAAAACAAATCAGAAGCTGGCCCTTCTTATGGACTTTGATCACTTTCAAAATGAATACCTTGAGAATGAATTAAAGGATCAAGCCGTTATCATTAATACTGACCTCTTAACAAACCTAAGTGGCGATGTTTTAGCCGAGCTTAGAAGCATGGACTCTTCTTACTATTATCAAGAGGCGCAACTAGATGCCCTTTCGCTTGTGAATAACTCAGAGATGGATCAATTCTTACGTAAGATTGGTTCGGGCTATTTCTCTATCGGATCACTACCTAATGGTTACTCTACTTCTCAGTTAGAGCTTAAAGACTTTAGATTTAAGAAGAATTTTAAGAAATGGTTAAGGCAAGAAAAACAAGAAAAACTAGAACTATGGAAAGACCTTGTCTTAAACTCTGGTGAATATGATTACTTATCATCTGAAGAAAGAGAGCTCGCTTTAAGCAATCCTGAACAATACCTTGGGGTTTCTCACTTACTTGAAATCTATGAAGTCTTTGAACTTAAAAAAGGAACAAAGATAATAGGCTACTACCTCGAGATCAGTGACCATGTTCAAGCTGCTGAATACCAAGATGGAGCCTGGATGGAAGTTCTTCTTAATCTAGAGCAAAAGATTGTTCGTAAGACTGACGAATCAGCTTAGTTTATTTTCTTCTCCATCACTAAATCAGTCGTTTCATAATTGAGCGACTGATAGAGGTGGATTGCGCCACTATTAAAACCAAAAACATGAAGACCTATATGAGTGGCGCCATATTTCTTAACTTCCTCTTCAAGAAGAAGCATGGCCTTACGGCCGAATCCCTTGCCTCTATGCTCGATATTCATTTGAATATCAGCGATAAAAGCTTTTCTTGAGCCTTTTTCACCTCTAACAACAAACCATAAATGCCCAAGATAAGTTTCCTCATCATCTGTAACTACATTTAAATAGCTATCTTTAGTTTTGAACCCATCAGGAAGGTAGCGTTCAAAGTCTGCATGGGCGATTTTATCTGCTTCTTCTTTAGTCAGATTATTGGCCCTCATCTTATCTTCCGCATAGGCGGATCTACTAAAAGGGACGAATTCCCCAAATTCTTCTTCGCTCATAGGTCTTAATTTAATCATCTTTTCTCCATGGGTTCACTTCTAGTTTAGCCTGAAGTGAGCACTAATCCCTTGTGCACCTACCCAAAAAAACAATGCCCCCTTGTATATCCCTTGCTAGAATACTCCATGGTTTCACAGCATCAGTACCATAGTAATATTACAAAGATTTGCCTTCATTCTTTTATGACAGGCCTTAGGCCCTTTTTGCCAATCCTCTTTGTTTTTCTAAAAGGTCTCGATTATACCTATCTTCAAATTGGCTCTCTCTTTTCTGTAATGGCAACTACTTCTTTGATCTTTGAAATTCCCGCCGGCTCATTTGCCGATAAATATGGTTCAAAGTATTGCCTCCTTCTTTCAAGCCTAATGCTCGGGACTGCTTTTTTTCTAGTAGGATCTATTGAGCGCTATGATCTCATGGTCCTAACCTTTGCTCTTTGGGGAGCGAGTAAGTCCTTCTATTCTGGAGCAGATACAACGCTTATCATCGAGTCCTTAAAAGAATGTGGGAAGTTAGAGAAGACTTCAAAATACTTAAGTAAGAAGTGGGCCTGTTTTTATTATGGACTGGCTTGTGGGGGACTTCTTTGTCCTCTTTTTATAAAGTTTGATTCTGCCTATGCCTTTTACTTTTCGGCCATCCTTTATTATCTCTCTATTCCCGTTTTGATGACAATCAAGCAGCCTCCTCTAGATAAAGGAGCTCATGCAGAAATTCATCATATAAAGACTGTGGGAGCTTATCTTACTTTTATAAAAAATGGAGTGAACTATCTTCTAAGGCATAAGACTGTTAAGTATCTTCTTCTCTTTGCAGTCATGTTCAGCACTTGTTCCATGATCTTCTTTCAGTACCTTCAGATCATGCTACTTGAGGCAGGGGTCCTTAAGATTAATTTTGGCTTTTTCTACGCTGGCTTTACCTTAACGGCGGCCCTAGCTTCACAGAAAGCTCACACTCTTGATAGGATTCTAGGAGAGAAAAGAACCATCTATCTTCTTTTATCATTATCTCTGATCTCACTTTTTGGAATCAAGTTCTTTGCTTTTTTTCCATTAGCGCTCATTCCTATCATGGCCATGCAGCTTCAAGCTGGAACCTTTATTCCCATCATGAGTAATTATCTAAATCATCATATTGAGTCTCATCATAGAGCTACTTTAAATAGTATTAAGTCTTTTGTTGGGGGATTACTGATGGCGATTTGCTCCCCTATCGTAGGGCTCATTTCTGATCAGTATGACTTCAGAACCGCCTTGTTTTGCCTTGGCTGTTTTCTCGTTCTCATAGCCTTAGGACCGGCCTTAAAGATTAGTGATAGGGTAAGTAGGAAGGCCGCCTAATTAATTCCAGTTCAGGCCAAAACTAAAATTATGTTGATGATCTGTACTTGGTAGCCCTTGTACTTCTTTTCTTCGCTTATCGACGAGGATGCTATTATTATAAGAGATGCTCATATAATCATTAAGCGCGTAGGAAAAACTCAATTTATTTGAAAAAAGAAAGTCTCTATTAGCGGCATTCGCTTTATCAAAGGTTTTAATTTCTTTCCACCTAGCCTCTTCAGAAAAACTGAAGTTTCCATAACTAACTCCAATATTGAATTTAAAAACATGAAGGAGGGCCCTTTCAGTTACCTTATTAACAATGGCATTTCCTAGGGCATCTACATCTGGATCATAATGCTCGAGATAATTATAAGTAGGAAGATAGCTTAAACTAAGCTCTGTTAAAGTATCATTCTCAAAGATATCCCACTTTATTCCAAGCGGCGCTAATTCAGCATTGTACTTTTGAACGTAAACATCATTCTCTTTAGTTTTCACAAGACTTAGATCACTTGTATAACCGATATGCCCGAAGATCTTATTTACATCAAACTCTTGGGAGATGTTCACTGAAGTTTCTCTTACGGCTATCTTAGAGAAGAGATCGACTTGCCTATCGTAAGTGTGAGAATATTTTAAAAGGTATTCGATATTTTCTTGGTCTACATTTCCAAATTCTAAGGACCAATCAACTTCAAGTTCTTTATCAAGAGATTTATAGGAGAGAGTATCGAGGTTGGCTTGAAGATGAATATTCTTCCAATTATCCTCACTAAAAACCGACTCTTTTGCTTTTAGCTCGTCCGTTTTTTCGTCCATTTGCATTACCTTAAGAGGCTCTTTCTCTTCCACGGCAATTAAAGAGTAGCTGTAAAAAGTCATACATAAGATGAGAAGTATTTTCATAGTCTAATGATAAAGCGGCATAGTTTTTTTTACTATCATATAAATTATTTTCCCCTAGTATAAATTTAAATAAAAATCAGGGAGATTAAATGAAACAAATCATTTTGTTGTTAAGCAGCCTATTGTCGCTTTCGGCTCTAGCCATTTCACCTACCGTGAGTAAGTTAGAAACAGATACAAGAGCTTTAAAGTCAGACCTAAGTAAAGTCCAAGGAAAGCTAGATAATTTCAAAAAGAGATTAACTGACCTCGAAGAGAAGTTGGCGATACCCTCCCATATTGCCAAAGATTTAAGTGATCTCGACGAAAGTATGTCTACTGTAAAAAAAGTTTCAACTGTCGCTGGATTTGTTCCTCCTATTAGATCAGAGGCAGAATCAGTCTCAGATGGAATTGATGAGATTCAACCACCAGTAACTAAGTCTAAAGATATCATGCAAAAGATTGCCGATACTATAGAACCTATTCGTGAGAAAGTGATTGAAGCTAGAGATCAGATTGCAAAACTTGAAGTTAAGATTAGCCAGTTTAACTCTCAAAAGGTTTCTCCCTTTTATCAAAAAGTCCTAGCCGCTCAAAGCTGTGTAGATAAGGCCGTTCCTGCAAAGAATACTTGTATGCAAGGAAAGCTAGATAAGAATGCTGACCCGGCAGATAAAGTAGTGGCCCTGGCCGATAAAGGCTTAGAAGCTCTTCTCAAAGATATTGATAAAGTCGACTCTATGCTTGAATCAATCGAAAGCCCCTTAAAAGCAATTGGTGCTCTCATCAGCGGAATCAATTTTCTAGAGCATGGCCTTCATATCATGATCAATCCTTTCTTAGACTTAGAGAAATTCTTGAAGAGGCATTTTACCGTAAAGTTCTCTTACCCAGACTTTCGTCATCCTTGGAAGAAAAAATGGATAAAGATTAAACTTAGTGGTGCTCAGATCATTAAAGGAATAAATCATATTATTAAAGAGATTAAGAAGAAGTTAAGAGGAGCTCTCTATAAAGCAGCAAAGCTTTTTGGGCTAAAAAAATTGGCAAAGAAGTTCTTTAAGCTAATAGATAACCCTCTTAAGTTTATTCTAAAGAAACTACATCTTAAGATAAAGATCAAGATCAAAGGTTTAGGAGATCTTCATGGTCTGGGCCTAAAGCTTGAAAACCCTCTCAAAAATCTTGGGCTGGCCTTAAAAGGTTTTGATGTAAAGTTGAACACACCAAAGATTACGGCCTGTGGTGAACTCTCAAAGATGTGTAAATAATAAAGAATAGGCCTCTAGCAATAGGGGCCTTTTATTTTAATAATGAGTTTGAAACTTCAACCGCCTTCTTCATATCAGGCAATTCAGTAATCTCTGAAACAAGCTGAAGATATTTTACAATCCCGTTTCTATCTAAAACAAAGACCGCTCTAGTTAAGAGTTCTTTATCTCTTATAAGAAGACCCGTTTTCTTTCCAAACTTTCCATACTTATAGTCTGAATAATATCTAATATTGGTAAGCTTTGCTTCGTGAGCAAACCTCATTTGGGCCATAGGCAGGTCTCTAGAGATGGTCACAAGATCAACCTCAGGGCTAATATCCTTAGACTCTCCTAGGATGTGAGTTTGCTCCTCACAGACCTTAGTATCAATAGATGGCACTATGCTGATAATGGTAACCTTATTCTTAAAATCAAAGCCAAGCCCAGTTCCCCGCGCCTTTTTTACAAAGCTATCACCAACTTCAATCGAACCTTTATAAAGCCTTAGGCTTTTACCTCCAGCTTTTACAGCTGTTCCAGGACGAATTGACTTCTGATTCACTCCAAAAGAGGGCTTTTGAGGCGCCTCATTCTTCTTCGTTGCACAGGATAGAGTCATAAGAATTATTGAGATAGAGATAAGTAGTGTTTTCATAGGCAGATTATAGGAAAACTAGGAGCCTTTGCAAAACCCAATATAATGCTTGGTGCCTAATGTTTTATTATGCTAGGTTCCTTTTTATGAGCAACCAATTTAGAGACTTTAACTTAAAGGAAGAACTCCTTAAGAACCTAGAAGAACTAGGTTTTACTAAGATGACTCCTATTCAGGAAAAATCTCTTCCTTTAGCTCTTAAAGGTGATGACCTCATAGGTCAGGCTAAGACAGGTTCTGGAAAGACAGCAGCCTTCTCCCTTGGAATCTTAAATGACTTAAAAGTGAAGATTCAATGGCCTCAGGCTCTTATCCTATGCCCAACCAGAGAGCTAGCTGAACAGGTAGCTGTTGAGATTAGGAAGCTGGCCCGAATGCTTAAGAATGTTAAGGTTGTCACTATCACGGGTGGAACTGGTTATCATCATCAAGAAAGCTCATTAGAGCATGGAGCACATATAATTGTTGGAACACCAGGAAGAGTGGCTAAGCTTATCAAGACTAAGTTCATCTCACTCAGAGAGATTAAGACCTTTGTTTTAGATGAGGCGGATAGAATGCTCGACATGGGCTTTTATGATGAGATCATGGGAATTGAATCTCTTCTTTCAGAAAACCGTCAAACACTTCTTTTCTCAGCAACCTTTCCTGAAGCGATTGTAAGACTAAGCGAAAATGTTCAGCGTTCAGCAACCATGATCAAGATCGACTCTCTTCACGAAGAGGGAGATATTCTTCAGCACTTTTACAGATTAGAGAGTCATAAAGATAAAAATAAATCAGTCTTAAAGCTTTTAGGAAACTATCTTCCTGAAAGGACCATTATCTTTTGTAAGACTAAAGTCATCACAAAGAACTTGGCTAAGTTTTTAAAAGACAATGGTGTTCTGGCAGAAGGAATTCACGGCGACTTAGATCAAAAAGATCGAACTAAGGTTCTGACTAAGTTTTCAAATAAAAGCTTATCTGTCCTTGTGGCCACTGATGTCGCCGCTAGGGGACTTGATATAAAAGACCTCGCTGCCGTTATTAACTATGACCTCCCTATGGACTCTGAAGATTATGTACATAGAATTGGTAGAACTGGGCGAGCAGGAAAAAAAGGCCTGGCCTTTAGCTTTTACTTAGATCCAGAAGAATACCGTTTAGAAGAAATCTCAGAGATCTTAAAGAAAGATTGCGTTGACTCCGTTCTTCCTGAAGAAAAAGAATTTGTTATAGAACCACCTATGAAGACTCTCTTTATAGCTGGCGGAAAGAAACAGAAGCTAAGACCTGGGGATATTCTAGGCGCTATGGTTAAAGAAGCTGGCCTCGAGCCAACTGATGTTGGAGATATCTCTATTCTCCCCATCTCGACTTATGTCGCCATAAAGAAAGAGAAGATTAATCAGGCCATTCAAAAACTTAGTAATGGTAAGATCAAGAACCGAACTTTTAGAGTCGGTCATGTCGATTAATAACGCCCTTCAATAAGCCACTGACACCATTTCTGGTTCCTCATCGCCCCTTGCATCGCAAGAAATGACCTCTCTGACACTAAAATGCTGCGCTTTTTTTGGCATCGGCTTTGCTTTAAGGAAAGTACAAACAAATTGATTATGAAAATCAATCAAAGGAGAGAGAGATGAGTAAATCAGCAATAAGAAGTTTAATTTTAATAGCAGCAGTTCTTTATATAGGACCAACTTTTGCCGGCCCTAATAAAAAGATCGTGCTCGAAATGGGTCAAGGTGGAGAACACTACCGGGGAGCTCAATCACTTCCTTTAAAAAGAATGATAAAGGCCCAACACCCAAATATCCGTTTAGAGAATTTTGAACTCCTAAGAGTTCGTGTTGTAGGAAAATCTAAAAATGGAAATGGAACAGCATCACTGTCCGTAGGACCTAGAACATCTTATCCAGTTTACTTAAATGGGAATAGACAAGACTTTCATGTTAACGCTCCCTATACCTTTGACCGTCATGTCATTCAAAACCCTAAGAACAATAGCAACGGGCCTTGGAAGATTAACCTTCAAGGTAATATCAAGATCAAGCGAATCGTAGCTGTATTAGAGCGAGAAGTAGTTCGCCCACCAAGAAGAGCTCAGGCCTCTTGCCGTGTAAAGCTTGAAACACTTTGGGGATCAGATATCAAAGAATTCCATGCCACTTCTTTTGGAAGAAACCCTCGCCAAGCTCAGGACAACGCTTGTGCTGAAGCCATGCAAAAATGTAGAAGCTCTAGATTAAACGTAAAGATCACTAAGTGTTCTGTTAAGTAATCAATAATGTAGGGGCTTCCGAATGGTGGCCCCTATCTCCGAGTAAAAAGCTTTCTTTCCCACTGCCCCTAATCCCTAAATTCCTCTAAAATAGTCAAAGGAGTCCAAGTGAGAATTATCATCTTTATTTTTTTCAGCATAAGCCCGCTTCTCGCCCATGAAGTAAATTGGCAAGATAAGGTGCTAAAGAATCAAATCTTCGACTTAAAGTCTAATGTGGAAAATAGTTTGGAAGGTAAGTACTTATGTTTGGCTCAAGATTCTGATCCGAAAGAGTCTATTTTTATAAGATACGCTGATGATATTGAACGCCTTAGACAAATCCTTCGTTCTGATAAAACTGACTCTATAAATTATCAGCTTGCTAAGTTCTCCTGCCATAATTTTTCAAAGATGCTCTACCTACAAAATAGTTCTCTCGTAAAAGACATGAAGGATTATCATATTGAAGACCTTGAAAAGGACTGGGGAGTAAAGATAGAGCGCGATCCAAGTATCGAGAAGTTTCCTATGAACTATATAACTCTTCAATCTAAGGAAGATGGCTATTTTCATGCCATCAACGCTGTTCTTCTAGACACTGAGAACCCACAAGACTTAAATAGTTATGTTTTTATAGAGCCACAATCTGACTCACTTTATTCAGCCTCTCAGTTAAAAGGCTTTAGTGAAAGATTAATGAACAAGGATTTTAAAGGCGAGATAAAGGTTGGCGTTGGCACCTTTGATTCATTTAAATTTAATGGTAATATTTGGCAATCATTCTCTAGTTATCAACAAGAAGTAAATATTAAGTAAGACTATTGAGATGAGTTCAATTGCCCACAAGCCGCTAAGACATCATCCCCTTTCACAACTCTAATTAAAGTCGGAATCCGGTACTCATCTAAAACTTTTTTAAAAGCCTCTGTCTTCTCTCGCTCTGGCCTTTTATAATCTGAACCAGGAAAAGGATTAAAAGGAATGAGGTTAATATAGGCTGTTTTATCCCGAAGAAGTTCACCCACCGCTCTTGCATCTGATGAATCGTCATTAAAGTCTTTTATTAATAAATATTCATAAGTAATAAATTGCTTTCTGCTAAGTGGAATCTCGTCGATATAGCGAATAACTTCCTCAAGAGGATACTTTTTATTGATGGGTATCAATTCATTTCTTTTTTCAGTAAAAGGAGAATGGAGAGAGAGGGCCAGGTTAACTCTAGGCATTTCGTCAGTCCATCTTTTTAACCCTGGAAGATAGCCAGAAGTTGAAATCGTAATTTTTTGCGGACCAATTGAAGCTCCGTTCTTACAAAGAAATATTTCGCAGGCATTTTTAACAGAATCAAAATTATGAAGTGGTTCCCCTTGCCCCATAAAAACAAGATTTAAAATTCTCTCATCCCCTGGTCTATTCTCTCGGAGCCAAGAATGGGCTAAGAGGAACTGACCTACGATCTCAGCTGTTGATAAGTTTCTTTTTAACCCTTGGGTTCCTGTATAACAAAAGGAGCAATTCATAGCGCAGCCAACTTGAGAAGAAAGGCATAGTGAATATTTTTTCTGAAAGGGAATGAGTACTGCTTCAACAGTACTTTCATCTTTATATTTTATTAAAAACTTAACTGTTCTATCTTCAGACTCCACAACAGAGTCAATAATTGGCAATGAGAAATCTAAGTGTTTATCAATATAATCTAGATGCTCGGTTGAAATATTTGTGTAGCTTTTAGAGACTCTTTTTTTCTTATAATAATGGTTATATAAAATGGATGCTGCGAAGCTATTTAACTTCGTGCTTAATTGTTCAAAACTAAAATTATAAAATGATTCTTTCAAATATTCCTCACCCACTAGTAAATACCACAATCTATCGTTCCTAAACAGCTTTTATGCCTGACCAGAGTTTGAACAAATTATCCTTTTTTTGACAATGGAGCTATATAAATTCAGATAGTTAAACCCTTTATTTTGGCTACTCCCTTGCACTTAAAATAGTATGAAAACTCTACTCTTCTTTGCCCTAGCTTTAATAAGTACCCCCTCACTCTCAAGCGAGAATAGCTGTGAGGCCTTTGATTTAAGGGACAACCAGGGTTCAATGAGTGAAGTTATTATCAGCCAGCAAGATGAAAATATGGGGACCTGTTATGCAAATGCCATAAGTATGGCCAACGATGCATGGACTTATTCTCATAAAAAAGATGAAGTCGCTAATAGTAATCAAATCCTAAGAACTAGCTACTTGGCTCTAGCCTCTGAGTTTGGAATGAGTGAAAAAAGAGACTTCTCCAGTGGTTCTCAAAAGAATGGAAGGCTTTACTTTGAGAGTGGAGGGATAGATTCCCTTCTCAACCTTATGCTAGTAAAGAGAGAGTACTGTACAACTAAAAATGGAAAATCTCTTCTTGAAGAGATCACAGATCAGAAAATGTATAAAGATCTAGTTGCTCTTGGTAACATTTATCAAACTTACTCGAAGTCTTTTGATAATGGCTCTAATCTTCTAACAGATCTTGAGAAAAAAGAAGACTTCAAAGAAATTGTAAAAAAACTTACTGATTCTAATAGAGAAAAACTTTACAGCATATTAAAAGCAGTTGCATCAGAAGATAAAAAGGTTGGCGGACAAGATTTTATCCACAGAGTTATTGTCAATAGTTGTGAGAAACTCGAAGAGCTAAAATGGCATAAATATAGATCTTTTGCTTTTGAGGATGTGTTAAGCCATACACATAGGACTAATTTGAAAAAAGGGTTTATCAATCATTTTAGTAAGAAAGAAAATGCTCAACCACTTATAATCAGTTTTTGTAAAACCGCTGTTCAAGAAAGATCCAAAAGCTTAGATAGCATGATTGAAAGTTCTGCTCCAGTCCCATCAGACGAAGTGTTTTCAAAGTATTGTGGAGCTCACGCTAGCCTTATTGTTGCTCGTAAGGAAGTAGCTGGCAATTGTAAGCTTGTTATTAGAGACAATATGAATTGTGATGATGAAAGCGCAAAGAAAATGAACGCAACTTGCGATGGACCTGACTTTGCCATCGATCAGGACTATTTCAACTCCTTCATTATGAGCATCAATGTCATCACAGAATAATTAATAACTTACCTCCTCCTTTTTCGTCATAACCCTCTATGACGAACTTAAGCCTATAGTTTTCCCCTTCCTTAAAGACGTCCCTTCTTTATAAGTCTATAAAAAACAAAATTCACAACATGTGAACACATATATGACCATTTTGTGAATTTTGATTTACGAAAATAAACTGTCGGTCTACTTTGCGGTCAATTAACAAAACAGTTCGTATGAACGCACTTTAAATCTATAGGAGATTAAAATGAAAACTTTATTAATTGCAGTTGCATCACTACTAATGGCATCAAGCGCTATGGCCCACACACCAACTCAGAGTGATTCTTGGTCAACTATCAAGAAACATTTCTCAAAAGTTGTTGTTAAAGAGCCTTCAGTAAAATTAGACAATGGACCTATGACTTCAGCATTCTTTGTTTGTAAAGAAGGGAATCAACTTAGAACTCTTAAGAAGCTTACAAAATGTGTTAACTGGAGACGTGTTGGTGGTGGAGATAACGACAGAAGAGTATGTACTGAAGAAGTATCTTACTTTGGTTACGCAGCAATCGAAGGAACACGCGAAAGATGTACTAACTACAGAAGAGTTGGTGGAAGCGATAATGACCGTAGAGTTTGTACTAACTACGAAACTTATAACTACACTCTTAAACTTTCTCACGAAGTTGCAGTTCATAAGGCTCCAAGAAACAACAGAGACCATGACCGTATGGGAAGAAAACTATTTACTAAGACTCTCTCTATTCAAGATTGCGAATAGATAATAATCAAAAAAAGGCCCTTCGCCCCCGAAGGGTCTTTTTCTTTAAAAGGGAAGAATGCAAGAAGTAAGCGAAAAACCCAGAATTTCCATCTTTGATTTCGATAATTATCGAGATTTTCTTATTAAGGCAGGAATGCCAGATGGACTCTACTCGCATACATCAAATAACTTCAGGTCTTGGGCCAAACGCCTAGGCTACAAATCAGCAAGCTCATTAACCATGGTTATCAAGGGACAAAGAAGCCCTAGCTTTGAGATGGTGAGAAATTTGAGTCATGATCTCAAGATGACAGCGAAAGAAACGCAGTATTTTGAGCTCTTGATCCAACTTGAAAAAGCTTCTAACAAGAACCGAGATCAAAAGAAAATTCTCGAAAAGATCACGGCTATTTCGCCTAAGAATACAAGTCATTCACTAGAGTTAAATGAGTTTTCCTCCATAAGTGAGTGGTACTTCTTTGCTATTAAACAACTGATCAACACAAATGGTTTTATTGAAGACTACGAGTGGATGTATAAACGACTTAGAAAGAAAGTCACTATCTCTCAAATAAGATCAGCGATTGATATTATGCTGGATCTAAAAACGATTAGCAGGTCTGAAGACGGTAAGCTTACTGTCTTAAAAGAAGGTCTTAGCACGGCCAGTAAGATCCCAAGTTCCGCAGTGAGAAAGCATCATTTTGGAATGATCAATAGGGCCTTAGAAGCTGTTACAGAGCAAGATATTAGCGAAAGACAACTCTCCTCAGTCACTCTTAGGATTGAGAGCGAGAAAGTCGATGATGCTAAGGCTGAATTAATGGAATTTATGAAGAACTTTAATCAAAAATATTCAGCCGTTAAGTCTGATGAGCTTTTTCAATTAAACTTTCAATTCTTTCAACATACTAAAGAGATATTTAAACACTAGGAAAACTGATGAAATTAATTATTCTCATTCCCCTTCTTTTTTCAAACTTAGTCTTTGCGGCTGATATTGTATTCATTTCTGGTCAAGAAAGACTTCAAGAGATTGAAAGATTCGAGCTTAGGTCGAATGCCTTAGTTGAAGCCTTTAGTACGGGTGATATGGTTGGTAATGGCGGAGGACTTCTTGAACAGAATTTCTATCAAGCTTATTACCTGGTTCAATCTGCTATAGAGAATTGTCTTTATGATTCTGTTTGCGCTTTGACTTCTAAGCAAGAAAACCTCCTACGAGCTATTAATCAAACTTATATCTTAAAGATTGATCAAGAAACTCCTTTAGTCTTTTTAAAAGAAGAACAAGCTGGTGGCTTCTTTAGTGAAGATGAAGGAAAAGAGACTAGACTAGCTATGACTGGTTTTTCAGAGAAGTTCCCTATCTTTATCAATACCACTTTAGCTTTAAGTATTAGTGAAAACATCCCTGCGATAATTGGTATATTGATTCACGAACTAGGTCATCAAGCCGGAGTCTTAAATCATAGTGCTCTTGATGAGCTCTCTATAAAAGTAAGATCTCTCTATGATGATAATTGGGTAGAGAGTAAGATCCGCGCTGGTGGACGCCTTTTAAACGCCAGACTCTTTTCTTCAAAAAATAATTTTACAACAGCTAGCTTAAGTTTAGTCTTTGATCAAAAGGTTTTAAGTCTAGATAGTTTAATAGCCAAAGAAGTTTCTTGCCTCCCAGGCGAGAGTGTTTATGGGTTTTATTTATCAAACGGAGCTTGGCAAAGACCAACTTCATCTCGAAGTAAGTTCACCATTGGCCTAAATTATTGGATTGATATTTATTGCATGGATAATGAAGGAACTATTTGGCCGATTCAAAAAGACCTAAAGTTAAAATTTGAATTTGAGAAACTCTTAGACTTTCTCACAAAGATAAAAAGTGTTGAGGCCCAGATTAACTAGGCTTCAATCCTTAGTCTTCTAAATTCTCTCCGCCATCTTCCATCTTTTGGGGTCTATTCCAATAACGAAACTGCGGAGTCCACTCTTCTTCACCAACTCCCGCTAGGCTTAGGACATTCCAGATTGAGCAGAACTCATCACCTGGCCCAAAAGGCGTTGCGTTCTTTCTAAAGATCTTATCCCCTTTCTTAATATAACAAACCATTCCTGGGTAATTTCCAGCTGAAGAGCTGTCTTTTTCATAGGCCACTGACTGTTCAGAGATATAATCCCCTCCTCCATGAGAGGCCATGCGAAACCTCCATCCACGATCGTTAGCCATCTCTCGCTGCTCTCTGGGACTATTCTTTGAAACCATAGCAACAGCAAACTTATCTTCAAGATGAGGGAGAAAAGGATTCAGGCCATCGGCCCAAATAGTGCAGTAACGACAACCTTTGCCCATATTATGAATAAGAAACAAAGTCTCTTTATCACCGAAGAGATTCATTAAAGAAACTTCGCCCTCTAGTGTTTCAAAAGTATAATTCTTAACTTCGACTGGAGCATGATCTTTTCTTAGCTTACTAAGCTCTTTATATTTCTCATAGATTTCCATTTGAAGAGCATTGATTCTTTCAGTCGTCATAGCGGGTCCTTTCTCTCAATAAGTTTTATGAAATTATAGGGAAGAATGAAATGAGATTGTAGCCACTATGCAACATAGTCGGCTAGATCATGAGAAACTTTGAATTGAGCATAAAATCATTGGCTTTTGATAAGCATAGGATCAAAGGAATGGGCACATCTAAAAACAGATGGACCCAAGCTTAATTAGTGAATCGTTTTAACAAGCTTACTTACATCAAACTTTAGGGCCTTAGCCTTTTCTACAAGTTCAGTATATCTTTCGGCATTCATTTTTGGATCACGGCTAAGAATCCATAGGTACTTTCTAGATTTATCGCCTACTAAAACAGAGTCATAGTTTTCGTCTAAGTCTAAGATCCAATAATTCCCTGAAAAAAGGAAGAAGCGAAACTCTCTTAAAAAGAACTGCACTTTTAATTTGGCATTAGTTTTTTTATCTTTTACCCAAGCGCGACCTTCTGCTTGCTTAAGCTCTCCCTCAGGACTTCCAAGGTTACAAGAATTAAGAACCTTCAGATCTCCATCATGCCTTAATGAGTATTCAGCCTTAGTTGCAGTACACCCTTTTTGAAATTTTTGAGGGAAGCTCGCTATCTCATACCAAGTTCCAAGGTATTTATCGATACTTACATAATCGACTGTTTCTAAGGGACTTCTTCCGGCAAATGAAAATTGAGCCGTACATAAAAAGACTACTAGGATTAATGCTTTCAACTTCTTCTCCTCTTTAACGTTTAATGAGTTGAGATTAGCTTATTTCGATGAATTAAGAACGTAGACAGGTCTTAGGCAGAAAAGATTTTAGGTATAAGAATAACAATAAAACGATAGTTTACGACTCATTTTGTCATGCAATTATCTTAGACCATCCTTAAAAAATTGAGTTAAAATAGGAGCATAACTTTTTAAAGGGAAAGTACTATGCTCAAAGATATCTTAACAACTGACCTTGAGTACTTAGCCATTTTTTCTTTAGTTTTAATCCTTCCTAAGATTATTCAACGAGTTAAGATCCCTTCAGGTATCACGGCCCTTTGCATTGGTATCGGTATATCAATCCTAGACCCTTCCCTTAAAAACGATCAACTCTTTAGGTTTCTTTCTCAAATTGGAATTACCTCTCTCTTTTTATTCGCTGGTCTTGAAGTAGATTATGATGAGTTAAAGGAAGATAGAGTTTATTTGAGTAAATACCTTATTAAGTTCTCAGCAGCGCTTCTGGTCATTACATTCTTGGTCATGAAAGCCTTGGACCTCAGCTTGCAAAACTCATTTATCTTATCTTTAGGTATCTTTACTCCTTCTGCTGGGTTTATTTTAAACTCTCTTCATTCTTTTGATATTTCAGAAGATCAAGAATACTGGGTTAGATCTAAGGCCATCAGTAAAGAAGTCCTCTCAATTATCCTTCTCTTCTTAGCTCTTCAAGGTAGTGACCCTAAGGCACTCTTGATATCTTTTAGCTTTTTCGTAGGCCTTTTTCTCATTTTGCCTTATATCTTCAACCTCTTCTTTAAGTTCATCTCTCCCTACGCTCCAAACTCTGAGATCCCCTTTCTTATTACATTATCTTTGATCTCTGGGGTTCTCTCAAAAGAGCTTGGTGCTTATTATTTAATTGGGGCCTTTATCGTCGGACTTGTTGGATCGCGTTTTAAAAGAAAGATCTTCAAAGAAGGAGAAGAGGTTCTCTTTAGATCTCTTTCAGGCTTCTTTAGCGTCTTTTTGCCCTTTTATTTTTTTAAGGCAGGTCTTGGATTAAGTATTGGAAACTTTACTTTAAAAGCTGCTGGCATTGGAATTGTAATCGCCCTTCTCTTTATTCCTTTAAGGATTTTTCTCATCAACTATAGTTTAAAGACTTTTATCTCAGAATTTAAGATGAATATTTATAAGATATCCCTTTCCCTAATGCCCACCCTTGTCTTTGGATTGGTCATCGCAAATATCTTACTAGAGAGAAAGATGGTCAGTTCAGAAATCATCTATGGGCTTATTGTATACACGCTATTAACAAGCCTTTTACCCACAGTCTTTTTCTTCTTCAATAAGGGAAAGGCAAAGGCCTAATCCATTTTTTTGGCATAGCCGATATAGGAGAGAAGCGTCGATTTAGTAAAGCTAAATCGAAACTCTGGATGAACTTCTCGCTTAAAGAGTGATTTCCAAAAAGGAAGCTCTCCAAAGTTTGGTCTGATCCCCATCATATGAATTGTCTTTAGTTTTGCTAGCTTATTCATCTTGTCTAATTCTTTAGGCGAGATGAAGAGTCTTAAGATATGCATATGTTTTGGCGTCTTAGGTAAGAACCATTCAACTAACTTAATGATGACAAAGTAAGCGAGGATATTCTTGCTAAAGGTATGAAAGAAGAAGATTCCATTAGGCTTTAAGACCCGGCTCGCCTCTGCCACCACTCTTTCAGGTTCTTCGACATGCTCTAAGAAATCCATGGCGCAAACAGCGTCAAATTGATTATCTTCAAAAGGTAGTTCATAGGCGTTGCCGTACAGGTAGTTTGCCGTCTTTGTTGTGTCATACTTGCGAGCAATCTTTAAGCTCTCTTCAGACATATCAATTCCACTAACTTCATGTTTACTTAGGGCCATGGCATTACTTAAAAAGCCAGCGCCGCAACCTATATCTAAGACCTTTTTAGATCCTTCGCCTAATTCTTTTTCTATCGTCTCAAGAACCCAAGGGTTCTTTAATTTACTCTCTGCTCTAAGAAGAGCAATCGGATCATCATTAGCAATTAACCAATCTTCTCCGAGGTGGTGGTAGTAGTCGTTGTTGACTGGTGTTTTGCCTGAAAGAACTTTTTCCACGGTATGCTCCAATATAGTATTTGATAAGTGAGAAATATAATTGTGATTAAAAACTGCCCTTTAATAAAGCTCTGAAAAAGCTCGTGCTCTCCGCTCAGAAGGAGGTTTGAAGTCAGTGTTTCAAACCAATAAAGGGATAGTGATAATAAAGTTATTGGATGAAGAACAAAAAGAACCGAATGAAGCCATTGTTCAGCTGCAGGAGATTCTTCATGATGAATGAATTCATCTTTTGTAATAAAGAGGCATGAAAATAAGGCCAGACCAATATAAATGATCAAGTTTGTTTTACTTGGCTCTACAAATAAAACAAAAGAAAAACAGGCCAAAACAGTCATAGTATCAAGCGGATGACCTAGCCTCTCCCATAAAGGAAGGCCTCTTTTATGATGAAAGTAAAACTCATCAAAGAAAGTAGCTCCTGCCTGAAGGATAAAAGGAAATATGAGTAGGATTAACCCTAGGCTCATACTTTTTCTCCAACAAAACCTGCCACAGTAAGACCAGGGCCAAAGGCAACACTAAAGATCTTAGTTCCCTTCGCTACATCCTTATCTTCAATAATCCTTTTCCAAACATGAGGAAGAGTCGCTGAAGACATATTTCCTCTATCTTTTAAAACGGCATTTGAATAAGAGACTTGCTCATCAGTTAGTTCAAGAAGGCCCATGATCTGTTCAATGATCTTTGGTCCACCAGGGTGGATGGCAAAAATAGTTGAATCTTTATCTTTTTCGTAATCAAGCCCGGCACTTTTGAAAAGCTCGACTGTATAATTCTTTAAGTTTTCTTTGATAATTCTTGGAACAGTTCTATGAAGAGTCATTTCAAGATTATTCTCTCCAAAGCCCCAAGTCATGGCCTCTTCAGAGCCAGGGATGATCTTCTCTTTCATCTTAAGCACATTGATTCCATTTCCCTGAAATGTACCTACGTTAGCATTAGGGTCAACTGAGTATTTAATAGCGCCATCAGCAAACAAAGTCTGAACCACAGTTTGTTCTGGAGATTGTGCCGTCACGTTAAAGTGATTTGAGCAGATCTCTGTATGAACAATATCCACTCGCTTCTTATCAGTCATGCCTTTAGCCACTTTGATAGCCGGCATAGCTGCGTAGCAACCCATATGATAAAGATGAGTGATTCCTGTTTTGTCGGACCATTCATTCTTAGGGATGATCTTTTGACCGGCACTAGGAGAAACATATCCTGTGCAGGAGACATGAAGGATCTCTTCTGGGGCGTCTTCTTTATCTTCAAAGAAAGAGTTAAAGACCTTATCAACAGTTCTCTGATAAAACTCTGATCTCTCTCGAAGATTAGGAGAGAAGTTATTTTCAATGGTAAAGAGTTCGTTGTTCATGACATCGAGATTTCCAAAGTCCCTGCAAAAGAATGACCTCTTTGTGATCCTATCTTCTTTTACAGCAAACTTTTTAATGATCCTTTCGTCGAAGGTCTCTGCCGTGGCAATGGATTGAACCTTTGCCATCCAATGAGAGACTTCATCTTGAGCTACTTCATTAGAAGGTTGATGAATCTTAAAGTCTGAAATTATTGTTGTCATTGTATTGCCTTTAATTGAGTTTTTTTGAACTCGCTAAGTTTTTCATTTAGGTTTTCAAGAATCTTTGCCACTCCGTCGCGAACTTCGACAAACTCGTCCATATTCACTTTTAAGTTACAAAACATCTCCATGGGGATATCACTGCACTTCTTCTCTAGGCTCTTGCCTTTTCTTGTCAGCTTAACATTTACTTCTCTTTCATCTTTTGTTGATCGGGCGCGCTCTAAGAGTTCATTCCCTTCTAGCCTTTTTAATAAAGGAGTCAGAGTTCCAGAATCTAGATGAAGTCTTTTCCCAAGATCTTTGACGCTCAATTTCTCACTCGTTTTCTCCCAAAGTAGAAGCATGACAAGAAACTGGGGATAGGTAAGTCCTAGTTTTGTTAGATAAGGCCTATACACTTGAGTCATGGCCCGAGAGGCGGAGTACAAGTTAAAACATAAGGCGTCTTCAATCTTCACTTCAATCGTCATAAAAGCACCAAAAAAGAGGGACATTCCTCGTAGGGCCAGAAACTAGCACCACAATTAAGTTGTGCGCAACCTAAATGACGAACTAAGTAAGCTTTCATTTACCTTGCCTAATTTTTGTCTTATTTTAGAGGCATGAATATTACGGAAATCTTCAAATTGTTCTTTAAACTAGGAATTGTGGCCTTTGGCGGGCCTGCTGCTCATATCGCTATGATCCACAAAGAAGTGGTTCAAGAGAGAAAATGGATGAGCGATGAGCATTTTCTAGACCTTGTAGGGGCCACTTCTCTTATTCCAGGACCTAATTCTACAGAGATGGTCATCCACTGTGGTTATCAACGCGGCGGTGTCCTAGGCCTTATTACGGCAGGTGTCTCTTTTATCTTTCCCGCCTGTTTGCTTACAGGAATCTTGGCCTATCTTTATACCTTGGCCTATCAGATCCCAAATTATGAAGCCTATCTTATTGGAATAAAGCCCGTTGTTCTTATTCTTATCTTCCAGGCATTAAGAGGTCTTTGGAAGAAGGCCATCAAAACAAATGAGCTTATCATTGTAGCCGCTTTAGTTTGCCTTTTAGGTTTTACTGGAATTGGTGAAGTCTTTGCTCTTTTTATCGGAGCCGCCTTCGGTTTTATCCTTTTAAAAGGGAAGGATCATTTTAGACAAAACAGTATCGCCCTCCCCGCCATTTTTTGGGTCTTCACAAAGATTGGCTCTGTCCTCTTCGGAAGTGGTTATGTCTTAATCGCCTATCTTCAAGATGAGATCGTTGAAAAAAGAGCTTGGCTTACGAGCGCGCAGATTGCTGACGCCGTGGCCATTGGTCAATTTACCCCAGGACCTGTGCTCTCAACTTCCACCTTCATAGGTTATCTCTTAAGTGGTCCTTGGGGGGCCGTCGTAGCATCGGTTGGAATCTTTCTTCCCTCTTTTATTTTTGTCCTAATCTTAAACCCTCTCATTCCAAAGATGAGAAACTCAAAGAACTTTTCGCTTCTATTAGACTCCGTGAACGCTGGGGCAATTGGCTTAATGGCCTATGCCCTTTACCCTTTGGGAAAGATTTCATTTTTTAATCCAAAGGCCATTCTCATCTTTATCATCACCGCTTTCATTGTTTGGAAGTTTCCAAAGGTGAGTTCAATAAAATTAGTAAGCCTCGGTCTAATCCTAGGAGTACTTTCAAAGTTTATAATCATCTAGAAAAAGAGAAGACCCGGGCGATCCTTTAAAAAGGTTCGCCGGGGGGACGAAGCCCGGGTCATTATCTATAACAAACCTAATCTTTTTCTTTAATCTCACAAGGGACATAGTAGTCTGCTTTAACGCTGTAGCGGGGCTCGCCTTTTCCGTTAAAGCTCTCCGAGATACTAAAGCCAATAGGTTTGATGGATGCTTTTTTACTCTCGCTCTTCATGATTCTCTCTAAAGCAGTACCTCGGCACTTTTCATCACGAATGGCAGTTATCTTTCTAATGATCTTCTTATCAAACTTTCCTTTTTCAAAGTCATTGTTCAAATCCACTATTGAATCAATCGCCACTTGCTTATTATCAAAAGCATGAGGCACGTAGAGATGGGTTCTTTCATACTTATACTTAATGCCAAACCTTCCATGAAAGTCCCTTGGTTTTCTAATACTTTTAATTAAATCCGAAGAGCCGCCACCAATTCCACCTAGAACTCGATCAGATGAGCCTCCGCCAATTCCACCTTTTTCGATTCCAGTATTTCCACTGAATTCACTAGCAGAGACCTCTGCTTGCAAGAAGCCAAGAAGGAGTAGTAAACAAAAACTTCCCTTTGCTAGAGAAACTAAAGATTGGCAAACAACTCTAAAACCACCTGCGAAACGATGCATTTCTTTCTCCTGTAATATTTTTCTAACTTTGCCGACATATTCCTTATTAAGAGTAATCAACTCGTCGTATCCCTCTTTAGAAATGTCTGTAACGTCATATTTTAATTCACCTTTGAATTGATTCCTTCTTTTTCTATTTTGCTGAAGCTCAATAATGGCCTTCACAATTCCAAAAGAAGTTAGTTCATCACTGATGAAATAAGCATTTACTTTATTAATATAGAACTTATCTTCTTTTTTAAGAACGATCTTAGACTCAACGAGAGTCATAACAAGATCAGCACCATGATCCCCATAGTTCTTATAGATAGAATTCCAAGAGATCCCTACATCTTCAGCTAGTGCAATATCTAAAAAGATATCAAGGAGGACTGGTTGAGATTCTAAAATCTTAGAAAAATCATTTTGTAGGTTTGTTTCTAACTTTCTTTTTTGGGTCTCTTCTTTTAGGAGGTGGTATTCCTTACTCTCTTCTTTATGCCGGCTCTCTAGCCAGTTCTTTCTTTCTTCAAAGTCGGCACCGCTTTCTCTTAATATCTTTAAACCTAAGTCTATGCCGGCCCTTTTCTTTCCATTTTTTATTTGACTGAGCATTGCTGTGGAGATGCTCCACTTTTTTGCTACTTGGTCCATAGATAGACGGGTTCCACCTAAGTAGTTTTTTAATTCAACAGCAATCAAATTATTCATTGTCGTCACATAACCCTCTCTCGATTCTGATACCCACTCATAACTTAACTCTTAATTATTCAAATGGTTTTTGAAGAAATTCTATCCTGGTGCGATTTGCACCCCCTTATTTCTTCGTCATGACGAGAGGCTTAAGGAGAGACTCAGCAAGCAATAGATATTTCTTGACCAGAAATTAAGTCAGAGAGGCTCAAAAGAAACGAGGAAAGCATAGAGCAAAGGGGAATTCATTAACCGCTGTTAATGTAGAAGTTTCGTGCATTTACTCGAGATTTGAGGGAGATGTTTAGATTAGGTATAAGATTATTAACCACAAGTTAAAGAGATCTACTTACTCTTTCCTCTTTATGAGTTACTCGCTTGCACTTAAGCTCACGGATATCCATTGATTTATTTTTGCAGTTTCCATAGGCTTTTTGACAGATATTCATCTTAAAAGGAATAGAGTTTGGAAGTGACCCAAGGTGCTTCTTATAATAATCAAATCCATTGAGAGTCCAATTACTATGCACACTAAAGTGAAGGTGACGGTTGTTAGATCCTGTAAGGCCTGTGTTTCCTTCAACACCTAGGAACTGTCCTACCTTTACAACTTCTCCTGTCTTAACAGTGATTGAATCCATATGGGCGTAAAGCACAAGAAGACCATCTGATCTAAGAATCTTTAAATGATTTCCAAAGCCAGCTCCACATGAAGAGTTATGCTCACTACATTCAGAGTAAGAGATAACAATACCCGAAGTACTTGAGTAGATTGAAGCAGGGTCACTATCTTTTATTGAGGCAAGGTCTAATGCGTATAAAGTATTCTTATAAGTATGACTATTTCCCTCGGGAGATTTTGTCCCTTGATCACAAAGGACTTCTCGTTCTGAATCAAAAGGATAACTTACAAAGGGAAGCTGCTCTGCGAAGGCAGAAAAACAATTGAGTAAGATTATTAAGAGCAAATAAGATTTCACCTACTTGTCGTAACATACTTCGTGATGCCATAGGCAAAACTTGTAATCATTTCAGGCTTTATTAAGACAATTTTTTAGAAATCAACTATCATTCTACCACTACCATAGGAGCATGAATGGAATACCTTCACACAATGATAAGAGTAGAAAATCTTGAGACTTCATTAGATTTTTTCGTTAACAAATTAGGCTTCGTACAAATAAGCAGAGATGATTATGAAAATGGAAGGTTCTCTTTAATCTTCTTAGCAGCACAAAAAGATGCCGAACTCGCCCGAGAGAAAAAAGCTCCCGTCATAGAACTTACTTATAACTGGCCCACGGAAAATGTTGAACCAGAAAGACTCACCTCAGGGAGAAACTTTGGTCACCTCGCTTTTAGAGTTGATGATATTTACAAGACTTGCCAAGAATTAATAGATAAAGGCATTGAGATCAATAGGCCTCCACGAGATGGTTATATGGCCTTTATCAAATCCCCAGATAATATCTCTATAGAGCTCCTTCAAAGAGGTGATAGGTTAGAAGTCATTGAGCCTTGGAAGAGTATGGAAAATAAAGGGTCTTGGTAGAATAGGTGAAGAAGCTCTCTAAGATTAAAAGTGGTTTTTTTAGTAGGCAGCTTGGTATTGCTAAGCTCGCTTTAAAAACGGGCAGCTCTTTGTATAAGAACAGAGATATGGGCATAAAAGATCAGCTTAAAAATAGCATCGAAAAGTATGCCACTGATATTGCCGACGAGCTTAATGTCATGAAGGGCTCTTTTATGAAGGCCGGTCAGATGCTCTCCCTTCTTGGTGGCTCTTTTCTTCCTGAAGAGGCGCATAAGATTTTAAAGTCACTAGAGAATAAGAGCTCATTTCTAGAATGGGAACAAATCAAGAAACAGATCCCTAAAGAATGGCTTGAACAGCTATCAATTGAGACTGAGCCTTTAGCGGCAGCAAGCCTTGGTCAGGTTCATTTATTTAAAGATCAAGGGCAAGACTTTGCCATGAAGATTCAATACAGAGGCGTCAGAAAGGCGATTAAGAATGACGTTAAGGCGCTTAAGCTTTTTATGAATGCCTTAAACTTGCTGCCTAAAGAAATTGATTTAAACGCCGTCTATAAAGAGATTGAAGAGATGCTTACTGAAGAGACTGACTATCTTCACGAAGTGAGAAATACGGAGAAATTTGAAAAGCAACTGATCCCCTTTCCCATCTTTAAGGTTCCAAAGATCAATCATCAGTACTCTAATGAAGATATAATTACGACTGAATACTTAGAGGGCCATTCTCTTCACGATCTAGATTCCTTAGGTCTCTCTCAAGAGCAAAGGAATGATCTAGGGCGTGAGTTTATGCGCCTCCTTTTCCTTGAGCTCTTCGTCTTTGAAGAGATTCAAACAGACGCGCACTTTGGAAATTATCTGTTGATTACAGAACCTGAATTAAAATGGGGGCTTCTAGATTTCGGCGCGACGAAAGTTCCGAGCAAAGAATTCATCGCTCACTATCAACAGCTCATCATTCTTCTAAGTAAGAAAGACCGTGATGGCTTTATCGAAAAATTAAAGGACATGGGTTATATCTCAAGAGATAAGCCTTCAGATCTAGATTTGTTCTGGGAATACGCTAATATTATTGGCGCTCCGTTCTATGAAGAAGTTTATGATTGGGGAAAGACAGACCTCTCCATACAAATCTATGAATTTATCCCTAAAATTATCAAGTCCATCTCCGTTGGAAATCCGCCATCAGATTCTGTCTTTATCGATAGAAAGATCGCCGGGGTCTATTTTATCCTTCAAAAATTAAAGGCAAACTTTGATGTTAATAAGCTCTTAAATGAAGTAATCTCCTATAAGAATCAGGAGCAAGCAAAATGAATATAGCTGTCTTATGTGTTTTTATCTCTTTTATCCTCCCTACTATCTGTGCAGGGATTGCCAAGATGACGGGCGGGTTTAAGATGTCTCATAATGCCCAGCCTAGAGAATTTCTAGCAAGCCTTGAAGGCAGAAGCGCTAGAGCGAATGCTGCTCAAATGAATGGTTGGGAAGCTGCCCCTCAATTTGCAGCAGCTATCATCTTGGCCCTTCACTTTAACGGAAGAGCTGACATAATTGATTGCACTGCCATCATTTTTGTCATCTCAAGGATCCTTTATTCAGCAGCTTATATAGGTAATTATTCGAGAACAAGGACTTCACTCTTCTTTGTAGGCACTGGCTGCACATGGTTTCTCTTTTACTTGGCCCTAAGCGCCTAATAATTGAAATTCTTACCTAGTAAAGGACACTCCGTTAGAAACGGTGATATTTCCTAATCTATGCAAGTAAACGTCCGATTTTTAGAGAATTTAAGGCTCGAAGCCAACTTTGATGATTTCAGTATTTATACTGATCAGCCCATCCGTTATAAAGGCGATGGAACCGCTCCTAGCCCTTTTGACTACTTTTTGGCCTCCTCTGCTTTATGTGCTGCCTACTTTGTTAAGGTTTATTGTAAGGCAAGAGACATCCCTACTGAAGATATCAAGCTAACTCAAAACAATATTATTGATCCAGAAAACCGCTACAATCAAATCTTCAATATTCAAGTAGAGCTTCCTGAGAGTATTAGCGAACATGACCGTCAAGGAATCTTAAGATCCATTGACCGTTGTACGGTAAAGAAAGTTGTTCAGACAAAACCAGAATTTAAGATTGAGACAGTTAATGTTCTTGGAAAAGAATCAGGTCTAATCTATGAGCATTCAAAAGATGATAAGACTAAGACAATGATCCTAGGAAAGGATTGCTCCTTAGAAGAGACGATTAAGAATATGTCTGCTCTCTTAGGAAATCTAGGCATCAATATTGAGATCGCTTCATGGAGGAATCAAGTTCCTCATGTCTGGTCAGTTCATATTAGAGACGCTGACTCTCCTATGTGTTTTTCAAATGGAAAAGGAGCGACTAAAGACGCCGCTCTTTGTTCTGCTCTCGGGGAATACTTAGAGAGAATAAGTAATAACTATTTCTATAATGATTATTATCTAGGTGAAGAAATCAGTAAGGCTGAATTTGTTCATTATCCAAATGAGAAGTGGTTTAAATCCAAAGATGATGAATTGCCAATGGGACTTATGGATAAGAGGTTTCTTGAAGTCTATAACCCTGAGAATGAATTAAAAGCTTCTCACTTAACTGATACCAACTCAGGAAATACGGAGCGCGGTATCTGCGCTCTTCCTTATGTTCGCCAGTCTGACCAAGAGACTGTCTACATTCCTGTTAACTTAATTGGCAATATCTTTGTCAGTAATGGCATGAGCGCTGGGAACACAAAGTTTGAAGCTAGAGTTCAGTGTTTATCAGAGATCTTTGAAAGAGCCGTTAAGAATCAAATCATCATTGAAGAGATCACTCTTCCTGAAGTTCCAAGATCAGTCTTAGAGAGCTACCCAACAATTCTAGAAGGCATCAATAAACTTGAAGAAGCCGGTTTTCCTATCGTGGTTAAAGACGCCTCTTTAGGCGGAAAGTTTCCCGTCATGTGCGTGACCTTAATGAACCCCAGAAATGGAGGAGTGTTCGCTTCGTTTGGAGCCCACCCTAAGTTTGAAGTGGCCTTAGAGAGAAGCTTAACGGAGTTATTACAAGGAAGAAGTTTTGAAGGACTTAACGATGTTCTTCCTCCTACTTTTAATTCCTTCGCTGTAAGTGAACCCAATAATATTGTTGATCATTTTATTGATTCAACAGGTGTTATCTCTTGGAAGTTCTTTAGTGAGAAAGCAGATTATGAATTCTCAAAGTGGGACTTCTCTGGATCTACAGAAGAAGAATACAATTACTTAATGAAGATCTTAAACCAACTTGAAAAAGAAGTTTATATAGCAGACTACGAAGAGCTTGGAGCCAAGGCCTGTAGGATCTTAGTTCCTGATTATTCAGAGATCTATCCTGCTGAAGATCTTATCTGGGATAATCACAATAAGGCGCTTTCTTTTAGAGAAGATATCCTTAACCTTCATTCTTTGACTGATGAAAAAATAGAGAATTTAATTCTTAATCTTGAAGAGAGTGAGATTGATGACTACACAAAGATCTCGGAGTTAATAGGAATAGAGTTTGATGAGAACTCCTACTGGGGACAGCTTAATATTGGCGAGCTTAAGACCCTATGCCTCTTATCTGTTAAAAGATTTGAAGAGGCCAAAGACTTAGTTGATGTTCTCTTAACCTTTAATGAAAATTCAACCGAACGTAAAAGTTATTACCGCGCCCTCTCTGCTCTTTTAGATATAGAGCTTGAGGACGAATTAAGCTTAGAGGATTACCTTCCTAATATGACCAGGATGTTTGGATCTGAAGTCATGGATAATGCGGTTAAGACTTTAAGCGGAGAAGTACGCTTCCTAGGTCTCTCTAAAACGAGTACGAAACTTGAAGGGCTTGATAAGCAGCTTAAGCTTATTGAGAGCTACCAGAAGCTACAACGGGCCAGATCATAGGTTTTTTCTCATAAATTCAATCACTTAGATAGATTAACTCATGACGAATTAACGCTATGAATTAATTTCAATAAAGGCCCTCACAATGTCTTTTTAAGTTAGATTGCGCTTTATGAAACCAGCTGAAGTCTTTAAACATATGAAAAAGGATCCTTATTTCCTACTTAAGGATTACTTATTAGATATGCTCTTTTTAGGCACCCTGGTCTTTGCTCTCTACTTCTTAAATATAAATTTAGAATTCAATTTTCACCCAGCCTTGTTTGCGGCCTTTGCCTTGGCCATTCCTTTTGGTTGGCTTGTTGCAGCCTTCTTACATAAGGCCGGTCATGAGAATGTCAGTAAGGGTCCTGTTAATAAAATGATTGGAGAATTTGTCGGTCACTTCGTTGGCTATGGCTTTCATAATTTTATCTTAGTACATACCTTACACCACCTTTATTCCGATCATAAGTATGACCCTGTCTCTCCGAGGGGAATGAGCTTTACTAGATACTTACTCTCTCCTAACAAATACATGATTAAGAATACAAAAGAATTTTTAAGAGATACTCATCAGAATATTGAGAACTATGAAACGATCCTAGCACTGCAAAGTTTTGTTTTTCATACCAATATGGTTCTAAGATTAATGGCCTGGTTTATGATCTTTGGTCCCGCGCTCTTTCTCTTTTTTTATCTCCCTGCAGTTATAAGTAATATCGCCATCCTCGCCCATATCAATTATGTTTGCCATAGAGACTTAGAAGATGGCTCCGTTGAGGTCTTCAATATGAACCACAATGCCTATTATAAGTTGGCCAACTTCGTTACCATGGGCGGCTATTTTCATAAAAATCACCATCAAAACCTCAGTTTATTTGACCCACGTAAGTTAAATAATGAAAAAGAGAGACTCCTGACTTTAAAAGCCAGCATAAATGGGCCACTATCTAAGTTAGAAATAAAACCAGATAATTCCTCACTAAGAAAATACTTTAATCTCGACAGAGTTTGGGAGGAAAAAGGCTCTCTTTAATGCAGTTTCTAAAAGATATGCGAAGTAAACTTAGCCTCTCCGGCATAAGGCATATCAAAGGACCTAGAGGCCTTAATTTCATCAAGCTTATGTTTCATTTTAAACGAGATAGCCTAGGCGCCCTCGAAGAAACAGAGAAGCAGTTCGGAGAAATTGCGAGCTATGGCTGGCCCATCAATACTATCATCATCTACTGCCCAAAACTAATTAAGCAAGTTCTTGGTGACAAGAATAAGATCTACGTTAAGGGAGCTCAAACTGATGAGATGAAAGTTGTTATGGGTGAAGGTCTTGTTACTAATAACGACAGAACCTCTTGGTTAAGAAGTAGGATCATTGTCTCTAAAGAGCTAGGACCCGCGCCAATCGCTCTCTTTTCAAAAATCATTGATGACTTAACTCTTCAATTGGTAAAAAAATGGAAGTCACAAGAGAGTGCTGAGTTAGACTTCTCTCTTGAGATGAGAAACCTCACCTTTGCCATTGCCGGAAAGACCCTCCTCGGATCTGATCTTACTAATGAAGATGCCAGGATTGTTGACGAGGCGGTTCTCTTTACTTCTAAGATGGCCCACGATCATATGTTCGAACTCTTTCCCCTGCCTTATTGGGTTCCCACAAAGAAAAACAAAGAATTTCATTTTCATAATAACAACCTCTCCTCTATTGTCTCGCGCCTATTAGCTCAAGAAAAAGAAAACTCTAATGAGAGCAGCGCTCGGAGTATCCTGCAAAGATTAGTTTATGCAAAGAATCCTGAAACAGGCGTTGGTCTTAGTGACCAAGAGCTTCGCGATGAAGTCATCACTCTTTTGATCGCTGGGTATGAAACAACTTCTAATACACTTTCTTGGATCTTTGGCCTTTTATCAAAGCATCCTGAGGTTCAAGATAGGCTTAGGCAGGAACTTCAAGAGAGTCCAGAGGAGATAACCTCTATCAACTTTAAGACCACTCATCCCTATCTCTATCAAGTCATTCTAGAAGGGATCAGAATGTATACGGCCATCCCCATGTCTTCTCGAAGAAATCTTAAAGAAGATAGCTTTAACGGCCAAAAGGTTCCTGTTAATACCTCTGTGGTGATTCCGGTTTGGAATATTCACAGAAGCGAAAAGCATTGGGATAAGCCTTTGGTCTTTAACCCCTCTCGCTTTGAGGGTGTTGAAGTTAACCGCTTAGATCATTACCTCCCTTTCTCTAAGGGAGAGAGGCGCTGTGTTGGAGAGAATTTTTCTTTAATTGAAGTCGCCATTATTGTCTCAAAGGTTCTTTTAAGTTTTGAACTAGAGTTAATAGGCACCGAGCTTCCAAGAGCAGTCTCTCATGTCAGCTTAAAGCCTCATAAGGGAATGCCTATTAAGATTAAGGAGACCTTGAGATGAGCTTATTAACAAAGGTCGATCAGCGCTCTTATGGAATGGAGGTTAAACGCTATACTTATTATAGCCAAGGAATCTCTTCTCTTATCTTCATGACCCTTTCATTGTTTCTTTTAAAGGATACCGCCTTCTTTCTCTTATTTCTTTTCGAAGGCATCGGCCAAGTCTTTCTAACTCTGCAAAATAAAAAAAGCTTAGAGAAAAATGATCTGCAGATCAGTTATTTTAAGAAATCACCTTTAAGTAACTTTGCTCTATTTTCTTTTACTATTGTGGTTTTATCCAGGGTCTGGTTATTCATTTCTTTATACCCAGCCCTTGAAAGTTTGGCTTTAGGTATAACTTTAGGATCTGTCATCGTTTGGTATCTCCTCTTTTTTAAAAGTAGCCTTCGACGAGATATTATTAGTGGCAGTTTTATTACTCTCTCTTCATTTATTATTGGTATTGCCTACCTATTAACCGGCAATGATATTCAGATTGGAATTAACTTTGTTTCTTACTCTCTCCTGATTCTTTTAAGCACCCTTTTTATAAAGCCTTGGATAGCAGAGATCTTAAATATAATCCTTTGGATCCACCTCTTTATCTTGGTGGCCCTATGATAAAAAACGAGCGTTATCATTATTTTGACTATTTGAGAGCTATCGCCATGCTCTTAGGGATTCCCCTTCATGCTTGCCTCGCTTATGGGGAGATTGAATACTTCTGGGTGTTAAAAGATGAAAGTCACTCTCACCTTATAGATCAGGGACTAAACTTTTTAAGGCTCTTTAGAATGCCCCTCTTTTTTGCCATCAGTGGCTTCTTTACCGCTCTAACTATAGATAAGGGACTTTTTTTACAAAAGAGAACAAAGCGGCTGCTCTACCCTCTTTTGGTTTTCTTTCTCCTTATCGTCGTCCCTTTAAAGCTCGCTTGGCTGGCCATGGAAGTCCCTGATCAGCTCTACGCTTTAGATATTCCTTTTTTAATAGAGCACTTTAAAGAAAGCTTCTTTGCTCCAAGCTCGAATACTCAGTTTCGGCACTCTCCAAACTGGGGACACCTTTGGTTCTTGCTCTATCTTTTCTTTCTCTCTCTTTTAACGGTACCAGTTAGAAAGATATTTAAGATTGATTTCAAGAAATACTCGACCATCCTTATTCTTAGTATGAGCATTACCTTTTTAAGTTACTTTCTCATGAAGTCACATTGGGTGGATCAGCCTTTTAAGATGTATCCTCTACCATCGCTCGTTATTTATTATGGGAGTTTTTACTTCTTTGGTTGGCAACTCTTCAAATTCAAAGAACAGAGCCTTTCTAAGACCATGGCCCATTCCCTTTTAACCGTGGGAAGCCTGCTCGCCATCCTTAGATCAAACCTTGAGGTGAATAGTCATTTAAACTTCTATAAGATAGCTCATAGTGATTGGCAGCTGGCCGTCTTGGCGACTGTGGCAACTTGGTCAATTGTCATTGGTGTCATCTATACTTTTAAGCATCATTTTAATAAAGAAAATAAGAGCATTAGCTATTTTGTGAAGGGATCATACTTTATCTACTTGATTCACTTGCCTATCATCATCCTCTTACAGATCCTCTTTAATAGGCTTGATTCCCATTGGGCCATCGAGTTTCCCCTCGCCACTCTTGGTAGCCTTTTCTTTTCAGTTCTGATCTATCATTATTTTATAAAAGGTAAGTTTATCGACCGGTTTCTTAAAGGAAGCTACTGAGTTACTTTAAAACCTCAAAGTAACAAGTATCTTTTTCACCTGAATAGCTTTTAGTTTCAACAAAACCAATCTTCTTAAGAACCTTTATTGAAGCTGGGTTATCACTATCAGAAGAGGCGATTACCTTTTTTTCATCTAGAGTATTGAAGGCATAATCAAGTAATGCTTTTGAAACTTCGGTAGCGTAACCATTTCCCCACTCTGATTTACAAAGCATAAAGCCTAGCTCGGGAGCATCAAGAATAGTTCTTTTTAACATGAACCAACCTATAACCTCTTCCGATTCTTTTTTTACCAGGGCCCAAACAGTTTTGCTTAGAGACCACTTACTAAGAAGAGAAGCCACCTTCTCATCACTTTGAACTTCTTTGAAACCTGTATGCTTCATAACTTCTGAATCTTTCATCATGATCAAAAGCGAGTCTAGGTCATTTATTGTAAAACTACGTAAATAAGTTCTGGGGGTTTGTATAATAGTCATGCTTGATTAAATCTTTAGTCTCTGAATGATATGAAAGCCGTGTTCACTTTTTATAGGCTCTGAGACTTGATCAATTTCTAAGTTATGCACGGCCCTTTCAAACTCGGCTACCATCTGCCCTGATCTAAAACTAGGAAGCAGGCCTCCCTTTTCTGCTGAATCACACTCAGAGAGCTCTGTTGCCAATGAGGAGAAGTCCTCCCCGTCATTTAATTTATTTAGGACGTATTCAGCATCTTCAAGGTCTTCAACTAGGATATGCCGAGCCTTATATTTTCTTCTTGAGTCTGTACTCATAATTGTCCCATTAACAAAGAAACAGGAATCTTAACGACTCCCTTCTTCACTCTAAGCTCACCATCTAATTGAACTTGAGGCATATGGGCGTCAGTTGGCCAAAAGACACAAAAGTAACCTGGAGCATTTTGAAGCCCTAGACCTAACTTGCTAGGACTTTCATAAAAGCTGATATCTCTTTCAGTATTATATTCTTTTTTAATCTTTAACTTTGAACTGTCATGCCAGTAAATTGTCTCTCCACCGCTTATGGTCCACTGGATATCAACATATTCTCGGTGGCTTTCAAACAAGGTCTTCTCAGCGGGCTTAGTGGCGTAGCTTTCAATGGAAGCGTACATACCATCTTCAAGCTCATACCTTTGTTCAATAGTCCCTATATGCTGGGCTTGGATAAACTCAAAGGCCTTATCCCAGTATTTCCCAAGGGCATAAGTTTTAAAATTCTCTACGCGATCAAAGATCATGATTATTTCTCGATAACTAATTCAATGCCGTCTTTTTTAATTATGATCTTTTTCTCTCTATAGAGCATGCCTATGGAGTTTTTAAAGGTTTGCTTACTCATGCCAAGAGTCGCCTTTATGTCATCGGGCTTGCTCTTATCATGAAGATCAGACTTGCCTTCATTTTCCTTAAGGTAGTTTAAGATAACGTCTTTAGAATCATAGAGGTTTTGAATCCCTTGGACCTGTAGAGCGCAGTCCACTAGACCATCTTGTCTAATCTTCTTAACAACGCCTTTTAGGACTTTCCCTGGAATGATCTCTTTAAAGATCTCATTATGATAGATCATACCAATGAACTTTCTGTTGATGACACATCTATAACCAAGCTCTTCTTTAAGGGCCGGAACAAGGTCAACTTCTTGACCCTCTTCAATATCAAACTTTGAACTTTGAATATGCTTACCAAGCTTAGTTGTTCCGTAGATCTTCTCAGTCCTCTCATCAATACAGACTCTAACAATATGCTCTTCCCCATAACGGATAGGCTCTTTTTGTTCAGTATCAGGGATAAGGAGGTCTTTGGTGATTCCCCAGTTCATAAAAGCGCCAAAATGAGTGGTCTCCGCGACTTTCATAAGGGCGAATTGTCCAACCATGGCATTAGGAAAGTTAGTCGTGGCGAGCAAACAATCGGAGGTATCAAGGTAGATAAAGACCTTTAATTGATCCCCAATATTAACCTCTCTGGGCCCTAGCGACGGAGGCATAAAGGCCTTCTCATCACTATCTGCCGCTTTTAAGTAATATCCAGAGCTATTTTCGTCACAGACTTCAAGCTCATTTAAAACACCTACATTAATCATATAATCACCTTTTGCCGGTACACTACACCATCTTACACGAAGCGGCAAAGACCATATTCTTCGTCATGTTAGGAATGTAACACAATCCTAACTTGATTCTTTTTTAGCCTCATGAAATACAAGGACTAGATAAAAACTTAAGGAGAATTTATGAAACTATTCACTCTTAGCCTACTACTACTTGCAAGCTCAGCTTTTGCTAATAATATTGATTCTGTATACCCGAAAGACTCAAAACTGATCACTGAATTAAAAGAAGAAGTGATGGAAGCTGCCTTAAAGAAGTACCCTTGTATTGACCGTTTTGGGCTTACAGAACTAAGCACTGAAGTTGTCGTTGATCAGATCGATCAAGGTGTTCGTGACTTATATTTTACAACAGTCTTCAAGGCTAACTTTCATAATGAGTACCACCCAAGTACGGCTGAAGTTAGAATTGAAAGCGTTCGCTATGATGGCTCAAATCCAACTATTGATTGGACCGAAGTTTTAACAGTAAAAGGTTCTGTTCTTTGCGAATAAAGGTTTGTTTTAGTTTAGGGGCGCTTGCCCCTGAAACTAGAAATGCTTGAGCTTGATTTCCATTTTCTTAGATTCATTTTCTTTTAATCTAAATTTAACTTTCTTATATTTTGGTGCACCAAAAAGGATTCTTGGGTTATTACTAAAGCCAAAACCTTCTTTAGGTATTCCAAGAGCATTTGTATTCATTTCAAAGTCACTATTTTCATCATGATAAACAGCAATGGCATACTCTCCAGGGGCTAAGTCTTTTAAGACTATCTCCTGAGCTACACTTAAATCGAGAGTAAAAGGAGTGGCCCCAGAATGATCTTCAGGAAAACCCTCAGCTCGGTCAAATAAGGCGATCTGCATATGGCCTGTATTGTTTCTTAGTTTCTTAAAACTAAGAGACACTTCAGAGGCAAAGCAATTAAAGCAAACAAGAAAGAGAAGGAGTGTTTTCATAGGCCTGATTATAGTCAGCTCCTCTTCAATATGGCCTTCCCTATGTCTTTTTTTCAAAGCACGATTTCAAGGATTTATAAGCTAAAAACCATAATATTGTGTTAGAATTTGAGAAATGACTGAACTCACCTACCAAAAAGACGGACACGACGTTAAGACCTCTCAGTTTCTAAGAAACAGAGGGACTTGTTGTAAGACAAGCTGCTTGCATTGTCCTTATGGTTTTACTCTAAAAAAAGAAGGCCTCAAGTTTCTTCCTGTTACTGAAAGTAACTTTTCTCAAGCAGAAGAGCTCGCCCCTGATGAGTCGGCCACGCAAAACTCGGTTGCCGCAAGCTTCTTAGCTTCAGCTTTCGGAGAAGCAAAACCAAAGACTTTTATCTCTAAAGAAAATATGTCTGACTTTCTTCTCGTTACTTTAAAAGACGAGGTATGCGCTCTAGTAAAGAAAGCGGGTCTTCAGGCGACAGAGATCTTTTATGCGAAGCATTTTGATAAACAAGGGATCGATCTAGATAGCATAAATGGCTCACTCGTTTAAAGGAAGTTTTCACCAACTTCCCAAGCCCCTCTATAAAAGTTAAAATACATCCATGAGCAATAATCAAAAGATATTCTGGCTAAGAAGTGAATCAAAAGAAAATGAATTCAGAAGGGCCTTAACCCCAAATGACTGCGTTCAAATAATAAAAGAAGGCCATCAAGTCATCGTAGAGGATTGGAAAGATTCAATCATCCCAACTGAAGAGTATAAGAAAAGTGGCTGCCAAATTAAGCCCGCAGGATCTTGGGTTGAGAGTGCGCCAGGTTCCGCCATTATCATCGGCCTCAAAGCGCTTCCTGAGAATATTGAATCCTTTAAGCACACTCATATTTACTTTGCTCATTGTTATAAAGAACAAGAAGGCTGGATGGAGCTTATGCAAAAGTTTCATCTCGGTGGCGGACGGATTATAGACCTAGAGTTTATGTATGATGAAAACGGAAGAAGAACAAATGCCTTCGGCTATTGGGCCGGTTACGTCGGGGCTGCTCTTGGGGCCTTATTCTCTTCGGCCAAAGATCTAGAAGCAGCTAAAGATGAATTAAAAAGACTTCGTCAGTTCTCGGATAAATCAAAGCTTATCGACTTTGTTAAATCTCATAGTGGATCTGTCGGAGAGGCCATAGTCATTGGCGCTAAAGGGCGTAGTGGCGCTGGGGCACTTGATTTTCTAAGCAGTGTTGATTGGAAAGTCACTGGATGGGATCAAGCGGAGACGAGTAAAGGCGGCCCTTTTTCAGAGATCTTAAACTATGACCTCTTCGTCAATTGTGTTTTAGCGATGAAACCAATGGCTCCTTTTATAACAAAAGAATTAATTAAAACTAAAAACAAAAAATTAAAGATGATCAGTGACGTAAGCTGTGACCCTGATAGCGAATGCAACATGGTGCCTCTTTACGAAAGGGCCACGAACCTAGAAGAGCCTCTAGTAGAGGTTATTAAGGGTGAACACTCAGTTCATCTTTGTGCCATTGATAACCTGCCATCGATCCTGCCCAAAGAGAGCTCGTTTGATTTCTCAAGTCAGCTTGCTCCTCATATCATTAATTTTGACGAGAACTCAGGTCCCATAAAGGGGGCCTTAGAAGTATTTGAAAAGATTGGTAGGCCTCTTAAAGGCTAATTTAGGATTCTACTAATTGCTTTATAACTGATCCTATTGAAGAATCACTTACACCAGCAAGGCTTAAGAGCTCTTCAATCTTAGAAAAGTCATCTGAATCAACTGCTTTATAGAACTCATCGATCAAGTCAGCTTCAGCTAGCTTCTCTAGGATCAATGAGCCTTCGTCGTCCTTACTTAACATCTTATTTTATTTTAGTAAATTCTACATCTTTGGCATTCATACTCGGGTCATGCATATCAATATAATCATTTTCACAATCAACATCTAACCATATGTTTCCATCAGTACTGATAAATTCATCTACACTAAGGTTGTATTTAAAAACCATAAAGAATTCTTTTGCTATAGTGAGATTATTTGGACCAACACCAGAGAGAAAGGCATATTTTCCGCCGGCCATAAGATCAAATTTAACATGACCTTTTTTATCTTTAGCGTTAACTGATCCGTCGCTGTTATAAGAAGAAGTAAAAGTACTATCTTTTAGACAGCTATAATCAGGGTTAGCTGCAAAACTGTTAAAACTAACAAGCAATGGAATAAGAAATAAGAATGACTTCATTATAAGCTCCTGATGATTTGAATCATCCTAAGCATACCTAATAGGTATAAAAGAATCAGAGGTATTGAAGAGTTTACTAGGTGTGTTCATAACTTATACATAGCTAAATCACTGGAATCATTCAACTAAGTGACCCCATTTTCCCACTTTGATAGTCCCTCATGGCCTCCTTGATTTCCCCTTCTGTATTCATAACAAAAGGACCTCTGGCCACAACTGGCTCGTTAAGAGCGGCACCATTAAGAAGAAGAGCTTTAAAATCTTTAGAGGCTTGAATCTTTAAATTGTCTCCACCTTTATCAAAGATCAGGATGCTTTGATCATCAAAGGATTGATCCCCGACTTTAGCCTCTCCTTTCATCACTAAAACAATAGTGTTTGAATCTTCTTTCAATGAGAAATTAAGTTCTTCTCCTTCACTTAAAAGATCAAACATGTTGATCTCACTAAAGGTTGAGATCGGTCCTTTTTGATTATCAAACTCTCCAGCAATTATTCTCAGAGAACTCTTATCCCCAATTTTAATCATTGGTATCTCTTCATTATCAACACCTTGATACTTAGGCTTAGTCATCTTATCCTTCGCTGGTAGATTCACCCAAAGCTGAACCATCTCAAAGACTCCGCCTTTTTTAGAAAACTCAGTAGAGTGAAACTCATCATGGACAACACCAGCTCCCGCGGTCATCCATTGAACCCCACCTTCTTTAATAACTCCTCCACCACCGGAAGAATCACGGTGTTCTACCTCTCCTTGATAACTAAGAGTGACCGTTTCAAAACCCCTATGAGGATGTTCCCCTACTCCGAGGCGTTCACTTGTAGGAGAGAACTCTTTTGGAGAAGCGTAGTCCATCAAGATAAAGGGACTGATATAATCATTCAGTTCCGCCGTTGGTCTTAAAAGACCATGAACATAAAAGCCGTCTCCCACCCAGTGGCGGTCACCTACTTTAAAACTAAATTTTACTTTTTTATCACTCATATAAACCTCTTCTATATCCTAGTCACGAGATCAGTCATCTCCAGTCGAGACTTTGGGATCTTAGCATTAAAATCATCTTCTGTTTTATAACCAAAAGACACAGCAGCTACTGCTGTTAACTTTTGTTCTTTTAAATTAAATTCTTTATTAAGAACTTCAATATCAATACCTTCCATAGGAAGAGCATCAAGACCAAGAACAGCGGCGCTTAGAAGAGAATTACCAATATTTAGATAGACTTGTTTTTCAAGCCAATGAGGAAGGTCTTTGAATTCATTAATATGCAGGTTAACAAACATCTTTCTCCCGCCATCCATCATCTCTTTAAGTTCAGGGGTTGCATAGCGCCCATCTTTATCTTCTTTTTCTAAGATATGATGAAGGAAGTCTTCGTCCATATCTGTTCTAGAGCAAAATAAAACCACATGAGAAGCGTCTAAGATCTTTTGCGAATTAAAGGCGTACAGTCCCTCAGTTCCTTTTGTCAGCCTCTTCTTTCCCTCGGTAGTCGAAGCAATGATAAAATGCCATGGTTGAGCATTTGTGCTTGAAGGGCTAAGCCTTAAGGCCGCTTCAACTTGTGACCATATCTCTTCTGGGATTATCTTATGAGAATCAAAAGCTTTCGTTGAATATCTCGTCTCTAGTGCATTAATTAAGTTCATTTTAATCTCCTTTTTGTGTATATTACGCTTAAGGATATTTTTAGCAAGTACGCACATTAAAGGCATATAGGCACAAAAAGGATACTGTAAAAATGAAAGGTGGCAAATGCCCTGTAGAGGCAGCAATTGATGTATTTGGTGGAAAATGGAAGAGTGTGATCCTCTATCATCTTCTCCCTGGAGCGGTCCGCTTTAACGAGCTACAAAGGCGAGTTGGAGATGTGACTCAAAGAATGCTTACCAAACAACTTAGAGATTTAGAAGATTCGGGGCTTATTCATAGAGAGGTCTATGCGGAAGTTCCCCCGAAAGTAGAATACAGTTTAACAAAGAAAGGCAGAACTCTAGACCCTATACTTCAAGATTTAAAAGTATGGGGCGAGAAATACGCCATGAACATTCTTAAAAAGAAAAAGGATCAAAAATGACAAATACTTATACGCCTCCGAAAGTTTGGAAACATATCCCTAAAGATGGGGGAAAGTTTGGCAATATAAACCGTCCTATCTCAGGCCCTACTCATGAAAAGGTTCTTCCCACAGGGAAGCATCCCTTTCAGCTTTATTCACTAGGAACACCAAATGGAGTTAAGATAACCATTATGTTCGAAGAGCTCCTAGAACTTGGGATTAAAGAAGCAGAATACGATGCCTTCATCATTAATATTATGGAAGGAGAACAATTCTCTAGCGGCTTTGTGGGAATTAATCCTAATTCAAAGATTCCTGCTCTTGTTGATAATTCAAATGAAAAGCCGATTCATCTTTTTGAATCAGGGTCTATGCTTCTCTATCTTGCAGAGAAATTTAATTCTTTTCTCCCAAAAGATCCTGAAGGAAGAGCAGAAGTTATGAACTGGCTTTTCTGGCAAATGGGAAGCGCTCCTTATTTAGGAGGAGGCTTTGGCCACTTCTATGCCTACGCTCCAGAGAAGTTTGAATATTGTATTGACCGCTTTACGATGGAAACTAAGAGACAGTTAGACGTCCTTGATAAGAATTTAGAAAAGCGAGACTTTATGGCCGGATCTGAATACAGCATCGCCGATATTGCTATCTATCCTTGGTATGGCGCCTTAATTGAAGGCAAGCTCTACGAAGCGGGAGAATTCTTAGAGGTAGACTCTTATAAGAACCTCAAACGTTGGGCCGCTCAAGTGGCATCGAGACCTGCTGTAAAGAGAGGACGAATTGTGAACCGCTCATGGGGCGAAGAGAACGAAAGACTAGTTGAGCGTCATAGCTTTGAAGACTTTAAAGGCCTAAAGCTTTAAAGTCCTTCTTTAACGGCGCCCTCTATGACACTGACTACTTCATTAAACTCAATATTCTTAAACTGAGGATATTGATATTTGGGGAGTAACGTCTTTTTCAAAATAGGCCCATAATTTAAGGATTCATCTTGATTCAGAGGAATGGGTCCACCAGGCTTTTTATAAAAATGAACTCCCCCTATAGAGACCATCCCTTCTTTAGAGATAGTTAATGAGCTTTGTTCATCAATTCCTACTCCGTAAAGAGTAGAGAGTTTATAATCAAATTGGGTACGAAACATAAACCCAAGAAGTCTTCCTTCTCGGTTTCTATTCATATAGTGCGTGTCTGTGATTAAGCCTTTCAAGAGATCGATTCCTAAGAAGCTTGAATCAATAGTGATCTCACCAGCGTGCGGGTTCTTAAGCACATAAGAACTAGAAAGACCGCCCTTTAAGGCAGAGAAGATATACTCTCCCATGACGGCTAATCCAGCTGAGGTACCAGCAATGGGTACTCCTAAACGGACTTTCTTAAGGAGGGCCTTATGGGCCTTCGTGCCTTTAATTCTTAAAAGGTAACGAGACTGATCCCCTCCGGTAAAAAAGATGGCTTCGGCTTTTTTAATCTTATTAATGATAAAGGCCTGATCTCCAGCTTCTTTAGTTAGAAAAGAAATGGTCTCAATGCTATCGACAGGGACCTTGCCCGTCTCTGCCATATTCCAAAGGTCATGTGTATAGCGTTGGTTCAATTCTGGTTTTGCAGAGATGACGAGTACATCTCCCCCGCCTGCGGCTTCTAGAAATTTGGTAAAGCCTACCGATTCATTCTTGGCTCCACCTAATAAGAGATAGAGCTCTTTAGAACTCGCCTCTACATCTTTAGAATTACCTATTTTATTATAGAGATAACTTGAATGCTTTCTCTTTTTTAGACCAAAGATTACTTCTCCAGCCTCTTTACTTTCATAGACGTCAATATGCTCATGACCGATCTTTGGAATTGAGATAAAGCTATGATTCTCTCCCCCTAAAACCTTCTTATCGTAATGCCAAAAGTTCTTTGCCCGCTCAAAGCGGTTCTTCCCCTGCAACATAGCTTCACAGCTACGGTCCAGGCTATCAGTTCCTTTATCTTCTTCACTCATGAGATAAGTTAACCTATTTGAATTGAAGATCTTCTTTAAAGACTTAACTGAATAACGGCTTAGGTATCTCGCCCGGTCAATAGGGCCATAGATATAATGATTATACTCTTGGCAATCTTCAAAATTTTCTTGAAGCTCAAAGTTCCCTTTATTAAAAGTGAATCTCGCCTCATCTAAGAACATATATGAACTTGGATTGCTTGGAACAAACTCAACCTCTGCTTTAACTTTTGAGTTGATCTTAGAACCAATAGCATAGCGCTGAGTGAACTGACCGCCGGCGCTATGACCTGTGATCACTATAGTCTTTAGATTAGGAAAGAGTTTTGATTCTTCAAGTTCTAAGATCATCGTATCAAGTAAAGTAAATGAGCTTACAGAATCACTATCTTGACTCTTATATCCATACTTCCATTTTGTATTCCAGCGGTTTCCATAATAGATCTCTCCACTAAGCCTTTGATCAGACTCTCTTCTAAAATGTGGCGCCACGATCATGGTTCGCTTTTCTACTCCATGCTTCTTAGCCGCGATCACAGTATCAGCGAAATACTCATCTCCGTTTCGAAGAGCGCCGTGAACAACAATGACGAGCCTTGAGACTTCTGAATTTCTCTTAGAGAAATCATGAGTGCTGTAATAAGTGAGGAAGTTATCTTTATAAAAGAACTTCGCCCCAAAGGCCTGAGTTGAGAGGAGGATAAGAACTAAGAGTGTTATTTTTTGCATGACAGCACGTTACCCCAGCCGGCACAGATAATTAAGTAAGTTTGAGATAATATTGGCCTACATCAAGAAGCTGATAACATAATTTCAAAGAGTTAAGTTGTTCTCTTAGAGTTTATCCACTCGTTTAGCTCTAAGACCAAGGGCATCCATTCTTTTGTCTCAGGTGAGGGGTTAAGAGATAGATCTAGGGCCTTCCGCATTGATGCTTCTTTGTCTGGGTATATTCTTGAAACGACCTCATAACAAAGATAGAGGTCCCTTGTGAATTTGCCTTCATTAACCATAACAAGATCAAAGGCCCCTCGAAGAATCCGCCTCATGATCCAAACGCAGTTTGACTTAAGCTCCTCTGGATCATCTTTATCTTCTTCGATATATGAAGGGAGTTTATTTCTTACTTCATCATCAAGATAGAGAGAATGCCCCAGCATGTCTTCTAAAAGAAAAGGCTCTATAGAGTCAGAGAGGTCTTCACCAAAGACACATCTTGATTGGGTCTTGATAAGTTCTTCCCAGATTGAGCGGTTTCTCTTTGGCGGAGTTTCTCTTAATTGCTCTAAAGAGATAACAGAGATTTCTACATGGTTACAAAAAGGAAAGTCTTCTTTAATTCCCTTTTCAAATTCATCCATCGAGCGCGGTTCATCTCCAACTTCAATTCTTGTCACAGCAAAGCTGTCAAGATCAGAGATGTATTCAACCGCCTCTGCTTTTGCTGCGCTTCCTCTTATATAAACAGAGTGAAGCTCTGGGCCTATCTCTTTTTTATAAAATTCGATGGTTCTATCAACAACCTTACTCCAAGAATTTTGAAGAGGAATCTTGGCATCAATTGATTTCACAAAGCCATCAACACCCAACTCTAAGAAACTTCCCATTTTCTTTATTTTGATAGGTTTATTGTTCAAAATGAAGACCCCGGACCTTTTAAGAATTCAATTTCTTCAGGGGTTGATCTTCTCCCTAGGATTTCATTGCGGTGAGGATACCTTCCAAATTCATCGATGATCTCCTTATGTTTAAACTCAAAGTCTAAGCTTCCTTCTAGGCCAGATTCAGAAAAAAGCTTTACAGCCTCTTCGTGCACCAGTTGAGATTCACTATGCATAAAGGGCATGTATAAGAAGGCTTTTTTTATCGTTTCTAATTCTTTGGCTTCCTTCATGCGGCTCGCCTCTTGTGAGAGCATTAGAGCAAGAGAATCAAATTCAAAGGCGCGCCTGTCCCCTCGAAAAATATTTCGCGAAAATTGATCAAGAACAAGGATCTCTGCGAGACGTCCCTCAATGCTTTTTCTCCAAGAAAAGAGTTCTCCTCTTACTGCTTTTTCATAAGTCCCTAAGAAGTTATCTAAGATCTTTTTATCTAGATCATCATCTTTTTTATACCAATCTTTTGGTTCTAGTTCCTTAAACCAAAAATCTAATACCTTATTCATTTCATCCATATCATCTTCCTTTTATGTCTCCATAAGACTAACAGTAAATAAGTCATTTTCCCTAACACCGAGTGACAATTTCGTAAAAACGGAATGATCTTCCAGCTATAATTAGCTGACAATTAAACTATAATAAATCTCATAACTATTTCTTTAAAATGCCTCTTGGAGGGCTAATGCTTCGATCTCTCACTAAGTTCCTGTTTTTCGTTTTTCTAAGCCTAAGCTTTGTATCAAGCCCGTTGTTGGCCAACGAGCAAATTGATGCCTTTAAGAAGATGCTTGAAAACCCAAACCTACCAGAGAAACAAAAGACACAAATTAGAAAAGCTTTAAAACAATTCCAGGCCATGGATAAAAAAATGGCTTCAAAAACCGACTTTAAGAATTCCAAAGAGTGGTATGGGCACTTTAAATATACTTGGCAAAAAAAGCAGGGCGAGATGAGCTCACTTTATAAAAAAGAGAAAGCAAAAGTGCGGGTAAAGACTGAAGCTAACTATAAAGTCTACGAAGCAGCAAAATATCAAATAAACAGAGATTTTAGAAAGAAGTTACTAGAAACGAAAAGATTTCCAGAGTCCGTCAAACAGATCAATAACTTTGATAACGATGCTAACCCTTTCCCTGGAACTGTAGAAGAGATGTTCCTCAATCATATTCATGCAAAAGTCTTTGAAGCAAAGAAGAAGTTCGCTGCCACTGACGAAGAGAAGATGAGACTAAAGATTACGGAGAAAGTGATGTTACAGGCCCTGAGTTCTAAGGCCCTCTCAAGTAATGATATCAACTACCTTATTAAAGAGATCAAGCGCTACCATACAGAGAATGAAAAACGCCATATCAAGCATTTCAATTCTAACCGTAAGGCCAAGAAAGAAGGTGTTTCTAATTTTATGAAGTTTGCAAAAGGAATAAATTTTACCACTCCTCCAAAGGACAATTCGAGGTTCAAGGTTAACCAAGACAGAGATTACCTACTCGCAATGGGAGAGCTGAAGTGTCTGTCTTTTAGTGAGCCCCTTATATATCAAAATTTCAAAGTCCTAGATAAATCTGACCTTAAGAGGATTAAGCTAAAAGCTAATACTGAGATTAGAGAGATGAATAAGTTAATCAAGATTGTCATAACTTCTATGGATCTAGAGTATGTCTATAAGAACTCTAAGGCCCTCCTCGAGAGTGTGAACTCCTATAAGAGAAAGAGCGTTGATTATAGAGTTAGAGATGCTTATGGAAAGATTAACAAAGATGATTTCTCATTATCTAAAGAAAGAGAGAGCGCAAAGGCAAAAATCAAAAAATGGACTGATGACTTTGTAGCTAAAGCGAATTCTAAGAAGTTAAAGGCCAGCTCTCTCTATTCAAAGAATCAATATTGGTATGGAAACCTGGCCTCTTTTAATTAGACTCAAAAGAGATCTTCTTGGCCAATAAGTAGCCTAGAGCGCAAGAGAGTAAGGTCACACTTATGGCAAGCAGCCCAGCTCTGGAGAAACCAACCAACTGCCCCGTGGCCGATTCACTGATAATATAGCCACCGATAAACGTAGCGCTCGCCGAACCAAAGGCACGTAAGGAGTTCACAACTCCCATATAACCACCTCGCTCCTCAGAGCTTGGTACGGCACTAATCAAGGTCATGCAAGGGATCATCCTACCGCTAACCATGATCATAAAGAATGATCCTATTAATAAATAAGGCAATAAGGACATGGGGCCTGCGTTTGTATAAAGCAAGATGGGAGCAATCGAAACTACAGCAACTAGGACATAGCTATTTAAGGCTCCCCACTTATCGGTTAGAACTCCAATAAAGCGCGCGGTCAAGATAGTGCAGAGGCCACCGGCCAAGTACATATACTTAATCTCTTCAACAGCTATTCCCATATTCTTAACAGCGTAAGGAGCAAGAAAAGGGATGATCATGAACATGCTCATGGAAACTGAAAAGATAAAGATAAAAGAGAGGCCGTAACCTTTTACAAAGACAAATTCATAGTACCTTTTGATGACTTTAAACCCACCGATACCCTTTTCATTTGAAGTTAAATTAGGAAAACTAACGGCAATTATAAAAGTGATCAAAAAGACAATTCCTGAAATAACAAAGAAACAGGTTTCCCATCCGTAGGTATCCGCGATGAGAAGACCTATTGGGAGACCAACTACACTTGCTACAGAGAAGGCCGTCATCAAAACTCCCATGGCCTTTCCTCTTCTTTCGTAGGGAACAATATCAGCCACAATGGCCAAGATCAAAGCCCCAACCATGCCTCCAAAAGAACCGGCTAATATTCTAGCCGTTATCAAGGTTGCAAAACTATCGGCCATTCCGCAAAGGACAGTCCCAAGCCCGAGACCAAAGGCCATTAAAACAAGGAGCTTCTTTCTATCGAACTTATCAGCGAAAGTGCCAAGAAGGATCGCCGAAGTTCCAGCGGCAAAATTATAAGAGGAAACTAAGCTAGCAAATTGAGTAGGAGAGATTTGAAAGTCACTCATAAAACGCGGGCCAAGAGGCATGATAATAACAAAGTCTACTAAGTGGATAAACTGAACCATGGCCAAAAGAAGAACATACAACCATTCACGTTTTTCATTGTACTGGATCAACATATCTCCTTTAGCGACTACAGCTCTAAAACCTGCTTCACCTTATACCCATAAAGGTACCTGGTCACTTGCAAATATGAACCATGTAAACCTTAGAGCATTATCCAAAACCGTTTTTTATTTATTCCAGATTCAGTAGGAACTATATTTTCAAGGACTCCCCCATTATGAGAAATCGTTTTCTCAGATCCAATATTACCTTCATCACAGGTTACAAGCACTTTTTCGATTTGAGGAAGATTGACCCTTACATACTCAAGTGAGGCTTTGAAGATGGCCGAGGCGTATCCCTTTCGCCTTTCATTGGGAAGAACGGCATAACCGATATGCCCTCCTGCTTCTAATAAGAAGTCTGTTAGCTTATGCCGGATTGAAGTCCTACCAACTAATTGATCATCTTCATTAAAAGCAAATAAGAAAGAACAGGGGACATGATCTTTCGGTAGAAGTTCTCCCTTTGGAAAACTAGGAAGGATCTCAACATATCGATCAAAGTCTTTATTCGCCAGAGTTTCCCAGTAATGTGCGTAGGGAAACTCTCCCCAAGCAGCTTCTAGGCTTTCTAAAAATTGTTTTTTATCAGATTTTTTTAAGTATCTTAGAGTTATCTTTTCCATAGCTAGTAGACCACATCTTCTTGAGAAATATTTTTCCGAAAAAGTAAGAACTCCGCATCTTCACTGGATTGGTTTTCTAAGTAATGCTTCTTCTCTGAATTAGCTAAGAAGCAGACAGAGTCACCTTTTTTTAAGAGGCTTGACTCATCTCCCTCAAAAGCTAGAAGCTCCCCTTTCGTAACCACGAGGATTTCATCTAGAGCCTTATGATAATGAGGCTTAGAAGACCTCTTACCGGGCTCTATTTTTTCGCTATAGAGGAAGAGCTGCTTCGTTTGAAAGATCTTAGCTGAGGAAGAAAAAGCATAGTTCTCGACTTCTGGTTTTGAATGAATAAGTTCTTCTTTTTTTCTAATTTTCATAGGCTCAGCTTATCAATAAAACCTAAAAGAACGCCAGAAAAAGGCCATATTAGCCGTTCCTTTATGGCCAATCCTAGGGTAAACCTAGCCATGGAACGAGAAAATAAACTACACCCAAGAAACCTACATACTCAAAAATACGACTTTGAAGCCCTAGCAATGGCCTACCCAAAGCTTTCTGCCTTCGTGAAGATGAACCAGCACGAAGCCCTAGGGATAGACTATTCAGACGCTAATGCAGTTCTTTGCCTTAATCAGGCTCTGCTTCTTCATCACTACAAAGTTGCTGATTGGTCAGTTCCAAAGGGTCACCTTTGTCCTCCAATCCCAGGACGTGCGGATTATATCCACTATATTGCTGATTTATTAGCTGAAGGAGACGATTCAGAAGTTCCCGTTGGAACAAAGGTAAAGGGCCTAGACATTGGAACTGGAACTAGTTGTATCTACCCAATTCTTGGGAATAGTATCTATGGCTGGAAATTTGTGGGAAGCGAGATTAATCCTGAGGCCATTAATAATGCCAAGATGATCTTAAGCTCAAACCCTACTCTTAAGAAAAATATTAAGACCCGATTTCAAAAGTCGAGTAGCCATATCTTCAAAGACTTAATTAAGCCTGATGAGAAATTTGACTTCACTATGTGTAACCCTCCTTTTTACGCTTCTCTAGAAGAGGCCAATGATGCTTCTGATAGAAAAGTGAAGAACCTCAATGTGAATAGAGAAAAGAAAGGAAGTACGCCAATCAACACAGAAAAAGGTTCTAACTTTGGTGGTGTTAAGGCAGAACTTTGGTGCCCAGGTGGAGAGACTGCTTTTATCAAAAAGATGATTAAAGAAAGCGCTACTGTTAAAGATCAATGTAAGTGGTTTACAACTTTAGTTTCAAATAAAACGCACTTGATAGAGTTCTATCAGCTTTTACAAAACTTAAAGCGAGCGGAAGTTAAAACTATAGAGATGAGTCAAGGCCAGAAGATCAGTCACCTCCTAGCTTGGCGTTTTTAAAAGACTTACTTTCCTGTTTTTAAATAGGACTTTAGTCTTTCTTCAACGTGGTCTCTATTTATTCCAAGTTCTTTTGCTAACGTTAGAGACTTCTCGTCAGAGAATTGATGATCTTTTTTCAAGTGAGCACCTAACCACAGCCCCACTCTATTTCCTGAACTGCAGTGAATAAGAACTTTTCCTTCTTTTCTATTCTCAACAACCTTTGAAGTAATCGAATCAAGAAACTTGTCACTAAGCTCAGTCTTCATACTCATTGGAATATTATAATACTTAAGACCTAAGGACTCGACGGTCTTACTTTCTAAAACCTCATCATGCCCTTTTTCATTCTCAGATCGAAGATTAATGACTGCGGAGAAACCAGCTGCCTTTAACTTTTTCAAGTCTTCGTGAGCTGGTTGACCAGAGAAGTATATATTGTCCCAACGATTTCCTTGAAGGTTTTCAACAATTTCAACATTACTTTCTTTAGGTAGTGAGTCGTGATCATGATGAGAACAACCAAAGAGAAACAACGCACTCAGTAACAACATTTTCACAGTAGGGTATCCTTTGTAAAATTAAGTTAATATTTATTCTTAAATACTGACAAGTAAGGAGCTGTTTGTGAATATTAATAAGCAATTGATGATAAAGCTCATCAATCTTTAACCTTAGTTAGGACTTTAAATGAAAACAATGTCTTGTGATATATGCGAAAAGAAATTCTCTGCAGATAGTTTTGATGAATGGTTTAAACTTATGCAGGGTCACTACATGGCCGATCATGCCGCCTTTATGGAACAAGCTAAAAATAAAAGCAAAGAAGAAGGCATGAAATGGATGTCTGATATGAAGACGAAATTCGAAGCTCTGTAGTTTTTATTCGAAGATACAGCTACGAACAACGACAGATTCACTGGCCCCTTCTTCGTCAGGCTTAAGCTGCTTTACTTTAACATTATCAAGATAGCCACCAAGTGTGTCTCCATCAACAAAACCTTTAAAGCTTAAACGTGTTCCAGCTCCTGCGCCTCTTACGACGAGAGTATAGGTCTGCCACCCTTTAACTTCAGAGTTTAAAGAGGCGATAAGATTTCCATCCCAATAAACATCAGCAGCATTTGTGCTTTCATTCCCCTGAACTCTTGGAGAATAATCAAAGCTTAGAATATAGTCTTCAGCGGCGTCAGTATCGAGAGTTTGATAAACCTCAACATCACTTGCGCTAAAACCATTCTTATTATGAGCATCAAATTCTAATTTAGAGTTTCCATCACTTGGGGCTAGGCCTCCAATTGTTTGACCTGTTTGAATCTCAATCCCAGCATCGCTAGAAGTTAGATCGGCATACCAAGCGCCAACTTGATCAAAAACACCCCATTGGTTATTGCCTAAATCATGTCCTTCCTCAAAAGAGCCATTAACTATAAGATCTGATCCTAAATAGACAATAGTATCGCTACAAGCTGCAGTTTCATCATCACCTAGGATTGGAGTCTCACCAGAAAGAGGGGCACTAGGAGAGGCCACGAATACGGTCTCCACGTCCTTCTTGCAACCAGCAAAGAGAGTGATCATAAGGATAAGGACTAGGCTTTGAATCTTCATAAAGGCTCCTAAAAGGATTGATAATCTCCTCTTTAAAGAGCAAAGTAGGTGCCAAATTTTGATAATAAATTTAGGTAGTTATGAACAAAAAGAAGTTATTTAGATAAATGATGTCAACGACTTGGACAGTTTTTGAGAGGTTTAAAATGAGGGAAGACTGGCTTCCCCCCATATAAAAAGAATTACTTACAAGTAGAGACGTATTGTCTTAATCCACCAAGTCTAATCTTTGAAGTCATAAGTCCTGGGTATCCTACTACTATGTTGGCAAAGACCTTATCAGTAGCTTCTTTCTTAGAAGTATAAACTAGGTGAAGAAAAGCTTTTCCGTATAACTCAGCATTATCAACTCTACGAACATGTAGGTTTAAGTCTGTAAGCTCGAGGACCTCTTCAGTTGAATCAAAACCAGCATTAGTAACCATTGCTGTTAGGTTTTGACCTTCAAGCCTAAGGCCTTCTTCTTCAAGGTTTTGTATTTCTTCTAGGCTAAGATCTAGAGTTGTTTGCATATCAAATTGATAAACATAATGAAGGTTTGGCCCTTCACAAGTTATATCTAAGGCCATGGCGCTAGAAGTGAATAAGAAGGCAAGTACGGCTAAGAGTTTCATTTTTTTCCCTTTGATTATCAATAGATATAAATTTTCATTAAAAGATAGGGCTCTTATAGAGACAATGAGATGGATTGGCTTGGGATTACTTTAGATGGGCAAAAATTACATATTATTGGCTTCTCTTAATCAATTTTCGTCGTATATTGATCCAAGATGTCATTAAGCTTAGAAACCTGGCGTCTTGCCGATAGTGAAACCTTTGATTTAAAAAGAACCTTGCGGCCATTATTCATCTTAATAACAACCTTCATAGATTTATACTTAATAAACTGCTTTTGAATAAAGAGCTCTTTATCGCCTTCACTTAAGGAATCAAAGTTATCTAAAGCAATAATGGGAATCAGATCACTTTTCTGATCTTTGTTATTTATTAACTCTACTGTTTCAAAGGTGCTCCCCTTGAATCCAGAGACCTTTAAACCATTCTCTTTCTTCTTCGTATCATCGTATGAGTTTCTTCTCTCTCCTCTATATAAAAGGACATTTGGAATATACTCTCCGTTTACTATGACTCCACCTTCAACCTGACGATCGATTATCGAAGCTACAGAGCTTGCTGGACCTGTGATTGCCTTTGCCGCACCTAAAGAGCGAAATGAATCAAGGGCACTATTAAGATTCTTACGCTCCCTTTTCGATTGGCCAGCTCTCTTTTCTTTTGGTGACGGTCTTAAAGAATTTGAATCCGTTTCAGCAAGATTTTTTTCTTTCTTTTTAAGTGGCGCTAATTTCTCTTGGTCCTTAAGAATCCTCTTGCGTGATACTGATAAAACCTTTTCTTCTTCTTTTAATGTTTTTAGCTCTGAAGATAGCTTCGCAATTTCTTGTTTTACTTTATCGTTCTTTTTATTAGAAGCGACTTTCTTCTTTTTAGCTTTTTGTTTATTAGCGGCTGAGGACTTCTGAGCCTTGTATGCTTCGAAGTCACTTTCTTTATCTGATTGTGGATTTATATTCTGTTCTAGAACCTTTGTTAAACGGTCGATCGGATCATTTTGAGGCGCCGTTACAGTTTTCGCAGAAGGTTTACGTATGTCTTTAGTCACTTTAGCTGGTGAGGTAATAGGACCTTTGCTTAACACCTTACCTGCCTGCAAATTATTATTCTTTAACTCTCTAGCGACTTCATTTTTCTTTTCAACGAATTTCTCTAGGACTTCATTAGTACTAGTCAGTTTTTTATACTCACCCAACTCTTGAAATTTAAGATCTCCAACCCTAGGTTCTAAAGCACTCTTTATTTTTTTTGTACTCTCTAGAGATTTCTTTAGTACTTCCTCATCAGCTCCAGATATTTTCAACAACGTAAATGAGTCGTCTATCATCCCTTCAATAGTTCGTGCAGCTTCGTTTAAAATCTTTTCAGGGACATCCCCTTTAAATCCATTCGAAGTAATATTGTCGATGTTATTGATTGTGCTTTTCGTCATCTCAGATAATTGAATAGAGGCATCCTCTTTAGTTACAAGTGAAATCTCTTTAGTATCCGCTTCCATAAAGACAGTTAACTGACTTCCTATATCTATTGGCTCTACAGTAACCGTTCTATCTCCATTTGAATCTACTGAGTCTATAAATTGAACTTGTTCAGTCGCCTGGATTAAAGAGTTCACATCAGTAATACCAGGCTCTACTCCGCCAATAACAGCTGCATTTGATAATTTAAGGACGTCGATTTCATCTTCTTTTTCATTTGCTCGCTCTTCAAGATTATTTCTTCTATTAGTTGCATCTTTAAAAACTTTATCAATGCGAGTAACGTTCATTTTATTCTTTACCCATTCCGACTCTCTCATTTTAATTTTTTTAGATAATTTTTTAATTTCTTCTTCATCGACAGGAATTAACTTCTCTAGTTCTAAAATATTTTTCTTAAGTTTCGTTATTTCAGCTTCGTCTCTTTCAACTTCTCTTTTGAAAAATGATAGTGATGAATGAGCATCATTTTGGATCTGCCTTACTCTTACTAAATCTGTTATGGTTGTCAGTTTCTCTTTTTCAAGTTTTTCTAATCTCAACTGATTTTCAAAAAGTTTATAACCAAGACTTGGATCCGATGACACTAATTCTTCGATAATTTCTTCATTAGCTTTAGATTTTTGAAGGCCACACCACATTTTCCCCATTAAGTCTTTCTTCTTACGAATAAACTCGTCCATTTTAGATTGATCATCTTCAGAAAGAACTTTATGTAAAGGGTATTTGAACTGTTCAGCCATTTTCCCAACGACTTTCTCTTGAAGAAGACCAAGTTCACGGAACTTCTTTTTGCCTTCATCTGTGTTTGAATCTATCGGTGAGTACTCCCTAAGGAGATCCTTCCCTATTCCTTTATAGTGCTGTTTTTTATCAGGGCTCATGAAGCCTTTACTATCAGAAGAATAGCTCGAACGAATCAAGTCACTACTGGTATCATGACAGAGTGACCTTAACATCTCCCCCATTGGAAAAGAAAAGTCATACGATCTCATTTGTGAGGTTATGATTTTATGATCGATACTTCCATCTGACTTTTTAGCATCCGCTAAGTTTATTCGTGAGGCAGCATCAATGAGATTATCGATGGCATTACTACTTTCGGTTGTAGCGAAAGCAAAATTAGTTTGGAAGAATACTTTTTGTAAGGTCTTATAGAGTGGTGAATTATTATATTCTTCGCCTTTACTCTCCTTAAAGAAACCGGAAAGTAAAAAGCTTGAAGTATATTCATCAGAAAATCCAGTTCCAAAGTCTTTTTTACTATAGTCTGTCGTCATCTTATTTTCTTGTACAATCTTCGCGACTTCAACCATTAGACGAGCATCAGACTCAGCATTCTTTATTTCCTCAGGACTATTCGAATATTCGACAAGATTTGAGAGGTTTAGTGCTTTGTTGATATACTCATTATTGACATAGGCAGGAACTTTATTAGTTTCATACTTAGGATTTAGGTTTCTACTAAAGAGGCTAGACTCTTTTTCCAAAGTAGTCTGAGCATTCTCAAAACTCCTTGAAAAACAGTTTGAAGAAACACCATCCCCATACATTTTTTGAAGTCTTTGATACTCCGAGAGTTCCTTTAAATAACCAGCTGGAATAGAGTCCTCACCACTTCCAAAAAAGCCTAGTTCCGTCTCAAGAACAATGATCTGATTACGTGATTGAATTCCCATATGCTTAGTTTCAATACAGTCGCAATAATCTTCTGCTGACATATTCTCGCAATTTAAATTATCAGCAATGTCTCTTATCCCTGACAGGTCTAAGACTGAACTGACTTTTTCAGAACATCTTACAGTTACTTTTTTATTGATTGATTTATCCATATAGGAAAAGACAGAGGGAAAGGCCCAAAGCTTTGGAGTGACTATAAAGGACATGAATATTAAAAGGGCAGTCTTTCTCATCTCTCTTTATTATCGGTCGAAGTACCTGACTACGTTAATCAAGAAACAGGTTAGCCCATAATTTTAATGAGTTACTTAAATATAAAAGGGAATTAACTGATAAATGTTAGCCCTAAATAGTTGGCGGTATTTCAGAAAATTTAAACGAAAGGAATGGTCTCATCATCTCTGAACCAAGAAGTTATTGAATGCCTTGTGCTCTCTACAAGCTTAACCTCATGAGGGATATCCTTAGAGATAAAGACCACAAGAGTTCCCTTTCTAGGCTTAATAATTTTTTCGACCTCAGATTGAGAGCCTTTTTTGTAGAGGATCAGTTCTCCTCCCTCTTCACAATCATTTAAATAAAGGCAGATACTAATATGACGGTGGCGAGAATTCTGATGTTGATCTAAGTGGCGATTGTAAAAGCCACCTTTACTATAGATAGAAAACTGAGCTTCAAATCTTTTTAAAGGGAGTCTAAAGTAAGAGCCAATAGATTTCATCATTTTGATCAAGTGCTTGTTTAACTCGCTTAAGGATTCATTTTGATTCCAATCCTCTATCCAGCGAATCAAACCATTTCGGATAAGACTATTTTCACTACTTTTTGAACCGCGGCCAATCTTTGACTTTGAAAAAGAAGCGAGATTTTCCTTATCAACGAAGCTCTCTCGTAATGAGTCACATAAGTGATCTTCAAGATAGTTCTCCATAAAGAACCAACTAGACTCTTCAAGAGCAGAATTTATATGATCTAATTTCGAAGCATCAATAAGCTTATTCAAAAAATCTCCCATTTGGACTGAAGACTATAGTTAAAGAAAACGCGCCAAGGCGTAGCAAACTAGCCTAGTTAGCTATCATTGGCAATTGAGCTCGTAAGCGAATAAGCTTTACTTAGATGCGTTAACCTGTGTGTTAAATTCACTTAAACCGAAATCCATAGGAGAATCACATGGCGAAGGGACAAGATAAGGGTGGAAAAGACAAGGCCCAGAACAAAGATAAGAAAAAGCTAAGCATTAAAGAAAAGAAAAAGATCAAACAAGAGAAAAAAGATAAGGCTGCAGGAATTCTAAAGCCGACTATTAATAGCGTTCTTACAGACAAGAACTCTTCTAAAGAAAAATAAGTATATAAATAGGGCCAGAACATCTGGCCCTTTTCAATTATTGTTTAGACATAGAGGTATGCGGGTACTCTGCTTGCCGATTTTGAAAAGATAAGATTTGAGGCTGAAGGATCTTTCCTTGATCTATGACTAAAGCCCTTCTTATCGTTTCATTCTTTTGCCAACTATCTGGACCTTCTAGGACAGTTCTTAAGTAAACAATTAAAGCTGCAGAAATGCTTCGAGAGGCACTTTCCCATAGATACGAAGGGGTATGATCTACAGCATAATAATCAATGCTTCCCACTTTAAAAGTTGGTTTATCAAAAGAAGTTGGTTTCGCGAAAGAAAACCCCATTCCTTCATCACAACTCACATCAATGATGAGGCTATTCGGTTTTAAATGTTGAACTTCATCTTCTTCAACAAACATAAAAGGATCGTTGGTATCTTGAAAACTTCCATTCACGATGATATCGGCTTTACCTATGAGCTCTTGAAATGGACTCTTGATTCCATCATGCTCAACAACAAGAAGCCTAGGCTCAGCACCTACGCCTTTTTCAATTCTAATATAGTGGCAATCAAGAACTTCTTCTCTGACTTCGTGATCAGGTCTTTGAATACAAATTGTTATATCTCTATAGCCTCTGGCCTTCAAAGCATAGATCGCGCCCCTACTAACAGCTCCGAAACTAAAAATAAGAACTTTCTTCTGGTCACCGTAATGGCCATCAATTCCCTTTAATTCTAAAGCATGAAGGACACCGCAGTATCCAGCCATTTCATTATTCTTATAAAAAGTATGCCGGCCAATATTTCCATTTGGCCCCCAAACGAACATTTCTTCAAATGCTATAAGGGTGAGTTTTCTATCGATGGCCACTTGAGTGACCTCTCGCCCTTGAACACAATGTGGGTAGCCCCAAAGGATCCCACCTTTCTTTAGTTTTTTAAAGTCTTCTAGGACTGGCTTAGCCATAATGACATTACCAAGCTCTGTTAATATATCTTCCCGTGGCATGGTAAACCCTGAAGTAAGCTCAGAGATCTCTTTATCTTCAATATTAAAGGGAAGCCCATATCCTTCTTCAAAGATGAGCTGCTTTCGAATCGGCTCAGGAAGACGGCGTAGATGATCAGGATGAATTGGCACACGCCTTTCATTTGGTTTCTTTGAGGTACCAATAACACCGATATTAAGCATAACTATCCTAGGAAACGGTTTCTAAAAACTCTAAATCTAGGATTGATTACAAGGCTTTGCGGAAGTCACAGAGAGCTATAAAAAAGCGTCGATGTTTAAACCTAGCCTGCCGCTAGGTCAATAGCAACTAAATGAACTATTATATTAAGACTCTTCTTCGAATCTTTCTTTTTCAATGAACTTTATATGAATAGCGATAGGTCCTTTTGGACCAATGCTCATTTCAAATTCTACTCGGTCGTTCTCATAGAGTCTTTCTCCACCAAGAGCCGTTGAGTGAAAGAAGAGATCCTCTTCATCAGAATCTGGATCGATAAAGCCAAAACCTTTTTCTTCATCATAGAATTTAACGACACCTTGAAGCAGAGTTCCTTCAACGTCTTTCTTAGTCTTAGGCTTAACAATGACATCGCCCCAAACAATCTCAGAGATCGCTTCAATCTTATCGCCTTTATGAATTTTCTCTAATTTTTCAATCACAGCTGCTTCAGTCTTTTCTTCGACGATGAGGTTGGCCCTCTTTCTTTTCTTAGTTTTCTTTGTATCGTATTTAACAAGCTCTACATTTATCGACATACTTCCTCTTTAGTAAGACCTAAGCCTTACCTTGATCATTGATTCCTATGAACTTACTTATATCATTTAGTTCATATTTAATAGGGCTTCCAAAGAGAGATTTAAACTTTGTGAGGTAGCTGTCTATAAACTTCTTATCTTGGGCACTTATGGGCGATTCTTTGAGGTATTCTTTGTTTATAAATACCTCGTTGCTCTTAAGAGTGAATAGCCTTCCACCAGTCATGCCAGAGCCTATATTCTCTAAAGCTGGGCCTAAAATAAAGACACTTCCTCCGGTCATATACTCACAAGCATGAAGCCCGGCACCTAAGATCATGGCCACAGCTCCAGAGTTTCTGACAGCAAAGCGGTCCCCTGCGAGACCATTGAGGAAGAACTCGCCACCAATCGCCCCGTATAAACAGGCGTTCCCCACAAGGACATTTGATTCTGGCGCTATATGGCTCTTTTTATAAGGAGAGATAATGACTTCTCCACCGCTCATGGACTTAGCGACACCATCGTTGGCCTCACCATAAAGACTTATCTTCATGCCCTTACAAGTGAAAGCGGCAAATCCCTGTCCAGCACTTCCCTCTAGGTTAACTTCAGCGCTTACTTCCTTGAGAAGAGACATCTCTCCAGCAAGGCTTGAACAAATGGCCCTTTGGCTTGAATGAATCAACTTTGATGTCTTTAATTTGCCCTTCGACTTTCTAAATTCATCTAAAAGTTCTTGATTAAGAGAATTATAATCGACTTCTGTATAAGCGACTCTGTGGATTTCATGCTCGGAGTCTTTCTTAAAGTAATCAAGGTTGAGATTAGATTCACTGTAGACGTCTTTAAATCTTTCATTAAAAACTAAACAATCATTACGCCCAATAAGATCTTCAAAGTTCTTAAAGCCCATGGAGGCGACAATCGCGCTTACATCTTGAGCGATATAATGAAAGAGTTTTACAGTGCTTTCAACTCTCCCTGAATACTTAGCCTTAAACTTAGGGTCTTGAGTTGCGATTCCTTTTGGACAAGTGTTCTTATGACAGATTCGGGCCATGATACAGCCTTGAGAAACAAGAGCTAGTTTTCCAAACTCAAATTCCTCCGCCCCTAGAAGACCTGCTTTTACAATATCGGCTCCGGTTAAAAGGCCTCCGTCAGTTCTCAAGGTCACAAATTTTCTAAGACCTTGAGAGACTAGCTCTCTATGAACTTCAAGAAGTCCAATCTCAAAAGGAAGTCCAGTATGCTTCATGCTCATCAAGACGGCAGCGCCAGTTCCGCCACTTCCACCAGAGACGTGAACAATGTCAGCTCCCGCTTTTACGACTCCGCAGGCAATGGCCCCGATATTCTTTCCTGATACTAATTTGACACTAACTTTTAGGCTTGGTTTGAGCTGCTTTATCTCATAGATAAGCTCGGCTAAGTCTTCAATGCTATAGATATCATGCTGAGGTGGTGGAGAGATAAGATCTACGCCAATATTAGAAAAGCGCGCCTTTGCTATAGTAGCGTCTACCTTAATTCCCATTAACTGACCACCCTCTCCAGGCTTTGCCCCTTGAGCGATCTTTATCTGAATTTCGTCCCCGGTAACTAAGTACTCGGCGCAAACACCAAAACGACCTGAGGCAATTTGCTTAATCTTTGCCGTTAATCCATTTTCAAAATAATAAGGATTCTCTCCCCCTTCGCCGGAGTTTGATCTTCCCCCCATTTCTTTAAAGGCCAAGATAAGATCTCTTTGAGACTCAGCCGAAATAGAACCAAAGCTCATAGCTCCACTGCCAAATCTTTTAACAATCTCACTGGCCGGCTCTAACTTCTCAGGCTTAGCTGCTTTTTTAAAGGTTAAGAGGTCTCTAATATTTAAAGGGTAAGCATTGATTTCATCATTAAATTGCTTCCATAATTCAAGCGCCTTTGCATCATTGAATTCTAAGTCTAAGGCCTGATGAATCAGCCTCGATCTTTTTGAAGTAAGAGAGTGCCGTTCTCCTTTTTTTTCTGAAGCATGTTCTTTATAGATAAAGTTACTGGGCAAGGCGCCACTATGTTTTGATGAGTAGCTTGATTTTTTCGTGATCTCAGCAACAAGATGTTTTATTTCTAGCCCACCAAAGGTTAATTTATGCTCTGGGAAGAATCCCTTTAGGATTTCTTTTGCAAGGCCTATGATAGTAAAGAGCTCGGATCCCTTATATGAGCGAAGCACTGAGATTCCTCTCTTCGCCATTACTTTTAAAAGACCACCTTCGAGAGCCTTAATGATCCTTTGTTCTTTTTCATCAATATTATAATTCTCTATTTCTTCACTCTCTCGAGACCTAGCTAATTCTAAGACCAGATAGGGACAAACAGCGCTAGCTCCAAAAGCGATTAAGACGGCCAGTTGATGAGAATTCTTGATCTCACCTGAATCAATAACAATTGAAACCCTTAAATTGATTCCTTTATTATTCAAGGCCATCTGAATTGAGCGCATAACTAAGATAGAGGGAATAGCAGCTCGGTCCTCACTAACTAAACGGTCACTTAAGATAAGGACGCTGGCAGCGTTTCTAACTACGTGTAAGGCTTCAGTTGTAAGTTCTTCGAGTCTTGCTCTAAAACCCTCTTCACCTTTTTTTACGTCATAACAAATATCAAGCTCAGAAACCTTAAGGATAGAGTCTTTTAATTTTTCAAGTTGCCCTAAGCTTAAAACTGGCCCTTTCAAGCAAATCCCTTTTTGAGGTGGGATCATCTCTTTTGGTTCAAAGATATTGGGCGTTCGGCCCAAGTTCATACTCAAGTCAGTCACAAACCTTTCTCTTATATAATCAAGAGGTGGGTTAGTTACTTGAGCAAAGTTTTGAAAGAAGTAATCATAAAAAGACCTATGCACTTCACTTAGAACCGGAAGCCTGGCCGTGTCTCCCATTGAACCAAAGGGCTCAGTGGCGGCATCAATCATTGGGTAGATTTCATTCTTCAAGTCTTCTTTAGTTATATGAAACTTTGAAAGATAGTACTCTCTCTTCTCTTCTGAAATCTCGATACTAGGAGTTTTATAATCAAGAGGTTCCAACCTAGCGTCAAAATGGGCATCTTGATAATATTTGGAATCTTCAGGGTTCTTAAAAAGAATCTCCCCTGTCATTAGATGAATAGTAACTGAGCGTCCTGCGTACAGAGCTCCTTGCTGCTCGATCTTGTCGGCATCAATCTCAAAGGATCCTGCTTCACTACAGACATAAAAATGATCTTTAGTTCTATGCCACCTGCATGGCCGAAATCCATTTCGATCAAGCCTAGCACCAATTCTTTTTCCATCGCTAAAAGTCACAAGAGCAGGACCATCCCAAGGTTCCATGGCCCTAGACCAAAATTCATAAAAGCCAGACTTCTCAGAGCGCGCCGGAGGAATCATGATGGCAAGGATTTCATTAAGGTGTGGAATAGAGCTTCTATACTTTAGGGCTTCCGCCATTCCGTTTAGGTTCCCTGAATCAGAAGTTCCTTTTTGAGTTAAGATCTGATCAACTTCAAGCCCAGCTGATTTCTCTCTGGAGAATGCCGCTGCCTTATTCCCTTCGATAGTATTAATCTCTCCATTGTGAGCAATCAAACGAAAAGGCTGAACCTTATCCCAACTCGGTAAAGTATTAGTACTAAAGCGTCTATGAAAGATAACAAAACGAGTTTTATATCTTGGGTCTTTTAAGTCTGGATAAAACTCCTCTAGTTGAGCTGAGGTCGCCATGGCCTTATAGATAATAGTCCGGCTTGAAAGTGAGGTGAAGAAGAACTCCCCTCTGTGTCCCGCCTCTCTATGCTTTGAGCGGGTCATTTGTTTTGCCATATAAAGGAGATTATTAAAGGACTCGTGAGTTCTGCAATGCTTGGGTCTTAAGATAAAGGCCTGGATGATTCGCGGCGCCCGAGCGATGACTGAATCCTGTAGAGCTTTTTCATTAATGGGAACTTCCCTATAGGATTCAACCTTTAGATTATAATTATCAAAGGTTCTCTCAAAGATCTTAATTGAGGAATTAAACAGCTTCTCGTCCTTAGGAACAAAGAGACATGCTACGGCATACTTATCACTCTCTTTTCCAAGAAGCTCCCAAGGAATACTGGTCATAATCCCTGCACCATCTCCGATATGACCAGAGCGGTCAGTTCCCCCTCGATGCTCTACATTCTTCAACGCAGTAAGCCCTGAGATTAGGATTTCATGAGATTTTTCTTTTTTTAGAGATGTTAGGAAGCCTACGCCACAGTTTGAATATTCCATAGCCAAAATCATACACAATTTAACCTAGAGGAACCACTGAGCAATCTGCATATTGATTTCTAAAGTTAAAACCTTTCGGAGGTATTACCTAAGCTGTAAGATGCCTTCAGTATTATCTTCCTCTTTTAGCTTTCATTAAAGCGATCTTTTCCAGGTCTCTCAGGTAGAGATTTTCAATCTTCTCTCTTGCCCATGGGGTCTTTCTTAGAAACTTAAGAATAGGTTTCATGATTGGCTTTGCCTCTTGCTCAAAGGCCCTGATCTTTGTCATAGAGAGGAGTTCTTTATAACCATGAAGATCAATGATATCTCTTAAGATCATCTCTAAAGTTATTCCGTGTAAAAGATCTCTTGAATTATCTGAATCACTCACTTTTCACCTATCGCTAGTATTCTATATTTATTAAATGAAGCCCTCTAGAAGGCGCCTTTGTACGTATGCCATGAATTTTACCACTACTCAATGAAAGATCTAACTCTTCAATTGAAAGTCTTCCCATGCCAATATCCCATAACGCGCCCATAAGATACCTTACCATATAGCGAAGAAAGCCAGTTCCTTGCACTTTTAGAAAGTAGATCTCATTTTCAAAGGTTAGGAAGCTTGTTTTTTCAATAGAGCACTTTAAGAGTTCTCTATAGGGTGAGGCAGGGTTAGGACCGGGTGAGCAAAAACTTGTAAAATTATGCATACCCATTAATTTTAAGCAGGCCTGATTCATTTTATCTAGATCAAGCTCTTCCGGAAATGTGTAGATAGTTTCAGAGAAGGCGGCGTTTTCATTTTGATCAATGGTAAAGTAGTAATGATACTCTTTATTCTTACAATCTCTATTTACATTAAAGTCCTCATGAATGAATTCACTGCTAATCACTTTTATATCATCAGGAAGTTTCGAATTCATACCTCTAGTAAGATTCTCTGGTTTTACTTCCCTTGGAAGAACAACTTTGAGAACCTGTCCACTTGCGTGAACACCGGCATCAGTCCGGCTTGCGCCTATAACTTGGAAGTCCTTATGCTTAGCTATATCTGAGACAACCTTTTGCACATGGTTTTGAACTGTTTCTGCATGCGTGGTTTGAAATTGCCATCCATAATAATGAGTTCCCTTATAAGAGATCTTTAGCTTATAAGTGAATTTTGGGGCCGTTTCCACCCTTTATCTATTGATGGCTTTACAAGTACCAAGACCTTTAGGGTCCATACACTCAAGTTTATCAAGACCAGGAAGGTCGAAGACCGACTTACTTTTTAGAAGGCTGCAATCACTTTTACTTATTCTTGAAGAGACTTTAACTTCTCGGTTTTTCTTATAAGGCCAGTAAGTCCCAAACTTAACTTTATTAATCGCAGGGTAAACTCCTTTATAGCTCCCATCGTATCTTCCCTCTGGGGTATAAAGATTAGCTACCTTAAATGAAGAGTTCTTCTTAACTCCACTTAGACGGATCATCCAATTCTTACTTGGTTGAAAATAAGTTAGAGTTGTATGCTTCTTTCCAGAACGTTTTGAAGTATGACTGCTTAAACATTCATAAGGAGAATCATAGAAATGCGCCTTAACTTGAGTAGAGGCTAAAAGAATAAATGCTAAAAGTAGTGATTTCATAAAATCCTTATAAGAGATTGATTACATCATTAGTTTTGCTAACCCAAGAAAACTTAGGAAGCCTATAATATCTGTGATTGTTGTAAGGATAACCGTACTCGCGATAGCCGGATCAATCTTTAGTCTATTTAGTAAATAAGGAATTACGGCTCCTGAGAAACCTGCGATCAAGATATTAATAATAGTAGAGATCGCTATTACCACGCCAAGAGCTGGTATCTTAAACCAAAAATAAGCAATGGCACCAATCACGATGGCGAAGAACAGACCGTTAATCAAGGCTAAGGACACTTCTTTTTTTATTGTATCAATAGCATCTTCTAATTCAATCTCTCCAATAGAAAGCTGCCTAACAGTCACGGTCAAACTTTGAGTTCCAGCATTGCCTCCCATAGAAGCAACTATTGGCATTAGGATTGTTAAAGAAACATAGGTCTGAAGTGTTGAATCAAATAAAGCCACAACAACAGAAGCGGCAATAGCAGTCAAAAGATTAACCCCTAGCCATAGGGCACGTTGTCTTGCGGCCTGACCAATATTATCGGCTTGCTCCACTTCAGCATTCAATCCAGCTTTTCCAAAGATCTCTTCAGTAGCGCGGTTTTCAATCAAGTCATAGATATCATCAGATGTGATCCTACCGAGAAGGACTCCTTTTTCATCTATAACGGGAATAACCGGAAGGTTATAATCACTAACCTTTTCAACAACATTCTTTATATCTTCAAAATGATCCGCTGCAATTTCATTCTTTTTAATATCCCCTTGGTCTAAAGAGGTCTTAAACGAATCAAGTGGATTTAATAAAACAAGTTCTTCAGGTCCAATAGAGCATACAAACTCTCCTGAATCTTTAACAATAAAGACTTGGCTGATTCCTTGAATCTCATTATTTTTTTTCATGAGCCTGAGGCGGCTAATCGACTCTCCAACAATTTCATCTTCTTTGGCCGAGAAAAGCTCTGCTTGCATATATGCGCCAGCAAGATCATCTTCATAAGAGATCAGCTTTCTAATGGTCTCTTGGTCTTCAGGATTGATGATCTTAAGAATATCTTCAGCACGAGAAATATTCTTCTCTCCAATATGCTTTAGAAAGTCGGCCGCATCATCGGTGTCCATCTCTGTGGCAATCTTCGCTAGTTTTTTTACTCCTAGTCGATCGGAAGCTTCTTCTTGAAGATGAGGAGGCATCTCAGCGATAACATCCGCGAGTAGTTCACTTGGGATTTTTTTTAAGGTTGTTAGATAGAGTTCTTCATTATGATCTCGAAGCTCAAGAAGGAGTTCTTTTATATCAAAAGGCTGAACGCCACTACTATCAGTTTGATACAGACCGATCAGGTGATCAACTTCCGCCAAGTTCTTTGAAATATCAATTTCAATATCATGATCATTCAAAGTGATTGTCCTAGGCGCTATAGAAGTATGTATTTTGTCATAGAACCCAATAAAGTTCAATCTCTCTCAAAGAGTATGAACTATGGATAAAAATGATCAAGATTTAAAAGCTAAAACTTACCATTCTCATTCTTCCAGTCACTTCGAGGAGGTACCTTTTCAGTAGTATCCCAATGCTCAACAATCTTTCCCTCATCAGCTCTAAAGAGGTCGTAAAATGAAGTATGCTCTCCTCTATTTTCGCCCTCTGTTACAGATAAGATAAAGTTCCCTTCTCCTAGCACTCTATGATTGGTTTGATACTCCATAATTTTTATTTTTTCTTGAATCGGCATTAAACTACTATGCTCAACAAAGGAATCCTTATCGATGAAAGCCTCAGCCTCCACCTCTTTATCTATAAATACTGTTTTAATAAAGCGAGAAACCAACTCTTTATTTTTATTGGTAAGGCTTAAGTCTTTTATCTCAGTAGAGCCACTTATCATATCACCAACGCGAAGCTGAATATTATCCCAGTGCTCAACAACTTGATCTCCTTCATATCTAAAGACTTCAAAACCAATTCTTTCAGTGTCAAAGTTATATATTGTCTGACCAAAAACATAATCTTCATCTTCAAATAATCGAACAATCTCGACCTTTGGGTTCATCTTAGATAAACGTTTGAACAACTGAGCTAGACCCTCACCACCTTCGAGAGTTTGAGGATTATGTTGAATATATTTATCTTCATTAACAACCTTTACTGATTCAGGGTCACCTGTTTCAATCCCTTTAAGTAAATCAAATACTCTTTTCTTTCTTATTGAATCCATTTTACTCCTTTAGGTTTCTACTGAATCTAGAGTGATTCTCCACAATTGAAGCCATCAATTTTCTCCCCTAATGCACAGGCCCTCTTATCTAAGAACTCGGTACAAAGGTGAACCATTAACTTGCGAATCTTCCCTTTGACATCTGAATGTAACTTTTTACGGTAATCATCCCTCTGTCCCTCACCTTTAAACGCTGTTTGAACATCATGATTAATAGCGTCTTCATCTTCTTCCGTTTGAAAGAGCCATACGGCATTATCTTTAAACTCAATTTCAAAACAAGTCGATGAACCATAAAGATCAACGAAGCTCATACTCAAGAGCCCTTGATCTTCAAATCTCATGCTAAAGACAGTCTGCCCTGGGTGTGAATTTATTGAGTCTATAGATAAGAGAAACTGATAATATTCATTATCTTGGAAGCTATTACTGACTGACAGCTCTAATCCAAATTTAATCATTTTTTTTCTACAATGTTTTCCATTTTGACCAAATGGGAAAAAGTATTTTTCATTGTTCACTGGGCATTCGTAATCATCAGAGAGCTTATCATCTATGATGGGAAAGGTTCTTTTGACAAGGGCCCTTATTTCTCGAGGGGTGATCTCAGATCCTACAGGAATCCTCCCTTTCTTTTGTATTTCCTTTTTATCCTCAGTTATAACTAACTGATCGAAGACCTTCTCTTCAATCTTCTTATCAATCTCAAGATCTAACTTGTAAGAAGAATCTACCAATGTAGCTGTCGACTCTTGCCTAGCTTTAAAGAAGAGAGCAAACAGGAGAATAGCTAGGGAAGCAATGAATAAGACCCATTTTATTTTTTTTGATTTATGAGGACCTTTCAAGTGAACTTCTTTAAATAAGAGAGGGTTCTTTGAAGGAAACTCTTTTTGGGAAAGACCTTGAGCCAGAAGACTTCTTTATCCGTCTTCGGGCTTGTTACTTTTATTCTTTTCTTTTTAAGGAGTTCTTCAAGACATTTCTCGAGGTCTTCTCGGTTAAAGTCTTCAATATCTAAGATTTGTTCATCAGGCATATCAAGAAGTATCAATTCAAACGACATGGGCTCATAAAAAGAAAGTACTCCTAAAACAAGTTCTTCAATCTTCTCAGCCCTATCACTCATCCTCAAACCCCTTCTAAAAGGTACCTGGTCACTTGCAAAAATAAAAAAGTATACCTAATAGGTTAGATCAACGAACAAGAAAAAGCTTCTTAAATCTATAGAGTAAGTACTTAAGCAATGATTCTAAAGAAGTATCGTTAAATAATCTATTGTTCACTAACTCTCTTTCACACATAAAAACTCCTCATTTTACTTACTTCTGGCATAAAGCCTGTTTAAAGATTCTGTTAAGATCTTATTAGAACTCTTGTGACCTAATGTTTTTCTATAGATGCTCTCACCAATGACAAAGGAATAGATCTCAAAAGCGATTTGATTTGAATCACTTCCTTTATCAAAATGTCCTTCCTCAATACAATGATCAACCGATCTAGAGATGGCCTTGATAAGACTGCCTAGATGAAATTGTAACCTCTCCTTAACAAGCCCTTCTTTTTGATCATACTCAATACTTGCAGCAACAAAAGGACATGCTCCCTCAGAGCTCGACCCCAGCCAACCAACCCAATTAGAAAGAATCTTCTTTAGCCTAGGCAACCCACGCTTTGATTTAAGCGCAGGCATCACAACATTTTGAGTAAAATCAACGGAGGCATGATCAAGGATCATCACATGCATCTTTTCTTTGGAGTGAAAGTGAGCGAAGAGCCCACTCTTAGACATGCCCACTTCCTTTGCAAGATTTGCAATGGAAACTGATTCAAAGCCAAGCTTTCGAACCAGAGGGAGGGCTGCATTTAATATATCGACTTTCGTATTTCTTGCCTTATTCATAGGTCAATAATAGCACGATCGTTCGTTTTATCAAAATCAAAAGAAACACTATATCTACCTGATATTAGGTAAATCAATCACCTAATTCTTCGAGAGCCTTAGTCTGTTCACTATTTCGATCATCAATCTGTTTCTTTACGTAGATAACGCCAGCAGCGATAAGAATAACAACAATATACTTTATATATTTCTTCATTCCCTACAATGACATTAACTAAGGAGGAGGAGTAGTTAAAAAGGAACTTCATCGCAGTTCATATTTTTGATATGACAAGAATGAGCCTTTCTCAACTTAGGATCTTTTAAAGTACAGCAAATATGCTTTGCCATAAGCTTACACTTCTTTTGAATACATCTTGGAATCTTAACTCTCGAATCATAAGCACATTCTACCGGAGGGACTAATAAGTCAGCGCAATCTTTATTAATCTTTTGATTGAGCTCCTTACTAAACTTTGGATTGATAACATCTGATTGGCATTGATTCTTACAGCCCATGTCCCTTACCACTTGGCAGTCCTTATCTGAGAGACAAGGCTTCCATTCTTTTAGAACATAGTCTTTCGCCCTAAGGCTTCCTATCAGTAGAAAGAAAATAAATAAAAGCTTCATAGGAGATCCATTTTAAACCCGTAAAAATTAATTTAATCTATCGAAGTACAGAATCTCATAAAGACATCTTGATGACCTTCTAAATCAAAGTCAGCGGCAATTGAAACTCGAACAATATAATCCTTATCACTTTCTTTCGTTGTTCCTTGTGTAGAGGTAGCAGGAATTGTCCAGTAGCAGCCCTTAAGCTGTCCATAACTCACACAATGCTTACTCTCTTCAGGAAGAGCGTTGATCATCATTCTGATCAACTTATGATTAAGATCTCGTTTATAATTCTCGCGTTGCTCTGGTGTTTCTCCCTTAGTAGGAAGATCAAGAGAGAAGACTGAAGGCGTAAAGCCAGCATCAGCTAATTCTTTTGTGACAAAGTTTATCTTAACCCCATCTAAGTTCTTTTCCATGAAATCAACAAAGCTACGAGTGTTCTTATAAGCACTCGCAATCCTAGAGTTCATTGAAGGCATGTTCTCTGTTAAGATCTTAACTTGAAGATCAGTCGCCTTATTATCACAAAGCACTAGGTGATTTTCGATATAACTCATATACTGGCTAGCGCTCTCGTTAGCTACGCAATAACCAGCAGTACAGAGTCCTCCACTTGGAAATTTAGAACCACTTACATAAGAGATGGTGCTCGCGTCCCTTAGAAATCCTTTTTCTCCAAAGAACTCTACATTCGGGCAAAAGGTTTGATCCAATATAAAAACCGGACCTATAGCATCTGCACCATCGTTCGTTTTTCTTGATTTCTTTAATGTCTCTCTCAATTTTTCTAACTCTGGAATTTCAACTCTAGGGTTAGTAGGTATCTCAGCAATAATATAGGGAATACTATTTTCCTTAGCGACTTGTTCTAAGATCCTCTCTAATTCTTGAACCATATCCTTACCGCTATCAACAGGTAGATCAATAATCTCTACATTCTCGGCGCAAGCAGCTACGCGACGGGCCTGATCATTAGTCCCGCCATAGCAATTCGGGGGAACGATAAACTTGATATCTTGCCCCTTAAAGTGATCTCTTCCATGATGAATCAACCCCATCATAATCGCGTATTGAACAGCGAGGCCGCAAGAACCAATAGCAGCAGGCCCAGTGCTTTTAGTGATATCTTGAATCGTTTTATTTAGTTCTTTAGAGTCAACAAAAGGCTGCTCTTCAGAAGACTCTCCAGCAAGCTTCTTTAAGATGCTTAAGCAATCATAAGGAGTCATAGCAATAGATTCTCTTCTTCTGACGTGCTGAATCTCGTTGATATACTGAGGATCATTATTCATCACTTGAATAACCGAACCAAGCTTTCCAAAAAGAATTAAGTTAAAATTTGCAGTATTAGAGATGGCTCCATTAATAATAAGAGTGCTTCCCTCAAAAATCGAAAGACTCTCTAGATCATCGACCTTTAGTAATTCAAAGTCGTAAGCATAAATAGATCTCAAAATTTCTGCATCAAAGTTTTGTGGAAGTGAATCTTTATAAACTATACGGGTTTTAAGCTTTAAGAACTTATTCTTCCTAAGGACAGCAAGAATTGGCATTGCCTGTGAAGAAAAAGAGATCACGCTCTCTACTTTGAGATTGGCTTCTTTTGCGATGGCCCACTCTAATAAACAAGAAAGTGGATGACCGAGTCTTATATAATCAAAAGCCGTAGGCAGCTCACTCAGGTCTTTCTTACTTGTTTTATCAGCTTCTTCAAACTTCTGAAGGAATTCTTCTTTGGCCCTTTCTTCATTATAAATATCAAGTCTATGAGTTGTTAGCCTAAGCCAGTCCTCTGGCATGTACTTAATCGCTTCTTTTAGTTCTTTCATCATATTAACTTCACTCATTGTCTAACTAATGGTACGCGTCAATATACATGAAAAAAATAAAAGAGACTAGGGCCTCAGGCTAAGCTCATTTAAGGAAATAGGGCTAAATTGGAGGTAATCTAAACTATTTTTCTGGTGGCTAAGCCCTCAGTTAACTCAACTCTACCATTTTTGAGGAACTCTTTTGATGTCCTTTATTGAGTAGCCCATATCTTTAACTCTCTTGATTATCATAGCTAACTTCTCCTCACTCATCTTCCAATCCTTTGCCATAATCCAAACCCACTTTTGGCTAGGAACACCTATTACTGTCCAAGAATAATCCTCAGCTAAATCGATGATTAGATAGTGAAACTTCAAAGGCCAAAAGGGACTAATCTTCCAATGGGCATTGGTTTTATGATTTTCAATCCAGCCCTTTTGAGGAATCGATTTTAATTTTCCATCAAAAGAATCTTTTCTCATTGTGAAGTCAATATCGATTCGGCTCTTCTCAGCGTTCCAGCTGTAAGACTCAATGGCGTTATGGGCACCATCTTCAAACGAAGTTAATCTTCCTGCGATAACAAACCACTTTGTCATAAAACGATCCATTTCTACGTAGTCGACTGTTTTTCTAAACTTACTACCTGATTCACAGCTAAAACTCATAAGACATACCAATATAAATAAAACGTTTTTCATTTCTTACCTCTTCATAGAAATACCATGGACTTAGATTATTTCACCTCCAAAAAGCCCTTGTCTAGGCGATGTAAAAGCCATGTCGAGTAAACTCTCTGGTAAGCTATAGATATGAAAAACATATTTATCAGCCTTCTTCTAGTTCTCTTCTCCACCTCTATTAAGGCAGAGGAGCTAAAGCTTGTAGGCACAGCACTTGCTGAGTTTTCTATCTTTAAAATAGATGTCTATCAGATCTCTTATTTTAAAGGGGCTGAGCATGAAGAGCTCCATCTAGATTATAAAACTAATGTTAAAAAGAAATACTCAATCATGGGCTGGGCCGAGGGCCTAGAGCCTATTCTTGAAAAGAACCCTGAACATAAAGAAAAGTACAATTGGATCATAGATCAGGTGGTCGATTTAAAAGAAGGAGACCTTTACGTCATTAAGAAAAGGAAGGCTAAGGTTAGTATGTATAAGAACTCAAAGCTAATAGGTGAAATTGAAGATAAGATTATAGCTTCAATGGTTTTTGAGCCATGGCTAGGATCAGTACCTGTTGATAAAGAAATTAAAAGAAAACTTCTCAAGAATAACTAAGAAGATATTATGACGCTTTTAAAAATTATAGTCCTACAAGGATTTTGGTATCTAGCCGTAGCTTTTGGTTACCAATACCAATTATCTATTTTGATTGCAGCGGTTATCATCTCCGTTGTAAATTATATTATCTATAGGCCTTCAGTTACTAAAGGCCATTATTTCTTTAGCCTCTGTTTCTTTGTTTTATATGGGTTTGCCCAGGAGAGCCTATTTGAAATATTAGGTCTTGTTAACTACTCTCAAGAGAACTTCCCTCTTTGGTTGACCTCTCTCTATTTTGTCTTTATTGCCTATTATGGTGACCTCTTTAATTACCTCTCTAAAAGAGGAGTTCCTCTTCTTTCATTGATAGGTGCTTTAGGGGGAATAACTTCTTATTACGGTGGAGTAAAGATCTCCCCTATCGAAGTGCTTTCCCCTCTTTATTACCTCGCTGTGGGAATTGGATGGGGAATATTCTTTCCCTTAAGTATTAAATTATTCTATGAAGGTTTTATGTGGAACAAGATTCTAGATGCCAGTTTATATTACAGTTTTGATAAAAGTGGTTTTATAAGACATTCCAAAGAGTTCGAAGAGGACTACCTTTTTATTCCAGATGCGAAGGCCCTAATCACCGGGGGAACTTCCGGTATTGGGCAAGCTGCTTCTCATGAGTTAGTAAGGCAAGGAGTGAAAGTCGTCATTACAGGAAGAAACGTCGAAAAAGGTGAAGCCGCTGCTAGAGAGGATGATAAGTTAAGTTTTGTTTCCTGGGATATGGCCAACTGGAAAGAGATACCTAAAATAGTCGAATCTCTGGAACCTTTAGATTATATTGTCCTCAATGCTGGGGGGATGCCTTCAAGTTTTCAAAGAAATGAACAAGGCATCGAGATGCAATTCGCCTCTCAATTGTTTGGCCACTATTACCTTATTAAAGAACTACAAAAGAAAAATAAGCTTAAAGATGAATCCCGCATTGTATGGGTAACGTCTGGTGGAATGTATCTAGCGAACCTTGATTTAAAAACTATTTTTGAAAACGAGAAATATGATAAAGTTAAAGCATATGCCAATGTAAAGAGGGCTCAAGTAACGCTCCTACCTTTCTTTAAAGATGATTTTCCCAAACAAACAATCACTGCCATGCATCCAGGCTGGGCAGAAACTCCAGGAGTTAGTTCTGCTATTCCAGAGTTTGATAAGAAAATGAAAGGCCGATTAAGAACGCCTCTTCAAGGTGCCGACACAATCCTTTGGCTCTTGGGAACAAAGAAAGCAATTGTGTCAGGGTCTCTTTATTTTGATAGAAAAAAAGTAAAAACTCACTTTTTTTGGTTCACTAAAGCCAGCGAAAAGAAAATGAAGCGTTTGGTTGAGGAGTTAAAGTCTAAAGTATTCTAAGGCTTTTTTTCTATACCACCACATACTAAGTACGCCCAAAACATGCCCAGTCTCGATACTCTGCCTCTCTGGATAACCACAGCCCTTCCATAAGGAGACCTGAGTAGCGGTAGGCACTGAAGAGTCTCTTGTAGCAATAAGCATTTTCAGTTTCGATTTCCTTCTGGAGCAATTTTCTTCTGGATGAAACTTAATGTTTTCGCGCAAGTAGTTCTCGTATAGCTCAGCTGACCTTAACCCTAAGGCGTTCATATGATTTGTCCTTAAATCTTTAACTTTTTGGACCTTACTTTGTGCAAAGATTTTGGCAAAATCTCCTCCAGCTACAAAAGTATAAGCTTTATCAATATTTAGACCACGCCCAAGGATCATAGCAGCTCGGGTACCCCCCTGACTTCCTCCCATAACATAAGTCTTTTTATAATCACGGACTCTTCTCAAATCTTTTAGGACGGAGCTCGTTTGTATAATAGACCTCCAAAACCCCTCATCCATGGCCTTTACTGTATCGGAGTTAAACTTAAAGTCTCTAACCATCGAAACGGGAATTACGACGTCAACCCCTCTATTTGAGAAGTACTTAGCCAAAGTCTTCTCAAGGACTGTCACTCCTGAAATGGTAGGAAATAGAATGAGCAATTCTCCTTGTCTTTTTTTACGAGCCCTATAAAAAGTATAGTTAAATTCTAATTTCCTTGGTCCCTCTGAGATATTTTTCGCCAATTCGTATTGAATATAATTCCTCTTCACCTTGATAGGCTTCCAAGTAGCTTTGCTAAGAATGTTATAGTCATTCAAAGAATTAGAGTAAAAATCAGCACCAAATGCTAAGGAGAAAGGGCAGATAAAGGCTATTAAGATCAAGATTTTCATAGGAGCTTCTAACATACCTAGAACTTAGACATCATTAGACAGATCCTAGACGAATGTTTTTTATATCATCATTTATTTTTTATTCAGATAGAACCCAAAAGATCTCATTACGTGGGCATGGATAGGTGCCTGAGTATACTTATATATATACCAGGGTAGAGATGGAACAAACTCATTGATCGAAGCGAGAGTGAATTCGCCATTGGCGACCCTTCTAAATTCTAGCCAGCCAGTGTTAGAGGTATGAGATAAAAGACCTCCTATAATATGAAATTTTTCTCGATCTAAATTTGAATTATCTTCAATATGTTCAAGTTTTAAAAGAGGTATTGATATTCCAAAAGCATAAAAAGAAATCAGCTTTCCTTCATTTCGAGCCACTATCAAGGACTTCATATACCGAGGTAACCAGCTCATATAGGAATCACTTATATTCTTACTAGATTTATTTTGAGTGTTTTCCAGTCGTTGAATAGACCTTACTGTATTGTCCGTAAAAACTTCTTTATTCTTTTTTCTTGCATTTTTTTTCGTAGAAATATTTTTAAGCATGTCTCTATAGGTTCGATACTTAATATAAGGCTTTATCAAGGGGCTAACTTCTGGAAATGGCAAGTCACAAGTAAGACTATCAATAAGGGGAGAAACTAGCTCGTAATCAGTTTCACCAAAGATTTTCACCCAGAGCTTTGAAAAAGCTGTTGAGTTAATAGGCATTGAGATGAGAATCTTCTTTTTATCAAAATAGTTTGTTGTTTCGAGAATGAGATCTTTGTAAGTAAGAGACTCTCCGTTTACAACATCTATCGTTTTATTCTCAAAATCGCTATTTTCAATACTGGCTACAATGATGTCCACCAGATCATCAATAAAAAAAGCCTGAGTCCTACTTTTCGTCCACTTTGGTAAGATCATCCCTGGCAAGTTAAAGACCAAGTTTTTGAGAATTTCAAAGGAAGAGCCTCCATCACCAACGATCATACCAGCTCTTAAAATAGTTAAAGGTATTTCAGTTGCTTTTAGGACTTTTTCAACTTCTAAGCGGCTCATCAAGTGCTTGCTTACATTTACTTCAGGTAATAAGCCTCCCAAATAAATAATTTGTTTTACTCCCGCTCTTTTACAGGCCCTTGCAAAGTTATCAGCGATTAGTAAATCGGCATCTTGGAAATCTCCTTGAAATAAACGCGTTGAAGGCATCATGGAATGCACTAAATAAATGGCTATATCTGTTCCGGCTAATGACTCCTCCGTACTTTTAAAGGAAAAGAGGTCAGTCTTCACCCAAGTCAGATTATCTTGTTCAGCTTTTTTACTTCCTCTGCTTAAGCCTCTTATATTCAGATCGGGCCCCATTTTCTTAAGTAAATGCCTTCCAACATACCCTGAAGCGCCGGCGATAGTTATATTTGTCATACTTAGGTTTTCCCTTCGATGAATGCTACACTTAATCTCTGCAACATTTAGCGTCTAAGATCTGTCTATTGTTTCAAACTATTACTCTGTTATTATCGTTAAGAGGATATCATGAAAACTATTAGAATTAGTGAAGAAGAAATTAGTCAATTTTCAGATCGTAAAAGAGTTCAATTTATCAACTCCCTTAGCGGGTTTAAGCCATGTAACCTTATTGGTACAATTAATGGGGAAGGAAATTCAAACTTATCCATAGTTAGCTCTGTTTTTCATCTAGGAGCTAATCCAGCCCTTCTAGGTTTAATTATAAGACCAGATTCTGTCCCTCGGGATACATTAATCAACCTACGTGAAACTAAAGCCTGTACCTTAAATCATGTAAATCAAAGTATCATGGCTAAAGCACATCAAACCAGTGCTCGTTATCCCAAAGAGATAAGTGAGTTTAAGGCCTGTGGTTTAACTGAAGAGATTTTAGAAGACTTCAAGGCTCCATTTGTGGCCGAGTCAAATATAAAGATGGCCCTCCAGTTCGTTCGAGAAGAGAAGCTACCCGAGAATGGATGTCATTTTATCATTACGAGAATCACTGATGTCTATATTCCTGAAGAATCTTATAGAGAAGATGGAAGAGTTGATATTCATAAAGCAGACACAGTTTGTGTTGGAGGTTTAGACACCTATTATAAAACTGAAAGGCTTCACAGGTTTTCCTACGCAAAACCTAGTAGCCCATTAAGTATTCTGGAGGATTAATAATGTTTGGATTATTTAAGAAAGACCCTATTAAAAAACTTGAAACTGCCTACCGTCACAAAATGGAAGCCGCCGTTGCTGCACAAAGAAACGGAGACATTGAAAAATTTAGTGAGCTCTCTTCTGAAGCTGACAAGATTGATAAAGAGATTATGGAGCTAAAAAAGGCAAGTGAATGAAGTTCTCTAGTTCTGCTTTGAACCATCCGCAATCACTTTGAATCTTCATAAAAACCTCTTTTTTAAAGAGTTACTTTCACTTTTTGATCATCTAACTCGGCAACCTGCCCTTCTCTAATCTTGCATCTTTTTCTAAGCTCTATAGCGCCATCAACCTTTACTAGGCTCTCAGCAATCTTGGCCTTGGCCTGTCCGCCACTCTCACAGATTCCGACGATCTTTAAAAGATCACATAAGGAGATGAATTCCTTACCTTTCAAACTAAATTCAATCATATCAATTCCTGTTTAGGCCTTTAGAATCTAAGCCTTTATCTCCCTAACCTATAACAATTATTTTACTCTTGCGTAAAGCATTCTCATTCGCTAAACCGTCAGAATGACGAAACAGACAAAGATCGAACTAGTTCCCTACTCTCCCGCATGGAAGAAGTACTTTGAAAAAGAAAAAGCAGGCTTAACGGGCCTTCTTAGAAGCAACCTCATTGAAGTTCACCATATAGGCTCTACGGCCATAAACTCCATTGCGGCCAAACCAACCCTTGATATCCTAGTAGAAGTACATACCTTAGATGGCATTCAGGCCTTTCAAGACGAATTCAAGCGAGCCGGACTGATCTGGCAAGATGACTTTGATATTAGCGAAAGACTCTATTTCATCAGACTGGCCCCAGATGGAGTCACTCACCTGTCTCATATCCATATCTTTGATAAGAGCTCAAATCACGTAAAGAACCACCTAGACTTCAGAGACTATTTAAATGCGGAGCTCGAAGTCGCCAAAGAGTACGAAAAACTAAAGCTCACCTTAAACGAGAAGTTTGATGAAAAATCAGGCATGTACCTCGCTGGTAAGAATGAATTCATCGGAACCGTCCTAAAGAATATCACTTAAAGACCTCGATTATCTTTATTGAGTTTTCACCTATCTTCTGATAAATCCTATTCTCACTTTCAGGAGATTCACATGAAGCTTATTACAATCTTATTTTCAGTTCTTTTCACTCTTTCAGCTTTTTCAAAGGTTGAGATCCACTGCGAGCTTTATGATTCAGGTCAGGCCAGCACGAGAAAGAAATCAATCAACCAAAGAATCAAGCAACTTGAAGATGCTGGTTATAACGTTAATATAACAAATTTAACTTCTGCCATCGGCGGAGCCAACGATACTTATTCAGCTGATGACGGGCAGACAAGAAAGCAACTTAAGGGGCGTATTCGTCATGAGAAATGTGCTTCACTTACTTATAGAATAAAACGCGCTCAGTAGGATTTAGAAATTTTCAGAAGAATAGATTGAGGTGGCGATGCCACCTCGAATTTTAAACTTGTCTATCTTTTAACGAATATAAAGTATCACTTCTTTGACCCCTGGATTAGGTCCAGGGATCGTCCCTGAACCAGGCCAATAGCGAATCGATCCAATAGCATAAAACCAGTTACTATGACCGACAGAACCATCTATTAAAGTATTATTACCAGTATCAGGTTCGAGTCCACCCCAAAACCTGGATGTATGATCTGCATTGATCGCTGTGTATCCAGCAATACTCTCTGAAATGGGATTAGAGGTCTGAGTCCATCTATTACCACCATCGTTTCCATCTAACTCATCATAATGAAGCCAGAATTCAAATTTACTATCTCTTTTAAAGTCACTTAAATGTGTGAGTTGTGAATATAGATCAGCATTAATATCATTTGTGTTTTTTTCTTTAGCATCATTTTTTGAAGCAAAAAGTCCACCGGCCGTTTTATGAACAAAGAGACGAGTCCAGCCACCGCCATTAAAGTCCATTTCGCAATAAACATCAAAAGGAGCTTTTGGCCCGTCTAGATCAACGTCAATCTCATAGGACCCTGAAGGTTCGGTATTGCCATAAAATGTTTGAATATCTAAGCATGACTCAAATGTTTCTTTATTAAGCGTCGTTACCGTACTGATCTTCTTGTTACAATCATTAAGACCTTCTTGATCAATACTTTTAACCAGAAAACTATATTCAGAAAGTGGAGTTAGATTACTAACCTTATATGAAGAATTTCCGGAGCTAATAGTTTTAACCAGCTTCAACGGATCAGTAGCTGTTTTTTGAAAAACGGAGTAACCAAGGCTTCCTGGAACTTCCTGCCAGTTTACAACGACAGAGCTATCTTTTATGTTCGAAACACCATCAACGCCGCCAAAGAGAGTTCCAGCAGAGCAACTCTCTACATTCCCTTGTCCAATTACTGAGCCATCAGCTACGCCTTGAATTATCTTATCTTCACAAGAAACAAGAAAAAGAAAAGAAAAACAAAGCATTGATCGAGTAATAATTTGTTTTGAAGTCATAGCTAATCCTTTACTTAAAAAGCTTTGTTAGTCTTAGGCCGTAAGCTGTATCTTGGCGATCGATAGCTTCGATTTCCCCAAAAACGCCAACCTTAAAGTCATTTATCAGATTAAGATCAGAAGACATATACGAAGTTAGAATACTATTTTTCTCTAAATTATTAAGGTTCTTGCTATAAACGGAATAATAAGAACCCATGCCTATAAGTAAGTTCTCAATTCCTTGATACTTAAGAGTGAGTCCCATATTTACTTTTCGATCACGGCGAACAAAGGGAGTCGTTCCATCACTATCAACAGCGGATTCTTCAGTAACTCCTAAGGTTGGACCAAAAGAAAAACTAGAGGCGTTAAAAAGAGCACTACTGTAAAGGTTTACCTCTGGAGAGAACTGCGCATAAGTACTTGCAGTATTCCCTAAGCTAACTGACCTTTGAGTATTAACGTAAGCACCATAATTTAAAGTATATTCGTTATTAAGAAGAGAATATTTTTTAAGACCAATGATCTCAAAGCCGATCCCATAATTGTAATTATTAGAGACGCCTTCGAGTTCAGCCACTTTATAGTTCTTTTTTCCAATATCAGTATAAATAAGAAAGTCATATTTATTGGAACTACTTCGGCTCAAGACGCCAGATTTTAAAATACCAGAGCGTTTAACCGAGATAGTGTCGTCCGTCATTGCGACTTCTTTTTTTAGCGATGGAATCACAAGCATATCGCCCGGTTCAAGCTTTTTAGACTTTTTCAAAGTGACACGGTTAATTTCTAATATCTTTGTCGTCCATCCCTCTTTTCCATAAAGTGGAGACAGCCCAAGCTTATGTAAGATCGAGGAGATGGTTTCTCCTTCCTTAACTTGGTGAATACCAAAACCTTCGGAGAAGGCTTGTCCTGATAAAAGAATCAAAGTTAAAAGCGTGAGTTTCTTCACTATTCCTCCGTTAAACTTGTTGCTCGCTAAGCTAACCCGCTAAATACATGTTATTTGCCGCAAGCTTCCACTATTTATAGTTACAATATCTGTGCCGCTCTAACTTGTTAATAGTTTGTAAATTGTTCATTAAAATTTCAAATTGGCACTAGCTCAGGCCAAAAGAAGCCCCTTAATATAAGAAATATGAACTGTTACTGAAAAAATCCGAATATAACTAGCTTAAATTACTTTGAAAGTGAGAAGGCCATTAGACCACCTATGCTTTAGGCCGGAGAGACTTATCTACCTTTCCAAGTTTGTCCGCCCAGTTTTCAGGAAAACCATCATAATAATGAGGCCAACGCTTGCCCTTAATCCTCTTATAGAAAAAAGCATATACAAGCCTCGATTCTGAAAGAAGACCTACTGTAAGTAAGTAAAAAGGTCCGAGTATTTTAGATTGAATAGAATGTCCATATTCGTGGTTCTTATTTTCTAAGCCTACAGGAACATAGGAGTTATCCTTTTCTGTATAAAAAACGAAAGACCCCAAACTAATAGCTCCGACAGAGTTAAGCTCTATAAAATAGCGTTCATTTTCAAAGTAAGACACCTTAATTTTTTTTCTTAGGTAAAATGATATAAAAAAACAAAAGCCTAATATATTTTGGAATATTTCCCAAAAGAAAAAGAATGTTTTTATTAATATTTTCATTTATTTAATTTACCTAGAAGTAGTTCGAAAGTCGAATAATGAGTAAAGAGTCATTAGCCAGGATGACGAAACGTTCTTTACTTCACTCAAGAGAATGTTTTATGCGTTCTTTTCAAAGCTTAACAATTTTGATTTTACATCAACGCCGCCAGCAAAACCTGTTAACTTTCCTGACGCTCCAATAACTCTGTGACAAGGAACGATGATCGATAAAGGGTTCTTACCATTAGCTCCTCCTACTGCTCTAGAGGCTTTAGGATTACCTATTCTTATCGCCAGCTCTTTATAACTGATGGTCTCACCATAAGGAATCTTCTTTAGCTCATTCCAAACCTTCAATTGAAAGTCAGTTCCGATGGGATCAAGAGCTATAGTAAAGTGTTTTCTTGTTCCCAAGAAATACTCACGGATTTCGGTCTCCGCTTCTTTTAAGACACGATGATCCTTATCTTCAACCTCAGCCTTAACCCTTACTCTATCAGGCTTATCATCTTCCCAAAGAAGGGCTGACAGGCCTTTGTCTGATCCAATTAAGGTAAGCTCTCCAACAGGAGTCTTCATCTTCATATAACTATTCATGACTTACTCACCTTTATTTTTGATAATTTATTCGCGTAATGCTTCCAAAGATATACGGCTACATAGGAGCGCCAAGGTCGAATAGATTCCATATCTAAAGACTTATGCTTTTCCATGGCCCGTTTCAAGATAAGATCTGACTTAGGAAAGGCGTCCGTATCTCCTAGTCCTCTCAGGCGAATATAATCAGCCGTCCAAGGACCAAGCCCCTTGATCTCTAGCATCTTCTCACTTAATTCATCGAGATCTTGGAGAGGATTGAAGTCGATCTTTTTCTTTAAGACTAACTTAGAAAAATCTTTGATCGTCTCTCTTCTTTTTTGAGTTGTTCGAACCCGTTTTAAATCAACTTTGGAGAGAACCTTTGGCGTCGGAAAGAGTCTGACCTCTTTCTTCGTCACGGGGTGAATAACGACTTCTCCATAAGCTTCAATCAATTCCTCAACCAAGCTGCTTGCCTGCTTTAAGGAAACCAGCTGCCCCAGGATAGTACAGATTGATTGCTCAAACGGATCCCAGCTTCTAGCAATACGAAGCCCTGGGTATTTCTCCCAAAGCTTTCTAAGGCCCTTATCCTTTTCAAAACAATTAGCGATAATGATAGGATCAGAATCAAGATCAAACATCTGCCTTAGCTTTTGCGTGATCGATAATAAGCTGGCCGTATCTTCAGTGACGACCTGAAAATCAAGCTGAGACTTAGCTTCATTATTCACTACTTTTATAAAACCAATATCTAGAGAAGTTCTAAAGACCCTTTCATAAGAGAAGTCAGTAATCTTCTCAACACCAGCAATTCTGTGAATAGCATAGAACTTTAAGATCTCTTCCCAATTAAAGGGCGGCCGATAGGATAAAGAAAAGGTAATTCCAATATTATCATCCTTAGGCTTAAGTTTTCTAAACTCGCTAGGGCTTTTATGAAATCTTTTCTTAAAGGCATCATTAAATCTTCGTATAGAAGAAAATCCCGCCGTCATCGCAATAGTTGTCACCTTTAAATGAGATTCAGAGATCAACTTTCTTGAAAAGTTCAATCGGTTATTATTGGCAATCTGCTTTGGGGTCTGCCCAACCTCTTCTTTAAAGAGCCGCCTCAAATGCCGAGCCGACATGCCAAACTTCAAAGCAAACTCATCCTCAGAAGTTTCAAAGTACCCATCCATTGAGATCACTCGAAGGGCCCTTTGAACAACGGCGGACTTACCATACCAGCCTGGAGAAAAAGGAGCGCACTCAGGACGGCACCTCATACAAGGCCTAAAGCCAGCATTCTCAGCTTCATTAGCATTTAAATAGAACTCAATATTCTTCCGCAAGGGCCTAGCCGGACAGATCGGACGACAGTAGATTCCCGTCGTCTTTACCCCTATAAAAAACTTTCCATCAAACCTATAGTCTCGCGACAGCATGGCCTGATAGTAGATATCCTCTTCCATAAAAAAGAGATTATCTCAGATCGAGCCTCCATACTAGCCATTTTCGGACATAGTCGAAATTTTAAGGGTACCTGGTTACTTGCTCATCTGAAAAGCGCCAGGGACCTAATCCTTTAGAGATCATTTAGCTAAACTAGCAAAGGCCAAGGCCGTCATAACGATTAAGGTGACACAGCTAATTAAGAAGACTCTATAACGAGCAGGAACATAATTTGAATTAATATGGATATAAGCATGAACAATCCGGCAAAGAGCATAGATCCATGCAAGAACCAAGACCACACTACTTACAGAGTTAGTAATATAGAAAAAGAGACAAAGGACATAGAACAAATTAGGCAATTGAAACTGGTTAGCAATATTATTGGATACTTTAACGACGTCTTCTGGCCATGCACTATTATCTAAGGCCGCTTTATTTCTATCAACTCCGCCAGCCTTAATGGCCCTGCCTTTTCTGAGACCCAAAATAATAAACATAACGAGGGTTAATGTAATCTGAGTTAGTACGGGTAAAAACAACGAAGAGAAATTCATAAAACTTTCCTTTAGTAGAGCCATTTAAACGTCTTTCTTTAGATTATTCTATGAATTTTTGAAGTGAACGTATAGCTAAACTAAAACTATCGCAGCAATAATCAAGACCACAATAACTGCTATCACAACTTGAAAAGTATAGCTCTTAACCTCTTCAGGTTGCTTAAACTCACCTGTTTCTCGAAAGTGAGGATCATTAATATTGTTGATAACATATTGAAGATTTCCAAGTGGAGTTGTCCCTGTAAAGTCATACAAGACCTCCCTCTTTTCACAATAGACGGTATAGGGAACTCCCCTAACATCAAAGCGATCGGCAAGATCAGGGCTCTCCATTGTATCTATTTCATAAACGCTTAGTTCAGGATTATTCTTCTCTAAAGCTTCAAAAACCGGTGCCATTGTTCGGCATGGCCCGCAGGTAGGAGAGAAGAATTTTATAACAAAAAGCCCTTTCTCTTTATCTACAGTTTCTTCGAAGTTATCAACGGTTAGTCTTTTCAATCTAAGCCTTCTTTTGTTTTAGTATCCACTAAATTTGGACATAGCAAAATAGCTAAGCTATCCTTGCACAAATATGGATTTAGATAATTATATTGAATATTTACTTAATGAAAAGAGTGACTTTTCACCTTGTGAGAAACTCTTTGAGAATGCTCTAAAAGTCAGTTCCACTAGAAGAGGAATGCTAGAGTTTACTCCTCCAAATTTAAAGTCCGCGAAAAAAGCCTATATTTACTCCTGTGGAATCCATGGCAATGAGACAGCTCCCATAGAGATCATTAGTGATCTTATTAAAGACCTGGCCAATGGAAGCTTGGTCCTGACTCATCCACTACTTATTATCTTTGGCCATGTTCAGGCCATGAGGGAATCAAAGCGTTTTCTTTTCGATAACCTCAACCGTATGTTTAATGATAAATACAAGGATTTTCCTAAAGATCATCTTGAAGCATCGCTAGGTAAAGAGATCCAAGATTCTATAAGTGACTTCTTCCTAAAATACGATGAAGCCGAAAAAGTTCACTATGATCTCCATACCGCCATTAAGCCATCCGCTTACAAGAGGTTTGCTATCTATCCCTACTTACATGACCGCGATCATTCTCAAGATCAAATCAATATCATGGCAGCAATGGGAATTGAGGCCGTCCTCCTAAATAATGGGCCAGCCACAACACTTAGTTACCACTCAAGTTTCAAGCACTCTGCTCATTCATTTACCTTAGAGTTAGGAAAGGTTGAGACATTTGGTAATAATATTAGAGAGAATTTTTCTGAAGCTGAAAATGTCTTAAGAAAGCTTATCTCTCAAGAGAAATTAGATATGACAGGAAAGAGTCCTGTCATATTCAAAGTAAAAAAAGAACTTATTCGCCATGAGAAAGACTATAGCTTTAATATAGCCGACGATGCCCCGAACTTCACAAGCTTCCCCAAAGGAAGCGTCCTTGCTGGGGATAAAGTTGAAAAGTATATCACGACTGAGGAAGATGAAAGGATCGTCTTTCCAAAGGGTGATGTTAAGGTTGGCCAGAGAAGTGGGTTGGTAGTAGTTCCTACAGCTATTGCTGGAAGATCTATTTAAAGAAACATAATTTATTATTATCTAAATCTCTCACATATCCAGAGAACCTAGGCCCCTTTTCACTAGGTTCCCCATCACATGAACCGCCAAGCTCTATGGCCTTAGCATATAACCTTTTTACTTCATCTTCCGTTTCAACATCAAATCCAATCATTGTTCCATTACCATTTGTAGCAGGCTCCTCATTAAAAGGGATGGCCAAAGCAAAGGAGAAATTTTCAAATTGCCAAAAGTTCATTCGGTCGGTTCTAAAGCTCTGGCATGAGCCCATTCCTTCAAATAGAGAATTATAAAACGTGGTTCCTGCATCTAGGTTATTTGTTCCTAGAACTGTATAACTTATCTTCATACCTCTTATTCCTTTACTTTTTAGCGATGAGAAACAACTCACCCTTTTTGTATTTCCAAGCATCATAAACCTTAAAACCTATCTTTTTATGTAAATCTATAAGTTCATCAGCTGTAAATTTTGTAATCTCTGGAGCTTTCCCTACTGACGTCAGCAAAGGAAGGAGACCACGAATAAAAAGATTCATCTCCTTAATACAACCAGAGCTGGAGACCAGATAGCCCCCTGGCATCAAAGCGTCATAAGCATTTTTTAGTACCTGATCGTTATTTTGAGTTAAATGTAAAATACTGTGGGCCATAATCACGTCATAAGTCTCAGTATGAAATGGAATCTCTTCTACTGATTTAACTTCAAAGGTAACATTTTCTATTTGTTGTTCATTTTTTTTCTGGTTTGCAATGTCGATCATTCCTGATGAGTAATCATAAGCGATAATTTCTTCTACAAACGGACTATGAATCAAAGATGTAGTCCCTGTTCCACAACCAAATTCCATAACAATAGAATTTTTGTTGAAAAGCTTTTGAGTTCTCTTTAACTTTTCTTCGTAAACAGCTTCAGACGGAACGGCCTTATTAGCGTATTTAAGTGATACTTTGTCCCAAAATGTTGCTGCTGTAGACATGATTAGCTCCTTGTTAGGTATACTATACGGTTGCATTAAATATTATTAAATGCCAAAATACACACAACTTATATGCATATTTGCAACTATCATTATGGACTATAAAACACTGAATTTTGACTGGAATAGGGCGAAAGCCTTCCTTGTAACTGCAGAGAAAGGTAGCTACTCCGCTGCGGCCAAGGCGCTAAACCTTACTCAATCGACTTTGGGAAGACAGGTTCAGGCCCTAGAAGATGAGCTTGGTGTGGTTCTTTTTGAGCGAGCAGGAAAAGGAATCCAAATTACACCTATAGGCTTAGACCTAGTAGAGCATGTCAAATCCATGGCCGAAGGTGCTAGTAAGATTTCTTTTGCAGCAATGGGGCAGTCAGAAGATTTAGAGGGCATCGTAACGATCACTGCGAGTGAGGCGAATTCTGCTTTCTTGCTTCCTCCTGTAATTAAAAAAATCCGAAGCCTCGCTCCTGGAATAAAAATTGAAGTTGTTGCAAAGAATGATTCGGCTGATCTCAGAAAAAGAGAAGCTGATATTGCGGTTAGGAACTTTCAACCTAAGCAACCCGACCTTATAATGAAACAAGTTTCAGACTCTCAGGGTAATTTTTATGCCACAAAAGAATTTATAAAAAGTAATGGTCCTTTTAAAACATTAAAAGATTTATCAAATGCTAACTTTGTTAGTGTTGGTGATCTAACAGGGTACATAGAAGGTCTAAAATCGTCCGGAATAAACCTTACCGAAGAGAACTTTCCAATTTTGACTGAAAGTCATTTTGTGCATTGGCATCTAGTAAAGGCGGGATTAGGTATCGGTGTTATGCCTGATTATATTGGAGACAAGGATAAGTCTGTAGAAAGAGTCTTGAAGTCTTTCAGCGGGATGAGTTTTCCCACATGGATTGTTTCTCATAGAGAATTAAGAACTAACCGAAAAATTAGATTTGTTTTTGATCAACTAGTTGAATATTTTTCTTGATCCTTTAGAAAAGGCAGTCTTCAAATACGACTGCTGGAGGTGGTGGATGCCACGTAACTCCTTAAGTTTATTAACTGATCTTTGAAAGTAACTACAGATTACTACAATTCATAAGTTTGATTAGCTTATCGGTAGTTGAATGTAATTGGATAATAAATCGTAAATTCCGTAAATTGCGATTCCTTAAAATCTAATCCTTCAATCCCTCTTGAAACACATTGTTCAATATTTTTAGGAAGTTTTTCATTCTTAACTGTTTTTACAGTTTTCACTCTCCCCTGCATATCAAAAGTTATCGCGTATTCTAAAAGACCCATCTGAGGCTTTTGTTTCTCTCCTTTTCTAAATTTTCGAAGGTATGGAACATAGCATTTCTTAAAGGCAATTGGGCTAAATGAAGTAAGTGTATTTTTGAACTGAATAGGTAATTTAGAATTTGAGAAATGAAGAGTTGTGCTTTTGGATTTACTTGCAGTTGAACAAGATATAAAAGTTGTTGAAATACATAACAAGAAAAGTATTAACAAATAATTCACAAGACCTCATTGACTATGAATTTTAAATTATAAAATAAAAATTAAACAAAGAACATAGTGCTCTGCACTGGCGGTAATGGAGGTGGCGGAAGCCTCCTAACCTACTTATATTGTTGATTGAATCTTGAAAGTAACTACAGAATGCTACCGTTGCTAAAAAATCTTAGCCCTATTACATAGTAGTCATAAACAAGCTTCCGGAACGATCCTGTTTTAGCAGTCGAATATCTTTTTTCCCATTTCTATTAAAATTAAACTTTAGAGATGTACACTGGGTTTGGGTCTTGTGACATGGGCTTAAAGTTTTCTTAACCAGACATTTATTTTTACTAGATGTAGAGCTCAACTTTTGATTTTTGTCTGTTAACATAACTTTAAAAGATGTTGTGAAATAATTCTCATTGTCAAAAAACAAAAGAGATTCCCTAAATGCAGGTTCCTGTCCCGCACATCCGTACTTTGATCTGACTTCCTTTACACCTACGTAACAACTCTTTCCAATTTTGAAATATCCCTCGAGCTCATATTTCAAATCACTCACGCCACATTCAAATTCACGAAAACCAGTATCACGATGAAGCCTGTAATGGGACACACCAAGGAGCTTATTAAATGATATTAAAAAATCCCTCATAGCTCCAGGGCCACCATCCAAACTTGCCTTCATTCTAATAGCATAAAATTGCTGGTCACTATCTATTTTCAGAATTTCACAACTGTAGAAATAAGGGGCAATCTTCTCGGTTTTATTGGTTTTAAATACTCTTAAAAAATGTTCATAATTATTCGGGTCATTTTTGTTAATGATTCCCATTAACAACGTCTTATCTTTCTTTGAGCAAAGCTTTGATTCACCACCTTGTACCATCCCACATAACCCGTACAATAAAACTATTATCAAAAATGACTTCATGAAATTCTCCTGAGAAGATTTTTCAACTCTCTCATATCAATTAGTGAAAAATTGCTTTATATAAGATTAATTATGCTGTTTATCCAGCAAATAGTTTCTGTTCACGGTGGTGGAGGTGGTGACAACCTCATAACCTCCTGTATTTACTAAGTAATTTCTGAAGATAACTACAGAAGGATAAAATACTACCCAAAACTTCATGCAGGTGTTTTTACTTCGTATGATGTTCGATTATATAATTTAAAGTTGTCGTAGCGTCTTTATCAGACGGAAAGACGGGATAAAAAACCTTTTTTATTTTTCCGTTTTTGATGATTAAAGTGATTCGTTTAATCAATTCCCGACTTTTAAACATAAAAGTCGGTAAGGATAATTCTCCAGTTAACTCAAGGTCCGAGTCACTAATTAAATCAAAAGGAATGTGATTTCTTTCTTGAACTTCCTTTAATACTTCAGGTTTCTGGACACTCAAACCAAAAATATCAAAACCATATTTACTAAACTCATTATTTAAATCTCTGTATGCACACGACTGTGGGGTACAACCTCTAGCTCCGGGAATAGCATCCCAAATTTCAAAATCAATGGGATCTTCAAGACTACTTCCAGCCTTTGGGAAAATAAAAAGCACACAGTTTATTAGTTTTGAAATATTCAGTTTTTTACCACTAGACAGTAAAAGGCTAAGATCAGGTAGACTCATCCCCGTTAAATGGTCAGCCTTTCCATCATCAATTGGTTTGGGTAAATTTTGAGGTAAATCTTCTGATACAGTCATGACATTGAAGTATCCTGTCTAATTTAATTTGTCACTACCGCTTTTGAGACATTCTTTAATCTAAAACGATATCACCTAATGAATTTAAGGGACGAGAAAATTGAAGCTAAGCTTTACCTCATCATTAAAAGAAGCAAAGCCTTTGGCAATTGTGGGGTTATTGATATTGACGTCTTTGAGTCGAACAGGAAATGCCCCAGAAACTACAAAAGAGTTTTCTTCTACCTCTGTGAATATCTTAAAGTTTAGCCTCACGTTCTTTCCTCTTATTTTTGCAATCCCTTGAACGGAGTGCTCCCCTTTGGCCAACTTATACTCACCAGAAATAGTGACAATAATCTCTTTGAATTTATCTACTTCTAAGCAATCAAGCTGCATTTCTTCCGTCCTGCTTTCTTTATCAGTATCCATACTCATTACTGGTATAGTGATTTTCAAGTCCTTAATGATTTTATTCTCAGTGTCTTGTCTCCACTGAAGTGTGTACTCCTTGGCAAAGCCTGGGAACTTGACCGTGATAAAGCCAAAGAGTGAACTTTGCATTTCAAATCTAAAGTACGACTTTGAGGACTCAGCTTCTTCAAAATTCTTAGCCTCATATATAAGGGATTTTTGTTCTATACTAGCGTGAATCGAAAAACTAAACACCATAAGCAAAATTAACAATAAGTATCGGATCATAAAATTCCTTTTTTGATATAGGGTACGTGATACTTTTTTGAAGTCAACGGGAGCCCTTTCGGTTTGAGTTGTTAAATTAACGGATATGCTCCGCGCACTCAGGCGGGCGCTAACGCTTTCTTTTCGTTTGCGACCTCCACGCAAAAAAACCACCCGCAGGGTGGTTTTTTTGGTGGAGGTGGTGGGAATCGAACCCACGTCCAAGACAGTTTTTGAATAGGGCACCACGTGTGTCTTCTGCGTTTTTTGCCCGCAGACAAGGCTGTTCACTTTACTTACAAATGACAACGTCTGGTGAATTTTTAGCGAGGAGTCCCGGCGTCCTCATAGCTTAGTTAGACAGCAAGCTAAACTGCGTTGCTAGTTTCTGTTTATTGGCACTAGCGCCTCATGAATGGTGTTGCCTATTAGGCAGCCATTGCAGGTGCGAACGAATCGTTAGCAATTATGTTTGGTCTCTTTTTTACTGGGCCGAGAGACCAACCCAGACACGCACCCTAAGCGTCCACTGATCCTGTCGAAACCAGGGCACCCCCACGAATCGTAATCAGTTTCCACATAGTGGAGAGATGAATATAGCATAGAATATTTGGGGGGGCTATGATGACTCAAAGGGTTAAGAGCTCTTGAGAATCTCTCGATATCTATTAAGATGGTTATATGTTCATAGTTCTTGCCGTTAGTTCCGTTTTCTTAGTATTTGGTCTTCTTTTAGGACTGAATTATTTCTATTTTACGAGTAATGCTAAGACTCTTCCCGGGCGGGTCCACGCTATTGAACGCTATCATTCACGCACAAACAGAAGAACCTCGACCTACTACCGGCCTCTTATCGAATATGCCTTCAAAGGGAAGAACTATATCTTCCCTTCAAGTTTTGGGACAGGAGATATTGGTTGGTCCATTGGTCAGAGGGTTCAGGTTTACTCTCTTGATACTGGGCCTGAATATGTCCGCCTAAAGTCTAAGGTTCACTTTCTCTTTCCCCTTATCTTTTTGATAGTGGGCCTTGCAGGATCGAGCTATTATTTTTTCAATCACCACTCAACTTTCATCTTAAGTCTTTATGCTGCAGTAATGATCCTTGCTCCCATTGCCTTTTATCAATTCTTAAAATCAAAGAACTTAATCGATAAAATCATAGAGGGATTTTTAAAAAATAAGATCGAAGATGCTGAGACTATGAAAGGTAGAGAGATCTATTTTGAAAAGGCCCTCTTAAATCAACTTACTCAAAAGAATCAAAAGGTCGCCTTTATTATTACACTTGTCTTGGCGATTGGATCCTCCACAGCCCTTCACTTTTCTTGGGGGAAAGCTAGCAATCGTTCTAAAGAATTCATCTATGGATTGAGTTCAGAATGGGCAAGGCTTGAAGAGATTAAGAGTTATATGAATGATAAGAACTTGGTTCTCTCCATGGTCTTAGGCTTCTTTACGGCCATGTTTATCTATAGCCTTATCTTTCAAGTTCTTAAGAAAAAATAATCAAAATTAGTTTATCCCAAGCGATGATATCTGCGGCCACAAGATAGAGAATTGAAATCAAAAGTAAAATTTTCATGAAGTCTTCTTTAACAGTGTTAAAACCCCTTGTAATCCCGTCATGACGAGGGAACTTTACATTTCGACGCGTTAGCCAAAAAACTATTCATTAGGCCTAATCTTTTGTATTTAGAGGCATTAATAAATTGAATGATGAGGAGATTACGATGAAGTATCTAGTTCTCGCCCTACTTTTTAGTAGCGCGGCCTTTGCCGAGTTCAGCAATGAATCAGAATTAACAGTTATCTTAAACGGTGGAAACACTGAACAAGAGACTTGGAATTCTAAAACAATGAACACTTACGCTAAAGATAAGAACACTTATAAGTTAGGTGGGCATTATTCTTATGGGAAAGCTGACGGCACTCTTAACACAAGAAATAACGATATCAATGCCCGTTATGAAAGAGCTCTTAATGAAAAGTGGTCTCTCTTTACTGCAGGTCAAAGAGAAGAGGATTTCTTCGCCTCTCTTGATTACCGTTGGAACTATGACTTAGGTGGAATCTATAAATTCTTTAAGACTGACAAGCAAAAATTACACGCTGAAGCTGGTTATCGTCGTACTCTTGAAAGTGATCTTTCAGGAAGAAAGACGAACGGATCAAAGCTTCGTCTTTATACAGAGTACACAAGACAACATAATGAGAACCTCTTTTTCAAACTTTGGGTAGAAGCTCTTCCTAATCTTTCTGAAAGTGATGATTGGCAAATTAACTTTGAGCCAAGTATGAACTTTAGCCTATCTAAGACTTTTACTCTGAAGCTAGCTTATCTTCATAAGTATGATAACGAGCCTACTCTTGGATCAAAAAATAGTGACTATCAATACACAACTTCTCTTATCGCGAAGTTCTAAGAAGGAAATATTATGGACATGACTAAAATCACGGAACTTGCCCTTGCTTATGGGATGAAAGCTTTAATAGCTATCGCTGTTTTAATCTTAGGCTTATTTGTTATTAAAATGATTACTGGGTTTGTTGGTAAGGCCCTCAAGGTAAGAAATGTTGACCCTACTCTAACTCCTTTTTTAAAGAGCTTAGTTTCTATGGGACTAAAAGCCGCTCTCATGATCTCCATTCTAGGAATGGTAGGCGTCAAGACAACTAGTTTTGTGGCCATCTTAGGTGCTGCTGGTCTTGCTGTAGGTATGGCGCTTCAAGGATCTCTAGGGAACTTTGCTGGTGGTGTCCTTATCCTTATCTTTAAGCCTTTTAAGGTTGGAGATGTTGTTCAGGCTCAAGGCTTTACTGGATCAATTAAAGAGATTGGAATCTTTTGTACTATCATGAAGACTCCAGATAATAAGACAATCATCATTCCAAATGGTCCCCTAGCTGGTGGACCTATGATTAACTTCTCAACGGAAGCGACGAGAAGAGTGGATTGGACTTTTGGAATTGCTTATACTGATGATCTTAAGAAAGCTCAGAATGAATTAATGGCGATCCTCGAAGCTGATGAAAGAATCCTAAAAGAGCCAGCTCCTTTTGCAAGAGTTGGTGAATTAGCGGATAGCTCAGTTAACTTTACAGTTCGCGCTTGGGTGAATGCTCCCGAATTTTGGAATGTTCACTTTGATGTGATCGAAAAAGTTAAGATGACTTTTGATGAGAAAGGATTGAACTTCCCTTTTCCTCAACAAGAAGTGCATGTTATTGGCGCTCATCCAGTTAAACAATAAGAACTCAAAGGCACTTAGGAGTTACTTAAGTGCCTTTTCTATTACCCTAAAAAGAATCATTCCCCCTAACATACTAAGCACAAAGACCACCGCTTTTAACTCTCCTGTTACAAGATTAACCATGGCAGGTCCTGGGCAAAATCCAGCGAGCCCCCAACCGGTTCCAAAAAGAACAGCACCAGAGATAAGCTTTTTATCAATAGTGGTATTCTCTGGAAGGAATTGTTTTTCCGCAAAGAGCGGCTTCTTTCCTTTAGTAAGTTTAAAGATGATGGAATGAGTTGCAATGGCCCCGATCATGACAAAGGCCAAAGAATAATCAAATTCTCCAAAGAGGTCTAAGAAGCCAATCACTTTACCGGGATCTGTCATTCCCGAGATTACAAGCCCTAGAGAAAAAAGAAGTCCTGCAATCAAAGCAGCTAAGTTACTCATCACGATAGAGCTCCCTTGATAGCGACGGTGATTATGCCCGCTATGATAAAGGTGACAGTCGCTAAGAGGCTTCGTTTGGCCATGCGAGATATTCCGCAAACGCCATGACCGGAAGTACAGCCACTTCCAAGACGAGTACCAAAGCCAACGAGAACGCCTGCGATAATATAAGTAGGGAGAGAGAAGTTAAATTGATAGCTAAAGAGTTCAGGCCTTACTTGAATAAGAAGAGCTCCCCCAATGACAAGGCCCGCAATAAAAGAAAGGCGCCAAAAGTCATCCTTTTTAGGAATTCCTAAGCTAAAGCCGATAATTCCACTAATTCCAGTAATCCTCCCTAGCGTTCCGAGCATTAGAGAACTTGAGAGTCCTATTAATGCTCCTCCTAAAAGGGGATAGAGAATTGATTCCATATTTTTTTCCTAGTATTAACGCTTATCGCTTAAAAAAGGATAACAAAGCTTTTACAATAATCAAATGATAACAGACTTAAATAAAGAACACCTTTATAAGCAGCCCATGAGGCGCTTCTTCCTTTTAATGAAAAGCAGTCAATTTATAGGACTCACCCTCCTTGGCAATTCGTTTATCATTTTGCTCTCAGGTGTTTTTTACTTTGTTGAAGTCGATGACAACTACCTCGTTACAACCTGGTTAGACTCCCTTTGGTTCTCTTTTGCTACGGTAACAACCGTGGGCTATGGAGATATTGTACCCATGACTGATGCAGGAAAGATCATTGGTATCTTCTCTATGGTCATAGGAACGGGACTCTTTGCTGCGTACACCGCTCTTTTTGCCAATGCTCTTTTAGGGCGAGAGTTTAAGAAAATGGATCGTAAGATGCGTCTAATTAAAAAGAATGTGGATGGTTTGAAAGAAGACTTTACTGAGGAAGAGGAAGAGCTCTTAAATGTCATTGAAACTTTAAAAGATCAAATGGAAAGACTCGAAGAGAAGATTAATAAAAAATAAAGCCCCTCTTTCAAGGGGCCTATTAAATTATTTTAACAAAGCTGTTAATTCAGTGTTCCCGCCAATTAGTTTTCCGTCGAGGAAAATAAGCGGATAAGTTCCCGTTCCACCCATGGCCTTTAAGGCATAAGTCTTAAGTCCTGGAACTTCAGTGATCTTAATTCCTTTGGCGGTTAGTAACTCTTTAGCAGCTTTACAGTGAGGACACCCAACTTTAGTAAAGACAGTTGCCCCGTCGCTTACGACGGCATCTTTATTGATGAAGTTAAGCATTGTATCAGCATCACTTACTTCAAAAGGATCTCCTGGCTTATCTGGTTCGATGAATTGCTTTTCAACCACTCCATCATTAACCAGCATTGAATAGCGCCATGATCTTTTTCCAAAACCAATGGCCGATTTATCAACAAGCATCCCCATGCCTTCAGAGAATTCTCCGTTTCCATCAGGAATCAATTGAATATTCTCTGCTTCTTGATCAACGCCCCAAGCTTCCATAACAAAACCATCGTTTACTGAAAGGCAGATAACACTATCCACTCCATTTTCTTTAAAGATTGGAGCTAGGTCGTTATAGCGCGGTAAGTGAGTTGATGAACAAGTTGGCGTAAAAGCGCCAGGCAATGAAAAGACGACTACTTTTTTTCCTGCGAAAAGATCTTTAGTCGATACATCTAACCAGTCACCATCTTTTCTTGTTTTAAAAATTACTTCTGGAACCTTTTGTCCCTCTTTGTTTTCTAAATTCATTTTATCCTCCAAAATTATCTAGTGTTTGTTGTCTTAATATTCTTCTAATTTTGTTGTCGATATCATCTAGTGCATCTACTGCCATATCCCAACTCGTATAGATTTGTTTCTTTGTATCTGCTTGAAGATCCCCAATTGCGTAAAGTCCTTCAATATTTGTTTCACCTTTACTATTCGTTTTAACAAAGCCCCTACCGTCAACCTCAGCTCCTATAGCAGTGGCGAGTTCATTATAAACAAGCATGCCTAAAGAGACGAAAGAGATATCACTCTTGATCTCTGTTCCATCTTCAAGAACATATCCTTCAAGGATGAGCTCTTTAGCATTACCGTTGATATCTTTAATAGGTGATTTCTCTATAGTCACCCCATAAGCCTCATGAAGCTTTTTAACTTCATCATCAAACTCAGGCTCTTCACCATTTGTGAGAACAACCATATCTTTAACGTCGTAACGCTCTTTTAAAAGAATCGCAATCCACCCTGCTACGTTTCCATGCCCTATGATCGAGGTTCTTTTGCCATGAACATGATGCCCATCACAACGAATACAATAATCAATCAATTGAACATTAGCGTAAGGAAGAACTGGTTCGATGCTACCTTGAATATGAGGTTGAACGTCCATCACTCCCGTGGCCAATACAACGGCAAAAGCCTTTTGAGTATTCTCTTTTTCATCAATAACTTCAAAGCTACCATCATCAAGCTTCTTGATTTCTTTGACTGAAGTTCTGATGACTTCTAAGTTCTCAGCAAACTTACTTTCTTTTATCCAAGTAAGTGTGTCTTTATTAGGGTTAACAATCCCCTTTTTATAATGCTCATAGCCTGGCATGTTTTCGACTTTAGAGACCCACATCTCGCGGCTCTTCTTTCTGGCCTTTCCTGAGCCTAAATAAAGAATAACTCTTTCATTATTTAAGACACCTCTTAAGGCCGCCATTATACCGGCTGCGCCGCCACCAATTACTATTGTCTTTAAATCATCTTTTGTTTTCATAAAACCTCAGCTTCTTACTTAGTTAGTTTCGTCTATTATTGAATATAAGTGAAATCGATTGTCTAAATGTTACGATAGGTTTTATCTATCAAAAATAGATCCTGATTATCAATACTTATGAGGGTATTTTAAGGCTTAGTCCTTCTTTTTAACAAGGACCTTCTGACCACTAGGGAGCACAATAATGGCCTCTAGGGCCTTGGAGCTTTTAAACTGCTCTGCAATCCATTTATTTCGATTCTCGGCTGAATAATCGAGGAAGTTTTCCGGTGTGTCAAAGCTTGGAAGCCTAAGGTAAAGGTCACTATCTACACCTTCGAGAACTGGAGTCACTGCATAGCTTTTTTCATTTAAGGCCAATACCTTATTATCAAAATTTAAATTATTTTCTTTCCTAGGGGTTTTCACACTAGCTATAGAACGTCCTGTTGCTGCTGGCGAAGAAGGATCTTTTGAAACAGTTCCTGCTGAAGTGCTTGAAGATGCCCCGCTACTTCCTCCCTGACTAACGGCTGAACCAACTTTTCTAGGGCTAGAACTACTCTTTCCAATACTTCGAGGTATTGCCTGTCTTATTTGACCTGCTTTTTGAACTTCTCTAGTTATTTCTTTGGCTATCCTTTTCGACTCCGGTTCTAAGCCGCTGAGAGCAGGCTGATCTATATTTTGTCTTTCAGGAAAAAGTGCAGGTTTACTACGACCGATTTCTGTGTATTCCTTATTTTCTTTTTCTTCATTTTTTATAGTAATTTCTTTATCTTCTTTATTTTCATTTTTTTTATTTTTGCTCAGATAATTTGTATTATCAAATTGATTAATATTTGAACTATAATCTTTCATTTTACTAACAACTCGCTTTTGACTAGCTAAATCCTTAGAAAGTCCGATGTTACCAATTTGCATTCCTTTTAATTTGCCTTTCTTACTTGCTACTTCTCTTCGCATCAACCTACTCTTTTGCTCTAATTCATTTGCTTCTTTGGTGTTTTCGTAAAAGCCCGATGAAGAACTCCCTTTAGAAGAGATGCCAGAGATATCTATTCCTCTTTCTTCGAGTTTCTTTCTCGTCGCCTCAGCTAATCCTTCTCCTAGTTGTTCTATATCCTCAAGACTATCAATTGGGGCTTCTGAAAAAATCCCTCCGGTCGTAAAGGCTTTTGCTATCTTGCTTACTCCATTATTTACTTTTGCCTTCGCCGATTCGACATGATCATCTCTAGAAGAGTTAAAGACTTCCCTCAGTGTTGAATAATCCTTTACTGCCGCAGTCCCGATATTACCTATGTCCGCATGAACAAGACTTACTCCCTGATTAATTCCTTTTATCGGGTTGTTCTTCATATACTCAGCAAGGTTTACCCCAACGGACTTTGATGATTCGGGACCATTCTCTCCAACTTGCTCATTAACTGAAGATAGTTTTACATGATCCAGATCTTCATTAGCGGCACTTTTATTTACAAGTTCTACAGCTCCTTTGCTTGCAAGTTTTAGAATTTCACTACCCTTAGCGACTGTTTCAGCGCTTGAGTTAACGTCGACTAATTTTTTCAATGCAGGAGTAACTTTTTCTACTATAGGCTCTCTTGTCTCTGTCTTTTTGATCTGAGATTCTTTAAGAATATTGATTGTTTTTTTACTCTGGTGTCTTACTATTTCCGTAAAAGCTTGTGCCTCAGAAGCGGTAATCTTTCCTTTATTATCAAGAATTGATAATGATTGAGTGCTTAATAAATCTGCATCCGCTTTGGCGATTCTCTTAATTTCTTCAGATTTTGTTATTAATTCAAATTCCCCTGTTTCTATATTTTCAGAAATTATTTGAGCTTTTGGTATATCTTTATTGCCAGTTAACATTGTCTTTCTCTTAGGAGCTATGATTCCATCACTTGACTCCTCAACAAATTCATCAATTTCTAAACCAAGAAAAGTCTCATTAATCCTTTTACGAAAAGCAGAGTCTGTATAAGGGTCTTTAGCTGTTGACTTAACTAAATCAAAGTTTAAAGGCTCAAGTTTTAGAGAGGGAAGTTCAAAGGAACTCGTAAGAAGATCTTTTTGAAACTCCAAATTCGTGATGACCTCTTCTTTCTTTTTACTTTCGAGGTCGATTTCAGCGATTCTAGAATTGTTAAGTTCTATGGCTTTTGTTGTTGATTCAATTGTCCCTTTAGCAATAATGCTAGTGCTTTTTGCGTATCGCCCCTTGGACTGCGTGGCTTTCTCTACCTTTTTACTAGCCTCAGCCTTCCGGCTTTCCAAGGCTGAGTTATCGGCGATTAAATTCGATTTCTCTGAATTAAGACTCACAGCTCTTAATTGATTAAGAACAATTTTCTCATCAATCTCTGCCACCTTTTCTTTTGTCTCTAGGATTTTCTCAAGTATTCCAGAACTATTCTTATCCTTTCCAATTTCAAATACAACCTTCTCTACCTCTTCATCAACCTCTATTTTCGAACATATCAGTTGAGAAAAATTGAAGTCCTTTACTTTCAGTAGGTACTCAGCCTTTTCATCATCAAAAACCTCAAGGTTTTTTCGGTATTGCTCTATGAATCGTTGACGGTAAAAGCTTAAGCTCTCAGTATTAGTCCTTCCCTCCATTGTATTTGGATCAAATGGACCGAGTCCGGTTAAGATATACCTTCCATTTTGCTGTGATAGGAGCATCTTTTCATAACTCATCGTAGTTGTGTAACCTTCGACTGTAACCATAGAGTCAGGTAGGGCTGCCCTAAAACTTGATGAGACATTTCTTTTTAGCTCGGATTTTAACCTTTCACACTCTCCTCTTAAAAAAACTGAAGTTGGTAATTTATAAGCCGCTTTTTCAATGGCCTCTTGATCTTCATGAATACTCTGAGTAATTTTTGATTTAGCATTATTGACCATACCAGACTTTGTAGCGACTCTTCCGAGATAGTCACTAATATCTAATTGAGACCTTTCATAGGTTTGGGTATAAACCTTATAAAGAGGCGACTTTGAATATTTAAGACCAAGTTCAGAGTTATTTGATAAAAAGTCAGAAACCATACTAGCTCTTTGAGAATCAGTGACAGTGCTCGTATTTACATTTAAAGCATTAGAGAAATGGGAATAATCACCTGGTTCTTTTTTCCAAAAAGTCTCCCTCTTAGCTAAGACATCTGCTCCATCAGAGTTTCTCAAAAGAATTCCTGCTTCGGAACTTTCTCCTTCATTTTTAGCTATAAAGGAAGCAATGTCCCTTATGAATTCAGCGTCCGCAACTTTCGAGTCAAGATCCATCAGTTTTATATTATTAGTGGAGCGAACTTTCTTTAGCAATTCAGAGTCGTATAATGCAGGAACACCTATTTTTGTGTCAGCACTATTTAGAAAGTTATCTTTCATAGTTTTTTCAATCTGATCTAGTTCTTCTGGGTTTAAACAAGAAAAGAAGTTTGCACTAAGAGGGAGCTTAACTGCTGGATCAGAACTATAAGCCCCAAGAAGCGAGTTATAGTTACTCAAATCTCTCAATAGCTTTGTACTACTTGGATCTCCAAATGGAGGAAAGAAACCTAGCTCTGCTAAAAATTTATTTTCCATGGGAGTTGAAAGTGGCTTAGGCTCAACTTTTTTTATACACGCGCAATGCTTATTAACATCCTTCTCGTTAGAGCAATCTAGCTCTCCAGAAACTTCTATAAATTTTTCTAATTCAGATTTTTTAGGTTCTACAAAGCCGCAAACAATCGTGGATAGAGGGCCTAGCATATGAGAAACAGTCGACTCGAATCCCCTATCTGCATAAACAGAATTAGTTGCTAAATAAAGAATAACTGCGAAATAAGTCTTTAGCTTATTCATCTACCTTCTCGAAGAGAGCGTTTAAATCTGCTACTTTCATTCTGGTTCTTAATCTTACTTTTGACTTAACAACTACTTCTGATCCATCGCTATTTTCGATAACGAGGCTATTTGTTTTTAGTTTAATAAACTGTTTTTGTATAAATTCTTCTTTCTTATCGACTGATAATGAAGAGAATGAAGCACTTTTCACTCTAGGTTTCCCTTTTGAAACGGCTTTATTAGTTGAGGTTTTTGCTTCATAAGAGCTCTTAGAGCCTAAGACTATTGATTCCGATGAGATAGGCTTTACTCCATCAAGGTCAATACTTCTTGCTAAAAGAGCACTTGGAATAAATTCCCCGTTCACTACAACTCCGCCAGAGACTCTTCCTTCTATCGCCGAAGTAGCAGCAGCTGATCCTCCGCCACCACCTGAGCCACCTAGTGACCCGCCTCCAAAAGACTTAGATCTTGCTGGAGTTCTAGTACTCGAAGATACTTTTTTCTTTGCGGCAATTACCTTGGCCTTTGGAGCCTTAACAACTGGAGTAGCAACAACCCTAGCTTTTTTATCTTCAACTGCTATCGGGTCAACTCGCTTCTTTAAGGCCGTAGTCTGATCAGTTGTTTCTTTAATTTGAGAATCAAGCTTTTGACTTATAAGCCTATTCTTTTCAATTTCATCTCTTAATTTTTGAACCTTTGGATCAACAACTATTCTCTTCGGCTTAACAATACTGGTCTTTTTAGTTTTTGCATTACTCCTCATCCTCTTACTTAAGATCGCCTTTACATCAGCAGAACTTAAAGTATCGAGCTTCTTTGCCGCCTTTGGCCCTGAAACTGAACTGGTGACAAAACTTTTTCTCTCAAAGGGAACTTCTTTGACCACTGACGAAGGAGAGAGTGGTGGGCCAAGAATTTTTTTAGAATTAGCTAAGATCTGCGCCGGCAATTTAACAGGAGCTGGACTAGCAATTGGAGTAGGAGCAAATTCAGTTGAAAATTCTCGAGGAATCAACCTATTTGAACTCTTCGGTTTTTTACCCATGCTTGCTATCTTTCTTACTTTTTGATTTGTCCCTATTGATTCTTCAATAATGCTTCTTATATCTTTGGGTGTTCCATTTTCTCCGCGGGCCCTAAAATTCATTTCACCTAGAACTGGTTCCATGGCCTTGTCGAAGTTTGTAACATTATTCTTATGTTCTGCTTTGACTGCATCAGGTGCATTACTTCCTTCAATATTATCAGTACTATTGTTAACCATGGCGACAAGAGTCGAGCCTACTTCTTCAGTTAAAGTTGGATCGAGGCCTTCTTTAAGACCTAGGGCCGTAGATGAAGTAAGGATACCAAGAGTTTCCTCTGTAACCTTAGCTGTTTTTATAGCTTCAATATTTTCAGTCGAAAATTTAACGGCACCAGAAATATCAGTGGTTAGCATTGGAGTATCTGCGATTGTTTGATCAACTAGACTTGTGACTGTAAAAGGAAGATCGTTTTTTCTATTTTTAATACTTAAGAATTTTTCGACATCTCCTACATCATTAAAGAACTCCATCCCTAGTCTAAGATCTTCATCTAATAAGGAAGGTTTTCCATTTGTAAAAGCTTTAACTTGATCAGAAAGTTGATGGTTTAAGTATCCTTGAGTCATTCCTACGTGAGCTCCCATATTAGCTTTAATCGGGCTATTGCTACGCTCAACTCCTGAAACTTGACTGCTTATCGTAGAGGCGGGCTTGAGATTATAATTTCTAACCGATGCCTCCTTGAGATTATCAATAGCCGATATAATCTTACCGGCTAAGGCTTCTTTGGTATCGATGACTTTTAAAAGGTCAGAGGCTTTTTCACTTTCTTCTTTTTCAGTCTTTACTAAACTATTGATGAGTGAATCTAAATTTGTTAATTTTTCTTCTAATTTTTCTTTTTTCTTTTGATCTGCTCGGCTATCACTTAACCCATTGATCTCGTTTTGTGTCTGCTCAATATCATTTTCAGCCAAAATAATCCGGGTACTCATATCATCGGTTATCGCCTCTAATTGATAAAACTCATTCTCTAAATTTCGAAGGTCTTCATGAACTTTTCCGACTTGAACCTCAAGCTCAGAGGTACTAAGTTTTGCAAGCACCAATCTTCTTTTATCTTCTTCATCATTTAAAACATGATTTTTCCATTCTTTAATTTGAGTTGAAACATAACTAGCTCCACACCAAAGGCGCCCCATTTGATCCTTTCTTTCAAGGATGTAATTGGAGATCTCTTCTTTATCTTTCTCAGTTTTATTTTCAAGATGATCAAACTGTTGTGCCATTTGACTGAAAAGCCTTTTTTGAATAGAGGAAAACCTCATAAGCTCTTTTACTCCGTCAACTTTTTTAGGGTCTATATTCAATAGCTGAGACATTAGACTTCTGCCCTGATGCCGGTACAAACCTTCATTAAAAGCGTTCATATTTTTTCCACCAAGAACATTTGTTCGAACATCCTGGAGAAGGATTGATCCAGAGTTTGCACATAGCTCTTTAGCGAAAGGTTTCATGGAGTTTTTAAATTTATCTGTGCTTAGTTGCTTCTTGAACTTAGAATCATCAATCACGGGGTTTTCATCATTAGCTAGTTTCTTAAGATCACTTTCTTTAAAGCCAACTTTCTTAACTGCTTGAATCATCTTTTCAAAAAATATCTGTTTACGTCCAATGTACTTTCCCTTTTCATAAGGACCAAAGCTTTCAAAGGTTCTCTTCATTGATTGATAGATAGGAGAATTGGCATAGTTTGAGTTGTTATCACCCTTAACAACAAATTCCTTAATCCCCTTTTGCCAAGGCACTAAGGCTTTATTGTCAGCATATTGAGCTCTAAGGGCTGGATCAATCTGAACTCCATCCGTTCCAAAATTCATAATCAAGTCTCTATGAGTCTTTCCCTTTAATAAGATATCAGGATCCACCTTAGCAATACTCTTAGCTACTTCTTTTAAAAATTCATAATCCTGATTTTTTTCATTATCAAAGTTCTCTGACTTCGCTGACATAATCATGCCTTGAGAGACTAGAGCTTCATCAATATACTTTGAGTTAACATAAGCTGGAATATCATCGTTTTTAGTTTTTGCCTCTTCGAAGGCACTTTTCGTTGAATTTAGAACCCTCTGATAAGCTCTTGCGTGAGGACCACCACTATTGATATCAAGGCAGGCTTCGTTTTCATCGTCACCATACATACTAAGAACTTGTTGATTTAAAGCAATGTCTTGAACTTTTTGCGAAAGATGTTGAAAGTTAGAATTACCGAAAAAACCAAACTCTGTCTCTAAGGTTCTAATCTGATCTGGAGATAGAGCAGGCTTGCTTTCATACTTATTAGCAATACAGTCACAATAAGATTCTATCGGCTGATTATTACAATCTAAAAAATTCTCAATCTTTTCAATATGACCTAGGTCTGCAATCGGATCTTGTTTTTGAGAGCAAGTGATCTTTAACGTTACACCATTTTCTTCAACTAAGAATTCTGAGGGTACCCACGGAAAAGCAAAAAGATTTGCGCAGTAAAAAGTAAAAAGAATAAAGATTAGGCTTCGTTTCATTGACTCTATTATCGGCTAGTTTAATGGATTACTTAACTCAGGAATGTAAGAGTCATTATAGTTTCGGATACTTAGATGGACTCGATGCGCCTAAACAAGGGTACTAGGCCTGCCCACTATAACTGTCAAAAACTCTAACACCCCATGAAAGCTTTTCAGAAAGCGCCCTAAAAACAGCTCTTTTTGACATAATTAATCCATGAAAAAACTGCTCTTACCCTTAGCGATTATCGCCCTTCTTGGCCTCTCCTGTAAAAAACAGAGCCTTGAGCCAGCTTCTGCTGATAATTTAGAGACCAACTCATTTGAGGTTAGATCTAGTGAAGCTCTTCTTAATAAGGAAGTGCTCATTAATTTTGAAAAAATAGAGCATAAGCCTGCTCCAGGACTTCCTCCTATAAAGTGGAAGGTTAGCTACTCTGGGAAAAGTACAAGGTCTGAGATCTCTCGCGCTCACTCTTATTTAGTCGAGTATATTATTAACCTTCAAGACTTTCTAGAGCTCTACCCAGTAGAACAATTCTATTACCTAGGTGTTCACGAAGAGTTTATAACAAAGCTGCAATCATCTCTTGTTTTAAAGCAAGAACTAGAAAAAGGTATTGAAAAACTTAATAATGCCGATTTAGAACTTTCACGCTACCAGATGCTACAAAAGATTTTTGAAGACATGGATTTAGCCCTCTCTGAAAAAGGGATGAACTTTGAGGTAACGGAAGACTCCATTGAACCAGTTATAAAAATAGGAAGGCGTAAGAAAAAAGCAAAGGCCCTAAGAGACCAACTTAAGCTTTATATAGCTGATGGCGAAGACCTCTTACTCGAAGCCAATGTTGAATACAGTATATTAGAAGCCGGTAAGATTGAAGTTGCTAAAGTAGTGCTTGAAAAGATCAATGAGCGACTAGGAAAATCATTACCTGAAGGCACAGAAAACGATCTAGAAAAAGAATTTGAATTTATAAATTAAGTTACACGCAGGTGTAAAAACTCTCTCCAATCCAAAAAAAGAGCTCGCTAAGGCGGGCCCTTTTTTTTTTAGAAGCTCCCCTTAATTAAAGCTAACTGTTGAATCTGATCATTGATAATTGAATCGCTCATGATCTTTGTTAAGATAATATCTAGCCTTAATCTTCCACCATAAAGAATAGTAAATTCAGTACCAAAACCTATATAGAGATTGCTAAGCATTTTATCGCGCAGGAATCTTTTATCAGCATCGATAAAAACAAAGTCAGTCTTTAAGAGGCCTGTTCCAAAAATCCCTTTTATTCTGCGGATAAAAAGAGGAATAAATTTAGGTCCTGAGTAAATATCATGGATAAGATAGTTAAATTCTAACTTTCCAGTATAAACTTCGTTTCCAAAAGCGTCATTAGATTGAATGCCATAGAATTCATGAAAGGAGTAACCGGAAAAATCATTGGCACCTCCAGCATAGGCAACACCACTAGAGAGATCACTCTTATCTAATTTTTCATAAGTGGCTTGAGTGAGGATATCAAACTTATAATGAGGGTGTAACTGAAAGCGAGCTCTCCCTCTATAACTTAGGTAATCAAGGCGCCCAATAGTATCTGTTTGAGCAACGCTTAAATCAAGACTTGCGCTTCTCAAGAGATCATCGGAGTGGATATTTTCCGTGGTAAAATTTAAGCCCGCTAAGTATTTTTGATACTTTCTATTTGAGATAAAATCTATAGTCCTGCCTTTTGAGTATGCGAGGGAGGGGATCAACCTTAACCAGCCAAAGTAATAATCTTTTTGAATGACAGCTCTTACGGCTTCAATAGAATCAGGAGTCGGCTTAGTATTAGAAGTTAAGAATTCTTTATAATAACTCCCTGATAAATTAAAGTAGTGATTATTATAGAGGTAACTAGCGCTCCCTCCTGTCTCATCATTATTTGAATAGATCTTATAGCTTCCTGAGATATTATGAACATTTCCAGGATCATTGATACTTGTCGAGAAGACCCAACCGGCCGTGGAGTCTCCTCCTGAGTATCCAATGCCCCATCTATGTGGGAGGAAGTGGTCCCATTCGGGATATGAACTCTTATCTTCTATATAATCAATTTCAGTTGTAGGGATTGAAGTCTCATCTTTTTTTAATTCGATTCCTGAATTATCATCAAGCCATTTTTCACAGTTACCCCTCGCTGTATAGATCCTCTCAGGATCTTTTTCAAAGAGCACCATTGTATTTTGCTTGTTTCCTTTTAGGTGAACAATCCCTTTTAACTCATCTTTGAGGTTTGAAACATAGCCATTTCTAATATTGACTGAATAAATATTTTCCGATGTTTTCAACAATCGGTGGGTCCCACAAGATCCGACAACTTCCAAAGAGTCATCGCTTTGAAAGAGAACCTCGTCTTTAGCTGTGTCTAAATCCACTCTTAAGTATTCATGGTTAGGCTTCGCCTTAAAGTCAAAGAATCTAAAGCTAACAAACCTTTTGCCATCTCTTTCAACAACTTCAGGGTTATACAAGGTGGCCATGGGAGGTAGATCAAAGATCAACTCATCCTTACCATCTCTTCGCTCCCAGATCTCCCAAGTATTATTATTAAAGAGAATTCCAAGATAAGATCCATCTTTAAAACGAAAGAGGTATTTTGCTTTTGGCCAAGAGATCCTCTCAACCACTTTTGATTTCTTACTTGAAAAGAGAAGCCAGTTGATAGGGTTTTGAGAGCTAAATTCCCTATAGCTTCTTAAAATAAGATAATCATCATGAGTATTAGGTAAGATGCTTTCAATAACATCAGGAAGCCTAAGGGACTCTTTGCTTTTCTTAGAGAGATCAATCACCTTTAGGTAATCTTCTCTCAGATCATTTACTTGATTGACATAGATTTTATCTTTTACCAACTGAACACCTGAAGAAAAAATAGGATGCTCTGTCTTTCGTAATTTTATTTGGTTAAAGCTTTTGGCCAAGGAAGTTTTTCGAAAGTTTTTCATATCGAAATCAATTGATTTTACAACTTCACTTCTAAAGATTGAAAAGAGTGTTTGATAATCAACGCCTAAGCAATCTTTAAAGGACCAAGAAAGAAAACCCGGGATATTATTTGAATTTTCTCGAACTAAACAGGCAATAGAGCCTGGCTTTCTGTCTTCAATCCACTTAGAAAAATGAGAACCAACCCAATAAGCACTACTGCCAAATGGGTAGACTCCAGGATCATCAATACAAACAGAAGTCTTACAAAAGTTCTTTGAGATCATTCTGTTTTTAAAATCAAAATGGAAGAGCCCTCTTGTTAGTCTTCCTCCATTAGTAAACTTAGCTTCTCCCCAAGTGGCGATACCTTCAGAGAACCATCTAGGTGTAACTCCGTTTAGTTTTCCATCTGAGCCCATGAAGTAACGTAAGAACTTCATAAAACCTGAGGTTTGATCTAAGTGTAAAATATGAATCAATTCGTGGAGAACTAAGGTTTTAACCCAATCTCCTCGAGTTACTAAATGCTCAATTCCGTGTGGGGGTGCCGTGTTAAGTTGGATCCAGGGCCTAGGACGGACAGTTGCTGCCCCATTGGCTCGATCAGAAACCCGGTCCGACACAAAGCGATCAACTAAAATATGTAGAGTGTTGAAAGGTACATAACCAAAATATTCAATTACTTTCTTTCCATCTTCAGAGAGGATTTGAGCTACGCGTTTAACATAGGCCTCATTCTTCTCCGTGGCGTGAACCTCAATGTCCATGGTACCGAAGGCGGTTTCAACGCTAAGAGCATATGTGAATTTCTCGTCTGTTAACTCAGAAGCTGACTTCTTTTTATAGATTGTCTCAGCCATTACTGGAGTAAAACAGTTAAGGATAAAATTTAGCGCAATGGGTAAGAATAAATAATAAAAAGATTTCACGACGTTGTACCTTTAAAGGGTCTTTAATTTCCTCTATAATTCTACCTATCTTAATGATTAAGAAAACAATAAATCTATAACTTAAGGAGTTTTAAATGACACATCCTCTAAAAGGCTTAACTCTCGTATTGACGTTAGCCTTATCTTTAGTGGTTTCAAGCTGTGGTTCTTCAAACAAGAAAACAGCTGCTGGAGATGACGTTTCTGTTTCTTCAACTGATGACATGGATTCAAGTGACGTTGATCTTGAATTAAATGCCGATAGTGATTCGGGTAAGACAGGTCCTCTAAAGACTATTTACTTTGGTTACAATTCTGCAAGCTTATCTTCAGACACTAAAGATAAACTTCGCGCTGCTGCCACTTTCCTAAAAACAGCGACATCAGTTGATGTTCAAGTTGAAGGTCATTGCGACGAGCGTGGTGGTGTTCAGTACAACCTTGCCCTAGGAGAGAGAAGAGCTAAAGCTGTTCGTAATTACCTAGTAGCACTTGGTGTATCTGGATCAAGAGTTTCAACTATTAGTTTTGGAAAAGAACGTCCAGTTTCTTTTGGTCATGATGAATCAGCTTGGGGTCAAAACCGAAGAGGAAACTTCGTCATTACTGCAAAGTAATTAAGACATGTTCAAGCGATCAATAATATTTGCATTTATTGCATTATCATTAGGGGGCTGTGGTCTAGCGACGACACGCCCCAAGCTTGAAATGAGACTAGCTCAAACAGCTTTTCTCGCAGCTAAAGAAGCGAAGTCTCAAACTTTAGCTCCAGGACTCTTTAGAAAAGCAGAGTTCTATTATCTAAAAGCAAAATCTTCTTATAAAAGAAAGTATTTTAATAAAGCCAAGCAATATGCCGTCATCTCTCAAAAATTTTCTGAGAAGGCTGAGTTTATCTCTCGCCGAAAGGCAGCTCTCGAAGTCACCACAATACCTCAATAATTCTTCAAGGATGGTCCCATGAAATGGACAATATTACTTCTTTTCATCATTTCTCTTAATAGCTGTAAAACTCAAGAAGAAATTGCACAGGGACAAATGGTAGAGACCTTAAACCTACAAGTCTCTGAGTCTCAAAAGATCACTGCTGAAGCCACTGTAAGGATGCAGCAACTCGAAGAAAGAATGAATAATATTACAGGGCAAGTTGAAGAGAGTGGTCATCAACAAAAGACTACTGTTCAAAATCAAATCAAAGAACTCAAAGATAAGTTAACTGTCGTTGAAGAGAATAATAAAAGCCTTAACACTGAAGTCGCTAGTTTGAAGGCTGAAGTGGCTGATCAAAAGATCTATCTTGATAAAGTTTTAAGCAGCCTAACAAAAATGACAGCTACAAAAACTAAATCAAGTAAAAAGGTTTCAGCTTATGACAAGGCCATGGCCACTTATAAGAAAGGTAAATATAAAGAGGCTAAAAACCTCCTTCAAGACCTGCTTAAGAAAAAGCTTAGTGGATCTCAGCGTTCAAGGGTCCTTCATAATCTTGGTATGTGTTCTTTTATCTTAAAGCAAGATGATCAAGTTCTTATCTACTTTTCAAAACTTTTTACGGATTTTCCCAAAAGCGGTTATAATAAGAACGGCCTCCTCTTTCTTGGTAAATCATTTCAAAGAATGAATAAAAAAGAAGAAGCAAAACAAACTTTTAATGAATTGTTAACACGCTTTCCAAAGGCAAAACAATCTGGTGAGGCTAAGAAGTTATTAGCTAAAATCTGAGGATAGAAATGAAAATGACTTTTTCCTATTTAGCACTTCTAGGGCTATTTCTTTTCTCCTGCACTAAATCTAAGCCTACCAATCCTTTTCATGAAGTTGTTCAAATCAAAGAAGATAAACTCTCCCTTGTTTTTAGTCATAATATAAATGGAGAAACACACCCTTGCGGTTGTAGGCACTTCCCGCTTGGAGGCCTTCCTCAAGTTGCAGGAAAACTTCATGAGTTGAAAACTACAGGATCAGTGATCCTATTAGATACTGGGGATATGCTTTTTCCTTCTCCAAACCTTCCACCAACAATGAAAGACAGCTTTACTTTTGGTGCCGAAAACCTCGCCGTTGGAATGGACCTTATTGGTTTAAACTATGCAGTTCCTGGAGATCAGGATTTGGCCTTAGGAACTCCATTTTTAAAGAAGTTATTAGAGAAATCAAAGTTCCAATACTTAGTTATGAACTTTGCTAACGAAGCAGAACTTCCTCATAAGAAACTCGTTATTATTGAAAAGGGAGAACATAAGTTCTTTATGACAGGTATTGTTGATCCAGATATTCTCCCTCCAAAGTTTCAAGGACTATTCACAACACCAAGTACGGCGCTTAAGGCTTTTATGCCAGAACTTCAGAAGGCGGGTTATTCAAAGGATAATAAGAAGCATAGATTCATTCTTCTTTCTCACTCAGGAATGCCAAACGATCAAAAGCTAGTCAAAGATTTTCCCTTTATCGATTGGGTTTTAGGGGCGCATACTCAAAGTTTTACAAAAATTCCATATGAAGAAAAGACAACAAAACTAGCTCAGGTCCTTTCAAGAAATCATTATCTAGGCTCAATTGAAGTTGATTTCTCTGGTGATAAAACCAAAGATGCATGGGTTCTTCATGAGATTCGTGACGAACTTAAGGACAAGTTACGGCCAAATGCATTTTCAACTTTTATCGATGAGCATAAAGAGAAAGTAAAAGTCATTCAGATCCAAGAGCAAAGCCAAATGGCCAATCATACAAAAGGTCAGGTCACAAAAAAAGCTACTGCTAATTCCTGTGTTGAGTGTCACGAGCCTCAAGTTGAATTTTGGAGTCAAACCCCCCATTCAATTGCCTATGCTACTTTAATAAATGCCAATGAAGATAAGAACTTAACTTGTATTGGCTGTCACTCTTTAGGCTTTTCTGAAGTTGATGGGTTTGCTTTCCCTGACGAATTGATTCATATCGACAAGGAAAAATACAAGATTACAAAAACAGATAAGATGAAGTACTCAAAGAAGAGAGAATCAGAAGAGGCCAAACTCAAAGAGATAAAAAAGACTTACTGGCAAGAAGTGGGTAGGGCTTTTAAAGGAATCGATTCAATTAGAGAGCTTCCGAAAAAGAAGGTTCAAAAGCTTTCAAAAGCTTGGCTTAAAAGAGACGAGAAAGCAGGGGTCACTCATAACTTCGCTAATGTTCAATGTATGAACTGCCACCAACTCCATAACGAACATCCCTTTTCCATTTCTTCAGAAATCACGCCTCAAGCGAAGGTTGAGAACATGAAGGAAAAATGCCTAAATTGTCATGTACCTGATCAATCACCTGAGTGGTATGACGTTCAAGAAAATGGAAAACCAGGGGCGCCTAAGCATGATTTAGTTAAGAAGAAAATGGATATGCTTGCATGCCCTAAGAATGAATCTTAGATTTCTTTTTCAATAAAATCTAAAAGCTTTTTCCTATAACGGTGGTCATGCCGAAAATAGACATCTATATGATGTCCCCCAGGAATAGGCCAAAACCATTTCTTCTCACTACCAATATTGTCATAGATATATTTGCCATGCTCGGGCTCAACAACAATATCTTTTTGTCCATGAATAATAAGACTAGGGGTTTTAATATCTTTTAAATGTTTATAAGAGGCGAAGCGGTCATCTACTAAGATAAAGGCAAGAGGACTTAGAACATAAGTAATAGGGATTCTTTTTAACTTATTAAATGCAATCCTTTGATAAGAACTAAAAGTTGAATCAAAGACCAATAGATCCACATCTTTTTTATGCTTAAACTCAGTAAAGGAGCGAGCCATAATATTCCCACCAAGACTCTGACCATAAACAATAAATTTCTTATAACCCCCAGACTTAAAGAGATCATGACCGTAGTTAAGAGCTGCTAACCCATCCTTATTAACCCCTTGTTGATTAGGCTGACCATCTACAAGTCCATAGCCTCTATAGTCAAAGATAAAGACATCATAACCATGCTTGGTAAGCCAAACTAGGTTAGCAAAATGGCTCGAAAGATTTTGAGCATTTCCATGAAAGAAGATAAAGAGGCCTTTTGGTTTTTTGAGTTTTTCAGAGTTCAGTAAGAACCAAGCATGAAGCTTAGTCCCATCAGAAGCCTCGAACCAGCGCTGCTCGTATTCAGTTTTATATTTTTCTGGAAGAGCGTGAAGAAACCGATCCGGCTGATAGAAAACAAAACTACAACTGGACATCAGGATTAGAGAAATAAATAAAATCAGCTTCTTGGCCATAGAGCGCCTTCCCTTCTTCTATTCTTTTTTAGGCGCCATTATGCTAGGATTCCATTCTAATGGCCAATAACGACAAACTCATTCTAGGAATAGAGACCAGCTGTGATGACACATCTGTCTGTATTCTCAAAGGAACTAGCGACCTTGATAACTGGGAATTACCAGAAGTCATTGCCATGAAGTCCTTTGACCAAGACGAATTCCTTGGAGAATGGGGCGGAGTTGTTCCTGAACTTGCTGCACGGAACCATTTAGCCAAGCTTGCCCCTGTTTTAGAATGGATCTTTAAAGAGGCCAAAGTTGAAGCTGACCAAATTGACTTGATCGGGATTACAACACACCCGGGACTTTTAGGACCGCTTCTCACTGGCCTAAATGCTGGAAAGACTCTAAGCCTCCTTCATAAGATTCCTCTTAATCCAGTCAATCACCTCTACGCTCACCTTGAGGCAATACACCTCACTGAAAAAGTAAGCTATCCCTACCTTGGCCTAATTGTCAGTGGTGGGCATAGCATGTTTGTCATAGCGACTGGCCCAACTCAATTTGAAATGATTGGAACAACCATCGATGATGCCGCTGGAGAAGCCTTTGATAAAGGCGGAAAGCTTATGGGCCTAGACTATCCTGCCGGACGAATCATTGATGAAAAGGCTAAAAAGGGAAATCCTAAGGCCTATCCTTTTCCCGTTGGATTAAAGACTTCAAAGAATTGTAACTTGAGTTATTCAGGAACTAAGACTTCTTTAAGATTCTTCCTAGAGAAGAATCCTGGCTTTGATAAGTGGGATGACCTTTGTGCTTCTTATCAGTTTGCTATCGTTGATGCCCTCAGATTAAAAAGCACCTTTGCTAGAGACGTGGCCTTTGAAAGATTTGGAAGAAATCTTCCCTTAGTCATCGGCGGAGGAGTTGCTTGCAATAGCCACCTTCGAGAAGTCATGAAAAATGAGCATGAACAAGTCCATATTGTGGCCCCAAAGTACTGCACAGATAACGGCGGGATGATTGCCAACTACGCACTAAGAACAATGAATGAAAAAGCTATTGCTTACCCTGACTGCCTATTGATTGATGCTTTTGGAAGATTCTTAAGCAAAGAAGATAAAAAAGCATTCTCAAAAAAAGGCCCTTCTCTTGAGTAAACTTCCTTTTGCCAATAAAGACTTAGGTCAACATTTCTTAAATGACGACGCTATCATCGAGACGATTACTTCAGATTTCTCAGAGGTTGCTGATGTCATCCTCGAAGTTGGACCAGGGCCAGCTGTCTTAACAAAGGTTTTAGCAAAACTAGATAAACCACTTGCTGTCGTAGAGAAAGACAGGCGAATGGTTGAATATATCAGTGAGCATGTTGAAGAAAAGAATATCTTCTTTATGGACGCACTCAAATTAAACGAAGAAGAACTTCTAAGTGACCTTAGTTGGAGTGAGAGAAGAGTTTGGCTCGTTAGTAACTTGCCTTACAATATAGCCTCTCCCTTAATCGTCAATTTCCTGCAATGGAAATCAATAGATCAGATGACCTTGATGGTTCAAAAAGAAGTTGGCCTAAAGATCATAGGAAAAAGCGCAAAAGGCAAAGATGATATGAATTCTTTGCACGCTCTATGCTCTGTTTTCTTTGAAGTTAGTGAGCTTTGCAAAGTTCCTCCGGAAGCCTTTCTTCCGCCGCCAAAAGTAGATTCAATGGTGGTTTCATTTAAAAGAAGAGAAATCCCGGAAATTGAACCAGAAGAATTTAGAAAATTTGAAAAATTCTTAAGGTCCCTCTTCAGGTTTAGACGTAAACAAGTTTATAACGTTTTGAAATCTCAATACGATCTAGAGAAACTAGACCTTGCCTTTACAAGGTGCGACATCCCTCGCACAGCAAGGGCAGAGACTTTCAAAAGAGCTGAGATTCAGCTACTCTATTCTTTTTTAACTAGTTAATTTTTCTGGAATTTTCATGAGAATAATTGCCGTCATCCTTGTCGCCTTCCTTAGCCTTCAGGCCCAGGCCAACTATGCTGAATTCTTTGGAACGGCTCCATCAACAAGTTCAGTTGGAAATCAAGCTAACTCAGATGAGTTTGACCCTGCAAATAATTATTATATCCCGGCCCTAATGGCCTTTAGTGATACTTTAACTTTTTCTACCTCAATCGCATCAGTTAGCACCGACTTTGAGCCTATTTCAAATATTGTTATTAAAAACAGCACAAACTCAACGACAGGAACTGAAAATAGCGCCGTTTCTACTGATTACCCAAACTATCTAGGCACTACTCTTCACGTCACTCTTCCTATTGCAGTCGAAGGAGCAGGAACAGTTTCGTTCTCACTCTTCATGCCTCTTGGAAAAACAATGGAGACTAACTCCGGTGATGCCATCTTGCCAGAATATGTTATGTACCGTTCTCGTTATAGAAGAACCATGATGCATTTAAATTATGCTCATAAGCTTAATGATAACTTTGCCTTCTCCCTTGGAGCTCATATTGGTTTTCAAGCAGGCGCCAATACAACGAATAATGTTTCACTAAACGGGACAAGTTTTGGCACGAGCGCAGGATTAAAGACTGAAGTAAAGCCTTCCCTCGCGGCTATTCTTTCTACAGTTTATAGAAAAAATAATTGGTCCGCTGCCTTTACCTATCAACAAGAAATGAAAAGTAACTTAGAGACTCAGGCTAATGGTGTCATCAATGACCCGACCTCCGCTCTCTTTCAAATCACTATTGAATCAATGATCTATTATGATCCACATATCTTTCGTTTTGGAGGAGCTTATCAAGTTGGGAATTTTACTTTTTTAGGAACTCTTGAATACCAACTTTGGGAAAACTACAAAACCCCCGTTATAAGAGTTAAAGATCGTGGCGGCGTTATCATAGCAAGTGATGACTTCGAAAAAATTCAATTGAGAAATATTCCGGTTCCAAAGATCGGAACGACTTTTAAAATAAATGATAACCTCTCCCTCATGGCCGGGCTCTCTTATAAGCCTACTCCTTTGAAAGGAAACTTCTCTGGATCAGGAAACTCAGTTGATAGTAATAGCCTTATCATTACTGGTGGTGGAACTATCTCAATGAAGTTCTTCGGAAAAGACTTGGATTTAAGTGCCGGTGCCCAATACCACAAGCTTGAAGAACTCAATGTTACAAAGACCCCGAATCAGGAAGATGGTTCTGCAGGAAGTAAGATCGGTGCCCCTGGATACAAAGTAGGTGGTAGTGTCATCGCAGCAAGCGGAGGACTTCGTTTAAAGTTTTAATATGGGAAAAAAAATCATCGCAAAACATAAACGTGCCAGTTACGACTACTTTTTAGAAGAAAAGTTCGAAGCTGGATTATCTCTGGTTGGTACTGAGGTTAAAAGCCTTCGTGCTGGAAAGGTTAGCATCGCTGAAGCCTGGGTAGATATTGATAAGAATGGAGAGGCTTGGATTCAAAACATGACCATTCCTCATTACGAATTTGGAAATATTAATAATCATCAAGAAACGAGAAAAAGAAAGCTTCTCTTAAATAAAAAAGAAATCGAGAAACTACTTCATCAAGTAAAAGCGCAAAAGATGACCATCGTTCCTACGATCATTTATTTCACAGGTAGTTTAGTTAAGATGGAAATTGCTCTTGGTCGTGGAAAGAAAGATTTTGATAAGAGAGCTGATAAGGCCAAAAAAGACGTCGAAAGAAAACTGCAACAGCGGGACTATAGCTAGGCCTTTAGTCTTACTAAACTCCCTACAAAGGTAGGGAGCCTTTAATAAAATAATGTGATGAAACCTTTCTGTTTAACTTCTCTTTTTTGAGAGCAAGCTCGCGAGCTTTTCTAAGATCCGAAGAAATATATTTCTCCCGAAGTGACTCACTGCTAGAACAACTAGTCCCCACAAATAAGATTCCCACTAAGATTAATATTTTCATAACTGCTGCGTTCATAAGAAACCTCCTCGTTCCTTTAAAACCCCACAAGAAAATCATATCTAGAAATGTTAATTTGGGTCAAAGATTGGAGCTTCCTTAGTAATATCCATAACATAAATAGATAGTTACCTATGTTAACTTACTGAATTCACGCAAATAACGCCAAGAGTCTACAAATCACCTATGTAATTATTCGTAAATACCTAGAAAGAGGCAATTATTTAAATAAAAAGATCTTAAAATCAAGAAACCCAATGAAAGACAGCGTAACCATAGCCACTGAGGAAGATTAGCCCCGAGAGCTTCCCGAAGTTCTTTTTGATCAATGGTAGGAGCATTAGATAAAGAGCAGCCCCGCCAATAAGACAGAGCTCTACGTGAAAGCTCTGTTTGATCTCAATATCGTAGAACCCTAATGAGCCCAGAACAAAGGCAACATTAAAGATATTCGAGCCGATGATATTCCCAGTTATCAGTTCAGTATCCTTCTTTTTGATGCATGCGATCAGGGCCGTTACAAGCTCTGGAAAACTAGTCCCAAAAGCGATGAAGATGGCCGAGATAATATAAGAGCTAACTCCTAAAAGTTCTCCTATCTTGGTACCGCTTAAGACTAAGAGCTCTCCTCCTGCGTAAAGCAAAGCAAAGCCTAGGATAAGTTTCCCAGTCGTCATAAGACCAATCTTTTCAGGGCTCTCGTCATCTGGAGAAGCTTCGATCCTCCCCTTCTTCATCTCTTGGAAGGTTTGAAAAAGATAGAGAAGGAAGAAAAGACTAAATACTCCAAGCGTCAAGAAGTTAAGCTTCCCGTAAGTTAGAACTCCGATCAAAGCCAAGGTAAGAATTATATGAATAAAGAATTGAATTTTAATTTCTCTTTTCTGTACCACTAGGGTCGTAATGATTCCTGAAACCCCGAGAATTAAAAAGAGGTTAGCAATATTAGAGCCTACAATATTTCCAAGAGCGATTTCGGGGTGGCCACGATAACTGGCGAGCTGGCTAACAAAGAACTCAGGTAGAGAAGTTCCAAAGCCTACAATGAGAAGACCAATGACTAAAGGAGATAGACCAAAGTAGAAGCCAATCTTCTCAGCACTATCTAAAGCAAACTCAGCTCCGAAATAGAGGATTCCAATAGCGAGAACCAAAAGCAGTACTTGTGCGAGCATAATTTTAAACCATATAATTAGAGGTATCTAATCTTAGCTTAAAGGCAATAAATGAGAAAGTTCTTCGACAAAATGGGTTTATCCAAGTTTAGAAATAACAGTACTGTTTTCTTTATATTCGCTGATATTTGGACTTTTTACTATATCTATAAAAAATTTACGAACAAAGAGAATATTGATCAACTCATTGAAATTGCTGCAAAAGGGCAAGGTCTTGATAGCGCTCATTTAGAAGGTCTTTACACGCTTATGACCCAAAGCTTAATCATGCTCTTGGGCTTAGCCGCCCTCATTCATATTGTTAATTATGTTCTTTATAATAAAAATAAGAAAGCTGCCATCGCCTACCTTAAGCTTTACGCTTGGTCTGCTGCTCTACTTTTTCCACTATGGGGATTCTCTGTCTTTGCTGATTCTCCCCCTGCCGCCATCATATTCGTAGCACTAGGAGGGCTTATGGCCTTCAATGCATTCGGACTTAGGGTTTATCCTTATCAAGAGAAAAGTTAGGAACAAGAAAGCTAGTCTCTTTAGGCCTAGTCCAGATAGGTAAGTCTCTCGCCATTCCACTTAGAGACTGCATACCAGAGAGGGCCAACATAAAAGAATCAAAGGCGTGCGGGTTCTTAATTAAGACTTCAAAGTCATGATCATAGATAAATAGATTCGCCTCTTTCTCTATCTTTTGAACAAGATCAATTCTTGTTTCGATACCTAATTCGATATCATTAAAGTTTTGAATATGTTTTTTCTTAATGATTCCTGATCTTAGAAGCTCTATTAAAATAATAGGGCCAAAGGATTCATATAATTTTAAATCACTTGGGAAATGTCTTCTTAGGTAACTAAACCTAGAGAGGATCATAAGACTAGTATTACCAAAAGAATCATAGCTTGAATTAAAGAGGTCAAGAAGTTGATCGTAATAAAAATTCCATACCCAAAGATCAATAGGTCGGTTCCAGTAAGGAAGGTAGCCTTTTTTGAGCCTTCTTTTAAAAGACCTACTTAGAATATGCTCATGAGATTCTTTATGAAAGACGTCTCGGGAATAATCTATTTCATCGTGGCTATTTCTTTTTTGCTCATACCTCTTTGGATTCTCATCCGCTAATCTCTGGTCTTCTTTAATCAGCTCAGTAATAAGGTCGTTAATATTCTTAACTTCTTCAACTTCGCAGTTTGTGATTCCTGGACAATCAAGAGAGCAAGGATGGCAGGCAGGTTCGCTTAGAGGGAAATCAACGACGAGGTCTTTGACTTCAAATTTTTCAATCCAGTTTCGAACAATATCTTCTCGGTCAATTCCAGATTCGTCTTTTAATTGAAGAAGAGATTTCAAGGCCCATCTTTCATGCTCGGGAAAATATTCTAAGAGGCAGAAAAAGAACTTATCTTTTCTACCACCTTTCATACTCATGCCAGCAATCTTTTGATTTGCCATAGATTTTAAATAGGTTCGCTAAAGGGGGGATTCGATATGAAACTCTAGCTTCTTCATACCTGCTTCTAAAATAGATTTAGATACTAAGTCTGAACTAGCAGGATCATGGATTAATAAAAAGCATCCACCACCTCCGGCACCACAAATCTTCATACCGAGATTTGGAACCGTCTCCTTAAGATTATTATACAGTGATTTCATAGAAGGAGTCACAATTCCTGGGAATTGATTCTTTCTAATTTCCCCTTCTTCACTGATTTTTTTTAGAAGAAGTGCATAATCACCTGCTTTTAAAGCCTGATAAGCTTGTTGGCTTATCTTAGATATTTCTTGCAACCCAGAACGCATTTCATAATTTTTATCAAAGAAGCCTTTATAAACTTCCCAATTATTCATTCCTGAGTGGCGCTGCTCACCACTGTAAACGAGAGTGATCGACTCTTCGAGAGCCTTTTTAAGTTCTTTTGAAAAAAGCTGCTCTACCTTGATTGAATCAACACTAGGATGAAGGGCCAGGACTCCCCCATGAAGAGCGGGGTAATAATCTTGATAACCAGCAGGCCCGCTATCTAAGATTCTAGATTCAATTCCATTAACAACTTTAATCGCCTGGTCTTTATCAAGTTCCCTATCAAAGAATTCACAAAGTGCTGAATAGAAACTTACACCCATGGCAGATGATCCACCGAGCCCAGCTCCTGCCGGAGAACCGGATTCTAATTCAATCTTAATTCCTGTTTTAATTTTAAAATAGGCTAAAACCTGGCAAAGAAACTTCAAAGGTCCAAAGGTATCCCCATTTAAATTCTCTTCTGTAAAAGAAGAGAGAGAGAATTTATTCTCACTCTCGTAATCTTTAGAAATAAAATGGATATGGTCTTCTTTAATCTTAGTCAGTTTTACATTCGCCATAAGCGAAGTAGCAACGTTCATTGTTACAACGTCTTTTAAGATTAAATTTATTGGGCTTAAATCGAGGGTTCCCCCTACTAAGTCGACTCTTACAGAGCCATTAACTTCAATAGTCACTACTTTTCCTCTTCTGACCAAATTCCAACATAAGGAAGCTCTCTGTATCGACCAGCATAATCAAGACCATAACCAATAACGAAGTGATCTTCTATTTCAAAAGCTAAGTAATCTATTTTAACTTTATGAACTAGCCTAGCTGGCTTAAAGAGAAATGAACAAACCTTAACAGACTTAGCATTTCTTCCTGAGAGTAATTCTTGAAGCGCTTTAATTGTATTTCCGGTATCGACAATATCTTCAACGAGAAGGACATGCTTACCTGAGATATCTTTTCTAAGATCTAAATGAATCTTAACATTTCCTGATGATTCTGTTTCATCGCCATATGAAGAAGCTCCAAGGAACTCCATCTGAACTGGAAGATCTAACTTTCTTACTAGATCGGCCATAAAGATAAAGGAGCCGTTTAAGACACCAACAACGATGACTTCCTCTTCTCCCGCATAATCTTTTGAGATCTCTGCCCCAAGTTCAGCAATTCTTTTTTGGATTTTTTCTTCAGATAGGTATACATCAATGGCCATAACAGCCTCCCGGATTTTGTCCTTAATTGAGACTGTTAGAATTATAGCATAAGAGACTGATTTTCAAGGTTAGTCTCTAAATAGAAGTTTCAGTGGGCTCAGGAGCAGCTTTTCTATAGCTAATAAGCTCTTCTTCTTCATGATACTCAAAGTGATTTCCACATCTAGCTTCATAAAGATCAGTTTCACCAACGAGAACTTGAGCGTCGTCTTCAACATTCTTTCTAAAGGTTTTAGTTGCAGGGGCACCACAAACAGTACAAATAGCTTGCACCTTATCCACTCTATCGGCCACGGCCATTAAGTGAGGGATAGGACCAAAAGGAACGCCCCTATAGTCTTGATCAAGTCCGGCTAAGATAACTCTAATTCCTCTTCGAACTAATTTCTTAACGATAGGAATAATATCTTCATTGAAGAATTGAACCTCATCAATGGCCACTACTCTTGTTGAATCATAAAGATGCTCAAGGATATCTGAAGAACATTCAATAGGCTGAGCCTCAATACTTTGAGCAGAATGACTTACAACATTTTCATCATGGTAACGATTATCAATCATTGGCTTGAAGATCTGAACTCTCTGTCTTGCGATTTGAGCTCGCTTTACTCTACGAATCAACTCTTCTGTTTTTCCAGAAAACATTGGTCCGCAAACGACTTCTATATGTCCATAAAGACTTGGTGCTAAGGCAAATGGAGACACGTTACCCCCTCGTAAAATATTATATTAGTGTCCGAAATTTTTTTATGTGTGTCTTGGCAGTTTGGCCGCTTAGGGGCCTATAGTAAATGCTGGCCGCCGGAAAACTTTCCTGATTTCATTAACTTAAGGATTTTAAAAATCTTAATATTTTCTGACTTTATAAAGAGATGACGACCATCAAGATCATGACAAGAAGCAGTATAAACGTAAAACCTAGGAATATCACTGGTGAGACTAGGATTACGAGGCTTTGAATATGTGAGAACTTAAAATTGTTCTTAAGTCCTGCATACAGATAAAAAAGCATCCCTATCCCTTGGGCCATTGATCCAAAGACCGGTAGAACAAGAAAAGTATAACTAACTAAAGAGTGATTGATGACCTGGTTCGTCTTTTCCTCTACTCTTCCTTCAACTTCAAAGAGGTCCGCAAAGAATTTGATGAAGCTGCCCCAAAGCCTTGTATAGAACCAAATAAAAAGAGGAAAGAAAACAATCTGTAAAAGGATGCCCCAAAAAACGAGACTCTTCCCTTGGCTATGAAAATTAGGAATCAATAAGGCGGTTAAACCCTCTTCTTCGCCGTGAACCATTGAGAAAGCTTGATAACCTAAGTGTATTGCAAATAGTGAATAGATGCCTTGAATCACAATAAAGATCCAAGAAATACTCATGGCCTCTACAAAATGAAGTTCAGTATCATCAGCTTCGTTCATTCCAGTGGGAGTATCTTCTACTAATTGAAAGTGACGGTTTTCCTTAATATCAACTTGATGATCAGACACGGCATTTAAAAGCGTATGTGTCTTAAACGGATGCAGAAAAGCGTAAATATAGTTTGAAAGTAAGTTGATCATTATTTTAAGAAAAAATCCTTTAGCTTAGAACCTATACCATTTAAGTTATCGAGCCGATAATGCAGCTTATAACCAAGTTTCTTATTGGCCAAAATAACTTCCTGCTCCTTAAGAATAACATGAAATTCTCTTCCTTCAATCATCTTATTGCCACCCCAATTGACGACATAAGAGCTAGCACTTAGATCACTTGCTTGATCTAAATCAGATATCTGATCAGCTTCCACGGAGAAGAGGTCTACTAAGTTTTTAAAAGCAAGATTAACTGCCTCTCCAGCTATTTTAGTTGGAGAAAGAGCTTTAAAAGCCTTAGCGTAATTGAACTCAACATCTATTTCCTTTTCTTCAGGAAAACTAAGCTTCATAGCTTTTGGTCTCTTCGTAGGAATCGCTCTTAGGTCCCAAAAATCTTGAGCCTTTTTAAAGAACAGCTTTATAGATTTAGGATTAATGGCAAGGATCTTATTTTCTTCAACTAAGTGAATATAACTACCAGGCTGTGTATTATATTTTTTAAAGACCTTTATATGAGAAGAGCTTCCATCTTGTCTCTCTATGGTGAGGCTTGCGACCTCGTCTTCAAGCTCTCCATTTTTTAACCAAGACTGCCCACTGAAGTTGATCAGCTCTTGAAGATAGTTATTGATAGCTTCGTTCTTAACCATCATTCCATTTGGTGCTTTAGGCGTTGTTGCTTGAGCAATAAGATCAATTGAGAAGGCCCTATTTCTTAAATTATTAAGGCTCAAGCTCTTCCAAGCTATCTTCTTGGTTTTAAACTCATTTCTAAAAAGGTGTGTATCGATAAAGAAGTTCTCTTTTAAAGAGAGCATCGTTTTAAATCTCAAATACTTTTCAGGATTTTTATGAAAATTTTTCTTATCGTAAGTTCCTTCGTTTGGAGAAGAATCAAAAGCCACCATTTGTTTCGTTTGCCCGTCTTGAGTCACTTCCATGTAAAAGCTTTGATCAAAATCAAGTTTTCTTCCTAAACGAAAAACGATCTCACCTTTATCAAACTCGAAAGTTAAAGTAAGAGCCTCTTTATCAAAAAAATATTTTCTTTTTTCTAAGTTGTATTCCTCAGGACCTAAGTACCTTCTGACTCGCATCCGGCCTAAGATATCTAAGAATTTTTGTAAACGAAAGCCATCCACAAGTTCTCCAGAACCTGTCATAAAGAACTCATCTTCACGAATCAGCTTAAAGCTTGTTGTTGATATCTTTCTCATATCACCTAAGTTCTCAGCATCGATCATCTTATGCTTCTTTAATTCTGATTCTTTCTCCGCTATTCCGCCTAGCTCCTCAGATTGGTAGGTATAAAAGGCCAGCCCCGCAAAGATAAGTGTCAAAAAGAGAATCCTCTTCATCTACAACCTTATCCTTCGCCGATAGATAACAATGGCAATAATGATGAGGCTCAAGGGAGCAAAGAGAACAGAAAAGTAAAAGATGATTCCCAATTGAGGAGCGCTGATAAAGACCGGCTCGTCATTGACGACTGGTAAATTAAAAGAAATCAGTCTATCTTCGTTCACTAGCCAACTTAAAGAGTTAAGAAAGAGTGAGAAGTTTTTGGAGAACTTTTGATAACTATTGATAACAAAGGTTGAGTTTCCAGAAAGGATCATCCTTGTGGCCGTACCTTTTGCTTCCCATGCGGCGTAAAGACCAAGGGGACCTTTTGTATCTTCCTCTTGATTGTAAGTAATCACTCCTGATACGAACTCTTTTAAACTAAGCTCTGCCCAACTCGCTGGAAAAGGTGAACTCTGGGCAAGTACGGAGAGCTTACCTTTGCTTCCTTCTATCTTTTGGATTGAAGAGACAAGAGGAAAGAAGACTTGTCCTTTAAATTCTTTAGTTATGGCGTGTTCAGAGTGATATCGATCAAGCATAGGAACAGAGCCATTACTTCCATTGATATGTTTTAACCTATCAACGACAAGATTATTTCCAATAACAACCCCATAACTGCTTAACAGTTCCCTAAGATCCGCAACCTTATCATCATCAACGTTAGGGTCTAAGGCCACCATCAGGCGGCCACCGCGCTTTAAGTAATTCTTGATAACTTCTAATTCAATAGGATGAAAACCTTGCTTTGGACCCCATATAATAAGCGCCGCCACAAAGCTTGGAAGTTCTGAATAGGCTGAGAGCTTTACAGCTCTAAGATCATAACTTCCCTGGGCAAGAAGCTGATTAAGATAGCTTCCTCCCTCATTCTCTTTAGCGCTTAAGTTTAATTCACCATGGCCCGTACTATAGAAAACGATAGGATCCTTTTCTCGGCTTACTTTAATAATGGCGTTCGTTATAGCTAGTTCAGAGAGGTTTGTTACCTTCTCTTCTTTACCAGAGAATTGAACGAGAACTGTTCCAGATTTTTCAATTCCGTACTTACTAACAAGTTCTGGCCTGACTTGAATATCGATAAAATTAATTTCAATAGAAGCATTGTCTAAAAGATAGAGATCAAGCAAGGCTCTTATCGTTCCTTGTTCACTCTTAGATGAGAAGATGGTCAGCCTTAACCCTTTACCTAATGTCTTTAGGATGCGAGTTGATTGATCTGTTAAAGAGTTCTTCTTATTCGCAGTGACATCCCACTGCTTAGGGTTTTTAAAAGAGATATAATTGATAAAACCTAATATTCCAAAAAGAAGAACGATTGTAACAAAAGACTTACTCATCCCTCTGAAGAAGCTACTCATATAAAACTGATAGAATTCTTTTCTATAAACAACCAGCATGACTAAAGTAATGATTAGAGCTAGCGAAGTTGCACTTAGGTTTAAAACAAGTTCCTCTGGTATCGCAATCCATAGAGCTATAGAAACAAGATAGAGTAGCCCGTTTAAGATGATAAAGAGTTGTTTATACCAGGAACCCATTACCAGTTCCTCGAATCAAGAGATTCTCTTGTTAAAAAGATGAAGAAGCTTAGAAAGCTTGCAAAGTAGATAAAGCTATAAGACTTCATAGCTCCTCTTACAAAGGCCTCAAAGTGAAAGGGAATAGATAAGTAACTTAGAATCTGACCTACAATATAGTTTTGTGAAGCATTAGCTGACATGACCAAAAGCATTGAGCCCAGAAGAAGACAAAAGCCAACGAGAGCCGCCACCACTTGGTTTTCCGTAAGACTTGAAGCAAAGATCCCTACTGCTAAATAACTTAGAACACTAAGAAAAATTCCTAGATACCCACTTGCTACAATGGCCCAATCTGAATACCCGCTAACGGCAAGCACTACGGGAAAGACCAAAGTGAAGGACAGCATAAAGAAGGCTGAAGTGGCACTTGCGAAAAGTTTCCCTAAGATGATTTGAATATTTTGTAAGCGAGAATGAAAGAGTAGATCTAAAGTGTTTAACTTCTTCTCTTCAGCAAAGCAGCGCATAGTTAACAAAGGCGCCATAAAAAGAAAAATGAAATTAATATTCCCAAAGATAGGAAGAATCACAGACTGAGTAAGACTCGCTGCTGCTGTGGCATCTTTAGAGAGCACTAAGTAATTAAAGAAGAGCCAGCCTATAATAACGCAAAAAAGAGCTGTTAAGATATAAAGCATGGGAGAGAAGAATGAGTCCTTTACTTCTTTTTTATAAAGAATCCAGATACCACCTAAGTATTTCATCGAGCTTCCTCGGTTAAACTTCTAAAGATATCTTCAACATGAGCTTTCTCTTTTTTTAGAGATAAAAGATCTGCACCAGATTCAATTAATATTCTGCAAAGGTCTGCTCTGATATCATTCTTTTCTGTCGTTGAAAAAGTAACGACTCCTGAAATCCTTTCAATAACGAGCTCTGGATAATTAAAGTTTGATTTCCATTTATCATCCCAATTAGGAATTTCCATTAAGATAGTTTGCCTAGGGTTAAACTCATCTTTGATTTGCTCTAATGTTCCAGAGCGAATAATCTTCCCTTGGTTAATAACAGTTATATGAGAACAAAGAAGTTCTACTTCATGAAGATGATGAGTCGATAAAAAGATAGTATGACTCTCTTTTAAAGAGAGGATTAAGTTTCGAATTTCATCAATAGCAGCTGGGTCAAGCCCAACCGTTGGCTCGTCTAAGATAACAAGTTTTGGATTATGCACGAGAGTCGCGGCAATCCCCACTCGCTGTTTAAAGCCTTTTGATAAATTCCCTATTAAACGACCTAAGTTCTTTTCAAGACCACAGCGCTCTATAGCTAAGTCGCGGAACTTCGTTTCTTTAAAACCATGCAGCTCTAAGACAAAGTTTAAATAGTCTATGACCTTCATATTTAAATATAAGGGAGGTTGTTCCGGAAGAAAGCCTACATGGTTTTGGACTTCTTTATGAGAGAGGGTTTCTTTTCCAAAGATCTTTATCTCACCAGTGCTTTGTGGAATAAGACCCGTGATCATTCTCATGGTGGTAGATTTCCCCGCACCATTAGGCCCAAGGAAACCATGAACTTCTCCAAGGCCTACATTAAAACTAATATTATCGACGGCCTTAACTCCAGGGTACTCTTTAGAAACCTGAGTAAGCTCGATTGCGTGTATTTCGCTCATTGGCAGTTATTGAAATCCTTTTCAAAAACATTGTGATTACAGAGAATCCTACCAAATTAAGCAACCTTTTGAAAAGCCGAGCTTTTCCCTCGGGTTATTTAAATACCTAATTTCTTAAGGCCGAAGTACAATAGGTCGAAAAGGAATTATGGAACATATTCAATTGTTTAAGACTTTAACCAAGATCGCTAAAAAGATTGTGATCTCTACCCACCTTCACCCCGATGCAGACGGCATTGGCTCACAGATCGCTCTGGCCATCGCTTTTAGAAGCATTGGTAAAGAAGCTATTTGCGTTAACGAAGAGCCTCTACTTGAGCGCTACAAGTACTTAGACCCTCACAATACAATCATTGGTTATGAAGAATATGAGAAAAACCACGCCGATGATGAAATCGACCTCTTTATCGTGGCCGATACTAACTCTCTTGCGAGAATTGGAAAGGTATCTGATCTCGTTCAAAGATCAAAGAACCTCCTCTTTATCGATCATCATCCCTGCGCGCCTGAGCTAATGGCCATTCACTGTATTGATACATCTATGGCAGCTACTGGTGAGCTAGTTGGAAAGTTGATCGAAAGTTTAAAAGTAAAATTTAACGAAGAGATTGCTCTTTCTTTATACACTTCAGTTTTAATTGATACGAGCTCATTTAGGTACCCAACAGTCACTGGAGACACTCATCGTCTTATTGGAAAACTTTTGGACACTGGGATTAAACCCCCTAGCGCTTATAATCAAATCTATGGAGCAAAAGAAATTTCTTATATGCAGATGCTTGGAACAGTTCTTTCAAAAGCTCAAGCCACTGATGATAAAAAGATTGCTTGGCTAAAACTAACTGAAGAAACATTAAGTAAGTTCGCAACGGACCCTGAAGACACTCACGGGTTTATCAATCACTTATTAATCTTAGATAATATCAAAGTAGCCTGTATGTTTCGGCAGATTGGCCGCAGAGTAAAAGTAAGCTTAAGGTCTACTGGTGAGATTGATGTTGGTATCATGGCGAATGCCCTTGGTGGTGGCGGTCATGATCATTCAGCAGCAACTATTATTGATGGTTCAATTGATAATGTTATTAGAGATACTATTAAGAAGCTTCAATTAATGTTAAGCCGAATTGATTGCTAATCCTTGAGAATATTCTCTAAAGCAGCTCGCTCTTTATCACTGAAGTTAAAACCTCCCATAGAGAGAACACTTTTTAACTTACCGTGGGTGGCAGGATCATTCGGATTATTAAGGCCTACATCCCCCACAACTTTCTCTTCTGCCTGATCCATCTTTTCTTCTTCTAGTCCTGAAACTGAAGCTGGGGTTGGCTTTCTGATCTTTGCCGTCTTTCCAGCTAACGCATCTTTTGCTGCTTCGTCTAAGTCCGGCAACTTTTCTGCTTTGAATTTTGCCATCCTAGCTTTAGTCGTTTCATGGTTTTGATTTATTTTTGCAGTGTGCTTCTCTACTTTAGCCCTGATTTGAGCTGGAGATAAACTCTCACGCTTAAGCATGGTGATCTTCTTTTTCTTAGAAGCACTCTTCTTAACTCCATTAGGAGAAGTTTTTTTCTGCGGCGGAGAATCGATAACAGAGAATACTTTCAGGGTAAATCCTTTGTTAAAGTACCCTACTCCCTTATTTTATCGTAAAATAGGATCTATCTCTCTCTACGGAAAGGATTAACATGAACGAGAATTTAAAAACTGCTAAGTTAGTGATTTTTGATATGGATGGAACGATCCTTGATAGCGAACCGCTGCATGCCCGAGCAATTCAATCAGTCTTTAAAGAGTTTGGAATTGAAATGTCCGTTACCGAAATTATGAACCGCTATGTCGGCTGGGGAGATAACAACGTCTACAAGGACAAGCCCGAACTTCATCCAAAGATTTCAAGAAGCGAGTTCATTGGAAAAAAAGATAAGATCATTGAGGAACTTGTAGGTGAGATGACTGAAACTGACTTTAAATCCCTTTTTGCTAAGGACTTCTTTAAATTTCTAGATTATCTAAATGAAAGTGAGATCAAGACCTCACTAGTCTCTGCAAGTGAGAGGATGACGGTAGATCTCTTCTTAAAAAAAGCCGGCATCTTCGATAAGTTTGAGTTTAGCTTAACTCGCGATGAAGTCTTTAAAACAAAGCCTTCCCCCGGATGCTACTTAGAGGCGATGCGATTTCTCGAGGCCAAGAGTAGCGAGACTATTATCTTTGAAGACTCCCACCACGGAGTATTAAGTGCACTTGGAACTGGCGCAAAAGTTTTCACAATGGACTTCAGTTTAAATGACAAGCAAGCTTTCCAGAGTGTTGAAAATCAACAGTTACAGACTAATGGCAATTATTCTTGGCTCTTTTAAGAGAACTAAATGAATATCGATTAAACTCATTTCTTGATCAAAAAAGTTAGATCAAGTAATTGTTTTTAGTCAATTTTGTGTCAATTCCTAAAGAGGAAAATTTTTCAACCGATCCTTACCTTGACCCTAATAACTAAACTGTTAAGTTATGGCTGAGCTTTTTAGTTCATCTTAAAGGGATCAAAAGGATTTGATATTTATAATTTTGGTTCACCTGCTGTTCGTTTTCTCTACCTGTACGTGTTTTACAACGGAACCAACATTCAAAAGAAACGACGTTTCTTTTGAGAGAGCGCCATGAAAAATTTATTACCTAAAAGAGTTAGAACATTAACGATTGCCCTACTATTTACTAGTTTCACTATCTTCTCAACCTCATGTGGAGATGGCGGAAGCGCAAAGAACATTCAAATTCCCGGAGTCATTGGACCAAAAGTAACTCTGTTACAAGACAACGTCCTTATCTCTATGGTTTTTGAAAACATTCATATCCAAGGAGGACTTCGTTATAACATTCCGAAGTACAACAACTCCTATATTGAGATCTCCCCAGATCTTCAATCAGACGGAACATTAATGGCCGTTTCAGTTAGTTTACAAGATGTCTTTGGTGGTGGTTTAGATCAACTTGATCCACAGGCTCTTCCAGGTGGTCGTCCCCTTCCAGGTGTTGCTAGCGGAAGACTTCCAGCAGTTGCTTTTACAATTGAGAAATTCAAGAATATGAGTTTCTACTTAGGACCAAAAGTCTTTGGTATGTTTGTTCCTGTTAAAGGATTAAACATCGGTGGATCAATTGTTACAGCTAGATTTTACACAGGTAAAACTAGAACTGGTAATATCTCACTAGTTGGTGAAGATAATAATGGCGAAAACTCTGGGCTTCTTCTTATGTTAGACATGGGATCAAGTACTACGAAAAAGCTTAAGAAAGTTGCTAAGAAATTTGATTAATTAATTCAAAAATATAAAAGAGCCTCTCAGTTCCTGCTCCAGCAGGGTTCTACTGAGGGGCTTTCTTCACAATGATCTGCCAAACATTACCCGTGGACTTATCATTTCGAATCTCTACAAAGACAGCTCCAGGAATATTATCAATATCATTCTGAACCCAGAAACTGCTACCTAAGATCGCCGTAATATTAAAGAGACCTTGATGGCTATTCTTATCAATAAAATATTTTAAAAAGGTAAGCCTAACTGGTTCCTGAGTCGTTCCTAACTTATCAAAGGTCTTCATGTCTTGAAGCGCTTGGCGGGTTTGATAATCTTTAAGAGGCTCCTCTAAAAGCTCGAGCATCTTATCTGTGAAGATAAAGTCATTTGTAAAAGCCTCCATATTAACTCCCACCTCATCAGCTTGCTGCTTTACTCTTACTAATCTAGCAAGTTCAAACTGAGATACCTTTTTAGGAATCGGCGTAGGTCTAGGAGTTGGAGTCGCCATAGGCGTAGGTACAGGCTTAGCCACGATAATTGGTTTTGGCGTAGGCTTAGGAGTTGGCTTTGGCGTTGGAGCTGGCGTTGCCCTAGGAGTTGGTTTCGGCGTTGGAGCCGCAAAGATAAAGTCTCCTAAACCTTTGTCATCAAACTCTTTTAAAGCACCTGGTAAAAAGATTGAACCTTGCAAATATCCTTTCTTCTTTTTAGAAAGGTTATTCTGAACGACGCTAAAAAGATTCTTTAAGTGACCGATTTTAAGTTCTCTATTTTTGAAAATCTTGGAGAAACGGGCTAAGCATTGTTCCCCATAGCCTCCGCTATTAATCACAGCCAAAGTATTAGCGCTCTTAAGTAATTCAAGTGGCTCTTTCGCGTAGCTAATCCCATACAGACTATCATCTTCACTACAAACAGTTTGGATCAAGTCTTTTTCTCTTTTACATGAAAGGATAATCTTCTCTTCAATTTCTTTCATTGAAAGGAGCCCACAATTTGACCCCTCTTCCTTACAAAGATAAGCCAGACGACCTTGAGTGATATCTAATCGATCAGGCTTACTTAAGTTTCTTCTAAAACTACCTAGCCACTTTCCTCTTTGTTGTTTGGTTTGAAGAATATATAGTTTTTCCTCATCTCCAGAGATGTATTTATACTTTGCCCGTCTGAGAAACTTCTTCATTTCAATATTTTGAGGCTTACAAGACTTAAAGTTATTCTTCCATTTAATTGAACAAGCTGAGTCATCCATTCCAAGTCTATAAAGCATAATATTGTAATTCTTAATAGCTTCGTAGGCATAGCTTATGGTGAGTAAGCGGTAAAGGTACCTAATATAATCAATATTCTGACTTAAGAAATAATTGGGACATGAACTCTGAAGAGGAAGCTCTTCGGTCCATCTATTATTCCACTCTAGGGACTCAGGAGAGACGAGCTTATCAAAGTACTTATTTAAAAAGACCTCATCTTTAAACTCGAGTTCCCTATTGTTTTTATTTAATTCGTAATCTGGATGTATTGGTCCGTAAAACTGGTCGAAGTTTTTCTCTCCCAGAAAGACCTGGTCATAAAAGGCGTTGCTTCCGTTAGATCCGAAAGCCGCCAAAGATTTTACCAGCAATAATATGGTAAAAAATAATTTTATAAACACTCCTATTCAACTAAATAAAGACTCAATGCCGGTACATAAGTGATTATCACTAATGCTATCAATAACAAGATAAGAAACGGAAAAGAGGCTTTATAAAGTTCGGTTACAGGCTTATTAAATCTAAAGCTAGAGATAAATAAATTAATACCTACAGGAGGAGTAATATATCCAATCTCCAAATTAGTTAGAAAGATGATGGCCAAGTGAATGGGGTCAACTCCGAATTCTGCTGCGATTGGTGTAATCAATGGAACCACAACAATAATGGCAGAGAAGATATCCATAAGTGATCCAACAATAAGCAGGAACACGTTTAAAAATAAAAGAAAGCTATATTTATTGGTTAAGTATTCTCTCATGAGATCTAAGATCTGCATGGGGACTTCTTCATCGACTAAGTAGTTAGTTAACCCTAAAGCGCAACATAGGATTAATAAGATTCCACCAACTAAACTCATAGAGTCCAAGATGACGCTAGGTATATCCTTAAAGATATTTAAGTCTCTATAAACAAAGCACTCAATAACAAAGATATAAAAGGCTGTAAGGGCTGCCGCTTCAGTAGCTGTTGTGAACCCACCATAGATACCAACAAGAACACCAACAGGTAAGAGTAGTTCTAAGAAGGACCCTTTAAAAGCGGCTAGAAGTTCTTCTTTATTGAACTTAGTCTTTCGTTTGGCCATGTTTCCATTTTTAATAGACCAAGCTGAAAGAATAACAATGAGTAAAATTCCAGGGATAATTCCTGCAAGAAAAAGCTTATCAATATCGACCTTGGCAACAAGTCCATAAAGAATGATAGGCAAGCTAGGTGGAAATAATAAACCAAGTGAGCCAGAAGTGGTGATCAACCCTAAACTGAACTCTTCAGAATAGTCTTCATTTTTTAAGATTGGGTAAAGAAGTCCACCGAGGGCAATTATCGTAACCCCACTAGCTCCTGTGAATGCTGTAAAGAAGGCGCAGATAACTAACGAAACAATCGCTACGCCACCGGGTAACCAACCAAGAGCCGCTTCGGCAAAGCGAAGAAGCCTTTGAGGCGACTTACTTTCTGCCATCATATAACCAGCAAAAGTAAAAAGCGGAATTGTTAAAATAGAAGCCTGAGAAGATATTCTATAGATCTCGATGGCCACAGCTGAGAGTTCTACATCAGTAAAACTAAAGGCCGTTAAAGCAAAGAGAGACATGATGATAAAAAGAGGAACGCCAAAACCTGCTAAAACAAGAATAGAGACAAAACTAAGGGTTTCAAGCATGACTAGCTCCTTCACCCTCTTCTTTTTCTTCAAAACTTTTTAAGAAGAGAAAAAAGAACCGATAGGCAATGAGACCGAATCCAATAGGAATGATCCCTGTTAGAAATCCACTATGAATTCCGAAGAAGACAGGCTTTCCATATTTGAGTTCGCTCAACATAAAATCCCATGATGCTGAGATCAACCAAACTAATGTTCCAGTTGAGACTATTGCTATTAGCCTTTCAATCCAAACCTGAGCTCCAAGCTTATTCTTACTTTCTAAGTACTTTCCAAGGATATCAATTCCGATATGAGTTCCCCTTCCCGTAGCAATGACGCCACCAAGAAAGGTGCTGACAAATACAATATGCCTAATAAAAGGGTCAAACCATAAGAAGGTGACATCGAACCACCTCATGATGATCACTGTCGTGCTTAAAAAAAGCATGGTGAGTACACAAATGACAAGTCCAACACTGGCGAACTTCTCTACACCTTTATCAATTGCCCTAAAAAATCCCAATTGTTTCTCCTAGAGATGAGTCTTTAATAACTTCAATGCTTCTGAAGAAAATAGTTTTCCTTCAAGTCTCTTTATTATCTTTTCTCTAAGCGCTTTTCCCGTTTGAACATCTGAATCAGGAAATTTTGAGAATTTAACACCAAGCTGTTTCATGCTCTCTAATGCTGCTTCATTATCAGAGATATTCGCTTCAGATACTTTTGCGATATATTTTTCTGAGATCTTTTTAACAACATCTTGATACTTAGCTGGGATTTTTTTCCAGCCCTTATTACTTAGGAGAAAGGCCCCCACAGAATAAGCGATAGGAAAGTCAACTAGGTACTTAATTTTTGTATTCCACTGAAGAGAAACAATTCCTAATGGAGGAGCGTATGCTGCTTCGATGATACCTGTTGAAAGAGAACTCAATACATCCGGAAGGGGAAGTGGAATTGAAACAAGTTTCATCTCTTCAATCATTGAAGAAACAAGTTTATCACCTTCCCAAGACCAGATTTTAACTCCATTGAGAGACTTAATATTCGGTGTTTCTTTTTGACTTACAAAGTAAACAAGACCTAACTCACTAAAGCCAAGATTCGTGAATTCATTTTTAAGAAAACCTTTATTAAAAAAGCCTGCCATCTTTTGAACCGTTGACCAAGCTTTCGCTCTATCATGCAAAAAAGTAAAAGGAAGCTCTACAACCCTAACATCGCCATTAATATCTCCAAGGGTTTTTCCTGTAAACATTCCGCCATGAAGTTGACCAACCCTGATCTTTCTTAAGACGTCATGTTCATCACCTTGAGAACCACCAAAATAGATTTTATATTTAACCTTACCATCAGTAGCTTTTTTAACTTCTTTGGCCATTTTCTTCATTTGTTTAGCCCAGTTAGTTCCCTCAGGAGCTAGGACACCAAATTTTAAGGTTACGGCAAAGAGCTGAGTCGTAAAAAGAAAAGCTCCTAAAACAAATAGTGATTTAAACATAATTCATTCCTTTAATTAAAATATTTCTTTTTCAAATCTATCAATGATTTCAAATCGTTTTAAACCAAGGGCCTGAAAGACTCTTAGGTTTCTTTTTTCAAAAGCTTCATCTAATTTCTTCTTAAATGGATTCCACTTCATTTCAGCTTCAAATTTCTCTGCCGCTTCTTCTAAGAACTCTTTTTGAATCTCGTATTCTTTTTCATCCACCATTGGAACAATATAATGTTCAATAAACGCTGCTCTTGCGAACCAGTTATGTGGGTTTTCTTTAATGGTCTTTAGAAAGATCTCTTTCCCCTTAGCAGGATTCCCGCCTAACATTTTGGGACGACTTGCCTCGTAAGAACCATAAAAGACTCCACATGCGCCATGATTAAAGTTTGGATCAATCTCGCAAACATAATCAAACATCCCTTTGGCCATTGGTACCAAAGTAATAAGTGTCATATTAGTTTTTTGTAAGTTAACTAGAGAGCCTAAGGCCTGTCCTGTGAAAAAGACCGTCTCTAGATCTTGCTTCCCCGTTCCAAGTTCATCTTTAAGAAGAGCCTTAACATCTCCAATATTTTGTTTTAGATCTTTCCAAGAGATGCCCTGCTCTTTTAAATATTTCAATCCGTAATCAAGGGCCTTTGAATAATTATAAATTGCCTGATTTAAGTTTTCTTCTTTATCATTTTCTGCCAGCTTATCTGCAAGGTATTCAGTTTCATAAACACCAAAAGCGTAGCCGGCATAAGCTTTGGTTAAACTTGCCAAAAGATCATCATCATTTGGAGCTAAGTAATGCAACCCTTCTATAAGTTTAATATTTCCCATGGCTCCGCGTTTAAAGTTTTCCCAGTTTCCATCTGTTTCCATTTCTTCAGTTGCTTTATAAAGCATGCCTGAAGTGGTCCCGATGGCCATGGTTCTAAAGGTTCCACAGCTTGAAAAAATGAATAATAGGGCGAGGATGAATATCTGACTCTTCATTTAAAAAATGCCTTTTTTTTAAGTTTTTAAATATTAACACCCTCTATGTTGTCCTAGATATCAAGTATTTACAATGATTTGGAGCACAGGAAAGTCGTGCCGGGGCTCCGTTTAGAGAAAAACTCCGTACTATGGTAAAATATCGATAATAGATGAGTTAGCTCTCATTCGTTTTTAGCAAAGGAGTCTATTTGAGAACTTCCGAGTATGTAAGCGAGCTGGCCACTTCAACAAACGCTTAATCTAAGCCTAGTTGGGTAGTGCTGCCGGTATTTCGTTCAGAAAGGCCATTAGCACTTTAACCAATTAGGAGATCTAAAATGAAACCGACATTTAAAGCAGACAAGTTGGGTCGGATAAGCCCATCTGAACTTGATCGTTTAACCAAGTTAACGAGCAAGCGTCTTAGCCTCAGACCAAAGAAAAGTATGACAAGAAGTAAAAGCGTTCGCCCTCTTATGAGAGTTGTCTTAGAAGAAGAGAAGTCTGAGTAATCAGATTTAGCGCTTTCTGTTAAAAGTTGAATCGATGGATTTTAGAGTGGCATCTCTGATGAGCGCCAACTCTTTAATCCTTTTTTCGTTGAGGTACTCTACAAATCGAGTCCTTACTAAAAAGAGATGGTTGATATAAGTCTTATATATGGCCTTAAGTTCATTGAAACAAAGTTGCTTTTCTTCTTTAGTCAGCTTCTTAGCCTCTTGATCAGGCTTAGCTAAGGAATCACTTAAGATAATTGTTGTGAATTCTCCATTGCAAACCCTTTTCTTTTTTTCAATATATTTTTCGATTCCATTTCTATAGTCATCAATCTTTTTATCAAAGTCTTCAGCTTTTAAATTCTTTAATTCAATTAAGCTAGCATGAATAACGGAAGAAGCCGTTTTTGGAGCGGTCGCCTTGATTGCTTCTACTTGTGCAGAAAGAACAAAGGGAAAAAGAAGGATGATTAAAAATCTCATAATCTATAATAGGTCTCTAATTTAGTTTAGTCCAATAACCCTTATCTTTTAATTCATGAAGCACTTTATCTAAGGGAAAACCAACGACGTTTGAGTAAGATCCCTCAAGTCTTGAGATAAAAAAGAGGCTTGATCCTTGAATTCCGTAAGCGCCGGCCTTATCAAGGCTCTCACCTGTATCGAGGTATTTCTCTAATAATTCAGGATCAATCTTTTCAAATGTTACTTTAGTTGACTCAAAGAAGCTGTGCTTAGCCTTTTTTGTAAAAAAGCTAACGGCCGTTATGACTTCGTGGGTCTGATTTGAGAGTTCTAGTAACATCTCTGAAGCCTTTTCTCGATTATAGGGCTTTCCGTAGATTTTATCCCCAAGCACGACAATGGTATCAGAGGAGATGACCAGAACATTTTCTTTATCTTCAAGAGACTCAAAAACAGCCGATCCTTTTTGTTCAGAGATATCGATAGCGAAGGTCGAAGGAACTTTAGAGTCTGAATGCTCTTCAAGATCTGCAGTCACAATAGTAAAGGGGATGTTTAAATAACCTAAGAGTTCTTTTCTTCTAGGAGATCCGCTCCCTAGGATAAGTTTAATCTTTTCTTCTTTATTTTTTTCCATTGATGATCTTCCAGAAAGGTTTTCTGGTTGAGTTTAGCACTTCACGGTCCGTATCAACAATGATTTCAGATTGCCGGCTAACAATATAATCTTCTAAGGCTTTGCGGTAAAAGCTTTGATCGTAGACCATGCTTTTTGTTAGCTCTCCTCGTTCACTGGCCTTTCGTCTAAACTGTTGGGCCACAACAAGGTTTGTTGTCTCTATTCTTCTGGTATATTCGAATAAGAATTTCAATCTAAGGTTTAAGTCTTCACCTGGTTCATCAATCTTTCCCCAGAGTCTATAACCTGAGTTTTCAGCCAGATCTTTTCTGCTTGGGTTTTCTGTAAAAAGAAACTGGCTATGCTTCTTTAAGAGAAGTTCACGAGCTATCAAGATCGAGGGGATATTACTTGTCAGATATTCACCAATTTGAAACTTAAGAGGATCTTCGTGGGCAGCTATCTCTCTTCCTTTTGCGGCCACTTGATACCAGACGCCTGGTTCTAAAGTAAAACGCTCGATGTTTTCAAAACCACGATAAAAGAATTCAACAGGAGATTCACTAACTTCTTCTTTGAGTACTAGCTTTTGTTCCTCATAGGTTCTTCTTTTAACAAAAGATTCTCCGCCTAAGAGGACCACAAACTCTGTTTGCATATTCTTTCCGTAAACGGTCCCATTGGGCATTACGACGAAAGTATAGGTAGGTTTATTATTTACAAATTCATTATTCTCGCTAATTAGTGCATTTAGTTTTTTATAATGTTTTAAAACTTTTGTATCTTCAGCAATAAAATTCGAAAGATCTTTTTCATCTAAAGTAATCTTTACTTCCTCAATATTGGCTTCGTTTTTACTAAGAGGTAAGAAGAGCTTATCGGTTTCTCTCAAATTTCTTTCTTTATAAAGTAGAGACTCTCTATTAAGGACTAAGATATTTCCTGAATTAATTCTTAGATGAATGAAGTTCTCACTCTTTCCGATATTTATTTCTTTAAAGCTTAAAGAGGTATTAGGAGAGATCCTAACGAGGGTGCCATCCATCATAGCAATCCATGCATAACTATCTGACTGGGTTATAATTTCATCTAGCTCTCTAACTGAGGATTTATATTGAGAGGTTGAAAAACCTTCTCCTCTATAAATTCGGCAGTCTCCTACGCATTCTAAAAAACGCCCTACTAACTCTTTTAAGTTTCTTTCCGTTAAGTTTAGTTTCCACTCTGGCTCTTGATCCTTACGGACTCGGGATTTCTTCCAATGATCTAGGCTTAGCCAGTTATCTGGCTTAATCCGTTTCCATTCAATCAAGCTCTTCTTAACTCCTTTAAAGTTAAACTGAACGCCTTGATTCTTTCTATAAAGCTTAAATTCATCAATATTAGAACTATCCCCAGTCGCTTCCTCTATTGAGTTCTTAGAGGCCGCCTCTTCTATATCAAGCATGGCATCGAGCTCGTCGAGGTCATTGGCTCCGGCACTAAGAACTGCTCCGAAGAGAAAAAGGATGAGAATCATATACTTCATACTCATCTTTTCGGTTGAGACATTCTCAAAAACCAGTAAAATCGGCTAATTAACTAGCGAGGGCAAAGGCTTCCGCGATAGCTAGTAAGTAATTGAAATTGCACCATTTAGAAGTTACTATACCCGCTTCACTATAGAGTAGGAGACCAGCCGTGAGTGAATCAGATAAATCAGTTGAAAGTTTTTCTTTTGTTAAGACTGAACATGACATTTTAGAGTTCTGGAAAGAGAAAAATATTTTTCAAAAGTCTCTGGATAAAACTAAGGGTAATGCTCCGTATATCTTCTACGACGGTCCTCCTTTTGCCACGGGTCTCCCTCATCATGGGCACCTGGTTGGATCAATTCTTAAAGACGCTGTACCAAGATACTGGACCATGAAAGGCCGTTACGTTGAAAGACGTTTTGGTTGGGATTGCCACGGTCTCCCTGTTGAGCACGAGATTGATAAAAAGCTTGGAATGTCAGCTCAAGATGCTGTCAAAAAACTTGGCATCAAGGGCTATAACGACGAATGCCGAGGAATTGTTCAACGCTATACAAGTGAATGGGAAAAAACCATTACAAGAATTGGCCGTTGGGTAGATTTTGAAAATGATTATAAAACTATGGACGTTACCTTTATGGAATCAGTCTGGTGGGTCTTCAAGCAACTTTGGGATAAAAAGCTTATCTATCAAGGAACTAGAGTCGTACCTTTTTCAACCGCTCTTGGAACTGTCCTTTCAAATTTTGAAGCAGGACAAAACTATCAAGATGTTCAAGACCCGGCCGTAACAGTACTTTTTAAAGTCAAAGAAGCTGATACTTACTTAGCTGCTTGGACAACGACTCCATGGACTCTTCCATCTAACCTTTGCCTCTGTGTTGGGGCTGATATTGATTATGTCTTAGTAAAAGAAAAAGATTCCGGAAAGAAGATCTACTTCGCTAAAGAACGCCTTGAATCTTATAGTAAGAAGCGAGAGTTTGAAGTTCTTGAAGAAATGAAAGGATCAAAACTTAAAGGAATAAAGTACGAGCCCCTACTTCCTTATTTTAAGAAGTATGAAGCTGACGGCGCCTTTCAAGTCCTTAATGACGACTACGTAACAACAGACGCAGGTACAGGTATCGTTCATATCGCTCCTGCTTTTGGTGATGATGATAATAGAGTCATGAAAGAAGCTAAAATTGATGCCATCGAATGTCCTATTGACGATAGCGGGCTCTTTACTGAAGAGGTCTCTGACTTTGTAGGTCAATACGTAAAAGACGCTGATAAAAACATCATCAAGAAATTAAAAGAAGAAGATAAGCTTTTTGAACAATCAGTCCTAGTTCACAGTTATCCTTTTTGCCCACGCTCAGACACGCCTCTTATCAATAAGGTCATTCCGTCTTGGTACGTCAGTGTTGAGTCTATTAAGGACAAGCTTCTTAAATCAAACGATCAAGTACGCTGGGTACCTGATCATTTAAAAGAAGGACGTTTTGGTAAATGGCTAGAAGGCGCTAGAGACTGGTCTATCTCAAGGAACAGAATTTGGGGAACCCCGCTTCCTGTTTGGAAGAATGATAAGACCGATAACTTTATTTGTATCGGATCAATAGAAGATCTTAAGAAGCATTCAGGTGTTGAAGTCGATGACCTTCATAGAGAAAGTGTCGATGGTATTGAATTCTCCGTCGAAGGAGAAGAAGGTACCTACAGAAGAATCACTGAGGTTCTCGACTGCTGGTTTGAATCTGGTTCTATGCCATACGCTCAACTTCATTACCCTTTTGAAAACAAAGAAGTCTTTGATCAAGGCTTTCCAGCAGAATTCATCGCTGAAGGACTCGATCAAACTAGAGGGTGGTTCTATACTCTAACCGTTTTAAGCACGGCCCTTTTTGATAAGCCTGCTTTTAAGAATGTTATTGTTAACGGAATTGTTAATGCCGAAGACGGTAAGAAGATGAGTAAGCGTTTAAAGAACTACACAGCCCCAGATGAGTTGATGGAAGACTTTGGCGCTGACGCTCTAAGACTCTATCTCATCAATTCGGGACTTGTTAGAGCTGAGGATCAAAAATTCTCTGACGCTGGAGTAAAAGACATGGTTCGCCGTGCTCTCCTTCCTTGGTTTAACTCATTTAAGTTTTTCTCTACCTACGCCTCGGTAGATGGTTGGAACTCAAAAGATAACTTTAAGATCGGTGATAATATTACTGACCGCTGGGTTCTCTCAAATCTTCAAACGCTAAAGAAAAATATTTCCACAGAAATGGAAGAGTACAAACTTTATAATGTTGTTCCCGCCCTCTTTACTTTTATTGAAGACCTTACCAATTGGTATATCCGTCTCAATAGATCACGGTTTTGGGGAGAAGGACTCAGCGACGATAAATGCTCAGCATATTCAACTCTCTACACTTGTATCAAAGAACTCTCCACGGCCATGGCACCATTCTCACCATTTTTAAGTGAGTATGTTTACCAAGAACTCTTGAAGTTCAATCCTGGAAGTGTTGAAGCGGAATCAGTTCATTTATGCGATTACCCTGTTGCAGATGAATCAATGATTATCCCTGAATTAGAGGATGCCGTAGATAGAATGCAACAAATCATCCTTCTAGGAAGACAAAAAAGAAATCAAGTACAGATAAAGGTTAAGACGCCTCTTTCTACACTTACTGTTCTTCATAAAGAAAAAAGCACTCTTGATGAGATCTCAAAGCTAGAAGGCTATATTCAAACTGAGCTCAATATAAAGAACGTTATTTACTCACAAGATGAAGATAAGTTCATCCGTCTTTTCTGTAAGCCGAACTCTCCTGTTTTAGGAAAGAGATTTGGTAAGAACTTTGGCAAGATTAGAAAACAGATCGAGGCCTTAGGCGCTGCTGAACTTGGTGAACTAGAAGCTAAAGGTGAGATCACTCTAGAAGGCGAAGCCTTCAAAAGCGATGATATCTTGGTCTTCAGAGAAGCTAAAGAAGGAACCCAGGCCCTATCAAACAGATTCATCTCAATTGACCTCGACTGTGAGCTCAACGAGGACCTTATTCATGAAGGACTGGCAAGAGAAGTGGTCAATCGTATTCAAAAGACGAGAAAAGACCTTGATTTCAATGTAGATGACCGTATCAACGTCGGCTATGAAGGTGACCCTGAGCTGGTTCAGGCCATCTCTAAGCATGCTGAGTACATCAGCCGTGAAACGCTCACTGCAAAACTTGAAAAAGGACTCTCAGGGGATTCTGTGGACTTTAAAGTCGAAGCCTATGAATTGAAATTGAGCATTCAACGAGTTTAGTTTAATTGAACAATAATATCGGGGAGTTATAAAAAAACTTATTTCTCCCTTAGTCTGTGCCGATGAGTCCCTTAGAATATAGTTAACGAACTGATCTATGGGGCGAAAACATGACGAATATCAAAAAGACTTTAAAGCAGGCCAACCCTTTCAAAGGGAAGATTCAATTCGAGATCGATGGTCAAACTAAAACCTTATTCGCCTATGACTTATCCCCTAAAGATGATGTTGAGTTTTCAAATACACTAATGTGTCACTTTCAAAATCTTGGTCTTTCAAACACTGAAAAGCAACGCCTCTCTGCTTGTGATAGAGAGAGAATCTACTACTTCTTAAAACTTGCTGAAGAAAAACTAGAAGACTACGGTCAGAGTTTTGTTGATAGAGTTCAAAAAAGAATTTCAAAGAAGAATTGTTCTATAAAAGCTGAAGGATTTGGAGCTTATATTGTTTTGGCCGCTCTTCACTCAGGAGATATGCCAAAATCTAGCAATATCTGCTTCGAGATTGAAAACTCTCCCCTTTCTCTTTTCCCTAAGAAGTTCATTAAAAAGAGAAAACCAGGGTTTGAATTAAGAGTTATCGAATCAGGTAAAGACTGGCTCGAGCCCTACAGCACTCTTACGACAGCGCCTTCATTTTTAAAAGCTGCCTAATTGCGTAACGCCTCTCATTTAAAGTAATATTGAAGTCTATGAATAGACTTCTGTTTGTATTGTTATTTCTTTACTCCGTAGGAGCAAAAGCGAATTACCAATACTACAAATTTGATGTGCAAAAAGTAAAAGTAAGTGACAGCTCTTACAGGCGTTATATCATCCCTCAGCTTAAGAGTTTATTAAAAGAGTATTATCATATCTTAGAAAAAGTTGACCCTCTTCAAAAAGAAGTCCTTAAGATCAAGGCACAAACCATCGCTATGCGCTCTCGTTGGGAAGTTACCAAAGAGCTCTGTTTAGAGATCTCTGAAGAATGTACAAAAGGTCTGCGTGAAATCTATCACCTTTCAAGAAGCCTAGATAAGAACCTATCAACTTACTTAAATGAAGATATGAGTTTTCCAACAGAGAGCGAAAAGGTTGATTCGACTTTAAAGCTACATGGCTCTTTAGATAAGCTTTTCAATCTTAACTATAAGAACCTTCATGCTATGGAAGAATACTTAATAACTTTTGGTACTCCTCTATTTCCCTATAACAAGATTCATAAGAACTTAGGTCAAAATCTTCACGCCATGAACTTAACTTGTGAACTAGCGATGACGGGAAAACTCATCCCGGAGATACAAGAAGAGTTTGATTTTGTTTGGAACCATTTCTTTAAGACGATAGAAGAGCATCTTCTTAGTCATAAAGGACAAATCTATTTTCTCAAGAGGCTTGGGGAATTAAATATGGCCTGGAATTCTTTTTCTATGAAGATGACTAAGGGGAATCTAAAAGTTCCACCTGAAGTTTCTAATATTGTTAAGTTGATGCACAATCGCTGGAATTCTATTTTAAAGATTGTGTTACGGCATAATTAAAAAAAAGGCCCTCCGAAGAGGGCCTTTCTATTATGGTCTTAGATCTTTCCACCACGACCGAACTTAAATTGTGTTTTCTTTCTGCGTTTTTCAGCTGCTTCTGTTTTTTCTTTCTTTTGAACTGAAGGTTTTCTATGCTCTTGACGTTTTCGATACTCACGAATAACTCCAAAAGATTCGCACATACGCTTGAATTTCTTCAGCGAACGCTCTACACCTAGCTTCTCATCTATTGTTACCTTTAAGGCAGTGTTCTTTGGCGCCATCAGTCATCACCTCCTCTTCCATAGCACTATCGTCCTCTACTGAGGCACTTGAAAAATTGATTCCCTAAGTTAAGATAGCCCCTGCTCTAAGTCAATGGCAGTAAGGAGTTTCCTATGGTGACAAATGAACAAACTGGTCTTTTTGAACAATCTTCCGATCATCCGGTCCAGACAGTAAATGACTCAAGGCGTCCATTAGCCTTCAGGGCCCGCCCAGACGACCTCGAAGATTACGTGGGACAAACTCACCTTTTTAAAAGATACCCCTTTCTCAAGGGAAGCTCCCTGCCCTCTATCGTTCTTTGGGGGCCACCTGGAACGGGGAAAACAACTCTTGCCCATATTCTGGCTAAAAGAAGTGGCCTTGAATTTTACAGGTTCAATGCAGTTCTTGGGGGAATAGCAGATCTCAAGAAGTTAATCTCTAGTGCAGCAGAGATGAGAAAGATGTTTGGTAAAGAAGCGGTCATCTTTATTGATGAGATCCATCGTTTCAATAAGGCCCAACAAGATGCTCTTCTTCCCCATGTTGAAGCGGGAGACTTTACACTCATTGGCGCTACAACGGAAAACCCTAGAAGTTCGGTGAACCGTGCTCTTCTTTCAAGACTACAGGTTGTTCAACTAACACGGCTAAGTTCATCTGAAGTCTTAAAAATTCTAGAGGCTACATCTCAAAAGTATAAGATCCAGACTCCTCCTATGGCCCTAGATTTTGTGGCCGAATATTCAAGAGGAGATGCCAGAACCGCTCTCAATATCTTAGACCTTATCCAAAGACAAAATAATGAGCTTGGAGATAAGCCTCTCGACTTTAATCAAATTCAAAAACTCATCTTAGAGAACTCAAGAGATTACGATAAAGATAGAAACCGTCACTATGATGTTATCTCTGCTTTTGTTAAAAGCATGAGAGGCTCAGATCCTGATGCTGCTCTACTATGGCTTGCGGTTATGATTGACGGCGGAGAAGACCCTGTTTTTATCGCTAGAAGACTGGTTGTTTTTGCTAGTGAAGATATAGGAAATGCCGACCCAATGGCCCTAGTCCTAGCGACTACTACTCTTACGGCGGTCTCTTCTATAGGTATGCCAGAAGCTCGAATAAACTTGGCCCAAGCAGTCACTTATCTAGCAGCTGCTGAAAAATCGAACGCTGCTTATAATGGAATTAATAGAGCTTTAGAATATGTTGAATCAACTTCTACAATAGAAGTTCCTAATCATCTTCGTAATCATCACGCTGATATTAAGAACTATAAATATCCTCATTCATTTGAGGGGGGTTTTGTAAAACAGAAATACTCGACAAAAGATCTTCCTGATTTTTATGAACCTGTTGATCGTGGGGCTGAAAAGGGGATTAAGGATCGGCTTGATGGGTATTGGAACTAAGAATTAATTTGGTTTTTAAATTAAGATACTATCCATTGCCGCTGTGTGCGCCCTTTCGGTTGCACACGCTTCAATGCTAACTTCGCATCAAATTGCTACGCAATTTGACTGCGAGTTAGTCCCAACGATTATAAGTTACGTTGGCCTTATCAAGATAATCTTTCGTCATAAAGAAATAACCTAGATTAGTCTCGATATAACAAACGGCTGTATTAGCTCTACCAGGAAGGATTAATTTACAACGGTGCTTAGCTCTACCGTGTGAACCTTTTCCAAAGTTTAGATCTTTTCTTGCACAACCAAGCTCTTTTGCGAGCTCTCTAATAACGTAAATTGCTTCCGCTTGATAATCTCTTCCGTAATCTCTCATTCCATCTAAGTCAGTAAGGCTTACAGAAAAAGTTCTACTGTCTTGAGTATGGCCTTCTGTAAAAGCGTCGTAGCATGATTCAGGTGAAGCTTGAGCTACACTAGTTAGGGCTAAGGCTAAAAGTAATGGGACTAGGATTTTTATCATAATTAGTTCTCTCAAATTGCTGATCGCTTCCGACCGAGTGCATAAGTCAAGTTTTTGGATTTAGTAGATATACCGACGGAATTTCGATAAGGCAAAAGTTTTAGTAAACCTCAATTAAAACATAAACTTAGAGTATTAATGGTGAATTTATTTTTTTAGTCCAAACTTAAAAAAACTATTAGCCAAACTGATACCAAGGTGGAATATTAGGCTCGTCTAAACAAAGAGGTTAGTTTGAAGTTATTTCTTGCCCTAAGTCTTTTTATTCTAGTAGTTACTGAAGCCCAAGCGGTTTCTCATTATTATCCCGATACAACAAAATCGAAATTTCAAGATTCGAATATTAAAGATGACGAACTAAAATCAGTTCTCTTTGATGTCCTTATTAAGAAACATGTTCGTAAGAAAAATAAAGCTGACGTCGTGGTTAATAACTGCGGTGAAGCCAGCGGTAAATGCTACGGTCAAATAAGCTTAGGATATAGAGGAGCAAGAAAAGTTCTTTTCGGAAAGCTTCATTTAGAAGAAGACTCAAACGGTTACTTTATCAAAGACGTATATTGCAGAAAGAAGATCTCAAACGCTCAAACACAAATCGGTCCTAATATCATTCCTAACCACGCTCTTATTAACTGTGAGCATACTTGGCCACAGTCTAAGTTTAGCGGTCGTTTTCAAAAAGGAATGCAGAAGTCTGACCTTCACCACCTCTTCCCTACTGACTCAAGGGCCAATAGCACTAGAGGAAATAATGAATTCGCAAATGTTATGGGTGACCCTCTAGAAGATGAATGTTCTTCATCTCGTTCAGGAATACCTAAGGGTGGTAGTGACAGGTTTGAACCACCAACAGAACATAAAGGAAATGTTGCTAGAGCACTTTTCTACTTCTCAACAAGATACCAAATCAAGATTTCAGAGCAACAAGAAGCTTACCTTCGTGAATGGCATATTCAAGACCCTGTAGACGCTAGTGAAAGAGATAGAAATCAAACAATATTTGAAATTCAAAAGAACAGAAACCCTTTTATTGATTACCCGGAACTAGTCGATAGAATTCAGAACTTCTAGTTTATCTAAACCTCGAGTTAACTTCGGTTAACTCGAATTCACATGCTGCCACTTCATCTAAACATTTCTCATTTTTCTGACAACTCGAAATATAGCCCGCTACAGTCTTAAAAGTTCCATAGTCTTCTAACTTAAATACTTTATCAAAATGATTAAAAGCCGCGCAGAAGTCTTTATGCTTGTAGTAATAGTTTCCTACTTCAATTTGATATTCAGCTTCAGCTTTCTTAGCGAAAGCAATATTCTTTTCAGCCTCACGAACCTTTATATTTTCAGGATAAAGATTAATAAACCTCTCAAAGGCGGCTATAGAATATGGGATATATTTCTGGCCTTTATTTTTAGAGATAAATTGAAGATTACAAAGTCCCATTCTAAACAAGGTATGGGCCCCATCTTCAGAAAAAGGGTTTTCTAAATGAAACCTCTCGTAGAGCTTTAAAGCGTAGTGGTACTTCTTATCTCCATAATAAGCATCTGCTAAACGTACTTTTACTAATGCCATATTAATGAAGTTTGGAAATTTTGTTACAATCTTATCAAAGCTTTTTACGGCCTTTGAATACTTACCTTTTTCTAACTGCTGCATCCCTTGGTCATACAAAGCTGCAGGATTGACCGCTTCATCAAAACCAAAGAAGGCATGAGCTCCTTGAAGGCTTAGGATTAAGTAAATGGCACAAACTAGCTTTAAGATCATAATTGCCTAATCTCTAGACAGTGGACTAAGAGAAAGGCAATAAGGCCTACCAATTTCCAGTGTCTTAAGGTTTAAAAGTTCTTTCTATGGTTTCTAGTTGCACAGGCCGTGCCAATGATTAATAAGGACTTGAGCTATAAGAGCGATAGGAGTTGCTCTTTTCAAAGTTATTCTGAGTCGTTTGAAAGTGATAGAAATTAAAAAGCCTTCCCTTAAAGCCAGTTCTTCTAAAGTAAATATCAGCGTCACGTCCGATATCTCTTACTAAGCTTATATTCTTACTCTCTAACTTCTTAAGATAAAGACTGCATTCTGTACTAGGTCCTTTATGACAAATAGTTCTACTAGCTCTATTTTTAGCGACCTTAGCTAAAAGATGAACATCCGCAAAACAGCGTTTTCCTGCTTTGATAAAATCAACTCTAACAGTCTGTCCTTTAATATTTTTAATCTTATAAGTACTACTTCCCTGTTCAGGCATGCATTTTCCGGAGTGATCCTTTAACCCTTTAACAGGGGAGCAGATCCCAGGAATTTCTTTCTTAGCTTTCTCATAACCCATATTAGAAGCGTAACTCTTAAAGGATTCTTCGCCCGCTTTACACTCAACCTCATAGAACTTGGCCAAGGTTACATACTGGAACTCCCAATACGCATTTGTATCCACAGTGTTTTCACTCTTAACCTGGCGTTCTGACTCCTCATAAGCCTCCTTGCTAAGATAAGAGCAAGAGCTGAGAAGTAAAAGTGTGAATAGAATAATTCCTATCTTCATACCTTCTTTATCGGACACTTCTGTAAATGACTGTAGTTAAATGGGAGTTAGTTTTCTTAATTTTCTAGGAAAGACACTTAAGTAAAAACCTCAAGTGCCTGAAAAGACAAGCCCTCTTTTCAGAGGGCCATAGATATTGTTTAGAATAGGCTACTAGGGTCCATATTTTCTAAGTTATGCTTAACACTGTTTAGGAACATTCCTCCAAGCTGACCATCAATCACTCTATGATCATAAGTATGAGTTCCATACATCATAGACTTGATAGCAATAGCATCATCAGCTGTTACGATAGGACGTTTCTTAATCACACCTGAAGCAAAGATACCTAGTTGTGGTTGAAGAATAACAGGAGTCGCCATAAGCGTTCCAAAAGAGCCAACGTTCGTAAAAGTAAATGTTCCGCCGGTAATATCATCCATAGAGAGCTTTTTATTTCTCGCTTTCATAGCAAGCTCATTAACCTTTCTTGCGATTCCTGTAATGTTCAAGGAATCTGCGCTCTTAATATTTGGAACAACAAGACCATTTCCTGGAACTGCTACGGCGCAACCGATATTAATATCTTTTTTAACGATGATATTATTTCCATCTACTGAAGAGTTAACTAACGGATGCTCTCTTAGTGCTTGAATAAGAGCGTATAAAATAAAATGGGTATAAGTTAGAGAGATGCCTTCTTGTTTTTTAAACTCGTTCTTAAACCCTTCTCTGAATTTAACAAGCATCGACATATCAATTTCATCTAATGAGTTCACGTGTGGTGAAGTCAGTTTTGAATCAACCATGTTCTTAGCGATGGCTCGTCTCATATTATCCATTGGGATAACTTCAATTCTCTGCCCAGTAGCTGTTACTTCAGCAACACCACCTGTAGGAAGAGTTGTACTCGCTGGCGCACTTGGTGCTGCGGCAGCTGGAGCTGCTGCGGCCTGAGTAGCTCCGCCTCTATTATTTTTAAAATTGATAAAGTCATCTTTGTTAACTCTTCCTGCAGCTCCGCTTCCTTTTATATGAGCAAGTTCGCTTAAAGCAATTCCGGCTTCTTCTGCCATGGCCTTAACTAGTGGAGTATAGAATCGTCTCTCTGAAGGGTCTGCTTCGGGTGCCGCTGTAGGAGCTGGTGTTGCGGCGGCTGCAGGAGCTTCTTCCTTAGCCGGAGCTGCTGCGGGAGCTGAGTCAGAACTACTAGCTGAACCATCAAAAGCAATTGAAAGATCATCTTCAATAACAGCGATCTTAATTCCAACGTCTACAGTTTCCCCTTCAGGAAAAAGAATTTCCCAAACACGTCCCTTCATTGGAGAAGGAATCTCTGATTCAACTTTATCAGTTGAGATCTCTAGGAGGATTTCATCGAGGTCAATCTCGTCGCCGGCCTTTTTATGCCAGGTAGTAATTGTTCCATTTGTAATAGACTCGCCCATTTGAGGCATTACGATTTCATGCTTAGCCATAATTTATTCCTTCTTTTTATTTTAGTAATTAAGGGCACGTCCCTTTGCTGCTAACACAGACTCCGCGAGAAACTCTCCAAGAGTTGGGTGCGGGTGAACGGTTGCAAATATTTCTTCATCAATCCCTTCCATTGTTTTGAAAAGGGCGTATTCGTGAATCAACTCAGTAGCGTGAGTCCCTACAATATGGGCCCCAAGCATCTCTCCGTGTTTTCCAATAAGAGTTTTAACAAACCCATCTTTTTCATTGGAAGCCACAGCTTTTCCATTGGCCACAAAAGGAACGTTTCCTACTTTGTACTCAATGCCTTTTTCCTTAAGGGCACGCTCGGTATAACCAATCGAAGCCACTTGAGGCTGACAATAAGTACAGCCAGGAATATTCATCTTATCCATAGCGTGAGGATGACCACCACTCATATGTTCAGCAGCGATAACTCCCTCATGAGAAGCAGCATGGGCAAGGAGTGGAGGTCCACTAACATCACCAATAGCGTAGATATGAGGAAGGTTTGTTTGGTGCATATCATTCACTTGAATAAAACCACGATCAGTTTTAATACCCAGTTTTTCAAGACCAATATTTTCAATATTTCCAGTCATACCAACTGCGATAAGACCTTTTTCAAATTTGTATTCAGTTGTCTTCCCGCCTTCGACAGCAGTGATGATAACTTCTTTAGAAGTTGTTTTGGCTTCAACTTTCTCAACACCTAAAGACATCTTGATGCCGTATTTCTTATAGGCCTTTTCAACGGCTTTAGAAGAATCAGTATCTTCGATAGGAAGTAGGTTCTTTTGAAGCTCAAAGATATGAACATCAACGCCAAAAGCATTCCAGAAATAAGCGAACTCAACACCAATGGCGCCAGCTCCAATTATCCCAATACTCTTAGGAAGCTCTTCCATCTTAATCGCTTCCCAAGCACCAATTAATCTTTTCCCATCATGCTCTAAACCTGGAAAGGTTCTATAGTGAGCGCCAGTGGCGATGATTAAGTTTTTGAAACTATAAGTATCTGAATGACCTTTCTTATTTTTTACTTCAACTGAATTAGCGCCAGTGAGAATTCCAAGACCAGAGATTACTTCGATCTTGTTTTTCTTCATCAAAAAGCCAACGCCTTTTGAAATACGATCACTAATGCCCTTGGCACGCTTAACAGCAACTGCGCCGTCTAGCTTTATTGATTTCATATCGAAATCAATTCCGAGGGACTTCATGTCATCAAGCTCGTGAACAGAATGGGCCGACTTAAGAACAGCCTTGGTTGGAATACAACCTTTGTTCAAACAAACACCACCAAGTTCTTCAGCTTCGATGACGGCAACTTTCTTACCTAGTTGAGAGGCTCTGATGGCCGCAATATATCCGCCGGGTCCTGACCCGAGAACTATAACGTCGAAATTTTTCATTGATTTCTCCGGTTTGTACCTTTAATCGTTTTGGGCTATATGTCTTTAATATCAGATCACTTTTTAAGACGGGGAGGCCCCGTTGTCAACGATAGTAGAGCCTCTAGGTCATTGAAATAGGGAACATATTGAAACATCTTAGTACTGACGAAATCAAAATTCTTCTCCAGTTTTTCCCGCAAGGCGTCGTAGCCTTTGACCTTGAAACAACAGGACTCTCTCCCCTTGTGGATAAGATCATTGAGATCTCAGCTGTAAAGGTTACCAAAGATGGGGTTGAGACCTTTGATCAGTTAGTTAATCCAGAGATTAAGATTCCACAATTCACCATTGATATTCATCATATTACAGATGACATGGTGAAGGATTCCCCAAAAGTGGCAGAGGTCCTTCCTGACTTCGTGAAATTTATTGATAACTATCCATTGATTGCTCATAACGCCAAGTTTGATGTGGGCTTTATTATTTATGATGTTTTGCAAAATAAACTCGCTCTTCAAGAAGCAAAGGTTTACTGCTCGTGCGCCATTTCAAGAAGGGTCTTCACTGACTTTCCTAATCATAAGCTTGGCACACTTGTAGAGAAGCTCGAGATACCGCTAGAGAATCATCACAGGGCCCTCGATGATGCTAGGGCCTGCCTTCAGGTTTTCGCAAAAGCTCTTATTAGTTATTACAAGAAAAGAAACAATACGAAGATCCTCAAAGACGCTTTTCTCTTTAAGACCAATAGTTATGGCGAGAATCAGGAACTCAATATTCCAAAGCATCTTAAGAAGCTTGAAGTCCTAGTCCCTGCTCAAGAAGTCTTTGATATCAAATACAATGGCGGCAGCATGAAAGGAAAGTTCAGGCCAGTTAAGCCAATTAGCCTTCTTCCTATGCCTGAAGGCATGATCCTTTACGCTCACTGCCTGACAAGTGATCTCTATAAGTCCTTTGCTGTGAAGAAGATCTCAGACTTTAGAGAGCTAAGTGATGAAGAAAAGGAATACCGCTTAGAATCTTTGAATTTACTTAACAATTGACCTCACACGTTATACTTAACTTCTATGAATTTAATTAATAAACAAAATATGGGATTAAGACTTCAACAGCTCATCATCCTGGTGCTGCATCTCATCCTTTTAAAATGGATTCATTACGCCCTTACAGAAACTGGTCAGGGAACTATCGAAGAAGTCATGTATCACTTTTTTGGAATGGCCATTTATGGTGCTGCTCTGATCCGTGGTTGTGCTTGGTGGGGCAGAAGACTCTATGTAAAAGAGGGCGGGCATGTTCGACCTTAACCTGGTTGGCAAAAACTCGAAGAACAATCCCCTTCCCCAAGGCCTTAAAGACTCTTGGAAAAAAGAACTTAGAGAGGCCATAAAAACTTCCTCTGCCCTAGAAGAAATCCTAAAAGTAAAAATCCCAAGAACGAGTTACCCCATCTTTATTCCAAAAAGATTGGCCTTAAAGATATATAAAGCCGGAAGTGAAAGTATCCTCTGGAAACAGTTTGTTCCAAGGCAAGATGAAAACTCCCCCCTCGGAATGGAAGATCCTATTGGTGATCATAAGCATTCAAAAGAAGGCAGGATCATTCACCGTTATAAGAACCGCCTGCTCTTTCTCCCGACTCCCCTATGTCCAGTTATCTGCCGTTACTGCTTTAGAAAGAATGAACTAGCAGAACCAGACTCATTATTTGAAGGACAATTAAAAGAAACAATCGCTTATTTAAAAAAGCACCCTGAAGTTAATGAAGTCATCCTCTCAGGGGGTGATCCTCTTATTATGAGTGATGAAAAATTAGAATCAATCCTTAAGGCCTTCGCCTCAGTTGGATCCATAAAGTATTTAAGGTTTCATTCAAGAACTCCCATTGTTCTTCCAAGCCGGGTTACAGATTCTTTTTGTGATCTTTTAAATAAGTACGGCCAAGTCTTTAAGAAGCTTATTGTTGCCCTTCATTTAAACCATATAGACGAAGTGGACGAGGAAGTTAAAAGGGCCATTGATAAACTTAAGAATTCGCGGGTGGAACTTTTAAGTCAATCTGTTCTCTTAAAAGATATTAACGATGATGTTCAATCTCTCATGGATCTCTTTATAGGACTCTCTGATCTTGGTGTAAGACCTTATTACTTACATCACCCGGATAGGGTTAAAGGCGGCATGCATTTCACCTTAAGCCTCACGGAAGGGCGTATGCTCTATCACGCTTTAAGAGATGTTCTTCCTGGCTGGAGCCTTCCTCAGTACGTCATCGATATTCCTGGTGGTCATGGTAAAACCCCTGCTTATAACCCAGAAGACTTTGACTTCAGTGGTCATTTGATTTCAAAGGACGGGGAAAAGCTTGTTATCCCTCCTATCCAACAATAAATATTTGGATTTTATTTAATTAAGGTTCTGTTTTCATTAGATGTCCTAAAGATTTGCCTTATAATAAACATGAGTCTAACCTCTTACTTGAATTGGGGGCATCTTTTGAAAAAATTAGTCTTTATTTTTACAATATTTTTATCGTTAAGTGCCTCGGCCGGTCTTAATTATTATGACTCGATCACAAACGAAACTGGTTATCAGTTAAAGTCAGCCCTCGCGCGGCTTCTTAAATCAACTCATCGTTCACAATCATACGGCGCTCTTTTTAGAGTTTACTCTGAGACTGATGCAGATCTTACATACGATAAAGATGGCTCGATCATGGATATGTATTCTGAGCGTGCAGTTTCATCAGACCCTTATACTTTTAAGCCAAATCAAAAGAGATGCGGAACTTATAAGAAAGAAGCTGATTGCTATAATAGAGAACACCTCTTTCCTCAGTCTTCTTTTAATAAGAGAAGCCCGATGAGATCAGATATCTTTCATGTCTACCCAAGTGATGGATATGTTAATAATAGAAGAGGACGTCTGGCTTTTGGTGAAGTTTCAAATGCTGATTGGACTTCAAGAAATGGATCAAAAGTAGGAACTAATACATTTGAAGGTGTTAAGACAAAGGTCTTCGAGCCAATTGATGAATTTAAAGGCGATATCGCAAGAGCTCTTCTTTATTTTGCCACTAGATACGAAAACAACATCACTGGCTTTAGCCATGAGTGGCTAGACGGAAGTAGAGAGCAAGTTTATAAGCCATGGTTCAAAAGACTTCTTCTTAAATGGCATAAGCAAGACCCTGTTAGTGAGCACGAAGTTAACAGAAATAATAAAGCCTATTCTTTTCAAAAAAACAGAAATCCATTCATCGATCATCCAGAATGGGTAACTATGATCTGGAAGGCCAATTAATTTCTAATTGGCCATACGCAACATCATTGACATAAAACCCCACCGAAATTATATTTCAACCATCGAGCGGCGGTAGCACAGTGGTAGTGCGTCTGCTTGCCATGCAGAAGGTCCCGAGTTCGACCCTCGGTCGCCGCTCCACAGTTTTATCTTTCTCCCAAAATTCGCCCGTCCGCCAAGACTCCCACTGGGGACCTTTAAATGGCAAAGCCATGCAGACTTCAGCAAAAAAAAGCTCAATGAGCTTTTTTACCCCGAAAGGAACCCCCAAAAAAGACCATCCCACGCCCCAAGAGATTGCTGAAGCCCGATTTTATGCACATGCACCAATACACCCAAAACAAGGCACCCAAAAATCCCCTCCCCACAAAGCAACCCCCCGAAATCCCACAATCACTAGGACCTCTTCAATACCAAAGTTAAAATAGAAGAAAGAGAATCAGGAGGTTTTCATGTCTTCAAAAAACATTCAAAAAAGACAAAACACAAAACCAAATAGGCCCAAAAATCAATTAGCAGCCTCATCTAAGACTCCAAGCCTAGGGGCTTCGACTTTTCCTGAAAAGATAGTAGGCATCTCTTGGAAGGCCATCATCTTTTTATCTTTAGCCACTATGTTTGTTTTCAATTTTTATATGATTAAAGAAGTAAATTCTATGAGAGAGCAAATTCATGCACTCAGTTCAAACTCTAATAAAGAGGTTTTAGTAACCGTTGATCAAAAGTCTAATCCAAATACTTTAGAAATTGATTACTTCAATCGCAAGATTGAGAACTTTAAAGATGAGCTTTTAAATAAGATTTCTGAGATAAAGACCAATACAAAAATAGAGACCATAGTCACACGATCTCCCTCCTCGGCACCAATCGATAGAAGGTCAGCTATTACTCAAATGGGAGCTATCGATGTTATAAAATACACCGTACAAAACCCAAGAGCTTATCCAAAGTACTATCGCTACCTCTCAGAAGAATCTGCAAGAAGCAGAGAACTTAGAGACCTTCTTACAGATATCGTTAAGCACTACACTTCTACTCATAATATTATAGGAAGCGACAGGAATGAATACAATCAAGTGTTGGCGTTTAGAGATAATGTTTTAAATAATTATGCTGACGCTAAAGAAAAGGCGAATAGAACCTGGAAAAGGATCTACACTCCAAAGATCGTCACTTATAATTATTAGGAAAAGGGCTTCTTGCCCTTTTATCTTAACTGTCTAAAAAACGAACACCCAAAGTAAAAACTTCACTCAACCCCCTTTAAATTCATTTTCAAGGTAAAAACTAAGAAATCAATTTACAGTGAGGATCGAAATGAAAAATATATTTTTCTTAATTTGCCTAATATCAGTTTTCTCAACGGCAGGGGCAAGCGAAAGAGTTGTTTACGGAAATGACTTTGAAATTATAAGTAACTCTTATGAAGAAGAATCTCAATCCGTTTCAATGGGAAGCAATACAATAATCCTTGAAGGGGATAAGATTGAAGCGAATATTCAAATGACGAGTGGTCCATCTTGCCTCTTTGAAGGCGTAAAGCTTGAAAATAATATTTACGGTCCTACAGAAGAGCAAAAAGTTTATGGTGAGTCTTGCCGAGTTATCTTAGAATTTAAAACAACAGAGTTCGGAAAGACACTAAACCTCTCTAGTCATGGAAACTGTGTTTCTTTTTGCGGAGCAGGAGCTGAACTAAAAGCTTCGGGTTTACAGAAATTCTAAATACCCTAAGGGGAGAAATACTCCCCTTAAGTTTCTCTTTACTGCCATTCAACTTTTCGCGATAATCTTATCCATGTCCCTAAATGAACCTTATAGCATTCTCCTTATCGACGGTAACGACACTAGAAAAAAGCAAACCTCTTCTAGGCTCCGTATGCAAAACTTTGTAGTTGAGACCGCTCAAGGTGGGTTTCATTGCGTTCATATGGTTGAGAAGCAAAAATTTGACCTGCTTATTATCCAGGGCGATGAGTTAGAGGACATGCCAGCGGAAGAGGTCACTCTCCTCGTTCGTAATATCCATACTAAGGCCGAACTTCCTATCCTCGCCATCCTATCTGAAGAGGACGATGAAGAGGCCAGCGGTCTTATTCAATCTGGAGTGAACGAAGTTGTCATAAATACTGGTAATTTCAACCTAATCCTCAAAGAGATTGAGAAGATACAAAAGAGTACTCCCAAGAAAAAATGACGATATTTCTAGCATTTGCTCCTCGACAAAACAAAATTGCTCTCCTATTATGACGCGACTTGATGATTATAACGTGGGATATCATAATGACTAAATTAATATTAGCCGTGCTTCTTTTTTCTAGTGCGAGCTTAATGGCTGCTTCAAATGTTCAGCGTGTTAGCAATGACACTATTTCTATAGATGGAGCCTACTCTCAAAAGACGATGACTCAATCAGAGAGAATGAGAAACCTCAGAACTAAGCTTGAGAAAAGAACTGAACAAGTTCTTAAAAAGAAGATTGAACAGCTCCGTTTTCAACAAGAGCTAGAACTCTCTAAAAAGATTCAGAAAGCTTTTACTGAAAAGATGAGTAGACTTGATCAAGCCTTTGCTGAAGATGAATACGAAGACTCTTCTGCTCTTTAAATAAAACGCTCTATTAAGAAGGCAGTTTAAATCTTTAAACTGTCTAATTTCCTGACGGCCTAGTGTTATTTTTTCAATCCGATATTAGCATCCTCCCGAAATCCTATTAAAAGACCTTGGCACGACTCTTGTATCTATTCTTATAAATAAACTTATGAGGAGAGAATTATGAAGTCTGCAATCATTAAAGGTGCTGTTGCCCTTTCAGTCCTAGGATTTACCTTTGGATCTAATATTGTTTACGAATCTTCATGGCAGCCTTCTATCTTTAGAACCATAGCGAATGCTGTAACTGTTGAAGCTCTCTCTGAAGAGAACCTAACTACTGAATTTGAAAAGTTAAAAGGACAAATAACTAAGTCTCAAGAAAGCCAAGTGGCGCTTCAGGCTAAGATAGATAATGAAGAAATTGGCCTCTCCGAGCTCTTAGTAGCACGAGATGAGGAAATGAAAGAATTTAAAGAAGATTCAGCCAATGCCTTTGATAGAGCCCAAGACTTTAAGGACTTTATAAAAGGTGATAAGGAGCATGCTCTTTTTAGTGAAGTAGAGGCCCTCGCTCCAACCGTAGACGAGTTATTTAAATCAAAATTAGGATATAAATTAAATCAAAAGATCTCACGTGTTCAAGAGAGAGAGCTTCTAGAGCAAAAAGCGGCAATCGCTTCTACCAATGAAAAACTATGCGAAAACAAAGGTTTATTAGAAGATATCAAGGCTCAGATCGCTGGTCTTCTTAAAGATAAAGAAGAAGTCGTAGCGGAAGTTGAAGAAACTGAAGAAGTAGACAACGCCAATGGCTTTAGCACTGACGTATCAACATATGCGGATTTCTTCTCACATATCCAAGCTCAGCAAAGATCATTCTTTGAAATGAGCCCACCTTCATTCATGGCCCCAACAAGCAATCCAATGGCCATGTTCATGATGATGTCTATGTTTAAGAATCAAAATCAAGGTGCTAGATCGCAGGTGAATACTTACTATATGAACTCATCTCTCCCAGACTTTAGTCAAAGAGCAAGAGTACAGGCTAGTCCAGCTTTTGGAGGCTTCTCACTTGATAATAGAACCCCAGCTGCAGAGAATTTCATGCCAAGGCTAATGCCTAGCTTTGATGGCCTTCAGTACACAAGATCAATTCCAACATCTGCGAGAGCAAATGGTCTTCAAAGTTCAATCTTACTAAAATAACATCTTTGCACCCCCCTGCTGCCAACAGCGCGCGCGGGGGTGTATATAATTTAGACAGTCCTATAATTTTTACCACTTTTCACTCCCTAATCAGCTACTTACCCCCCTCTTTTCTGGCACAAGACTTGCTCTTATAAAACTACAAGATTTCAATTATTCGGAGAGAGTTATGAAAATGACAAATTGGAGATTAGGATTTTATTGTTTCTGCTTAGTGGCTACTTTTTTAGCTTCAAACGTAGCGACTGTTAAAGCGCCTACTAAAAGAAAGATAGCCTCAAGAGGCTTAGCTTCTGATGTAAAGATCGCAATTGATAAAGCGGCTGTCGAGGAAGTTCTTATCGTCACTCCTTTTGGCATCATTTATAAAAGAACAAAGTATGCTGAATCAGTTCGTATTCAAGTAAGTGACAATAAAAAGCTTCTTAAAGAAATTAAGCAAAAAGATGCTGCTCTTGAGAAAAAGATCGCCGAGATCAAAGACCTTAGATCAAAGAATCAAACCGCTTCTCATGTTATCGAGAGTGCTGTTAGTAAGCTTGAAACTATGAAGTCTGAAAGAGGAGAATTAGAGTCTAGGCTTATCGCTACAAAAAGACTTCACCAACAAGAAAAACAAAAACTTGATGACGATATCTCTAAATTAAAAGAAAGTATTGCTTCAGAGACTGAGCAAAAAGATTCTGAAAAGAAACTTAAGCTTGCTGCCCTTGCTGAACTTGAGTCTGCATCCCAGAATTTCTTAACTGTTCAAACCCAGTTAAATGAAACAAGCGGAGAATTAAATACTGCTAAAGAAGATCTTATTAAATTAAACGATAGAGTTGCTGCCTTGGGTACTGAACTCGAAGGAAAGCAAACTAAGATTGAAGAGCAGAACCTCAAACTTACCGAACAAGAAACTCAGATTAACGAACAATCACAATCTCTAGCTGCCTTAAAAGAAGCTGAGTGTAATCAACAAGAGCAATTAAAAGACCTCGCAAAACAAGTTGAAGCCTTTGAAACTGAAAAGACTGAAATGGACGAAGTTCTCGCAGCCCTTAAAAAAGAAAAAGAAGAAACTGCTCTTGAAAGAGCCAAAGAGAAGAAAGAAATTGAAGCACTTATGAATCAATTTACAATGTACGCTTCGCTAATGGGGCAACAGCCTCAACCACAAATGCCTATGATCCATCACAACCCACTTACAGATTCTAGTATGGTGAATTGGGACCAATACATGATGCTTTCAATGATGGGGAATATGAGCCGTCAGGGCGGAGCTAGTCCTTTTGACTTTAATGGTGGTAACTCTCAAGTGAATAGTTATTACTATATGCCTCAAACAGAAACTGATGCCTTTTTATATAATTCGGCCATAAACCCAATGGGAACTTCATGGGGAAGCATAGGTCCAAATAATTACTTTGGAGAACTAGGACAAGGCTTTGGTGGCTACCCAGGAGGCTTCGCAGCCCCAATAGATAGCCCTCTAAGCGCATTTTCAAGTCCTTCTCAAGGCTTTGACTTTGTAGGCGGGAATATGAGCCGTTCAAGAACTCCTGCAGCTAAAGGCTTCTTTGCCTTCTAGAGTAACCGTCCTTTCCGCTCTGCTTTAGAGCGGAAAATTCTTCCACTTTTTCCTAAATATTTCGTCAAAAGTTTCGATCAGTAAGGTGCATGAGTAATCAACACCATAGAAAAGCCCATTCATCTGAATCTACCATCATAAAAAAATGTCATGTTTGTGGATTTGTTAATGAAGGACAAAAAGAAATGGAGTCTTGTTCAAAATGTAAAAAAGGCTTCCTCCCTCTCAATTACTTTTCAAAGGTTCATGCCAAAACTTCTGAAGAGTTCAAGAACCTATTCGCACGCTCTGAAGACCTTCACCCAGACGACCTCATTAAAGGCATTACTGTTCTTTGGTAATTTCCTTCTTTACGATTAATCTCATTTAGTCCAATATTGCTAAGCTATCAAAAGGATTACTGTGATGCGTTTAAACTTAGCTATACTCTTGATTTTACTTACCTCTTCTTGTGCTACAAAGCCTAGAGAAGTTGCTGTTGAAGTAAAACCTAATGAAGAGCAAAGCAGTCTTAGACCAAGGTCGACGATTCCTAAGCAATACCTAGAAGTCTTGGCCTTCATCTCTATCAATCAAAGAAAGATCATTAATGAGATTGTCGATCAGCAAGGACCGCTTCTAAAAAAGTACTCTGATTTAATGGGTGTTTCTGAGAGAGAGTATCAAAGCTTTAAGAATATCCTGAAACAAAACCTGCCAAAGCTAATCCAATACAACGAAGCAGATGCTTTTCAGTTTCGAGTTCAGGAGCTTCTCCTAGATAAGAAAATTAAGCTTAGTTCTATTCGCCCTCAAAATCAGTAAGACAATAATACTTATAACCAGCCTTTGCTAATTTCTTAGACCCACCTAAATCTGGAAGGTCTACAATAAAACATGATTCAACAACTTCTCCTCCAGCTTGCTCTACAAGAGAGATGGCTCCAAGAATAGTTCCACCAGTTGCCAGAAGATCATCAACGAGTAAAACCTTTTGACCTTTTTCAATAGCATCAACATGAAGTTCAATCGTATCGATTCCATATTCTAATTGATAATCTTCGCTTAGAACCTCTCCAGGTAATTTTCCTTTTTTACGAATAGGAACAAAGCCTAAACCCATGTTGTAGGCCATGGCCGCACCTAGAACAAAACCGCGAGCTTCGATCCCAACGATCACGTCAATATCCCTATCTTTGTACTGATTAACCAGCCCATCAATAGTCAGCTTAAAGCCTTCAGGGTCTTTCATAAGAGTTGTCACATCGCGAAACATAATCCCCTCTTTGGGGAAGTCAGGGATGGTTCTGATTTTAGATTTTATGGGCATATTTTCTCCGATTTAATTCTCTTACACTCTATTGAAATTACGATACATCTTCAATTACCACTCTTTAAGCATCGCAGCATCCTAAGGCATTTTAAGACGATCATGGTAGTGTTTTTCTATGAGCGAAGTACACACACAAGAATCGGTCGCTACAAAAACAATTGATAACGGCCCAAAGAAATCTTTAAACTTACACCCTGTCATCACAAGGCTCCTCGAATCAAGAGGGCTTGATGAAGAGGCTATCCGGGAATTCCTTAGCTGGGATTTACTTGAGATGCCAGATATCACTTCCATGTTAGACACGACTAAAGCTTCTGAGCGAATCATCAAGGCCATCGTTAATGGTGAGAAGATTGGAATCTATGGTGACTACGACGTAGATGGAACTACAAGTTGTGCTCTCTTTCATCACTTCTTTGAAATGCTTGATACTACAGTAAGCCTCATTCAACCAAGCCGCTTTGTGGAAGGCTATGGTCTACACCCAAGTTCAATTGATAAGGCCCAGGAAATGGGTATTGAAGTTCTTGTTACTGTTGATTGTGGAATTTCAAATAATGAAGCCGCAGAGTATGCAAAGCTAAGAGGCTTAGATTTAATTATTACTGATCATCATAAAGATGCTCGTGAATCAATGCCTGATGCCTATGCCATTGTTAATCCAAATAGAAGAGATGAACCTGAAGACTCAAAACTAACAGTCTTAGCTGGAGTTGGTGTAGCTTTTGCCATTTGCTGGGAGATCAAGAAAATTCTAGAAGCAAAGGGTGAAAAGGTTCCAAGCCTCTATCCTCTACTTCAATGGGTGGCCGTAGGAACAGTTTGTGACATGGCGAACTTAACACCCCTTAATTTAAAGCTTGTCCGTCATGGCCTAAAGCAAATGCACGAGACAAAGTATCCTGGAATAAGAAAGTTCTTCACGAATGAAGAAAGACTCGCCAAGTTTGTTCCTAGTGAAAAACTTGGGTTTAATATTGGTCCCTTAATTAATTCAAAGGGAAGACTCGATCATCCTGAGATGGCCTTAGAGTGTCTTATTGCAAAAGATAATGACCGCGCACATGAGTGCTACTCACACTTAGAGATATCAAATAGAGAAAGAAAGATCATCACTTCTGAGGTTTTTAAAAGTGCCTCTGAACAAGTGCTTCAAACAATGGATGGTGAAGAGCATCTTCTCACCATGGTCTATGATAAAGAATGGCATGAAGGTGTGATTGGTATTGTGGCCTCTCGTCTAGTTGAAACTTATAAGGCTCCAGCCATAGTTTTTACTGATTCAGAACAAGAAGGGATCATTAAGGCCTCTGCTAGAAGTGCAGGAGAGCTAGATCTTTTTAGCCTTCTCAAGGCTCAAGAACACCTCTTTATTAAGTTTGGTGGTCATAAGGCTGCAGCAGGGCTTTCAATGCCTAAAGAGAATCTCGCTCAGTTGAGACAGGCCCTCACAGATAATTTAAAAACGGTTCCGAGTATCGAGAGAACTGTTCAAGACTATTACGACCTTGAAATCCTTCCGAATGAGATAAACCCAAGGCTCCTCAAAGAACTCGAAATGTTAGAGCCTTTTGGAATGGGTAATCAAAAGCCACTCTTTAGGGTCAAAGGTTTAAAGCTAGCTTCTTTTGATATTCTAAAAGAACTTCATGTTAGATGGAATTTTTCTTATAACGATTCTTTTTATAAAGGAATTAGTTTTAATTATGTTGATAAGTTTGGCGTAAAGTCTCCAGATGATTTATTTTCAGCTTCTCAAATGGATGAAGAGCTATATGTATATTGTCAGCTAGGGATTAACCGCTACCGAGGCAACGAATATATTCAATTGATGGTAAATCGTATAGAGACAGAGTAACTCTCTATACGAAGAAATTTATATGAGAGTCTCTCACTTTCTTAATCGAATTTTTTTTTAAATCTTCATCAACAAGTTTCCACAGTTCCTCATCAACAACTAAAGTTAAATTTGCGTTCTTCTTTAGAGCAATGGCCGGACAACTAGGATCATCTCGCAAAAAGCGGTTTAAAATATCAGCCTTATGAGTCCCTTTTACCATAAGTAAGATAGACTCTGACTTTAAAAAAGTTCCAACCCCATAAGTAATTCCTTTAACAGAATCTTCTCGAAGGCCTAGGTACTTCTTAGTAATCTCTGTTAGCTCAACTTCTCCAAAACTAAAGTTTTCATCTAGGTTAGGTTCATGAAAAGCGACATGTCCATTTAGCCCAAGACCTAGAATAGTAGAGAACTTTGTAGGAGCTTTTGTTTCGCCAATTCTTTGTAGCCTTTGGCGATAATCACCTAGGTGCTTTTGAAAAAAGTCATAGAACTTATTTTTTTGAGGACCGTCTACAATGTCATCGACTTGAAAAAGAAAGGTCTTATCTATCCAATCAGGCTTTTCTTTTCTCCACAGAGAATAAAGACCTTCTGGAGTACCTCCAGCTGGGATAAAGAAATCTCTTACACCATTTTCAAATTCTCGGTGCATCCATGTTTGAGTCATTTGATCAACAAATGTACTATTTAATCCAATTAAAACTTTCATAATTCTAGGTTAAGCGAGAAGATATATTCATGGCAAATCAACTACGAAATATGGTCATTACTGCCCACCCCGACGATGAAACTCTCTTTTTTGGAGGAACTATCCTTTCGCGCCCAAATGAAGAATGGACAGTTGTCTGTTTAACAGATGGAAATGCTGATGGACGCGGGGATGAAAGAATGGCCGAACTAGAAGAGGCCTGTGACCTTTTAGGTGTTCAATCGGTCATCAAAGCTTCTTTTGAAGATACTTATGATCAAAACCTAGACCAAAGAAAGTTAAAAAAGTTTTTCGCCTCTCTACCTGAAGTCGATGCTATCTATACTCACGGCCCGCTTGGGGAGTATGGGCATCCTCATCATATTCAAACATCGTTTGCAGTTCATAAATTCTTTGAAGGCACCCCAATCTGGCATCCGGCCATCAATTGCTTTGCTACAAAAAGAGAAGTACTTACCGAGGCTCAGTATAATAGGAAATTAGAAATTTTAGCGAAAGTATATAATCAGGAACTCATGCGCTTTAGCCGTTTTATTCACTTCCCTTCAGAGGAACTCTTTACTCAAAGCTCTCTCGATGAAGTTGAAAAGTTAGCTCAATACTTATTAAGCCAAGAAGTCGACGAACCAAAAGGGCTCGTCAACTATAAGGCTTTCAAAGATCACCTCTCACTCTTTAGATCATCGATCTTTGAGAGGGCCTTTTAATTATCTTTGAATCTCTACTTTTTCGATTCTGATCTCTTCAGTAGGTCTATCCATAGGTCCTGTCGCTGCAGTTCCGATAGCTCTAACTATATCCATACCTTCAACAACTTTACCAAAAACAGTATGACGACCGTTTAAATGTGGAGTTGGCGCTAGTGTAATGAAGAACTGTGAACCATTTGTTCCTGGTCCAGCGTTCGCCATTGATAAAACACCTTCAACATCGTGAGAGAGTTCAGCTTTACATTCGTCTTCGAAGCGATAACCTGGTCCACCTGTTCCAGAGCCAGCAGGACAACCACCTTGGATCATGAATCCTTCGATGATTCTATGAAAGATAAGCCCATCATAGAAATTTCCTTCTTTCTCTGTTTCTTGGCGACCTTCAGCAAGATTGATAAAGTTCCATACAGTCTCAGGACATTCTTTAGCATAAAGCTCAATAGTAAAGTTACCTAGAGTCGTATTAAAAACGGCCTTTGCTCTATCGATATCTTCTTTGTGATCATTCTTTTTAATTTCATTTTTTCCAAACATTTGAACTCCTATAATTAAAATCGTTGTAATTTAAACTTGCCCACAAATTCGCTTGGATTGTTCGAACCCTTAGGGATATATAAAAATATTTTTTGGTCATTCTTAAAAAACTCATTTATATGTAACTGAAATATTGGCTCCCGCTCTCCTTTTACTGAATAAGAAGAGAACATTTCATATGGGATATATCTAATATTTCTATTGAGAAGTCCTCTTTTACTTAAGTAGGCTTCAAACTCAAAGTGATTCATGCATAATGATATTAGAACAGGATGTCCCTTCTCCATTGCAGATCCATTTAAAAGACCTATTAGTTTTTCATACCCTTTCTTATTCTTTAACAGTGGATCAATCCAAATAAGATTAACCTGCTTAAATTTGGGCGCTCTAAAGGTTCTGATATCTGCTTGAATCTTATCGCTAAGGGTAAAGAAGAGTTTTTCTTCATCGCTAAAAGGAAGATATTCAGACTCCGTTCTTTTCTTCAGCTTATTCATTTCCACGTTGTACATATACTGAAGCTGAATAGCCTCTTCGTATTTATAGCTATAGCTGCTTATCAGGGTATTTATATTTAAGTAGCGCGGAGAGATAGTCCTTTGACATGAAGCTGTTTGTGAAAAGTTCGCCCAGTTTGGAAGGTCTGAGAGGAAGTACTTTACGACACCAGATCCAGAAAAATATTCTTCTAAGTTTCTTCTCTTCATCTGCTTATCAGCACCAGTCGTGCCACAGCCTGTTAAAAAAAGAAGTCCCAATAATAAAAATTTCAATATTATACCCTACTAAAAAAACTAAGCATATTGCTGATGATCTCTTTAACCTTTAGCTTTCCATCCTCTAAGTTCTCGGCACATAAAGTGTAAAAACCAGGTTCTGAATGAAAACCATTTGGGTCTAAAGAGTTGTTCTTTTTCTTGTTGTATTCGGTTTGAAGATGCTCACAAAGACTTAAGTCTCTTTTATAGCCTTTAAGCACTAAAATATTATCGGCCTTTAGCGTTTTAAGTTCTACCTTTGCATCCCCTATTTTAAAATCAGGAGATTCTACTGTTAGGTACCAACCCTCATTATCAATAAGCTTATCAATAGAAGTAATATAGGATTTTAACAGTATCTCAAAAGGAGGCTTTGGTTCTGTAGGCATAGGAATCTTAGATTTCATATAATCTTCTAACTCACGCCACTTAAAGACTTCATCCCGATAGGCTTCCATCTTTAAAGTAAAGTTTGTCTCTTCTTCTTTAATAAAGGTATCTATCTCAATTGATAACTCTTTACTGAGACCTTCAAAGGGAAGATCTCTATCAGTTACAAGCGTCAACTCGTTTCCACTCTCCTTCGTCCACTCTTTCAAGTTTAGAAGAGCCCGCGCCATATCATCCCCTTCCCCATTTAAAACAAGGTGAGGCTTTGCCGGTTTATTTTTTAAGAACTCAAAACAATCCTCACCATAAAAAAGAGGGCCTTCGTCTTTTAATGAAAGTTCATTCAAAGCGGGGCTACCACCTGGCCCTAGCATGAGAGGGATCTTGTTCTCTGATGCATCAACAACGAGGTCAAAGTCTTCAAAGGACTCTAACTCTTTTCCAAGAGACTTCATCATCTGCTCATCAAATTGTTTATAGAGTTCAGGATTATCTTCCTGCTGAGATTCAATCAATTTTTTGGGGTCAATTTGATAAGTTACTCTAAAGAGATCAGCAAGACGTGATCTGTTTTCAAGAACGTCTTCTGGTCCTAAGAACCTTTTGGTAACTCTTAGAACTTTTGCGCTCTTAATGGGAACGATTCCCTTAAGCTCGTCTGAATCACTAAATAATGTAACAGCGGCCTCTAATTCATTAAGGGCCCTGGCCATTTCCATAGCAAGAGCTCCACCGCCTAAAACAGCAACTTTCATAGGGGCCGAACATACCACGGCCTAATAGACTTTTAAAAGAGGATCGTGCTAAGCGTTATCTTAGGTTATAGATCTTAGTATCGCCTTTATCCGTGGCAGAATGCTCTGCAAACTTATACATAAACTCGATAAAGGGTTTTAAGGCCTCAAATGTTGGATAAGAAGTATCGAACTCACAGCCATAACGCATATAGGTTTCGCCTGTATTATCGACATATTCTTTACCATATTTCGATTCCACTATGACGGGAATATAAGTGCTATTAGTAAAATAGAATCTTAGAGTGACTTCAGTTCCTTGTTCAAACTTCTTTCCACTTTTAACATCCCACGGAACTTGAAAGAGGCAACCATCAGAAGAAATATCAACAAGCTCGACAGGATAGATCACGCCTTCTTGTTGGATAACTGTATAGCAGCCAAGGAAGTTTTGAAAAAGAACACGTTCAAAGGTTCTTCTCTTTTCTTCAATATTTTCGATTCTCTTGGAGTTAAAATCTAATACTTTTTCCGTCATGATGTCTCCTACGACTTTTGTTCTACAAGCGTATCGGAAAATGTAGGTTGAACTAAAGAGGGTAAAAGGTTCGTAGTTAAAAAAAACAGCTAATTAGCTATTTTTTTGACCAAGCAGGATTCTCGGTTATCTCTTCATGCACTCTAGAATAGGATTCTAATCTTGAGTGAACTAGTCGACCTTCGTAGGAATCCGGGTCTAGGTGGGGTTTAAAAAAGGCACAGCCTTTGGTTTTTTGAGTATGTTTACAGTCCGAGAACTTACAATTCACAGCTCTTTCTTCAAGATCAGGAAAGAGCTCTAAGAGGTCATCTTCGATTAAATCTTCTAATGAAAAAGAGCGGATTCCAGGGCTGTCTATAAGAGAGAAGTCACCACAGTCGATGATCTCAGACCAGGTTGTGGTATGAGATCCTTTACCGGCTTTACCAACTTCTTGGGTCTTAAGCTCAATATCCATTCCTGCAAGTAAGCTTATGGTCTTACTCTTTCCAACTCCGGACTGACCTAAAAATATAGCTGTTCTTCCCTTAACAAATTCTTGAAGTTCAGCAGTCCCATTTTCAATAAACCGTTTTTCAGTCTCTGGAAACTTAGCTGAAATCTCAAAACATTCAACTCCAAGATCTTTAAGCCTATCTACTTCAAATTTAAAATCGAATTGATCTGTGAACTGATCCATCTTATTAAAGATCATCACCGGCTTAATTCCCCACTGACTGGCCCTAAGTAAAAAGCGATCAGAGAAGCCTCTTTTAAAGTCAGGCTTAGAAACGGAATTGAGAATGATAAGAAGATCACAATTGGCCGCTGTTATCTTTTTCTTTTGAGTTCTAGGGAGAAAACGAAAGATCTCACTAGATCTTTTTTCAACTTCAGTGATCACACCTTCTTCATCTAAAAGAACGATGTCACCAACGACTATATTATTATCTCTTTTAAGAAGGTTGCCGAGGGCGGTGGCCATGATCATCTCTCCAGTATCGATGAGCTTACACTCAAACTCTCTAGATGATGACCTGTATACGCGCGCCTTACTCAATTGCTTTTCCCCATGTTCATAAATCCCCCCGGAAATAAAACATTCTTTGGGTCCATCTGTCCCTTTAAAAAGGAAAAAAGCTTGTATTGTCCATCCGTGAAGTATTCGCCAATAAATTTCTGCTTGATGATTCCGATGCCATGTTCAGCAAAGGGAGAGCCACTCCAGCCTTTAACGGCCTTGTAGAGTCCCTCCAGCAGTTCTTGGCATTGCTCATTCTCCTCTGGCTTTGGCATAAAGTTAAAATGTAAATGAGCATCACCAAAATGACCAAAGAGGTTATAAGGAACGCCACCCTTAGAGAAGCCTCTATAATAATCCATTAAATCGCTGAACCTTTCGGGTGAGACTTGAACATCAGTCCCTTTCTTAGTCACTCCCATCTTAGTATTCACTTCAAAGATGGCCCTAGGAATATTCATTCGTAACTGCCTACATTTGTTAGCTGCGATCTCAAAGATATCTTCTTCAGGAAGTTTAATTTTAGAGAGAAAGCTCTCATAGATCTCCTCGAAGTAGATTGAATCAATTTCTAAAAAGATTAAGTCTTTCCCCGTGGCAGGACGATCCTCTTCCTCAAGATAGGATAAGGAGTTTTCGTCAATAAGTTCACAGGCATAGATCTTATCTCTCAGGTTTTGGACTGATTGATAGATTTCTAAATGATGAGAGTAATCAACTTCCCATTTTGGGAGCATTAAAAAGAGATAGATCACCTCTGCTTTTGGCGTCGTCTCAAGAGTTGCTTCAGTAATAACCCCTAACTGCCCTTCTGTCCCAATCATGAGATCGGTTTCAACCTGCATGCGAGGGAACGGAGCATTCTTGTATATTGAATATTGCTCAAAGCTTTTTTCATAGGTTTTCAAAAGAGCGGCCTGATTTTCAAAGAATGGATGATCCTTTAATTCCTTTTCTCGGCTTAATACTCTCTCAATACCTTCATGATCGAGATACTTACACTCCACAACTTGGTTTCGAAGAGTCCCAAAACCAAAAGCGCGCTCCCCTGTGCAGGAAGTGGCAAGCCCGGAGAGGACTCCGGCCAATTCTTCAGTGGGAGAGGTTCCCACTTCACGCCCATTTGCTAAACAAAACTCCTTGGCGTCCTTCCAAGTCACCGCTCCACGAACAACTAGGCAGCCTTCCTCATTCAAACTCATCTCAGGTTTAATAACGGATAGGTCTCCCACAACTACATCCCTATCCTCAGCCCCTAAGGCCTTCTCTAGGATCTCGTAAGGAACAACGGTTGATGTTCGTGAGGTATGGTAAAAAGTCGGTAAACTCGAGCAAAGATGCCTGGATACTTCCTTCGTGTTCTTAAAAGTTTTCGATATTAATGCCATTGAAATAAAGTCTAACATAAAGATTTGCAATCTTACCCTGTTAGAGATTCACAGTTATTGACAAAGCTCAAAAAAAGCCTTAATTTCACACGGTTCTAAGGATTCATTCTGGTCTTTGCTGCGTTGAATAACGCAATAGTAGCCACGGATAGATTGTAATCCAAATTGAAAATGTGCAGCCGTAGCTCAGCTGGATAGAGCTTCCGCCTTCTAAGCGGAAGGTCCCTGGTTCGAATCCAGGCGGCTGTGCCATTTCACTCCCCCTAAAACAAGAAATCAAGACTCTTCAAACCACAGCACCGGTTTGATTCGAACCAGAACTGGTTTGCCACCCCAAAAAAATAGTCCAGCGGACTATTTTTACCATTTAACAAATCCCTACAAGACCAGCCCCCTAGAAACAGTGATTGGGGTGGAGGCGGCACGAACACCCCCAAACCTGAGACCCCTTTGCCCAAAAAACAAAACCAAGATAAAATACCCACAACCCAAAAACCGAGAAACAAATGCAACTCATCCTAACTCTACTCCTAAACCAAGCCCTAGCCTCAAGTTTTATAACCTGCCAAGTAGAGGCCAAGGTTGTGTCAGCCAAGCCAAATGATCTTCAAGTAAGAATCTTAAAAGTAGTCGAAGGAAAATCGGGTTTCGGAGACTGCGGATTCAAAACAGGGCAAAAGAAAAAGATCACTCTCAAAGAAAAACGACTCTATTCAATAGATGATAAATTAAAACTTACCTATTCTGAATATAGCGGGAAGACTCCTACAGGATCTGTTCATACTAAAAGTTGGGCACTAACTAAATAGAAAGCTTAGTCACCACGAACCCAATTCAACATCTCATCTTTTAAGAGTGGGCCGACAGCCCCTTTGATAACATTGATACGCCAACGCCTTTTTGAATTCCTATTAAGAACAGTAAGAATCAAATCGGCCTTTGGGTCTGAACACTTAATAACTTGTTTTAAATTGAGATCTAAGCAGGTCTTAGATAAGCGGGTCTCACTTGAAAAAGAAGGAAGTTCCCAAATAGTTTCTTCTTTAAATTCCGAATCTCTTTCACTTTGATTATAAAGACTAAGAGTAATCTTTGTTTGGATAAATTCTCCGGATATTTCTTCATCAATTTTTTTCACATTAAACTTAGAGAAAGTATTGGCCTCTGCCCCTTCGATAATCCACCAATTTTGAGAATTAGCTTCGAAGAAATCTCCCGATTCTTTAAACCAATCAGTTTCAAAGATCGCCCTTGGTTGCCCGGTAGGAAGACCATAAGCAGCTCTTCTTACATTAAAATCAAGAGCCAGGAAGCGCTCCCCTCGAAGACCAAAAGCCTCCTCGGCTATTCTTTGAAAGTTAAATCCTTCTGAAATAAAGAATCCTCCATAGAGATAGAGGTTAGCAGCGCGAACATCTCCAGGTCCATTAGAGCCGGAGTTTAACTTTACATCTGTGCCGTTAAAGGCAATGTCCCATTCTTTACTTAATGAAGCGCTCTTTGCAGAGAGTTTTGAGCTTGTTGCCTTTTCAATATCTACGTAAGTATAAACATTTGTCTCAGGGCTTTTAATGCACTCTTTGTATCTAGGGTTCGTATATACGTTTCCACAACCGGCAGCTTCAAAGTCTATAAAATAACTAGCCTCACCTTCTGGCTTTACCCTAAGAGTAAAATACCCCGGAAGAGATCTATCATCGTAGTAATCAACGACTTGAATCTTATAATACTTGCTCGATATTCTTAGAGAATAGACTCTAAAGTTAGGCCAGATAATATGATTGGCTTCATCATAGGCGTACCAAGAATTTTCAACGAAGAAATCGAAATTCTGATCTCCCATATACGGAGTTAAAGGGAGAAGATAGGCATCTATGCTTGGGCTTGAGTCGAGCTTAGGAGACTGCACGACTTCACGGCAGCTCAACATAAAAGTTAAGCTAAAAAGAAGAATAAGATTTAAACTCGTCTTCATTTTAAAGCACCGTCATATTAAAACCCACGAAGAAGGATCGTCCCTCTGCTGGTCTATTATCTACTTTAGGATTTACTAAATCTTGTCCAGCATCTCTGGTCTTATCTAGTAAGTTATTAATACTAAAGAAAGAATTTATCTGTTTATTAAATTGATAATTAAGTTTTAAATTTGTTGTTAGAAAAGAAGGGCTTATATCCTTATTATCCTGAGCTATATAACTTGCACCTGTATAGTTAGTGCTACTAATAAGAGAGAGGCTATCAACAAACTGATAAGCGGCTGAGAACATTCCTGAATACAAAGGCCTGTTCGCTAAAAGAAGATTTGAGTTTCTATTAATTGTTTCCGTATAAGAGCCATTTAGCTTTAGATTAAGTTTAGGTAAAACTTCTGATTTAACCCCAACTTCAATCCCTCTACTAATGACTTGATCTAAGTTTTCATAGGTAAAGATTCTTCCGCTTCCATCCCCTCTGCGTTCAACAGATTCGATTAGATTAGAGATCTTATTTAAGAAAAGATTTCCATATAATGAAGACTTTGAAAATTGAATTTCTTCACCTATCTGCAGGCTTACAGATTGCTCAGGAGAGAGGTTCTTATTCCCGACAACTATATAGTTGGCCACTGATGAATGATCCAATGTGAAGAAGCGCTCTTTAATTGAAGGGGCTCTATAGCCAGTGCCCACGGTTACCCATGATTTAAGGCCTATGTTTCCAAGATCCGTGTAATGAGAAAGGTTCACTTTAGGTGACACGTGCGAGCCAAAGTCTTTGTCATATTGATAACGAACTCCAGGCGAGACTTCGAAGTTTCCGAGCCAGAAAGTATCCTGAACAAAGGTTTCATAAGAACTTATCGATTTATTCTCAATATCAATTGTTTTGACGATATTTCCTGGAACTGCTTCAGTTGTTGTTTCTTGATCGACTATATTTTCACGAATCAAGATACCTGTTGTAACTTCATGGTCACCAATCTTTATATTCTTATACTTTAAATCAAGTCTTCTTCCTTCAAAGCGAGTTTCTTTTAGAGTCTCAGTAAAAGGAGTCAGCGGATTATCATTTAAGCTCAACTTATCTCTATTTATTTCATAGTTCAGTTCAGTTTTGAGAGTGCCGGCTCCTAGCTTCTCCTCTGTTCCGATTTTATAGTTTTGAGAAGTTGTATCTGTGGTATTTAAGCTCGCTCCAAAAGCACTTGAGCTATAAGGCCTAGAGGTTTCAGACTCAACCTTTCCTCTTAGGAACATTCCTTTGGCAAAGTAAGTTCGGCGCCCGTACTTACCCTCAATCTTTAAACTTCCGTGCTGTCTTGTTGAGGCGGCACCATCTTTTGTTATCGATGAAGGATCTAGGTCAAATGAATCTTGATCTCTATGGCTAAAGCTAGCTTTTAACCCAGCTCTTCCGATCTTTCGATCCATCCCCACTTTGAGGTTTCTATTGCCGCCACCTTCACCATTAGAGACCCAGCCACCAGAGCCTTCCATTTCAATCTTATTCTTTCGGCCAACTTTCTTTGTAACAACATTGATCACTCCCCCCATGGCCTGAGACCCATAAAGAGAAGATGCCCCTCCTTTGATCACTTCTACTTTTTCTATATCAGAAGTAGAGACTTGGGTAAGGTCAAAGCCGAAGCTATTATTTTGGGAGACTGGTGTTCCATCAATCATCACGAGGACTGAGCTTTCGCCAAAGCCTTGGATTAAAGCGGACTTACTTCCTGCTCGTCTCGATGTACTTGTGGTTGAGACACCAGGGATTTCTGTTAAGGTTTGGGAGAGGTCTTGATATTGCTGTTTCTTTATCTGTTCGTTACCGACTACTTCTACCTTTACGGGTGCATCAATTAGGCCGTCACTTATCTCTTCTTCACCTATAACCAAGATACTGCTTGAGTCTTGTAATTTAGCTTCAATTTCTTGAGCTAAAAGAGTTCCAGAAAAGCACTGCAAAAGCAGAGAAAATAATGTTAGATTTAAATAAATTGACACGCCAAACTATTAGCATTTATAACGATGCACGTAAAGTTAGTTCATAAACCGAGGAAGCAAGCCAATGAAGAAGTTAGTCCTTATTTTTACATTATTTCTGTCACTTAACGCACTTGCAACTGAGCGTACTCCATTTACGAGTATAGATTTTGGAATCTTCGCTGGTTGGGGCAACTTTATTAAGGTCCAAAACCCAAGCCACTTTAACGGAGACAAGTCTCACTTTCTTCTTGAGGTGAATGGTAAAGGCTATAAAGACATCCTTAAAGAAGCTAAAGAGCTTTATGGAAAAGACTTTAAATGCCGCCTTGCTGAGCATTTTGTAGAGAGTATGGGAGAGCTAGGAGTTTTAATTGATCAAACTGTTAACTTAAAGCTTTATATCTTTGATGGAGGTCATGAAGTGATCACTGTTGAGAATGTTCCTGTGACAGCTGAGAACCTTGAAGAAATTCAGTTTGAAACTAATCATTGTAAATAGAGTTTAACTCGGTTGATTGATTCTTATTAATCAACCGATCTTTATTAAGGCAGTGAAGCTCTCATCATTTCAAAGAAAGCTGCTGCCCCTTTTTTACTCAAATGAATCCTATCTCCTAAATAATTTTCTCTATCAAAAGCATAGCCCTTTAGTGTTTCCTCATTCACCCCTTTGATAATCTTACAGCGGCTTCCAATGGCCTCTATAAAATACTCTTGAGTAGTTACTCTCAATTCATTCTTTTCGACTAAGTCCTTATAGTAAGGAGGCGAAGTGATAAAAAGGCATTGCTGCTTATCATCGAGGCTGGTTAACAACTTTGTTACCTTAGAATTAATATACTTTTTATTAAAACCCATTGAGTTCCCAAGAAACTGAAAGACAACAAAGTCAGGTTTTTCTGAGTTTAGGTTTTCAAAGGCAGAAGTACGCGATGAACCTGTGCAGGCAAAAGGTTTTATAGCAATAGAGCGATTGAGATTATGCCTTCCCTTTCTTTTACAAAGCCATTTTGAATTCTTTGATTTTAGTTCATCTCCCCAATGCCTAGGGGAACTAGAGCCAAATCCAAAGACATTGAGGTCTTTAACATTTGGACTAAGATGCTTATAGACGAGCTCTCCTAAGAAACCTTCACTTTGAGAATCTCCTATATAGAGAAGAGACTTTACTGAGGAAGGAGTTCTTTCTTTATGAGTGCAACTTGCCAGCAAGATACTACAAATCATAAGAGTTTTTTTCATGTTATAGCCCATCCATTATTTTATCTAGAGATTTAGACTTAGATTTTCTGTAATTATTCTTATATTTAAGACTTACATGCCTAAGGTATTTAATAGTGTCCCCTATTCTTTTCTTCCTAAGATCAATCTTCAAAGGAAAGGGGTCCATCTTACTATTTTTCTTAACTGACTTTGGGTCTGAGATAAACTTCATTAAATATTCATCGCTAAATGAATCAATCTTTCCATTTGAGATTAATTCTCCATCCTTCTCACTTCCGAAGCCATCAATGCTATGACAAGCTACACATTGCTTAATAAAGTTCTTATAACCCCATGAGATATTACTTGAGTCAGCATTCGTGGGTATGAATTTTGAATCAGGATTATCTTGAAGCCTGAAGCCTGTTATCATAAAAGGCCAGTGATCCCGTCTTATGGCTGCTTTATCTTTATAGTCCTCTTTCCAGATCAAATAAAATGGACCTAAGTTAGAAACCACATCTCTATAACCACTCATTGTCGTGAAAGGACGTTTGTCAGATCTTTCAAAGGCTAGATAAGATTTTCTCTCTTTAAACTTATAACCTTCGATCATTGGCTCATAGCCTGTCGTGGTTAAGACCTTTATATAAGGTGAGTTTCTCCATTTCTTATCGGGATAGATTGTATTTAAGATCTCCTTCATAGAAAAAGCATTATAGAACTCAAAGGACCTTGTAGAGAAATTATAGACTTCAACTTTATGAACCTTATAATTTTTCTTTAAGTCACTAAGAGATAGCTTTACTTTATTCTCGAAACTAACTTCTTTCGAAAAAGCCAAACCACTATTAAACAAAATAAGCATTATTATTATTTTCATTACTAGAGGTTAACGGCAGATTGGAAAATTGTCTAAAGCCTGCCAGAGTAAAAGACTCGGTTGATTGTACTTCTCAATAAGTAATGGATTGTTTTTACAGGAACTTGTACAATTTACAGAGTGAAGCTCTCCTTAATATTTGTATCATTTTTACTAGTTCTTAACTCCTGTTCTTGCTCTAAAGATAGTAGCGAGGACAAGATCATTACCTTTGATTCAACTTGGGAGAAATACCATCTCCTTTGTAACTTTAATATCGCCAACAAGAACAGGTGCAACGAGCTTCAGGCCATGCTTGATCAGTTTGGCCCTGAGCATGTAACAGAGAAATCTCTTCAAAAGCTGGTTCAAACTTGTGCTAACAATCAACCAAGTGCCTGCGTTGTGCTCAGTTGGTATTTCTTCCGCGTTAAAAAATATGAAAGTTCGATTAAGTTCGGAAAGGATCATTGCCCAAAGAGTTCTACGGCCTGTTTCTATGTGGGTGAATCCTATAGCCTCCTTGGCCAATTAACAGAAAGTCTCCCTTTTCTTGAGGATGCTTGTAAAGAAGGAGAGGCTGCAGGTTGCGAGAGGATAGGTCATTTTTATCTTGGTGAACAAAAGTATAAAGGGGCGGTTAAGTATTTTAGAAAAGCTTGTGACTTAGAAGAACCTTTTGGTTGTTATAACTTAGCCTGTGCCTACTCTTTAATGAAAGACATAGACCTTGCCTATAATGCTTTAGAAGAGGCCTTTCAACTAGGATTTGAAGATTGGAATACTGTTTTAACTGATAAAGACTTAATTAACTTAAAGAGTTCAAAAGACATTCCTGCCCTTATAGAATCTTATAAATAGTCTCCCAATAACTCTTTGCAACGTTTAGGAAGAGCCGCTCTTTTTTCCTTAAAGTATTTATAATGATCCCAAGGTTCAATCTTCTCCTTACCTTCTTCGGTAAACCACCAATCTAAGCTTTCATCGCAGCCATCAGTTTCAGCGGGAACTTTTTGAGAGATACATTCTTTTGAATCCTTTGGGCATTTTAAACGTACGTGAAAATGATCATCATGACGATACCATGGCCTTATTTTGGACATCTCTTTGGTTGTAAAACTTGATCTTCTTTTTTGGCAAAGGAGCCTCTTAATCGCAGGATTGATAAAGATCCTTTCTACATTTTCATGGGAAGCATAGGTCTTTAAGACTTCCCATTGTGTCTTAGTCCAAAGCTTTTCATTAACTTCTTCTCTAGAGGTTAGGAAACTTGGGGCACTTATAACTTCTCTCTCTTTCAAATCTAAGTTTTTCTTAGCTGGTATTGTCTTAAACCAAATATCAACGTCGAGACCCGTTTGATGAGAGTTATGACCTGTTAATGAAGGGGCTCCACGAGCGTGTCCTAAATCTCCAATGAGAATTTGTTCATTCGTTTTTTTTAAGACTTGTTTTGAAGTTTCTTTTAAAAATTTGATAAGACTTGGATGTCCCCAAAATCTTCCTCTTGAGAGGCGCATAACTTGGAAACCAGGACCACTTGGAGGCAGGGAAACTCCTCCATCTAAGCATCCTAATGAATAATAACCAATGGACTCGGGGCTTTTATCAGTTGGTGTTTGAGAACTAAGGGTCATATGACCAATAGGAACCTTCGCGCAGGAACTCATAACAAAAAGGATTAACAATAGTTTAGAGTTCTTCACCAAAATTCTTCCTAGATAAGGGTTGTCCCATAAATGTTAGGTAATTAAGATTTCCAAGGGTATGGTTTAAAGCAACAAATGAGATGATCAAGGTTACAAGACAAGAGATTAAATAACCCATGCCATAAAATTGGATACCTGCCTTCAAAGATAAAAAGCTCAGCCCGGCGTTTAGAACAAAGAATATTCCATAATTAATCATCGCTTGCTTAGCTTGCTTGAAATAAAGAAGGACGATATTAAGAACTAAGAAGAGAATCTGCAAATAGGCACCTATAACGCCATACTTAAACATAGGCTCCATCATACTTGGCAGGTGTAAGAAGCTTAAGATCTGTTCTGCAAAGTACCAAACGATAACTGAAACAAATGTTTGAATCTTCAATAAGCTTATCGTTGTACTCTTTAAGGCAGCGATGATCTCATTGACTGAGTTATCTAAAAACTTGAGATTATTCTTACTTTCAATAGAGCGAAAGTAATAAGCATACTTAACATAGAAGTTTGTTTCTACTTGAACCAAGAAAACAGCAAAGCTTGGCACAATCGTTAAATAAGCTAGAAACATCGCCGTATCATAGTACTGATTGGTATAAAAAAGAGATTCTACTTTTTCACCTACTCCTCCAAACCAAAAGATAAATTTATCTACCCAGATACCTAAATAATAAAAAAGCCCAACGAAAACCATTGTCTTATACTTCTTAAAATAAGAAATAAACTCGAGGCTTACATAGTCAAAATCTCTAAATTCTGCAAAGAGGTTCCTTGTTAAAAGAAGGGCAATAGCAAGTTGTCCCAGCGTATAGCCCAAAATATAACCTACGAGATCGTAGTAATTACCTAAGATGAGAGCCCCTGCGATTGAGAGGACTCCTCCAATAAAGAAGCTTATAACGATTTGATGATAGTTCTTCGCCGCACTCAAAAAAATCATATTTAGCCAGATCGTAAGAACGCTTATAAAGAATCCCATGGCGATAAGTTTTAAGAGAATATCGTAATCAAAGAAAGAATAAAAGATCCCACTGACCAATGAGCCAACCATAACAAATCCACAAAGAATGGTGAGGAAGACATTTCGAAAAGTGGTTAGATCACTTATATAAAGTTTATCTGCTAAGAACCTAGTAACAGGCATCTCGACTGCACCAAATATAATCAGGCTTCCTGCATAGGTATAACAAATCATGGCCTTCAAGACATAAAGGTCGTGGTTATCTAATTGCCTTTGCGCGAAGTAAGAAACGAATGCGACAGAGAGCACCGAGATCAGCCATGGACCTGTACTTATAATGATGGAGTAGATAGTTCCTTTAATATTTCCTAAAAGATTATCGTGCTCAAAATACTTGGTTAGACGAAACCCTATTCCAGCCATACTTGTTCCTACATACTACTTGATAAGTAGCGATTATAAACATTCATATAATTAGTTACGGTCATATTCTCTTGATAGTACTCTTTTACTCGTTGGTAACCGTTCTCACCCATCTGTAATCTTTCTTCTGAGTTATTGAGAAGCTGGCTTATGGCCTTTCCTAATTCCTCTGGTTTCCCAAATGGAACGACTAATCCACCTGGACCTAGTTCGATATCTTTTTTAGTTGAGCCATTAATAAGCTCGTTACAGCCACCAACATCAGTCGTTACAGTTGGAATTTTAGCAGCGTACCCCTCGAGAATAACCATAGGCTGCCCTTCAGAGATCGAAGATAATACAAGCAGGTCAATCTTTGAAAAGTATTCTTTAATGTCTACTCGTCCGGTAAAGACGATATATTCTTCAAGACCAAGAAGGGATACTAGCCTTTTACAGTCTTCATAATAGTCTTCATCTTCATCAGTTGGACCCATTATATAAACGACAAATTCTTCAACTTGATTTTTCACAAAGGCTATGGATTTGATAAATGTCTTAATATCTTTAATAGGTACGACCCTACCAATAAGTGCTATCGCTAATTTTTCATTTGATACTTTATTAGCCGCAAGTTCTGCAAAGTCTTCTAAACGGATTCCATTAGGAATAAGTTCAATCTTTTCCTCGTCGGCTCCATAGGCAATCTGTTTTTCTTTATTTCCATTATAGAGTGTCGTGATGACGTCAGCCCTATCGTATGAGACTTTCGAAAAGAAGTGAAAGATCTTAATCCACCACTCTTTAAAATAACTTAAATTCTTTTTCGCTCTATAGTCTTTATCCGTATTATAAATCCAATCAGCTTGATAGATTTCAATCTCTCTTTCATGACTGTAGATTCCGTGTTCAGTAAGAATAAAGGGTCTTTTATACTTAACACTTGCTGCTGCTCCGAGTAGACCGGCATATCCAGTACACAAAGAATGATAAAGGTGAGCCCTTGGAATATCTGCTGATAGAATCTTAAACATTGGATAGTGTGTAAATCTCCATGAATAAAAATAGTCAATAAAGGAAATACCTGAATTTCCCTTAAACTGCATCTCATAGTATTTAACCAAAAAGTCCCAAGCTTCCTTACTTTCCATTAAGTCCATAGGATCACAAATTCTTTTATCGGGATCAAAGAATGTGCTATAGAACTCCTTAAACTGACTAACATCACCAGTCTTTAGGCCAGCGTGGAACTTCATTAACTTTTTAAAATCAAAGTCAATTCCTAGCTCTTTAGTTTTACCTTTTAAATTATAATCAAAGAGATAGCACTCCTTGATTAATCGAACATTTTCAGGGATGGGGTACTTATATTCTTTTTGAGAGTCTCTAGTAGCCCCGATATAAAGGATGCTGTATTTAATATGAGGAGTCTCTTTAATCAACTGATAGACACAAGTAGAAACACCTCCAGCAACGTATGGATAAGTTCCTTCAAGAATAAGACAAACATCACTCATTTAAACTAACCCATCGACATAATGTTGAACGAGCTCATAGCCCACATCACCAAACTTCTTGTTTTTTAATGACTCATTGAGAATAAAATCTAAGTAGTCTGGATTATTATAATTACTTACTAAATTTAAAATCAGGAATTGATTATCTGGGTCACATAAATGATAAACTTCTTCTACTAGATACTCGACTGTCTCAAGGCTACCTTTATAACCAATTCTATTTAAGAACTTTAACATTTGACTTAACTCTTCTACCGATTCCCAGCTTCTCAAATAGGTTTTAACGTTCTCGGAGACATAACTACCAAACTTATTTGTAAAAGGTAGGTAAAGATCCCATCCCACATTTTCAATGACAGAGAGAAGTGAGAACAAGAAATCTTTCTTCATCTTACTCGGGTTGAATTTGGCTAAGACCCTCTCATCAACCAGAACATCTGGATTAATTTTCATCATCAAAGGGTCTTTCCCAAGGATCTTGATTAAGCTTTCGACACAAGATTTTTCGATGAACTTGTTCTTATTCTGCTGACTAATGAAATAGAGCCTTTTAAATATTTCTTCATTAAAAACTATAGCAGAACATTCAATGGCCAAAAAAGTATTATTATTGGCCTTAGAAGTTAATACGTCTTCGATATATTTTTCTATGGTCTTTTTTCTGGAGAAAGACAATTTTTTGCTTCTAATAATATTAAGAATAATTTGATGACCAGAATGAGAAGGTTCAGTTCTAAGGTTGATAAATTTAGTAACAAGACCTTCGTGATCATAACTATCATGATGATAAAGTGAGATAAGAGCATAGTAACAAATCTGACTTTCTGTATCTAAAGCTAGTTTCTCAATATGAGCCGCTGCTTCTGCATTATCGTAGACAGCAATAGAATCAAGAGCAGATATAGTTATAAATTCATTATATCCACCTTGAATAACTTTTCTTAATAACTTGTAGCAATCTTCATGATAGATTTCCCCAAAAAAAGTTAAGACTCGAAACCGAACTTGGTCAGTACTCTTGATAAAGAGCTTAGTTAGAGGTTCTACAACAAATTTTTTATCGAGAGCTTGGAGTGCCCATTCAAGTTTTACAAGTACATCTCCATCAGTTTCAACTTCATACAAGCTAATTAAGAATTCTCCCGCCTTTTGATGTTGAACTGTACCAACCTTTTGAATGACTTCTGATTTTAACTCTGTAGTATTAGCGTCTGAATAAAGCTTTTTAAAATAGGGAATTGAGTATTTTTGTAAGAGACTCGCCATTCCACTAATAGAGGCTAAGACTATCTTTCTATTGCTGTGATCTAAGTATTGTCTGTAGAAGAAGCCATCGAAGAAACTTCCGATTCTCTCCAAACCAACGATACAGGCCAATAATATTTCTTCGTCTTCAGTCTCTTTGGAAATTTTCTTAAAGAACCTGATTCCCCTAGGGTCTTCAAGCTTTTTAATAACTTCAATAGACAATAAGATAAGAGGTCTATTCTTATGCTCAAAATTAGATAATACGGCTGGAACTAATTCGAAGAAGTGATTCTCACCGATAGTCTTTGTAAGATGATAACGTTTGGCAATCGCACTTAACTCCCAACATTTTTTAAGTGAGGCGACTTTTAAATATCTATACGTAACTGGTGACTCGAAGAAGTTGTCATGAAGTTTAATGCTTTCTGCTTTAATCTTGATATTTTCAAAGTCTCTAAAGTAGTTCAAGCAAAAGAGGCCAATCCCAATTGATTCAACCTTGGGTTCCTGGAGTAGAACCTCTATGAGCTGAAGCATGGCAAACATATGGTTTACATCTTTCTCTCTCCAAACCCTTTTAAAGAGAGTTAAGACCTCATCTTGAGTTTTTATTTCACATAGTTCTTTTAGTGAATTCGTTCGGTCAGACCAAACGGGTGAACTTAGCCTATCGAGAATATTGTTTAATTTATCAATCTTCAATTTTCGACCACCAGTCACTAGATTCTTTTACTTTTTCGTAGAGTAAACCTACTGCTTTAGAGCTTTCACAATCTTCTGGTATTTTATCGTAATTCTTTAAATTATAATTCGCCTCTGCTCTATAGAATCTAATTTTTGCCCTATCTTCTTCACTTAGTTCATTTTCTAAAGCTTGGTCAGCAATATCGAGAACTTTAGTAAAATCTTCTTGTTGTAAATAGATCTGCGTTATTTTCAAATATAAGTGAGATTGTTTGGTGTTTACCTGCAATGAGAAAATAAAATCGTAAAGGGACTTTTCGAGGAAAAAACCTTTTAACGAATTGTCTAAGATTCCTAGGAAGTAGGTATCTAGATAGAGTTGACCTCTTGTATTGTAATTATGAAAGTCGTTGGGAAAACGCTTAATATTTTCGGCAGCGATATCAATTTTAGAAAACATCTTTTTTTCAATCTTATCAAGAGCATTGTTAGCAAAATAACGAACTTCATAAGAGATATCATCAAGTCCCTTCTTTAGTATTTGAACGCTCTCTTTCGTAAAAGAACGGGAAAGTTTTTCGATGGCATTTAGTTTCAAATCAAGATCTTCTTGATTGAAAATATCTAAATAAGGTTGAATCTGATAGTTTTCATAGAGTTCATCTTCAATTTTTTCGTCAGACACACCTTTTATCAGCACTCTTTTTTCAGTAGTGTAATCATTAAAATTTTCTTCTCCCATAGGAATATCATACACATCGATCTCAGAGTTTTTATAAATTCGGTTATATAGTGGCCCTAATAATAAAAAGAGACCTATAGAGATAAATCCAAACACCGGTAAGAAGATGTCTATGACTAAGAAGGTTGCGCTGTTGACGGCCTTCGAGCTTCTTTTGTAAATAATCCAGGCACAAAGAAAACTGCTTAATGGATTTAAGACATATAGAAATAAATCAGCATCCATAAATTTAGAGACAATCCCCAAAAATAGAAACAATTTAATAAATATAATGCCCAAGATTGAAATCACTTAAGACAACTCCCCTAAGAATTTTTCAGTTCCAGACATTCCGCCTTTAAAGCCAGCGCTCTTAAGTTCAAAGCTAATCCTTTCATTATCACTATCTAAAAACTTAAACTTACCAAGTTCTTGATGGATTCTTTCTTTAAAGATGATAGTTCCTTTGGGATCAAGATTAGGAATCGAGAGTAAGAATTCGTCTTCACTATTTCCTTCAGCAACACAGTCCCTTCTTCTCGTCATCCGTAAACAAGCATCACTGATGAGCTTACGATAGGGAATCTTCTTTATTTCACTTATTTTTTCGTAGTTTTGAATCTTGATTTTTAAAATTGCTAGAGGAGAAGAAACTTTTTCGGCGACTTGCATTTCTTCTTCAAGCCGTTCCACAAAGTAGTCATTCTTAAAGATGTGCAAGGTTTCATCTAAGACAGAGTATTTTGAGTAACCTTCGTAGTTAAGGGCATATTGCAAAGAATGTCCCAACCACTTTACGAGAAGTTTCACTTTTTTAAAAGAGGTCGGTGTGTACTTTAGAAATGGTATCTTATGAATATTTACGATGGCATGAATTTCACCAGAGACTACAACCGGCATTGAAATGACTGTTTGCTTTGCCCAAGACTCGTATTCATCCTTGTTCGATACATCCTTAATCGTAACAAGAGTCTTATCTTTAAAGGCCTTTCTAAAAAGAAGATCCGTCGTAGAAAAGGCATTAACTTCATCTTTAAACTCATCAGTAAAGGGAAAACCTTTTGCCAGTTTAAAATTGCCGTCGTTAAGATCACTATCTTCACGAATATAGATACTGGCCCCTTCTACATCTAAATGTTTATGTAGAATAACCAAAAAATTAGGAAATAGTTCATCGATATTATTTCGAAATAGCCCTAGTCCAATATCATAGATTTCTTCAAGTGTTTCTAGTTTACTAACAAGCCTCTGCTTCATCTCACTTAACTCTTGCTCTGATATATCGATCTGTCTTTGGTTATTTTCAATAACAATTTCCTTTTCTTCAACTTTTAAGTTTGCTTCAAAAAGGTCACGAATCGTCCTTTGCTTTAACTCCCCTACTAGCATTGAAATAAAAACCATGGACAGTGGCATAGAGATAAACTCAAAATCTAAGATCGTCTCAACTTCATCGTAATCGAGTTGAGAGTTTAAGAGTAAAAAATATAATCCTGCTGAAAAAAGTGATGCAAAGATTGAAATTCTAAAACCATAGAATGCAGAGATAAGAATACTAATGACAAAGTAAGGGTGGGGCGTAAATCCGAGCATGGCAGGGTTTTCATTATTATTTAAGTAAAAGAGGCCCGTTACACCTAGTACGATAAGAACAATAAGAAAAAAGTCTTTCAATTGATTCAGATTTTTCATATTAGCCCTGTATTGTTTCCATTACTTTTCTATAAAGATCATTTGGGAGGATGGGCTTATTGACGTAAACCAACCCATTCTTATTAACTAAAGAGAGTTCGTCATTCTCTAAATGCTTAGCAGTCAAAAGGATAATTTTTGTTTCTTTATTTATTCCACCAGATCTCACTTCTTCAGCGAAGGAGATGCCGTCCATCTGATCCATCATATAATCTGTTATGATCAAGTCATAATTCTGTTCTTGAGTGAGCTTTAAAGCAGATTCAGGATCACTCTCTGTATCAACTTTTATTTCATGAAAAGTGAGCAAGCTAGTAAGCAGAAAGACGAATTCTTTAGAGTCATCTAAAACGAGGAGGCGTATTTTTTTATTTTCCATAAATTCCTAAAACCAATGATTCCAAGAGAACCCGATATTTCCGGAGTTCCCAGTGCTAAAGTTATCTGTTTCTTTAAAATATTCAATATATCCTCGCCAGCTTTTGGCGATTCCGTAAGTACTATAAATTTCGCCTAGGATATCCCAAGCTTTACCAAAACCAATATTTCTCTTGGTATCTCCACCAAAAGAATATTTAAAAGCAGCTTTTGTTGTCTTGTTAAACTCGCTACTTAAAGTAAATTCTTTTCTTAAAACAATAAAGTAAGAAGTTGATCCTTCACCATAAAGCCTTTTCACATTAGCCCCGGAGCTCGACAAAGATCGCATATAGACCTGAGCTCCAACATGGAATTGTTTTCGCCCACCAATTGGTGCAAGGTATTCCATATTAGCAAAAACATTTTCTCCATCTTCATCTCTAAAAGTTACTGAATCAAATCCTAAAGACGCATCCCAAATATCTTTTTGCATTAGATGCATTTCACTAAAGTAAGCTAAGAAGCTTCTAGAGTAAGACTTCTTCTCATTAGCAAGTTCTGGATTTTCATACTCTGCGTGAGAGTTCTTGTAAGTCAGAAAAATTTTAATCCAGTCAAAGCGCCCAAAGTACCCATTCATATAGATAGGAGCATCTAAAGACTTGTGACCTGTTGTCACATAATAGCCGATTTCAAAACTATCTGCTTCGTTAAAGAAAGAAATATGCGGAGCAATAAAACCATGGTTTTGAACACCTTGATCAAAAGTCAGAACTTGATTATGCCATAACCCTATACGGTACTTATTCTGCCTTTTCCCAACTCTTATATCATTTTGGTAGTAAGAGTAATTCTTTGCAATATGATACTTTCCTAAAACTTCTAAGTCCCAAGCATAGTCAAATTTAACCGCTTCTTGGGCCTCTTTCAAATAAGTTTCTTGTCTCTTGTTTTCCTCTGTGTACTTTCTTCTCGAGTAAAGAAAGTCTAACTTTGACCTAGCTGAATCGAACCTTCGAAGTTCAATTTCGTAATAAACGATGACTGTTAAAAGACTAGAGTCTTCAGGGTTCCCTTCTAAAAGTTTGGTTAGAAGTTCATAGGCAGCTTCTCTCTTTCCAGCTCTTTCTAAGCAACGGATTTCAAGTTGCGTTTTATCGACTTCACGAAACTTTGTATTCTTCCCTGGCAGTTCTTTTGCTAAGATCTTCGAGCAGAGTTCAACTCGCCCTTCTGTCTTTCCTAACTGAAAGTAAACTTCCTCAAGCATTCCTAAGCTGTATATATTTAGGTTCTCTAACTTAGTAAGCTCCTTAATCTTCTCTAATTTTTCTTCAGCACTAGCGTAATCTTTCTGTGAAATATCATGACCGGCTAGTATTTCAAGACTATCTTTGTCTTCTGGATTCCCCCTTAAGAATCTTTCAAAGTAAGGGTAAGCAGAACCAAAGTCATTAAGTTCGATATAGTTGTAACCTACTCTCTTCACGAGACCTAGATCATTTGGGTAACTATCTAGTAAGTCCAAATATATTTCTAAGGATTCCTTGGGGTTATTAATCTCTTCAAGTATCTCTATAATTCGGCCTTTATATTTTTCTAAATTAGTCTTAATCTTACCCATACGGTAACGAATATTGCCCATAGGAATAATAGGAGAAACATTTGGGTTATTAAGTAACAAGCTTGGTTTATCTCTTCGTCCATATTTATTAAAAGCTAAGACCTGATTATTCATTAAACTATTAAAGACTCTTCTCTTTACCTTTCTCTTTTCAAGTTTAAAGATTCTTATATAGATATCACGAGCCTTTTTCTTTTCACCGGATTCATAATATTCCTCCGCTAAGTTTTCAAGGTATTCAATATTTCTTGGATAAGCTCTAGATAGGCGGCGAAGAACAACGATTGCATCGCCATGCTTCTTCATTTCAGAGAACCTTTTACTAACATCAAATAAAATTTCACTCTTAGCCACTGGTATGCTTTTTAATTCTTTGTAGAGTTTAGCTGCTTCATCCTTATCGCCGCCTTTAAACTTAGATTCAGCTACAATAAACTTCACATTATAATTATTAGGTAGTTTCTTTAAGAGCTTAAAATGAATCTTCTGGATTACTCCTTGAGAGTCAAGCTTCTGATAATGAAATAAGATTCTCTCAAGGTGCTCAATCCGAACGAGGATGTCTTTACTTGGGATTGAATCTAAAAAAGAATCTGAAAAGGCGAAGCGTGCTGCCTTTTTATCAAGCATAAAAAGAATCAATTCTTGATTGAGCGCCCCTGTATGGTCCTCTTTTAGGAGATAAGCTTGAGAAAGAAAGTCATTATATGAATAAGGTGCTTGTTCGTTTAGAGTGTATTTCTTTAGAAGTTCAATGGCATTATCTACTTGCCGAGTTGCAAGAAAGTAATCAATCAGCTCTTTTGTAAAATTGATATCTTCGACTGTTTTTAATTTTTCAAAAAGCCTATTAGCATCATCGTACTTTCTTAACCATCTATAACCGTTAGCGGCTTCAAGAAGAATGGCATCTCGGTCTTCCTCTTTTTTGGCCAAGGAAGCGCGTCTTTCCATAACTTTTAGTTTTTCGTAAGGGATTAAGTTCCAATCATAAAGTTTTTCTAACTCAATTAAGTAATCAACATTCTTTGGTTTTATAAGAACAAGTTTCTTCTGCAGCTCTAAAGCTTTTCTCGTATCCCCATGAATTAGGAAGTACTGCTTAATCTTTTTAAGCGCTTGAACATTATCATCGTCAAAGGCCTTGACTTGATTAAAGTATTCAAAGGCCTTTTCATATTTATAAGAATGGAAATAAATCATTCCAAGCTTCAACTTTGAAGGCACCGTAAAAACGGTAACAAGAGTTATGGCGAATAAAAATAAAATGAATTGTAATCTGCTAAAAAGTATCACTTCCTATGATCCCTCTGTCGTTAAGAAATTCCCTTTAAATCCAAAGGGTTATCATTAAAATTTTAGTCAACTTTCTGGGTTTTTGAAAGACCTTCATCAGCATTAGGGAGGGCATAAAACTAAGGAGGTCCTGAGTTATGATTCGATTAAAATTAACAACTTGGAATTCTTGAGTAAAAAACTCTAAGAGAAATTCTTTTTATCAAAGTAAAACAGTCTACTTTTTGGTCTGATAAAGCTTTCTCTATGCTCTTGAACTGAATAAGGCTTACGTCTATATCCAGGCTTTTTGGGGTCCGCTGCACATTCTCTTTGAAACTTAACAAGCTTATCTAGAGTATCAATCATAGACTTTGGTCCATTGCCTAGAGATTCAACTTTTTGTTTTGAGAGCTCCTCTAAGAGTAAGCTTACAGATTCAATAGTTGAAAGACAGCCTTCAGCCGGCTGATGTTTTATGGAAAACTTAGAGCTTTCATTTGAATCAAAACAAACTCTAGGAAGGGCCTGTAGATTCTTGCTTTCTCTAAGCATTTTTTTAGCGCAAGGCCAGGTTCCATCTAAAACAAAGATAACATTCTCTCTATCATCGCCTTTAGGAAATTCTTCATTCTGACTTAAATTAATAGCTTCTTCTCCGGGGTAAAGGAGAAAGCATCTTTTAGTAGTGTCATTGATTAATTTATTTACAAGATTATCTTCACTGAAGTCTATACCCATGATCATCATTGAGTTAGATAAACTCTTTTGCGTTAACCTACCTGTTCCAATCCTTTGCTTTTTTGCTTCCTTAGGATGAATCAAGATAACAACCTTAGTTTTAGTCTCAAAACAACTTATCTCATCACAGAGACAAGCTTTCTTTGAACGGAAACATGAATAGCAGCGGCCTGCTTCAGCTAAGTTGTTCGTATTCATCTTTTGAATAACCCATGGTAATTGGCTTGTTATTTTTTTCAAGAAGTGGTCTTTTTATGAGTGAAGATTGATCAATGAGCATATCAACTTTTTTAGAAGCACTGAGCCCATCATAAGTTTCTTTATGTTCTCTATAGGTTCTACTTTTCTTATTTAAAGGCAGCTCCCCTAACTTCTCTTTCCAACGACTAATGAGGGCCTTTGTTGGTGGCGCTTTTTTAAAGTCATGGAATTCAAATTCTATCTCTAATGACTCAAGGTGTTTCCTTGCTTTTTTGACAGTATCGCAATTAGATATTCCGTAAATTTGGTACATTTTGTCTCCCTTCCGTAAAAGGGAAATATAGAGAAATTATGCTTTTATGACAACCTGCTCATTTGTAGACTTACTTCGTCTTTTCAAGGCTTTCCATAGCATAAAAGGAAGAGATCCATTTTCTTGGCTTGTTTTGAACGCCGCCATGATAATCATGTCGGCTTTGAATGTATTAAGGAGACGAACAGGCTTCTCAACTCCGTCACGAGTCTCACATAGCTCTGCTTCAGAGATAACATGATTAGTACGACAAACCGAAGGCCTATTCTCATAGACTTCACAAGCTCCTTCACTATTAAGGAAAGGGCAAGCTCGCTGCTCGTAGGAGAATTGATAGAAGAGCTCTGACTCATTTCCCGCTTCAGCTAGAAGGCGGAGCCTTCCTAAGTCAACCATCGCCCCACCAAGGACTTTACTAGCGAGAAGTTCAGCTTCATCCCTAGTCACGCTAACTTGAGTATGACAGCAAGCTGAACAAGACTTCTTACAGGTCACATTTTCTTTTACGATGGGATCTTCAAAAAGTTGATTAATCTCAATATCAATTAATTTATGAGTAAGCACCGCTCTTGGTATTGGGGAGCCTAAAAGCCTGAGCTTTTTCTTTGTTTGCCTGAACAGCTTCTTAAACAATTTCTCGTCTTTTAGCCTTTCATAGGTTTTATATGCGATTGCTGGAAAAAAAATCTTAACCTCCAAAACAATATCCTATTAAAATTATACGAGATAAGTTTAAGTTGCCTCGGCAAGGGGCAATCTTTGCCATATTAGCTCCTCTGAAGTAAATCTAACTGATCGAAACAACATAGGAATAGTCAATTGAGCTTGCTTTGCACCTTGAAAAATCTGCACTTATCATACGGGACCAAACTCCTGTTTAATGATGCAACTATTAATATTCACACCGGAGATAGGATTGGACTCCTAGGCCTTAATGGTCGAGGAAAGAGTTCGCTCTTTAAAATACTCACGGACCAAGTGAACCCTGATATAAGTAGCCCTCCGTTTATGTTTGATAAAGCCAAAGGGGTCAATGACCCTCAAAAGGCCTTTACTGTTTTTCAAATCCCGCAAGACTTTGTGGTCGTGAAAGAAAGACCTATTAAAGAATACTATCTTGAGTATTATCCTGAATTAAGTAAATGGCATAAAAGACTTATTGAACTTGAGAGCCTCGTTGCTACCGATGAAAAATACCTGCACGAACAAAAAGATTTATTTGATAAGCTTGATCATGCGGACGCTTGGAGGCTTGCCTCTAATTATGAAAATTATTTAAAGTTCTTTGAAGTTCCCGATGTTGATGGTGATGTTTTAACTTTAAGTGGCGGGGAGCAAAAGAAGATCCTTCTAAGTGTAGGGCTTTCTTCTACTGCTAATTTGGTTTTATGGGATGAGCCTACCAACCACCTTGATATAGAAACAATTGAAAGGTTTGAAGACGAGCTAAGGCAAACGAATCGAGCCTATATCCTTATCTCCCATGACAGAACCCTTCTCTCAAAGGTTTGTAAAAAGATCTTTCATATTACAACTGGTGAGATCAAGGAGTATGAAGGCTCTTATGCAGATTACTTAGAATTTCTTGCCGAGAAAGAAGAAGAGAGAAAGAGAGTTCTTGCAAGACTTAAGAACAGCTTAAGAAGAGAAACAGATTGGATGCGCCAAGGGATTAAGGCAAGAGGGACTCGAGCGAAAAGTCGCGTCGATAACTTTACACAACTAAAAGGCCAAGTTGAGAATATCATTTCTCAGACAAGAAAAAGCATGAGCCTTAATATTTCCTCAACTGATAAGAAGCGTAAGAAGCTTCTTGAGTTTAAGAAAGTAAGTTTTGGATTCGATGGAGTTAACCTTTTTGAAAATATAGATCTCATTATGACCAAAGGTGAAAAGATTGGTCTTATCGGTCCTAACGGAGTTGGAAAATCAACATTAGCTTCACTTATCTCTGAAAAATTCAAGCCTACTGATGGCATTGTTCAAAAAGCTGATGATATTGTTATTAAGTACTTTTCTCAAAAAAGAGACGAGCTTGATCTAGAAAAAACTCCTTATGAAATTCTAGGTGATGGCAGCGAGTTTATTTTCATGCCTGATGGAAGACAAAAACATGTCATTAGTTACTTAGAAGACTTCATGTTCCCAAGAGAAGAAATCAATAGACCTCTTAGAACTTTCTCTGGTGGTGAAAGAAGCCGGCTTCAAATGGCGCTTAACTTAAAAGAGCCAGGTGATATTTGGATCTTTGATGAGCCTACCAATGATCTCGATTTAGAAACTCTACAAATTTTAGAGAAGGCCTTAATGGATTTTGAAGGATCTATTATTCTTATTAGTCACGATAGAAGCTTTTTATCAAATATTACAAACCGCGTTTGGCTTTTAGATCAAAAGAAGATTGAATTCTTCCAAGCTGGTTATGAACAGGTTTCTCCCTATCTTGAAGCCTTGGCCCTTTCAAAAGAGTTTGAAGAAGAAAGTCAATCTGAAGAACTTAGTAAGTCTGCTGGAGCGCCTGTTCCTCAAAAGAAGAAGAAACTTTCAAATAAAGAAAAAGATAGACTAAAGAAACTCCCAAAGCTTATTGAAAACACAGAAGCTAAGATTGAAGAGCTAAACACAATAGCAGTAGATCTTGGAACTAAAGAGCTTACCCAAGAAGAATCCAAGCAATTAGCTGAAGTGGCTTCAGAAATGGGCACCTTAGAGGAGTCACTTCTTTCCATGTATGAGGAATTTGAACTCCTTCAGGCTTAGAGGCATAATAGAGGTATGTGTCGTCTCTTTGGATTTAGATCCGTCATTCTTAGCCAGGTTCATAGCAGTTTAGTTAGTGCTGATAATGCCTTGGCCTTTCAAAGCAACAAGCATCCTGATGGTTGGGGAGTTGGCTACTACGTCCAAGGCACCCCTCATATTATCAAGTCTTCTGAATCAGCCGCCATTAAAAGTAATCTCTTTAAGAAAGTCTCTGGTGTTGTTTCAAGCCAAACGGTCTTAGCCCATTTAAGAAACTCAACTCAGGGCGATAATACCCTTCTTAACACCCATCCTTTTCAATTTGGTCAATGGGTCTTTGCTCATAATGGAAATATCAAAGATTTTGATAAAGTTAAATCTAAGATAACCGCCAGGATAAACCCTGAATTAAAAAGGTTCATCCTCGGAGAAACCGATAGTGAGATCATCTTTTTTTACATCTTAAGTTATTTAATGAAGGAAATGGATATTTCTCAAAAGAACTGCGAAGCCAGCAAAGTCATTAAGGCCAGTAAAGAAGCTATCAAATCCCTTGTCGAAATAATTGGTCCTTTTTCAAGAATTGATGACAATGGCGAGACTGAGACGTATTTAACCTTTCTTCTTACTAATGGTGAAACCATGGTCGCCCATCAAGGCGGAAAGAATTTATTTTACTCCACTTATAAAACGAAGTGTGGAGACCGTGATAATTGTCCGTCTTTTACAGACGCTTGTGAAAACCCATCAGTTGATGGCTATATCAATCATCTTATTTTCTCTAGTGAACCATTGTCTGGTGAGAATATTTGGCTCCCTATGAAAGTAGGAGAGATCATTGCAATTGATAGTGATATGAAGATTATCCTTGAATCCGTTGATCAATAACAAGTTTTAACTTTCCCGTTCTTTCATTATGAATAAGCTCAGACTCTTCGACTTTTATAAAATCGACATCTCTAATATGATTTTTATTAACGGCCTCAAGATACATAGGTCTTTCTTGGTAGAAATTTTCTCTAAGATTAGATAACTCAGAGCCTGACGTATAATGAACGATCAGCTTATCCTTACCCTCAGAGTTTAAGATGAGCATTTGAAAATTAGAAATCTTCTCAAAAAGGTTAAAGGACCTAAAGACTTCTACAAGATCATCACGACTAACAGTCACTGGACCTATTCTCGCTCCTTCGTCAGAGCGGCCGAGTAGCTTAAATTTACCTGTAGATACCCAACAACCCATATCTCCAACGGGGTATCTAATGATAGGCATAAGAGTTCTGCAAAGATTGGTAAAAGTTAACTTCCCAACCTCTCCCATCTTAGTAATCGGCTTATCATAGTCATCAAGGATCTCCATGATGGTTCCAGGAAAAACATTATGCTCAGAAGGTCCACAGTCCTCGTCTATATATCCTAAATGTCCACCATCAACACTGGCATAGCCTACCGACATAAACTCAGCCTTCGGAAAGACTGTCTTAAGTATTTTCTCTTGTTCAGGAAAAAGTGATTCCCCTCCGTAAAGAACTCGGTCAAGACCCAAGGTCTTTCCTTTTTTAATCAAAAGATCGGCCATAGCAATAAAGCTAGTGGGAACTCCCGCGAGAACATTGATTCCATATTCCTCGACGGTCTTAATCATATCTTCTAATTTCATTCCACCAGTCATAGGAAACTGAGTGATCTTCGTTTTCGCATTTTCAAGTGATTTAGTGATGAATAAAAAGGAAGCGTAGAGGTCTCCTGAATAAAAAAGATTCCCAACTCTATCCCCTTCTTTCAAACAACGTTTATCCATCCCTTCACCGAAGAGCGTGGTAAAAAGCTGCCACTCCTCTTTTGTATAAACGGAAAACTTTGGTTTCCCAGTTGTACCACCACTTTTAAAGACAACCCCATCTTCAATGGGTCCTGTTAAAAGCTTATTATCTTTAAAGTCATTGAATTTCCAAAAGTCTTCTTGATTTACAACAGGAAGTTTCTCTAAAGTTAAATCGTCTTTAGATAACTTTGAATAGAGCTCTTTATAATAAGGGGACTGAGAACTCGCTAATAGGATAAGCTCAATTTCACTAATCAACACGACTCATCCCTTTTATCTAAAACACGAATAAGTTTCCCCGAACCTTTTGTTCTTTTAAAAGAATCTCCTTTTATAAAGTTTACTTCAAAGTAAAGACCTTTTTCTTTCACCGCGACTTCTTGCAGCTCGTAGTACTGATCTAATATAACCTTTGTTAGTTCACCTTCCGTAAAGGAAGTGAACTCCGTATCGATAAGAAGCAAGACATGATCGAGGCCTTCTTTCTGATCAATCAAAACCTGTAACTCACCTGAGTAATCAAACTTACTCTTTAGGCAAAGGTCAAAATTTTGAAAGTTCAAAAAAGTTCCTCCGGCTCTAAAGATATCTCCCGCTCTTCCCTTTAACTCAAATCGAGGTGTCTTCCTATCACAAGGACAATTCCCGGGAACCCAAGCTCCGAGATCTCCTAGATCATAACGCTTGATCTCCATGACTTCTCTATTCTTACTTGTAAAAACTAACCGGCCCACTTCGCCAACCTCACAAGGAGAATCTGATTCGATCTTTAAGATCTCTAAGCTTTGATTACTATCTAAAAGATGATGAACTGATCCTTCACAATGGGGACACTGAAAGCCTAGTGGGCCCGCATCAACAGAGCCGTAGGCAGCAGAACGAATGATCTTTATTCCTAGCTCTTTCTTAAGCCAAGTTCTTTGCTTTTCAGAGAAATGCTCTCCGCCATAGAATATTTTTTCTATCTTTCCATACTCTTTAAATCGATCAAGGTTCGCCTTAATAAGCTGGATCAAATAACTGGGCATCCCAAGTAGAGTGTTTACATGACCTTCGATGATCATATCACCGACCATCTCTAAGTTTTCATAGGCTGCCATAGGAAATTGAACCGCTTTCAAGTTCTCTAAGATCGTAAAAAAACTAGTAAAGCCTCCATAGAGCCCTCCTCCAAAGAAGAGGTTTATTACTCTATCAGTACTCGGCTCAAGTCCCGCTGCAAAAAGCCCCTCGGAGGCATTCTTCATTTGATCATGATAATCATCGTAACTAAATAAACTTAAGGCGGTCTTTCCTGAAGAGCCACCTGATCGAAAGAAGAGCTCTGCTTTATCAATATTCTCTTTTGCTAATTTTTGAAAATCACTCTTACCGATTATCGTTCCAGAAAATTTATGAATAGGTTTTTCTTCAAAGTCACTTAGACGATAGATATCCTCAGCTCCCTTAACTTCGGCCCTTACTCGCTTCATAAATCGGGTTAAAGCATAGACTCCATCATGAGGTTCACCTTCATAAGAATTTAACATCTCACCAAGCTTAGTAACTCTAACTGTGCCCCCTGCGATAAAGATCTTTGATAACTCGGCTGCATTTGATCTATCTGAATAAAGTCCAACTGTTTGTAGGTAATGCCGCCAAGGATAAAGCGTTTTAATAATATCAGTTCTCGGTAATGGCTTTACAATAAGAGTTCTAAACAAAGGTGATGGTCGTAAGCCAGGGTTCTTTTCGACAATGATCCTAAAACTCTTATCTTTGTCTTCATAAACGGCTGAGAGTTCCATAGGAATTTCGAGTTTTGCGAGTTCAACTTGATTGGTAATCTCAGCTTGCTGTTGAATATCAAGAACAGCTATTTCTTTTTTATCACTTTCAGATTTTAAGACTTCAAAAAGTCTCTTGCTGAATTCTTTGCATAGTTCAAAAGAGCCTGTTTCTAAGTAAAGAACTTGAGGTGAGCTACAGGCCTGTTGATCATTACAAACAACCTCAAAGGCCATCTTCTCTAAAGCATCCGGGTTTTCTAAGTTTTCTTTATCAATATACGAAAAAGAGATCTTATGACCCCAAGGAATAAAGCGGGCGCCTAAAGGCGCAATACTTTGTACTTCTCTTACAGCAGCTTCCCCGCCCCAAACAGAGACCCCATCAGCAACGCTAAGGAGCTTTATTAGGTTTTCTTTTTCCTTACTTGAGATTCGTAGTATTCCAATCTTCTTAGAGATCTTACCAGTCGGGTCACAAGAGATAAGAGCCTCTAGGGCCAGAGCCGTAAAGTTATTGTCTCTAGAACTTATCTTTACCAAGTTATTATTTAAACTTAGGAGACCTTCAACCACGGCTAAAAAACTTAGTCCCTCTGAGTTTGAAGGCGTTATATGAACAAGAGTTCCGATAGGAGAAAAGGCCTCAAAAGCAGAATCAGTATAGCTTTGCTTCTTAAGCTCTAAGCTATCAACACCACCGAGCTCTTTACTGATTTTTTTAAGTAAGAACCTTTTATCGCAAAAAGCTGCTATTTCATCTAAGAGGCTAACATCACTAAGTTCTCCTAAGAGGTTTTGTCTAAAGCTAATATCGCTTATGAGTCTCTTTGAAAAAAGATCACAAGCATCTAAAACTTCTTGCAGTTTAAGATCAACACCTAATGAGTCGATCACTTCGGCTTCAATTGAGTTTAGGATCTGTGAGGTATTATTAGAATCGATCCACTTTCCTTTAAAGAAATGTTTCATGACTGACCTCCTGAAAACTCTTTCAAGATCTCTGAGGCTGCGATGGCACAACTTTTATTCTTTGATAAACCCGCTCTTCCGATAATCTTAAAGAAAGGTGTCTCTAACCCACATGAACATTCTTTTGCTTCATGTAAGCTAGCTAAATCTCCCATCAAGACACTATTGGCAGGAACAGAAGTTATGTAGGGACTAATAAAGTTAAGATAACCAGTCTCTCCATAGTCCATAGGTTTTAAGGTTTTTACATCGCGAATGATAATTCTAGAATAAGTAGGAATATGAAACTCATGATTCTCACATTCTACATAAGGAACACAATGCTCAACACTCCCAAATCCATCTCTCAAATTTTTTCCAGGAATTCCAAGACCTTCTTCTAAGTTCTTATAAAAGACGGACTTCTCAATTGCTTTTTCTTGGTGACCTTTCCAGCCACCTCCAAAGAAAGTCATCGAATCAGGATGTAGCTTTAAAGGCCCTACACCTAATTCTTTCATCTGCTCCAAGGTAAAGTTCATAAAGGCAGGAAAGCCAAAAATCCTCACAGGAAGACCTTCTTCTTCAAACCTCTTAAGCGCTTCTATACAACCAAAGACATCAAATTTATGTCCACCTTTTGTATATCTTAAGGCGTAGTGAACTGAGTTGATAGGAGCAAACTCACAGAGGAAATTATCCGTATAAGCAGTTCCTAACTTCGAACCTTCTTCAGGTTCATATGTAAAAAGAAGATAGTTAACTTTATCTTTTGAGCGCCAATCATAATAATCAAAGATATTGGCAACCATTTGCTGTGCCGACCTAATAGTCCAAGAATCAAAGAACATCTGTGATTTTTGCCCAGAGGTACCTGATGAAGTTAGATGAACATCTATATCTTCGTCTTTAACTGACTTTATCTCATGCCGCTTAAAGAAATTGGCTAAGATATAGGGAATCTCACTTATATCGGCAAAGCTATTCTCATCAAAATCACTCTCAAGGCAAAGAGCTTCGTAGTAGGAAGAGTTTTCTCTATGCCAAGAAATATTTTCTCTCATCGCCTTCATGAAAAGATCATTATTATCTTTAAAAGGAATATAAGGATTCTTTAATAAACATAGCTCTTCAACAGAACTCAATTTTCCTTCTCCAGGAGCTTTCAAATTCATTTATTTACTCCAAGACTCTTTAGGTTCATTTCAACCCATTGCTCTACATATTGATTCACAAAAGGAAGGAAACAATCATCTATATGAGTTTCACTAAAATCTAGGGGCACCATCGTTCTCGTAAGAAGAACATAGTCATGCATAACCCCATCCTCTTCTCTCATGGCAGGATACAAAGCTGATGGAAGGAACTTATTTTGTAATAAAAAACAAATCACTTCGTAGTAATCGGCTCTCATTAAAGTTTCGATATAATAGATACCCTTTTCCTTCATAGAGAAGATCAACTGTTTAAACTGATCTTCTAAATCGCGAATAGAGTTGTTTGCTGTAATCAAAACACAGTAATGATCCTTTTTACTAAAAGAAGCGAAAATTTCAAGGTCACATTTCTCCGAAGAGATAATGAGATTGGGTTTATGAAAAGGATAAAAGATAGATTCTTTGTCTCCCCTAAAGGTTTCTTCAAACCTCTTCTTAACAAACATAGGAGCGTCGATATATTCAAAGTCCTCTTCATTAATTTCTAAGGAGCTATCACTCTTTAGGACAGGACAGGCATGTCCTACAGCAGGATGCCCTTCGCTTCCTAAAACTTCACCAATAGAATTATAAAGTGGAATCATCTGAGGTGGAACTCTTTCAACTTTACTTCTTCTTTCAAGAACACCTTCTCCAAAGATTCCCATCAAAGTTAAGGTTTCGTAGTGCTTTATTTTTCTGGCGTTAGGAAAAATCCCTAAAGGTTTTAGTCCATTTGCGATTAGCATTTTCTGTGAACTAACTTCTATAGTCCTACTTGTAGCGTAGAGAGAATGAACCTTCTTACCAACATGTAGAACTTCATCAATCCCTGCACCTAATAATTGCTTAGCAAGCCCTCGCCCTCTATAAGAGCGATTCACTGTCATTCCCGTAATTTTCCCAATCTTATATTCAAGATCAAGTTCAAAGATACATGAGGCAGCAATAGTTGAAGTGTCTGTATCTCTCATGAGAAGCCAGAGAGTTTGGTCCTTATCAAGGATATGCTTTTTCATCACATCCTTGTTGGTTCCAACTTCGAGGGGATAATCCTTTCCATAAATAGTCAGGTATAGACCGATTAACTCATTGATATCGTCAATATTGGCCCTATCTATTATCAGTCCCATAATTCCTCTTTTACCCACTGGTTATCATTGCTTATGCGATGTATCATAAAAAGGCTAAAAGCCTCCTCTTTTTGAAAAGAATACAGGCGAAAAGACTAAGTAAGTACATGATTTTACTTAGCTAAATTGAAGATCCTTTCCTGCCGATGAGTCTTTAGAGGTTATTATGAATAAACTTACGATTCTTCTTATTTTGCTCCTTCCCTTTAGCGCTTTTGCAAGAAAGCCTGCTGTAGAACCAGTTACGGGAATCAGTATCGATGAGTACAAAGAAGTCCCGCCAAGCCAGGCTAAAGGTTTTAATTGGAACAAAGATGAATCTAAAATAACAACTGAGGCCGTCGCTCCAAAAGGAGATACTTCTAAGTTACCAAGCCGATCAATCTCGGAGACGACCGAGCCAAGCTTAAAGCCAGCCTTTATCTTAGTTTTATTATTAATACTCCCTTTTGGAATTTGGTTTTTCATGAATGGAGAATTGGATGAGCCTGAGAGTGAAATTGGTTTTCAAGAAGATGAAGAAATCGAAGACAATACATTAGCCTTTCCAAAATCAAAGAAGAAAGATGATGATAATGACGATGATGATTTCAATATTCCAAAAGCTTCTTAACTAGAAGCTTTGCCAAGAGCCATTTCCTCTATAGAAATAAACCCTTCGCGTATCGTTATAGCTAAGGGTTAACTCTTTTACCCCATCACGATTTAGATCAACTGCCGTTAGTTCATACTTTCTTTGATGGTAATGGTTATGCTTAAAGCTCTTAAACTCTTCCCAAAAAGCCGGCCCCTTATAAGTAGAGATCGTGCTTAGGTTATTTTTATCGATTGTTAAGAAGTAAAACCTAGCTTGAGATTTAAATTTTAAGAATTGAGTCACTCCTTCAAAGAAGTGAAGGACATAAACCTTAGAGTCCCTGGATAAGTTCTTACTCGTTATGCGATAAAGACGGCTATGCGCCCCAGTCGTTTCAAGCTTAAAGCTATAGATCTTTTCTTTATTATAGTTATAAACATAGACCCAATCTTCACCGTCTTTTTTCTCAACAACAAAAGATTCATTCTTATGATCATTATTTAAGTCGATCTCGTAATAAGGACTTCTTACTTTGTAGTTATATTTATTTTCTGATTGAGGGGCTACGATACGAGTCAAGTCCCCAGAGAGAAGCTCCCTGGTAAACCTTTCATCTTGGGCCTCAGCGAAGAGCCCAAACTGTAACAAGAATATAACGCCAAGCGTTCTGACGGTCTTCTTTTCCATAGATTTATTATACTTCAAGAACTTAGCCTCCGCGCATTTCTTTCAAATTGGGACAGCTTGTTATAGGATACTAATTCACACAGACACTTAGACAAGAGGCACTCTCTATGAATTTTCAGCTGGCTTACATCAAGAATTCACAACAAATCGTCCTTAAGGATTTTGGTGAAAACCAAACTCAATCTAAAGGCAAAATTATGGATATTGATGAACTGCCGAAGCTAAATCTTCAAGGACTCTTCCTTCCAGAAGAACTACTTCAAGATACAGAGTTTCTTGGAACTCTTAACTCTACTACTGAAGTTAATCCCATTAGAACTTCTGAAGAGTTTGGACTCGACTTAGATAGCTTTGAGGCCCTCTCAACTGAATCAGCGACTCCTTATTTTAAGAAAGTATATGAGTCATGGATTCTACAAAATAACCTAAGTCTACTTGAAGAGATGACTAATGTTTATAAACACCTCAACTCTCTTTGGGCCAATGAGAGAACGGCTTTCTTTGAAGAACTTTGGAACCTTTTAAAGAGAAATCTTGGTACAAGCGAACTTACTATTGTTTATAACGATGTTAAGAAAGCAAAGAAGGAAGGCGAGAAAAACAAGCTTATACGAGTTAAGGTCCATGGAAAGCTAAAAGCAAACCCTGAAGAAGGCGGAGAGCTTGAAGCAAACCTAATGAAGAATTATGAAAATATCTTCAGCCCTGTTTTTGAAGTGGTTGAGTTCAATAAAGAAAAAGGACAGCTTGTAGCCCTTTGTTCTATTAAGAAAAGCCCAGTCATCATCATGGCCAATGTTTATGGATTAACTAGGCTTCAAAAAACGATCCTAAAGACTCTTGTAGACGGCCTTCAAGAAAACTGGGTTTAGTGCTTTGCTGGAAACATCAGTTTCCAGCCTTTAAATTCATATTCATTCTCAAAGCCATTTAGAATTTCATATGATGCCAAGTTGTCATGAGGCGCTCGCACTTGATAACCGTTCAGTCTTGAATCATAGCTTTTCCACCCTACAAAGCCTCCACCAATGGCGTTCAATGATTCTTTCTTAACCTCTAGAGTTTCGTTAGTAAGGTGTTTTACTTCGAGCCAGCCAGCATTTGCTTCTTTTTCTCGATCATTCTTTTTAATTAAGATTTCTTTTTGAAAGATCTCTCTCTCCTTTTTCTCATCAACAATTTGCCTTCGAAAATGAGCCACGGGATATGAAAAGGCAGGGTTCCAATGAATGGTGCAATCTCCTCCCTTTCTTTCAAATCGATTATCTTCCATACAAACTTTTTTTCCAATTTCAAAAGGGATTTGTTTTTCTGAGTCTTGAAAACGATACTCCACGGAGTATTTTTTAACTTTCCCTATAATCCCTTTCCTGTCTTTTACTTTTAGAGGAATTGATTCTTTAAAATCAAAACGAAGGGGTAACCATACTTCTTGATTCTTTTTTATTTCCTTGAGGCTAAAATAAGTTAGAACAATAGTGCTTCCATCAGCTTTTATCTTATTAAAATCCCCTTCTTTATTACTCCACCAAAAGTTAAGTCCATCATCAATACTTTCATCATTTAAGATGTTTCTATCTGGATAAGAGAACACTTCATCTTGAAGATGTCCAAAGAGAGAGAGGAGACTATGATCATAATTTAATTCAAAGGACGGATCTAGCTCTGTTAAGAAATCCTCTAGCTTCTCTCCTTTATTCAACCAATAGAGCTTCTCCCCATAAGGCAGAGAAATAATTAACCTTGTCATCTCCGCTGCTTGATCTTGGTAAAACTCCTTCATTCCTTTCTTGTTCATTTTAAAGTCTTTGATTTCAAAGAAGATCTTCGTATTTGGCTCAACAATACTATTCATCAAACTCAAGGGAACATCTTCAAACTTCAGGTTGAATTTTTTCATCCCTGATTTATTATCAAAAGAATAGGTGAGACCATTTTCTTTCTTTATTAAGTCAGTTCCATATTGGCCGACAACCTTAGTCTTTTTATCTACAGAGCCTAAAGAGATTAAGATATCACTTAAGGAATCATCTTTAAGTAATCCTCTCCAGCTCATTTTAATATTAAAAGACCAGCTTCCACTCTTACTCTCCGAAGCTTGAATTGCCTCACTGGTTATAAGTTTTGTTTCGAAACTCAATTCGTTTGGAAAGAATTTTCTTTCATCAGAAGCATCAATTAAGAGGCCTTGTTTTTCTTTTTGATTATAGATATTTTCAAAGGCCTGTCCGAGGATCTTTTCTCTAAGATATCTGTTTCTTCCAATATTGAGTTTTCTTGAATCTAAGATTCCTTCATTCTTTAAATTCACCTCTAGTTTTTCGGCCTTTAGAGAGGCAATCCTTATATTTCTTATTTTGAGCTTATCAACTTCGTGCTCTAATTCTTGTTCATTTTGCGGATAGTAAATCCTTCTTTTCTTACCTCCTTTTTCACCTTCACAACTGACTAAAAACCCTAAAACACCTAATAAAAAAATGATCTTTTTCATACTTACCTCCGTGGTCAGAAACTAGTTCTTAGGAGGAGTAAAAGATATTTAGAACTCGATTTAAGCAGGAGGTTTTTCAGATATGAAAATATTATAAGGATTGTTTAGGGTTTAGGCAGGATAAGGACCTGAAATTAAAGGATTTACAGAAAATGGCTTTTTTGTCAGTGAATTCTCCCTAAGCCGTCCAAATCTTTGATAATTTGATCTTTCATGATGGCTAAACTGATCTTTCTATTCACTCTTTCGAGCTTTCTTCTTCTAAGCGCTTGCGCCGATAAGAAGTCTAAACTCGCTCCTGCCTGGGATGGAAATAACACGAGTTATTCTCCTTTAAAAAAACCGGCCCAGAAGATTAATAAGAGAGAGATCAAGGTCAACGATGAGCTCCTGCGAGAAATGGCAGAGCATCTTTTTATCCTCCAAGAAAATGCAAGTGAAGAACTAAAAGTATCTGAAGGATTAACCTTTGGAGCCACCCTCTTTCACTATTTAGGCAGCTTCGGAAACTATAGTCTTGATGCTGTTAATATAATCAAGCTGATAAAAGGTTTTGAAGAATTACTCGGTGAACCTATTGATGAAAAGATAATGCATGTTGTGGATCAAGTTGAAAGCTTAACTTTTTCAAAGAAAGGATCTAAATTTAGAGTTAAGATTCAAGGCAAAGATAAAGAAGGCATCGTTTATTTTATCAACGAAGAAAGCGATGATGAAGATTCTGCTCTTAAAAAGATAAAGTTCTTTCAGGCAAGAAATGGATCTCATGTTGACTTTGAAGCTGTAGATACTCTCGCTGAAAGGACTGAGTTAGTTCAGTTTGTAAAAGAAACTGGCAAGAGAGATTCTCTTCATAAAGATATTGCCAAGAATATAGAAACCTATTTCTCACAGGAAAAGCCTGCTCCGATTATCAAGATGACCTTTGAAGGAATGATTGTTCGAGTTCTCACAGATACTATCTGGAAGAATATCAACTTTAACTTCAAATACGGTTGGTCTATTCCTCTTTTTAGAGTGGATGGAAAAAATATCCCTGGATTTGTTCTCTATTTAAAAAAGAACTTGGCCAAAGTTAAAGTTTCAATAGATCAGTAACCTAGTTTTTCTCTCAAGATCTTATTCAGATGTAATCAAATGTTTATTGATCCCCGCTCAATTAATGAGACACTTAAGGAGATGGAACCAAACACACTACTACTTGAAATCCCTAATTTACTCGACGACGACTTTTACGCTCCAGAGCTTTTTATCACTTTAAAGTATCTTGTTAATTTCATGGCCAAAGACCCTTGCGATTATAGGAGTGAAGATGATAATACCCTTGGTGAATTCAGGACTTGGACTATTCAAAGGGCCTGCGATCCAGAGATCTCTCCTAATGCTAGAGAAGTGGCCAAGAATTGGTTTCATATCTTAGAAGAACTAGCCACTGAGAGAAAGAAGATCATAAAAGAACTTTATCAATAGGCCGTTATGGATTGGTTTTATTTTTCTCTTATAGGCGTACTTTGCTTTATCCCTGCTTTCTTTTTGGCCATTAAGCTAAAGGCTGGAATCAATAAATTAATTTCTAATGAAACAATTGATGAGAGCTCACCTAAATCATGGCCTGGCGATTTAGCGGCTACTCTAATCTTCTTTTTTTATTCTGTATTAATGTATCAGTGGATGCCTAACTAAGAACCAAAACTTCCGAGGGTTTCGCCACCTAGAACATGAAAATGAGTGTGAAAAACGCTCTGACGCCCGTTAACACCTAAGTTTGTAACGACTCTAAAGCCCTCTTTCTCTAAATCATTTGAAGTCGTGAATTCTTTTATAGCAGAAAAGACTTGAGCCGTATTGACCGGCTCAATATCATTTATATTTGTTGAATGTACTTTATTGATAAAGAGATAATGTTCCTTGGCCTGGGGATAAATATCCTTAAAGCCAAGGACCTCTTCATTTTCAAAGACTTTCTCACAAGGGATCTCTCCCTTAATCATTTTGCAAAAGAGACAATCACTCATCTATTTATCTTGCTCAGGGTTTTCTCGAGTTACATCAACTCCGATTGAACGGAGTTTATTATCAAGATCAGCATAACCTCTATCAAGGTGATAAACACGTCTAATAGTCGTCGTTCCTTTTGCAGCAAGGGCAGCAATAATAAGAGCTGCACTGGCCCTAAGGTCAGTTGCCATAACAGGAGCGCCCGTTAATTTGAATCCACCTTCAATAAAACTTGAATTCCCTTTTACTGTTATGCGGGCCCCAAGTCTTTTGAGTTCAGGAACATGCATGAATCTATTTTCAAAGATATTTTCACTAATTAGTGAATTTCCATCAATTAAACAAGAAAGGGCCATGATCTGAGCTTGAGCATCAGTTGGAAAACCTGGATATGGAGCTGTATCAACTCTTGTTCCTTTAAGTTCAGATGGTGAGATCATAAGATAATCAGCACCCTTCTCAATCTTGGCACCCATAGTAATAAGTTGATCAGTGATAAACTGAATATGCTCAGGATTAAAACCTTCAACCTTAAGTGAACTCTTAGTAGCAAGAGCCGCCATAACGTAAGTTGAAGCTTCAATCCTATCACCAATGGCTTCGTACTCTAATTCACAAAGCTCAGATTCCATTACACCTTCAATAGTTAGTGTTTTGGTTCCAATTCCTTCAATTCTAGCTCCCATCTTATTAAGGAAGTTAGCGAGGTCACCGATCTCTGGCTCTAAGGCACAGTTTTCAATAACTGTTTTTCCATCAGCAAGAACAGCGGCCATAACTAAGTTTTCAGTGGCTCCCACGGAAGGAAAAGCGAGTGCAAAATGTGCTCCCGTCATCTTCCCTTCAGCCTTAACATAGCCTTCTTCAAGGGTGATAGTAGCGCCCATCTTCTCTAGGTTCGTTAAATGTAGATCAATAGGTCTTGCACCGATAGCACAACCACCAGGGAGAGAAACCTTAGCGTTAGACTTTCTTGCCATCAAAGGACCGAGAACAAAGATAGAGGCCCTCATGGTCTTAACTAATTCATAAGTAGCTTCTGTGCTGGTTAAGTTACTAGCATCAAAAGTTGTTATATTATCATTCTTAGTGATCTTCACTCCGAGCATCTCTAAGAGCTGGCACATCGTTCTGATATCCCTAAGATCCGGAAGATTCTTTAAGTGAGTTAATTTTGGGTTGAGAAGAACACCGGCCAAGATAGGAAGGCATGCATTCTTTGCACTTGATACTTTTACTGAGCCTGATAATTTAGCAGGCCCGTTGATTACGAGTTGATCCATAATTTATCCATTCACGCGTACGTAGTTAGTTGACGATTAGCGTTGTAACTTAATCCCTTGTAAAAAGCGATTGCTCCCCTGCAAATCAGGTAATATTTTTACATGATTGAAGCCGGATTGCTCGGCTAAAGGTGCTAAATTACTAAGATGATTCTCATGGCCCTCCATAAGAAGTATTCCATCAGGGTTCAAGGCCTTAAATGATGAATCAAAAAGCTCCTTAAACCATTGATCATATTCTGCTTCTTTTAGATAAAGGGCCAAATGTGGCTCGTGCATATCTACCTGATCATGGACCAGCCCTCGGTCAGCTTTCTCCTTTATGTAAGGAGGATTAGTGGCGATGAGGTCAAAACCTTCTTCTAGATTTGAAAAGCGGTCTGACTTTATGGTCTTAAAGCTAGTTTTCTTTGGCATAAGAAACTGATGCCTAAAGTAATTAATACGGGTCACCTCTAAGGCCTTATCACTTATATCAGAGGCGGTGACTTCAAGAGCTCTACCTACTTCCATAGCAATTGATATTGCAATACAACCAGATCCAGTTCCAAGATCGAGAACTTTATTTTTATCGATGGATTTCTTTAAGAAAGAAGCCGCAATCTCAACTAATGACTCTGTCTCACTTCTAGGAATGAGGACATCTTCATTGACGTAGAACTCACTTCTATAGAAGTAGGCCCTATTGGAGATGTATTCAAAGGGAACACCCATTCTTACTTGAGAAAAGAATTCCTCAAGGGCGGCTCTACTCTCAGAATCACTTCCGACTCTATAATGAGTTCTTAAAAAGAGGTCTTTTAATTCTTGTTGAAAGCGATGCCAATTTAGTCCGGGATAATGAGCGCTTAGGAGGTCAATTTCTTTATCAAAGAATTCCTTAGCTAGCCCAAGTTCACAAGGCATAACTATTCTTCTTGACCCTTAAGTAACTCAGCTTGATTGTGAGCATTAAGAGCATCGGTGATTTCAGACATAGCCCCCTCCATAATCTTATCAAGATTATAGATAGTAAGACCGATTCGGTGATCAGTCAGGCGTCCTTGAGGATAGTTATAAGTACGGATTCTCTCAGAACGATCACCAGTTCCAATAAGTCCCTTTCTTTCAGCTGACTCAATAGCATGGGCGTCTTGAACCATCTTATCGTAGATTCTAGTGGTAAGAATCTTTAAGGCTTTTTCTTTATTCTTTAATTGAGATTTTTGATCTTGGTTAGCAACAACAGTATTCGTTGGTAAGTGAGTTACACGAACCGCGGAGTCAGTTGTGTTAACAGACTGCCCACCAGCACCACCTGAACGATAAACATCAATACGAACATCATTCATATCGAGTTGAAATTCAACATCTTCAGATTGAGGCATAACAGCGACAGTAATCGCTGAAGTATGAACACGACCTTGAGATTCCGTTTTAGGAACACGCTGAACTCTATGGACACCTGACTCAAATTTTAATTTTGAATAAACTTTTTCACCAGAGACAGTGAAAATAATTTCTTTAATTCCCTCGCTTCCTTCAGAGATTGATTCCATCTCTGACTTAAAGCCAAGGTCACGAAAATAGTTTTGATAGGCACGATAAAGGTCTGCTACAAAAAGAGAGGCTTCGTCACCACCGGTTCCAGCACGCATCTCCATCATAACATTTTTATCATCCAGAGGATCTTTAGGAAGTAGCAATAAAGTAAGGTTCTCTTCCATGCCAGGAATTTTAGACTCATTTTCAGACAGCTCTTCTTTGGCCATCTCACGCATATCTTCATCCTTTTCACTTTTAAGGATGTTCTTGCACTCTTCGATGTCGGCTTTAACAACCTGATATTCTCTGAATGCTAAAACGAGCTCTTCAAGGTTTCGGTGTTCAGAACTAATAGACTTAAACTCAGCCTGCCGATCATATAAAGTTGGATCGGCCATTTTTTCGCTTAGTTCTTCGAAACGCTGAACGACTTGCTCTAGCTTATCAAACATACTCATAGAATTATCTTACCCATTCATCGATTCGAAGAACTCATCATTGGTCTTCGTTTTTTGAAGTCTACTAAGCATAAATTCCATTGCATCAATAGTGTTCATTGGATGCAGAACTTTTCTAAGTAAGTAAGTTCTCTGAAGAGTTGCCGGCTCCATAAGAAGGTCTTCCTTACGAGTCGATGACTTATTAATATCAAGAGCTGGGAAGATACGTTTTTCAAGAAGTTTTCTATCAAGTTGAACCTCAGAGTTACCAGTACCCTTAAATTCTTCGAAAATAACTTCGTCCATTCTTGAACCAGTATCAACAAGAGCGGTAGCGATAATAGTAAGTGAGCCACCATTTTCGATATTTCTTGCAGCACCAAAGAATCTTTTTGGTCTATGAAGGGCGTTTGAGTCAACACCACCTGAGAGGATCTTTCCTGACGGTGGAACAACAGTGTTATAGGCACGGGCCAGACGAGTGATTGAATCAAGAAGGATGACAACATCTTTTCCTGCTTCAGTTAAACGTTTAGCTTTTTCGATAACCATCTCGGCAACTTGAACGTGACGGTTAGCTGGCTCATCAAATGTACTTGATACAACTTCAGCGTTTACGTTACGTTTCATGTCCGTTACTTCTTCTGGTCTTTCATCAATAAGAAGAACGATCAGGTGAGCATCTTTATGGTTATCACTAATTGAGTTTGCAATGTCTTGAAGAAGAACTGTTTTACCAGCCTTTGGTGGAGCAACGATTAAACAACGTTGACCAAAACCTTGAGGAACAAAGAGATCAATCATACGAGTTGAATAATTTGTTGGCTTACTCTCTAGGTTAATCTTTCTCTCAGGGTAGAGAGGTACCAAGTTATCAAAAAGAACTGTTTTCTTATGATCTTCAGGTGAATGACCATTAACAGTATCAACCTTTAAAAGGGCGAAGTATCTTTCACCATCTTTTGGTGGACGAATCTGACCTTCGACTGAATCTCCTTTTCTGAGACCAAATCTTCTTATCTGAGAAGGAGATACATAGATATCATCCGCTCCAGGAAGGTAGTTGTATCCAGGTGATCTTAAAAATCCAAAACCATCAGGTAGGATCTCAATCACGCCGCCGCCAAAAATATCTTGTTTATTTTTTGCGTTAGATTTTAAGATAGCAAAGATCACTTCGTGTCTTTTTAGTGAGCCAGCATTTTCAACTTTATGCTCCTCGGCCATCTTGTTAAGTAGTTTAATTTCCATTTCCCGAAGGTCGTTAAGATGCATTCAAAATTCTCCTAAATATTTATTTTTATTTTTGTTATAGATTAATCAGATGATTATTTGGTTCTAGTTAATATTGTTTGGTCGATCCTTTTAAAAATTTCCGAGGGTTTTAAATTTAACGGATTTTTTATGAGATTTATCGGTAGGATTGTTTTCATAATAACAGCGCGAGTTAGGATGTCAACAATAACGCCAAGCAAAACCCTTGTTTCTATGCGCCAACCAAGGTAATTGAAAACCTATAATGAAAACGATAGCCCCTTACAATTCAGAGAAGTTTGCAGGAAAACACCTTCTTTCCATAGATTATGGAACAAAAGTCATGGGCTTAGCCTCTTTTAATGTCGGTCGCGACCCTTATCCTCTGTGCTTTGGCAGGATCATTTATAAAAACGACGAAGAATCTATTAAAGAAATACAGGCTCATATAGAAGAAAACGCCTTTGATATCCTTATTTTAGGTCTGCCCCTATACACAGACGGAACTGATTCAGAGATGACCAAGAGAGTACGCTCCTTTGGTGAGGCCCTAAAGCTAAAGACGGCCCTTCCGGTCTATCTACAAGATGAAACCCTCTCCTCTTTTGAAGCGGAAGACCGCATGAAGAACTCTCCGGCCTATAACTTTAAGGTCGACATGAAGAAGATTGACGAAGTAGCTGCGTCAATTATTCTTGAAGACTTTCTTGCGACCGCTCAAAACTAAGTTAAAATAAAAGAATGAAAAAACATCTTTGGATACTCCTTATAGGAGCTCCGGCTTTTGCCATATTTTTAGCTGCCATAAAAGTTTACTACTCAATCGCCATCTCAAACTATCAAGGGGAACCTCGAATATTTGAAGTTAGATCTGGAGAGAGCTTCTCTAAGATCAATGGAAGGCTATCAAGTGAAGAGCTTATTAGTTCAGCAAAGTTATTTTACCGCTACTGTAAGACAAAAGGTCTAATGACAAAATTCAAAGCTGGTCGCTATAAGATTGAAACCGGCTCAACCATGCTGGATGTAATTGAAATATTAACGATCGGTAAATCAATCACAACTTCCGTTACAATTCCTGAAGGAAAGAATCTTTTTGAAGTCGCTGAGATTCTTGAGAAGGCTGGAATCTGTTCTAAAGACGATTTTATCACCGTGGCCAAAGACCCTAAGTTCGCAAAGGCCCTCAAGGTTCCCTCTGATCGCCTCGAAGGATACCTCTATCCTGATACTTATGGCCTAACCGAAGGCATGCCTGCCAAAGATGTAGCGCGGACTATGGTTTCAAATTTAAGAAAACAAATCTCAAGCTTAGATTTTAAAGACGCTCCTAACGGACTTAACCTTCACGAAGTTATAATCTTGGCCTCTATAGTGGAAAAGGAAACCGGCGCTAGGGTTGAGAGACCTATCATCTCTGGGGTCTATCATAATAGGCTTACTAGAAAGATGAGACTTTATAGTGACCCGACGACCATCTATGGAATTTGGGAGACCTGGAATGGGAACCTACGTAAGAAGCATCTTCAAGAAAAGACCGCTTATAATACTTATAGAATGGGCGGACTACCAGCGGGACCTATCGCCAATCCAGGACTAGCTGCTATCAAAGCAACCTTAAATCCACAGAAGCATAACTATACTTACTTTGTTTCTAAAAATGATGGAACCCATGTTTTTACGGAATCATATAAAGAACATCTAAAAGCCGTTGATTATTGGCAAAAGAACCGTGCTAACCGAAAGGGAAAATCATGGCGTCAGTTAAATGAAAAAAAGAAATAGAGGATGGGCCTTTGCTCCTTTGAGCAAAGGCTGTGATCAAGTCTAATTAGTAATCTAAACCAGACTTTCTAATATGTGTTTTTGGCTTGGCTTCTTCGTTTAGAATATGAGAATCAACAACTTCTGCTACGATGATTTCATGATCGCCTGGCTGGGTCTTAGAAATCATCTTACATTCAATAACTGACTTAGCGGCATCAATTAAGATTCCGTCATTATCACTTATCTTATGAGGAATTTCAGTAAATGGACTTTCATCATAACCACTCCAGAAATGCTTCATATAATTAGCTTCATGATCTCCTACAATATTAATTGTAAAAGTCTTTCCTGAACGAATAGTATTGTATCCTTTTCTATCAGGGTTACAGGCAACAGCAATTAAGAGAGGCTTAAAACTAATTTGCTGAACCCAACTTGCTAGGTAGCCATCTTTTTGGTCACCATCTTTAGCGCAAACGATAAACAATCCAGATGGGATATGCCCTACTGCCTTTGCGGCTTCTACATCACTCATTTCTTCTTCTCCTTATTTTTGTTTTTATCTTTTTTTCTATTCTTCTTTTTTTCTTTTTTAATCGAGTCAACTACTTCTTCAACTGGTCTTTCAACTTTTTCTACAGGAGCCTCTATGATCTTAGGTCTTCCGAGACGGGCCAGGGAAAAGCGGGCCGAATCTCTAACTGCGACTTCTGTATCGAGGCTTAAGACTTTTAAGATATCTGGGGGAGTTTTGAGGTTTCTTGCTACTAAGACTCTCACCATTAAAGATGAGTGAGTAAATAAAGTGGAGAAGATCTCTTTTGAGGCATTTTCGGAAGCCGCTATCGTCCGAGCAACACCTGGGCGATCTTCTTCAAGATAGCGCTTTAAGCTTTCAGCATTGGTTTCCCTCGCTACTTGATCTAAATACTCTGCCATAGCTCCTCCCTAACTCTAATCCTACGAATTACGCTTAAACTGTCAATTTAATTGAGTTTTAGCAATATTCCCTCAAGTTAGGGCTCTTCTTAGCCGAGAAGAGACAGATCATGTTCCTAGTAACGGGAGCATTTTACCCATCTGGGTTCTAAGTCATGGGCTTGCTAAAATAGCAGTTGGTAACCCGAGACTTAAATTTTGATGGAAGTCCTACTTCCTGGAGGAAGAATGAATAAGAAAACAATGGAAAAATTTAAGGAAAATCTCCTTCTTACGAAGACTAAGATTTTAAACGGAGGCATCCTTCGCTCAAACGAAGATCTTCATATTTCTTCAGATGATCTTCCAGATGAGGCAGATCTAGCGAACAGTGTAATCAATCAACAAGTTACTTTTAATATCCGTCAAAGAGAGCTGTCAAAGCTACGCTTTATTGACGAAGCTCTTCATCGAATTGAAAAAGGAACCTTTGGTTGCTGCGAAGAATGCGACGAGGCCATCGGGGCTAAAAGACTAGAGAATCAGCCTTGGACAACTCTTTGTATCGAGCATGCTGAAGAAGCCGAAAGAGGTACTAGCTACGCTAAGATGGGTTAAAAAAAATTGAAATTTTGAAATAAAAAAAGCCAGCTATATGCTGGCTTTTTTATTATTAAAAGGACTTGTTCGTACGGCAATACTAAAACCCTTCATTTTGCATTTTATATCGTGAAATATTATTAGTTTTCGATAAAATAACCTGAAGTTCATCTTCGATAGTTACAATCTTTCTTTCTGCTTTAGGCATTTCATACTTATTTGCATCTGTGTTTGCTGGTGCTACTTGAACTGCAAGTAAGATCAAAACCGGCATAGCTGCGAATAATCCTAAAGTTAAAAAGTTTTTCAAAGTTTTCATAGCTCACTCCAATGTTCTATGTTGATCCCTGGGTTTTCATAACCCTTCGATCGTTTCCCTACTTCTCTTAAAGCAATCCCAATGCCAAGATTGATGTTGTGATATCGGTATGTTAGATGGTGCATCTAGGTCCTAGGTGCAAACCGACCTATTTTATCGGGAATTCTGACCTTAAATAGGGATCATTTAGGACCCTGGCCCCAAAACTGTCTAAAACTTGAACAGTGGCCAATAAAATAGTGGTTCCACTATGGGAAATCAGGGGCAAGTCCCCATATTCACGAGGCTTTCTTTGGCAGGCCCTTTGCTTATAAGTTAGACACAAGAGGCTTGGTCGTAGGGTCCAATCTTACTTGTAAGTTAAGGGAGTTCTTATAAACATGAAATGTGACATCCGTAGAATTTTTAGCACGACATCACTATTGGCCTCGGTCCTTGTAGTCTCGTCTTTATCCACTTCTGTAGCCATGGCCAAAGGATCGAGAAAAACTTCTCTTCCAGCTAGCCTACTTAAAAAGGTTACCAAGCCGGCCAAAAAGACTTCCCTAAAGCCATCTGAAAAAAGTTACTTTAATCTAAAAGAGCTTCACTCTCGTTATGTAAGTTGGGGTGTGGATCCAGAAAATAAGAAATCATCAATCAACCTTCTTGATGCTTGGAGAAAGTTTGAAAAGAAAAAAGATATCGTTGTAGCTGTTATTGATACAGGAATCGACCCAGGACATCCTTTTCTTAAAAGCAATCTTCATGTTACTCAAGGTAACTCTAGCCAGACTAATTACGGCCTAGACTTTTCTAAAAATAAGCTTAACCTTTATAGACCAAGCGATAGTCATGGACATGGAACTCATGTTTCAGGAATCGTAAGATCAGTAAATCCAGAAGTTAAGATCCTTACTTTAAAGTATTATAATCCTCAGGCATCAGGTCAGGATAATCTCAATTCAACTATCAAAGCGCTTCGTTACGCCGTTGATCAGAATGTTGATATAATCAACTATTCTGGAGGTGGACCAGAGCCAGCGCTTGAAGAACTTCGTATTCTAAAGCTAGCTGAAAAGAAAGGCATCTTAGTAGTAGCAGCCGCAGGAAACGAAGAGAGCAATATCGATATTAAGAACAATGCTTATTACCCAGCAAGTTACGGTCTAAAGAATATTATTACTGTAACAGCTCATGACCAAGCTCTTAGGCTTTTAAGTTCATCTAACTATGGAAAAGAAAGCGTTGATATTACGGCTCCTGGTTATAGAATCCGCTCAGCCCTTCCTAATGGAAGATCTGGTTACCTAACAGGAACTAGTCAAGCAACGGCCTTTGTTAGTGGTGTTGCTGCTCTTCTTAAGTCGAAGCATCCAAACTTAACGGCTGCTGAATTAAAAGAAATCATTAAGTCATCTGCTAAAAAAGAAATAACTCTTCTCTCAAGATGTTCTTCAGGAGGAAGGTTGAATGCTGGTAAGGCCATCAATCTAGCTGAAAGATATATCAAAGCAAAATCTCTTAAGAGAGAACTTGCTAATAAGAAAGTGGCTTCTGATACAAAACCAAAGACAGGAAAGATAACTTACCTTAAAGCTAACTAAGTAAAGAGTAAGAAATACTGATACACAAGAATACTTGCTGTCGAGATGGCAGCAAGAGCAATCCCAGAGAGAATCAAGAACTTAATCCTTAAGATCCCCAAAACTTTATAACCTACAAATCTCTCCCAAAGTGTAGAGGTCGTTAGTTTTCTATGATCTAACTCTTCCAGAAAGTCGTGAATTAAAGGGGCGTATCCATGAAAGGAATGATCATTTAGCATTTGAGAGAGTTCACTTGGTTTTAACGAGTAATCACAAAGCTCAATACAAAGATCTTTAAACTCTATCCAATAGAAGCTTCTATCCTCATCAGATTCACCTAAAAGAAAATTAAGAAGAAGTTCATAGCGATGAAGAAGGTCACGTTTATACTTAATGGCGTCAGTGGAGTTTTTTCTCTCTAAAGAAGGCCATTGCTTAACAAGCCTACTTCTGAACATCCAATAATCATCCTTTAGCCCGTATAGACTCTTTTCACCAAAAGCTTCACCCAGAGGAGTATAGGATAGTTGAAACCCACATCCTTCACATTCAGAATCAGTGACGAAGACGCTCTTACATTTTGGGCAGGTTTTGACTGGCTTATAGTCATGACCATCTAAAAGGGGGGTGCTTAGCTTTTCTTCCATTAATAAAGTGTATCTGCCTAAGCAATTTATTGGCAATGGTTTAATAGGAAAGTTAAGATAAAAAGGTGAATTCATTATTTAACAATCCAAGAGTGATTACTTTCCTTCTGCCATTTCTAGGTGGACTCTTATTCCCTACAGGTTTTCCTATGGGTGAGTTCAAGGGATTGGTTATCACTCCAATGCTTGGGATGGCTCTTTTCTTTTTAGCTCTACACTTTCCCCATAATGGAGAGAAGAATGAGAGTGGATCAAGCCTTAAGACAGAGTTACTTGCCCTACTCTTTTTCTCCCTAGGTTATTGCATTGCTGGTTATTACTGGATTCCTCATACTCTTAAAGAGTTTGGTCAAATTCCTTTTCCATTTAATCAAGTCTTAGGCCTACTCTTTTCATTGATCATAGCTCCTCATTTTCTCCTCTTTATTCTGGCAAAGAACTTAGTTTCGAAGTTTAAATTAAAGAGCATACAAGTCTTTAAAAGCCGCTCAGGAAGAAACCTCTTCTACGCCTTTATCATCACTGCTTTTGAGTACTACACTCCTCAACAATTCCCAGGTCACCTAGGTCAACCTTGGTTAACTATAGCTCCTTATATAGGACTAGCTCCTATTGTCGGTACACCAGTCTTTTCCTTTCTTAGCTTTTGGGTAGTCCTAGCTCTTGTTGATTGGATTAAAAATAAAAGCTTAGATAAGCTTGCCTTCATTACCTTCACTTTATTTCTAATCGTTAATATTAGTTTTCCTCTTAAGAAGTTAGGAGTTGGTGAAGTAACTCAAACCAATATTCGTCTGGTTCAGGCCAATATTGGTAATTTTATGAAGATTCAATCTGAAGGAGGCTCACTCTCCTTTATGCAAGAGGTTTATCAAACTTACGAAGACCTAAGTACTAGGGAAACAAAGAAGCCCCTCGATCTAATTGTTTGGCCAGAGACTGCCTATCCTAACCTCTTAACTTCTGAGCTTTTAAAGTCCTATCCAAGTTCAACTCCTGCTCTGTTTAAAAAGATCATTGATAAAATGGATGCCGAACTTTTTATTGGCGGTTATGACCGAAACACAAAGGCAGCGAGAAGAAACTTTCAAGGTGAGTTCAATACAGTCTTTCATTTTGATACCTTCAAAAACTTAAAGAATGTTTACCACAAGATGAAGCTTATACCCTTTGGAGAAGGACTACCCTTTGGTCCCTTCAATGAATTTCTCAGCAAGCTCGTTACGAATGTTTCTTATTTCGCTGAAGGAGAAAAATACACTCTCTTTAGAACTAAGAATAACACTCCTTTTATTGCTCATATTTGTTACGAGATTCTCTTCTCTTGGTTTACTAGTGATTATCTCAATGCCCAGAAGGTTCAACCAGAGTTTATCGTTAACCTAACCAATGACTCTTGGTACGGGGACACGAATGAGCCCTATCAACATCTATACCTCGCCCATTGGAGGGCCCTAGAATTTAATATCCCTATAGTTAGGATGACAAATACTGGTATCACTTCAGTTCTCTATCCTGATGGATCTGAAAGTAAGCGCACAAAGATTGGTGTTAAAGAGGTACTTGATCTTGAATTGCAGACTACTAAACGTAAAGCGACACCCTTTCAAACATATGGGTTCTTAATTACATTATTTTTATGGTTGATCCTAACCGCTATTAGCTTTTCTCTTTCGAAGATAAACTCTAGAAAAAGCCTTCCTTAAAAAGATCATGCAATTGAAGAAAGCCTAAGAAAGCTCCCTCTTTAGAGACCACAGGAAGAACATTTAATGGGTTGGGTTTATTACTTTCCATCAATGAAAAAGCTTCTGAAGCTAAAGCAGAACCTAGGATCACAACTGGTTTTTTGGCCATGATATCAATGGCCTTTGTCTCAAGACCCATATTATCTTTTGTTAAAGTTCTTCTTACGTCACCTTCAACAATAATCCCGGCAAGTTTATCATCTTCGAGGATGGCGCAGCCACCAACTGGAAGTCTTGTCATTTCAATAAGGATATCTTTTAGTGGTTGATCTTTAGTTCCAGTAGCGCAGCTTTCTTTTTTGACCATAACATCTGAAACCTTGAGGCGCATACTTTTGCCAAGTATTCCTCCAGGATGAAACTGAGCAAAACCCTCTTTAGAAAGCCCAATATACTTTTCAAAAACCACGGCCATAGCGTCTCCCATGGCCATGGCCAAGGTTGAACTAGTGGTTGGAGCTTGATTATTAACGCAGGCTTCCTTTTCTACAGAGCAATCAAAAACATGGGCGCACTTCTCACCAATTGGTGAATCTACTACACCTAAGAGTCCAAAACAGTTTTCTTTTTTCATGGGAAGAAAGGGTTGAATCTTAATGATCTCTTCAGTTGTTCCAGACTTCGAAACAAAGACGATGGCATCATTTTCAGTCAATCGCCCAAGGTCCCCATGCATGGCCTCAGTAGGATGCAAAAAGAAACTGCTTAGACCAAGAGAACTAAAGGTTGAGGCGAGCTTTTGAGAGACATGGCCAGATTTTCCAACTCCACAAAAATAAAGGACCCCTCTATCTCTTCTTATCTGATCGAACAAACCAGTTAGAGAATCGGTATCAGAGGAGCTTAACCTGCTTGAAGCTAGTTCAAGAGCCTTTGCCTCAAGTATCAAAACATTCTTCATTGTTTCAAGAAATTCCACCTAATCTCCAAAAGTTATGGCGTAGTATCGGGTTGCAGTGTTAAAATTATCACAATGAGTACTAAAAAGAAATTTTCAATTTTTGCACTATGTCTAATGATGCTTGCTAGCTGTTCGAGTTACAAGCAATTTCAGTACGTGACTGAAGAGTTTGAAGTCCCGACCAAAGTCTTCAAGAGTGACTATGCCCAAACCTGGCAAGCGGTCCTTCAAGTTATGAAGACCTATGACCTAGAAGTGACAAATCAGGAATCCGGTGTGATCAAGACGAGGTGGATTGATAATACGCTTCAATTAAATTTCGCTGATAGTTTTGGAAGTAGTGATGCTGTTAAGGCCGCTAAGTTCAAGCTTATTATAAATGTCGTTAAAGGTTTTAGAGGCACAAGAGAAGTTAGTAAGGTGACAGTCTTTCGTAGGCAAATGGTTGAGCAGGACTTTCTTCAAGGTTGGAAGATCATCCGCTCAGATGGAATCATGGAAAAAAGTATTATCTATAGAGTCGAAAGAGAACTTAAGATCGATAACCGCCTTAAGGCCATTGAAGAACAAAAAGCTAAAGAAGCTGAATCATCCTTCTAAATTGTCATATTCTTAATACGAAATTTCTTCCAGTATTCTTTCTTAATATGATCTCTACCTTTTGGAGATAACTTACCTGTTATCTTTGAAAGAGCATAGTCCATCTCAGAAAAGATATCTTTATACTTCTTTTTTTGAATCATCGTTAAAAGAGAAGTTTCAGCCTTCTTAAATTTTAAATCCCCTATAGTAAGAATAACTTTCTTGATTAAGTTTGTTCTCTTAATTTTTCCTTTCTTCTTTTTAGGAACATGATAATTCTGTTTATCATAAAGCATGGCCCACACCGCAGGTGCCATTTTATTCAGGCTCATGGCTCGAATATTCTCTAGAGCTTGGCCACGAACAATCATCGATTTATCTTTGAGAGCAAAGGCATAAAGACCATCATAATTAGATGCTTTTAAAGCATTCAAAGTCTTTAAGCTCGCCATTCTCATGATCCAGTTAGGATGTTGAATAAAACGAGAGATAAAAGGAGCAGACTTCTTCCCAACAATCTTTCCAAGGAGAAAAGTAGCTACCCATTTATTCTTATCAGGAAACTTTGAACTCTTCATAATCTCAATAAGCGCTGGAACGGCTGCTGGACCAAAAGAAAGGGTCTTCTTTTTAAGTTCTGCTAATTGTTTTTTAGTTAGATTTTCCTTTGAGTAATCGCTAAGGATAATCGCTTTCACACCTTTTAACTTTGCGGAGTTAAAGTCTGTGCGAGATGATTTATTCTCAATCTTTGCTTTAGAAAAAGCACTGATAGAGAAGAGGCAAACTACTAGCAGGGATAGGATTTTCATAAGGGCTCCTTTAGCCTAACATCTTTTCAAATTCACTTAATAATTCTTCAGCTGATTTTTGTTCACCTTCATTTGCGGGAACACCCATTTCAGCGTCAGCATCTCCAGCTTCTTCTACTGGAAGTGGATCAGGTTCATCAACGGGAAGAGGGTCTGGCTCATTCTCTGCAGCTGGCTCTTCAATAGGAAGAGGGTCTGCTTCTGCTTCAGGCTCTTCAACCGGAAGAGGGTCTGCTTCTGCAACAGGTTCTGCTTCTGCTTCAGCCGGAGCACTGGCTGGCATTGCCCCGCCACCTGCTTCAAGAGCTTTTTTAAGTTGTTCATTTTCTTGCTGAAGTCTTTTTAAGTTAGCTAAGTCTTCTTCGATGATTTCATATTCTTGAAGCTTCTCTTTAAGCTGATCTCTCTCTTGAGTAACCTCAGCGAGCTTCTTCGAATCCCCATCGTCAGAGCCACCACTGCCTGCGGCAGCTAGAGCAGCTTCAAGTTCAGCAATCTTTGCATTTAAAGATGAGATCTCAGCACTATTATCTGGAGCAGAAGCAGGAGCACCGCTTGAGGCTTCTCCTAATTTCTTTTCTAATTCAGTAATTGTTTTATCTTTATCACCAATAGAAACTTTTAAAGAAGCAATCTCAGCATTCTTTTGATTAAGCTCTTCGCTACTAGCATTACTAACTTGAACAGGTGTTCCTCTTAATTCTGAAGTTGGCATCACTGAAGGAATACCATCTTCAATATCAAGTCCCCCTCCTCTAAAAAGAGAAGACTTAAGAGCAGAAGAATTTTGAATGATTGAATCTAAATAATTTTTTACAACTTGCGCTGGTATCTGGTGCTTAAGATCGTTAAATTTTCTTCTGTAATAAACCCAGTAAGCTATGAGTATGACAAAAAGTAATCCCATCAATCCTATAGAGATAGATAAGGTTTCATCTGTAAATTTTGTTAAAATTAAATTAATCGTCTCTTTCACATTCAATCCTTGAATTGCCGTCATTAGTGGGCACAAATACTTAATATAATTATAAGTTTGGCCCGGAAGCACGTCAATGCAGAGGATTAACTTCCCTTAAAAGAGAAATGATCAACTAATATTCTTGATGATTTTACTTTGATTTATTCAGAGTCTGATTCGAGCTTCTTAACCACTTCATCGATATCTTCTTCACTAAGGGCTTCTTTGGTTGGAACAGCATAGGATTCGTTGAACCATTGGCCTAAATCAATCATTTGGCAGCGGTCTGAACAAAATGGCCTGAATTCTCCATCATAATAATTGAACTTCTTTTCACAGTTTGGGCATTTTACTTCGAGCTTTTTATTCATTCGAGCCTTCCTTCATATTCTTTCTTTATCTGAGCAAGAAAATCAGACTCTTCAGAAAAGCCTCTTCCATCTATTTCTGAAACTGAAACAAGCCCTTTTAATGAGTTGGTGATAAAGGCTTCATCCATATTTTCCCATTCTGGTCTGCTAATATTAATCTCTTCTACGGCCTGACCAAGTCCCTTCATAATATCTAAAACAACAGACCTCGTGATTCCATCTAAGACAGGTCCTTCTAAAGTCGGTGTAAAAAAGCGGCTCCCTTTTCTAAAGAAGATATTACTTGTTGAACATTCAGCAGCATGACCTTCTCTATCGAGAAAAAGACAATCATCTAAATCAAGTTCAGTAGCTTTTAAAACTTCTAGAGAAATCTCTAGATAGTTTCCATTCTTTAAAAATTTAGGCAATGAGCTGCTTCTTTGTGGATGCAAACAAGTTCTTAGTTTTAAGGGCGAAAGATCATTCTTTTTGTGTTCTTCAATTTGAGTTAAGAGATCGACTTTATCTTTAGATCTGATCATGGTTAAGCGCATTGATTTAACTTTAGACTTTTCTTTTGTTCCAATCTTTTTGGCTTGCTCTAATTTTTTTTCAAGTTTAGAAAACTCTAGATCTTTATAGAGAAAACAAAATGATTTCTTTAACCTATCAAGATGCTGATCCCAAAAAGGAATCTTTCCTTTAGTGATGAGCAAGGTTGTAAAAGGAGTCTTTCCTCTAAGAATTTCTTTAGAATTTAAAAGTGAGAGTAGCTCTTCTTTAGAAGGCTCTACTCCATTTAAAAGGGTCTGATTACTCATGCCTTATCCTTGCTGCATTTAAGCCAGCATGATAGCTATTTGATGACTAAGAATAAAGGTAAAGAAAGTGACGAATTCTATCATCAATGCGCCCCTTGTCATGATCGGTTTTGGATCTCAGGCCAAGGCATGGGCCCTTAATTTAAGAGACTCAGGTCACGAAGTTCTTATTGGACTGCGAGCAAATAGTCCTTCATTAGAGACCGTTTCGTCTTTGGGATTTAAGAGTTTCGAACTAGGAAAGGCTAACTTTCCCAGCTCATCTGCCATCTTACTTTTAATTCCAGATCATCTTCATGAAGATTTTTTAAAACTAAACTCCCCTTATATTAAGGATGGATCTCGAATCATTTACGCTCACGGGTATAGTGTAACAAAGTCCTCCTTGCAAAATTCCTACTCAAAGTACTCTCACCTTCTTCTAGCACCCAAGGCCATTGCCTCTGAAGTGCGCTTTCAATATGAAACGAAAGGAAAGCTTGGGGCCTTATACTCGACCGAGTTTGCTCTTAATGAATTGAGCGATAAAGAATTTCTTGATGCACTCTCAGGATCAATTGGGATAACAGCGGGACCTTATAGTGCTAGCTTTGAACAAGAGATGAGGGCCGATCTCTTTTCGGAGCAGGCCCTACTTTGTGGCCTCATCCCCTACGCCGCTCTCACTAGTTATAATAAACTGCGCGCTAAGGGCATCCCTAAAGAAGCCGCCTATATGGAGTGCTGGCTTGAAACAAAACTCATCTGTGATGCCATGGTAAAGATGGGTCCAGTGGAGTTCTTTAAACTAATAAGCCCCAATGCCCTTATCGGGGGAGAGAAAGCACAAAAACAATTACTTAGCCCAGAGTATCTAAAAACTTTGGATGGCCTTATTGAAGATATTTGGGATAAAAACTTCTTTAAGGAATGCGATGAAACAGATATTTCAAAGCTTAAGAATGAGGTTCTAGAGTTCTGGCAAAACCAAGAGTTAAGCCAAACTCACGAAGAGCTATCTAAGGATTTATTTTGAAGATTCATACGACAAGAAGCCTAAGGGCCACGAAGATACAAAAAGGTTCAAGCCCATTACAGATGCTTACCTGCTATGATTTTCAAACCGCTCAATTATTAGATGAAACAGATATTGATCTTCTTCTCGTAGGAGATAGCTTAGGGAATGTCATCTTAGGTTACGAGACAACTGTCGAAGTCTCGCTTGAAGAGATGATCGTTTTTTCTTCCGCTGTAAAAAGAGGGGCCAAGAATAAATTTGTCGTAGCCGATCTTCCTTTTGGAACCTATTCAACCTTTGAATCGGGAATTGAAAATGCCACTAAGCTTTTTCAAAGATCTAAAGCCGAGGCCATTAAATTAGAAGGCGCTAGCGAGCATCAATTAAAACTAATCAAGAGACTAACTGAAACAGGAGTTCCTGTTATGGGTCATATAGGTCTTACTCCTCAATCAGTTCATGAACTTGGTGGTTACTATGTTCATGGTAAAGATGAGAAATCTCAAGAGAAGCTTCTTCAAGAGGCCATAGCCCTTGAGAAAGCGGGCGCTTTTTGTGTTGTTCTTGAATGCGTAAAAGAAGAGCTCTCTAAAAAGATTAGCGAATCCATTAGCATTCCCACTATAGGTATTGGTTCTGGTGATTTTACGGACGGACAAGTTCTCGTTACCAACGATCTTTTACATATGGGAAAGCAAGACCCTCCAAAGTTCTGTCAGCCTGTTGCCAATTTTTATGAATTAAAGAAAACAGCTATAGAAAAATATATAGAAAAAAATAAAAACATTAACCCATATAATGATGGAAAATCTCTTAACCATTGATAGTGGAAACACAAATACAACTGTGGGCCTTTATTCAAAAGGCCCTCTCTCTGTATGCCCTTTAAAAGATTTTAAAAAAGAAGAAAATCAAAATATAACGACCGTTCTCTACTCTAATGTGGGTAAGTCTTTTGAGAAATGGGATGGCCCTAAGTTTATCAATATAAAAGAACACCTGATCGATAACTCTCTTCTAGATATGCCTGTTAATTATGGTGAAAGTATTGGCGAAGACCGCTTGGCAGCTTGCTACCAAGTCTTTCAAGAATGGATTAAATCTAGAAAAGTTAACCGCGCCATGGTGGTCGATGCAGGAACCTTTACGACTATTGATCTAGTCACAAGAGACGGATTTGAAGGTGGTCATATCTTTCCTGGAACTTCGACTCTTATTGATTCTTTCAAAGGCGGAGCAAAGCTACCCGAACTTGATCTAACAAGCCAAGTTCAAGATAAAATGATTCCAAGGTCAACTGAAGACGCTATGAAGGCCTCTATCCAACTGGCCGAAAGAGGCCTTTACGAAAAGTGGTGGGACCTCTTTCATCCTGAAGTCATCGTCCTCTCTGGAGGATTGGCCTCCTGGCACCAGAATTACTTCCCTGAAGAGCTTGTCCTGAAACCGAATATCGTGCATTTAGGTCTTCAAGAAGTCTTTATCAACTCAGCGCAACAATAAACCGTTGCCAATAAGCTAATTATTTGAAATATATAGCGCCTATGAGAATCATACTCGGAGTTTGCGGTTCAATATCCGCTTACAAATCATTAGATATTGCTAGAGAGCTTTTTAAGAAAGGCCATCAAGTTAGAGTGGTCTTAACTAAAGGAAGCGAGAAGTTCGTGCGCCCTGAAGTCTTCCGTTATCTTGGCTGCGAAGAAGTTTACTTAGCTGGGGATGACTTTATTTATCCAGCTGAAAAAAATGACTTAGAAGGAACTGTTCTTCATGTCACTCTAGCAAAGTGGTGCGATCGAGTTGTGGTTGCTCCTCTCTCTGCAAACTTTTTAGCAAAGATCGTAAGAGGCGAAGCTTTTGATCTTCTCTCATCTCTTCTTCTGGCCTTGCCAGCTAATATTGAGCTTCTCTTTTTTCCAGCTATGAATACTGAGATGCTCTCCAATCCTTTTACTATAGAAAATTTAAAACTCTTAAATAATCTAAGCCAAAAATTCTCTCTCTTCGTTCACCCTACAAGTTCAGGTCTCTTGGCCTGCGGGGATAAGGGAGAAGGAAAGCTTGCCTCTGTAGAAGAGATTGTTGAGATCACAGACTGCTTTAAAGAAGTTAAAAATCCTAAGAGTATTCTGATCAGTACAGGAGCTACTAAAGCCCCCTTAGACTCAGTCCGCTACTTAACAAATAGATCTTCAGGTCTAACAGGTTATTACTTAGCTAAAGAAGCGCTTAAACTAGGTCATAAGGTTGTTCTTATTGCTGGTGAAGAAAGCACCTCAAAATTAAACTTACTCATCAATATACCTAATATAAAGATCATCTATGTAAAAACCAATAGCCAGATGAAAGACGCTGTTGAGTCTTCCTTTAAAGAAGCTGACTGCTATATTTCAAGTGCTGCCATAGGCGATATTGAATTTGATATTAAGAATCAAAAGATAAAGAAATCTGATCTTAGCGATTCTCTTATGATCACTAAGGCCTCTGATATCTTAAAAGGTATCCTAGAGATAAGAAGACCTGATCAAAAGGTAGTGGGCTTTGCTGCTGAAACTGATCTTAGTGAATCCCTAATGCAAGAGAAGCAATCAAGAAAGCCGGTTGATCTCCTTGTTGGAACTAAAGTGAACAACGGCCTAACAGGTGGAGAGCTACAAGGCTTCGCTACAGATAGGGGCCAATATCTCTTCTTAGAAAATAATCAATTCCTAAGGGCTGAGTTAAATAAAGAAGAACTTGCGGCGCTTATCATTGGAAAGGTTCTGTCATGATTGAAATCTTAAGAACTCTTAATCAATTTGATGTCTTTAGAAAGAACCTAAGACCAGGAACAATTGGATTTGTGCCTACCATGGGAAATCTTCATAAAGGTCATATGAGCCTCGTCAAAGAATCTCTTCGCCATAATGACAATACGATTGTTTCCATTTTCGTAAACCCAAAGCAATTTGGACCAAGCGAAGACTTTGAAAAATACCCAAGAACTCTAGGGCGAGATAATCAGGTTCTTAAAGAACTTTATAGACAAGAAGAATTCAAAGGAAAGCTTCTTACTATCTTTGCTCCAGAGAACCCTGAAGAAGTTTTTCCGCCGGGCTTTAGTACAAGGATCTCTGTTGGAGATTTAACAAATAAGCTCTGCGGAACTAACCGCCCAGGTCATTTTGATGGAGTTACTACTGTTGTCTACAGACTCTTTAGTATCATAAAGCCGCACAAGGCCTACTTTGGTCAAAAAGATTATCAGCAGTATCTGGTCATTAAGAAAATGATGGAAGACCTTAAGCTCGATATCCAATTAGTCCCGATGCCGACTAAAAGAGATACTGAAGGGCTAGCCCTCAGCAGTAGAAACCAATACCTAAATAAAGATGATAAGTTGGTGGCCTTAAGCTTACCTTCAACACTAGAATCAATTAAAGAATTGATTCGAAATAACTATTGGCCTGAATCATATGAGAAGGCCTTAAACTCTGCATCCATGACAAAAGAATCTCCCGCTTGGGATTACCTTGAAATTCTTGATGCTAAAACCTTAGAAGAACCTACAGAGAGAACCCATACCATTATCTTGGCCGGGGCACTTAAAGTTGGGAAAACGAGGTTGATAGATAATAAATTGGTAGAAATAAAATATGCTAGATGATGAATTCCATATAAGTAGAGAATACCAAGCCAGCCTGGTTAGTATTGTTTGTCCTAAGATGCCTGAACATAAAACTGAAGCGGAAACAGCTAGGTCCTTAATTGAACTCCGTGAGCTTCTAAGAACTCTTGGCGTTAAAGCAGGTGAACAGTATTTTCAATCAAGAAAGACCATCGAAGCAGGAACCTTTCTTGGAACTGGTAAATTAGAAGAGATTGCAAGGAAAGCAAAAGCTGAAGGCTCAAAACTCTTAGTCTTTGATTTCGAACTAACTTCTTCTCAGATTAGAAATATCAAAAAGATTACTGACCTCTCTGTTGTGGATAGAGTTCATGTTATTTTAGAAATCTTTGCCCAGCATGCTCGGACTAAAGAAGCTAAGATTCAAATTGAAATCGCTCGCCTTAAATATGTTCTTCCAAGACTCTCAGGATTTTGGTCTCACCTTGGCCGTCAAAGAGGTGGTGTTGGTGTTAAAGGTGGAGAGGGTGAGCAGCAGATTGAACTAGATCGCCGTATTATTCGTGAGAGAATTGAACACTTTAAGAAAGAATTAAAGACGGTTGAAAAATCCCGTGTTGAACAAAGAAAGAAGAGACAAGATAAGGCCATCACTGCGGCCCTCGTGGGTTATACCAACGCAGGTAAGAGCTCTTTAATGAATAGAATGTGCCGAGTCGATATTCTTGAAGAAGATAAACTCTTCGCAACTCTTGATTCAACATTTAGAACTTTAAACCCAGACACAAAACCACCGATGATCTTAATTGATACAGTGGGGTTTATTTCAAACTTACCCAATACTCTTATTGATGGATTTAAAACAACTCTTGAATCGGCTCTCGAAGCAGACCTTCTTATTGTTGTTTGTGATGTTAGTGATCCTCACTATAAGAAGCATATGGAAGTTACTGATCAAGTTCTAGGTGAACTTGGTTTAAATGATAAAGAAAGAATTACAGTCTTTAATAAAAAAGATAAGCTTGATGATCCCTTTAAGGGCAAGATCATTCAGCGCTCTGTCCCTAATAGTTATCTTGTTTCAAGTATGATTGAAGAAGATGTTACTCATCTTCGCGAAAGTATTATTAATTACTTTTTAGAACAACAAAGTACTTATGAACTTTTCGTAAAATACGATGCAGGTCAGGCCCATTCACTTATTGTTTCAAAGACAAACGTTGAAGCCACTACTAATTTAGAAACTGGAATCTTTTATCGAATAAGAGTTCCTGACTTTATTTTTAATGGACTAGGTCTTGGGCAGTTTATCCTCTCTCCAACAGACCCTATCTTTGAAGAGTTAAATAACCTGTAACCCACTATAATCACTACTAATTCGTCACCATTTCCCAAGTGACGACATGACGAAGAAATGATGAATCATAAGTTCACAGATATGGATAAAATTTCCATTGTGGATTAAATTCTCCTCAGTTAAGAAATTGCAGAAAAAATAGTTGACGTTATTTTTAATCCCGCAAGGGAAGCTGAAGTTGAAAAGGTAGCTGCATTTTTAAGACTGTAAGAGACGAACCACTCTTACTAACTTCCCATTCCGCACTTGAGAGGCCCGGCTGAAAAGCTGGGCCTTTCTCTATGGGGCTTACTTTAAAAAAATATCCGTTCGAAAAACAAGAGCACCAAAGAAAATCGCCAGAGTGATCAGGATTCCAAAGACTGTAAATTTCCAATTTTCTTTCATAGATAAATTCTAAAGCAAGGATAGGATTTTGTCAGATAGTGTTAAGGGTTCAAGGGGCTTTTCTAAAAAAGCGTCAATCTCAGATCCCCAGAGTTCCTTCTCCCCCGAAAAGCCTAGACCGATCTTCCGCGCCTTGCCTGTCTTCCATCCAGCGATCTCATCTCGCTGCGGAGCGACTAAACCCGTATCAAAGATAAGGATATCGGGCTCAAACTCAGGGATTCGAAAAGAAGCATCTTCAATAGTTCCAAGGGCATAGACTTCCCAGCCGGCATCACCTAACACCGTCTCAAAGAACATGCGCACCATATCTTCTTCTATAATACAGAAAAGTCTTTTTGCTTTAGTCATGATAGGCTGAAGTTACGGAGTAACCCATGGAAAGTAAAATAAAAATATTAGACTCAGAAGCTCAGCTGCTCTACGAGTTCAAAATGGATGAAGTTGAAGCTGCCTACGCCAAGGCTCAAGAGCTTGAAGAAATGGGGATTGAGGTTACTCTTACAAGACCAAGCCTTCCTGAAACTCTTGGAAATACTCTTGGTATGAATGAAGCTGACAGAGAAAAGCTCCGCTCGGAGATTGAAGAAGAAGTAGAATCTCACAACGAAAAGCCCACTTGTGGTGGTTGTGAATAAACCATCAAGGCTTCAAAACTCAAGAGTTCTGTTTAGTTCTTTATTTTTCAAGATTAATTTTTTCCCCTGGCTTTTGTTCTCAATCTTCATTCCAGATCTAAAGATTAAAGCTCTTTTCGCTCTAGTTTCTTTTTCTTACTCAATGTATTTAGATAGAAAATTAAAAAGTTTTAAGAGTCCTTTTTTAAATTCATTCCTAATTCAATTAACTTACTTATTTATATTTTATATTTCTGCTGTAATTTCCAATTATATTGGAAGTAATCAAAATGTAGTGGGACACGTTGTTTTTGTTTCTTTTTTAGTTAACCCAATTCATCTTTTACAACTTCTAACAAATTGGATAATTCTAAGAAAGAATACTAAAAAAAATTAATCTATTTTTTTAGAGGAATCGCAAGAGCCTTCTTACCTTCATCCGTCAAAGGACCAGAGTTCTTAGGATCGATTGTTGCCTTAACATTTACTAAAAGAGAAACCAGTTCAATCTCGTAGTTTTGCTCCATCACCTTTGGGTTCTTAGAGCTTAGTTTAACAAGACCAATCGGTTTAACTTTATCACTAATCCAAAAGTCTACCACTTGGCCGTTGTTCTTCTTTTGATAATGGGTGGCCTGTAAGTTACCGGCAGGCACTTCGATATTCTCACTGCCTACTTTAAACTTATCTATCTGAGATTTATTTGAGAAGAAGAACTGCTCTAACTTTACCCCTTTATTTACGTTTAAGTATTCTGAGGTTAATTGTTCAGCTTTTTTTAACTCAGGAGTTTTCACATAAGCCGCTTCAACGCTTAGTGGACCATCGTTGTGGATACCAAGAATAAATTGTTGCCACATCTTTTTTTGAATAAAGCCTGAGGTTTCAAAATAGTATTCAATTCCAAGGCGAGTAAAGCTTGATTCGGTTATATAGATATTGAGTTTTGATGAGATGCCGTTAGATTTCATGGAAAATTCAGAGCCTGAACCACTTTCAAAAACATCTGCTGCAAATCCAAGCTGAGCAGTAAAGGCCATTAGTATAATTAAAGTCTTCATTTAATAGCCCTCTGAATCCATCTGATCTAAGAGCTTAACTTCTTCTTTTCTTCTAGATTTGAATTGATTGAGTTGCTTCATTATATCGGCTTGCTGAGCGGCTGACATAGCAGGAGCAGGTTCGGCTGATGGTCTTCTTTGATTCTGAATCTTGTGTCCACCGAGGTCTTTAACCCTAAGTCCATTAGAGGTGGCGGTACTTCCATTTTGAGCCTCTAGGGCCTTGATCCTCTCCTCTAAAAGCTTAATCTGAAGGCTTTCATCAGCAAAGCTAAGGGAGCTTGTGAGCAGGAGAATGGCGCCTAAAAAGAGTTTCATATAGACCTCGTAAGTTGATTATAAGGTCTTATCGGTACCCTACCTAAAAGATAAAGTATTTTATTGTAAGTACTTGGAATAAAAAGGGCCGAACATAAGTTCGGCCCCCTTTATATAAGAATAATTTTTCTTAATTCTTACTCGTCGTCGCTACCAGCAACATTGAAACCTTTCAGTTTGTCAGCAAGTGTAGCTGATTGAGTAACTTCGGAGTGTCCACCTTTGTTCTCAGAATCAACTGCTGATTTAATTGAAAGTGCAATCTTCTTAGCATCTTTATCAAGAGAGATAACCATAGCTTTAGCTGTGTCACCTTTTTTGATTACGTCTTCCGGCTTCTCTACTCTTTCTTCAGAAAGTTCAGAGATATGGATAAGACCTTCGATACCAGTTTCAAGCTCAACGAAAGCTCCAAAGTCAGTTACACGAACAACAAGTGCTTCGATAACTGTTCCAACAGGAAGTCTTTCTTCGATTTTTTTCCAAGGATCTTCTTCTAGTTGCTTAAGACCAAGACAGAATTTTGTATTGTCCTTATCAACTGTAAGAACCATACCTTCGATCTCGTCGCCTTCTTTGAATTGCTCAACAAGGTTAACGGCTTTCTTATTCCAGCTAACATCAGAGATATGAACGAGAGCGTCCACTTCTTCTCCAAGGTCAACAAAGATTCCGAATTCAACAACAGACTTAACTTTACCTTTAGCTTTAGAGCCAATTGGGTATTTCTTTTCGATGTCAGTCCAAGGGTTAGGCTGAAGTTGTTTTGTTCCAAGAGAAATTCTCTTGTTCTCAACATCAACTTCAAGAACTTGAGCTTCAATCTTCTCACCAACAGTAAAATGCTTAGCAGGATTCTTGATAGCGCCAGTCCAGCTCATTTCACTTACGTGAATAAGACCTTCGATTCCGTCAGATAGTTCAATGAAAATTCCGTAATCTTTAACAGAAACAACTTCGCCAGAAACAACTTTTCCAGGTTGGTATTTTTCAGGAGCAACTTCCCATGGGTTAGGCTGAACTTGCTTAAGACCAAGAGATACTCTTTCTTTTTCTGAATCAAACTTAAGAATCTTAACTTCAATTTCGTCACCGATATTAAGAAGATTTGAAGGATGCTTAACACGTCCCCAGCTCATATCAGTAATATGGAGTAGACCGTCAATTCCACCTAGATCGATGAATGCACCGTAATCTGTGATGTTTTTAACGATACCCTTAACAATCATTCCTTCTTGGATTTGAGATAGAATCTCTCCTCTTAATTTACCACGCTCTTCTTGAAGAATAGCACGACGAGAAAGAACAATGTTTCCACGTTTTTTGTTAAACTTGATAACTTTAAATTGCATTGTTTTACCAATGTACTTATCAAGGTAACGAGTTGGACGAAGATCAATTTGTGAACCAGGTAAGAATGCCTTAACACCGATATCAACTGATAATCCGCCTTTAACTTTAGCAACAACTGTACCTTCAAGAGGAACACCTGATTCACAAGCATCAGAGATCTTATCCCAAGCTTTAAGAATTTCTGCTTTGTCTTTAGAAAGAACAAGGTTTCCAAGTTTAGACTCTAGTTTTTCTAGGTAAACTTCGATTTCGTCGCCTTCTTTAATCTTAAGAGTTCCATCAAAATTTTGGAATTCTCTTACAGGAATTAGACCTTCCTGCTTGTAGCCAATGTCTACCATTACGTAGTCTTGACCGATGGAGATAACATTACCGTTGAAAGTTTCACCTTCTGAAAATTTCTTCGATACCTGAGTTTCCATTAACTTTGAAAAATCAGTTGTCTCTGCCGTTTCTTCTTCTTCGCCGAAGACGATATCAAAACCGTCCATCCACTTTGCTTTTAATTCTGTTGGTTGCATAACAACCCTCCTTGCGGTGACCGTAGTCACCATTCTTTTAATGTCTTAGATTCCGCTACTGCGGGAGGACTAAGATCAATACGAAAACGCGCGCAGAATATCGAAATTACAGGGAGTTGTACAATAAAATCTAGTTTTTTGGGGCCGTAGAACCAGCCTTTCTGAGGCGGTAACGCTCTCTTCTCATGACCACTTTTTCATAGGCCCTAAAGTACTGATTTTCTTGGTTTTCATAGGAGTGCTCTTTGCGGATCTGTCCGGAGGCCATTTCTATTTGGTCTTGATAAGTATCCGGGTCGGATAATAACTTCTCCCACATTCGTACTATTTCCCTCACATCGTTGTTCTTATAGGTCTCGCCGACCTTCCCATAAACGGAGAAGAATTCAACTGTTGAGGGGTGCCTCGGAACTAAGATTGGCGTTCCTATACTGATGGCCATTAAAGAGAAGTCATCTAGTCCCTCTCCTTTTAACAAGCTCATCCAAAGATCAAAGTGCTGAATATAATTTGAAGGCTTTCCACCTGAGTAGAAAACAACATGCTCTTCAACCCCGGTTTCTAAAACTTTTTGTTTTAGTCCCTGATAGACAGATTTCTCTGACCATAGGCCTTCAGTTACAAAGACAAGCTTGATCGGTTTTTTCCAATTAAAGTATTCATTGGAAACTTCTAAAGCTTTTATATAAGACCAAAATTTGTGCACACTTTTATCTGAGTCAGAGACATAGATGCCAATAGAATAGAACTGCTCGAACTTATCAAAGATCACCGCTTCTTCGTTAAACTTTTCATCTTCAATTAATAACGGCGGCCTGACTTCAATCTTACGAGCAGGCATGCCTAAACGACTCCAGGAGTTTTTAACTAAATGTTCAAACGGAACAAAGATCATATCGCAGCGTCTAATCAGAAGCCTATGCCATAGGACACGGTAATTCTTTTTAAGTTCAAAATACTGCGAATGAATAACAGAGACTTCTTTATTACCTCGAAGAAAGAAGCATATGGGCCAAAGAATGTTCAGCTTATAACAATGAACTAAGGCCAATTCAGTATCTTCTAAAAGTGAAGAGAGAATGGTCAATTTTGGCCATAAAAAGAAATGTGTTTGAACAAGACCAGGATGATAGTTCTTTTTTATCTTATCGCTATAGAGGTGCTTATCAATAGGAGAATCTTTTAGGCCGTAGAAGACAACTTCACTACCTCTAGCGAGGGCAATCTTAATATCGTGAACAAGGCTTCTCTCTCTGGCTTCCCACCTATTCGTTGGACAAACAAAGAGGATCTTTTTTTTCACGGCATTCTTCCAGGAATATGCTCTTCGATTTCACCTTCAACAGAGCCAAACTTAAGCTTCGCCTTTAGTTTTAAAAAGATTCGGTCGGCATCATTGGAATACCAAAAGCTAATAGTACTTTTTTGTTTCTTTGTATCTGATTTTGGAGGCATGGCCACAGTATCTAATCTAATAGCCTTTTTCCAAACCCCAAGGGCCTTAACTTCATCATTCACGCTAGCGACGGTGACAGTAAGGCGCCAAAACTTTCCTCTCGTAAAAACGGGAAACTTATAAACGTCTCCCTTTTTCAAGGGTAATCCCCTAACAAAGAAGAGCGTCGACATAAAATCCTGATAATACTTTGGAATATAGGCTTCTTTTTCAATATTTCTAACTTCGTTATTCTTTTTCTTAAGGCGCTTATAAAAGAGATAGGTCTTCTTCTCTTCTTGATCAAAGAGCTGAAGGTCATCCACATCTTTATTAGACTCTCTTTGAACAAGTGAATACTTAATAGGAAGAAAGTCTTTAGAAGAAACATAGGTTTCAACCATATCATCGGCTTCATAAACGTATTTATAAAACTTACTGGTCTTAAAAAGAGCTCTAAAATGAATGGCATCTCTCTTAGCAATCTTTAGGTTTCCTGTCGTAACAAAACGAACATGACCAGCTGTTATCCCAAGATAATTGATGGCGAAAAGAAACTCTTCACCAACTTTATAAAAGGGAGAATAATTCTTCCATGTCTTTTTAGAATCGATATCAAGATCAAGTAACTCTTTGGGATAATCCTCAGGTAGACCCTCTTTCTCAATAGCAGTCCTACTAGGATCGATCTTAGTTTCAATGACTTCTTTCTTAGTGCTAATATTAATGATCTTTTTTACTTTTATATCTTGCCTAGAAATCTTCTCTTCTTTTTTAACCTTAACCGTCTCTTCTTTTACAGAAGGGTTAGGTTCTTCTTCTTTTTCCTCGACGATAAACTTTGCGAATTTCTTATTTTCGATATTAAAAGTTTCCGCAAGATCCGGAGAAACTTGATCAGAGAAGACTTTATCCTCAGTAGAAGAACATGAACTAATAATTAATATGAGAAGGATAAGTATTTTGTTCAAAGCTTTACCACCTCATCGACAGCTTTCTTAACAAGGTCTTCCCCATTTAAAAACTCAACTTGTATCTCTAAATATAAGATCCTTGGATCCTCAGCAATCTTTCTCATCTTAACCATGTCTTTTTCAGTCGTGACAATATAGGCGTCATGTTCATCAGCTAATTTTAGCACATCAGCTAAATCATCTTGATTAAAATCATGATGGTCAGGAAATGATTCAGTCTTGATTATTTCCGCACCAAGAGAGTCAATTAAATTGAAGAATGATACAGGCGAAGCTATTCCAGCAACACAAATGACCTTCTTTCCTGTTATTTCTTTTAAATGAAACTTCTTTTGATAGGTAGAGGAATAAAACCCTCTAGGACGATAACGCATTTCCGCCACCGGCAGGTTCGTTGGCAAATTCTTAAAGATAAGATTCTTTAGATTTTGAAGTTGTGTTGGATCTACTTGATCAACTCTCCCGATGATAACAAGATCCGCATCGAGCATAGCGCGAAAGCCTTCACGCATATAACCCCGAGGAGCCACTTTATATCTATTTAAGGGCATCAACGCGTCAAAGAGAACAATATTAAGATTTCTTTTTATCTTTAGGTGCTGATGACCATCATCTAAAAGAACAACGTCAGGCTTTACCCGTGGAAAATAGTAATCGAGATTCTTTGATCTCTTTTTACCAACGACAATAGAAGCATTCTTTAACCTACGGGCAAGAAGAAGTGCTTCGTCTCCGTATTCTTTAGGATTAAAACCAAGCCGTCTATCCGCCTTAATTATTCCACTTGAATGCTCTAATTTTCCTTTATAGCCCCTCATTAAGATAAGAACGTCTTTTTCAAGAGTTTCTAAATACTCTGATAACCACATGGTAAAAGGAGTCTTCCCTGTTCCCCCAAAGGTTACGTTACCAATAGAAATAATAGGCACGTGATATTCATTTGAGGCAAAGACATCGTAATTATAAAAGAATCTTCTTAACCTATAAGACCATTCCCAAAGTAAAGAAATAGGGATTAAGAGAAAACTAAAAAACTTCAAGAAGCCGGTCATTTTCTATCTCCTTCATAAGAAGAGTTTATGATCGAAGCCATGTACTTTCCAGTTTCAGAACTATCCCCTTTTAAGAGGTCTTTCGTTTCTTTAAGCTTATTCTTTATTCTTGAGTAGGACTCTTTATCAGAGATCCACTGATTTAAAGTTTTGAAGATATTTGTTTGATCTACTATATCTTGGATCAGTTCCGGAAAGAGCCTTTCTTGATGAACAATATTTGCTAAGGCCACTGGTCCCTTATAATTTACAAAAGAATAAAAGATATAAGAATTTAAAAGAGACGTTTTATAGCAAACCACAGTCGGCACTTCAAAGAGAGCGCAGGCCAAGGTTACAGTCCCACTTGCGGCCAGACAAAGATGCGCTTTTCTAAGCGCCTCGGGCAGGTTCTTATCTTCGTAGATAAAATCAATCAGTGCTTCATATGGACTATAAAGATTAGGATCAACATTTGGAGATTTTACCAAATGAACTCTTACATTCTTTTTAGTTTTTAAGGTTTTCACCGTTTGAATAAATTCAGGTAATAAGTATTTAACTTCGAAGTTTCTAGAGCCAGGCAATAAGAGAAGATCAATTCCGTTTTCAAGTTCTTCAAATTCTCTAGCTGGTAGTCCTTGTGCCAGCTCATCTTTGTAGGTTAAATAAAGAGGATGATTGACCCCATAAACTCGGCTTACCCCTCTTGATTCAAACCATTCTTTTTCAAAAGGAAGAATAGTGAAAAGAGTATGAACGGCTTTCTCTATAGCTTTTGCTCGCCAAGGCTTCCAAACCCAAGCCTGAGGCGCTACATAATAAAGGATTTTGACACCTTTCTTGCTTAGCCTTTGAGCTAGTCTTAGATTGAAGTCCTGAAAATCAATTAAGATGGCCACTTTAGTGCCTCTATCAAGAACTTCTTTTTCCATTCGCTCTAGGGCTTTTTTATAAAAAGGAATCTTGAGAATGACTTCACTAAAACCCCAGCTGCTAAAATCCTTTAGATGATAAATGAGAGAAACTCCCTTTTCTTTTAATAGCTCTCCCCCTACACCCCAAAACTCTACTTCTTCGCATTCTGATGTTAATTCATCAAAGAAGCTAAGGGCATGCTCTTCTCCAGAAGGCTCGCCGGCAATAATTAAACAGTTAGGGTTAGTCATCTATATTTTAACAGAGCTCCTAGACTCCAATGATTTTTGAATACAATCAATCCAATGAACCACTTGAACCCCGTCTTTAATGGGAACAACTGATTCTGTATTATTTAAAATTGAATGATAAAAATGATTTTGTTCTTCCTGGAGATGGTCAGCTTTCTCATAAGGATGTTTTACAATTTGATCCCCAGTTTCACCTGGCGCTGCAAAAGAGTAGCTATAGTTCATAAGGTCTACAAAAAGGCAGCCCTTTGAACCTATGATCTCTAATGACCTAGCTTCCTGAATATGACCTCTCCCCGAAGTCACAATGGCTGAACGACCTGAATCAAAGCTTAATGAAGCCGTTACATGATCCCACTTATCCGTACTTATCTTATGCCCCTTTGCTTGAACGCTTGAGGGCGCTTCTTCTAGGAGAAACCATAAGAGGTCTAGGTCGTGAATCATTAGATCACTTACAACATCCACATCAGTAGCTCTTCCTTTAAAAGGAGCGTAACGATTGATTGTTATAGTAGAGTCACTTTTTAAATGCTCTGAAATCTTAGGATTATTTTTAAGTGTTTTCCACACCGGATGAAATCTCTCGCTATGCCCCACTTGAATGACTAAACTTGGATCGGCTTTACTCAATTCTTCAAGTTTACGAGCCGTTTCGATAGAGTCCGTTAAAGGCTTTTCACAAAAGACATGCTTATTATTTTTAATAAGCGTTTCACTTAAAGAGAAATGATTTGAGGTTGGCGTTACAATAAGAGCAGCATCAATTTGATCAAGGACTTCATTGAGGTCTAAGACTACCTTAACATTAGGAAATTGCTCAGAGGCCCTCGCGGCACCTTTAGCACTGGCTTCAACGATACAAACAAGCTCAGCACTATGATGGCCCAAAACTTTTTGCACATGCCACTTCCCTAAAAATCCACAACCTATAACGGCTACTTTTATTTTTTCCAAAATATTCCTTACGACATAAAGGGAGCAATTCCTACTTCACTACGTCTAATTTCAGAGGCCATTTCTTGAATGATTTCATTTTCTACAAATTCTTCCATTAGCTCTTCATGATCGATGAAGGCCCTCGGTGAAAGTGCATTTGCTTCCATCATTCTATAAAAATCTACAACTTCTGAGATAACTTGCTTTGAATAACCATTTCTTCTAAGGCCAATAATATTGATGCCTTTAAGCCTGACTCGGTTTCCATAACCAGTGCAAAAAATGGGGATATCTCTATCGACTGCTGAGGCACCACCAAGATAAGCACCTCTTCCTAGAGATACAAATTGAGAAATCTGGCAACCACCACCTAAGACAACCTTGTCTCCGATCTTTACATGACCGGCTAGATTAACAGAGTTAGCAAAGACACAATCATTGCCAACTTTTACATCATGACCAAGATGAACATGGGCCATAAACATATTACGGTCACCAATCTCAGTCTTTTTATTTTCTTTTAAGGTTCCTCTATGGATTGAGACATATTCTCTAAAGAGGTTGCCACTTCCAATCAAGGTTTGAGTTGGTTCGTTATTATAAGTTTTATCTTGAGGAGGAGCGCCTATTGAACTGAATTGAAAGAATTCATTATTATCCTTAGCAATGAGAACGCCATCTAAAATAACATGAGGATGAACTGTGCAATTATCACCTAGCTCAACATTTTCGCCTACTATTGAATAAGCTCCGATAGATACATTTTTCCCAAACTTTGCTCCCTCACTAACAAGGGCCGTAGGGTGAATACTTACAGACATAAGACTCCTAAAGCTTTACTGAAGCCATAACAGTTGCTTCAGAAATAATGGTATCGCCGATAATAATTTGACACTCGTGAGAGTTAAAAGGGCCTCTGATCTTTACACACTTACTTTTTATAATAAGATCCATTCCGGGGCCAATAGGCTTTCTAAATTTTGCATTACTAACAGAAAGAAGAACGACTTCCATATTACTTTTTGATGGATCTTCTATTGTTCCAACTAAGGCAAAAGCTGCAGCTTGAGCCATCATTTCGATTTGAACAACACCTGGAAGGATTGGGTTACCTGGAAAATGACCTGCAAAGATTGGATGATCTTCTTTGGTTCTATAATGAGCTACAATTTCCGCATTTAATGTTTGCTTAGGCTCTAAGAGCTCTCCTTCCTTTATTTCGATTCCTGGATAAGTAACTGACTCAACTGAATCAATAAATAAGAAAGGCTCCCTATGAGGGATAAAATTCATGACTTGTTCTTTATTCATCAGCATATAAACCTCGATTATTTTCTTAGGGATTCTTTTCTAACAAAGGCAATCCCTCTCATCCATTCTTTAAGGGGTCTTGCAGGATGACCACCAAGGGTCGTCTTTGCAGGCCAATCACAATTAACTAAGGAGCCACCAGCAACCTGACAACCAGGACCAAGCTCCATATTATCACCCATGCCAGACTTACCGCCAAAGACTGTAAAGTCTCCGATTCTCGAACTTCCACCAATGGCCACATGACCACAGATCATGACTCCAGTTCCAAGCTTACAGTTATGTCCGATCTGCACGTTATTATCTAACTTAGCTCCTTCTCCAACTAAAGTAGGAGAAAAGGTTCCCCCATCTATTTGAGAGTTAGCACCGACTTCAACATGAGAAGAGATCTTTACTCCGCCCATATGCCAAACTTTATGATGGATTCCACCTGCGAAGTTATAACCAAAACCATCAGCACCAATAATTGATCCAGAATGAATGCGAACATGATCTCCTAACTCAACAAATGGATAAAGAGTTGAGTTAGGAAAGAGTTCACAGTCATTTCCAACGAAGCAGTTATCCATAACTACTGCTCCAGGATGGACGATCGTATTATCACCAATCGTTGTATTAACTCCAACAAAGGCACCCTCGTGGATGATAGCTGTAGCTGAAATGCTCGACTCAAAATGCGCCTTACTCATCTTTTCTAAATAAAAAGGTTTGGACGCCAAACTGACTGCTAGATCAATATTCTCTACCGAACAAATAGTTAAGGGAGACTTCTGCTTCAAAGCAGGAACTGAATCCTTAAGCTTAGTAGAGATTAAGAGGTTTATCTTTGGAAGCTCGATTTCTAAAACCTGAGCCAAGAATTTTTTGTTCTTTATAAAAAGAAGTCCATTTTCAAACAAATTATCTAAGTCTGAAATACCATTAATATTGAGGTCATCGATCTTGCCTTCTAAAACTTCAATATCTGTTAAGATTTTTTTAATATTTTCAAATTTCATAGTTCTCATATAGCAAGGGGGAACCATAAGCTCCCCCTCAATAAAATTATCTAAAAATTTATGTTCTTACTTATGTTTAGAGTCGTAAGCCTTAATAACATCATTAGTAAGGTCTTTTGAATCTTTTGCGTAAACGACCGGAGCAGTACTTACTTCAAAAGTAATATCCACACCTGATTTCTTTGAAACCTGGTCGATAACTAACTTAAGTTTTTCAAGGATTGGCTTCTTAAGTTTGTTTTCCATTCCTTGCATTTCTTTTTGGTACTGAACTGACTTCTGTTGAAGCTTTAGGATTTTTTCCTGAATCTTCTGTCCGCCTTCATTTTTCTTTTTATCAGAAAGAAGGTTCTTTCTTTTTTCAAAGTTTTCTTGTTCTTTACGAATAGATTTTTCTTCTTTCTTAAGAACCTTTTGTTTTTCTTCAAACTTCTTCTTAAGCTGATCTCTAACTCTTTTCCCTTCACTTACTGAAAGTAAAATTCTTTGTATATCAACCTTACCTACAACAAACTTAGCGAATGCTGGGGAAGAAATAATAAAGCTAAAAATTGTAAAAACTAAGAGTAAACTTCTCATAATGACGCGCTCCTAAAGACTGTCCAAAATTCTAAAATAATTGTCCTATATCGAAATGAAATTGGCTACCAGGATTCGTCGATTTATGATTGAGCGGATAGCCAAATTCAAACCTTAAAACACCAATTGGAGAGAACCATCTAAAGCCAAAGCCCCAATCGAGGTGGATATCGTAATCATCGATGATATGGGCATCCCCAGCATCCATGAAGACAACCCATTTAAGACCAGCTTCTCTGGCAAGAGGATGTTCAATCTCTAAAGAACCATAACTGGCGAAAAGAGACCCTGCATTAAAGGTTCGAGTTATTCCATTTTTAGTATTCGTAATCTTTGGTCCTACAGCTTCAAAACTAAAACCTCTAAGGTTTCTAGCCCCACCAAGAGTGAACTTCTCAGTTCTTGGGATCGCCTGTCCGCCAATCTTTTCTAGTTTTGATGTGTACCAACGTGATCTTAAAACAAAGTCACCATAAAGATTCTTAAAGTATCTCGCGTCTAGATCGTTCTTTAACCATTTCTTATCTCCGCCAATACCGGCATATTCTGATGAGGCGGATAAGTAGTAACCGTTCTTAGGCTCCATTCTATTGTCACGCTTATCTCTAACAATAGAAGTCTTAATAGAAGAAGCTATACCATTTTCAACAGCCTCTATAACAGAAGGATCGTTTACTGCCTTAATCTCAGTATCTTCTAACTTATAAGTAACAAAGAGCCTGGTGTAATCAAAGATTGGATAACCAACTCTAAGAGCAAAACCATCTTTTCTGTAACTAAAAGATTCACTAGTTTCGTTTTGCTGTCTAAAAATATCAAAGCCTGCTGTCCACTTACTATCGAAGAGGTAGGGCTCGGTGAAACCTAAATTATATGTCTTGTTTGTGTCTGAAAGTGAGAGGCTAAAACTTAAGTTCTGACCAAGTCCATTAAAGTTAGTTTGAGCGATTGAAGCTTGAAGGAAACCACCAGTTGCAGTCGAGTAACCAGCTCCTAAAGAGATCTGCCCAGTATTTCTTTCTTTAACACTAATCTCTACATCAAGGACGTCATCTTTACCTTTAGGAGAAACTGTATTGAAGACAACACTATTAGGTTCGAAGAAACCAAGTCGGTTCACATTCTCTCTTGATCTTCGAAGATCAGAACCACTGAAGCGCGCCCCTTCTTGAACCTTAAGTTCTCTTCTAATGACCTTATCTCTTGTTTTGCTATTGCCTTTAACAATGATCTTCCCAAAATAAGCGAGCTTTCCTTTTTCAAAAGAAAACTCAATATCAACCTTATTTTCACCGGGTACTACATGAAGAGTTCTAAGGACGTTGGCAAAGGCATAACCTTCATCTTGATACATCTCTGTCAGTTTCTGAATATCTTTTCTTAGGAGTTCCTCTGAGTAAGTTATCTCAGGTTTCATGCTAATTTCAGATCTAAGCTTATCTTCAGGAAAAAGAATTTCTCCTTGAAAGGTAACTTCATTAACTGTGAACTGAGGACCTTCTGTCACTTTTACCGTGATGAAGACCCATTTTTTATCATCACTTACTGTGATCTCTGGGTTGCCTACATTTACTTGCAAGTAACCTTTAGTCTTATAAAAGTATTTGATTCTTTCGATATCAGTTTGAAAGTTAAACTCTTTAAAGTTCCCTGAACCTGACATAAAGGAGAAGAGACTCTCTTCTCTCGTTTCCATGATATCTTTTAGTTGAGTATTACTAAAGGCTTCGTTACCGAGGAAGACGACCTGCTTAACTCTTACCTTGTCATATTCTCTAATCTTAAAAGTGACTTCAACATTTTCTGAATTAATCTTCTTTAAGCTATAACTAACAGTCGCTAGATAAAAGCCTTTCTCTTCGTAATGCTTTTGAATAGCTCCAACATCATTTTGAAGAGTATTGATATCGAGGATTGAAAACTCTTTAGTCTTCATCTGACTAACAATATCTTCTTCTTCTATTTCTTGATTTCCGTCTAAGAAGATCTTGGCAACAATTGGCTTCTCTTTAACTTTAAAGACAAGGTTCTTCTTCCCGGCCCTAACAGCTGAGTGAGCTTCAACGAATTCAAAGTATTTTAAAGAGTAGATTTTCTCTATGTCTTTTTTAAGAACATAGTTATCAAGCATCATACCGGGCTTAACATTTATCTTTTCAAGAACAGCTTCTTTTTCTACTTTCTTAAGCCCAACAACATCAACGACATCAATTCGAAAAAGATTCTTTCTTGGTCCGATATCTTCAACAGCAAAAGCATTCCCTGACTGAAGCAGTGAGAATAGAAAAAGAAATAGTAATGTAGCGGAAAGAGTCTCTCTTTGCGGCATTAGTCCTCTATAGTAAAAATTGCGGTGTCTAAAATCTACATAGATAGATTAGTCGAATAAATTGCACCGGTATTGAAAAATATCAATAATTTTCTATTCTTACAAAGGTTAAAAGCTTCTTAATTAGGAAGTTTCGGAGGGGCCGGCTGCATCATTCCGTCGCTCATGAACAATTGGTTATCAAATTCGTTAGCCACTGCCGTGTCATGCGTCACAACAACTAAAGTTGAATTGAAATCTTTAGCTAAGGATTTGAGAATCTGAGCTACATTCAGGCTGTTCTCTGAATCTAAGTTCCCAGTTGGCTCATCGCACAGTAAGATCTTTGGCTTTAACGAAAGCGCCCTAATAATATTGACTCGCTGCTGCTCACCGCCAGATAATTCATAAGGATATTTCTTTAAACAATGAGAAATTTTTAAACGCTCTGCTAAATCTTCAACTTCACCTTTTAACTTATCCTGACTCACGCCGCCAATCTTTGCCGGCAAAAAGATATTATCGATACAGTTCATGGAAGGAAGCAGGAAATGAAATTGAAAAACAAAGCCAACATTTCTATTTCTATAACTAGCTAGCTCTTCGTCGTTATAAGTCGCTAAGTTTTTTCCATCAATAAGTATACTTCCCTCAGTAGGTCTATCGAGACCTCCGAGAAGATAAAGAAGTGTGCTTTTACCAGAACCACTAGATCCTTGAATCGCGTACTGCTCTCCCGCTTCTAAAGATGTACTGACTCCGTTAAGAGCGAATACTTTTGAGAAGCTTTTTTTAACATCACTGATTTCTATTAAACTCACGCAAATTCCTTTCTTAATCCATAAAGAACTGATTTTAATCGAAGCCTTCTCATACTAAACCACGACAACATTAAAAGCCAAACAAGGGCTGAAGCAAATACCAAGAGATAATCAGTTAACTCCAGAGAAATTTTTAATGTACCTAGCTTATATACGTCTCCAGGAAGTTGGAAAATAGAGAGATGCTCAAGTCCAATTCCAAAGAGGTAGACCAGACCTATAGAGATAAGACAGGAGCTTATCCATAAAAGAAAAACAAACTTATACCAAGCTGAACTCATCTTTGACTGACTTAAGCCTAAGGCCTTGAACAAGAAAAGCTCTCTACTTCTTTTTTCATTCACAAAGATAATAAAGGCCACGATATTGAAGATTGAGATTACAACGATCAGTTGAAGAATCATTCCTATCATGAACTTCTCGTGCTTAACCGCACTGAGAAGAGTTGAGAATTCGTTCCAAAAGGCTTGAACAGAATATTTATAACCTAAAGACTCTCTAAGTTGATGAATAGTCTCTTCGACCTTGGTGGTATAGAGGTCTGGGTCTTTGCTAAAATCATACTTGCGAGCACTTGGAATATTTAAGGAGACCATATTGACTTCGTTTTCTATGCCTAGGATTGATTGCAGCTCAGCTAAATCCATATACATCAAGCGCATATTCTTTGGGTATATTCCGTGATCCACAAGACCAGAGACAGTAAACCTCTGTAATAGAGGAAGACCATTTAAATCTTTATTACCCTTTCCAAAAGCGACCGTTAATTGATCTCCAACAGATACCTTTAAGAACTTAGCTAATTCTATCCCTAGTCGAACTTCCCCTTTTGAGAGCTTTGAAGAAATGCCTGTTACCCTTGAGAAGGTTTCAGGCTCAATTCCTTTAACCAATACGCCTTTAGACACTTCATTTACTAAGACAAAACCTTCTGATTGAACGAACTTGGTGTATTCATCAATATTTAAGGTTTCGAGGGCATCGAGAGATTCCCCCTTGAATTCAAAAAAGCCATCTCTAGAGTAAAAGTAAATATCTCCCGTTGATGCTTTAAGGCCAAGCTTAAGAGTCTTAACAAAACCGTCCATGATCCCGACTGTGGATAGGATGACTGCAATGGAAAAAGCAAAACCTAATAAGACTCCTACAGCAAACCTGTAGGAAGATCTTTCTAAGAATAAAACGGAGAAGAAATCTTTAAACATCTATAACTCCCCTTCATCTTTAATATCTTTTTGAACCTGCCATCTTAAAAATGAATCCATAAAGTTATCGAGGTCTCCATCGAGAACCTTTTCTGCTTGGCCCATCTCAAAATTTGTGCGGTGATCTTTAACTAGCTTATAAGGATGAAGAACATAACTTCTAATTTGAGCGCCCCAACCAATTTCTTTCTTGTTAGCTTCAACTTCAGCGTCGATGGCCTTTTGCTTTTCCATTTCTAAATCATAAAGCCTAGACCTTAGAACCTTCATGGCCTGAACCTTATTATGCAATTGGCTTCTTTCATTTTGGCAGGTCACAACGATGCCTGAAGGATTGTGAGTGATCCTTACCGCGGAATCCGTCGTATTGACTGACTGCCCACCTGCTCCACCAGAGCGGTAAACATCAATTCTTATATCTTTATCAGCGATTTCAATTTCAATATCATCATCTATTTCAGGAGAGACAAAAACAGAGGCAAAACTTGTATGTCTTCTTGCATTTGAATCAAAGGGAGAGATCCTAACTAGTCTATGAACACCGGTTTCAGACTTCATCATTCCGTAGGCGTAATTCCCGGTCACCATGAAAGTTGCTGATTTAATCCCTGCTGAATCTCCGTCTTGAACATCGAGAACTTGCACCTTAAATTTCTTTGATTCAGCCCATCGAGAGAGCATACGATAGAGCATTGATGCCCAATCACAGGATTCGGTTCCACCGGCGCCAGCGTTGATTGAAATAATGGCGTTATTCGGATCGACTTCTTCAGAAAGTAATACTTTCTGTTCTGCGCTTAAGAAGGCTTCTAAGAAGTTTGTATAGACCTCGGTTGCTTCTTGAGCAGAGGCTTCGTCTCCATCAGACTCAGCAAATTCGGTTAGAACTTCAAACTCATCCCAAAGCTCTTGGAGTTTATTATAGGTATTTGTAACGTCTTGAACGATTGATTTTTCTTTTTGAATCTTGGCGGCATGATCAGAGTCTTCCCAAAAACCTTCAAGGGCCTCTAGTTCAACGATTTCTCTTAGACGATGGTTCTTAGCATCAATTTCAAAGCGACCTCCGAAGTGCCGAAAGCTTACCTTCGTATGACTTTATATCTGACTTACACTCATCTAATCTAATCTTTAAAGCCTGATCCATCACTACCTCTTTAATTTATTTGAAATCTTCTTTAGGAGCTTTGCTTCAAGGTCCTGCATTATTTTTTCTTCGCTCGAGGATACTTCGTGATCGTATCCAAGTACATGCAAAAAGCCGTGAACCAATAAATGCACAACTTCATCTTCTCTCTCTATTTTAAACTCTTTAGCTTGGGAGTCCGCGACTTCCTTACAGATTATAATATCGCCTAAAGATAACACGCCAAAGACTGGCCCGTCTGCTCCTACTCTTAAATCTTCGTGAGCCGGGAAAGAGAGCACATCAGTCTTCTTGTCCTTGCCTCTATGATCTCTATTTAAAGAGCGGATCTTTGAAGCGCCACAGAGAGTCAAGCTCATTTCAATCTCTGAAGCGTTAAGCCCTTTAAGATTTAAACCTGTCTTACTCATTAAGAACTCTTCAAACACAGGTAAACAAGCACTTAAGTACTTCTTTAGCTTTGTTCTTTTGACCCAGTGATTCACCCGTCCATTATCGAGGACGTCTAAGACAAAGTTCTTGTTTTTGATTTGTTGTACAATCATGTTATTTCCGTTTACCTATAGTAGGTATATCTGACAACAATATCAAAGGCGAAGCTCATGGAAATGCCAGAATTCTATAAACTTACACAGGTCGTCAAGAAACTGAGAGACCCAATTGAGGGGTGTCCTTGGGATTTAAAGCAAACTCATCAATCGCTTCTCAAGTACTTAGTTGAAGAGTCCTATGAATTCATAGCTGCTGTTGAGAATAATGATACGGCTGAGATGGAAGATGAAATTGGAGATGTTCTACTTCAGGTTCTTCTTCACTGTCAGTTTGCTTCTGAGAAAAAAGACTTTGATATTGAATCAGTTTCAAAGAATCTTGCAGACAAGATGATCAGGCGCCACCCACATGTTTTTAAAGAAAAGGTTGAGGGAATAGATGCCGATCAAGTTGTTAGCAATTGGGAAGATATAAAGAGCCAAGAAAAAGGTGAATCTCCTAAAAGCTTGATCGATGATTCTTACTTAAAATTCCCTGCTCTCTTTGCAGCAAATAAGATTGGTAAGAAAACCAATAAGATCAATTTTGATTGGGATGATGCCGCCCAGGTTTCATACAAAGTAGAAGAAGAGTGGCAGGAATTAAAAGAAGAAATTGTCACTCACAATGCTAGCAGCAGTCAGTTGTCCGCTGAGAGAATGTTCGAAGAGATGGGAGACTTTCTCTTTTCAGCCGCTCAACTCGCTAGGCATTTAAATATTGATCCTGAAGAGGCCTGCAGAGCTGCTAATAAAAAATTCTTAAAGAGGTTTCAAAAAATGGAAATCCTTATCAAAGATGATGGGAAAGATATTAATCAAATGAATCAAAAAGAAATGGATCATTTTTGGGATCAAGTAAAGATAGATGAAAGAGCTTAAACCAGAATTAATCAAATTATCAAAAGCTGATAGGCTCTACCAAGTAGAGCATCCTGTTATCGGATTAACAGGTGGGATAGCGACGGGTAAGTCGACCGTGGCTAAGTTATTTGAAGAATTTGGTATTCCCGTTATAAGCGCAGATGCTTTAGTAAAAGAAGTCTATAAGATGCCGGAAGCTTTAATCTTTGTTGAGAAGCATTGGCCAAGCACTATAGAAAAAAAGACCATCCGTTTTGACCTACTTAGAAAAGTAGCTTTCTCAGATGATAAAAATAGGGAACTAATTGAAGGTTTTATTTACTCAAAAATGAAGCTAGCCTTTGATAAGTTCTACTCTAGTCTTGGAAACCCTCGCCTTCTCGTCTACGACGTCCCTCTTCTCTTTGAGAAGAACCTTGCTCCTAAGGTTGATCTATCAATATGTGTCTACACTTCAAGAGAGATTCAAACTAAGCGCTTACTATTGAGAGACTCTATAGATATTGAACTTGCTAAAAAGATCTTAAATGCACAGATGGATATAGAAGAGAAAAGAAAAGCCGCTGATTTTCAAATTAATAACAGCGGCAACTTAGATGATTTAAAAAAAGAGTTTGAGAACTGTCTTAAACTCTTAGTTCAGGCTTAGGCGCTTCTTCGTCGTTTACTAAGAAAGAAATTTCCTTAGAAACAGATCCATCTTCAGAAAAAGACTCAAAAAGATTCTTTAAAGCCCCTACCATCGTCTCATCAATGGCTTGGCTATCTTGCCCAATGACTTGAGCATCATACATATTGATTTCGATAAACTCTCTATAGCTATCAAACCTCTTACGCACTTCTCGAAGATCAGGAGTATCTGTTTTTTCTAGGATAAGACCTACTTTTGAAAGACAGACGTCCATTGTTGTTACAACTTGGGAGAAGTCTTTAAGAGTTTGATCGAAGCCTCTAACTTCTAGTTTTATCTTCTCTAAGGCCTGCTCAAATTGAGGATCAAGTCCTTTATTGAAGATAAGTGTTTGTTCAACAGTTCTTACCATTCGAGTTCTATAATCATCGACTAAGGTTTTAAGTTTCTTTAACCCTTCTTTATGAGAGATAACTGTATCGAAGGCTTTTTCATTATCACTTAAGACATTTTGAATTCTACTTGAAGAGATGATGAGATCATCTTGCTCCTTGTAGAGTTCTTTAGTTGTCTTCATGCTTTCTTTAAAAAGTGATTCAATCTTATTTCTCATTTCAACTGATTGAATGATCGTCCCTTTTGCTACTGTAAAGTTTTTATTGATCAAAGTCTGTAGCTCTGTCTTAAATTTAGTTAAGTCGGCAACATCTTTTATCGTTTTTTCAAGATCAGTGATTTCAATATCGAGTCCATCAATTTCTTGAAGTAAGCATGACCTTTCATTATTTATAACTTCATCATAAGTTTTAAACTTCTGAAAGATATCTTCAATTCCTGCCACCTCAAAGTCTGATGCAATCTTTTCTTTAAAAATATCGTCAAAGGCATTATTAGTTAGGGCCTCTAGAGTTCTTGAAACAGGACCAACTAAGCTACGTGTCTGATTTGTTAGAGTATCTTCAAGGTTACGAAGTGGATAGAAGATAACCATAAGCCTTTTTTGACCAGCGTATTTTACTGGAGAGACGTACATCTCAAAAGGAGCGGCTTCTTCTTTATTCTCTGGTTTTACTTGAATTTGATAAATTCCAGCGATGTCATGATTAATGGCTTCAAGGATGGGATCGTTCTCGCCAAGGTTTGTATACCGTTGGAGTGAATCCCAAGTTAAAGATTCATCTTTCTTTTCTTCTAGATTCCAAGACTCATAAAAGTGACCGTTGGCCCAAACTAAATTTAGGTTCGAATCTAAGAGCATTGAAGAAAAAGGCATGGCCTCTTGAAAGACAGTTCCAAAACTCATTCTCTTATGAATATATTCTCTGTATTTATCAATATCTCTTTGAAATTCTGGAGTCGCCTCAGTTACTGGCTTAACTTCTATTGGGAGAATATTATTTTTAAGTAAGGAGATAGCATATTCTTCTCTTTCGGCATTTGTTTTTAAACGGTCTCTTTTTAAAAAGTAAAAACTTCCAGCAATAGAGAGTAGTAAAAAAGCTGTAAAGCCCATGAGGCCAAAGAGAATACTTTTTGATCCAGATTCAAGAGACATTCTCTTATTAACAATCATCGGACCAATCTCATTACTCCAAGAAGTATAATTTTCGTTCAAACCTTTTGTTGAAGCTGTAAAAGCATTGAGAGCAGAGTTATAGCTTTCGAGCATCTTAATTTCTGTATCTAAGGCGCGTAGCTTAATGAGAATCCTAGATTTATCAAAGTCCTTAAGAACTGACTTTCCTGTTATGTCTTGCATAAAATTGACATCGCTTGAGAGTCCCTTCATTAAGCCGTTTATACGCCTACTCGTATAGTAGCCAGGGCTCTTACTAGGATGATGTTGCAGCTTAGCTTCTAGTCTTAAACTATTTCGAGTTAGCCTTCTCCAAGAGTTTTGTTGTACGAAATTTCTAAAATTTGCGATCTTTGTTTTTAAAACGCCTATGATCTTTTTCAACTCTGGCTGAGAAATCATTCCAACAAGCATTTTCTTTGAATCTAAAAGAGATTTATTTAAAGCACTATACTCATCACTATCAACTTCATTATTTAAAACTCTAATTTGTTTGCTAAACTCTTCAGCTAACTTAATAGCTTCTCTAGCTCTATCTTCTTCAGCTAGTTTTTTAATCTTAATGGGGAATTTATAATCTTTTAGTCTATTGAATTTGACTGCTGTCTCATAAGTCGTGGCTACATTTTCAATATTATGTGAACCTTCAAACCAGAAGCTATTGATTCCATAGCCAACAAATAATAAGGCTACAACACCAACAAATACGAAAAACTTATGAACGCTAGAAAAATGAGCAGGTTTCATTTTTACTCCAGATAAATTTTAAAAAGGGATTACTTACTCAGAATGGAAAAGATATCTAAAGCATGAACAGGTTTTGATGGCTTACCAAAGTCCTGATCGGTTAATAGTTTTTCACATCCTGTGCCTATAAATCCGTCTAAAGGAGCTATTTCTCCTTCTCTTGGTATTATGATGGAGAGGGGGCGAAATAGGAAGGGAAAATGGAAAAGAGCTGGCTTAGCACCATTGAGAATTGCTGTCTGAATTGTAGAGGCTTTTAGCTTTTCAAAATAATAAAATTCACCTTTTGCACTCATTATCAGAGCAGTTTGGTTGTCTATTGCTTCGATTTTTTGAATTGGTATTTGATAATCAGGAAATATATTTGAGAGATTTACTCTCTTTTTATTAAGATCTATTGAGTAAGTGAAATCATCTACGTGTGAGAAATCAAACTTAAATTGAACTTTATGAGCTCCTACTATTTCAAAAGTAGGAAGGCATTTTAAATGAAATAGTTTTCGGCTAAAAGCGTAAACCTCCGCCTTAATTTTATCTAGTTCATGATAACTTTTTAAATTCGAATTGATAACGAGGCTTTTATTAGTGTAATTAACTTCCATCATTCCTTTAATCGGAAATAGGGAAATAAGTTGAATGGCTAAAGGTACAGTTTCAATAAGCCTACCCCATTGCATAAGGTTAAGCTTTGCATTGTTATCTGTTATGACCAATTGCTGACAGTTCTCAATTGTTAGAGCTGCTTCTTCAATGAGAAACTTAAATTCTTCTTTAATCTTAGACTTTAAAGGCTTAAGACCAGGATGATCTTCAAGGCTCTCTGTTGCTTTTCTTCTGATTTCAGCCAAGTGATAATGGACCCGGCTAATAACAGGACTTAAGCTCGGATTGGCCAATCGGTGAAGGTCTTCAATAGCATCCATTCCGTGCTTGAAGTCCTTCATAAACTGGCCACTTGAGCTTAATTCCATATTCTTCCTAGCTTGCCATATCCTCAGGTGAGTCTAAGACTCCTCTGAGTTTACCTTTTAACTTTAAGATTGCTTGAGTATGAAGTTGTGAAACTCTTGACTCAGTCACGTCTAAGACCGATCCAATTTCTTTTAAGTTTAGATCTTCGTAGTAGTAAAGCGAAAGAACTAGTCTTTGCTTTTCAGGAAGTGTTCCAATTCCTTCTTTAAGCTTGTCTCTGATATTTTTATGACTAACAGCTGTGAATGGATTGACTGTTCTGCTGTCATCCATAAGTCCGGCCATAAGTTTTTTATCACCACGATTAAAAGTGGCTGAGTCATCAATATTTAATAACGAAACTGATTTTGCTTTGTTTAGGAGATCATGAAATTCATCTTGTGTGCAGTTAAGTTCCTGGCACATTTCATCATCAGTAGCTGGCCTATTTAGAGCTGACTCTAATTTGGCATATGTTCTTTCAACTAATTTTGCTTTTTCTCTAATTGATCTAGGAACCCAATCTTGAGCTCTCAATTCATCAAGGATAGCTCCTCTTACTCTAAATTCTGCATATGTTTTAAACTTATTATCTCTTGTAGGATCGAATTTTTCGATAGCATCCATAAGACCAATAACACCACATGAAATAAGATCATCAAGCTCAATATTGGCTGGCAATCTTGACGCAATCTTTTGGGCAATAAATTTTACCAGGGGCGCATACTCAATAATGATCTCGTCCTTAACCTTTGGGTCTACTGTTGAACGATAATCCTTTAAGTTTTTAAGTTTTTTCGAAAGTGATGACATCAAGCGCTCCTTAGCTTTCTAGAGTTGAACATCCTGTTCAAGGTCATCTACGCCTAATTTTTTAGGGGCGTAGGGTACTAGAGTCTCTTCTCCAACAAGGTTTTCTTGGTTTGAGAAAGAGGTACCAATGTCTTTTTCGGTAAATCGTTTTATCACTTTAAGAATGTTCTTATGAATCCTCGAACCGGCATCTTTTAACAGTAACCTGTCAAAATGGTCGACTTCTTGGTTCTCATACGAGAGACCACCGAGTACTTGTAAGCGGCAAGTAAGAAAATTGTTTACTGTTTCGCTCAGGCTTTTAACGAGCCTTTCATACTGTCTGTTCGAAGAAACTTTATTTAAAAGGAGGTGATTTTCAGTCACGCCATACTTTTGATTTAATATTTTAATAAGTGAATAGCTATCAGTGATTGAAGATCGGTCTGGCGTCACGACGACAAATCGATAGTCACAATAAGCGCTTAGTGAAAGAGATTCTTTACTAAGACCAGCTGGACAATCAAGAAGAATAAAGTCATATTCTTTTTCATGCTCACCCATGATATCGATGATGATCTTATCAAGACCAACTTCGTTATCAAGCATATTTAGATTTCCATTACAGGCACTTAATAAATGGAAGTTGCCATCTGAATGGATGCAATCTTCAAACTTCTTTTTAGAGCTTAGAAGATCATAAAAATTATCGTTAATGGGAAGACCTAGCTTCACTGCGGTGTTAGAGAGGTTGGTATCAAAGTCTACTAAGAGAACTCGGTATCCATCTTCAGCTAAAACCTTTGCCATTTTAATACTGACAGAAGTTTTACCGACTCCACCTTTGCCACTTGTAATAGCAATACTGTAAGTACGATTAGGTATTTTTTTTAATTGGTGCGCATCAAAGCGCTTGTGTGACATAAGCCATTCAGTGGCATTTTTAGTCGACATCCTGTCTCCTCAATTTAATGGTTTATCTTTTTATTTCCACTTAGAAATTAAAAGGACTCCCATTATCCGAATTGAAATATACCAGCCAAAATCCTTTCAGCTGTTGCGGACTCAAGGTCGTCAGGTACGACTTCCCCAGTTCCAAAAAATTTAAACGGTTGCTCTGGATGATCTTCGCCAATATTGAAAAGAGCTCCAAAATTTAAACACTCATCAAGGTGAGAAATAACAAGACCATTTGATAAGCCTCTATACTTCGCAACTACCTTTCTATTATACAATTCAGAATGAATTGCTGAAAGAGTGACCAAGACTTCCACATTATCAAAAGCTCTACCAAGGCCATCAATAAATTTCTTTGTTTGGTTTGGTACACCATCTGCGTTTAGTTCATCATTGCCAGCTTTGTAATCAACAAAGACTGTTTTCCCAGCTTCAATTGCCTTACGACACTCGCCTACAATCTCTGCAATCCCATTGGTCTGAATGACGTTTAGACCAAAAACTTTTTCTGCAAAGCTATTATTACTATCAAACTCAGTATTTCTAATGAGTACAGAGTCTTCTTTTAAAGCGGCGATCTTCTGTAGCATCGAAGTCTGCCCACTTGAACTATCAGAGACAAGAACAGTGATAGCAGGGTTAGAGGTTTCATCGATTGTTGAAAACAATGGCATCTCAACATTAACGCTTTTAATCATTTCTCTAAGGGCAAACTCAAATACTGTATCAGCATCAGCTGTTTGATTTTCATCGAGTTCGAAAAGAGATTTCTTAACTAGGTTTTGAATATATGAGTCACTAATATCTAAGCTTCTAAGAGTTGTTCTTAGTTCATAAACCCCAATTGGCTCTTTTTGATCTAAGCGTTCAACTGATTGTGTTAATTCATATAATTTTCTTTCAAGGTCATCGATCTTCTTTTTTTGTAAATCAACTAATGAGCTATCGGCTTCCATTAGCATTGGTTCTTCATCAACAAAGTTATCAACACCTAAGCTTTGTTCTACAGCAGCTTGTGGTTGCGCTCTTCTGATAGGTTCTTCTCTTATTTCTTCTCTTTGAGAAGGAGCTGGAGCGCTAAGAAAGTCATCTAGTGAAGACTTTAACTTTGATCCCATATCCTTGACGCTCTTAACTTGCTTGTTAAGGGCCATTCCACCGTAAGTTGCATTTGAGTTATTTGCAGAGTTAGATCTTTGTGAGCTTTGATTATGAGAGTGAATTTGTTGTTTAATATAAGAAGCATCATCTGAATAAAAAGTATCTTTTTCACTATCACTTAGAACATTATCGACATTTGCCTTACTAGTGTAGTTACCTTCACTAATAGCAGCAGTGACTTCGATTCTTTTTTTCTTAAAAGCGCCTTTAAGACCTTTATTGGTTACCGTTTTAAGGATAATCGCATCGGGCCCTAATTCTCTTTTAATTGTTTTGAGGGCTTCGTCCAATGAATCCGCTTCAAACTTCTGTACGTACATCCTATAACCTCACTGTGCCTAAAGATCTGATATTTGCATCAGAACTTAGTTCGTTATGACTAATCACTACCAAGTTGGGAATAAACTTTTCTGTCAGCTTCTTAAAATGATTACGTACAACAGGTGAACAAAGCACGATCATTTTCTCTCCCATATTTGTGGCCTCTTCGATTCTTTCGTTAAGGCTTGCTAAAATTGTTTGCGTAATTTTCGGGTCGAGGCTTAACTGCTGCCCCTTCTCTGTCTGGATAATATTGTTAGCAATCGATTCTTCAATTCCTCGATCAAGTGTGAATAATGGAATGTCACCTTGATCACTTCTAATTGCCTCCGTAATCGTCCTGTACAGAGCCTGCCTAACCATCTCAGTAAGCTGATCTGGATCCTTTGAAACTGGACCATACTCGGCCAAAGTTTCTAAGGTTGTCCGTAAATCTCTTATTGAAACACCTTCTCTTAGTAAATTTTGCAACACTTTGAGAACAACACCAAGCGATAATATGTCTGGTATGAGGTCTGAAACGATTTTTGGGTTAGTTTCTTTGAAATTGTCCATGATTCTAACTAGTTCTTGTCTTCCAAAGAGTTCATGAAGATTGTTCTTGAGGATTTCAGTCAAGTGGGTTGCAACAACAGTTGATAAATCTACTACTGTATATCCATTGTATTGAGCATCGTCTCTCTGCTCATCAGTAATCCAAACGGCCGGTAATCCAAAGACTGGTTCAACAGTTTCAACTCCATCCATCTTTTCAATAACAGAACCTGGGTCCATAGCAAGATAGTGATCGCTCATAAGCTCACCCTTCGCTACTTCAATGCCTTTTACTTTTACGCTATAACCACCAGGAGCAAGCTCAAGATTATCTTTAATTTGAACTGACGGAATGATCACACCCCAATCAAGAGCAAATTGTTTTCTAATATGAGTGATCCTCTCTAGAAGATCACCGTCTTGATCTGAATCAACAAGGTTAACAAGTCCATAACCAACTTCTAACTCTACTAATTCTAAACCAAGGAGGTCTTCTAAGTTCTCTGGAGCTGCCTTTTGATCTTCAGCAGATCTTTGCTCTAACTCCAGTTCCTCTTTATCTGTAGTGTTTTGAATTGAGTAACCCATGTAAAAGAGCCCCGCACCTGCTGCCATAAAAGGAAGCTTAGGAAGACCTGGAACTAAAGAAAAGATAAAGAGAGCTGCAGAAGCTATATATAAAGCTTTTGGATGAACTTTAAATTGATCGATAATCTGAACACCAAGAGCCGTTTCAGATGTGTTTCTTGTAGCGATGATACCAGCTGCAGTCGAGATGATAAGAGCAGGAACTTGAGTTACAAGACCATCCCCTACTGTTAGAAGAGTAAAGGTTTCAGTTGCAGTGGCAAAGCTCATATCATTTTGAACAACACCAATGATAATCCCAACTAAGATATTGATGGCCGTAATTAAGATACCAGCGATGGCATCTCCTCTAACGAATTTCGAAGCACCATCCATAGAACCGTAGAAGTCAGCTTCTTCGCCAATTTCTTTTCTTCTAAGCTTGGCAGTAGCATCATCTATAAGACCGGCATTCAAATCAGCGTCAATCGCCATTTGTTTACCAGGCATAGCGTCCAAGGTAAATCTGGCAGCAACTTCAGCCACTCGACCAGCACCTTTTGTAATAACCATAAAGTTAATGATGACTAAGATTAAGAAAACCGTAATCCCAACAATATAATTCCCTTCAACAACAAACTCACCAAAGGACTTAATAATATCCCCAGCAGCTGCAGTTCCATCACTACCACCACGTAAAAGAATATTTCTTGTAGAGGCGACGTTGAGTGACAATCTAAATAAGGTCATCACTAAAAGAATTGATGGAAAAGTACTAAAATCTAGAGGTCTCTTTGCGTAGACACTCATTAAAAGGATTACGATTGAAATTGATAAACTTAAAGCTAGAAAAAGATCAAGAACCCAAGGAGAAACAGGAACAACCATGACTCCTAAAACAAACATTAAACCTAGAGCTACTAAGAGATCTGAGTTCTGTCCTAAAAATTTTAAACGATCAAATAATTTGTTCATTTTATTTTCCTAAATCCGTCTTAGCTAACGGCTTTTTTCTTTTTCTTTAACTTGTAAACAAAGGCCAGTACTTCTGCGACTGCTTTATAGGCAGACCTTGGAACTGTCTCTCCGACTTTTACTGATTTATATAATGATCTTGCTAGAGGTACATTTTCGACTAAGGGGATATTGTTCTCTTTAGCAATTTCTCTGATTCTCATGGCCAGGTGATCGGCCCCTTTTCCAATAATTTCTGGAGAAATCATCGTTGCAGTATCATACTTCAAAGCGATACTAATATGTGTAGGGTTGGTAACAATTACATCCGCATCTGGGATATCTTGCATCATTCTTCTCTGAGCCATTTCCCTTTGAACATTACGAATTCTTTGCTTGATCTCTGGGTTACCATCTTTTTCTTTATGTTCTTTTTTGGCCTGCTCTTTTGTCATCATGAGTTTTTTCTTATAGCTGATCTTTTGATAAGCAAAATCACTGATGGCGATGATGATCATCCCAAGGATTATTGAAAAAGCTAATTTAAAGACAATCCATTTACCGTGCATAAATGAAGAGACGAAATCTAAGTGAAAGAAACCTGAATAAGTATTGATATCGTCTTTTAAAAAGTAAGTCACAATCGAAAGGATGAAAACAAACTTAAAGAGACCTTTGATTGCCTCTACAACTGATTTCATTGAGAAGAGCTTCTTAACTCCACTCACAGGATTAATCCTCTCTGGCTTCCACTCAAGAACTTCTGGAGAGAAAAGAAAACCTACCTGAGCAACGTTAGCAATGACTGAAACACAAGCCACAACAAAGAAGATAGGAGCTGTACATTTAAGTCCTGCCCAAGCCGTCTTCTCAAAGATAACCGTTAATTGTTTTTCTTCGTAAGCGATAGCAATATCAAGGCCGTAAAGCCATTCAAGATACTCACTCATGATTTCGTAGATAAAGATAATAGACAGGGCCAACGTCAAAAAAGACGCTGACATAATTAGCACACTTGCTAATTCTTTTGATGAAGCAACCTCACCCCTCTTCCTAAACTCGTCTATACGACTTTGGGAGGGGTCTTCGGTTTTTTCGCCTGAATCCTGTTCGTCGGCCATCTACTTCCTTACGTCAGAAACTGGAACCAATGTCCCAGCTGTTCAGTGTAAACTCTGAAGCCAACCTGAAAAAATTCTTCCGAGCTAGCTGCAAAGATTAATAGTCCAAGGCCAATATTCACTACGAAACTGACCATAATAATATTCATTTGAGGAACCGTTCTTGCGATGATTCCTAAGACAGACATAATTAAAAGATTTGTAAAAATTAAAGGCGACGCAAGCATAAGCGCCGATAAGAAAATATTTTTAAAAAGGTCCATGAAGAAAACAGTTGAATGGGCCATCTTTCCAATATCATGCATATGAATACTAAAGAAGCTATTGAAGACTCCCTTAAACATAGGAAGGAGTGCTCCAGAAGTTACGATGATGATTAACATCGTCCACTGAATCATTGTTTCAAAAGGACCGATTTGAGATCCACTTGATGGATCAAAGTATCTAACTGCGGCAAAACCAACTTGTTGAGTAATGATAGAACCAGCTGAGATGAACATATTCATGATCGACTTAACTAGATAACCAATGATTAATCCAGAGAAGGTATAAAAAGCCGTTAAGCTCCAAAAGTTATCTACTCCAAAATGATTTATATCTACGAGAATCTCACTTTGAATATAAGGGAAGAAAGCATAAGTGATCATAAGAGTTGTCATAGCTTTAACAACTGCAGGGATGCTCATACCGTCAAAGATTGGCAATTGAAAAATCACAGCAAGACAGCGACTAAAGGCCAACCAGAATGCTATAAGAATTTGTTGATCAATTACCTGTACGTTCAAGTCTATCTACCTACTACTGAAGGGATACTTACAATTAAGTCTCTCGTAAAAGTTGTTAATGTATCTGTCATCCAAGGAGCACAAATAGCTAAGGCTCCAACGATCACAAGAATCTTTGGAATAAAAGAAAGCGTCTGCTCGTTGATCTGAGTCACTGCTTGAAATAAAGAAACTAAGATACCCATGAATAGTGCTCCAAGTAACATTGGCGCAGAGATCATCAAAGCGACCTTGACCGCTTCGTGAGTAATTCCTGATACTGCATCAAATCCCATAACTTATCCTTAATGAAACGATCTCAGAAGAGATCCTGTTACTAGCTGCCAACCATCTACTAAAACAAAGAGTAATAATTTAAAAGGCATTGAGATAACAACCGGAGGAAGCATCATCATACCCATGGCCATTAAAACTGAAGCCACAACCATATCTAGAATCAAAAATGGGATATAGAGAAGAAAGCCAATTTGAAAGGCCGTCTTAAGTTCAGAAATAATAAAAGCAGGGATTAAAAAATGAATAGGAACATCAGCTACTGTATTTGGAGCTTTCTCTCCCGTTACATCATAAAAAAGAGCGATATCAGCTTTACGAACTTGCTTAGTCATAAAGCCTCTAAGATGAAATTCAATCTTATCTAGAGCAACACCTGTTGAGATCTTCTTTGCCATATAAGGCTGAATCGCCTGATCATAAATAGCGGTTCCTGTAGGCTTCATAACAAAGATTGATAAGAACATGGCAAAACCAATGAGTAATTGATTAGGCGGTAAGTTCTGAGTCCCTAGGGCCTGTCTCATAAATGAGAGCACAACGATGATTCTTGTAAAACAAGTACAAAGAATTAAGATCGCGGGAGCCATTGTTAATACTGTGAAAAGAACGAGAACTTGGAGGCTATCTACTAGATCAGCTCCTTGTCCAAAATTTACTGCTAAACCTGGGAGGTTTAAACCTGTCGCTTTCTGGGCGAATAAGGGTCCAGAAATCATTAAAGGTAAAATCCATTTTAACCAAGCCGTCATCCTGACAACCATGTTACGTCCTTTTTTTATTGAAAGCTTTTTAGGTTCTTGACCTTGTTCTTGATCTGATCCGATAGCTTAACTTTTTCTTCAATTGTATTTTCTGCAAGTAGAGCAGCTAAACTTGGGTTGCCATCCGTGGTCTCTTCCGTTTTAGCTTCTGTCATATCTTTTAATTTAAATTCTTTATTTCCGTTATCAGCGTCAAAAAGAGAAGTATCAAAATTGTTTCCTGCTACTTTCTTTTCACCGTCTTTTAAAAGCCCACTAACATCACTGATCTCTCCAAGTGGTTGAAGACCAGCATCTGAAGAACCGACAAGAAAAACCTGATTGTGGGCTCTTACCATCATGACTGATTTTTTAGGGGCTACATAAGTTGTACTCAATACTTCCACCATTTTTTGATTGTTTAAGAATCCGAGCTTGCCCTTCTTCATTACTCCCTTTCTCATAAGAGTTACGACTCCATAAAAAAGGAGGAGGACTACTCCTAAGAATGCAACAAACTTACCAATGTAGCTCATCACTGAAAACGACGACTTAGATGAGTTGTCGCTCTTTTTATCTTGAGCACTTAGGGCCATCTTGACTTGATCTTCTTTAACCGCTGTCCGGGCCTTGTTTGCAGTAGTTCCTGCAGGAGCCAACTCGCTACCATATTCTTTTTGCATGGTTTTTTTGTTTTTTAGAAGCTCTTCTAAATAAGTTTCATCGTAGGCCGTGACAGATTTCGAAGACTTAGAATTAGAGACTTTTTGAATAACTTTTCCTCTAGGAAAGTTAATTACAATTTGACGGTCTTTCAGAGTCACATTAACTCCAGCTTCTTTTCCCTTTAGTGAAAAAGGAAGCATGGTTCGAACCCTAACCGTTTCTTTATTAAACTGATAGGCCAGTACTGTGGCGTCGAAGTCTTTCTTAACAGAGATCTTCTTTTCAATCTTTGGCCAAACAAAGCTATCTGGAACAGAGACTTGAATCATATTATCTTTTACAAGAAGCTCAGGAGTCTCACTAAGAGGTCCCTTTAAATCGATAACAAGAGTTCCTTGTTGATTACGATCGCTTTTATACTCGATTGACCTAACTTTTGATTTCGCAAAAGCATTAGAGCCAACAAGTAGAGTAAAAGTTATGAGCAGTACTAGTTTCTTCATCTAAGACTCCGTCTTACTTAAGTGTTTCGATTCTTTCAATTGGGCTAATAATATCTGTTAAACGAATCCCAAATTTTTCGTTCACAACAACAACTTCACCCTTTGCAACAAGTTTTCCGTTAACAAGGATTTCAAGTGGCTCACCAGCTAATTTATCAAGTTCAAGTACTGAACCCTGCCCTAACTGTAGTAAGTCTTTAATAACAACGCTTGTTCTTCCAAGCTCAACTGTAACTTTTAGAGGGATATCTAGAATAAAGTCTAGGTTTTGAACCTTTAGTTTATTAAGAGCATCGTCACCTGCAGCTACTTCATCGGCTAACTTTTGAACTTGAACAGTATCTAAACCTTCAACTGCTGTTAGTCCTGGTTCTGTTTTATTCTCATCGTTTGTATTTTCCATAATATCTCCTATAAATCCTTAATTAACTTTTTTTGAAATCTGAATGGCCCTATTGCCTTTATGTACACCAATAAGACATTTCATCTTTTCAACGCCTTCAACTGTTAAACTAACTTCCCCTGAGGCTTCTTGATTAAGGGGAATAATATCTCCCTTCTCAAGAGTCACAAGATCTCCAACAGTCATCTCAGCTTCACCGAGCTTAACAACGATAGTGGATTCAACGTCTCTAATATGCTCATTCATGGCCTGAGTCCAAATGGAGTCAGCCATCTCATTATCTGTTTGAAATGATGAACTTAGTTTTTGCTTAATCGGCTCGATCGTTGAATAAGGAATAACGATCATGATTGTTCCTGAAGCTGATTCAAATTCAACTTCAAGAGTGGTTGCGATAATAACGTCAGATGGAGGAACAACTCCAACGAACTGCGGGTTAATCTCCGTTCTTAAATATTGAGCATCAATTCTATGAACTGGCGCCCATGCTTCTTCTAGATCATTGATCGCCATATCCATGACTTTCTTCATGAAGGCCAATTCAATAGAAGTGAATTCTTTCCCTTCGATCTTAGTGAAGGGACGATCCGTTCCACCAAAATATGAATCGATGATGGCATAGGCAAGCTTTGACTCGAAAACGAGAAGCGCTGGGCCTCTAAGCTCGTTAAAACGCATGATACACATGCATGAAGGTATCGGAAGAGTGTTAACAAACTCTCCAAACTTTAGAAGATCTGTTGAGATCATCGATATCGTTGAAATCTTTCTAAGGGAATTTGATAAGGAGACTCTAAAAGATCTAATAAATCTTTCGTAGATGATCTCAAGGATAGGCATTCGCCCACGGATAACTCTATCTTGATTTGTTAGATCATAAGATTGGATATTTTCATCAATATCCTCGTCCATGCCAAAATCGCCACCATCACCTAGTAGGTCATCACCTGCATCATCATTTACTGCATTTAAGAGTGCATCGACTTCGTCTTGACTTAAAACCTGCGCCATATCCCCTCCTGGGATCTTTAGGCTGATCCATCCTGGATCAGTAACCTGTACTCAACTTAGGGCCTAATTAATTTGAAAGCCCACATAAAATATATCGATAATATGACCATCAACTAAAAATGAATTGATCGCCGACTTTAACTCCTCTTTTAAGAAATTCTTTCCTTCTAACTTTAATAAGTCTTCAGGTCTTTTAGAGTTCAGAGTACTAATGATGGTATCTCTTATTTGAGGCTTACGAGCCTTGAACTCATCTTCATTAGATTCTTTTGAAAACTTAAGAACTGCGGTTAGGCGAACGAATCTTCTTGGTCCATCCCCTTGAGCTAAGTTTGCTGTAAAGCCCTCTAGAGGAAAGAGAAGTCCATCTTCTTCAACAGCTTCACCTGTTTCTTCTTTTGCTTCACCGTCTTCTAATTTTTTCATCTCAGCAGAGACAACATCTTGTACCGATGGAACTGCTGAAATCTTTTGATGCATTTGATATTGAAAGAAGGCAACGCCAAACATTGCAATCGTGTTTACTAAAACAAGAATTGTTAAAAGGGGGTTCTTTCCAGAAGCCGGCGCAGCTTTCTTTGCACCACTATCTAAGTCTTGAAGTTCTTCGTCTGCCATTCATTCCATCCGTGGATCATTGAGAGGAAATTATTTCACCTCTCCATGTCAAAAATTATACGCATTCCTTGGAAAAGTATCAAGATGGGGGCAGAAAAGATGGTAATTTCTACCATTTAGGTCAGTATTTGCCGGCAAGATTTGCCCGGGGGTCATGAAAGTGACGAATTGAGAGAGTGTTTTAGTCGGAGATCGAGGGCTTTTTGCACAAAAAAGGCTCCTAAAAAGGAGCCTCGTTTTCAAAAATCTTTAAAAAAGATTCCTACATCATTTCTTTCCAAGCTTTACCTGGACGAAATTTTGGAAGAGTCTTAGCTTTGATTTTGATTCTCTCACCTGTTGAAGGGTTAACTCCAATTCTGGCAGCACGACGTGCTTTTGAGAAAGTTCCAAAACCAATCAATGAAACGTCTTCACCACGCTTAACTGATTTTCTAATCACATCTAGCATTGTTGCTACGAAATGATCGGCTTCTTTCTTTGTCATGTGACTAAGTGATTTGTCTTCTAGGATACCTTCTACTAATTCTTTTCTGTTCATTCCAACTCCCTCTGGATCGTGTGTTGTGTGTAGTTATTAGAATAATAAAATGGTCGTTTATTTTGGCCGCTATGACAATAGCCGCAAAACTTTTTTTGGAAAAAATAAAATGTGGATAACTTTCTACGGAGCTTACTGAAGGCGCTCTTGCCAAGAGTAAATCTCTTCTTCAAGTGCGATTTCGATGGCGCGTTTCATAGAATCGGAATTAACTTCTTCCTCTAGGGCCATGCGTATAAAGAGTGTGGATAAGTTTTGATAAAACCCTTCAAGGCCCAAATCTTTAGCGCTCGTTCGGGATTGATCTATAATTAAGTGGAGATGATGATCGATTTGAACTAAGTCTTGAACAAGTTCACGAAGTTTTTCAATTTCTAAAAGGCTTTTAAACTCAAAGCAGAGCGCTTTAAAAAGCTTTTGTTCTGAAAAGCTCTCCCAGTTATCCTTTGTGCACTCCTCTATGATTGTCCCAAGACCGAAGTCATCATCTAACCTCGAAGACATTCCTACAGGCATGCTGTTTTGGTTTTGCTTAGTACCTAGATTTGAATAAGTGCCATCTTCCATGATTTCCTCACTGAATTAAAAGTCTTAGTCTATTTTTCCACAAAAAGACTAAAAAACAAAATATATGGAGTTATTGTATCTTGGAGAGAAAATAATGCAGGGCCGTAAAGGCCCCGCGTTATGAAATTAAATCTTAACTTTACCTTTTTTCTTCAACTTTTCTACGATGTCGAAAAAGTAGCTAGCTGGGTAGGCACCTTTAACTGGAATACCATTTAAAAGAAATCCCGGTGTACCTTGCATCCCAAAACCTGCTGCTTCTTTCATATCAGCTGCAATACGGTCTTGAACTTCTTTTGATTTTACATCTTTTGCAAGCTTACCCATGTCAGCGCCAACTTCTTTAGCTAGATTCTTAAGAAAGGCTTCGCCACTTTTTAGCTTACCTTGATTCTTAAAGATCTCATCATGGAACTTCCAAGCCTTCGCTTCACTCTGTAACCTAATGGCTTCATGATACTGAGAAGCGATCATAGCATTTCTGTGAAAGCTAAGAGGAAGATGCTTATAAACGAAACGGATATTATCTCCATACTTAGCGATAAGCTCCATAACTGTGTTGAATCCTCTAGAGCAGAATGGACATTCGTAATCTGAATATTCAACTAATGTAAGAGGAGCATCTTTCTTTCCTCTAATCATTTCATCTTTTCTAATTTCTGGAACTAAAGGCTTATCAAATTTTTCTTCAAGCTTTTTAGCTTCATCATCTTCTTGTTTTTTCTTAAGTTCAGTTTGAGCTTTAGAGATAGCTCCTCTCATGGCTTCAGCAAAGGCAACCGGATTCTTTTCGATAGCCGAAATAAAAAGCATCGGATCATCCTCAAGGGCTTTCTTTACTTGATCTTTAATCTGCTTTTCTGATGTACAGCTGAAGGCAAGGATTCCTACCATTAACAAAGCTATAGTTTTACTAATTGATTTCATTTTAAAATTCCTCTCATTAAAGTTAATGGTTTCTATCATAAGCCTAGATCGGATTCTTGGCCATGAAGTCTAAGTCAAATTATTGTTAACTAGGTCAATTCTTTCTGCATTAGGTCTAGATATCGATTGATTTTACGACAATGCGGTCTTAGGTAATAAAAACCTAACAAGTGTACCCGAGCATCATAGTTGCCCTTTAAGAAGGATCTCATGGTTGCAAAGATACCAAAGGCGGGACCACAGACCTTAAAATAGAGATGCCTGGCCAAGATAGTATAAAGGATAAGGTGACAGACCATGACCACATTTAAAACATCTCTAAGGACTTCACTTTGCTTTCCAAAGAAGTACTTCATCGAATGCTTTTGATTTAGTGTCTCCCCAGCCAGGTTAATAATCTCCTGATGAATATCGACAGTCATCATATGAAGAGCGACATAGGCGCAAGAAGAAGCAATCAGAATATAGACAAAGTACTGTAGGAAAAAAGCAGTCTCAGAGACTGGCTGATGAATCTTCGTATACTTTTTAGGAATATCCATAGGTCCTAGCTTGGCGTTGTTTTTTCTCGCATTATTTATGGCCAAGAAAAAGAGCTCAGAAAAACTAGTGAGTAGCTTTAAGTCTGTAAAAAAGTCTGGATCATAGCTAGCTTCCTTCCCACTACTTACTTTTTCGCAATAAACACCAATAACTCTAAAAGGTCTTAGAAGTAAGTCTGAAACATAAAGACCAGTTATCGCCACGACAATCAGAAAAAGACATAAGTAAGGAGCAAGCTTAATAGTCCTACCTACAATGAAGTCATAGTAAGCTACTCTAAAAGCGCGCCAGCCTGAATATCCGTTAGCCTCAAAGAAGTAGAGGTTCAATTGAAGAAGAACCCAAAGAAAGCCAAGCATCACGCAACCGGTGATGATAGGAATAAGAGTCATCTTTAGAGTAGTTTTTAGCCTAAAGTGAACTTCTTCATCTTTATAAGCTTTCTTAAGGTGGTTCTTGAGCGATAGGATGTGCTTATTTTTCATCTTAATAAAGCCTAGTTTAGGTATTTTTCTAATAATATTGATACTTTATTATAGCCTAGGTCATTTTTAGGCACTATCCGTGCAGAATTGTTCAGTGACCTATCAATCTTCTCCATTATTTGACTAATTTTTAGACAGCTGAAGAATCCTTAGCACCTATCCTCTTACAGGCTGTCTCCTAAGTTACTGTAATAACTCATAAACATCCTCAGATATACCTGTCAGGAAATGGCACAGCTCCTGCATTAAGTAATACATAGAAATTAAAACAGGAGAGAGAAATGAAAACGATTAAATCATCTACCGTAAAGGCCTTTGCTAAGAAAGCCCTTACCCTAGGATTTACTGCACTACTTTTAGTAGGCTGCGGAAAATCAGACAAGAAAGCAGATGCAGTTGCACCTTCTATCAGTCCTTTTACTTTTGGTAATGGAACTGGAACAGCAAGTTGCGCTAGCCCAGTACAGAGAGCTTTTGACTATAACAATGGTCAATTGATCCCGGCTGGAATTAATGGTTCAGCAGTTTACGCTACCTATATAGGTATCGATGCTCAAACTGGTGACACGGCCATGATTAGAGATCATGGTAACAACACTCTTCAATTGATCCTTACCCTTTGTTTAACTGGGGATGCTTCGATTGATAATATGTTACAAGGTGGAACACCTACGATCACAAGCACACTAAGTGTTGATCTCAACGTGCCTAACAAGGCTCAGTGTCCAGGTAGAATTAATGCTGGCGATGTCCTTTTTGGATATGTACCAAGTTACCAGTATGGACAGATCCCAGTAGGATCAAGGTTCCAACCACCATCACAATGTTTATAATTTAAGATTACTACCAAGATGGTAGAATACTCTCTCCCCTCTCCAAATAGGATGCAAGGGTGACGTAAGTCAAACTTGCATTCTATTTTGAAAGAGTATGGAATGAGTAATTAAAAAAGTGGTGGTTTTTCTTTTTTCAAAACTTTGAGATAGGCCATGATTCCATCAGCGACGTTCCTAGCATACTCGTCCTGAAATTTTTCTGAGGTTAACTTCTTTAACTCTCTTGAATTCGAAATAAATCCAATCTCTAATAAAACAGCAGGTCTTTTAGTTAAAGCAAGAACATAAAAGAGCCCTGGTTTAAGGCCTCTATCTTTCACTCTAAATTTACTTTTTATTCCCTTACTAAAGCGGCTATGAATAGCTTGCCCTAGTCTGCGAGAACTCTTAGTTGTCCTATCAACGATCAGGTCCGTTAGGATTTGATGAACGACTAATTCTTGTCCTTTCAAGTTCCTGTTTTCAACTGATTCGATCTTCTTTACGGCAGCATCTTTATGGTGATCAAGATAATAGGTTTCAAAGCCATTGGCTGACTTTCTCGTACTGGCGTTAACATGGATAGAGACGAAGAGATCCACGCTGAGCTTTTCAGCAATCTCTGCCCTTTTTTCTAAAGTCACTGACTTATCATAGGATCTTGTTAAATAGACCCTATGTTTCTTAGAGATTCTCTTTGAGATCTTTTTGGCCAAGGTAAGGGCCAAGTCTTTTTCAGAGAACTTTATATTTGCAAGTTCTCCCTTTGCTCCATCATCTTCACCACCATGACCAGGGTCAAGGAGAATGGTGTACCCGTATAATTGAAAAGGCACGAGGAATAGAATAAGTATTTTCTTAATCATAGATTAATAGAGCTTTATAAGTTTATGGCCAGGAAAGTAGTGTGCCAAAATTTTCTTGAAACCCCAACCGCGATCGGCCAAATCAAGAGCGCCTAATTGACACATCCCTACACCGTGACCGAGGCCCCTTCCTTCAACTTGAAAGCCTCTGTTCGTTCTGACTAATTTGAAGTTATTAGAGGCCATTGTAAAGCGACCAAAATATCTTCTTACAAGAGGCTTTTTAAGAACCAAAGGTTTTGATCCTAAATAAATTTTAAGTGTATTCGCGTTAAGGCTATCTTTCATTAACCTAATATTCCTTAAGTCTTTGGATCGAAAGCTAATATGTTTCTTTCTTTTTGCCCATTTTAGAAACTTAACAAATTTGGCCGTCGTAATCTTCTCCGTCCAGTTCTTCTTTCCATGAGTGTTACAAAAAGGACATGATACGCCTTTATAACCTTCAACCTTATTTTCCCATACAGAAGAAGGCATTAATGTCTTCCCTCCACATTTTGCGTGAAAGAAGGTCTCAGTAAGATTGCCTTTATCAGTGACTAAGATATAGCCAGATGTTTCCTTAGTAGCGACATCAGTATTCAAAGTCGTGGCAAAGAAGTCTCCACCAACCTGATGTTTCTCTGAACTCTCCAAATCGTAATAGGCCTGATAACCAAGACTCTTTGAAACTTGCTGAGTTGCCTGCTTATAAATGGCGTAAGTTCTTGCTGCCACGGCCTGAGCTTTTAGCGCTTCAACTGGCCATGCTCCGTTCATCTCTTTAGATAAGAGTCCTGAGATATAAGAATCAAGATTAACTTCTTGAACCACATCGCAAGACTCATCTTTTGGAGATGTTACTACGTGAAGACGCCCTTGATACTTAACCTTTCCAAGTGAAACCAGGCCCGTTGCTGAAGATACCGAGGCTAAAAGAACCGGTCTTGTGATCTTATCTTTATTTTTCTTGGTAAAACTTTGGCAGTTAAACCTGATTCTTTTTCGGCCACTGAATTTCTTATGATTACTGTTAACATGAAGAGTTCTTTTGAGATCAGTCCCAGAGATATTAACTTTTTCTAGGTTATCACTTATACGAACTTTGATCTTAGGATTGGAAATCGACAAATGCCTATACTTCGAAGGTCTAAGCCCCGCATAAGATGTTCCCCAGAAGAGGAAAAGAATAAATACCATTCGCTTTGAAAACACCACTAACCGTCCTGTCAGTGTAGATTTAGTCTCTTAATAAGACTGATAAAATTTTAAACTACTATAAGAATACATACAAGAGAGCCTATTTCGCACTCTTTATTTAGGAATGATCCCTAGGTGATCCATAATCTTTTGTAGGTCCGTCCATGTTGAACGCTTCATACTCGGATTGATTAAAATCATTTCAGGATTAAAGACGGGGACAATCTTGAATTGCCTTACCTGATCATTTTTATAAGTTAACTCTTTATCAAAGAACTTACCGTGAACCATGCTTATGCGCTCTTGCTTACCAAGTACTAGGTTAGTGGCAATAGCTCCCATAGGAACCACCACTTCAACTTCTCTAGAGGCTAAATGCTTTAAGAAGACTTCTCTCTCTCCAGATTCAACAACTAGTTTTTCAAAATTATCACTCTCCATCTTCATAGCCGAGATCATACGATCAAGCAGCTGTTCGCTTGGAGCATTTGCACGCTCTCCTTCAGGAAGAAGAAGGGCGTCGGCGGAATAATTATAAACAAAGAGAACTTGTAATTTCTTTGAATCTTTTTGAACTTCAAGATCAATGACTTCTGATAGGTCTGGGTCGTTTTCAACAACTTTAACTTCGCCCCCAGGAAACTTAAAGGGACCGCCAGTTTCTTTAAGCTGATCTTCAGCTAAATCTTTAAGGCCAGAGAGCACTTTCTCTTTTTCAGTAGAAACCGAGGTTTCCGCTTGGTCTTTAATTTCTTCATTTTTAGGGGGTTCTATGGGGGCCTTGAGAGCCTCTGTTGCGGGCTCTAGAGCTGCATTACCATATTCGATATCATCGAGACCACGGAGCGTATAAACGCTTTCAGATTCTTTTCTCTGTCTTCTAAAAGTATCTTCCCAGTCCATATCTCTTCCACAAAAAGGCAAGTTTAACCCACGGTAATTTTGTCCCAACAGTCCCATTATTAGGGACTCTTGTAAAGAGCATCCTAAATAACCCGAATAAGGTATTAGCAACTAACTGTTGATACACCCAAAGGGGGGTCAAAATGCCTGCAGATTCTGACTACAAATTCGAACACTTTGAAGAATACTTCGGAGACATCGCTCAAGTAAAAAAGATTATTGATGATTGCCCAACTTGTGGAAGCAAGCTTGTTCACTCACACCTCTCAGACTATAAGAATTTAATTGTTCAAGAGTCAGCCAGATGTCCCGAATGCGGAGCTGGAAATAAGAAATCAATTCATATTATAAATTAGGACATGACGTCCTAGTTTTTTAATTCTTTGTAGAGTACTTTCGCTACTTTTTCAGAAACCTCGAAATAGCTTTGGAGCTCTAGAAGAGATAACTCTCTTAACTCATCCTTCGACTTATCTAATTTGATTAAGAGTTTTGCCCTTGTCTTAGGACCAATCCCCGGAAGCCCATCAAACCAAGTATTCAAGGTCTTTTTCTTTTCACCTTTATGATGAAGGATTCTCGAAAACCTATGCGCTTCGTCTCTCATAGAAACAATGATTCTCATGAGAGGTGGATTCTTAGTTAAAATATAAGGATTAGCCCTTCCTGGAATGATAAGCCGCTCCTCCGTTCCCTTAGCTGTCTTTGCTTTAGCAATTCCTACAACGGGAATAGTGGATTCAAAGTCCTTTAAGACTTCTTGAAACATGGAAACTTGTCCCTTTCCCCCATCAACGATGAAGATATCGGGAAGGTTCCCATTATCCATTCGCCTTGAGAGCACTTCTTTCATCATGGCAAAATCGTTATTTCCTTCAGGTAATTCTTTTAAGTTATAGTGGCGATAATCTTTCTTGACGGCTTTTCCATCACGAAAAACAATCTGTGATGCCGTTGGAGAACTTCCTTGAAAGATCGCGACGTCATAACATTCAAGAAGCACTGGTCTTTCTTTGAGGCTTAATAAGTCTTTTAATTTATTAAGTCCGTTATAGATACTATCTTGATTTGTTGTTCGAACCCTTTGATGTTCAACAGCTTGGTCATTGGCCAATTTAGCAAGCCCTTCATACTTCTTCCCTGGTGCTTGCACCTTAGCTTTAAAGATTCCCTCTAACGCCTCTTCAAAGAGTTTATTATTACTAGGCTCAAAAGGAGTGATTATATTATCGGGAAAGCTATCATGGGAATTTGAGTAGTATTGAAAGAAAAAACCAATCAGCTCTTCTTCTAATTCATCATGGCATTCTACAGTTGGAAAATGAAAATCTTTATGCCCTAAGAGAATACCATTTCTAATCATATAGATGGCCATGTCGATTTCAATTTTACCAGGGTGAAAGGCAAGTATATCAATATTGGCATCAGGGCTATTGAGCTCTACGTTCTTTTGTTTTGAGAAATCGAGAAACTCTTCTAAGATTGTAATATAGTCTCTAATCTGTGCGGCGTACTCGAACTCTTCTTTCTCAGCGGCCTTATTCATTCGGCTTTTAAGAATCCTTAAACTCTTAGTCCCCTTTCCCCTAAAAAGATTAAGAGCATCGCTAAGATCTCCTTGGTAATCTTCTAGGTTACGCTTACCCACACAAGGAGCGCTACATTGCTTAATCTGATAAAGAAGACAGGGCTCTTTCCGGCTCTTAAACTCTCTAAGATTACAATCACGCAACTGAAAGGACTTAGTCATGATCCTAAGAACTTCAGAGATGTTAGATCCCCAAACAAAGGGGCCAAAGACCTCAGTCCCTTTCTTTCTAACAACCCGTCTTTTGTATTCGAGTCTAGGAAATTCTTCTTTATGATTGATCACAACGTAGGGATAGGATTTATCATCCTTCATCAGGACATTATACTTAGGAGAATATTTCTTAATTAAGTTATTCTCTAAGACAAGAGCTTCTGCTTCTGTTTCCGTTAAGAGAAACTCAAACTCTTTTATATGAGAAACTAAGATCTCTGTTTTCGGAGCCTTTGTGGATTGGGTAAAGTAGGTTGTCACCCTGGCCTTAAGATCTTTGGCCTTCCCCACATAGATAACCTGCCCATTCTTTCGCTTCATAAGATAGCAACCAGGCTTTCTTGGAAGGGTCTTGGCCTTATCTAAAAGCTTTTCTTGAATGGGACCTGATTTACTCATAAGTCAGCTTAACAAAAAAAAAGGCCCTGATAAACAGGGCCTTCACTTAGATCTTCTTTTTGTTTTTGTTTAATTAGTAACCAAAGCCGCCATAACCGCCGACTGAGAAATGTAATCCTAGATTGCCAGCTCCGTAATTAGCGCCGCCGTAACCATAAGGACTCTGTCCGCCTTGCCCGTAACCGTAGCCACCGTAACCAGCTCCGCCACCGAAGGCTCCACCAGCTTGACCTTGCATTCCTGCTTGGTAATTAGCACCTGCTCTTCCATAACTATCATAGATAGCTGATTGCTGTGCTTGACCTGCTTGCATTTGACCTTGATACCTTTGAGCTGCAATTTGACCTGACTGATTATAGCCTCCGCCAAATCCACCTTGACCACCACCTGGGTAACCACCGATTCCGCCACCTGGGTAACCTGGGTAACCACCGTTATAACCGCCGCCGCCATTGAAGCCGCCGCCGCCGTTAAATCCACCGCCGCCATTGAAGCCACCGCCGCCGTTAAAGCCACCGCCACCACCTGGGTAACCTGGATAAGGATATCCACCTGTATTTCCAAAATAACCGCCGCCTGGACCACCGAAGCCTCCACCAGCACCTATTCCAATTCCACCATTAATCATTCCTGGACCACCAAGACCGCCACCGATGTTAATTCCACCGCCAAAGCCTCCGCCTGGATAACCCATTCCACCGCCAAAACCGCCACCTGGGTATCCACCCATGCCGCCGCCAAAGCCACCGCCGGGGTAACCACCCATGCCGCCGCCGATATTAATACCACCGCCAATTCCGCCGCCCATTCCTGGGTAACCAAATCCACCGCCCATATTAATGCCGCCACCCATTCCGTAACCGCCTGGGTAACCACCTCCACCGAAACCACCGCCTCCGTAAGGATAACCTCCGAAGCCTCCGCCAATTCCAATGCTAGGTAAGCCTATATTGATTCCGCCGCCAATTCCGCCGCCCATTCCTGGGTAACCAAATCCACCGCCCATGCCGCCACCTGGGTATCCACCCATGCCGCCGCCAAAGCCTCCACCTGGGTAACCAAATCCGCCGCCCATGTTTCCGCCAAAACCTCCACCACCTGGATAGCCAAAACCGCCACCAAAGCCAGGAGTTCCAATTCCAATGTTAATTCCGCCGCCGATACCGCCGCCCATGCCGCCACCAAAACCTGGTCCGTACATTCCGCCGCCATATCCTAAGCCAGTACCGCCACCGATACCAAAACCGCCGCCATAACCGCCGCCGCCGCCCATATAAGGACCTTGCATTCCGCCCATGAATCCACCTGAATATCCAGCACTCCCATAAGGATTACCAAATCCACCAAATCCATTTCCAACCTGACCACCGAAACCAGCAAATCCTCCGCCGCCTCCGCCACCTAGGCCTCCGCCATTACATGTATCATTTAGCCCTTGGGCCTGCTCTGGAAGAATAGGATTTCCTCCACGAGTAATTGAATAATCTAAATAACTATTGAAGCGGGTAGTACACTCCGTTTGTCCGCGCTCGTAAGCTCCGGCCCAAGCCTTCTGTCCTTTATACTGGTATCTAGCACCAACATAAGCAGATCCGAAAAAAGCTAATGGTCCAGCGATACCGGCTACGATATCCCCCCAGTCAGTTCCTTTCTCTTCTTGGAATAAACAATCAATACAATCGACACCGCCTCCACCTGCTCCGCCACCAGCAATCTCTGCTCGTAAACATGCACGGTATTCCGTTGGGTATCTATTCTGATTAATGCCGCTACAATCATCGAAGCGTTCCGCTTGGGCGCTTTGCGAGTGTAAGGCTGCTAAAAGGAAGATAGCATTTAAAACAACTATCTTTGAATTCCTTAACCAGTTCATATAATTCATGACTGCTCTCCAATCTACTAACAACGACTTATTTCACTACCTATGCGTTGCAGGTTCTATATCATTCGTTATTTCGGCATATTTTCGAACAAACTTTAATAAGAATTGGATAAACTACGTAAATTACTGAATTTACGAGGAAAAAAAGTCAATTAATCAAGAGTAATGCAAAAAGAGCGGCCCTCCACTATACTTTTCACATGGGTGAACTAACAGAATGGCTCGTCATTATAGGACTTCTTTTTTTGGGTCTCTATACGATGTACACCATCAAGAATGAAAAAAATGACTATTTAAAGACGGCGGTGACTTTTAATTTTAATAGTCTGAGCTTTTTGATTCCAAAATGGTGGACTCAAACACACTCGGAAACTGACTATGCTAGTTTTGAAAGAAAAGACACCCGTTATGATTGGATTGCTAAGTTTTATTATTTTGTAGATGAGACAGGAACTCCTATTGAACAACTCTTTAAAGAAAAGATCGTCGAGTTAAACCTCATCTTCGATAGAGACTCAGGTGTTATCTACAACCCTACTGACTTTAAAGATAATCCTTATGTTAAAGAAAACTTAATTGAGATTGTCCGCATCGAAGGAACGGCAACAGAGGACGAAGTCGAACGAGTTTATTTTGATGGAATTCTTTATCGCTTTGTAAAAACTGGTGAATGTATCTTTTGTTCAAGTCGTAGTGGTGTTCTTAATGGTGGGATTGAGGGGCCGTTTTTTGAAGAGGCTATTTTGAAGTTTGGGGTTGTTGTTTAGTAAGTAAAATACTTTGCTTGTGTTCTTTTTAAATCGGTCTTGATTTTTTGCGTAGATACTCCGCGTGTCTCTACGGGCGCTAACGCTTCCTTGAGCCTTTACGACGGCTCGGCATCAAAACAGCCCACAGGACTGTTTTGACTGCAGGCCGCTAATCTCTGTGCTCTCTCTTAGGATTGAAAGATCTGATAACTGAAACAAGAAAAGTAACTAATTCTTCGTCAGTACCAAAAACATCTTCAATATGCTCAGAATCAAGTAAGTACTTAGTCATTCTGTGAGCAATCTGATGAAGTGATTCAACTAAATAAAGGCCACCAATATTTTCACCACTAAAAGATTTAATGATCTCTTTTCTAGCATGGTTAAACATTTCTGATTCAGTGACATCGTCAGGAAGGTTATCAACCCCCATCTTATCTTCAACTTCTTCTATAGCTTGATCACGAATATCTTCGTCAGTTGCGAAACTAACTCCAAATTCAGTTGCCATAGAATCAATCACAGCTTCACGTGTTGATATTTCAAACTCGATCATTCCCTTTTCTTTGAGATGATCGATAGTATAAGTTGCGAGGGCTTTGAGTGTTTCAAAATCCGTTTTCATTAGGTAAACCCCTATTCAATGCGAGGCGCATATTAAAATCCAATTGTAGTTTACCTCAAAACTCGGGGATACCACAAGCAACTTCTTAATTTCTTTGAAGGTTTATTAAAGACTAACCGCGTTTTAAAAGTCTTTTAAGTGGCGTCAACTCACCCATGACTCCCATGGAAATTAAATAAGTCAGGGCTCCACTAAGACCAGTCACACAAAAGTAAAAAACATTTTGAACGAAGTTCCCCTCCATCAAGGGCAGACGAGAGACGAGGAAGGCGGCAACTAAATAACACAACGCTCCCCCAAGGATTGTTTTTCCAATTCTTATATTAAAAAAGAAGCTTCCCTTCAAATCTAAGTACTTTCTGAGAAAAACAGACTGGGCCGTTGAATTGAGAAACATGGAAACACTAGTTCCGAGAGCCAAGATCTTAAATCCATAAAGAGGAACTAGGCTGACGCAAAAGACAATATTAAAGATGATAGATCCAAGAGAGATAAATACTGGGATCTTAGGCCGATCTAACGTAAAGAAAGTCGGAGCAAAGATCTTATAAAGACCATAAAAAGGAAGACCGTATAAATAATAGCGAAGGGCCTCGGTGGTCATATAAGTATCATGGGCGTCAAAAGCCCCTCTTTGAAAGACTAAGAAGACTGTCGGCTCTGCCATGGCATACAAAAGAGCAAAGGCCGGCGAGATCACGAGAAAAGAAAGAAAGTAACTCGTGGCTAAATAACCCTTAGCCTTTTCTTCATCATTAGATTTCCAAGCATCACTAAAATGAACCAAGTTAGATCCTGCAATTGAAACAGAAAGGATACCAACGGGAAATTGAAAAAGCCTAAACCCATAAGTTAGCCATGAGACGGCCCCAACCATAGTTCCAGTGGCGAGAATGGTATTGATAAGAACATTGATCTGAGTTCCCGCAATTCCAATAGTTCCAATGCCAACTCTATTTATAATCCTCGAAGTGTATTCATTAAATAATGAAACAGGTCCAAGAGGACCATAGGCTTGTTTAAAGATCATCGGAAGCTGAATGATCATTTGAATAAAGCCTCCCACTAGTACACCAAAGCCTAAACAATAAACAGGATGGATTCCCCTTCCTTCTAAAACCTCAGGCAGGATAATGATCGAAGCGATCATCACCATATTAAAAAAGGCCGGAGCAAGGGAGGGAACAAAGAAGATCTTCAAGGAATTAAGTGCGCCCATAAATAAAGCGGCCAAAGATATAAAGACCAAGAAGGGAGACATGATTCTTACTAAATTAATAGTAATCTCAAGCCTTTCTAGATCTTCAGTGAACTTGGTATCTGTAAAGAAGTGAACAAGTGGTTCTGCAAAAACAAAGATCCCAACAGAGAGCAAGAGAGTGATGCCTCCCAGCAAAATAAAGAGAGACCATAATAATCGTCTTGCTGCTAAGGGGTCGGTGAGCTTAGCCTCAGTAAAGATGGGGACAAAGGCTGATGAGAAAGCCCCTTCAGCAAAGAGATCTCTAAGCATATTAGGAACACGATAAGCGATAGCAAAAGCATCTGTGATACCACTAGCGCCAAAAGTAGCTGCCATGACCTGCTCACGCACTAAGCCAAGAATCCGACTAGCAAAAGTAGCTGCTGCCATCTTGGCCGAAGAGCCTAAAACTTTTTTTGTTGAATTTTGCTCAGTGCCCAACGAGTAACTTCCCTTACATAAAAGATTGAAAATGTTTTACGCTCTCTAAAGTGTATGATAATTTTTCTCAACAATTATCATTATAGTAGAAGCAAAAAACCTATTTAGGAAATTATAACACTTTTTAGAAGGAGAGACTTCAGAATGGAAGCAACACAATCTTTTTTGGCTTTTAGTCCATACATTGGTTTGATGGGATTTATTTTCGCCCTTATGACTTATGCTTGGGTAGTTAAGCAACCGGCAGGTAATGCAAAGATGACCGATATCGCAGGTCTAATCGAGTCAGGTTCAATGACCTTTCTCAAGAAGGAATATTCAATCCTTCTCGTTTTTCTTGCCGTAGTTACAGGCCTACTTTTTTTCAAGTTAGGAACTAACACAGCACTTTGTTACATCGTTGGTGCTTTCTCATCAATGTTCTGCGGATGGATCGGTATGAAAGCCGCTACTAAAGCAAACGTTAGAACAGCAGAAGCAGCTGCTCAGTCTGGTCAAGGTAAAGCACTTTCAGTTGCTTTCTATGGTGGATCAGTAATGGGTATGGCCGTAGCTTCAGTTGGTCTTATTGGTGTTGCTCTTCTTTATAAATATCTTGCAGGTGCAACAACACTTGAAGCTCTAAATGGTTTTGCCATGGGCGCTTCGTCGATTGCACTTTTCGCTAGAGTTGGTGGTGGTATTTATACTAAAGCTGCTGACGTTGGTGCTGACCTTGTTGGGAAAGTTGAAGCTGGTATTCCAGAAGACGATCCTAGAAACCCTGCAACTATTGCTGATAATGTTGGTGACAACGTTGGTGATACTGCTGGTATGGGCGCTGATATCTTTGAATCATATGTTGGTTCAGTTATCGCTACTATGTTTATCGGATCTTCTTTAGCCGCTGGTTCAGGAGCCGTTACTCTTCCTCTTATCGTTATTACAATTGGACTTCTAGCTTCTGTGCTAGGAATTCTTTCAATGAACCTTCTTAAAGGCGTTGATCCTGCATGGGCACTAAGACTTGCTCCAGTTGTTGGTATCGTTGGTCTTTTCGCTGGTTCTTATGTTGCTGTTGATGCAATGGCCTTTACAGTTTTTCCATATGCCATGGGTCCATTCTACGCAATGGTTCTTGGTTCTCTAGTTGGTCTATTCATTGGTTTAGCCACTGAGTATTTTACGGCTGGTGAATTTGGTCCAGTTAAGGGAATTGCTGAAGCTGGTAAAACAGGTCCTGCGACGAACATCATCGCTGGTCTTGCTGTTGGTATGTACTCATGTATTCCTCCAATTCTTTTAATCTCTTTAGGGATTTATTTCGCTAATGAGTTTGCTGGTCTTTACGGAATCGGTATTGCTGCTGTTGGGATGCTTGCTACTACAGGTGTTACAATGACAGTAGACGCTTACGGACCAATCTCTGACAACGCCGGTGGTATTGCTGAGATGAGTGAACTAGGTCCAGAAGTTAGAGCTATTACTGATGGTCTTGATGCTATCGGAAATACAACTGCTGCTGTTGGTAAAGGTTTTGCCATCGGTTCTGCTGCTCTTACAGCTCTTGCCATGTTCTCTGCTTACTCAACTGCTGTTGGACTTGAAGTGATTAATATCATGGATCCAAAAGTTGTTATCGGTCTTTTCATTGGTGGAACACTTCCATTCTTTGTTGGAGCGACTACACTAAGCGCTGTTGGTAAAGCAGCTCAAGAAATGGTTGAAGAAGTTAGACGTCAGTTTAGAGAAATTCCAGGAATTATGGAAGGAACTGGGAAACCAGATACTGAAAGATGTGTTGCTATCGCAACAAACGCTTCTCTTAGAGAAATGGTTCTTCCAGGTGTTGTAGCTCTTCTAGCTCCAGTAGTTGTTGGACTTGTTCTTGGTAAAGCGGGACTAGGCGGAATGCTTGGTGGTGCTACTGTTACTGGTGTTCTTCTAGCTCTTTTTATGTCAAACGCCGGTGGTGCTTGGGATAATGCTAAGAAAGCTATCGAGCAAGGTCATATTCCTGGTGAGAAAAAAGGTACTGATGCCCATATGGCAGCTGTTACTGGTGATACTGTAGGTGACCCGTTCAAGGATACTTCTGGTCCAGCCATGAACATCCTGGTTAAGCTTATGAGTATTGTAGCTCTTGTTATTGCTCCACTACTTTAATAAATAAAAAATTAAATAAAGAAAAAGGCCAGTCTTATGACTGGCTTTTTTTTTGCCTCTAGCTCTTAAATCTAAAGAAAGCTAAGCTAGTATGTAATGAAAAAAGCACTTCCCCTATTAAGCCTTATGGCCCTTACCTGTTTCTTCTACCTTTATTGGAAAAGATCATCCGTCCCTATTGAAGAAGAAAAGATTCAGCCTGCAATCAAGAAAACAGCAATCATAAAAAAAGAAGCCCCTAAGAAAGAAGCAACGCCCGTTAAGAGGGTCATCGTAAAGAAGACGACACCACCTAAGATCAAGAAGGCGGAAAGCCTACAAAGATCATTTCCTACAAAGATCAAACCTCCTGTTGATGAGATAAGTATTCATCTTCAAGATGAGAATGGAAACTTAATCATAACGAGCGTGACCATTGTGGATGATCTCGTCATTGCTCATGGAGATATAATTATCGGCCAAGTCAAAGACCTAGACCGTTATGTTGATAACGCCAATTCAGGAAAGCCACTTATCCTTCCGAAGCCTACCCTTTGGAAAAATGGCGAAATTCCTTATGTTATTGATGAGAACTTATCAAATGAGACGGATATAAAAGAAGCTGTTCAACTTATGAATTCAAGCACCTCACTCCGCTTCAAGACTCGAGACAATGAAAAAGACTTTGTCCGTTTCAAAGAAGGTCCTCTTAATTGCTACTCTCCCTTAGGGAAGATTGGCGGCGAGCAGGCCATTAGCCTCTCTAGCGGTTGTAAGAAAAGTCAGATTATCCATGAGATGCTTCACACGATAGGACTCCTTCATGAGCAAAACCGTGAAGATAGAGATGAGTTTATCGCTATCCTCTGGGAAAATATTGACCCCAAGAATCATCTGCAGTTTAAGAAAATAAAGAATGCAAACTTAGATCTTAAGAAACACCCCTTCGATTTTCAAAGCATTATGCTCTATAACCAATTTGCCTTTTCTCAAGTTAAAGGCGACTTCTCCATCGTCAGGGTCAATGGAGATACCTATGCGCCAAACTCAGGGACTCTAAGTACTGGAGATTTAAAAAAGATCAATAGCATATACCCAATTGATAAAAACTGAGGTAATTTCAATTCATGACCAAAACAACTGACGAAAACATAAATCATATTGAAGTTAAGAGCGCCCTCAATTGGGATGAATACTTTATGCTTCAAGCGATGATCGCTAGCTTTCGTTCTAAAGACCCAAGTACAAAAGTTGGTGCTGTCTTTGTTGATGAAAATAATCATCAAGTAACTATGGGTTATAACGGTTTTATAGCGGGTATTGATGAAACTCAACTGCCCTGGGGAAAAGATTCTTCCGTTGGTTTAGAAAATCAAAAGTATGGTTATGTTGTTCATGCAGAGGCCAATGCTATCTTGCACGCTAAAGCTCCTCTTAAGAATGCTACTGCCTACGTCACCCTGTTTCCTTGTAATGAATGCGCTAAATTAATCGCGAGCTCTAAAGTAAAAGAAATCGTTTTCTTATCTGATAAGCATTCAGATAAAACTCATTCTATAATTGCCAAAAAGATCTTTGATTTATCAAAGATTAAGTATCGTCAGCTTCCCGTCTCTGAAAGCCTGATAAACTCTCTTGATGATCACTTAAAAAGCCTATTGGCCGACCTATAGACTCTGTTTTTGCGCTATGAATGAAGACCTTCTGGCCCTAATTACCCTTCTAAATTCAACTAGTAAGATTTTGTGGCTCCAAGTTTTCTGACAATCTATCTACTTTGCGTCAGAAAGTGTTAGCCGAAAAGCCGTGCACATGGGGGTTTACACGTTCTAAGATTTAATTAGAAAAGGGGAAGACCCAAGTTCAGGATGAACACGGGTAAACTGCACACACACAATGCACTTCTCCCTGCTTGCAATTTCTCCGGAGAAAGAACGAGCCTTGTTCATTTAAACGGGAGGCGTTTATGTACATGGCCATTGCTGTAGAAACTTCTAAAGACCCAACTCAAAGAATGAATTATCGAGTTTGGTTTCTAGAATTATCCGATCGCGGCGACGTAATCGGTCTTGGGGTTAAAACCCGAGAAGAAGTGGTACAAAGTCTGTTTAGGAGCATCAGGAGGACAGGGAAGTCTAACTGGAAAGCTTTCACTAAAAATAGTGAAGCGAGTAAGCCAATCGAGATCTACGATTTTATTTCCCAATCAACTTGCGAGAATACCCATTTCGGTAATCTTCCAACTCTCAATGAGTTTCAAGAGACCCTTAATAGGATTCAATTAAGCTTAGAGCTTAGACCTATCGCTTGTTAAATTTAAGAACGTAGATTAAAAAGGGCCGCTTGAGAAAGTGGCCTTTTTTAATTCTTAAGAATTAGAATGCCCACATAGGACCTAGCTTAAATAGCGATTCATTGTATTTAAATCTTCTAAGAACAGGCTCTTCGTATTTCACCATATTGATCGTGTATTGAAAGCCGCCTCGAATAGACCATGCTCTATTGAGTTTAAAGACGATTGAACTTTCAAATTGATATACATACTTATAAGAAGGATCTCCAAAACTGTCGGGGTCGATGGCCAACCACGGAAGTGGAATGAATTCAAATCTTGCGAATAGACTCAATTGATTAGTCATCTCTAGAAGACCTAAGGCGCCTAAGGTAATTCCATGAAGGGAGACATCTTTAAAGCCTGTAAGAGCAGTTGAGCCAAAGCCATGTTGGTACCTTGAGTAGCCTCCATAAAGACTTATATAGATATCCCTTAACCATTTCTCATAAGAGAATGTTTTACCTACGAGGGCCTTATAATTGAGGGAAGATAGTTTTACATTTTGACCAGCAGTCGTAAATGAACTTCCTGAAAAGCTACCAAATCTTCTTTCAGAATAAATATAGGAGTACCACTGATGAGGGAAATTAATCTTCATGGCTGCAAACCCGCCATAACTTAGACCATCAAAGTCATTTCCGATCCCCTTTACCTGAGTAAAGAGTGCTCCGATCTCAAAGTGACCAAGTTTTGGCGTATACTCGTCAGCGACTTCTTTGCCATAATAATCGTAATCCTCAATCTTAATCCAATCACCTGGCTGAATAAGTTTTTTATAATTTCTAATAAGACCGATCGTTTCATTATTCTCAACACGAAGAACGGTGCCACGGGCAATGTCTTTAGTAATAAAACCAATCACCTTATCTGGCTCTTCAGTTGTTCTTTTCTTTTTGACTAACCTCTTGATGATAAAGATATGATTATTAAAATCAGCGATTTCTTTTCCACGATTAAACTTAACTTTATCTTCAAACACTTGAGAGACAGCAGCATCAAAAGGTAGAGCCTCATCAAATTCTTTTATCCAAGCGACGAGTTGATCACTGATTTCTTTAGATTCTTTTTTGAAAAATATTCTTTCTTGTTCATAGTAATAATCTCTACCATTCTCACCAAGAACCTTGAAGGTCACTTTTAATGATCCATCCTGCCTATCAAAAAATCTGATATGAAGAAGAGAGCCAACTTCAAGCTTGTCAGCGACAATCCTTCTTACTTTTTGTTGATCTAGGTAAAAATTTATCCCTTGGGATTTCTCTCGCATCTTTGAAAAGAGTTCATTATCAGTATGAAAACGACAAACAGTATTTTTTACAAGAAACTTCTCTACAGAGAAAAGAGTATTATCTACAAGCTCTTGGTCTTTCTTATATTCAAAAGGAAGAAGGGTACAATATCTGATCCTCCCAAGACCAATGGCCTCACGAAGTTTTGCTTGTTCAAGTTTTTCCGCAGCACGCTTTCGTTGTTCTGCTTCATCTGCAGCGCTACGCTCTTTCTTCTCAATTTGCATCTTCTTAACTTGCTCCACATCTATCCGCTGAGCGAATAACGAAGTTGAAGCAAAAAGAAGTATCAGGACTGTAGATAATTTTGTTTTCATAAGTACTTATAATTATATCAGGGGGAGAATTAGCTGCAATAAGAATAATAGAGTATTTAAAAAGACTAATTTTTATTTATTTCTACTTAAGAAAAGCTTGAACCCCTTTTCAATAAAGGGGTTCAAATACTGGAGTTAATTGTTTCTTTGATTGTCGTCAAAGAAATCCATATCAATACTAATGGCAGCAGAGAAAATCACTGCCTTTTCTAACCAGGACCTCCCCTTAAAACTAACTTGAAAGCGATCAGCATCAGTGAAGATCTCTTTTAAAAGGCCTCCCCAATTCTTAGAAACTGTACCAATCTCTCTGTCAGAACTATCTAAGATTTTAAAAGTCCAAAGCCTCCATATAGGAGTATTCACCCGAGCAAAGATTTGATCTTTATCATTACAAAGATCATATTTTTTATGAATGATTCCAAATTTTCGATAAACATGACCGAGAATCTTCCCGGCGCTATCTCTTACAGTTAAGTCTGAAAAGAACCAAAAGAATGGCCTCTCTAAACTTAAAAGTTCTTTACGCTCCGAGCACCAAACCGTCACTTTCATTGGGCGATGCGTCCGTAAGAACATCCTAACTAATGTTGCCCCGATCCCCTTCCCTTGCTCTGCCATAAAGCCTAACTCACCGCCACTAGGACTTAAGATTTGGTATTTATTACGGGTTTCAAAGTTGGTAATGATCTCTCCCCATTCTTTGACTTGCTGAATAAGAAGTTGGTCATGGGGCTCGAAAAACTGCGAGGTCCTAATATCATCTGACATAAGTATTATACCTTTATAAGCTAGAAAAATAGGGCTAGTATCACCCACGGTATTATCTATCGTAAATCTCTGGAGATAAAAATGAAACCCTCAATCGTTATTGCCGATGGGTTCGACAAGAATTTGTTTGCTTCACTTAGAAGCATGGATGAATTTAATGTTCACCCAGAACCAAAAATTTCCCAAGAAGAACTTAAAAAACTACTCCCCACTACTGATGCCCTCGTTATTAGATCAGCCACAACAGTGACTCCTGATCTTTTAGAATTGGCGCCAAACTTAAAGTACGTTATTCGTGCTGGTGAAGGGACAGATAATATAGATAAAGTTGCTTGTGCTCAAAAGAACGTAAAGGTTTCAAATACACCTGGCGCCAATAATAATTCCGCGGCTGAACATGCAGTAGCTTTGGCCATGACAGTTCTTAGAAAAACTGCCTGGGCCCATTCTACAATGGCGAATGGCGGTTGGGATAAATCAAAGTTTGTAGGCGTTGAACTTTCTAATAAGAAAGTTGGCGTTGTAGGTTTCGGAAGAATCGGGCAGATCTTTGCAAAGAGATTAGCTGGCTTTGAACCAGACCTAGTTTTCTTTGACCCTTTTGTAGAAAAATCAGATCTTCCTTATGCAAGAAAAGCTGAATCATTAGAGAAGCTTTTTGAAGAATGTGAAATCATCTCTCTTCATACTCCCTTAATGGACGTGACTAAGGGAATGGTTAATAGAACACTTTTAGAGAAAATGAGAAGTGATGCGGTTCTTATTAATGCTAGCCGTGGCGGTATCGTTGATGAAGAGGCCCTTCTTGATATCCTCAAGAATAAAAAGATAAGAGGCGCAGGTTTCGATGTTTTCGCAAATGAGCCCCTTCCAGAGGACTCTCCTCTTAGAAAATTAGATAATCTAGTCATGACTCCTCACTTAGGCGCTTCTACTGAAGAAGCTCAAGTAAGAGTCGGCGAGATGGTCGTCAATCAATTAAAAGAATTCTTAACTAATAGTAACTTGTTAAACGAGGTAAAAGCCTAATGCAATCACTAGCTATTGTCGGATCCCAATGGGGAGACGAAGGAAAAGGAAAAATTACTGATCTACTCGGACAAAAATGTGATGTTGTCGTTCGCTATCAAGGCGGAAACAATGCAGGTCACACGATTATCGTCGGAGACAAAAAGATTGTTCTTCACTTAATCCCTTCGGGAATTCTCCACTCACACTGTACATCAGTCGTAGGTCATGGAGTTGTCTTTGACCCTGAAGCTTTTCAAGTTGAACTTGAAGACATCAGAAACTCTGGGGTTGAAATTTCTCCTAAGAACTTAAAGATCTCTGAGAACTGCGCCGTTATCACGACTTACAATAAGCTCCTCGATGGCCTAAGAGAAAGCAATGGACGAGTAAAGATTGGAACAACAGGTAAAGGAATTGGTCCTGCTTACGAAGATAAGGTTTCTCGTAAAGGATTAAAACTTAAAGACCTTCTTGATAAAGACGTTCTTATTCAAAAGCTAACAGATAATCTTCAAGAAAAAGAAATACTTTTCAAGCATCTTTATGATTCAAACTTTCCAAGTGTTGAAGAAGAAGCAGAACACCTTTTCAAACTTGGAAAGAACGTCGCTCCTTACTTAACTGATACCTTTAGCTTTATTGATCATGCTCTTAGAGCAAACAAAAAAATTCTCTATGAAGGAGCTCAAGGAGTTCTTTTAGATATTGATTACGGATCCTACCCATTTGTTACTTCTTCAAGCACTAGTGCTGGTGGAATCTACACAGGTGCTGGACTTCCTGGTCAACAGATTCAAGAAGTCTTAGGCATCACAAAGGCTTATACAACTCGTGTTGGCGAAGGCCCTTTTCCTACAGAACTCTTTGATGATGTAGGAGAAAAAATTCAGACTGTCGGCGGCGAGTTTGGCGCAACAACAGGAAGAAAAAGACGTTGTGGCTGGCTAGACCTCCCACTTCTTAAGTACACCGTAAAAGCCTCTAATATGACTTCGATTGCACTGACAAAACTCGATGTTCTCTGTCATATAGATAGCCTCAAGATTTGTACTAGTTATAAGTACAAGGGCGAAATCATCGATTGCGCTTATCCTGGAATTGACCTTGCTCAAGTGGAGCCTATCTATGTAGATATGGAGTGTTTTAAAGATACCTTTGAAACTGACGTCTTAAGTGACACTTTAAAAACTTATATCGATACTATTGAAAAGTTTATCGAGATCCCAGTTGGAATTCTTGCTTACGGGCCAGAGAGATCTGAAATTAAGTTTAAGAAGGAGTACTTTAATTGAAATATTTAAGCGTTATAATCCTTTCTCTTTTTCTTTTCATAAGCTGTGGAAAGAAAAAGAGTGAATTGATTCTTTTTGAAAAAGATGAAGCTGACTACACTCAGTTCATTAATCAAAAACCAAAACCAAATCAGCCCAACCTAAGTCTTGATAAGAGAATTGTGAACAATGATTATCCTATCGAGATTGCACTTTATAGTGATGGAAAGTTCTTTTATAACCTTCCAAACCTTGGAGAAGGCGAAGGAACCTTTCAATATGAAAATGGTGTGCTTAAGCTAGTGGCCGAAAGAAAGATCCTAACTTTTGATGTTGAAATGAACTACACTTTTACCATCACGAGAAAAGATGGTTCTCAATCACTTTTAAAGTTTAGAGATAGAAGAGGCAACCAAGCTTATTCAACAAGCTTGACCGAATAGGTGCCTTAGAGGCACCTTCTTTTAATCTATTTACACTCAGGCATTTCAAAAGTCTTAAACTTCTTAAAGTCTGACCGCTTGATAAATTCTTTCATCGGCTCTTCACCATCGCGGGTCATTCTAGGCTTCCCTCTGTAAACAGGAACCTTCACTTCTTTTTCAACGTACTGATTAACAAAGTCACACTTAGGATCACTTGAGATCGAGCAATTCTTATGATCAAAGACTCTATCCATCTGCTTTGAATAACGTTTCTTAACTTTCAATTCAACAAGGTTTCTTCTGTTAAAATCGAGTTTATACTTTTTAAACTTTCTAATAGTCCCTAAAGTTTTATCATCTTTGATGCAAAGCTTATGAATCTCAAAGACATGTCTTTCACTAGAGCGAACCACTGGCCAATCAAAGGTCGTCCCTCGCTCAGCCCTAGGGGCCCAACTCGTAGTCCCAGGTCCACCGGCAGAGCCGCCAATTCCTGAGAAAGCGCTTTGAGAGAAAAGAATCATCATGAGAATTAGTATTTTCATTTTAAATCCATCCTAGCTTCAGAGATATTATCTGTTCCCTGAAAACTAAACATTAGTTCATTGCCTTTATATTTTTCATCATTGGCCACATTAACTTTTTCTAAGAAGGAAGCTTGATCAATCTCTAACCATCTTCTTTTCCCTTCGATATTAAGGCCTTCAGCAAAGAAGCCAATAAAGTTTGATCCCTCAAGATCAGACTCTTCATCTTTTAAATAGCGATCAATAAACCTAAGCCCTATCTCTTTTAAGATGGCGCCATTTAATTGGGGCTGCTTTTCGGCGAGCCTATACTTTCCTCTTCCAACCTTAGAGACAATCTGAAGCTTCTCTAACTTAGCTAGGCAATCGGCACCATATTGACCGAACCTATAGACGATATTTGAGACTGATACATCTTCGATTCCCGCTAAGACATAGATCTCTGATATGACGGGGTGAGAATTGATTAGCTCATGAAAGTTATAAGCTTTCGGGACAGCTTTTCTAATCTTTTCAGGATTCACTCTATCGAGTTTTTCTCGGATGACTTTAGGGCAGTTCTTTAAGACTTCACTTTCGTCTTCAGTATCAAGAAAGGCCATATAGAGTTTAAAAATTGTTTGGTAAGAAGGATTATTCTCTTTATTGATAAGCCTTCTTAAGGTTTTTTCACTAAGACCTGAGTCTTTGGATAATATTTTCAAGGCAAAACTAATATTGGGATAGTTCTCTAGGTAGGTCGCTAAATCTAGGGCAACCTGATCGACAATTGAAAGATCCTGAGAACTAACTCTCTTCGCTTCAACTTTTTCCATTCATCTTATCCATAATAGAGTTGAATATCGGTTTATCATAGTCCCCCCTCCTCTCTTACTCTTTGAACAAACTTCTTCAAAAGGATTCGTCTTATCAAAGCTTAGGAGGAAATTTCTCTAAATTTTAGGTACTTACAATAAGCCAATTCGTCATAAGAAAGGGAGGAACAAGTCCCTCCCCCCTATACATTCTAAAAACAAACCAGGCTTACATGCAGCTTGGAACTCTTACTTTTTCAGTTCTGATAACTCTGTTTCCACGTGGACCGTAGTAATTAACGATACGAGTACGTGATTGAACATAAGATACAGTTTCGAAATCTCTACATTGTCCTCTTCCACCATCATCAACACATACTTTTCTTGTGCTTTCCATTGGCTGAGTAATTGTCTTCTTTCCCCATCTTGTACAAGTGTCGTTATCACGCCCACTAAAACGAAGACATTTATTCACACGTGCGTTGAAGTTTTCACCGTCAAAACAAAGTGTCTTGTTATAAACAGGATGAACATAAGTTGACGCTTTTTGAAAATGGACGTGACCAGTGTCAGCACCTGCGATTGAAGAAATAACGATGGCAGCAGCTAGAATCAATTTTTTCATTTTTTACTCCTTAAAGTAGTTAGGCTCAGTGAGCTATAATTCTTTGATGGAGCACTTATTTAATAATTAATAAGCATATTCAAAAAAAACCGATTTATTTAGGACTAGTCTTTAAGAAATGAATTTAATTTGGGACATGTCTAGATTATTGAATAAGTTCGCCATAGAGTTTTCCATCTCTAAAGCTAGTAAGGTGCACGCGTCTGATCTCATTATTTAATTCTGACTCAGTCTTAACAAAGACCTTCACAAAGTTTGTTGAGTAACCGCCGAAGAAGCCTTCTTTATTTCTTCTCTCAAAAAGGACCTCAGTAGAAGTTCCCACCATATCTTCACTTAGCATGGCGAGTTTGGCCTCTCCGAACATATTTAAGGCACGGCTTCTCTCTTTCTTCACCGCTTGGTGAATATGATTCTCAGAGCGAGAAGCAATAGTTCCTTTTCTCTTACTATAAGGAAAAACGTGAAAATGAGTGATAGGTAGCTCTTTGGCCAAGTTATAAGTCGCCTTAAACTGCTCCTCAGTCTCACCTGGAAAGCCAACAATCATATCCGCGCCAATGGCGGCATTAGGAAAGCGAGCCAAAATCTTATTGATCACGTCCTTATAAAAGTTCACGTCATATTTTCTTTTCATCAACTTAAGGATCTCATCATCACCACTTTGAAGTGGGATATGAAAATGATCCATAAATTTTGGTGAGGCCTCTAAAGTATCAAGAAGCTCATCAGTAATCGTATTGGGCTCCACCGAGGAGAGCCTCATGCGCTCTAACCCATCAATGTCTAATATTTGTTTAACAAGATCCGTTAACTTCTCACCACTAGTCGATTCATACTCGCCGATATTAACGCCTGTAAGGACGATCTCTTTAAATCCATTACCAACTAAGTCTTTTGCCTGAGAAACGGCCTCAGCCACTGTGATAGTCCGAGAGCGGCCCCTAGCTTGAGGGATGATACAAAAGCTACAAACATAATTGCAGCCATCCTGAATCTTTAGAAAAGCTCTCGTATGATTATCGGCAGGAGTCGTCGAAGCGCCCCAAAAAAGATTACTCTTATCAACAGCAACCACTTGTTCTTCTTCTTCACCAAGATAATCAAAGACTTTATATTTCTCTGAAGTTCCTAGAACCAAGTCAACGCCCTGCATTCCACTAATTGTCTTTGGGTCCATCTGAGCATAACAGCCAGCTACAACAATCTTCCCTTCAGGAGAAGATCGGTGCGCCTTACGGATAAGGGCCCTACAAGATGAGTCTGCATCGTCAGTTACAGTGCAAGTATTGATGAAAACGACTTCGGCCTCTTCGCCAAATGGGACTATCTCATAGCCTCTATCGACGAATCCCTGAGAGATTGAGCCAGTTTCAGAGAAATTCAATCGGCAGCCCAAAGTATGAACAGCTACCCGCTTAGATTCCCCAATTAATGTGTTTTCGTTCTCATTTTCCATTTTGAGGTGCCAATCTAGTAAGCTATCACTCGATGCGCAAGATTTTTTCTCAATAACTGTCTAAATTGCTTACATTTCAAATTGACAAAAAAGGCGAGGGACATTAAATTCCATCTTACGTTTTAAATGTGGACCCTTAGCTCAGTTGGTTAGAGCATCTCCCTTTTAAGGAGAGGGTCCTGTGTTCGAGTCACAGAGGGTTCACCATTAAAAACACCAAATTGGTACTAGCTTTTGCGAGCAAACCATTTTTGGACTAGCTCTTGAAGTTACTAGTTAATCTCAAGAAGTAGTCCAAATAATGCTCCCATCGTCTAGCCTGGTCTAGGACACCGCCTTTTCACGGCGGTAACAGGGGTTCGAATCCCCTTGGGAGTACCAATTTAAAATAAAGCCTCACGTTTGTGGGGCTTTTTTTTTGCCTTTTTTAGGTACCCTTTTTTAGGTACCTGGTCACTTGCTAAAACGAAAAAGCCATTGAGTTTCAAATATTTTATGAACTATAATTAAGAAACTGGTGTGGTGGAATTGGCTTAACTTGCAGGGAAAGCCCCCACACCAGAAACTTCAATCCAATTCTGAACTGATTTTTCTGAGAATATATTTAACCCAACTCTTAAATGCACTTATTCATCGCATTTTACTTAATGTTTTTCACCTTTGAGTGGTCTTCTTTTGAAAAGGTATCACGTACCCTTTTTTTATTCATCAGCTACTTTAGAGACAGCTTCTCCTACTTCGGAGCTTGAAACACCTGCTTGCCAAAATTTAAGTAATTTCACTTCCATAAACTAATTCTACCTCAATAAACGATATTGCATGGTAGAATATTTCATAAGAAATTTATTGAGAATTGGAGATTTATCGATGAATAAAATACGCCTAAGTTCAAAAGATCTAACAACAGTGGCATTCCTCAGTATATTTCTAATGACTCTTTTCCTTGGGATAGCCTACTCTCAAAATAGCTTGAGTTTCGTCGAAGCCGCTACCATTGTTTCAGGGCTTGCAGCCTTTATATCATTACTAATTGCCTCCTTTACTATATATGAACAAAACCAAATCAATTCTGAAAACAGAATAAGAAGCAAAATTGATTTGATCAATCGGGAAATTTACGAAATTACGAAGAGTACAACTATTTCGTTCAGAGACCGGAATGGAATTACTAAAACCTATGAGGGCGAACTTGCTATACAAAGACTAGCTTATGCAGCAAAACTTGACCCTAAAGGTTTCATTTTCAATTTTAACTTAATTATCACCTTTATTTTTCATTTCTCATACTTCTTAGATCTTTTAAAGGAATATGACTTAGACGATAAAGTTCCTATGATTAATTTTTGTTACTTGAAGTACTCTAGTAAATTGAGATCATTTATAAACTTACTAGAAACTATCGAAACCGAAATACCTGAGCCCATAAAGACACATAATCTACAACTTCGCCAGTTAAGGAAACTTTTAAATGACATTGAAACATATATATCAAGTTTAAGATAATTCCCTAACAATGTCCTTTATCGAAGAGTGTTAGCAACTAATCATCAACTTCATATCTACTAGTTGCTCACACTTTGCTCACGGCCACACCTGAAATCAGATGAAATATGATGAACTGAGATGAAACGAAAACAGGGGCAAACTGTTGATATTCCTGAAAAAGCTAATAGTTCTGGATGGTTAGTAATCTGTTGCTGATAATCCCCTTGGGAGTACCAATTTAAAATAAAGCCTCACGTTTGTGGGGCTTTTTTTTTGCCTTCGGTTATAATCATTTCATGTTCAAAAAGATTTTTTTCGACCACGCATTCAACGAAGACCCTAACCACCATTTTTTTAAAAGACTCGGAAAGCTTGGTTTTACCTTAAGTGATATGAAAGTTGAGCATCCAGGCAAGGCCCATTGCCGCTTTATTGAATTAGAGGGAAATACTAATCGCGGAAAGGCTTATTTAGAATTTGTCAGGGTAGGTAAAGGTGGGAAGTCTTTCAACGCTGCGGGATTATCTCTTGGCTATAAAGAAAACCTTGAGAGCTTTTATAAGAAGATTTCTAAGAAACTAAAAGCTCATTTTTTTCATAAGAACTACGACTGGAAAAAGAACAGCACAGATAAGCTCCCTGGCTGGAATATGATCACTCTTTTAAACCCGCCCATGAGAAACATCTATACTTGGTTTACTGAGTATGAAGAACATTCTTCTAGGAAGAAGAAAGCAAAGCTGGCTCCTAAACATGCAAACACTGTTTATGGTATCTATGGTCTTGATCTAGTCTTGACTGATAAGGCACATCTTTATTTAGAAACTCTTCTTGGAAAAAAACTCAAAGAAAAGACAAGACTTAGTGATGGCACCTACCTCTTTATAAAAAAAGGTTCAGTTAATTATTTTAAGAATATTATTTTAAAGTGTAAGAGCTTAGAGACCGCTAATAAATTCATTCGAGACTCTGGCCAAGAGTACTTTGATAACAAGAATTCGCTTAGGATTAAAAATGCTAAGGGCTCAAAAAAGATGTGGTCTTTGATCGTCGTAGAAGAGTAGCACTCACATTTTTATTTATACAAATCCCCAAGCCCTTCCATAAGAAAAACCGCCCCGTTCACATTCAAATGATCATCGTCTCTGTAAGCGACGCCAACTCCTTTGATCTGAGTTGAGCATGTTTCTCCTTCGCACAGGATTGGTAGAGGATTCGCGAGGTAGATGTTGGGGAAGCGACTAGAGAGCTTCTCTAAACTTGAATAGGTTTTAGAATTAACTTCTTTGATAGAGCTTACTTTTTCTAAAGCTGGCTTAAGAAAGCTTTGGCATCTTGGGAGCTCTTTTGGATAAGGCCTGAACCATTCTTTTTGACAGGCGCCTTGGCGAACGCCCCCTGCGCTTACCCAGTTAAAATCGGGAAGCGGGAGGATGATTGAGAATAAGACCTTTGGAAAAGTTTTTGCTAGGTCTTCAATTCTTTTTGTAAAATACTCTAGGGCCTCTGCTCTATTATTAATGACCTGCCCATCATGGGTTTTATAATTCCCTACTAACCAATCACTGCTCTTATGAGAAAGGGCCGGGTCTGAGAAGGCCATTTTTAGGTAATGAGAGATGACGACCTTCTTTGGGGAATTGTTTCTTATATAATTCTTGAGAGGTTCCGGGTCTTGAAAAAGAACGGTTCTGAGGGGCTTCTTTAGAACCTTATCCGTTAGGCTTGAAGTGTTGAAGCCGAAAAGATAGAGCTGACGGCCGAAATGGCAATCGCCCTTAGTTGCACTATAGACTCCAGGATTCAAAGCAGTAGCGTGACTATCACCAATGAGTAAGAATTCAGCGCCAACTTTTTCGCAGTTCATTGTGTTGATATTATAGCCATCCCCTAAGTAGAGCTTCTTTCTGTTCTTCACCATTAAATCTAATCCTCCGAGACAAACTCCGATCAGAAGAAGGCCTATAAGAACAGTATGAAAATCTTTCTTTCCCCATGCTTTCTTTCGAAGAGGTGTCTCTACAAGATGAAAAGTTAAATGAGAGAGAGCAAAAATAATAAGGCCTAGGCTTATAATAGTGATGAAGTTAAAAGGCAGGTTCCATTTAGCGAAAACTAAAATTGGCCAATGCCAAAGATAGAGAGAATAGGAAAGTTTTCCTATGTATTGCATGGGAGCGGTTGTAAGAAAGTTCTGTAAGAAAGTATTCTTAGGGACGCAAAGGATAGCCGTTGCCGTTGAAAGCACTGCTAAAATATTGAGAGTATAAGATTTATCGAGTCCTATAAAAAAAAGAGATCCCATCAAGATGAGAGAGATCCAAGCAAAAAGAGATTGTTTCTTATCAGCTTTGAATGAGATGAAATTGAGAAGGCAGCCAATTCCCAGTTCCCAAAAACGAAGGGGCATCAAATAAAAGGCGTAGTCTACATTTTCATGACTATAGAATAGAAATCCGATGAGTGAGGCTGAGCTTAAGATAAAGAGGAGCCACTTAAAACGGTTTAAGTTTTTTTTAAAACCTGCTCTTAAACTGAAAGTAAAAAGAAGGGAGTAGAGAAGATAGAATTGTTCTTCTACGCCGAGAGACCAGGTATGGGTAAAAGGATTGATGGCGGATAGGTTTCCAAAGTAGCCAGTACTCGACTTTAGAAGAAACATATTGGAGAAACCAAAGAATGCGTACCTTCCGGTTTTCAAGAAATCTCTTTGATGGTTATCGACGGCCGGAATAAAGAGCACGGTGATTAAAATGGTAAAGACCAAGATCAGAAAGAGGGCCGGGAAGAGTCGTTTGATTCGGGCAGAGATAAACTTAGTAAAGAAAATTAGGCCATTATCAAAGTCTCCTTTATTCAATAATGAGCGGGTAACAACGAATCCAGAGATAACAAAAAAGATATCCACACCCAAGTATCCATTTGGGAGGAACTTTTCAGATATATGAAAAATTAGGACAGAGAGAACCGCTATGGCCCTTAATCCATCCACATCATGTCGGTATTTTAAAGCGTTCATCGAGTTATGATTCTATTTTACTCTTCTTAGAATGACCATTAATGATCAACGCGTCACAAGGAAGGAGAATTTAAAACATCATTTTGATTAATTGTGAGCAGCTTCCAGCTTTTTCTTTTCCAAGTTTTAGAAGCTCTTTTTTAGAAAATGGAGTCAGGTCGACCCAGTCTTTAGTCTTATTGAAGATCTTGAACCTGTTCTTAGCATCAATTCCTGCAAGCTCCTTTGTCATCTCTTCTAGAAGGTCTTCGATAAGAATCGATGATTTAGCATTCTCTAGAAGCTGAGAAATTAGCCATAATCCCCTATTAAAACTTACGAGTTCTTCTTTGATTAACACATTTTTAGAAATGAGAAATTCCAAAAACTCTTTAACTTCTCTATTGGGGCTAGAAAAGAATTCGCTCGCTATGCTTTTGATACTCGCGGTATTTTTTGAATCTATAATACTTGAAGTAGTAATCTTTATGGCGGATTCAAGGTTATTATCCTTGAGAGCTTTTCCAAGCATAATAAGTGCCTTACGCTCGTCCTTGTTCAATGTTTTGGCCATACCATAATCTAAAAATTGAACTTCGATTTTATTATTATTTAGTTCTTTAAAAAGCATATTTCCCTGATGAAGATCAGCGTGATGAAAACCCGAGATGAAGATGGCCTCTCGCAACCATAACTTGGCCATATCTTCTACAACTGAAACTTTAGTCGCGGCTGGTCTAACTTTGAAAAAAATCTCAAAAGGCTCTCCGTTAACTAATTCTTGAATCAGAAGACCTGACTTATTATTATCAGAGTGGATAACCTTTGGCGTATAGGGTACGATTGATTTTATATCGCTTAAGTCTCCTAAGTGAGGCCTAGGCCCATAATACTTTGAACCAGAAATTTGATTAAGCCCCGTCTCTCCAGTATTAAGCTCACCTCGAATTGTGTTATGGAGCCTTTCAAGAACATTTCCAAAATGCTCAAATAAAGTTCCTCTCATCTCTGGCATAACTTCGATGTCGCTGACATGCTTTTGTAAAAGCTTATAGTCTGTCTCAACAGCCTCTTCTATTTCAGGCTTAAGAACACGAACAGCAACTGGTTCCCAAATATTAGCTTCGTTTAACATCTCTCCTCTGTAAGTTTGGGCCATAGTCCCTACTCCTAGAGGATGTTTATTTAAAATTTTAAGTCGGCTTGGATAAAGTTCGCCAAATTCTTGAATTAAGAATTTTTCAACTTCTGTGAAAGGGGTTTCTTTAATATTGGATTCAAGTTTTTTTAGGATGTCGGCGAAGTCATCACCTAACCCATCTTGTCTTGAGAGCATTTGCAAAAGCTTTTGAAACTCAGGACCACTATTTTGTACGACCGCCTCAAACTGTTGCTTCTCTGTAGCTTCAGGTCCAATTTTAATTAAGTCGTGAAGAATACTTTCTTTATTTTTAGTTGGAAGATCTTCTACATAAGCAGGAATTAATTGATTGAAGAATTTATTATAATGCTCTGGCGTGATATTGAGTTGGCTTGAGTTTAAATAGTTTTTTACGGCCTTATCAATTTCAGATATCTCATCTTTTTTTTCTTTTACAACTGCGTTGTAAAAAATTTTAGAAAATGCTGAGTCGCTATCAAGACTTCGTAATTTGTCATACTCCGAATCTGTCAGCCTAACGCCAGATCTCATCTTATCCCTCATAGCTAAGCTCTCGCTTAATCCGAGCTTTGACGACTTTCCAGCTTGCTCTTGAAAAATGGCCATCCTCTTGGCAAGCCATTTTTCTGTTGGACTAAGCCCTTCCCCATCGGTTGGAGGATCCATAATTCGGCTTAACTTTGAAGGTGAAAAAGATTCTATAATATCGACTAACTTCCCCTCTATTTTCCCCTCTCGCTTACCTTCTTTAGGGACCTCATGCATGAAAAAATTAACGAGACGTTTTTCTTTTTTGCCATGAGCTATATCTAATTGATTAATCTTCCTATTGAACTCTTCAAGCCCACCGGCTTCATCGACTTTCCCTAATTCTTCGATCAGTTCATTTAGTTCAGAAGAAATTCCTTTTTCATAATATTCAAAAGCAATTCTGAGACCTTCTTCACCTTGAATGGCTCCCACAATCTTTTCATGAATTTCTTTACTCTTATAAGGAACAAAGCCATCGTTTAAAAGCTTCTCTGTGTACTGGACTCTCTCCCAAGTACTTGAAGAAAAGATTATCTCTTTAAACGCTTCGATAATACTTTCTCTATTTCCTTTATTATGGGAATAGTTTTTGACAGGAAGATGCATGGCCTTCTTAGCCAGTATGGCCTGGTTACTACTTCTTACATTTATAGATAACCACCATGAAGCTCTAGAAGAGCGTAAACTATAGCGCCCCCCATCCATACTCATCCAAAACTTTAAAACTTCTAGTTGATGAACATTTTTGATTTGCCTAGCAGCAGAGACATAGTCACCTACACCACAACAGCCCACGCTAATACTTCTCTCTTCCATATAGGCCAGGGCCTGAGCATAGAGAGCAGGGTCATTGACACTACTGGCTGGAGCGCGGGAAGAAATCTCTCTTCTGCTTGAGGGTCCAATACTCCACTGATTCATCGAACATGAACTAATTAAAAGAATAAATATGGTAAATAAACGAACCTGCAACTTCCCACCAGTTTAAGTTTTCATACTCTTCTCTTATCGGAAAATGGTGCTGAAATCATAGGAATCTAGTGCGGGAAGAAACCGACCTGTTTCCTCAGATAATGTGTGATATTAAGCAGTTCTGTAAGCTTTACTCTAGTTTTTTCCCATAAGCCTGATCCTTCTATAGGATTAAGAAATAGGAAAATCAACATATGAAAAAAGCTTTTCAGTACTCACCACTTGAAGAAAAACTAAATGCAGGCACTCACCTCTTAGGTGTTTTTTTTGCCCTGTATGTCTTGATTAGCTTAAGCACGAAGGCCGCTCCCCTTGGAATCATCGCTGTCATCAGTTATGCCATCTTTGGTTTGGCCATGCTTACTATGTTTACTTGTTCTACACTTTATCATTTTGAAAAGATTGAGAAACGAAAGCTCTATATGAAGAAGCTTGATCATATGGCGATCTTTGTTTTGATTGCCGGAAGTCTTACACCCTTTTTATTGGTTAATCTCAATACTGAGAAGAGTCTTTGGTTCTGTGTCTTTATTTGGTCCTTTGCCCTTGGGGGAATAATCTTCAAGATCTTTGGAAAAAAAGAAAGGCGCAAACTCTCCCTCTTTTTCTATCTCTCCATGGGTTGGTCAGCTCTTTTTATCGCCCCTGATCTGAAGAGCGTTATTCCCGCGAGAAGTCTTGAGTTTATCATCTACGGCGGGCTCTCCTACTCAATTGGTGTCATCTTTTATGCCATGAAGAAGGTTCCCTTTCACCATATGATCTGGCACCTCTTTGTTATGGGCGGAACCTACTTTCATTACTTAGCGGTTAAAACAGCCCACCCTATCCAATAATATTAAACACTTAATAGAGTGTTAGATTATGAACACCCTATGTAGGTTTTTCTCGAAATCCCCTTTAATTCATACTCTTTGAGACAATAGGAGCTGATATTTGATAAAGGTAAATCTATGAAGACATTAAAATTAAGCATGATTATTCTTCTCTCTCTAAGCGCCATCACTTCTTTTGGGGCAGAGCAAACGACTCTATCGACTGATTTAAAGATCAAGAGTTCATCGAGAAAAATAAAAGGGCCTAATCATTTCTCTATTGGAACAGGAGCCTACTTTGGCTACGTCCAACAATCACTAAAGCTTGGGCGCTTTATTGATGAGAGAAATCTCCTTCAAGCTGTCTATTCTTTTCATAAGAATAAAGATGTCAAAGAAATCGCAGAAGCTCAAACAACTGGGACTATGATTTCAGTGACAAATAAGTTTTTCTTTAAGGATAGTTTTTATGTAAGTGGCGGCGCTTACTATAATAAAAATGAAATCAATGTTCCCGAAGGAAAGATCCTTCGCGTAAAGGGGACTTCTTATAAAGAGCCTGTTCTTGAAAACTATGGTGTAGGTGTTAGTCTTGGAAACCATTTCTTTGGTTCAAAAGGTTTTAGTGTCGGTATTGATTGGATTGGTTACTCAACTGAAGTATTCAAGGTTCAAAAGATTGATGGCATTAAAGAAGGTAATCTAACTCTTCTCAATATTGCTGTCGGGTACAATTTCTAAGGAATGTAGCAATGGTTGTCTTGCTATTCTAAAAGTGGAATTCCCTCTTCTTTCATTCCTTCAATCATATGATGCTCGGTACCGAGTTCTTTATAGTATTTAAACATAGGAATGCTTCTATCCGGATAAACAGTAATCTGAGATTTCGCCTTTTCATGATACTGAGTTCTAATTTTATTTACTCTTTCATATTCCTTCTCATTCCCATTGGCCTTTAAGAAGACTAAGCGTTCATTGAGGGAGCCCATGTTTTCATAATAAAAATACATGGCGACATCATTTCCTACTAAAGCATTTTGAAAGAACCCTTCTTCTTTCATTTTAGCCACATTCTTTTTTCCATAAAAGTAATTATAGCTTGTCTGAAGAGCGTAGGTAGAAGAGAAAAAGATAAAGAAGATACAAGCGTATCTTTTTAGCTTACCAAATCTAAGAAATGAGAAGATTAAGGCAAAGACCAGTGGATAGATCCAAAAATAAGAAAGCTTTGTCTCGACTTCGTTGAATCCAATAAAGAGATCTTTCAAAAAGACTAGGAACTTCCCTCCACCTTGAGCAATCTTTTGTAGGTAATGATTTGCATCCACATCCCAAGGAGTAAAGTTGCTGCTATTGAGAGACATTTCGTTATAACTGAAAAAGACCATCAATGACCAAAGTGTAACGAAGACAAGTAGGACCGCTTTAAAGGTTTTTTTGATCTTCTCTAAAATAATCATGGCCAACATTAAGAGAGTTGGAATCTCAGTCATGAACTGCCGACCACCAAACACCCCACTTCCGTGGGAATAACTTCCAGAGAAGATATACAACTTGATTAGCCCTACTAGTGTTAGAAAGATTAATAAAAAGTCAGTGGATTTAAAACTAGAGATATTCTCGCCTATGAATCTGTACAGTAAGAAAATAAATCCTATGACTGATAATAGATAAAGAGGGGAATAATAAATAATCCCATGATAAGGAGAAAAGAGAACTTCCCAAAAGAGATTATAGTCACTAAAGACTGTATCTATATATCCGTAGCTAAAAAGCCCGTACTTTATATAATCGTTTATTAACTGAAGAGAATTGATAAGAGCAAATACACCCAAAAAGGAAAGGATCTTCTTCGTGACTTCTATAATTTGCTTCTCTTTATAAAAGTAAAAATAGGCATGGAAGGGCAGAACCCCATAAAAAACTGCGTCGACTTTTGAGATAAAAGCTAAGGCCAAGAAACCTCCATAAAGCATCATATTCTTATAGCTAAATTCTTTAAGGCACCAAGAATATATATGAATTAGGACTTGAACCAATGGAAAGGCCACAATTGAGCCATTACCCGGCTCGATGACGGTATAAAAGTATAAAGGAGTTACGAGTGGAAGAAGGAAGTACCAATAACGAGGAAAGCGTCTATTAAAGAGGGCTAAAGTCTTTGGTAATAAGAGCATTCCAAATAAAAAGAAGAAGACTGAACTAAAAGAAAGAGAAATATTCAAAAACAAATCCCTCGCCTCTCCTCCAAGGTGTAAAAAACTTTTATTAATAATGTGAGCAAATGAGTAGAGGTAACTCCAATAGATCACACTTCCGTGGGAGTGAAAGTCTGGGTAATAATGATTCTTTGTTACATATTTCTTTTCTTCATGATCGAAGAACTGATTCACTATATTAAAATCCCCATCCTCTACAATGCTTTGGGTATAATCAAAGTAGATCCCTGATTCCACATGCCCAAAATCTCCATCCGCTTTTAGAAATAATAAAAGGGAGAGGACAAACAGAATCAGCAGTTTCTTGATTCTAAAGGCCTTCATCTTCGAGCTCTCGGAATAACTCCAAGAACTCTAGCGAAGAACATTCTAAGAATTGGAAGTAAGGAGTATTTATTCTTTAAGAAATTATTTAAGACCAGGACGGGGTTGCAAGAACAGTAACTGCAATCAATACAATTTTCTTCATAATTCTTTGAGAACTGATCAACTGATCCAACCTTACTCCAAGATTCTCCCGCCACATGCATGCAAGGAGAGATATCACCGGTAAGATCTACAAACCTGACGAAGTTAGAGGATTCACATTTTTGAGGAGTTGGGTTCTCCATATAATCAATCGTAAAGTTAGAGATTTCATACAAACCATGCTTACTTTTTGCTTTTCTTAAATAGCCAAAGAACTCTTGCCGCTTTTTCTTATCAATAGCGATGCTTCTTGAGGTCTCAGAGCTAGTGACATCTCCGCGATGATCAACAATGCCATAATCAATATGAAGCCCATGATTATTTCTTAAGCTTACAAAATAGTCGATAAGTTCTGGACTAAGATTAAACCTATGTAGAACCGGAGAGATGGAAACCTTAAGGCCAATCCTTTTTGAAAAAGCAATGGCCTTTAATGCCTTAAAATGACTTCCCTTCCCCCTTAACTGATCATGATGGATCTTGGGTCCATCTAGGGAAATAGCAACCTCATCGACTCTTGAGATTCTCTCTCTGTATTTTTTATCACTAATGGAGTAACCATTTGTGTTCATGCAGACATAAAAATCATGCTCTTCAAGCCAATCAAGTAGGCCATCAATATGTCCATACATCGAAGGCTCGCCGCCAGTAAGAACAGCATAGCGGCACCCTTCGCTGTGGCACTTCTCTAAATATTCAATTAATTTCTTAAAGTCGAATTCCCGATCGTTCTCAGGGCTTGAACAATACGAACATCTCAAGTTGCAGTCATCATTCAATCTTAAGACTACTGAAAAGCAATAAGGGCGTTTTCTAAAAACACTGACAAGAAACTTGGCTAAGGAGTATTTATTTTTCTTCAAAAAGGTCATGAGCTCTTAATTGTAAGTATAAAACACTCATATCCAACCCAAAAAGCAATTCTAAGCAGATAAATTTAGTTGGATCGTTCAAGAGGGATTAAAAAAACTCTGCACTGTGTCAAAAAGACAATAAGACAAATTGCCCAGGAAGAAAAAAGGGAGGCTTAGCCTCCCTATAATCTATTTTTCTTTGCTACCAAGTTGCTCTTTTAATTTTTCATAAACAGGACTGATATTTTTCTGAATATGTGAGTTATTGATAGACTCGTGTTGATTACAAAGCTTAGCTGTCTCACAAGCACCTTGAAGGGCCACTTGAAGAGTCTTCTCGTTTTGTTGACGAATGTATTGCCCAAGGATTGAAGACTGAATTGAATTTCCAATTTCCGAGTTTAATACCTTTGCTTCAAGCTCTGTAAGCTTAAGGTCTTTCTTAACATCATCAAGATCTTTTAAAACAAAGGCTGCTAAGTCCTTACTCTTTTCAAGTTCTTTGATCTTTTGCTTAGCAAATGCTTGAGCGGCTTGAATCTTAGACTTTTGATTGATCAGTTGAACCTCTGCGGCCCTTCTTTGCTTTTCTGGTTGTACTCTTGATACTGCTTCACCATATTCTTGAACAGTTTGCTCTAAAGCCTTCTCTCCAGCAGCAACGTCAGCAATAAGCTTATCGTATGAAGCTTGATCAACTCCAGCTGTCTTTCTTTGAACCTCAGAAACTTCTGCTCCCAGGTCTCTCATGTCCTTAATAACAGAACGTAGCTCTTTTTGAGAGCTATCTAGCTCTGCAAGAATCTTATCTTCATCTTCAGTAGATCTTAGCGGAGCCTTTCCATTAAGAAGTCCCTTTCCACTTTCAAGAAGTGTTTCAGAACCTGCTGTTGCAGCTTCAGTTGAGTTAAAGATGTCTCTCGTTTTATTTAGAGCTGCTTCTCTCTTCTTAACTAGGGCATCTCTTTTTTCTTGAAGAGCCTTTAGCTTAGCTTCTTTTTCTCTGAGAACTCTTGCGGCCATATCAGATTTCTTCTGACTTAACTTAAGGGCTTTTTCAAGTTCAGCTTGCTTTACTTTTACAGAACGAGCTTCAACTTCTGAATCAGTTGGAAAGAGCCCACTTTGAAGAAGCCACTCATTTCTTCTTTGAATATTTCTAGCGCGGCGTCTTTTCTTCTCTGACTTTTTTAACCAGAAGTATTCTGTTTCATACTTATAAGGAATATGACGGCAGTTACCACTGTTACAATTCTTCTTTCTTACTCGATAAGCACTGTCACCAAGTTCAGAAATAACCTCTGATAAGGATTTGTCTTTGTCTTTTGCAAATGCTGGTGTGGCAATCAGTGTCACTGATAAGCACATCATCATGGTCATGATTAAGTTTTTCATCTACTACCCCTTTTTTTAATTAAAAAAAATCTCTAGGGATTTATCGGTAAGTAGTTAGAGCAACTTAACAAAAAGGGCCTGAAGGCCCTTAGATTATTAACATTTAATAAACTTGAGTTTAAAGATCGAGTTTTCACCTTCAGCTAAGCCTTTGATTTTACCTATAGATGCCGCTTCTTTGTTCTTCGACCTTAAATAGATTCTAAGATTAAGCCTAAGAGTTGAGTCTTCTCCACACTTACTGACAGAAGCATCTTTAAACTCTTCCGTTCCAAGCGAGAAAACCCCTTTCTTCTTTCCAATGATCTCAGTACTAGCTTCTTGCCCAGATTGCCCAGCAAGAAAGCTTTCAGATCCTATCTTAAGGACCGCTCCCTCTTGAAGAAGGTGCTTACCTACAAAGGTAGCTGGCAAGACGGCCACTTTATAATTAGAGGGAACAGTAATGGGGACTGCCACTAAGCAATTGATACGGTCAAGACTCTTAAAACTAGCTCCCGCGCTTACAGTTAAAGACTCAGTTTCCATCTCCACAGACTTTCCATCATCACTAACTCGCACTCGAGATTCTTCACAGCCTGTTCCGGCAATCTCAGGTTGACCTAGGAGGTATTCAATATTCTCTCCCCCAGTTATGTCATCTGGATCACATGAAACTAGAAATAAAAGTGAAACAATACTGAATGCTTTTATTAGTGTCTTCATCTCTCTCTCCCATAGATCAAAACATTTGATCCCTATTACTTAGATAAAAGTATTGAAGGACAGTTACAACGTATCATTTTGGATAAGACTCAAATGTTAGGGGATTGTGATTAAATGACAGGAACTTGTTAACTTTTAGGGCCAAAGAAGGACCAGTTTATTTACACTTTCGTTTTTCGCGGCAGAAGTATCTTAGAGTATGAAGCTGCTTAACTGAATCATTAGCATCATTATGAGCAACCTTGACTTGACCAACCTCAGGAGAGCCTGGGTCCGTCTCAATCTTATAGCCTTCACTGGTTCTATATCCATTCTTTCCTTCAGATCTCAGCTTATCGAACTCCTCTTTAGAGACATCTTTATGCTCCCTAGACATGGCAATAGCGGGAGGATAGGTCACGACATCATCAGTGCCAATTCTCATTTGATTATTGGGAGCGCACTTTCCATCATGCCTATCAACACTCATGGATGCGGAGGTATTGCTATCTCTAATACAAATGATTCTTATTCCATTTTCTATATAAGCTTTTGTCGCTAAGACCACATGAGCTGACATGCCTTTATTTTTTGGAGAAAAGAGAAGCTGAGTGTTTAGTTTAAATCGCTCATTTGTTTGAACCCGTTCAAAGAGTTTATCAACCTTCTTACTCGACATGGGTTTTCCACCACGGAGGACCTGTCCAACACCTTGTCTGGTCATAGACTTCTCTCCCCATTCATTGGCCACTGCATTTCCAAGGGCCAGCTCGAGGGAGGGATAACTTGAAGAGAAATCTTTTAGGTTTGGAAAAGCGGGAATCTCTCGTGGGATATTATGCTTTATATCGTAAATAATTTTCTCATAATAAGATAGCCATCTTTCATCTCCCTCTTCACATGTCTTATCGCTAACACAGGGAACTTCTTGATTCGGCCTAAAGAAACCAAGCCTATTAAACTTTGATGTCATTGAAGCGTGTCCCCAGCAATATCCCGCCGTCATAGGGTTATCACTATAGGCGTCTTCATAAGGATTATTTCTAAAGGCCAAACAGTTATCATCACTTGAATCAAAAGATTTATTATCAGGGTGGTCAAAAATGGAGAGGTCATCAGGGCAAAGAGTATCGCAGCTACAAGCTTCACCCGCAGGACAATCTCCCCATGCCTTACAAGAGCAGACGACTTCAGCAACTTTCTTCAAATCATCAGAGAGCCCATTAAAAGCGTCTTCAGTAAGTACCTTGTCTCCAACTTTATAAAGGCAATCGCTTTTTAACTTTATTTCAGAAGAGCCTTCGCTTTTTTCATCCGTTTCTTTTACATAACTTTTATAAGTGTTTCCGGTTATGGCATTGTAGCCAGATTTCACCCAACTTATTGGTGCTGTGATGATATTGGTAGCCATATTTTTAGTTGCAACCCATGTCTGACATGAAATTAAGATTAGAGTTAAAAGAAGAAAGAAATACTTTAAAGGCTTTTTCATTGAAGCCCCTTAAGTGCACTAAGAAGATGTTTTCTATTCGTCGCTCTTTTTTTAAAATAACGTTCTAGATTATGAAGACTCTTAGAGGAAACTCTCCCCTTCTTTAAGTACTCAGTAAGGGAAGTGCAGATTAGAATCGAATAGCTCCAATCTTTTGGGTACTTCTTCATTTTCTCAAAGCAGTGTAGCTTCTCAGCCTTGATCATTTTCTTATTAACTAAGACATTCAGAAGATCGTGTTCGATCTTATAGCCCACGTTTAATGTATTGATTCCCGGATTATCAATCAGCTTAAAAGCTTCTTTATATTTTTTCTCGATGATAAAGTTTCGTCTTTTCTCTTCAGTAATATTGAATTCAAGGATTTCATTCTTAAGGTTCTTAAACTCACTTCTTCCATGTTTTTTTTCTTTGAGACCTATGAACTTATAGTACTTGATAAGATCCTGATTTCTTCCTGAAGAAAACTTGGGGTTCTTTTTATAAAAGGCCTCTAGATTCAGGAGGTCTTTCTTTAGTTCTGTTTTATTATTTTCTTGAAAAGAGATTTGGGCCAGCCCAATGAGAGCTTCTGTTTTATCAGCTGAAAACTTTGAGGACCTCACTTTTTGAAAGTACTTCTTTGCAAAGCTGTATTTTTCGTAAGTATAGAGCTCTCTTGCCATTAAGAGGTTCAAATAGAACTCTCTCTCCTCGCCTAATTTCTTTTTATCTAACTTAGTAATGATTTTTTCTTCAATCTCTTTGAGCTTGATATCAGAGAGAAACTCTTCAGCAAAAAGACTCGAACTCATTAATAAAATGATAAAAATAAAGGCCCTGAACATTATTAATCTCTCCAATCTTCTTATCGGTATAAAGATACTTTGTTTTAAAGATTAAAACAAAGTAATTCCAATCACTTAAGGTGCTTTTAAAAGAATCCTGATGACAATAGCTCCCAGCGGGACTAAAAAGACGCCTATGAAAACAGCCCTAATAATCAGTATATTTCTTCTTAACTCCTCTCTTTTTGCTGCGGAGGTTTACTTCCAAGGCCCATGCAAGAAGGAATCTTTTCTTTCAGCGAAGATCTCCGGAGAGAACTTAACGGCCGGTGATATCACTATCTCAGCATTAGAGGATTCTAAAACGGAATACATCGGATCTGTAGGTGGACTTAATTCTGTTATAGGAACACCAGTAGGGTTAGAGGCCATTGAAGTTTTAAGTGATACGAAGATGAGAGCTTATGGTTGGTGTTATGAAATTGATGGTTTTCAACCAGCTGCTATGCCTGACGAGATTATTTTAGTGGGAGACGAAGTTGTTCGTTGGTTCTTTGCTTATAGCACTTATGAAGATGGGGAATGGAAAGACTACTGCGTTCCTTCTTATGAATTAAAGTCGCCTTATATTTGTCCTGAATAATTAGTTCTTTAAAGGGATCTCTAAAAGTTCATTGTATCTTTGAGGTCCCCCTAAGCTTTCATATAAAACAAACTTATCCACATCAAAGAGAGTTTCTTGCTTTAATTTATAGTCTTCCCCAAGTCTTTTAAGATTTCTTGGAACTCTCATTCGACATAAAGTCAGGTGAGGTACAAAGGGCTTTTGATCAAAAGAAATATTGTCACTTCCCAAGGAAAGCCTAAGCTTCTCTGCTAGTCCTGTGATCTCATCAGTACCCCTACCAGCTCCGACCCAAAGGACTCTTCCTTCCTCAAGGTTTGGGAAAGCGCCATAGCCACGGATTCCAAGTTTAAAGACTTCACCCCAATCTTGTTCTTTAAGTCTTGATTCGAGTTCTATTTTTTTACTAAGAGGAAGCTGGCCTATGAAGGCCAAGGTAAAATGCCAATTATGAGCGGGAGTCATCTTATCTTTTTTATAACGCGATAAAGACTGCCAGGTATTTTGCTTTAATTTCTTACGGACCTCATCACTTATCGGTACACCCAAAAATAATCGGCCACTCATCTCTTCCATGTTCTTATATTAAGGCTATAATGATTCCATGAAAACTCTAATCCTCTTACTACTCATTTTTACTTCCTGCGCCAGAATGGAGATCGAAGATCCAAACTTGGCCATGAGACCCATCGAAACAGACTTAGAGCTTACGGATGATCTTAATCTTGAAGACTTTAAGAAAGGCTTAAAACTTCATATTAATATCCTTTTAAAAAAACCTGCTCGAGTTCTTAACTTTGGAGGCAAGAAGATCTTTGCTAAGGACTATGCCTTCTCCTTAAAGAAGTTGATCCCCATTAAAGAAAAGAATCAACTTCTGGCCTATATTAAAGACAACTTCGTCATTCACGAAGTCTATGGAAAGAAGTCTTGGGGAGAGATTCTTCTCACTAGTTATTACGAACCTGTTTATCCTGCGAGGCTAAGACCTACGGAGCAATATTCTCAACCCCTCTATAAACTGCCACCAGATCTCGTGGAGATTGATATGCCTAGCTTTGCCGTTCCTGGAATTGCAAACTTTGAAACGAAAAGAAAGAAAGTCTCCGGCAGGATAACAAAGAAGGGCCTTCCTTTTCCGAAAATTGTTCCTCACTATTCGAGAGGAGAGATCGATATTGAAAAGAAACTCGCTGGTCAGGGACTTGAGCTTTATTACCTAGATCCTATTCATTCTTTCTTTTTACAGATTCAAGGCTCTGGTGTTTTAGAACTGGCCAATAAGAAGCGCGTCCGAGTTGGCTATGCCGGTCAAAATGGCTGGGTCTATGAAAGCATCGGGAAACATTTGTTTGATATTATTCCTAGAGAAGAGATGAGTTTACAAAGAATTGAAGAACATCTCCGCACGCTTAACAAAAAAGACCTTTTAGAGTTTCTCAAGATTAATCCCAGTTATGTTTTCTTTAAGCATCTTAAAGGGAGAGGCTTAACAACTTTTGGCAATGAAGTTGTTCCGGGAAGAACTCTCGCTATTGATAGTTCTCTCTTTCCCCTTGGTGCTCTTGGCTACTTAAGTTTTCAAAAGCCTTTCTATGCCGATGAGTCTGTTCAAGTTCCTACAAGTTATGAAGAAACTTCTCGTTTAGTTTTAGCTCAGGATACGGGAGGCGCAATCAAGTCTACAGGTAGAGCTGATCTTTTTTGGGGAGAAGGAGCTGCTGCCCTTCGTTATGCAGGAACCATGAGGCATAGTGCAAAATTATGGTTTCTTATTCCAAAGCCATAATTATTTTCTAGAACCTTTTAGCATCTTATTAAAAGCGTCTTTTACACTTTTCTCAAAGGCCTCTTTGTTAAATTTCACTTTTCCTGAAGGGTCTATATTCTTTAATTTTGAAAACCTCTTGCAAGCTAAGGCCTCGTTGTAATCACAACCTTTTTTCAAATACTCTCTTCTTTTAAGCTTATCTATACTGGCAAGAATCAAACAATGAACTCCATTCCCACTCCTACAACCAAACTCTGCCATGGCAATCATTTCATTCATCATTGGGGTTGGCATATTATCTTGAACGTAAACAACGTAAGTGCATAGGAATTGAGTTCCATTGAGGCAGCCTTGTTCTATCTTTCTATATTTCTTTAGAGTGATCGTCCCTTTGCTAATCCATTTTCTGCAATAGCCCTCATCCATATTGTGCAAGCACATGAGTTCCTCAATAAAAGAGTCGGATAATTTAAAGCTCGATGCATTCGATACGTTTAAATTACTTAAAAATAGGATTAATAAAATGATCTTCATACCCTATTGATGATAAAATAGAACTGTTTTGGAAACTATCAAAAAATTTTACCTACAGGCATTTTCTCCGACTTCTATTGCTAGTCTAGTTTACTTTCGTATTCTATTTGGAATCATCATGCTTTGGGAGGTTCTTCGTTACTTTGGTAATGGCTGGATTCACACTTATTATATCAAACCTCAGTTCAACTTCACCTACCACGGCTTTCACTGGATAAAGCCATTGGTACCGGCTGGCATGTATACGGTATGGATCCTAATTGGTATTTGCTCAATTTTAATTGCCCTAGGCCTTTTTTATAGAATCGCTTGTATTTGTTTCTTCTTTCTTTTTAGCTATATCTTTCTCTTATCTAAGTCTCATTACTTAAATCATTTTTACTTCGTAATCCTCATCTCTTTTATCATGATCTTTATTAATCCTCATAAATCGTTCTCCTTAGACTTAAGAAGAGGGGCGGTGAAAGAGTCTGATACCATTTTAAATTGGGAACTTTGGCTTTTGAAGTTTCAAATGGGAGTGGTTTATTTCTTTGGTGGAATCGCTAAGATTGATCCTGATTGGATTTCAGGAGTTCCACTTAATAGATGGATCAACCCGCAGAAGTTCACTCCTTTCATAGCAGATATTCTAAGCCATAAGCTAGCTCCTGTTTTCTTAAGTTGGTCAGGTCTTCTCTTAGATCTTTTAGTAGTTCCTGCACTCCTCTATAAAAAAACAAGGCCCTTCGCTCTTATTTCATTGGCCCTTTTTCATATTTCAAATCACTTTCTTTTTAAGATTGGAATCTTTCCTTGGTTTAGTTTGGGCATTTCATTCTTATTCTTAGCCTCAGATTTTCCTTTAACGTTTTTAGAGAAGATAAAAAAGATCCAATTAAAAAGGCCTAAACTCTCCCGGTTAAAAGGAGCCTCAAGCCTTAGTCAAAAACAAAAGTCTCTAGCGATAGGAATCACTTTCTTTATTCTCTATAATTGCCTGATGCCACTTAGGCATCGCTTCTACAAAGGGGATACCCACTGGACAGAACTTGGACACTCTTATGCTTGGCGGATGAAGCTTCGAGATAAAAAAGTATTCAATCCAACCTTTTATTTCTTAGATAGAGATACTGGTGACAAATGGGAAGAGAAAGCCTCTAACCGCTTAAGCAAGCGCCAATGGAGGATCATGGGCGGGCATCCTGAGATGATCCTCTCCTATGTAGGCTTTCTTAAAAGAAACTATGCTAAGCGAGGGAGGAAGAATCTAAGGATTAGAGTTAAGGCCTATGTTTCATTGAATTTTAGAACTAAGCAGAGAATCATCAAGAAGCATTATGATCTAGAGAACCTCTCAGACTGCACATTTTGCAATCCCGATTGGATAAACCCCTTAAAAGAAGATAATAAGAGGTCTTTTAAAAAAGCCTTTAATCAACTCTAGTACTTATGTTATAAATTAATTATGAAGAGCCAAAATCAAGCTATTCTTAATCCTATTCATCTTTCATGCACCTACACTGGCGTGATCCTTCCTTCTATTTTTAAATAATTAATACCCTTTAAAAATTAAGAGCCTTAACTAAAGTTTATTCTTAAATTCGAGAGGATTATTATGACAAAAAAACAAGACGATAAGATTGGCAGAGCCGTAGATATTGAAAATATAGATTTAGCTCAAATGAAATTAAAGACCGTAGACCTTCCTGGTCTAGTTGAGTACGCCCACTCAGTTGGTGGTTTTAGTGTTGTTCCCACAGAACAAGGGGTGATAAAAGGCAGGGCCATGAATGCCATGCAAGAGCAAACTCAAGAGAGACTCGATATGATTCTCGAACAGATGAGAACTCTAGCAAAACAGGCCAAAGAGATACAAGACCGTGTTGAGATCTCTCATTACGTCTATGATGCAGAGATAAAATTCGAGCCTGTTATAGGCAAGAAGTATTTTTTGTATGAAAAAGACGATGGCGTGAAACTTCTAAGCCTCATAGGACCAAAGGATTGGGGAAACTCAAAGAGCTTTAAGTCCTGCCTGGCCCAGGTTAGGCTCTTATCTGATCATACTTGGAAGGTACTTGAGCGTTTTGACCAAGAAAGCTCATAGGCCTCTCTTACCTCTTTAAACTTTCTCAATGCTTTGGCAAAATAGAAGAATGCAAACCGAAGCATTGAGTACAAGAAGATTGACCTCGACCCTAACTATAGCTTTAGTGCCAATAGTCTTAGGCATCCTTATTTATTCTTATTGGCTCTACCAATACTTTATTCACTATGACCTCTCCCCTCTTGATGGGAAGATTCAAACCATTGGCTTTTCTTTATTAGTTATTACTGTTCCTGCTAATTTCTTAGGCCTGCTCTTTCTTTTCATTCCTTGGGCCAAGAACAAAGCTGAGATAAATCAAAACTCAGGTTTAAAGAAAAGATACATCTCCCTACTTATTCTTCTTCTGGCCAACTACGTTATCGGCGGAGGAATCATCTATAACTATAGCTGGCTAACAAAAACGATTAGCTTAGAAATACAAAATGATTATCCTGAGAGTTTAAGAGATATAGTTGTCGTTCTTCCAAATGGTGATGCGGTTCATTTAGATAAGGTCCTTCAAGGATCCACCCTAGAGGCAAGAGTGTTCAAGAAAGGCGATGGTCCTATTGAGCTCATAGTAGAGACAGCAGAGGGATTAACTCTTAGAGAACTAATCATTCCAAAGCCACCTAAGAACATGGGAGGGCGAGTCAAAGTAGCACTCACTCCAGAGTTCACCCTTAAAAAGCTGCGCTAGATTATTTCAATTGACTATATGTGCGAAAAGGGAGAATTTCTTCGTTCATGACCAGCGAAACCGACCCACAAGACTATAACCAAACCCAATCCTTAGATAAGGTGGGAATTTTCTTATCAGCTCTCTGCGTTATTCATTGTTTGGCCACACCATTCTTAATTATTTTAAGCCCTTGGTTAGGTAGCTATTTTGATTCTAAGTGGTCACACCTTGGGATCTTTATCTTCATCATGCCTGTTGCTTACTTCACCTTCTATCGCTTTTATAAAAATCATAAGAATAAAAAGCCTATGGTCTTAGGGACTATTGGTATCTTGATTATAGGTATCGCCCTTCTTAGCCCAGGACATAGCTGGGAAATTGCCCACGATGGACTTCATAACCACAGTAAAGAGCATTTTAACTACATCGATACAATCATCAATATTATAGGCTCAATAATTCTTATGGTGGGGCATTGGATGAATATCAAGATCCATAGAAACACCAAAACAGCTGACGACTGCTGCCATCACCACCCTTAACCGACAATAAGGCTCGGTTAATTCTTTCCACCTTCGGTGAATATTAGAACTTTGCTAAAATATGAAATAAGATAGGTCACCTAATTGGAGAAGCTAGTTATATGCCCATTTTAAAATCATCTTATATAGCCCCGAAGCTTTTCCAAAATGGACATATCCAAACCATCTATCCCGTTCTTTTTCGTAAGGTCGAAGGCCTTGAAACTCAAAGAGTCAGGATCGATACTCCTGATGATGACTTTATCGACGCCGATGTTGTTCTTAACGATAATGAACATGTTGTTATTTTATCTCATGGCCTCGAAGGCTCCTCAGTTAATCCTTATGTAACAGGAATGGCCAAGAGCCTAAGCTCTGAGGATTATGACGTTGTTGCTTGGAACTACCGCTCATGTAGTGGGGTTCTTAATAAACAAAGATGGTTCTACAGCGCCTCGGATTATCAAGACCTAGAATTAGTTATTAATTGGTGTATCAGGATGGGTTACCGAAAGGTCTCTCTTATTGGATTCTCTTTTGGTGGAAACCTAACCGCTTATTACTTAGGTGATAAGGGAAGTAATATTCCTTCAGAGATCTCAAGTGCCATCCTTATTTCAGCGCCAACCGATATCGGTGAGGCTTTATCAAATCTCGGGAATTGGCATTTTGGTAAGGTTTATACCGAATCCTTTCTTTCAACGATGAGAAAGAAGTTAATCGAAAAACATGAACTCATGGGAATTCCCAATTTAGATGTGAATGCTATTAAGAAGGCCCGAAACTTTAAACAATTCGATGATCTCTATACAGCTCCTGCTAATGGATTTAAAAAAGCTGAAGATTATTATGCTCATGCAAGCTCTTATAAACTTCTGCCAAATATCAAAGTTCCTACTTTAATTCTTAATGCGGAAAATGATCCGTTCTTAAGCAATAATTGTTACCCCGAAAAGATAGCTCGCAATAATCCGAACCTTTATTTAGAGGTACCAAAATCTGGTGGTCATGTAGGCTTTGTTTGTTTTAAAGGGGATCACTATTGGTCTGAACGTAGATCTGAAGAATTTATAAAACAGGCTGCTCGTTCAAGCAGCCTGAGTCTTAGTGCTTAATTAACTTTTAAACTGTATTTTCCTTTTGCTCCTTTATATCCAAAGACAAGAACATAGTACTTTCCAGGCGAGAGGGTCTTGGTGATTTTCTCTAGACTCTTGGTGCTAGTACTCTTAGCAACAACCTTTCCTGTTGAACTCATTAGATAGAGCTCTAGGTCTCCACTTGAATGAGTAAAGCTGATTGAGGCTGTTACTTGCTTTGTTCTAGTGATTGAAAAAGTATAGTGATCAAGGTCTTTACTTGTCCCTATACTAAGTGAGCTTCTTGAATAAGGAAGGCTGATCTTAGTCGCTCCCTCTTTAGTGTCGTTGCTTGTCGATACTGCTTTTTTCGTAACCTTAAAGCTAAGTTTATATTCACCTTTTGCTCCATTATAACCAAAGACTTGAAAGTAAACCTTCCCAGAAGAAGAACTAAGATCAACTTTCTCAGTATTAGAAGTACTCGCGCTTTTTCCAAGAGTGCTTCCTGTAGAGCTTAGTACTTTAAGATCAAGATCCCCTTTAGAATGACTAAAGCTAATTGAAACAGATACTTTTGATCCAGAGGGAACCTTTACTGAATAATAATCGACATCACTACTTGTTGAGATCTCAGCGCTTCTTGAAGTTAAGCTACTACCGCTTAGGACTGTTGCTTTAGCTCTTGAATCGTTTGGCTCATCACCTGTTTGAGTATCATCATCATCGTCCCCATCGTCACCACTAACATCTCCAATATCAACAGATGGAAAGTTAGTAAGGATATGAGGAACAATCTTTGACATAGGAACCGCGTAGTTCTCTACCCCTCTTCCCATTCCATTATTACCTAGGCCAGCATGATGAATGGCGATAACAGTATTTGATTCTTTATCAAAGACTGGAGATCCTGAAGATCCTCCAAGAGTATCAGCATTATGCGTATACTCCTCAGCTATATTTGAAATCGAACCTAGGCTATACTTCTTGGTAAAGTCACAACCTCTATCTGTGTAATAGTCACAGTTTTGTTGAACAATATAGATGTCGTCCCCTCTATTCATTTGAGAATCATCAAGCTCTACAAATCCATAAGTTCTTCCTGGAAATCCATTACACTTTAAGAGTGCGTAATCGAGTTTAGAGTTATTACCAATAAAAGTAGAACAATCAAATTTTCTATGTGAGCTTTTTGAAACTCCTTTTACATGATTAAAAACCGCTGTGACTCCTCTAGCGTGTGATGATGTTGGAATACAATGATGATTCGTCATTAAGATATTTTCACTGATTAAGAAACCAGTACACCTAGATCCCATAGCAGGAAGATCAATATCGGCTACTGATTTTCCGGCCTGACGGATTGAACTGCTTGATGAAAGAGATGAAATTTCTTTCCATCCTAATTCACCCACAATAATTGATGAAGCTGTTGCACTTCCTGGCTCTCCTGATCCCTGTTTTCCACAGGCAGAAAAGATTAGCGCGAACATAGTTAACAAAAGAATTTTTGGGTATTTTGGCGTTTTGAACTTTGGCATTTTAGGACTCCTTCCCTCTCTACAGCTTGCATGAAACTACTTTTTCCGAATGGAATAGTTTCAATGACGATAAATTATAACGTAGTTGACTAAATTACTACGCCCTAAATGCTGACACTTTCTATCTCTAATTTCTTAAAGGATTTCGTTAACTTAGAGAATTCCCTTCAGAGAAGAAATAAAATGTAAGCTAGAGCGGTATCAAAGTGACATCGGTTTACTTAGGAAATTTGTACTTTTTAAAGAGAAACTGAAGTGTTTCTTGATTATAAAGATTAACTCTTAAGGTGGTATAGGCGGCTCTCGCTATAATGTGAGGTTGAAAAACCTTTAAAGTGGCTCTTGTAATGGCGTCCACCATATTGGTTGGATGAATGACTTTCTTAAACACAGAAGGGTTCTTTCTAAGGATAGATTCAAGCTGAATATAATCAATATCTTCAAACTCTTCGTGATCTTTCTTTGTTAATCCCTCTCTTGAGAGGAGTCTAAGAAACTCGCCTTTATGATTATAAAAAAGAGTAAAGATGACCGGGAGGCAACCATCGTTACAACCGGTTGAGGTAGTTACTTCTCTAATGAAGCCGATTCTTTTCTTATCATCAAAGGCCTCTAGCAATGTCTTATTTGTTTTAAACTCACTAATGCCATCTTTTATTTTAACTTCTTTAAAGGATTTAAAGTTCTTAAAGACTTTTAAATATAAAAGCTCCTGCTTCACCTCTTTAGAGAATGATGAAGTGCTTAGGAACAAAAAGAGAAATAGGTATTTCAACATAAGCTTATTATATCCCATCATTCAATATCGACAACCTGTAAATCTTTGCTCTTTAGAGAGCTTACTCCTTTAGGCAGGCTAGAGATGATTGACTCTTCAAGGGCCTCAACTATCGCTTCTTTATGAAAACTTCTCCCATAAACCAGTGAGACTTCTCTTGTTGGTATGGGCTTAGCGAACTCTCTTGTCAGTCTTTTTTGAATGGGAGGTAATCCTTCTAAGGACATCTCGGGGATGATGGTATAACCGGAGGTCTTCATCACCATATTCCTAAGAGTTTCAAGACTCCCTGATTCAAAGAGGCTTTGCCTACGGTTCTTCTTTAAGCCACATACTTTTAGAACCTGACTACGAAAGCAGTGCCCCTCATTCAGGAGCCAGACTTCGCCGGGATCAAGATCGCTTTCTTTGATCTTCTTTTTCTTAAGAAGTTTGTGATCAGGATTCAAGAAGATATGGAAGTTCTCATAGTAGAGAACTCTCTCTATTAGGCCCTGCTCATTTAAAGGCGTCACTAATAATCCTCCATCGATCTCATCTTTACTAAGAGCAAGGACAATATCCTCTGTTTTCATCTCTTCTATGGTCAGTTCGACTTCTGGGTATTTCTTTTGAAAGTCCTCTACAAATAAAGGAACGATATAAGGAGTAAGAGTTGGGATCACCCCAAGATGAAAACTCCCTGAGATCGAGCCCTCATTAGACTTCGCTAAATCAAGAAGCCTTATATATTCACGGTGAACAACTCGCGCCTGATCAATAAAGCTAGCCCCCTCAGAGGTCACTAGCACTGGACTTTTAGAGCGGTCAAAGATGATGATATCAAGTTCTTCCTCAAGCTTTTGAAGCTGCATTGAGAGGGTAGGCTGAGTCACAAAGCATGATTCAGCGGCTTTCTTAAAATGGCGGTATTTCTCCACGGCTAGGACGTATTCAAGCTGTGTCAGTGTCATAGATTTTTCCTATCGTTATATAAAGACAATCGAATATATTTATATCACATATTGGGCGATATTAGTATCAACAAAAGGAGGAGCCATGAAAGCTCTAAGACAAATCATAAAGAATCTCGTTAAACCAAGCCTAGAGGCCGAAAAAGCTTATCAGCAGCTTGAGTGTAGAAAAAGAGTAAACCTAAGAAAAGTAAGCAACGCTTACTACGGAGGATAAAGATATGCTTAATTTAAAAGGAATCGATCATTTAAATTTTAATGTTAAGAACCTAGAAGATACTGTGAAGTGGTACCAAGAACTCTTTGGATTTGAAGTCAAAGAAGAAGGATTTGGAAGTAAAGGAAACCCTTACAAGATCATTGGGAAGTCAGGAGTCCTTTACATGGCGCTCTACCAAAGTAGTCATGACGAACTCGAAGAGAACCAGTTGAATCACCTTGGTTTTAACCTAGAGAACTTTGATGAATCAATCGATTTACTTAAAGATAAAGGGATAGAACTTGGTTACGGCGGTGTTATCGACTATCCAAAGAGTAAGTCAGCTTACATCACTGACCCAAATGGAGTAGAGATTGAACTTTCTTCGAACTTTGGAGGAGGTTTAAATTAACTTGTTCTTTAATTAGTGTTAACTTATAAGACATTAAATATCAGGGGAGCCAAAAAGGCTGAGAGGTGGAAACACGACCCTTTGAACTTGAAGTAGTTAAGGCTACCGTAAGGAGAGAGAATGTCTATTAAGCCTCAAATTGAATTTGCAGAAGTATTAACCACCCTTGATTGGGTGGTTTTTTTATTGGTACTCGTCGTAACCGTAGCCTCAGTTCTATACGGCCAGTATAAAAAGTCGAAGGAAGTAAATACAGAAAACGAATCAGAGAACTTTCTCGACCTCCTTCTCATGGGACGGCAACTCACCCTTCCTCTTTTTATAGCGACTCTTGTTGCCACTTGGTATGGCGGGATCTTTGGAGTCACTAAGATTGCCTTTGAATCAGGAATCTACAATTTTATCACTCAAGGACTTTTTTGGTATATCGCCTATATCGCCTTTGCCCTCCTTATCATCAATAAGATTACTCCCTTCAAGGCCGTCACTCTTCCTGATTTGATTGGAAAGATGTTCGGGCCACGCTCAGCCTTCTTAAGCGGGATCTTTAATTTTTTCAATGTTCTTCCTATCGCCTATACAATTAGTCTTGGGCTTTTTGGACAACTCCTCTTTGGAGGTGAGCTTTGGCTAAATATGCTTGGTGGCGTTCTTATCGTTATCGGCTACTCAATGATGGGCGGCTTTCGTGCTGTTGTTTTTTCCGATTTGATTCAATTCTTTGTTATGTGTCTTGGGGTTCTTCTTATCCTAGTGCTCTCTTATACAAACTTTGGAGGCTTAAGCTTTCTTCAAGAAAATCTACCAAAGAATCACTTTAGCCCAACGGGGGGCTACCCCATTTCGACCACTCTTGTTTGGGGCTTTATTGCCTTATCCACTCTAGTCGACCCCAATTTTTACCAAAGATGTTTTGCGGCAAAATCTCCAGCTGTGGCCAAGAAAGGAATCCTTATCTCAACCTTTATTTGGTTCTGTTTTGATATCTGTACGACCTTTGGAGCTATGTACGCTAGAGCGGTCATACCAGAAGCTGAGAGCCAAAATGCTTATTTAACTTATGCTCTTCAAATCCTTCCTCCCGGAGTAAGGGGATTTGTTTTAGCAGGGATCTTGGCCACTATTTTATCAACTCTTGATAGTTACCTTTTCCTAGCTGGTACAACAGTCAGTTATGACCTTGTACCAAAGAAACACAGAGGAAAGCCCATCCTTCATCATATTGGTGTGGCCTCTGTAGGAATCATCGCCGTTATCATGGCCTTAGTCTTTGACGGAAATATTAAGACTGTTTGGAAGACCCTTGGCTCTTATTCAGCAGCTTGTCTTCTTCTTCCCGTTCTTTATGGCTATGCCTTTCCAGGTAAGATCAAAGATAAGCAATTTGTCTTTGCCTGCTTATTCGGAGTTGTCGGAACAACTTACTGGCGCAACGCAACACATTCTGGATTTTGGGCCAATATCGACGAACTCTATGCCGGTATTCTTTGCACAACCTTTGCCTTGGTCATCGCACCATTTATTCCTCAATTTAAAAGGGATTAACGCAAGGCAAGTTTGTGACAATAGCTTTGGTTTTGTCCTAATCTATAGGGATATTTTTTAGGGCAACCAAAGGATTTTTGTGAGTACTTACGAAGAAGAAAAAAGAGCATTAGATTATCATGAAGGCATCAGACCAGGAAAGATTGAAGTCGTTCCTACTAAGCCAATGGAAAGTTCAAAAGACTTGGCGTTAGCTTACACACCAGGTGTGGCCGTTCCTTGTTTAAAGATCGCAGACAACGAAGAAGATTCATATAGATATACTTCAAGAGGAAACTTAGTTGGAGTTATCTCTAACGGTACTGCCGTTTTAGGACTTGGTAATATTGGGGCCGCGGCTTCAAAACCAGTCATGGAAGGAAAGGGAAATCTTTTCAAACGTTTCGCTGATATCGACGTCTTTGATATTGAAGTGAATGAACCAACAATTGAAGGCATGGTAAGAACTGTTAAGGCCATGGAACCTACCTTTGGTGGAATTAATCTAGAAGATATTAAAGCTCCTGAATGTTTTGAGATTGAAAGACAATTAGTTGAAGCTATGAATATTCCGGTTTTCCATGATGATCAACATGGTACCGCCATTATCGCTTCAGCTGCTTTTATCAATGCAGTTGAAATCAGCGGGAAAAAGATTGGAGACTTAAAAGTTGTCTTCAGTGGTGCGGGAGCTGCTTCAATCGCATGCGCTAACCTTTTCTTTGAAATGGGTGTTAAGCGAGAAAACTTTATTATGTGTGACTCTAAAGGGGTTATCTATAAAGATCGTAAAGAAGGGATGAATCCTTATAAAGTTGAGTTTGCTGCCGATACTGACAGAAGAACTTTAGGTGACGCTCTTAAAGACGCTGACGCTTTTATCGGCTGTAGTGCAAGAGGTGTTCTGACTAAAGATATGGTTAAGGCAATGGCAAAGACTCCGATCATCTTTGCGATGGCCAATCCAGATCCAGAAATTTATCCACACGAAGTGTTTGAAGTAAGAGATGACGCTATCATGGCGACGGGAAGATCTGATTTTCCCAATCAAGTGAACAACGTTTTAGGCTTCCCTTTTATTTTCAGAGGCGCTTTAGATGTTAGGGCCACGGCCATCAATAAAGAAATGAAACTAGCAGCTGTTTACGCTTTAGCTAATCTTGCTAAAGAAGAAGTCACTGAAGAAGTAAAGATTGCATACGGTGGAGAAGATTTTTCTTTCGGAAAGAATTATCTTATTCCAAAGCCATTTGATACTCGAGTCTTAACGAGGGTAACTCCAGCAGTAGCAAAAGCCGCTATCGATTCAGGAGTCGCTAGATTAAAGATTGAGAATTTCACAGGCTATGCTTCAAGTCTTGAAGACCGCCTTGGAACAAGTGCTCCTTTTATGAAGCAAATTAGAGACCGTCTTAAAAACCACGTTAATAATAATGGTCGAAAAGTGAAGATGATTTTTGCTGAAGGATCTAATACGAGGATCCTAAATGCCGTAAAAATATTGCGAGATGAAAACAAAATAGAACCCATTCTTCTCGGTGATGAAGATCTTATTAAAATAAAGATGAAAAAACTTGGTTTAGAAGAACTTAATGATCTTGAAATTATTCAACCTAATAAAAGTAAGTATTTTAATGAGTTTTATACCGATTATCACCAATCAAGAAAGCGTGATGGAATAAGTATCTACCACGCAGAAGATGCCATGATTCAAGAGAATTACTTTGGCTCCATGATGGTGAAAAAGGGCCTAGCCCATACATTTATGGCTGGACCTACTCTTAGTTACCCAGATTGTTTTATGCCGATTATGAGAACTATCGGAACTAAAAATCATAATACAGCGGCTGGTATTTTTGTTATGGTCTTTAAGCACAGAGTGATCTTCCTTGCTGACTGTACTGCCAATATCGATCCAACTCCAGAACAAATGAAAGATATCGCCGGAGCTGCAGTTGAGCTTTATAAGCATGTCATGAAAAGAAATCCAAGAGTTGCCTTCTTAAGCTTCTCAAACTTTGGATCAAACTCTTCCCCAGAAGCTAAGAAAGTTAAAAAGGCTGTCCAACTGACAAAAGAAGCCTTTCCCAAAATGAGAGTGGACGGTGAACTTCAAGCTGACGTCGCAGTTAATAGAAATATTTTAAATAAGCTTTTTGATTTTACAGATCTAGAAGGTGGGGAAACCGATATTTTAATTTTTCCAGATCTTAACTCAGCCAATATTTCCTATAAGCTTCTCTCTCAACTAGCGGACTGTACGGCCGTTGGACCTTTACTGGTTCCTATGAACGCCACAGTCAATATCATTCAGAGAACATCACCTGTTTCAGAAATCGTAAACAATTGTACTCTGACAGCGCTACTTTCAGAGGAACAAGAGCGAGCTAGATCAAAAGGAAAGAAATAATGGAAAAGAAGATTATAAGCACTGAAAAAGCCCCAGCTGCGGTTGGAACTTATTCTCAAGGCGTTGAATATAACGGCGTCTTCTATTTCTCAGGTCAGATTGGTCTAGATCCTGCCACTATGGAACTAGCTACTGGCTGTGAAGCTCAGCTTGATAGAATCTTAAAGAACATTGATGGCCTGCTAGAATCACAAAATATTACTCGAACTAATATTATAAAGACTTCGATCTTTATCACTGATCTTGGAAACTTTGGTTTAGTTAATAAAGCTTATGAAGAGTATTTTGAAGCTCCCTATCCAGCGAGAAGCTGCGTAGAAGTCCCGGCCTTACCAAAGGGAGCTGTTATCGAAATTGAAGTAATAGCAGCTAAATAGATGTTCAGTAGCAAGTATATATTCGAGACAAAACAAACCAGGCTACAGCGTTACCTGAAGAACATCTCCTTTATACTTGCTATTGGTTTTCTCCTTTATTCAATCCTCTCTGTCCTCTTTATTTTAGTTTCTGAAAACTCAAGTAAGGCGGCTCATGAAAGATTTTATAATAGACCTCCCGATCTTATTGTTGTCTTCACTGGAGACACAGGAAGAATCCCTTACGCCCTCCAATTAGCTGAAGACTATAAACAATCTCATATCTTTATCACTGGTGTTTACTCTAAGAATAATGTCGATACCTTACTGACTCCTCTTCACGTAGAAGAGAAGATCAACCCTGACATGCTTCAAATTGACTATTTGGCTAGGAACACATTAGAGAACTGCATCTCAACTCTTCGTTACCTTCGAGAAAATAAAGTTTATAAGAATATTCTTATTGTCTCACATGACTATCATATTATGCGTATCAAGCTCATCATGAGCAGTATCGTACAACCTGGCGAAGTCTTTGATATTCACTATAGTGGAATTAAGACTTCTTATGATAATTGGAGGAACTTAAAGATTCTTTATAAAGAAGTCTTTAAACTGCTTCGAACTTATGGATTTTTGGTTTTTTGGGATTCTCAAGAAAATAGTAGAGTTAGACCCGAGTTACTGAAATAACTTCTTCGTGAGCTTCAATCATTCCTGTTACTTTTAATAATTCACTATAGTCTTTAACTTCGATCTCAAAGATAAAGGACCCTTTCCTATCAGGAAGAGATTTAGCCAAGGCAGAACGAATATTAACGATGCTAGTAATACTCTTAGAAATCGACGAGAGGATTCCTGGCTTATCGTGAGTAATGACTCGAATATTCACAGGATGCTTAAAGCTAAACTCTGTATTCCAGTCAACATCAATATTTCTACCGATATCTCCAGCATCAATACGATCACAAACCGCGGTATGAACTGTAATCCCTCTACCTCTCGTTATATAGCCAACAATGCCATCTCCTGGAATTGGGTTACAACAACGGGCCATACGAACCATCAAGTCATCCATACCATCAACAATCACGGCATTATCTTTATTGGATTTCTTACGCGCTGTTGAAGTGACTTTCTTTGTATAAGTATCTAGTTCATCAATCTTAGAATCAGAATCTTCTTCTTTCTTAAGACTAGGAATAGCTTGGATCACATCTTTTGGACTATAGCGACCAGAGCCAACTTGAATGTACATATCATCTTCATTAGAAACACTAAACTCAACACAGGCCTTAGCAAACTCACCTGATTTGATAACTGACTTTAAGGAAGTTCCAAAGACGCGAAAAGCCTTCTCTAGTACTTCTCTTCCAAGTTCTTTATTTTCATCACGCTCAATCTTGAGAAGGTGCTGCTTAATCTTAGACTTCGCCCGACTAGAGCGAACAATGGCAAGCCAGTCCTTAGAAGGTGTCTGGGTCTTTGAAGTCATGATCTCTACTGTATCCCCTGATTTTAGGGTGTACTTAAGAGGAACAATCTTTCCATTGATCTTAGCTCCAACACATTTATTTCCTACTTCCGTATGAACGGCGTAAGCAAAATCAAGAGGAGTCGCCCCATAGCGAAGTTCTCTTACGTCCCCAGTAGGGGTAAAGACAAAAACTCCACCAACATCAAGATCACTCTTAATGGCGGCCATAAATTCATTATTGTTTTCAACATTCTGATTAAATTCTAGAAGCTCTTGAACCCAATCAAGCCTTGCTTCGCCACTGGCCATCCCTTCTTTATATTTCCAGTGAGCAGCAACACCAGTCTCTGCAACTTCATCCATATCATGGGTTCTAATTTGAATCTCTATTCGATTCGCTTTAGGTCCAATGACAGTTGTATGAAGGGACTGATAATTATTCACTTTAGGAATGGCAATATAGTCTTTAAATCGTCCAGGGATAGGAGTCATTGAAGAGTGAATAATACCAAGAGCCTTATAACATTCAGTGATATTACTAACGTTTAATCTAAAAGCTAAGACATCTTGAATTTGTTCAAAGTCTACGCCTCTAGCAATCATTTTTTTATAGATAGAATAAAAGTGCTTCGGCCTACCTTTCACATCTGCTTTCAATGAGTACTCTAAGAGCTTCTCTTGAATATGCTCGATAACATCCTTGATGTATGTATCACGCTCTGATTTTTTCATCGTTACTTTTTCAGCAAGACGGTAATAGATATCAGGATGCAAGAACCTTAAACATAGATCTTCTAGTTCAGCCTTAACGGAGTTAATACCCAAACGACTAGCTAGAGGAACATAAATATCGAGGGTTTCTTTAGCGATCTTCTTTTGCTTCTCTTCGTTAACATACTGAAGAGTTCTCATATTATGCATACGATCCGCGAGCTTTACAATGATAACGCGAAGATCTTTTGCCATGGCCACAACCATCTTTCGAAAGTTCTCTGCCTGCGACTCTTCTTTTGTTTTAAATTTAATTTTTGATATTTTGGTAAGCCCTACAACAATTTGGGCAATATTTTTTGAGAACTCTTTTTCAATTTCTTCAGGAAGGATCCCACAATCTTCAACAACATCATGAAGAAGTCCCGCCACAATTGAATCCATATCAAGCTTAAGCTTAATAAGAGTTCCTGCTACGTTAATAGGATGGATTATATAATCTTCTCCGGAGCTTCTTTTTTGACCGGTGTGGGCCTTTTCCGCGAAGGAGTATGCTTTTCTAAGCATGGTAAAGTCTGCATCAGGATAATAGGATTCCAGTCGACGACAAAGGTCATCGATATTTAGATCTCTTTCATGTGAAAAATCTAAAGACTGATACAACTAACTCTCCAAGATTTCTTTAATAACGGCCTTAAGCTCGTCATATGCTCTATCAATATCGTCGTTGACGACACAGTAATCATAATCATCTTTCCTGAGTAGTTCTAATCGAGCGTTTTCGAGCCTAACATTAATCACTTCTAGATTATCTGTCCCCCTACTTAGCAGCCGATCCTTCAAAGCCTCTATTGATGGGGGTGCGATGAATATGGCCTTTGCCTTATCAGCAAAATATTCCTTAAAGCTATCCACGCCCTGAACATCAAGGTCGAATAGGATATTAATACCCTCGGCTAACTTGCTCTCAACAAATTTCTTTGAAGTGCCATAATAGTTCTGATGAACCATGGCCCATTCTAAGAATTCATCTTGATCCTTTCGAGTGATGAATTCTTCTTTAGGAATAAAATTATAAGCAACTCCATCCACTTCACCCGCTCGCTGAGGTCTCGTCGTAAAACTAACCGACCACTCTAGGTTCTTAAAATCCTCTTTAACTTTTTCAATTAGAGTTGATTTACCAGATCCCGAGGGAGCAACGATAATGATGATCTTGCCTTCTTTTGTTTCCATATTATTCCAGGTTCAACCCTTGCTCTCTAATTTTTTCAAGCTGAACTTTCATTTGCACGACAGAATCAGAAATATCTTTTAGGTTTGATTTTGATCCTATTGTATTGGTTTCTCTATTGAGCTCTTGAATAAGAAAATCAATCTGTCTTCCCACTTCCCCACCTTTTTCAAGGATCGAGTCTAGTTTTTCAAGGTGAGCCTGAATTCGATTGATCTCTTCATGAACATCTAATTTTTCAAGATAGTAAACAACCTCTTGCATAAAACGAGGTTCATCAATATTAAGTTCACTAGAGAGTTCAGAGAACCTCTTCTTTAACTTCTCTTCTACACTTGCTTGAAAACTATCTGCCATTCCACAAATATATTGATAGTGCTTATCATAAGTAGTTCTATGATCTTTTAAGATCTTTATAAGCTTCTCACCTTCACTTGATCTACTGGCGGCTAAGCTCTCTACAGCGGCTTCAAAGGCCTTCCATGTAGCTTCCATTAGGGATTTATCTTTACTCAAGTCTTGGTCTTTATAGAATTCATTTCTTAAAAAAGAAGTGGCATCAACATTTAGTGCAACTCCATGAGGATCAGTCATGGACTTCATCATCTTTAAGAAATCATCAACCTTTGCATTATCTATGTCTGAGAACTTAGAATTTGATTCGCTTCTTTTATAATTGATAAAGATATCAAAACTACCACGACCAAACTTCTCTCCAATTTTTTTCTTCATGTCTATTTCAACAGAATTAAAGATTGAAGACATCTTAAAACGAGTGTCTTTAAAGCGGTGGTTAACTGATTTTAGCTCGACGGTAACTGTATAATCACCTGTCGTACCTTCACCTCGTCCAAATCCTGTCATTGAATAGATCACAAATATTCCTTTTATTCAGAGAAGATGGTTTGATTTCCCATCTGTCTAAATTTATCAAATCTTTTTTCCATTAATTCATTAGGGTCAAGTTTGAGTAAGCTTTTAATCTCCGACTCTATTGCCTTAGCAACAAATTCGAAAGTCTTAGAAGTATCTTTATGAGCTCCGCCTGTTGGTTCAACTATTATACCATCAACCACGCCAAGCTCCAGTGCTTTGCTTGGTCCGATTTGCAGAGAGTTTGCTGCCACTTCTGCTTTCTTAGGATCGGCCCAAAGAATTGAAGCGCAAGACTCTGGAGAGATCACAGAGTAGACAGAGTATTCCATCATTAAAACTTTATCAGCAATGGCAATGCCTAGAGCCCCGCCAGATCCGCCTTCTCCAATAACAATAGAGAGAATCGGACTTTTAATATCAAACATTTCAGCTAAGTTCTCAGCAATGGCTGAAGACTGACCTCTTTCCTCTGCTCCAATTCCGGGATAAGCACCGGGAGTGTCGACTAAAGAAATGATAGGTACTCCAAAGCGGCTGGCCATTTGCATAACCCTTAAGGCCTTTCTATAGCCTTCAGGTCTTGGCATACCAAAGTTACGAAGAACCTTCTCTTTAGTCTTACGACCCTTTTGAATTCCTACGATGGCCACTTTTTGTTTTCCAATATGAGCAAAGCCTGCGATGACCGCGGGATCGTTTGCAAAGTGGCGGTCTCCCGCCACTTCATGAAAGTCTGGAGCAATAGCTTTTATATAATCTAATGAATGAGGACGGTTTGGATGTCTTGAGAGTTGAACCTTTTCCCAAGGAGATAAGTTCTCGTAGATATCTTTGATCAAGACATTTACTTTTTTCTGAAGAGCTTTGATTTCTTTAGAGAGATCGATCTGGCCTTTATTTTCTAGTTCGCGAATCTGATCTTCTAGATCCTTCACGGGCTTTTCAAATTCTAGGGTATAGTTATCCTGTAACTCACTCATAGTAATCACCTTCGACGAATAGCGTCATCCTCTTTATAGCGCTTTTAAAAATTTGGCTGAGAATAGTAGATAAATAAGCAGAAAACAATGTCCTTAAGGAAATTGACGCTATGAAAAGGTGCTAATTTTACGATAAATTTGAATTACTCTAAAGACCAACCCTGAACAACTCCGCCTTCAAAGAAAACCTGCTTAACCTTTCCGTTTTCATAGAAGGTCCAGCGCTCATTTTGATTGCCTGGATGACCGGCTACATCAACGCGAGTAGGTCTACCCCAAGTACTTCTGACATCATCTTTTTCCATGCCTTGATGGATATCTCTAGAACTTCTAAATGAGTTTCTAACGGGAGAACTAGCTGGCGCTCTATAGCCTCTTCTCACATTTTTTGTGGTGACCCTTCTAGCGTATTTTCCAATTTGTCTCGAACTTAAGTAATCATCTCTATCATCAACACTTAAGCTTAAGAAATAAATCTTCTCACTTGTAGTCTCTAAGTCTGGTTTAAGTTCAGCGTATTCAGCATATTGCTCCACTGTTAGAAGCTTCTCTTTCATTGAAAGTTCTCGCTCTAAGTTATCATTAAAGCTGTTTTCTCTATTTCCATCTGGAGTTCTAGCTGCGATCTGCTCTCTGCTTCTATAGCCGTCTTGCTCGTCTCCAGGAACAACATGAAAATCTTCGTGAGGTACCCAAGTTCCATCAGATTGCCTATCCATCTCCTTAATAAATGTCCGTTCTTGAAAAAGAGAGGCGCATCCAGAGAAGCCGAGCAAAAATATAAAAAGTAGTATCTTCATGAAAATCTCCAATTTTTTCCTAAATAGCCCATTTCAATAGGCATCTAGCTCATCGGTGCTTAAGCCTCGGGCATTGAAAAAAGGCCCTAGATGGGCAAAATATGGAGTTTTATGCCCTTTAGCCTCAGTAAACCGAGGAAATGCCTCTATTATTAGTATATTAATCAGGTTTTCCCTAGAGAATCCGATAAGTAACAAGGACCGGAGGTCTTTTGAAAGCTTGGGAAAAATTAGAAGAAAAACTCAATTTGCTCATAGGAAGTTTATTAAACTTTCTTCAAGCCTTCGTCTCTAAGATCACTCCAACTTCAGTTAAGAAATCAATCAATAAAAGAAAGGGCAAACCCCTACTCGACCTCAGTTCAGTTCAAAAGAAGGCCCTAGGCTTCAAGTCTAAGTACGACGCCATTTCACTAAAGATAACAACAATACTTGGAAAGATAGTTAACTTCTTCAAGCATATAGACCGCAAAGACTTAAAACTAAAAAAATTATTCATGGCCCTCATGCTCATCCTTAGCCCATTACTTGGCCGCTTAAGAGATTGGTATATTGCTTTGAAACCAACAACCTTATTGGCCATGGTTTCAATGACTACTGTTGGTGGGCTCTCATCAATTGTTATCTATAAAGAAGTTCAAAATATAAGTGAAAAAGCGAGAGGACCCGCCAGTGAGATCATAGCTGAAGTAGATACTTCCAACATAGATCGCCCTGAGTATTATAAAAAGCAAGAAAGAGAACTTCGTGTAAGAAATGTTTCTATTCCCATTTACACTGGGGGAAGAACTCCTGCATCAGGAAAGAAGCTTCTTATCGACTTCACTTTTGTTTCTTCAAATCGTTATATTAAAGAATACTTCTTTGAAAATGGTCATCTTCTCAAAGACAAGTTGAATACTTCAATTGAACAAATACTCCCAGACTTCCCTCTTCAAGATGATGGAAAGAGGGTTATCAAAGAGAAGATTAAAAAAGAAATGCAAGTTCTTCTCGATGACTTAAAGATTGAAGGCAGCATTCAAGAGATCTATATCCATAGCATCATGACAGGCTAGTTCGAGAACCGAACCACACTCCTCACTGTATTTGGTGAGACTCCTAAAAGCTTTGCCGACCGCTTAATATTATTCCCGAATCTATTGTAAATTTTCATGACATATAAACTCTTAACCTCTTCAAGCTTTCTCACTTCTGAATCCATTTCAAGAACTTCTTCTTCAATGACATTTAAAGATAGTTCATCGTCAAGAGAGCAATGATCAATTTTCTCGCCACCGGATAGAACTTGTTTTTGTTTAAGATGACCTAAGAGTTGCCTAATATTCCCAGGCCATGAGTGAGATCGATAAAAATCTTTTAGCTGAGGAGTGATATAGAGTCCTTCATCAATTTCAAACTCCTTTAATAACTGAGTCACTAGTTTCTTGTTCTTTCTTAATGAGGGCATCTTTATCCGTCCCCCGGTGATAAGGCGGTAATAAAAATCAGAGCGCATCTTTCCTTCTTTTACGAGGTTCTTCAATTCCTTACCACTTGAAAAGATCAAACGAACATCGAGCTGCTGATCCCTTTCAGCACCTACGGGCCTGATCTTTTTATTGTCTAAGAAAAGAAGGAGCTTGGTCTGTATCCCTAGAGGTAGTGAGTCGATTTCATCAATAAAGAGGGTTCCTCTATTAGCTTCAGCAAAGGCGCCCATCTTATTATTTACGGCTCCTGTAAAGGCTCCTTTGATATGCCCAAATAATTCCGATTCAATAAGAGTGGAGGCGTAAGAAGAAATATTGATATGTACAAAGGGCCCATTCTTTAAGCTTGAGTCGTGCAGGTTTCGAGCGAGTCTACTCTTTCCTGTTCCCGTCTCTCCCTCTATGAGAACACTTAATTCACTTTCAATAATCTTCTTATTTAGAGGAAGTACCGATGATTCTTTTGCTGAATGTTTCTTTTTGATTTCAAGTCTTGAATACTCCAATTCGACAATATCTCCGTATTCAAGAAAGGCTTCGAAGGTATAGTTTCCATTTAATTTAAAGGGATTGATCCCTATTGATTTAAGGAGATACCTCCCCGATTCATCAACACTTGTCTCAGAATCTTTTGAACATAAACGAAGCTGATACTCAGTAAAGAGCTTTGAAACAAAAGGGATAAGAATCTCACTCTTCTCCCCAGAGTACTTATAACTCTCTCCTCGTCTTAAGCGGTAGGAAAGCCTAGTTAGAGTCACCTCTTGTTTTGGCCCATTAAAGGGACTGATGGCGATCTTGTCCCCAAGCCTTAAACCTGACTTATGAAGCCGTAAGCTGCCAAAATCACTAATGTATCTACAATCTGCCATTTCCATATTCTTTACTTCTCCTTTTTGAGACCCTGAAGTTATTATCAATTTTCATGCCTAACTATGGTCAAAGGTTTCAATAGTTTAGTAAGGTCCGTGGATTATCAGAAGACGAAATGGTCCCTATTAGACCGGAGATATAAATGGCAAAGATCAAAAAAGGTAGTCCAGAGTTTAAAATGGGAATAAGCCAACCAGCTCAATTAGAAGAGTGGCTAGATTCTCATAAGGATGCCATTGGTCTGGCTTTTGTTGGACGCTCTAATGTGGGAAAGTCTAGCTTGATCAATTGCCTCTTTGGAAAAAAGACAGCAAGGACTTCAAAGACTCCTGGGCGAACTCGTGAAGTTAATATCTTTGAGTTTAAGCTTGAAGGACAAACAGAAGATGAGAAGCCCTTCTTTCTTTTTGATCTTCCTGGTTATGGTCATGCAGATGTTAACAGATTGATGTCTGAAAGATGGGAAGCTCTTATGGGCCTATTCTTTGAAAAGATGCCAAAGTCAGTTCTTCTTCTGAACCTTCAAGATTCAAGGCACCCGCAACAAAGTGCAGATTTAGATTTTCAAGATTTCATTATTCATTTTGATCATGATTCTTTTTTAGTCTTTAATAAGATTGATAAGCTTAAGACTCAAAAAGATAGATCCATACTTGAAAAACAAAAACCTGGAATCTTTAAGGCGACTCCATTTTTCAAACAGATTCATTTTGTTTCTGCTGAGAAAAGTAAAGGGGTCCCTACTTTAGAAGATGCCCTCACTAATTATCTAGAGCACGCTACTCTTCTCGAGGAGGATCAGTAGGTTTTTCTTTTGAGATATCAACAGGACCTGCTGAGAATTTAATTTTATTCACCTCTTCTTCAATAGACTCTAAGTCTTTTTCACACTCTTTTATCGTGGCAAGAATCTCATTCACCTTTGAATCTTCCCATTTAAGATCACCGTTCGCTATTGATTTAGCTGCGAGGTGACCTAGCTCTTCGTAGGCCTCGTGCAAACTTGTATTGGTTCTCGACGCTGTTAACATCTTCTTTCCAATCTCTGTTGTTCGCTTTACTTCATCTTGGCAGGTTTGAAGAATCTCTTGAAATCGTGACTGCCAACCATGTTGTTTCTGCATAAAAATACTCCGGTAAATAGTAATCAAAGTATAACCTATTCTGCCGTTTCTTGTGAAGCAGGCTTAAAATGATAGAATATAAATAAATCTAATAATCACGGTATCTTATGTTCGAATTTTTGAGTGAAAAGCTCCAAGTTAAACCACCAAAAGAAGAGATCGATAAGATCTTTGAACACCTACAAACAATCTATCCCGCTGGTGAAGATCCTTGGGGATTAAGTCTAAAAAAAGCACGCAAGAACATGGAGATGATTTGGCCCTTTTACCGCAACTATTTTAAGGTTCGTGTCTTTGGGCAAGAAAACGTAGGCGATGAACCCTACCTCGTTACATCAAATCATTCAGGACAAATAGCTATTGATGGGATGCTAATCTGCATCGCTTTTTCTCTAGAAGTAAAACCCGCAAGAATCTTGAGACCCATGGTCGAGAGGTTTGTTACTGGTCTTCCTTTCTTTGGGACATGGGCCTCAGAGGGAGGAGCTGTTCTCGGAGACAGACAGAACTGCATAAATCTTTTAGAAGCTAAGCAATCTGTTCTCGTTTTTCCTGAAGGCGTTCGAGGTGTTGCAAAGAACACCGCTGATTTTTATAAGCTGCAAAAGTTTACCCGTGGTTTTTTTAGGATTGCCCTTTCGACGGGAACAAAGATACTTCCCATTGCTGTTGTAGGAGCTGAAGAGTTCTACCCATTCGTTTATCATCCAAGGAAAATAGCAAGATTCTTAGGACTACCGGCCTTACCGCTAACGCCTTTATTGGTTCCCTTGCCTTCACCTGTTGATATAATCATAGGGAAACCCTACGAGGCCCCCTCAGAATTAACTCCGGAATCAAGTGATGCCGAGATAGATATTCACATTAAGGCCATCGAAGCAGAAGTAAAAAGACTTACCGAAGAAGGCCTAAAGAATAGAAGATCCTTTTGGGCCAATGTTAAAAAGGAAGATAAAAAGTGACTATTGAGATGAAAAATATTTCTTCAGTTCTTATTATTGGAATTGCTGGTGGTCTCGCTAAGATAACCGCCGGCCTTCTTTCAAAGAAATACCCTGAGCTTAGTATAACAGGAGTTGACTCACGCCCGGTAAAACTAGAGATACAAACTGAAAATATAAAAACTGTTCAGATGAAGTACACCCGTGGAAATTTCGAGAGGATCTTTCGCGAGAAACAATTTGATGCCGTCCTACATTTAGGAAGAATGAGCCATGCCGATGCGAACCCCATGGGTAACCTAGAAAAGAGGCTTGACCTCAATGTTATGGGAACTAAAAGGATCATGGACTTGGCCCTTCGTTTTGGCGTCAAGAAAAGTATTATCGTAAGCACCTATCATGTTTACGGTGCCCTCTCCGATAACCCAGTCTTTATTGACGAAGAAGCTCCTCTTAGAGCTAGTATAAAGTATCCAGAGTTAAGAGATGTGGTTGAGATGGATCTCTTTTCAACGAACTGGATGTGGAAGAATCAAACAGACATTGAAACAGTAGTGCTAAGACCTTGTTCAATTATTGGTCCAAATATTAGAAACTCAATGTGCTTGTATTTAACCAGCCCATACGCACCTATTGGGGCTGACTTTAATCCTATGTTCCAATTCATTCATGAATACGATATGGCGAGTGTGGTTATACGGTCTTTAGAAAAAGTACCAACTGGAATCTATAATGTTGCTCCAAATGAAGTCATCTCTATCAAAGAAGCCAGAAAGGTTATCGGTCAGCCAAGTATTCCAGTTCCTCTTTTATTTTTAGAGCAAACGGTTAAGCTTCTCAACTTTCCTTTTTGGAAGTTTCCTCGTTACTTACTCGATTATATTAAGTTTGCTTGTATCATCGACAATAAAGGGATTGATCCCTATCTTGGTGAAGACTTCTATCGCTTTACAACAAAAGAGGCCCTTGAGTTACTAAAGCTCGAATAGGTCTACTCTTTCTTTCCAGAGAATTCTAATTTAAAGATCTTGAGTACGGAGATTAATATCTTTTCATAAGTAGGCTCATGAAAGATTTGCTTCATATGCGTTAAGCACTTCTTAACCGTGACTATGTTAAAACCTTCTTTATAAATATAATCCACCAAGAAATGGGAGACGATAAAGACTCGGCTTAGTGGAAAAGTCCTCGCCGATAGAAGTTTCTTAGGAAAGCCTTTTCCTTCAGGAAGCTCATGATGTTGAGCAATAATAACATTTGTATCAGGGGGTATTTCTCTAAATTCGTGGATGAAGTTTGAGCTCTCTAAGGGGTGATTTAAGAAGCGTTCAATATCATTATCTGAATGCTTTCCAGAAATGATCCCATTGAGTTCCATATCTTTCATAGCAGAAGAGCCATCTAAGCTCATGTCGTGAAACATACTAGCGAGATAGATCTTAAACTGCGTGTCTTGAGAATCCCAAGTCAGGTCAGATAAAATAAGCCCCGAGATATAAGCAGTCATCAAACTATGCTCATAAAGAAAGTCTGCCTTTCCCATCATCTGCTTTATTAAGGTTCCAATCTTTGGCGATTGCTCCCCCATCTTCATATTGTTTTCAACAAGTGACTTGGCCAGCTCCATCGCCTCTTCAGTTAAGCCTGATGACTTTAATTGAGAGTGAATGATTTCTTGAGCCTCAAGTTGTTTTTCATAGATTCGGTTTGGCTCTTGCTCGACTTCCTCAGCGAAGACCTTCATCAAGATGATCATATAAGGTTCAAGAAACTTATTAAGTTCCTCTTCTTTTATATACATAGTTTCAATATTCTTTCTTTCATACTTAGCGATATCTTCTTCGCTAAGCTCATCTTCAGAATTATAAATCTTAACAAAGTGACCATCTCGGATTTTGATATAGATATCAGTTGGAGCAAAGTCAGCTCGGTAAAGAATCTTTAAACGAATAGGTACATGACCATTCTCTGATTGCGGTAGGCCATCAGGCTCTTCTTCACTGCTGCTCATAACACTAAGGATAGCTTCTTTAAGGAGGGGCATCTTAGGTGGTTTAGGTATTAGTTTATTTAAAGGATTATCTTCAAGAAAATCACCGAAGCCTAATTCATGAATATCTTCAGCACCGGTCATGAGAATAAAGGGGATATCTAACTTCATTCTTTTAACAAAGAGATAAAGATCTAAACCTGTCCCGCCATCCATAAAGTGATCAGAGACAATCAGATCAACATTAACCCCGCCTTCAAGAACGCCTATGGCCTCTTGCCCGTTATCACATGTGATAACTTCACCCTTGGTGAGTGATTTGAATCGTAAGGTTAGAATTTCCCGAATCTCTTCGTTATCTTCTGCATAGAGGATGCGCATATGAGTATTCTATAGGAGATTTAGTCTGACACGTAGTGGCAGTTTTCTGTGTCATAAATGAACTGATTTGGGCTTTTTGCAGAGATACTCCGCGGGTCACTTCGGGCGCTCGTTCCGGCGTCGGCGCTTCCTCATGCCTGTGCGACAACTCTGCGTTAAATTGCTCTGCAATTTAATGCAGGTTGTGGTGCCGGAGGGGGGACTTGAACCCCCACGGTGTTGCCACCGGCGGATTTTGAATCCGCTGCGTCTACCATTTCGCCACCCCGGCCGAGTGAATGCCCATACTATTTTATGTCACGTAAGCATGTCAATTGGTTGAGATTTAGGCCATTTAGCATTTTATTTTTTCTCTTTATAGCAGTAGAGTTAGGCAAACTTTATCCTTAACATACGCATCGCATCAGGAGACTGGATATGCTAGACAAAGAATTTTATGAAAACGCTGGAATCAGAATTGATCGTGAACCAAAGAACAAGATCTATAAAGACTCGCCTCTTAACACTCTTATTGAAAGAGCAGTAAAGCTTGGTTATGGAAAACTGACAAAACATGGTGCCATGGTTGTTGAAACTGGTAAGCATACCGGTAGATCAGCTGCTGATAAGTATGTTGTTAAGTCTCCAAGAACTGCTGATTCAATCTGGTGGGAAAATGGTCTGAACGAGCAATCGGCAGAACAATTTGAATCTCTAAGACAAGATGTTCTCGAATATTTAAATAAGGACCGCGACCTCTATATTACTGAACGTTCAGTTGGTGCTCACGAAGCCCATAATGTTGGAGTTAGACTTGTAACTAGTCATCCACAGCATTCACTCTTTAGTAAGTACCTTTTCCGTCACAGAATGAGAGAGCTTAACGATAAAGACTTTCTTATCCTTCATGCTCCAGAGATGGAGATTGATCCAAAGAAATACGGTGCTAAGAACCCTACTATTATTACAACTTGCTTTGATACAAATGTAACAATCATTGTGGGGACACTTTACGCAGGTGAAATTAAGAAATCCATGTTCAGTGTTTTAAACTACATCTTACCTGAAGCGGGAATCCTACCTATGCATGCCGGAGCTAATGAGCTTACCAATGGTGAGACAGGTGTTTTCTTTGGCCTATCAGGAACTGGTAAAACAACTCTTTCAACTGATGAGGGAACGCTTCTTATTGGGGACGATGAGCATGGAATGAGTGACAATGGTGTCTTCAATTTTGAAGGTGGCTGTTATGCCAAAACCTTTAAGCTCTCAGCTCAAGGTGAACCGGAGATTTGGGCAGCTTCAAATAGATTTGGATCAATGCTTGAAAATGTTGTCTTAACTGACAAGACGGGAGAGCCCGATTTTTTCAATAATTCATTAACTGAGAATGGTCGTTCTTCTTACCCTCTCGATTTTATTGACGAGCTAAAAGAAACGTCAAACGGGAAAGTCCCAAGCCATATCTTTTTCTTAACAGCAGATGCATTTGGCGTTCTTCCTCCAGTTGCGAAACTTACGAAAGAACAGGCCATGTTTTATTTTGTTCTAGGTTATACGGCGAAATTAGCAGGAACTGAAATCGGAGTTAAAGAGCCAATGGCGACTTTTTCTCCCTGTTTTGGAGCTCCTTTCATGCTTAGACACCCAAGTGAATACGCTAAGCTTCTAGGAGAATACCTAGACCGACATAATATCAAAGTATGGCTTATCAATACTGGTTGGACTGGTGGTTCATACGGTGTTGGACAAAGGTTCCCACTTCTTATTACGAGACAAATTGTAAGAACGATCCAAAAAAATGTTCTTAACATCACTCCATTTGATAGAGATGAAATCTTTGGATTTGATATTCCTCACGCAGTAAGAAAGGTTCCGACGTCTTTTCTTCATCCTAAAGAAGGATGGGAAGATAAAGAGGCTTACGACAAAAAGGCTAAAGAACTTGCTGAGAGTTTTCATAAGCAAATGAAAGACTTTGGAAGTTTTTATACTGATAACCTTCAAGGCTCACCTATACACGGAAGATAAAATGCTTAAGTTCTATCCACTACTATTGATCCTGTTACTCAACTCATGCGCAACAGGATCCAATATTAGTGGACTCGGAACAACTACCCTTAGGTTTATTGGTGATAAAGCCTTTCCTATAGAAACAACTTTCAATGGCATTCCTTTTGGGGGGATTAGCGGAATTAGCTATGACCCTAAGACTGACAGCTTATTAGGTGTTAGTGATGATAGAAGTTCTCGCGCCCCAGCTAGGTTCTATGAATTCAAACTCATTATTGAACCAAGTTTCGTAGACCTTAAGATCTTAAAATCAACAGTCCTAAAATCCGCTAATGGAAGAAGCTTTCCCAAAGGTGAAGTAGACTTTGAGGCCCTTAGTTTTGTTTCTAACAATAGAGTCGTCATTTCTTCTGAAGGTGACAATAGACCTTCTCCTAGGATTGCCCCTTGGTTAGCTATCTTCAATAGAGACGGAAGCTATTCAAATTGGATTGACCTCCCTGATAGATTTCTCCCTGAACATAAAGGTGAGATGACAAAAGGCCCTAGGAACAACCTCTCTTTTGAATCAGTAGGTGTTACGAGAGACTTTAGTTACCTCTTCACAGCGACGGAAGATACTCTTTTTCAAGATGGAGACCTGGCCACTTCTAGCAATCCAGGCGTCATTAGAATTCTACGTTATAAAGAAAAGAACTCGACCTATAGCTTCGATGCTGAATTTCCTTATAAGCTTGAAGCCGTCCCTACCAAAGAGAAAGGCCAAGTAACACGAGGTCATAATGGGCTTGTCGATATTCTGCCTTTCAATAAAAGATACTTTCTCACAATGGAAAGGGCTTGGGTTCCTGAAGAGAGAAAGCAAACCATAAAGATCTTTAAGGTTTCGATTGAAAAAGACACGACAAGACTCTTTGATGTTGGCTCACTAAAAGACGGAAACTATAGCGTAGTAAAAAAAGAACTCGTTGCTGATCTAGATGACTTTGTCCCTCTCCTTACAGACGGCAAAAAGAAACTTGATAATATGGAAGCGATGACTTTTGGACCAAAACTACCTAATGGCAATCACACTCTTTTAATTATGAGTGACGATAACTTTAATAAACGCCAAAGAACCTTGCTCTTGGCCTTTGAATTACTTAAGTAATCCTACTAAGGCCCACTTCTCATCTGTAAAAGTTAAATGATAGACACAGCAATTGGGTATCTCCACTTTTTCTGAATCAGGAGGAAGAAGGGAATGAACAATATTTCTTATGACACCTCCATGAGAACTTATTCCTATATGCGTGGAAGACGTCGAGGCTGCAACTTCATTTAAGGCCGTCCAAACTCTTTCTATACATTCTCGTTTGGTTTCACTTCCCTCAATTCTCAAATCCCAATATTTTGGATGAGTCTTAAAGTAATCCTCTCCAAACTCCTCTATAACTTCTGTAAAGATTCTGCCTTCAGCTTTACCAAAATGAGCCTCACGGAGATCGTCCTTCTTGATAATATTTAAACTAGGAAAAGCTATCGAAGCTGTTTCAAAGGCTCTTTTTAAATCACTGCTAAAGACTTCTTGAATACCGAGCCCTGCGATCTTCTCTTTTAGCTCTCTCGCTTGTGACCTTCCCTCTTCATTAAGCTCTATATCCGTATGACCTTGTATCCTGCGCTTCGCATTCCAATCAGTTTGACCGTGCCTAAAAATATAGAAATTCATAAAACTCTCCCTAGTTACAGTCAAAATTATTACACTTAAAAAGTACCTATTTCCATAGAGAAGCTCAAACCAAGGAGGCTCTGTTTGATTACAGGAGTTTAAAACCTTTACCTGATCTTTTTAATTAACTACTAACCCGACTCAAATGCTCGGTCTCGATGACATTATCTAGCACTAGTGAAAGGAATGATAAGTGTTCAGAATAATTCACCATTCGTATGATGCTCTAATTAAATAAACCGAAGTCACAAAGGAATTGTTATGAAGTTGATCGTTACTCTGCTGTTTTTCATCAGCGCATTTAATCTATCTGCCAATGAAATCAGGTTCAACAATAAAAGAATCATCGTTAAATTAAAAGAAGGTCAAGCAATGCCTTCACACCATTCTATAAAGAAAGTTCAACATCTTTTTAAGCAACTCTACGTCTTACACTTAGAAGATGTTAAGAGCTTAAAGACTGACTTCTTAGATAGCCCAGCCTTTGAATACGTAGAAAGAGATTTCTATTCAGGAAGAAACAAACTCCCACAAGCAGAAAGAGAATTAGAAATTAATGAAAAAATGGCGGGTGAGTTTAACGATCCAAAGTTTGGAAAGTTATGGCACTTCAATGATAAAACAGGAATGAGTGTAAACCGCGCTTATAAAGAAGTGATTAATGCTAAAGGTTCTGAAGTAATCGTAGCCGTAGTTGATACAGGCGTTGATTATACTCACGAAGACCTAAAAGAAGTTATGTGGGTTAACACTAAAGAGATTGCCGGAAACAATATTGATGATGACGGAAATGGTTATGTAGATGATGTTCACGGAATCAACACTATCTCTAGAGATTCTAATGGAAATGCTACTGGGAATATGAAAGATACTCATAGTCACGGTACTCATGTTTCAGGAATCATCGGCGCTACTCAAAATAATAATGTTGGGATTGCTGGCGTTGCAAGCAACGTAAGAATCATGGGAATCAGAACAGTTCCAAATAATGGTGATGAGCTAGATGTTGATGTTATCGAGTCTTTTCTTTACGCTGCTAAAAATGGAGCAAAGATCATTAACTGCTCATTTGGCAAAGCTCATAACGAAGGTGGAATGGCCGTTTCTGAAACAATCAAGCATATCGGTGAAACTTACGGGGTTCTCGTGATTGCAGCTTCAGGAAACTCTTCACAGAATATTGATTCAAGACTTACCTACCCAGCTTCATTTGAAAATGATCACCTCATGGTAATCGCTTCAACAAGCAATAGAGGCGGGATGAGTTACTTTTCAAATTATGGAAAGAAGAACGTAGACTTGGCAGCGCCAGGATCAAGCGTTTACTCAACAACACCAAACAACCGCTACTCAAGCATGTCAGGGACGTCTATGGCCTCTCCTGCAGCCGCTGGGGTTGCTGCTGAAGTCCTAAGCCACAACCCGGCTCTTGGACCAGTTGAGCTTAAGAACCTTCTTATGGACAGCACAACTAAGGTTGGACGTTTCTCTAGCAAGCTTGTGACTGGTGGAAGAATCAATCTTTATAATGCCCTACAACAGGCTCTTAACCGCTAATCAGACTTTAAATTCTAAATAATCAAGGCCCAGCTATAAGCTGGGCTTTTTTGTAACAAAAATAAAGAAGAGTACACTTATCATTAATGAAGAATTACTTACCGAAGATCATTCTTTTCATCTTGATCGTCAGCCTATTTGGGGTTGTAAAAAGTTATGGACTGACAGGTTATCTAACCTTGGAATACCTAAAAGAAAATCAGACAGGCTTTCAAGAATTCTATCTATCAAATAAGATTCAGACCTTAAGTTTCTACGCACTAGTCTATATCTTCACTACGGCATTATCGATACCAGGGGCTACCGTTCTAACCCTTGCCGGTGGTGCCTTTTTTGGGTTTGGGACTGGATTACTAGTCATAAGTTTTGCAAGTACAATTGGAGCGACCATTGCTTTTCTTACAGCTCGCTTCTTCTTTAGAGAAAAGATACAAGATAAATTTGGTGATAAACTAAAGACCTTTAACCGAGGAATAGAAAAAGAAGGCGCTTACTACCTTCTTTCTCTAAGGCTGCTTCCGGTCTTTCCTTTTTTCTTAATCAATTTATTGATGGGCCTAACTAAGATCAAAACAAGTGTCTTCTTTTTTGTTTCACAACTAGGAATGCTTTTAGGAACTATGGTCTATGTCAATGCGGGATGCCAGCTCTCAAAAATTAACAACCTTAGTGAGATTTTCTCCCCAAGATTAATAATAAGTTTTTCTCTTCTTGGGATTCTTCCTCTACTAACTAAATTATGGCTGGCTAGAAAAAAGACCTCTTAAGTTAACTCTTCGAGCTTCTCATCGTATTCATTCATTACTTCTTCTAATTTTTCTGAAGCAAGTTCAAGTTCGTCGAACCAAGTCTCGATATTCTTATTTAAAGATCCTAATTCTTTAGATAACTCCGTCACCGCCGACCCATCAGAGTTTTCACTAGCAACCACTAGCTCAGCTTCAAGCTCTTTAATCCTATCTTCAGAGAGAGAAATATTTTCTTCTAATTTATCGACTTGTTTCTTAAAAGGTCCCGCTTTTTTAGACCTCTCTAAGGTCAGTTCTGCTCGAAGGCGTTTAGAGTCTTTCTTGGACAATTTCTTTTTCGGGGCTGATTCTACATAGTCTTCAGTTTCTGCTTCAATTTCATCCCAGCCAATCTTCTCTAGAAACTCATCGTAAGAGCCATCAAAGATCGTTGCCTTACCTTCTTGAAAAACAACAAGCTTAGTCGCCAATTGTTTCAACATAAATTCAGAGTGAGTCACAAAGATAACAGAACCAGGAAAGCTGTCTATTTCATCAATCAAGATCTCAACGGACTCCATATCTAAATGGTTAGTCGGCTCATCCAAAAGAAGAACTGTCGATTTATTCGCTAAGATCTTTCCAAGAAGGACCCGGCTTCTCTCGCCACCAGATAAGACGCTTATCTTCTTATCAGCTAAGTCCCCTTCAAACATCATAGCGCCGCAAATATTTCTAACCGCCGTCCTTGTAAGAGCATCGTTAGCAGAGCCTACTTCTTCGGCGACTGTGGCCTTCATGCTTAATCTTTGAATATTAGTTTGCCCAAAGTGAGAAACCTCAGCATCTTTATGAAACCTAATATTTCCGCTATTAGACTTAAGCTCTTCACCTAGAACATTTAAAAGAGTGGACTTACCTTTTCCATTTTTTCCAATAATGGCAAGCCTCTCACCTTTTTTAAGACTGATAGAAACATTCTCAAAGAGAGTAGGAAATTCTGGTCCATAGGAAAAGCTTAGATCTTCAGCTTCAAGAACTGTCTTTGAAGGAATATCTTTATAATTAAAACTAAAACCGAAGTTCTTATCATTATCTAGTTTTTCAATGGTGCCTAATTTATCTAATTGCTTTAATTTTGATTGAGCTTGAGTGGCCTTTGAAGCCTTCGCCCTAAACCTATCAACAAAGCTTTGGAGGTGTTTTTTCTTCTTCTCCATGTTTTGCCGGGTTTGCTCGTAGATTTCATCTTCCATGATCATTTGCTCATAGAATTTTTGAGTTCCACCACTAATCTTTTTGATAGTCCCTCTATTAATCCCCATCGTATGAGTTGATACCTCATCCATAAAGTCTCTATCATGAGTAATTAGAATGATCTCACCTGGAAAGGTTCTTAAGAATCCCCTAAGCCATCTTAAAGAAATAATATCAAGGTAGTTAGTTGGTTCATCTAAAAGTAGAAGGTTTGGCTCTTGCAGCAGGGCCTTAATTAAGTTTATTCGAAGTTGAAACCCGCCTGAGAATTCACTAGGAGGTCTTAAGAAATCCTCTTCGCTAAAACCCAGACCCATTAAATATTTTTCTGCCTTATACACATTATGCTCTTCACCTTTAGGCAATGCCGAGCAACATTCATCTAAGACATTTTCATGATTGAATTCAATATGCTGAGAAAGGCTTCCGAGCTTATAGCCTTTAGGAATAACGATATCCCCAAGATCTGGAAGTTCTTCTCCTAGGATCATACGAAAAAGTGTCGACTTCCCAGAACCATTCCTTCCGACAAGACCCACTCTCTCTCGAGGCATCAAGGATAAGGTCACTTCACTTATAATATCTTGACCACCATAACCCTTCGATAAGTTATTGATTTGAATCAACTGAGCGCTCCGCGGCAAAAATCTTCGTTAACTAGCTTAGAAATTTAATGCTAAACTCAGCATCTCGCAAATTTAAACCAATAGAAAGGTGATTTTATGAAAGTACTTGTCTCAATCCTGTTTCTCTTTAGCCTCAATCTTCAGGCAGCTACGCAAGATAAAGTGACTATGCCTGATACAATTTCAATCAAAGGTAAGGACCTAGTTCTTAACGGCCTTGGGACCAGAAAAGCCACATGGCTCAGAGTTAAGGTCTATGTTGGCGGACTCTTTCTAGAGAAAAAATCCAAAGATGCTAATCAGATCTTAAACAGCAAAAGCCTTAAATATATCCGTATGCACTTTGTAAGAGATGTTAAAAAAGAAAAACTTGTTAATGGTTGGAACGAAGCCTTCAAAGCTGCTGTTAAAGACCTCCCTCGTATTCAAACAAGAATAAATGAATTCAATGCCCTAATGGGTGATGTTAAGAAGAACCAAGAAGTGGTCTTAACTTTTACTGATAAAGACGTTCATGTTGACTTTGCAAACCTTAAGCAAGGTGTGATCAAAGGTGGAGACTTTTCAAAAGACCTTCTCTCCGTTTGGTTCATCAATGCAAAAGACGAAGGCTTAAGAGACGGGCTCTTAGGCCTTAAGTAAATTCCGTATATTTCTTAGAGTTACCCCGTGCTTTTTCTACGGGGTATTTTTGAGCATTTTGCTCCATCTTTTCAGGTATCGCTTCTTCTAAATTAATATCGAGTAAGTCAGCTAACCTAATTGAGTATAATAAGACATCTGCTAACTCTTCTTTAACTTGATTCAATTGCTCACTAGAGAGCTCTTTCTTATCGCCTGTCTTCAGCCATTGAAAGATCTCTAATAGCTCGGAAGCCTCTACTGATAAGGCCATAGAGATGTTCTTAGGGGTATGAAACTGTTCCCAGTCACGCTCATTAGCGAACTTTGAGAACTTTTCTTTAAGCTTCTTAATGTCTAAGATTTCATTTGCTGCCATACACCTATCCCGAGTATTTTTCTTTATTTTATAGCAGTGTAGACATAAAAAGTATTGAAATGACGTTAAATTCCCATTGTGACGGACGCCGACCTCTGTTAACATTTTTCATATTCAAGAGTCTAATATTTATCCATGGAGGAATTTATGAAGAAGATTCTATTAGCGGTTATCGCTCTAGGTTTTGCTGGAACTGTTTCAGCTGCATCTTACCAAGCACAAGGTTGTGGACTTGGTTCAACAATTTGGACTGACGGTTCATCACTAGTACATCAAGTACTTGGTGGAACTACTAACGGTCTTTCTGGTAACAATACATTTGGTATGACTTCAGGAACTTCTAACTGTGAGTTAGACGGAGCTGGTGGACAAGCCCAAGTTATTTTTATCGAAGCTAACAAAGTAGCTCTTTCAAACGACATTGCTCGTGGCGAAGGTGATACACTTGCTTCACTTACAAGAATGTACGGATGTACAAATCTTGACGCTGTAGGTTCTGTTTTACAACAAAACTACGGAAAGATCTTTGCTGAAGGAACTACTCCTTCACAAGTTGACGCGCAAATTACTTCGCTTATCGACAACAGCAAAGCTTGTATCTAATCTAACGATTTGATTGTCACAAGGCCTCTGATTAGCTAATTTATTGGCATGATCAGAGGCCTTTTTTTATTCATTTTTTCAGCATTAATATGCTCAGTGTCATTTGCATCTCCTTTAGAGGAGATTATCAGCGAATCAAGATCCATTCAGCTTTCCGAATCTAAAGGATGGAAGAACCTTCTACACTTTAGATTCAATCTTATTGGTGGAATGGAAGGGGAAGCCGACTCCGAAGGATTCTATTTTTCTAAAGAAGGAAAAGAAAACCCAGACCTCGAGCTAGAAGCCACTATTAAAGCCTTTGTTACTACGAAGGTTGATAAGACAAAACTAGATGAGCATCCTGTTTGTAAGTTTCCCTCTCGATTTTTGTATCTTAAAGAAAAATTAAAATCAGCCAGCCAGATTAAGGACGTTGAATGTCCGAAGTTCTTAAAGTTTAAAAAGAAAGTTGCTGCAAAAGGCATTAGCCTAGTTTTCTCTAGTTACTTTATCAGCAGACCCGCTTCAGCTTTCGGTCATACTTTGATGAGATTTAGTAAGAATGAAGACCCTAAAGAGGGACAAAAGCATGAACTGCTAGACTATGCCGCTAACTACTCGGCAAATGTCACAACAGCAAATGCATTTCTCTACGGACTCATGGGATTAGCTGGTGGCTTCTTAGGCGAGTTCGCCTCTATGCCCTACTTTTATAAGATTAGAGAATACAGCGATTATGAATCAAGAGACCTTTGGGATTATCATTTAAATTTAAAACCTGAAGAAATTGACCGAGTCGTCTCTCACCTGTGGGAGCTAGGAACTACATACTTTCGTTATTTTTATCTAACTCAAAATTGCTCCTACCATATGTTAGGACTAGTTGATGTTGCCAACCCTGAATTTGGTTTAACCGATAGGGTTCCCTACTTTGTAATACCCGCAGATACCGTCGCTCTAATAGCTGAAACTCCAGGTCTCTTAAAAGAAGTAACTTACCGGCCTTCAAAGATGACTGTTTTAAAGTACCGCTTATCCCTCCTTGATAAAGAAGAGAGAGCCGCCTTTGATAAGATTGCTGAGAAACTTGAATTGACCGAGCTAAATTTACCCAAAGAAAAGAAGGCCAGAGTCCTAGACACGGCCATTGATTTTATCGACTTTGAATATGCGGCAGAGATTCTTTTAGAAGACTCAAAAGAAACTAAGATGAAAAATAAGTTCCTCGTAGCAAGGGCCCAGCTTGGATTAAAATCTAAACCACTTAATGTGCCTGCACCAAGAGAAGAGATGCCTCATCTAGGTCATAAGGCCAGACGAATTGCTTTAGGAGCAGGAGCAAGCTCACGAAGCGATCTCTACTCAATGTATGAATATAGATTTGCTATGCATGATCTTTTAGACTTATCAACGGGTCAAAACCCTAATGCGACGATGGAGATGGCCAATATTCAATTTAGGTATAATCACGAGAATAAGGCGCGAGGAAATTCTTCAAGCTTTAGAGTAGATGAATTCTCCTTAGCTAAGGTCGTCGCAATAACTCCTATGGAGCAATACTTTTCAGATTTAAGCTGGAAAGCAAACTTTGGTGGAAGAACTATAAAAGATGGAGGCTGCTTAGATTGTTTCGCTCCTACTGCCCAAATAGCTGCTGGCATAAGTTTTAAATCTGGCCCTATTCTAACTTACTTTATGGCTGCCACAGATTTTGATTTTAATAAGAGATTAAGCCACAGAGGTTTCCGCTTAGGAGTAGGACCTGAAGCAAAGATCTTATTAAGACTTGGCAAGATCCTAAGCTGGGATGTCTCAGGCTCTTGGAAGAAGAATATTTTCGTCGAGAATAATAAAACAACTTATAAATATGGTTCAGAATTAAGGGCCCATGCCTTTCAGAACCTGAATTTCGGTCTTAAGTATGAGCGTTACAAAGGTTCATGGGACGCGATCGCTAAAACATTTTATTATTTTTAATCGATAGCTTCAGATATTTTCTTAATCAAGATGTCTTTTCCGTTAACCGTATTGGCCACTAAAGGACTTTTCTCTTCAGTTTCAAATCTACTTATTAATTCGAGTAAGTCTAAATTTTCAAGATCATCTTCTGAGACTACAAAAGAGCCTATCTTTTTTTCAGCCTCTTTAGCGTTATGAAATTGTTCATTCTTTTGAGCGATCTTTAAAGGGATAAAGATACTCCTCTTATTTAAGGCCACAAGTTCGCATACCGTTCCTGCTCCCGCTCTTGAGATGATAACGTCGGCCCACTTATAAAGATCTATGATCTCAGGCCCTATAAAGGCTACGGGATAATATCTATCGGTCTTTAAGCCTTCGTATTCACCTATAAAGCCTTTCCCTACTTGATGAACGACAAAGTATTTCTCGGTTAGTTTTGAAAGATTTTCTTTTATCAAATCATTAACTAACTTAGATCCATTTCCGCCTCCAGTAATAAAAAGAAGTGGTCTGGTAGTTTCATTTATGGAAAACCCATCATAATGGATCTCACTTTTCTCATTGGAGAACAGTGAATCTCTCAAGGGATAACCTGATATTTCGCTTTTTTCTTTTGGGAAGTATTTCAGTGAATCTTCGTAAGAGACAAAGACTTTCTTGGCAAACTTACTAGCGATCTTATTGGCCAGACCAACCTGAGTAGTTTGTTCATGAACATAGATCCTTCTTTGAAGAATCCAAGCAGCTAAGACAACGGGAACTGTTACAAAGCCCCCTGTGGAGAATATCAAGGTCTTCCTATTTGATTTTCTAAGAAGGATAAGGAAAGCATCAAAGATTCCCTTAACCACCTTAAACATATCAATAAGGTTCTCAAAACTTAGGTATCGCCTAAGTTTTCCAGTAGTGATTTCGTGAAAAGGTAGGTCAAGAGCACCTATCAATTCCTTCTCAATCCCCTTGCCACCGATATAACCAATCCTATACTTACCCTTAAGGTCGTGAAGAAGAGTTACTGTCGGCATGACATGGCCACCTGAGCCGCCACCTGTAAAAATAACTTCGTAAGTCTCTGACATGATTAAAATTTTATCATGAAAATTAATTGAATACATCGCTCAACTAATTCGGAAAAACCTACCTATACTCCTAGGCCTGAGAATACCTGTCTCTTATACACATCTGACGCTGCCGACGACTCCTTACGTGTAGA
>CAJXVS010000001.1 GCA_913061265.1 uncultured Halobacteriovorax sp. | reverse complement strand
TACGAGATCATGCCTAGTCTCGTGGGCTCGGAGATGTGTATAAGAGACAGGCTATATATACTATGCATTATTAGTTATTTCAAGAATACCTTAGTAGGGTTATAAAAAATTACTGCATAACAATAACCAGGAGATGATTATGCGAGTACTACTAATAGGTTTTACAGTTTTGAGTACAATGCTTTTTTCGGCTCCCGCCATGACATCCGAGTTACAGCCAGTTATGAAGTCAATTGGTGCAGGATTTAAAGCGACCTTTAAAAATGCTTCAAGAGGAATAAACTCTGAAGAAGCAAAGCTAGTGGTTTTAAATCTTAAGAATGATATTGAAAAGGCATCAAGCCTCCTCCCTGCAGGTGTGAACCCAGGCGATACCGAAATCGTTGCTCGCTACCAAGCTATGATGCAAGAGTTATTAGAAAAATCTATTTTATTAGAAGATTCTTTTTCAACAAACCCTCTCGATAAGATGGCCACTATTGGAATTCTAAAAGAGATGGATGCTCTTAGGAAAAAAGGTCATGCGGTTTTTAAGTAATCTTCTTTTTATGTCTCTCATTGCAGGAGGATTCCTATCCTCCTGCAATCCTCTTAGCTTAGAGAAGGGTGATCTGCGTCTTCGTGATAATACAAAACCCTTTATCGTCTTCGAAGAACCAGTGGAACCAGTAGCTCCCAATTTTAAAAGTGTTTATCAAAATTTTATTAAGAAAAGTTGTCTTGATTGTCATAATGCTAAATCACCAAGAGTTAGCTTTGAGACAAAACAAGACATCATCGATAACGCTGATGATATTGTTTTTTATACTGAAGATGGATGTATGTTAGGAAGCTGCATGCCTGAAACTGATAGGAACGGAGTCCCTAAAAGACCCGTCCCAACAGAAGAGATTATTGACGCCTTTAAGACCTGGGCCAATAACGGTTTTGAAGATTAGATTGTCTTTAAATACTCAATCAAGTCTTTCTTATCTTGGATGCTTAACTTATCTGAAAATCGAAACCAATGCCCTTTAGAAGATTGTCCCACTCGTTCTGTTGAATAAACATCTCTGGCTCCGGACTTCGCTTCACGTTCAAGTTTCTTATATTCACGGCTTCCTTCTTTAGGGAGAGTTAAGCCTAGAGTCTCTTCATTAAAGCGCTCCTTTTCTCCCACTCTTTGAAGGTCCCAAAACTTTGGTCTCTCTAATGGGTGAGTAAGAAGGGCCATGATACTTGGCACGGATCCATTATGAAGATAAGGAAAACGCGCCCATGTGGATTCTAAGCGCGGAGCAAAGTATCCAGGAGGAACATCATTGTTTTGAATAAACTCAGGAAGAGGATTTCTATCTACGAGTGATAAGAAATGTGGGGTTAGGCCTTTAAGCCTATCCTCATCTGTTTTTACAACTTGAATCTTAATATGCTTAGGCTCTTTATAGAGAGGCAGGCCATTTTGGTCTCGCTCATAAGTTCCATGACATTTAAAACAAGTATTATTAAAGATCTTCTTACCTCGAGCGGCAATGATTTGATTTACCTTAAAAGGGTATTTAGGCGGAAGGATGTCAGCAAGCATGTTCTCTGCATGCTCAATCTTTGGAATCATTTGGCGAACGTTTTCTGCTGTTTGAGTTCCAGCAAGTTCGACAGCGAGACCCCAGCCTGCATGAGTTCCGTTACCAAAGCCATCAGCGAACTGACCGACAAAACGCTTCTTTCCGTAGCCCCAAAAATGAGGAACCTTAACCACGCCTCTAGGTGAGCCTTTAGGAGTTTCCGTTCCTTCAACGACTCTATAAAACCAACTCATGATCATTGAAATAGGAACAAGTCCTTGAGTTAGGTTATTTAATTCTTGATCCCCTAGGCGCTTTGCAAAGGCCATAGAGTCTTTCTCAATTCTTTTATAGTCTTTAGACTTTCTCTTTAGAACAGTAAGTTTTTTCCAAAGCTTACTCGCTTGATAAGTATCAGAGGCCAGGCGACCTATGTCGATGTTCTTGTTTCCAAGACCAATAATATACTGACCCGCAGCTTTTCCTGAGTGGCAAACGGCGCAACCCATGGCGCCGATATTCATCTTCTTATAGGGAACATTGAAAAAACCTTTGATAATTTTATCTTGTTCAATAAGCCCCCATCTTTTAGTGAACATGCCGACCTTCGCTTTTTCACGGAGGGCCTTTCCATCACTGGGCTTTGAAAGGCCTAAGAACTTGGCCATAAAATCAAACATATTAACGGCGTCAGGAGTCAGGGTCATACCTCTTCCATCTTTTACAAAGTGTAAGCTCGCAAGGGCCGATACTGCTTCTTCGTGGGCAGAGATCCTAGGGTTCTCATTTGCACAGAGGTTTAAACTTAAAAAGAAAATGATGAGGTACTTCACGTAGGCTCCTAAAATATTTATTTGACGCGTAGAAAAAGTATCATGGGAGGATTGTTATTTGTCGTCTTTACGCAGCAAACTTTCTGCATTTCTGCCCACAATAATGGTCATGGTTTTCCTTCTCTTTATGGTTTAAGTTATTGAAATAACTGAAAATAAAATTATTCCCTTAGTGAATCCCTCTAATAAGCCGATAATAAAGCTGTGAGAGTTTATCTAATATTAATTCTATTCATGTTTCTTTCAAGCAGTTGTGAAACACCTCAAGGTGGGAACTCCGCTTATCTTCCTCTTTATAAAGGAAAGAATGGTAGCCGGTTTGTGAGTAAAAGAAATAGAGACCGAAGAGCTAAACGCCGTGAGGAGCAATCCTTTGAAGAGCGCTTTCAAGCTGACGTTTTAGATAATGGTCTGGCCCAAACTTTAAATAATGCTGTCACCCCAAGTTACGCGGGAGCAGATTGTTTTAAGGTGGCATCAAGCTATACAGTTTCAGAGTTAGAGGACAGTAAAGAGATTGATCAAATGATCGAGAAAGCTTTTAACGCTGACGCCTCTTGCAAGAAAGTCTTTACAGGAAATAAAGGAAACACCACAGGAGCTGGTCTTCCTTACGCTAAGACTTTTGCTTATTCTATGATTCAAGATCTCTGTAACCCAGAGGTGGCGAATATTGGAAAGAACCTCTCTAGTCCTTCATTTGGCTCTAAAGATGCTCTTAGTCTTTCATTATTTAATAAAGGTTCAGTCTCAGGCACTGACCCAAAGAACTTAGCAACAACCTATTCTCTTATGTATTCTCTTGGTCAACGTGAGGCCGATGGAAACTTTAAAGAGGGAAGAGATCTAAGTGGGAATAATAAATCTGCTGAAACAGTTGAAGCCGGATTATTTCAAGTCTCGGCCAACTCTCTTAACCTAGGCTCTGGTAAAACAAAGGGCTTCTTAAAAGATATCTTCCGCTCTTTTGTAGGGCGCCTCTCTACTCAATCTTCTAGTGAAAAAGCGTCCCTCTGTCTTAATGCAAAATTAAGGGGAACTAAAGAGACCAGATCTCCCGCTTCAAGTGATGATCTTCAATCTCTCTTTAGCAGTGGGAGCTGTAAGGGGAGCGCATCCATTGTTAAGGCCTCAAGCTATAGGTCTTCAAGAGTGGCAACCTGCTTTAGAAAGCTAACTAAAGCATGCCCCTCATTCGCCATTAAGTACGCTGCTGGCGTTGCTAGGGTAAATAGGGCCCATAACGGTCCTCTCGTTACTCATAGCGAGCTTAGAAGAAGAGGGCTTAAGAGTGCTAAGTATCATAAGCCCTACCTTAAGCCCGCCTGTCATAGCGTTTTTAAGTCAATTGCCTCAAATAAATCAATGATTTGCGGCGCTAAATAGCATGAAAAGTTTTCAGTGCCTCACACTCTAAAATAAAATTCTGTTATAACTCCAAAAAATTCTAATTGGAGAGAACTATGAAATTAATCGCAATAATTGCTTTACTCGCTTCTTTAAACGCACATGCTACTGGTGGATTTAATTGTAGTGGACTTGATGCTGAAGGAAATAATGTTGAAGTCTTTGGGACAACAGGTAGAGTTCCTGGAAACCCTCTTGTTTCTGATGTTCAGATGGTTCGTGCACCATTAGAGATAGCTCAAGTCTTTAATCAAGACTCCGTTGTTGGTTATTGGAATATGTCTAAAAAATTCAAACTAGCTATCACTGATGCTAATGCTGAGAACATCATTCTAAAGATCACGGCTAAACTTAAAAAAGACACTGGTCTTTATAAAGGTAAGCTAACAGTTGGTACTGACGAGAAAATCGAAGTTACCTGCGAAATGGAATAAGTTAGTATTTGATATTTGGGCCTCTTCCGGGGCCCGATTCTATGTTCTTAAATGACTCTTTTTCAGTCTTGGTTATCTTTTGACCTGGATTCTCACTCTTATCTTTTTTCTTTTGTTTTATTGAACTGATGATAAACATCAAAGGAAATCCTAATCCTGCTAAGGCCTTGGTCCATGCGGGAAGTTCAATACCAAAGGACTCTGCTATGGATGGAATAAAAAGAAGGCATCCGATACCGATGCCAATGATTAGACCAAGCATCTCTAGAGCTTCAACTTTCCGTTCTTAACTTCTTCTCGAAGTTCCATCCAGATTTGGTTGTACTTCCAAGCCGGTGGGGAGTCTGGTTTTTGGGTATGATCAGGAAGGAGGATAAGATTACCTGTTCTTAGGAGAATATCCTGGACTTCCTTATTTTGCTTAAGTTTTTCGCTCATAAGTTCTCTGATGAGTTGATAGTGCTCGCCTTTTTCTGAGGTTCGGTAGGTCATGCGTTTTCCATTATAGGTAACCCAATTAATACCAAGCTTCTTCATATTCTTAGAGCCTTCTTTTCCAGCGCGTTTAGCCTTAAAAGATGAGAGCTGCTCTACTTCTGATCTCTTTAATTTGTAACGGAACTTATTTCTAGGATCAGATTTGTCTTTTGTATTTTCAGGGTATTTCATTCCCTGCCAAAGCCCTTCTATTCCTGGATAGGTTTCTCCTTCAAATGAAAAACTAGTCTTTGAGAAGTTTGAGAGGATACCTAATTCATTTCTCTTAGAAAGGATGACTGATTTTCCTCGCTCTCCAGCTTGCGGGAGGATTTCCCAAGAAGGTGGATTCTTATCTGTAACAGGGGCCCACCAGTGATTTGGGTACTGAGGAGTCGAGGCGCAAGAGCCAAGGAATAGGAGAGAGAGGATGATGCTGTTTAGTTTTTTCATGTGTAAGTATTTAGACCTTATTTTTTTGGTTCAAAGTAGCAATTATCCCGATCTGAATTGAACTTGGTGAGTTCTCCATCAAGCACTGAATAGGTCATGCTTCTTCCATCTTTTAAGTTAATTCGTCTATCGGCACTTTCGTAAACGATCTTGCCACCTTTAATATAACTTTCAATGATTTGGTCAGTTGGGTTTGTAGAGTGCTCTATTGGAATTCTAATATTCACTGGAAACCCTTGAGAATCCTCTTTGTAATAAACGAGCTTTCTATAACTTCCATAAGAAGCATCTTCGATAAACATTCTTATGCGGAAGATCTCACCTTCAATAACAAAATGGAGGTTAGTGGCAAGCTCTTCTTCTTCAACGATATCTTTTTTATAAAAAATAGGCATCTGAGGACAGACTTCATCAGGAAGCATCTCGGGATCGAATTTGATACTTTGCGTTGGTCTCTCTGAATAAGGGACATCTTTTACTTCAGGTTCGGATTTTTCAACGACTTCTTCAACCTCTTGATTATCTTGAGCTTTTACGACTTCAGTCTTTGTTTGCGCCACTTTTTTAGGGGCTAAATTATCCTGTTTATCTTTCAACCATTTACCAACAGATAGCAGGAATAAAGCGGCGAACAAGTAGTATCTTTTATTTTTCATGACTCGATTCTAAAGGGAGTTGGAAGATTGTGAAAAGTTAAATTATTGACAATCTGCAGCCTCAAATCTAATTCTATCAAGGTTCTTAATTTGGAATTCGGGGGAGAGTATAATGCGTAAAGTCTTAGGCATGTTTATTGCCGTATTAATCATGAGTCAAACAGCGAGTGCAATGATCTGGGAAGATTCTCAGGTTTGGTCTGTAGAGTGGGAAAAGAAATATGCCACTTGGATGGAATCAGATGCTGTTCATAAGAATATCTTTGTAGGTACTGAAAGTAAGTACTACGGAATTAACGCTGATTGCGCCGATGCCAGTTATGCTTTAAGAGCAATATTCTCACTTGAGAATGGATTACCTTTTAAGGTTCTTAATCCTTCTGGATCAAGAGGCGATAAATATAAGTATCTTTCAAACCGTACAACTAAGTTTGATTCTCGAGGGGCAACTGCTGAGAAAAGATTGATCGCTATGATTAACTACCTTGGTGACTCGGTAGGAACAGAGCATTTAAGTCATCACGACACAATCCCTGTAAAGATTGAGGCCATTGATGCAGGAATGCTTTTTACTTATAAGATTAAAAGAAGTTTCAGAAGAACAATTAGACATTCATACAATATTAAAGGTGTGACTCGTTATGGTGACTTCGATGTTATCTATTCAAGTCAGGCCATTGCTAAAAAGAACCTGCCTATGATTCATAGAGAAGGCTATAGCTTCTCTGTTCTTCCTCATGATGTTTGGGGATTCAAGAGGTTTAAATGGCCTCAGCACGAAGGGATGAGAAATCATAGTCTTCCAGCTGAAACTTCATATAGCAACGAGCAGTTTACTTTAGTAAATGAGCTCGGAAAGAAGTTCTTTCGTTATGTAAAAGACAAACTAAAGGTTGGATCAGAAGCTCCAGAAGCTCTTCTAAAAAGAAAGCTTGGTCTTCTTTGTATTGAAGCCCGCGATAGAATCTCTTATGTGAACCAAGGTTATGAACACCATATGGAAACAGGTAAGAAGTGTATGAACTATGCGGATTACGATGCTTACTCTACACCAGCAAGAGATGGTGCTTTAAAATCTTCTTTTGAAAACTTCGAAACTGAATATAAAGAAATTGTTAATGAAGGTCTTGAGAGTGAGATTGACTTTGATGTTCTAGAAATGGCTAAGGCCATTGTTAAGGGCGTGACAGCTGGTTCACAAGCTGAGACTGATCTTTATAACACTTGTTCAATCAATTATATGGAAGGAAGCAAGATGCACTTGGCGGAACTTTATAAGCGTATCAAGAATAACGTTCTTTCTTCTCACCCTAATGACTTAAAGCCTCAGAGATGGGGAGATACTACGAGAAACCGCACTAAGTGTAAGGTCTGGTATTAGTTAGCAGCCACTACCCGTTGGAGGCTCGCCTTGAGCCTTACAGCGGGAATTTCCCGATGGACATTTAAGACGAAGATGAAAGTGGTGCATATGCACTGAGTTCTCAATTCGTAATCTTCTTAAGGTCTCTATCTCTTGAGAAAACTCACCAATCTTTTTAGCATAAGAACAGAGGGCCTTCTTGATTTGTCCATCAACAAAGATTCTTCCGACGTCATGGTTATTGACTAAGAACTTCATGGCCTCCCAGTTTCTCTCTATATGAAAATTCTTCGTCAGTTTTCTATTGATAACGAAGTCTTCTCCCCATTCAGTTTCAGACTCAGGCTGAGCTTGTTCGTTAACTCTATAATAAACCACATCTGAATCAAGACCGTTTTGATGACTCTTATGCCTTCTAATCTTTCTGCCATTTTTTGAAGAGATATCTCCAATCTGAGTGACTTCCACACTTGGGTAGTTGGCCTTCATATGATCAGCTAGGGAAGTCAAGGCCAGCATAGTTTCTGTGGTTCCATAGAGTTGGCCTCTATTTCGATAGAGCTTTCTAACATGAGATTCTGAATAGGCATCGATTGAAACGGAATTTCCAATCTTTCCATTGCTATAAAAGCCAATGGCCTCACTAGCAAAAAGGTTAAAACTTAAAACTAGTACTAGCATTGATATAATTAGTTTCATCCTGAAACTCCTTTTTTTTGTCTCCTCTTTATTTTAAGGCTAAACTGGAATTAGTTCAAAACTACAAATTAGCCGGAGTGAAAATGTCAGTTAAAGCTTGGGTTAAAGACAACCTTCTTGAAATTACACTATTTTTTATAATCTCAGGAATTTGTACACCCCTCTTTTTTTATCTAGACAATGATAAGTCTAGGCTGGCTCGGGAGCTCGGGCATTTTACAAAGTGCAAAAAGATCTCAACTCAGTTTATCAAGCAAAGATGCTTTCAGCAGATACTAGAAGATAAGATCTCTAAATGCCCCGACTATGCTCTAAATGGAAATATTGAGAACTGTAAGCGGGATATGAAGGCCAGGATGAATGGCCTTAAGCCTAAGGAGAAGTTTCCTTTAAAGTTAAGCCTTTATTTTTTAATTGAGGTTTTATTGGGTTCTTATTTTTTCTATTTTAAAGAGAAGTGGTCGAGAATAAAATAGGGACCTATTGCTAGGCCCCTAAAATATAATTAAAGAGTCTTCTTAACTAATTTAACAAGTGCACTAAAGGCGTCAGCTGATACATAATCTTTGTATTCAGTCCAAAGACCTTTTGCTGCTTCGGCTCTAACTTCTTTTGATCCTTCCATTTCAGCAACTTCAGAAGAAACCATATCTTTAATGGCATTTAATTCTTCAAGTTCAGCGTTGTAAGCAATAACTTCGTTAGTATTGATTCCAGCTTCAGAAGCTTTTTCGGCTTCAAGCTCACCAAAAGTCATCTTTCCGTTATCATCAAGAAGAACAAGACCGGCAAGAAATAATGGAACATAAGTAAAAACTCTTACAGTTCTATAAACAGTTCTACTTCTCCAAGTTCTATAAACAGTTCTATCAACAACAACGACTTGGCTGATGTCCATCATAACGAGACCAACAGTGGCCATTGAGTCACTATCAGAAACTAGGCCAGTAATGGCATGGGCTCTCATAGAAACAAGTAAAGCTAAACTAAGTAGTAATTTCTTTAACATTTTATCCCCCTCGGAATTAGTTATTTGTTAAACATTGTTTTGGTAATATATTTCTAGTTATTAATTCTTCTTTTAAATTTCCAGTAAAACGGTAAACATGAGAGCCAAAGCCTAGAGGATTTCCATCCCTATCAGCGAAAAGCTTCCAGCTCAGACTTTCATCTTCAGCTTCGAACTGAAGCCTTCCTAAGTTAAACTTTGTTTTTGTATTATTAGGAGCCCCTGATTCAAGAACTAGTTTAAGTTCTGATTTCGAAAGACCTAAAGGTAACTCGATTGTTATCTCTTCTTGATTCTCATCGAAGCTTCCAACAAGTTGACCTTTTCTTATTATCCTAGCTGAACTTAACTCTTTATCTGAAGATCTTGTCACTCTGACTTGAATGACTTCTTTTTCATGACAAACAGGAGCTTCTTTTTTATCCATTTTTAAGAAGGCTTTAATAGCCCTTTTTAAGCCAGATCTAGCGTCTGTTCTTTTCTCACGAGCATAAGTCGATAGGTGAGAGTTTAAGTTCCAATAAGAAGACTTCTTAAGGGACTCAACAAAAGGAAGCGCCTGGCAACCAACGAGTCCTAGAAATTTTATGTTTTGATGGATCTCTTGGAAGACTTCTTTCATATTAAAGCCTTGATCATCATAGATACCTGCAGCAGCTAAGCCTGCTTCAGCATTAGAGTGACCAACCCAAAAGATAGCGTGATTATTAGGGTTAAGAAGTTCGGCCCTTAACTCATCTTGACGAGTAAAAGGAAGGACTACCAATTCTAAGTCCTTCTTCTTTAATTTTCTTAAGAAAACTTTTTCAAGCTTCTCATTGATGTTCCAATTTCTACTTCGAAGGGGAGGCCTATTGGTTTCAGGGTCAAGGCTAATAAGCATGACGACTCGTTGTTTCGCCAAAAGCGAAAAGCTGAATAAGCTAACGAAAATGAGGATTAAAATCCTATGCATACTTTCTCCAAATAAGATGACCCCTTCTTATAAAAAGGGACTATTCTTAGGAAGGGGATTGTATTTTTTACGTCTTATAAAGCGTCATCAGTAACCTTAAGTGCTTGATTTTATATGAGGATGCCTTAGCCTAAAGTTGACTCCCATTCTAGGGCTTTGTTAAGATCAGTCCATGAAGAGTACCCTCGTTTTAATAGCCTTATTCCTAAGCTCGCCCCTCCATTCTAGTGAGATAGACTCTTTCACAGACCGCTATCAACCTTTGTTGGACTCTAGTGATTCGGTGAATAGAATTGCCAATAAGTATCTAGACCTGGCTTTATCAAAAACATCCCATTGTGAGGAAAAAGATCTTTATAAAAAGATGCGCAAGTATTTTAAGAATCACCTCTCTGGAGAAGTGACTAACGCTATTTTAGAAAGTGATGATGTTGATAAGCGCTACTTCCATTTAAAGGACTCTATCTATAGAGACTTTAAGTGGTGGAACTCATTTGTCCTCGTTGTTGTAGGAAGACTTTATAAAGAAGCTCATGGAGCTGTCCTCAATTACAATGGTCACCTTATAGGCTCTGATAAATTTGAACACCTCTTTGGTCGTGGCTTTCTTTATTTTAAAAGGCATCACTTAAAAGGTAAGAAACTTAAGAAGGTTTTAAAGTACGGAAGATGGCAAGAGAAGTGGACTCTTGGGTCTAAGACCACTGGTGTTTTTAGCTATGCTGATCAAGCGGCCAACTTTAATGGTATGCGCTTTTGGAATCATCTTTTGCAAAAACGTAGGGATCACTTAGGTTCTAACTTTGGTCCCCTTATTGTTTGTAAGAATAATAAATTTACAAAGATTAAAGACTTAGACTTTAGGCCCTTTATTGATGACTCCATGGATGAGGGTCTGAACTGCTCAAAGTTTCTCTCGTCGAAACAGGCAAGGAGAGTCATCGGAAGAATTAAAGACCTTGAAAGAGATGGACTAAGCTACGCTTGCCCCATCAAGCCTGAGAATTCCACAATCTTGACTGAAAAGTACGGGTACAAATTGACACCCTTTCTCTTCAATTTTGAAGGACACTCTAAGTACTAAACTATCTTTTTATGACAAAGCTTTGCTCCATACCAAAATGAAGCACTGAGTAATTTTCTTATTATTCTATGGCAGTCATAATAAACTCAACTTTAATTATTATTTCTTTTAAGGAGTGCTTTCATGAAAAAAGCAATTTTGATTTGTTTCATGACCTTGTTTAGCAGCGTTTTATTTTCCGCTGAAACTGAGAGGGGTCAGATTAATTATTCTGGATCAAGAGCTGATCAGAATATGTCTCTTAACACTGAAGTGATGAGAACCGAATACCGTTACGTTCAGGTTCCTTATCAAGAGCGTGTATGTAGAACAGAGACTCGTTATAGACAAGAATGTAGGCAAGGACCGCCAAGGAGAGTTTGTAGAACTGTAAACAAGCCTCAGTGCCGTATAGAAAGACAATGTAGACGTGACAGAAATGGAAACCAAGTTTGTAGGCGTGTAAGAGTTTGTACGGACAGACCAGTTAGAGTTTGTAGAGACGAGCCAGGACGTAGAGTTTGTAGGCAAGTGCCTTATCAAGAAAGAGTCTGCCGAATGGAGACAAGATACCGTCAAGAAAGAAGAGCTTATCAAGTTGTCGACTCTAGAACCAATGCAAACCTTCGTTTTAACTTTACAGCGGTAGGGGACAGTTTAGGCATGAGAACTGATATTCATGCTGTTCTAAACAGAGAACTCATAACGTTAAGTTCAGAGGACTATTCTTCACCAAGAAGGGCCTTAGTCTTTAATCTTCAAGAAGACTCAAGAAGAAGCGGAAGAGACCTTTATATTAATAAGACTTACTCTATTCAAATGAAGAAATCAGATGAACTCTTTGCTCCTATTGAAAATGAGATAAGCGCTTCAGAAATATCCTCTGGAATGATGAATTTCACGACTGGGCTTGTAAGCTTTCCTGAAAATACTGAACTTCTTCTTAGAGTGACAAGTGGAAATGTCCTTATGGATAGAAGGCTAAGCTCTAATGAATATCAACTCGTAAGAGCTGGGGATCAAACTCAGGTCGAACTAAATCTAGGAACAATCTTAGGCGCTGATTATTCCGGAAGAGAGTTAGGGATTGAATTAAAGATTAGGATCCCTCAGAATCTTATCTTAAATAGAAATCAATTTAGTAGGTTTGAAAGAACAAAAGCAGTTAGCAGAATTTGGAACTAATATAAAAAGGGGCGGTTCGCCGCCCTTATTTATAAGTGATCAACTACATGTGATTGAAGCATCTCTACAGTAATAGGCTTTACAAGAATCATATTAATCCCAAGACCAATCATCTCTTTAATTGAATCAGAATCAGAATTGGCCGTGACCATGGCGAAGGGAGTATTGATATCACTTAGGATAAGCTTTTTATAAAGATCTAGGCCGGTCATCTCTGGCATAACAAAGTCAGAGATAATAAGGTCAATTGGATTTGATTCAAGCCTTTCAATGATTAAATTAAAAGCTGACATTGCATCTTCAACAATATTTAAATTCTCTGCTCCTAGCTTTCCTAGAAGAAGGGAGAGAGTCTTTGAAGCGACGGGATCGTCGTCGATAATAAGAATATTTTTATTTACTATTTCGCTCATAGAATGATTTTAATCAATTTTTTCACACTTAAAATCCGCAGAGTACCATTTATACTTTTTGAGCCCAATTAGTGCCTTTTTCTTATAAACATCTATGGAAAGTAGGCGAGTCTTTTTATCAAATTCTGCTGTTTTATAAATATTAGAGGCCATAAAATCAACGGCCGTCACATCCTTCATCTTAATCTTAGATTCAGTTTCTTTAAGCTTTGATGTTGAGGTGTTCTTTTTATGATGCCATTTAAAAGTGAGAAAGCTGCTTCTTATGCCAGTTTTACCAATGACGAGAGTCTTCATCTGAGTGTACTTATAGACCTCTTCTGGATCATTGGTGGTACGGGCCCTGATAAAACAGAGGTCCCTTACTTCTTTGACGCCTGTCTTAGATTTAAGCCTACAATTGTAGCCCTCATAGATTTCATCAGACTTATTCAAAGTCGAGTTTTCGCAATTGGCGAAGGCATTCTGGGCGGCCAAGATGCTTAGGATAATGCAAATACGAAGGAGTAATCTTTTCATAGGCCCTTCTAGCCCACTAGCAACACCTCGCAAAGGTTCATAAATATTTTTCATAGTTGTAAGTCGTTGAAATTATATACATGATCCCCTCAGACTTTGGATTTTTACTCCGATAAGTTAATTAGAGGAGATCTAAATGGGCGCACCCAAATTAGAGAATTTAAATAGAAACCTACAGTTAAAAGAAGTCCTAGAGGCCCTTATTTCTTATGGTTGGGTAAGTCTTGAAGAAGCAAAAGCGATTCTTGTTAAAAGAAAGAATACAAAGCTTCATCCGCTCGTTGTTTTAGCGCAGTTAAACCTCAAGCAAAAGAAACCTCCTTATTTAGAAATTGGAATTGAATCTCTTTCAACATGGCTCGCTGATTATGCGGGCTTTCCTTATTTTGAAATAGATCCGCTTAAGATAGATATTGAGGCTTGTACCTCGGTTCTGCCTAAAGCTTTTATTAAAAGATTAAAGATCATCCCAGTTGAAGTTAATAAAGATTCAGTTCTTTTTGCTACGGCAGAGCCTTTTGATAGAAACTGGGTTATGGAAGTTGAAACAGCTATTTCTAAGAGAGTTGAAATTGCAGTGACCTCACCGCTACAGATTGATCATTTTATTGAAGAGTTCTTCACTGTTCATAAAGCAGCAAAAAGTTTTGCTAGGGCACAACCCAAAGATAATTCCTTTTCGAATCCTGATTTAGAAAAGATGCTAGGCGAAGGGCGCAAGCAAGGATTAGATCAGGTTGATTCAAATATTGGTTCTATCTGTGATTGGCTTCTTCAATTTGCTTATGATGAAAGAGCTACTGATATTCATATTGAACCGAGAAAGGGAAAGGCCCAGATTCGTTTTAGAATCGATGGAAAGATGAGAGTGGTTTATAAGTTTGAACCTGAGATTGCTCTTCCTATTGTGAGTCGTTTTAAATTACTTGGTCATATGAAGGTAGACGAGAAGAGAAGACCACAAGATGGAAGGATTAAAAGACCTGTCGGTCAAAATATAATGATTGAAATGCGTCTTTCAACAATCCCAACCCATTATGGTGAAAAGCTAGTGATTAGGATCTTTGATCCAAAGATGGTTGAGAAGACCATGGATGAATTAGGTTATTACGACCATGATATTAGAACCTGGAACGAATTTGTTTCACATAGTTATGGATTAGTTCTTGTCACAGGACCTACAGGTTCTGGTAAGTCGACAACTCTTCATAGCACACTTAAAAGACTAGCAAATGATGCTGTTAATATTTGTACAGTCGAAGACCCTGTTGAAATTATAAATGATAGTTTTAATCAAATGCAGGTGAACGCGCAAATTGGGTTAACCTTTGCTAGTTCAATTAGATCATTCTTAAGACAAGACCCAGACATCATCATGGTAGGGGAAATTAGAGATAAAGAAGGCGGGGAGATGGCCATTCAGGCCAGTCTAACCGGTCACCTTGTTTTATCTACTTTACATACAAACGATGCTCTTTCGGCCGTGACTCGGTTGATAGATATTGGTGTACCAGCTCATTTAATCAATGCTTCATTAAGAGGAATCTTGGCCCAGCGTTTGGTCAGGGTTTTATGTAAGTACTGTAAAGAACAAACTCCTTGTAGTACTGACCTTTGGAAGACCCTGGTAGGGGATTCTGATATTAAGCCTCCAGCGACAACCTTTAAGGCGAATGGCTGTAGAGAGTGTAAGAATACTGGTTATAATGGAAGAGTTTGTATCTACGAAATGGTACCTTATAGTTCTAAGATCAAGAACTTTGTTAATGACCAAGTTTCTTTAGAGGCCTTAAAAGAGTTAACCAAAGGTGAGTTTGTAGGGATTAGGCTAAATGGTGCTCGTAAGGTTTTAGAGGGTGTCACATCAGTAGAAGAAGTTATTAGAGTTGCCTTTTAATTACAAAAGGCAACAAAAGTTCCTGCGCAAGTTATTGTAGTAGCTCCAACAACTAAATCAAAAGTTTCATGAGAGCCAAGCTTTGCACTGCAAGAGTGTATGTTAGAAACTCCAACACCTTTTTTAACACCATCAAGTTCTTTGTTATAAGAGCTTTGGCACGCGGGACTATAAAGGGGAGCATCAAGTCCATCAGACTTTAATAGGTAGTTAGTGCTATGAACATAAGCGCAATCCATTCCTTTTGATTTACAGGCCTCAGAACCAGAAAGATTATTCAGAGAAGGAGATCTGTTAGCATCTAAGGCTAGGATGCCTGCTTTTCCAGCATTGGGGAGACCAAGGCTTGAGCAGTTCTCTAACTTCATATCTTTATCTACCGTTATCTCTAAGGGAATCTTATAGCTCTTATCAGTCGTCCCAAAACTATTTGAGTTACGACTGAAGGTTACCATAAAGTTCACTTCCTCACGGCCTACCTTTTCAAGATTGCTTACGACTTCTTTATCATATTGAAGATAATAGTTTGTGATCTTAATTCTAGCATTACCGTGGACAGCTTCGTTCTCACCTTTTTCAAAAAGATGATACTTCTCCTTAGTGACTTCATCAGTTGGCTCTTCTCCTTCCGGAGTGGCCGAAGTCATGACTTTCTTGAGAAAGAGGATTGGCTCCTCTAGGTTATCCTTACCGGTTACATCAAGTCTAAACTCTTGATCTTTTAAAGTCTCAGAGCAATTCTTTTGGTTCATGAGAAGCAGCCTGATCTCATTGATTATATTAGACTCTTCCATCCTAGATATAACCGTCTTTTGCTGCTTCATATTGTCATTGAATGACTTGTAAAAGAAGACGGCCATGACTCCCATAATTCCGGAAGCCACTAGGACTTCTACGAGGGAGAAGCCTGATTCATTTTTTTTGATTAGTTTCATATCCTAATAGCTTAGGGGGCAATTGAATCCTAGTCAATCTTGCAGCGTTTTCCAGAAAAGGAATACTCTTTAACACTGTCTAGGGGAACGATCTCTACACCTTCTGCTTTAGCTCTCTTAATAAAGATCTCAGCAGCATCGATGCTTTTATTATGAATATCATGAAGAAGGGCAACACCGCCACCAAAGGGCCATGTATGATTGTACTTCTTAGTCTTGTATTTTACTTTTCCAAAGATAGTCTTCTTAGAAGTTGTTTTATAAGCGGTCCCACCTTTAATATGGGCCCAAATATTTTGCGCGATTTGCTCAGCTTTAAGTTTTGGTGACCAATCAGCAGAGTCAATATCCCAAAAAGAGAAATTGATACAGTTCTCACCATAGAGTTCCATAGAAAGATCTTTGATAACATTCATATGATGATAGCTAGCATTCTTTCCATAAGCTCCGTAAGGAAAGCGATAATAGATGCCCTTATTCTCTGGACGAAACTTCTTATAGATCTTGTCCAAGATTAGGATTGATTTCTTTAATTCTGAATAATAACTTTCAATGGTTTCGTTATTATTATTATCATGGTCATGATCATGAGTGGCCACGATATGACCTTCTTTGATCATTCTCTCTAAAATAGGCTCTGTCTTAGATGTTACTAGTTTTGTTAAGACAAAGAAGGTCGCTTTAACTTGATGCTTTTTAAGAATATCTAAAAGCCTAGGAGTTCTCGTTGGGTGGGGACCATCATCAAAGGTAAGCACAACTTTATTAGAATTCTTAAGAGAAGCTGACTTGTATTGATCAAAACCGTTGTCAGTTATTGGCGTATAGGTTCTCTCTTCAGGGAACTGCTTTAACTGACTCTTATGAAACTCTTGTCCGCAGGTATAGGCATTAGCCTCGGCTAGAAAGACAACACTTATCATCAATAAGCAGATTGAAATAAACAGCTTCATTTTTCCCTCACATTGTTGAAAGGGATCTATATCACTTAGTTCTAATAATCTTGTGCTGCCTTGCGTTAATGCGTGGAATAATTACCTATTTAGTCCTAGATTTAGAAAGGGCGTGCTTAAGAGCTAAATGAACTTTATGGCCCTTATCGACGTTCTGAGCCAGTTTTTGGACTGAGCCAAGCTCTTTTGCGTCTAGCCAGATTCCCTTACAGCTAGGACATTTATCGATGAGTATATCTTTAGACTCTAAGTAGGGGATCTCGATGAGCTTTGTCTCAGCACATTTTGGGCAGTTAAGCTCCGTTTGGCGCCCGTCTGTTAAGAGGTCAGACTTATTAGGAAGGTCTCGTCTTGTCTCGACATAATTTGAGAGTTCACCCTTATCGGTCCAAATTCCATGACAGCTAGAGCAAAAATCAAACTCAACTCCTTCATGATTAAACGGAGCAATATTATCACTTAAACATCGTGGGCAATCCATAGAAATTCTCCTAAACCTAAAGTATAAGAGTTTTATAATATTGAGTTTTTCCTAAAATTGCCACCGGTGAATTTAGGGAAATATTGTCCGGGAGATGGCCGTGTTCTTTGAAGGCTCAGAGAAGAAAGTTGAAGTCGTTGTTAATTCTGAAGTGAACTTACTTAGTTTTGAAAGATCATTTTGGGAAGAGCTTGTTTTAAACTCTAAAGCGCAGATCCTCTCGAGTATTGAGAACTCTAAAACAAAAGCCTTTCTTCTCTCTGAATCAAGCCTCTTTGTTTGGGAAGACCGCTTTGTTCTTATCACTTGTGGGCAGACAACTTTAGTCAAGGCCATCGAGTTCTTTCTCTCTAAAATTCCTTCAAATAATATCGCCTCATTGATCTTTCAAAGAAAGAATGAGTACTTCTCTCATCTACAAAAATCATCATTCTTAGATGATGTAAAAGCACTATCTGAAGAGATAGATGGGACCGCTTACCGCTTTGGTAAGATGCATGAACATCATAACTTTATGTACTGTTCAAACAAAGAATACACTCCCTCAGTGGAAGATAAAACGATTGAACTTTTGATGTATGAAATCTCTCCTGAAGCTAGTTCGTTCTTAAATAAAACGTATGAAGATCCTAAGATCATAAGAGACTTTCTTCAGCTGGAAAAACTTTTTCCTGATTATATTATTGATGATTTTGCCTTTAAGCCACAAGGCTACTCAGTTAATGCCATCAAGGATGACTTCTATTTTACGATTCATATTACACCTGAGGAATTTAATTCTTATATAAGCTTTGAAACCAATGAAACAAATTCAAGTGATAAGCTTCAAGGGCTCATGGAAATCTTAAAGCCTGAAACCTTTGATGTTGTTAGCTTTAATAATGAGGAAGGCATAAGCATTCCTGATCACTTTCACAAAAGAACAAAGGTCACTTCGACTATCAATCTAGGATATGATGTCATCTTTAGCCATTTCTATAATAAAGAAACGGTAAATGACCGTCCCTATATTTTAAATATTAAGGAGAGTAAATGAGCACTGAAAACTGGGCCACAGAGAGAACTGAAGACTTTATGGAAGTTCGTTATAGAAACGACAAGACACTATTCACTGGGAAGAGTGAGTTTCAAAAGGTCGAAGTGGTTCAAACCAGATGGCATGGAAAGATGCTCTTAAATGATGACCTTGTCATGCTGACTGAAAAAGATGAATTCGTTTATCATGATATGATCTCTCATATTCCTCTTTTTACTCATCCTAATCCAAAGACAGTTCTTGTTATTGGTGGCGGGGATGGCGGTTCAGCAAGAGAGGCCCTCCGTCATGAAGGTGTTGAAAAAGTTGTCATGGTTGAGATTGATAAGATGGTTGTGGACGCTTGCATTGAGCATATCCCGCAAACAAGTGAAGTTCTTTTAGGTCATCCTAAGTTGGAGCTGATCATAGGTGACGGTGTTAAATATGTTAATGAAACAAAGCTAAAATTTGATGTCATCATTGTTGATTCAACTGACCCCATAGGTCCTGCTCAACCACTCTTTGGACCTGATTTTTATAAAGACGTTTATAGCTGCTTATCTGATAACGGAATCGTCGTCTCTCAAGGAGAATCTCCTTGGTATAATGTTCCTATTCAAGAATCAATGATGGAAGTCTTATCTAGCCAATTTCCTTTTGTTCGTATGTATCAGTTTGGAAACCTGACTTATCCAGGTGGAGCTTGGTGTTTTACCTTCGCTTCTAAAGGACTAAGTCCTCTTAAAGATTTTGATAAATCAAGAGTGGCTGAATCCGGACTTAAGTTTAAGTACTACACTCCTGAACTACATAGTGCTTGTTTTGCTCTACCTCAGTTTCTTCTTGATAGTGTAGAGAAGTTCTTCAAGGGGTAGAGATGAATTTTTGGCTAATGAAGTCTGAGCCTGATGTCTTTGGGATTGATGACTTAAAAAAGAATAAGACTGAGCCTTGGGATGGAGTGAGAAACTATCAGGCGCGAAACTTTATGCGAGATGATATGAAAAAAGGGGATAAGATTCTCTTTTATCACAGCAGCTGCTCTCCCGCAGGAGTGGCCGGTCTGGCAGAAGTCTCTAAAGAATCTCATCCTGATCATACTTGTTATGATAAAAAAAATAAGTACTACGATCCTAAGAGTACTAAAGAAGCCCCTCGCTGGTTTATGGTGGAAGTTAAGTTTAAAAAGAAGTTTAAGAACCTAGTTACATTAGAAGAAATAAAGAACACAAAGAAGTTAGAGACTATGGGGCTTGTAAAGAAAGGAAACAGGCTATCGATCATGCCTGTTTCCGAAAAAGAATTTAATACGATCTTAAAGCTGGCAGAAGCTTAACTCACTCATCTGGCTCTTAAAGAAGTTTTGAACCTTGTACTTCTTTACTGTGGTTAAGACTGACCAGTAGTAGGCACGGCTTGGAAAGAGAGAACCCCTTACTCTCATTTGATTTCTCATGACGGCGACAGCGCAATCAATATTACCATGGGGGTCTAAGATATTATCAGAAGTTAGATGTTCACAACCATTATGATACCTTCCTGTTGAAACACTTAATTGAAAGAGCCCTTCAGACCAAACATTAAGACCTCTCTCCCAATAGCGGGTATTTGGATTAAAGTCAGTTTCATAAAGAGAGATGGAAGAGAAGAATAAGGCCCAAAACCTTTTCTTATCTTCTTCAGAGGCGTCGGTATAACCGTGGCAATCTAGGGCCTCTAGGTCTGAGTAAGGGATAGTGGCATCATCGACAAGTTCAATTGAGTGATCATCGATAGAGTTTCCTACCTGAGTGCTCCAGGACATCTTCCATTTTCCTCTCGTTCCTAAAGGAGATTCAACGTCAGTATAGTCAATATGACTAGGATCTCCTCCAACATCTCGCTGGCCTCCTACGGGGTCGTTTGAGGCAAGTCCTAGTTGTTCTTCAGACTTACATGAGACAAGTGTGAATAGAATCAAAAAAACTAATTTTCGCATTTTCATAGGTCGCTCCAAGTTATTTGATAACTCTGCCCTCATGTTAATGTTCTTAATATTTAGCGTCATGGTCAACAATTGGAACGAACTGGTCAAGTAAGCTTTAGGTCAATAGTTAACAGGAAGTTAACAAAGGAGAATTAATTTCTTTAATTATAAAGAGTTAGGATTAAGCAATTCTGAGAAGGTTTCTAAGACCCGTGAAGAAATACTCAACGGCGATGACCATAACAATCAATCCCATGATTCTAAAAAGAACCTTCGTCCCTGCTTCACCAAGCTTACTTAAGATCCATTTAGATCCAAAGAGCATGAGAAAAACTACAAGTGAAGTTGAAATGATGGCGAAATAAAGAACGCCTTTCATCTGAAGGCCAGAGGCCCCTTGGTTCATAAGAATGACAGCGGTGATAGTTCCAGGGCCACAAAGAAGAGGGATACCAAGAGGGGTTACTCCCACATCTTCATCATCTTCTATGGCCTCATTTTCATCCTTCGTACGAACTGGTTTTGCTTGAAGCATATCAAAGCCGTTGATGAAGAAGAGGATTCCCCCTACAACACGAAGGCTATCAAGACTGATATTGAAGAACTTAAAGATCATCTGTCCGGTGAGGGCAAAGATGAACATGGCGATCATTGCGGCAAGGGTTCCTTTTCGCGCTAATCTCTTTGTCCTTTCTAAGTTATAGCCACTAGTGTACTTAACGAAGACAGGCATGACACTAAAAGGATTGATCATACTGAAAAGGGAAGTGAATGCTAATAAATAAAAATCTAATAATTCTTTCATGTCTTTAAATAGGTATAGTCTTCTAGGCAGTTATCATAAAAATCAACCCAAGCTACGCCTTCTCTTGGCCTGATATTACCTTCAGCAATTTCTTTGTCCACACTTCTTTTTAATCTATAGCTTAAAAACTCAGGGGAGTACTGCATAGTAGAGAGGACATCTTTGATCTTATTGCCAGGGATGACTTCTTCAATATAGAACTCGCCATTATCTCCGTCTTTATAAACGTGAACTTCGTTTAGTCTTCCAAAGAGGTTATGCATATCTCCCATAACATCTTGATAGGCGCCAGTGAGAAAGAGCCCTACAAAATAATCCTCACCATCTTTTAATTCATGAAGGGGAAGGTTCTTTGTCTCCTCTTCAAGATCGATAAAACGGTCAATCTTTCCATCACTATCACAAGTAATGTCGGCAATAGAGCACCATACATTTGGTTTCTCATTGAGCCTGGTGATGGGCATGATAGGAAGCAGTTGACCGATGGCCCAAGAGTCTGCGGCAGATTGAAAGACCGAGAAGTTACAGAGGTACTGGCTGGTTAGGCTATCTTGCAGTTCAGAGAGGTCATCTGAAGGAAACTCTAGCTTATCGACCATCTGATCGATCCTGGCGGTTACTTGCCAATAAAGAGTCTCAATCTTGGCCTTCTCTTCAAGATTGATGACGCCCAGTTTAAAGGCACTGATGCAATCATCTTTAATCTTCTTAGCGTCGTTATAGATTTCGTTAAAATTTTCTTTCTTTAATTCTTTAGTTACGTCTCGCATATTGGTGACGAGGATATGCTCGCCCTCAGACTTTTTAGTTTCAAAGTCTGTTTGAGCCGTCTTGATGGTTCCAATAACCTTTGTGATAACACAAGAGTGATGGGCCGTGATAGACCTTCCTGATTCGGTGACAATATTTGGGCAAGGAACATCTTCAAGTTCACAAACTTGTTTTATGCCAGAGACAACGTCACTAGCGTATTCAGTGTTTCCGTAATTGATTGAACTTTGATTGGTTGAATGGGTTCCATCGTAATCAATCCCGAGACCGCCGCCTACATCCATATATTCTAGAGGCACACCCATTTGTCTAAGCTTGGCGTAGATTCTGGTGCCTTCAGAGATGGCGTCCTTTACATTTCTAATATCAGTGATCTGACTTCCTAAATGAAAATGAAGTAGTTGAGCGCAGTCTAAGAAGCCACGTTCTTCTAAGATGCGAACAGATTTAATAAGTTCAGTTGTTGTAAGACCAAACTTGGCGCGCTCTCCGCCACTGTCGGCCCATTTTCCGGCGCATTTAATGGAGAGTTTAGTTCGAAGACCAACAAGAGGGCGAACCCCAAGTTCTTCAGAGAGGTCAAGGAGCCTTTCAAGCTCAGTCATTTTCTCAATGACCACAATCACTTTACGGTTGAGGCGCCTGCCTAAGAGGGCCAGCTTTAAGTATTCATTGTCTTTATAGCCGTTTAAGATCGTTAGGGCCTCTGGGTTTCTATTGTAAGCGAGGACACTTACGAGTTCTGCTTTAGAGCCAGCTTCTAGGCCATAATTATAATCACGGCCAGCTTCTAAGATCTCTTCAACCACTTCACGCATTTGATTAACTTTAATTGGGTAGACCCCAAAGAACTTTGCTGGGTAGTTATTTTCTTCGATTGCTTCTTTAAAGACTTCATTGATCTCAACAACTCGAGAGCGTAGGATGTCTTGAAACCTGATCACTGCAGGAAAAGCTATCCCTTGATCTTTCATCTCAGAGATAACCTCATCAAGGTCAATACCAACTGATCCAGCTTTTAAAGGATGTACGCTTAGATGGCCCTTGTCGTTTACGTCAAAATATCCATTTCCCCATCGATCAAATAGATAGGCGCGTTTAGCTTTTTCTTTAGTCCACTCTTTCATCTTTATTTCCGTTTCTCACTTAAAGCTAATATTAATTCTCTAACAACCTTAGCCGCAAAAACGGAAGAATTTCCAGTTGAGTCGATAGAAGGGGAGAGTTCGACAACGTCGGCTCCCACTAGTTTCTTATTCATAAGGATCTTCACAAGGCTGATAAAGCTATGAAAGTCTTCTCCACCAGGCTCTGGAGTACCAGTTCCTGGAAGGAAGGAAGGGTCAAAGTAATCAAGATCTAGAGTTAAATAAACTGGGCGGTCTTTAGAGATGGCCTCTACTTTTTCTAAGAATTCTTTTCGCGAAGTTGAGAGAGTTCCGTTCTCTTTCATATAACGATATTCTTCTTTAGTTCCTGATCTGATTCCGTATTGGATAAGTTCTTGATCTGGGCTCATATGATCAAGCACTCTTCTGATGATGGAAGCGTGAGAATAATGAAACCCTTCGTAACCATCTCTTAGATCCGCATGGGCATCTAAGTGAAGGATGACTAAATCGGGATAGGCCTGAAGCATCTTAACAATGGGAGCGTAAGCAATGGAATGCTCCCCACCAAGAGTAAGAAGCTTAATTCCTTTTTCTTCTAAGTTAATTTCATGAACGAGGTCACGAAAAGAATTAACCGCTTGCCACCAGTTTTGCTCTATATCATCAGTGTTTCCAACCGGAAGATTCCCTAAATCAAAAAGTGGAAGTTCACTGATATCGCGGTCAAGGTAGGGGCTATAAGATTCGATTCCATCAGAGACATCACGAAGACCATCTGGTCCGTCTTTAGTTCCTTTTCTAAAACAGGCGGTTCCATCAAAGCCGAAGCCTAGGAGATAGACGCCGCTAGAGTCCAGGGACTCAGCAAATTTAGACTGATAAAAAAGCTCATTTGGCTTAAGCAATATTCACTCCTTTTAAGTTCTCATTACTTTCTAATGCGAACTTCTAAAGGGGTCAAGAATAAGCTGAGCTGTGTAAAAAGGTGAGGCTTAATGTCCGATAATATTGAGCTTCCAGTTGGTAAGCTTACCCACATCTTGGGCGTAGCCATCAACGATCTTTAGGGTCCACTGGCCAAAGGAAGGCTCCCCATAAAAAGCATTGGATAAGAGCACTTCGTCGACAATAGCAGTGCCTGAAACAGAGCTGTTGATATTCATCAAGATAGATTTAGTCCCGCTCGGAGAGGTTAGTTCAATACCTAAGTCACCGATAAAGCTATGCTCTATACTGATTCTGATCTGAACGGCCTCGATGGTTAGGTTTTGGTTTACACTGAGGTCACTACTGGCCCCTCCTGAATCTGCATCAGGAATTGAGACATCGATTGTCCCAGAGTTAGGCAGGAAGTTAGTCTCTTGCTGGATGCCCCAGTTTGTTTGATAGCTGGCTGCCATTGAAACGGCCGCTCCAGCATCTGCTGCTCCAAAGCCATACCAGTTGTGAAAATTGAAACCAGCTGCATTTGTCTTCCAGCCTTGCTGGTAAACATGCCCCGCTAGATCGAGCCCACCTGGATGGTTCGAATCTCCCCTGGCCGGGTCTGTTTTTCTAGCAGTAGTGGCCAAGATATGTTTTACATCTCTCCAAGAGAGGTTTGGATTAGCGTCTAAAATAAGAGCGGTAACTCCAGAGACCATTGGGGTGGCTGAAGAAGTTCCATTAAAAACAGAAGTGTAATTACAGTTTTGATTTAGAGCGTCTCCATCTTCAAAATCATTTCTGCTCGCGCCTGTTTTAGCATAACCCTTATCGCAACCAGTTCTATCTGTGGTTAAGATGGCGGGGTTTGTATTTCCGTATTCTCCACCTGGAGCACTGATCCAGACACTAGAGCCTGGTGTTGAATAGCTTGATGAAATTCCATTAGCATTCACTGCGGCTACAACGATTTGATAAGGGTAGGAGTGATCTTCTTCTAAGTTGGCATTGCCATAATAAACTCTAGGATTAGCCTCACTTGGAAAACAATCACTAGTTGATCCAATGTATTCATTTCCAGCGGCCTTAACATAGATAGCACCTTTTCCGGCCCTAAGATTATTAACTCCGTACTTTAACTGATCAATATATTCAGAGGGAACTCCTGAAAAAATACAAGAGTAGAGACCATAGCTGTAATTGAAGATATCAAAGTTTCCATTAGCCTGATCAAGCATTCGCGAAAGAGTATTTCCTCCTGCTATATATTTAAAGCCAGCGAGCTTGGCGCCATAGGCGATTCCTTGCGAGCCGATTCCATTATTTCCAACCGCTGCGATAATTCCTGAAACACTAGTTCCATGATCACCTGCATCTCCACTTGGGTTTGGGTCGCCCTGAAAAGGGGCACTTGATTTGGTATAGTCTCTATGTTCACCGGTCAATAGATTGCTAAAAAGATCTTCATGAGCGGTCTCTAAACCAGTATCACTGACTGCAATCCTAACTCCAGATCCAATCCTTCCTAGGTTTCGGGCGCCAACAATATTTAAGTCTTGATCAATTGTTCCACCAGCATCAGCAAAGTTCTTTTGACCGCTATTATCTAAATGCCAAGCATAGATATAAAGGGGATCAGGATTATTTGCCACTGGAGTTCCAATAGGAGTAGGGGCGGGCGTTGGATTATTTGTAGGTGTGTTTGCTTGAGTATTGGTTTGTTCTGTTTCTTTTGGGGCAGAGGTCTTGGCCGACTTCACGCAAGAAGAGATCATGACTAAGAACAAAAGAGTGAAAAGACTATTTTGCACGAGGACCTCCATAAGAGACATCAAGTTTAACTGAAGTTAAGAGTTCACTCTCGCTTAAGAGGGCCGAAACCTTTAGCAATTCATCAGAGTCATTAGGAACAAGAGTCACTAAATTTAAATGAGGTACTACATGCTCAACTCTAAGATTGTATTTCTTTGCTAGGCTAGAGAGATCAGCATCTTCTTTTGGTTTGACAATGATATGGCCGGTAGCAATGCCGGTTCTAAACTTTACGGGATCTTCAATAACAGGAAGGCCTTTTGATCCTTTAACAATATAGTGATTATTTACTGAAGCGATGGCGCGGGAGGCAGCATCGGTATTTTCTTTTGGAATAGCTCTATAGGAAATTGAGACAAAGAGCTCTTGGCCTTTAAGCCTGAACTCTTTGGTTTTAAGGTTGATTACTTTTTTTTTTCTTTATTAAAACTTTGAGTATGATCCATTGGTTGATCTTTAGAATTTCTCTTAAATCTTTCAATGGCCTCATGCTTAAGGATTTGCTTTTGTTTCTCCGTCATAGAGTTGTTTGGAATATGACTTCCTTCCCCAGCTATTCCTCTTGTGTTCGAAGTAGGTTTAGGATCGAGGTTTATTCCAATACGAAAGGCCGTATTTGAGGAATCCATCTTCCACCAAACAATGGAGGCGACGAGGGCAAAACAAAGAGTAATGATTGATATCTTTTTCATACTAAGCTTATCGGCTTTTAGCTCAATAAATAGAGTCGTTTTGGCTATTATAAGTGCTTAAAAATATTAATATTCTCTCTTTTTTCCGGCTAGAGGGAAAGGGAGTAAGCAAGTATAATAATGAGGTATCCTGGAGGATTTATTAAACTCTTTATGCGCCTCTTTATTTTTATCATTCTAGCTTCAGGCTCCGTCTGTGCTCAGGAAGAGCAGGGAATAAAGCTGATTCAATTGCATAAGTTTAATTATATCCATCCTTTTTCCTATACCACTTCAAAGAAAGATACTGGTAAAAGAACAGAATTAAAGTATCAGTTTAGTATTAGGATCCCTCTTTTTGGAGACGGCAATCGAAACACCTTCTTTGGCGCCTATTCTCAAAAAAGTTTATGGCAGGTCTTTGATAAAGAAGGCTCAAGACCTTTTAGAGAAACCAATTATAATCCAGAAGTCTTTTATAGAACCGGTGGTGATAACTTCTTTACTGATATCGGCTATGCTCATGAATCAAACGGGAGAGAAGACCCTGAATCACGCTCTTGGGATATCTTATATCTTAAGTTTTATATGATAAGTTCCGTCTTAAATTTTGATTTAAAGATTTGGCATATCTTAGCGGAGGATCAAGGAAGACCTGATATTCCTGTTAAGACCCAAAAAATTCAAGACTTCTATGGATTTGGAGAGCTTCGGATTACGGCTAAGTTAGATTGGTTATTCATCTCTACTTTAAGCCGCTATAATTTCTCAAAGAAAAAGGGCGCTTGGGAGACAGATGTCTCTTTTCCAATGACGGATAATATCTTTTTAACCTTTCAGTATTTTCTAGGTTATGGAGATACTCTTAGAGACTATAATAATTTTACAAGCCGTTACGGGGTAGGAGTTATGCTCAACCGCTAGTTACTTATCTGAAAGAATATCTTCTGCTGATTCAAAGAAGAGTTTACCCATATAAACCACGAGGTGGCTAAGACCATCATCCTCATCATAGGCTTCTTTAAATCGGTCTTCTGCGTCTTTCATTTCTTTTTCAAAGATCTTAGTTCTTCTCTTCCATAGATCTCTTGTTCTATCTAACTCGTCCTTTGTGTCATAGCCACATAAAGAATTGGCCTCACAGTCTTTTTCCATATCTTTAAAGAAGTCTTTTTCATTCTCTAAGATGGATACCTTTTCTTTAAGAATATTATAAAGAGAAGCGCGGTAAGCGAGTTTTGGTTTCTTATAAAGATAAGAGGAGTTCACGAGGGAGAAGATAATATTATTAATGCTTAGATTCTTCTTTCCATTTTGTAAGGAGCGCACAAACTTTTTCCAGATTGAATTGGCCATGGGGGCACGGCCATTCTTTAAGCTATCGATCATAGCGTCTAGCATAAGTTCTTGGGTTCCATTTAAAGAACTTTTAAAGGAGCGGTTACTTGTTGAAGCACTTGAGTAGAGAAAAGAAATCAAGCTACCATTTCGATCCCTTGGAAGCTCTGATAATTTTAACTGGCGGTAGCCAGGCTTCATGGGGAAATCTTTAGAATAGAGGGGAGTACTTAGAAGTAATACGGTAGCGAGGATTATAGTTTTCATATTAAAATGATAACTCGCTACCGAAATATTTGCAATTTAACTACTTTTTGTTCTTAGGGTATCTAAACTTAAATGGTTGATTCAATTGCACTGGCTCAACATTGTCATGCTTTGGAAAAGGAATCTTATGGATGGTTTTTACAAAGCAGCCTTTGATTCTTTTATTTCGAAGAGTATCGTCGATTAACTTAACCAACTCAACCTTTCCGGTCTGAGCAATATTGATCTTAAAAGTAACTGAACCTTTAATCTTTCTCGAACTTCTTTCTAATTCTTTAATATAACAATCTTGTAAGAGAGGAGAAAACTCGATTAAAACCTTTCTCGCTTTCTCATCATAAGTGCTCGGCTTACTGTATTTTGGCTTGAACACACCACAAGAAGTAATAGAAAGAACTAAAAAGAGGAGGCTTATTTTCTTAAACATAAAAAATCCTATTATTTACAGCTAAAACCAGCTTCTTCTAAATTATTTGAAACCTTATTGGCCATTTGAGAACAGTAACCTAGATCGAAGTTTGCCGTAGCAACAACTTTCTTTTCACCAAACTTATCGTAATGAACTTCGCATCCACCATTGTCTAGCTTGACGCTTGAGATCTTTCTCGAATCATTATTATAAGTACAAACAATGGTTTCCATTGTTTCTGTTACACTCGCTGAGCTCATCTTCTCTTGAGCCTTCTTAACTTCTTTTTTTGTAACTTCTTTAGCTTCCGTTTTTGCAGCTTCAGCTTCAGCAGCTACAGTTTCCTTATCTTTAGAAGCGCAAGAGGTAACTGATAGAACCAACGCCATGACTAATACTTTAAGCATCTAAAACTCCCTGATATTTATTTATAATCATAGTATACGTAAAAACAGGTGCCTGCGCACCTGTTCTCTTAATCGATCAATTTATTCCTGATTGTTTTAGTTTACTTTTTAAAGGCTCGATAGGATGAAGCGATCTCACGCTCGTTAACTTTTTCGAGTTCTTTATAATAAATAGTGAAGCCAGCGAAGATTAAATCCGGATTTCGAATTAAGTCTCGGTTGTTATACCAAATGGCCTTCCAATGCTTTGGACTTTCATATACTTTATTTGAGACAACTCCTAAAGTATCTCCCCCTTGAATTAAATAAGGTGAGCCTTCAGGGTTCCAAACAAATTCTGAATCAGGACGGTTAAAGACAAGAGTCTCTCCGGTCCAGATTTGTCCATTATGAAGCTTTTCTTGATTTAAACTTTCAAGTTCTCTCCATCTAGATGTATCTCCGTAAATCTTCCACGCAGCTAGCATTAGAGTATCGTTTCTTTGAATAATGTATTCAGATTTCTCTGAGACTTCAGTCATGTCTGAATTATCAGACTCTGGTGGAGCCTCGGCCATAGTCAGGCTGTCCTCTTCACTTTGAACGCTAGCGATGATCTGTTCGCTATCTTCAGCACTGATTCTTTCTTGTTCATCAAGAACATCTGGCTCTGTGATCTCTTCAACGATAAGTTCATCCTCTTCTCTATCAGAAGGGACGACTTCCATATCCATATCAACAGTATTGCCTTCAACAATTTGCTCCATAGGAGTGTCATCTAATTCGGTAAGGTCCATATCTGCTTCAGATACCTTGGCCTTCTTTGCAGAACAACCGGCGAGAAGCGCGACTAGGAGTAAGACTTTAAAGATTGAATTTTTCATAGCTAAACCCTTTTTCATTTTAAATTATTCTTCCTGTTCGGAAGTACTTGAGTAAAACTTTAGGGTATTGTAGCACAAGGTTAGTAAGGCACTAGAATTGTTGATATAAAAGAGGCAAAATAGGCTTTTAGCTGATGAAAGCTTAAATAAATGATATTTTATAAAGATGATCCTAAAAATTATAATCTTCTCTCTTATTTCAAACTTGGCCTTTGCTCAAAAAGAATTTGAGTTTGATCCTATCGCCTCAAAAGTCATTCCTAAGTATTTAGGTGAGGTCATCCTTGTAAAAGGAAATGTTAGTTCACAGAAGAAGGGCGAATCAAAACGTATAAAGATAAAGCTTGGGACTAAGTTATGGCCTAAAGATATTGTTGAAACTAAGGGACGCTCTTTTTTAAAGGTCTTAATGGTTGATGATACTTACTTAACTTTAGGACCAAAGAGTATGATGGACTTTAGTAAGTTTAAGTTTACTTCAAAGACCAATAGGATCATGGATGTAAACCTCCTTCGAGGAAAGATGCGGATGCACTTTAGGAAGAAAGCTAAAGAAGGTGATATTCGAGTTAAGGTCGGTGATGTTGCTATGGGTGTTCGCGGAACGGAGATTATGGGGAATGCTTTTACAACTAAAGCCGGAACCAAGGTTAGTCAGGTAGCGCTTCTTTCAGGAAGCGTCTTAGCAGAACTTCCTAATGGCTCAACAAAGATCTTATCCCCAGGGGATCATTCAGTAACCTCCATAAGGCTTAATGGGCAAAGTAGTAATAAAGTAAATGGAATGACTAAAGAAGAAGTCATGAAATACCTTTCACTTCAAAAAGATCCAAAGAAAGACTTTAAACCACTACTTGATTTTTATAAAATCCTCGATGAGATGGCGCTTAAAACAAGTGGTAGTGATAAGGCACAAACCGAAGCAGGTGCTGAAGGGGATTCAACTGACGATGGAGGATGGCCTGGCCCTAAATCTAAGAAAGAAAGTTGGAGAAACTCTTTGAAGAAACTTAACAATCGATTACATGAGAATAATTCAGACTAATGAGTGAATTTATAAGAGGTCACCTCTATCAAGAAGGTGACCTTATCTATTTAAAATCCCCCAAATTGCCTAAGGACTTAGAGTTAATTATTCCAAGTCACTACCGCTTCGCTTTTGATTCAAAGCTTTTAAACAGCGAAGAATATTTTTTTGAACTTGTTGGTGTAAAAGAAGAAGGGCAGTTCCTAGTGGAAGCCACTCCCACCATTGTCGCCGATCTTGAAGATCTTGAAGGCCATTTAAAAAAAGAAGGGGAGCAGCTTTATATAGGCAAAACGAAAGTAAGATTAGGGAGAACAAAACTTATTCATGAATCAAGCTTTGATGATCAAGGACTTGAATTCTACTTAGATCAAGAAGTCCTCTCTCAAGGGCATTTTGAAGATGATATTTTTATTATCAACGCTCTTCTTCAGAAAAATCTTATCACCTCTAGAGGGGATAAGTTTCCACCGCCACCAGAGTTCTTTAAAGAGAGCCCCTTTGATTTTGTTTTAAAAGAGATGCCTAAGAATGAATTCTCTCAAAGACGAGAGGGGTTTAGGGCCGTGCTTCATGAGGACGAAGGTTATAGCCCAAGTACTGGTGAAGGCGTATTGATCATTAGCTTATCAGGAAGACAGGGAGATGATCCAAGCTCTTCTGGTGGGCACTTTGCCATTGGCATGGGAGAAGTTCTAGAGGACGGAAGAATCCTAGGTGAGACCTTCAACTTTTACTTTGAAGGAGAAAAAGAAGTCCTCGCAGGAAATACAGACCTTGTTAGTTACTTTGGTCATCTTATTCAAGGACAACAGAACTACCGCCCAAGTTACACTCTCTACGCTTATGGAGTTCCTCCTGAGGATCTCTTAAAGGTGAGAAATGAATATGAGCAAGACCTTCACCGAGTAAGAACTGAAGAAGGTCTTAAGATCACTCCCGGCTATAACTGCGCCACAACTTCTAATGCTCATTTAATGAAGATTGGAATCAAGGGAAGTCATAATAATCTCTTAGTCAGCGCAGGAAAACTTCGAAAGCAAATAGCCAAGTTAAATCCCTTAGCCTGGAAAGCTAAAGGCACCAACAAAGAGGGGCTCCTTGGGAAGGCTAGGTTTATTAGCTATATTTTAAAAACTGATCTTGCAGACTTTATGCCCAGGCCAGCTCTTGAATCTTTTATAAAGAATTTTTCAAACCCAAGTAGAAGAAAGAAGATGGGAATCAAACGAGTTGATTATGTTTTCTTATCTCAGCTACCTTCAACCAGGCAAGTGGGAGGGATGAGCTATGATAGTTTAAGAGACGCTAGTAAGATTGTTAGTTTTAGTGAAGAGCGCGCCAATAGATTAAAAGAAGTAGAAAAAGCTAAGTTAGTCTTGGATGATCCTGACTCTAAAGCAGAAGAGAAAGAGATCGCAGAGAAATATCTTAGTGAAGTACCGTCTTGGGAAGAGGATCAAAGAATTGTAAAAGAAGTTCTAGAGACCATCGATTAAGTATTAATTTGAATCAAGAGATTGAAAAAGAGGAGTCTTATTTAGAGTAAAGAGCTCCGTTAGATAACCACTTCTATGGGAATTATACTGTCCTGAATTAACAATAACCGAACTCATTAAACTGGCCTTATAAGTGACGCCATTGGCATCATGAGTTTCGTTGTCGTGGTCTCTATTAAGGACACAATGCCCAAGTTCATGAAAAAGAAGGGATTCTTTTAGGGATTGTGAAGCAGAGTTCCACCAAGCTTCTTTGATGATAACCTCAGTTGTTCCGTCGGGATAACTAAAGCAAACACCCTCAAAAGACTCATTTTCCGTATCACCGAAGTTTACTGGGACATGACCAGCCGAGAAATTAGCATTACCTGAATATTGTTTACCAGCTTGCTCAAATTGAGTCACAATGCTTGAAAAGAGGGGATTACTTGATTCAAATTGGCGAACTTCACCCTTATTCTTCACAACCAGGTCCCTTCCGATTGGAAGGCCACAAGAACTAAGGAAAATGAGGGTTAGCAGTAAGAGTCCTGCTCGTCGCATATTCATAGCTTTAGAATTGCAAAGATATGGCCAAAATTTCCTCGTAATAACAGCCTCTTAAATGGACTATGGTATCCTTAATCTGTTAACTTATTAGACAGTTCTAAAACAATTACACAGAGAAGCGTTATGGCTAAGAAAAGGACCCTTATTGTGGGCGATGTCCACGGATGTTTTAACGAGCTTATGGAGCTCCTTGAAATGGTTAATTATTCTAAAAAAGAAGACCGCCTCATCTTTTTAGGGGACTTAATCAATAAAGGCCCAGCTTCAATAGAAGTATTAGAGTGGGTTAAAAAAGAAGGTAGTGAAGTTATCCTCGGCAATCATGAGCTAGGTTTCTTAGATTATCTAGAAGACTCCGAAGAAAAGAAAAAGAAATTTGAACTTCTTATTTCGCAGATGAAAGGGAAGGAAAATGAGTGGGCAGAGTGGTTTAAAACTTTCCCGCTTTATATTGAAGAAGAAGACTTTATTGCTGTTCACGGAGGCATAGTTCCTGGCAAGAAGCTAGAGGACAGTCCGGCAGAACTCTTAACACGTATTAGAACTTGGAACTTAGGTAAAGAAGGTCTTGGAAAGAAAGATCATCCCGGCTGGTATGAGTTCTACCATGATAAGAAACTTGTCATCTATGGACACTGGGCCGATGAAGGTCTTAATGTAAAAGAGACGACCATTGGTATTGATACTGGTTGTGCTTGGGGTGGAGAGTTAAGCCTCATTCACTTAGAAACCAAAGAGGTTCATCAGGTTAAAGCGAAATCAGCTTACTATGACCTTAAAAAGGAACTTAAAGGTTTATAATAATATTATAACCAAAGACCTGAACATTCTTGATGCCAGCTTTTTGAATTTCTTTTAGGATTCTTTTTCTTACGCTAAAGAATCCTATCTTTGCTTTTTCTACTGTAAAGACAATCCTATTTTGTTCCTCTTGATACTCAGCCTTACCTTCCATCTTTAACTTAAGATTGAGGATAAACTTAGTCTTTAAGCTTAGCTTGTATCTATTATTAGCAACAAATAATTTAATTTCTTTAAGCGAATCGGGACCTTTTAACTTCTTGATCTCTTCTTTAAAGTCTTGGTTCTCAATCTCTTCAATGGGAAAGACCTCGGCCATTGTGCCTTTTGAGAAGTCAGAGATATTTAAATAGGGGATTGAGAGCTGACCTAGAGTAAAACAAGGGCGAAGAAAACTTAGAACGTCTCCATTTCTTCCTCTCTCACTCTTACACTCCATGCTCACCTGACCAAGAGATTGAACACCATCTCCTAATTCAAACTCACCTCCATCCATATGGAACTTAAAGCGAGCTTCAGGTTCTACATAAAGGCTTGCATTATTTAGGGAAAGGATTGTTACTGAATCAAGAACCGAGCCTTGAATCTGATCGATCAATAAAGAAGTATCTTCTTTTTGAAAAAGAATCTTACCTTCCTCTTTTTGTAGGTCAATTTGATAGTCTTTAAAGGAGAGTGAGAAGTCTCCCACTTGAGCCTCAAGCTTTTCAAAGGATGCAACTCCCTTAGAATCTCTATAATCAAGAGTGAAGTTTTTTAGATCGACCTTATCAAACTCTAATTGAGTCCCAGAAAATGCCACGGGCATGCTTAGAGAAATAATAAAGCTAGCTATCGTTAGAATTCCGATTTTCATAAAAACCTCAGTAAGAGTTGAATTTGTCTGTACTATTACTTTTCGGTAAGAAGGGCGGGCTTGAGGAATGAGGACCATTGGTACCTCCAAAAAGGGAAATAATTTCCCGAATCTTTAGTAGATGTCGGGGAATTTCTCTTTTAAATAAGTGATGGCCTGATCTTTTGACTCATCTATTAGCTTAAAAGCCTGAAATGAATTGGGCTTATGGATGTTCTTTTTTAAGAAGATATTCTCTTGATCATTTTGAGTATGAACAAAGAGGTCAACTCGTTTTGCTCCCACCCCTTGAAAGGCGCCGCCTGTATCTCTCACTTGAAAGAGCCCGCTATGAATGCTTCCATCGGGAAGAGTGATATTGGCCTGTTTTACAAAAGGAATATAGATTATATCTCCTGCGCGGTGGACTTTATTATCAGCGGCAATAGTATGAAAAGGTAGTAGGCAAAGCCCTTTTACTCCAAGACCATACTTACATTTCTTCATGACTTTATAACGGTAGTTCGAGGCCCAGTTCACAGTATGTCCACCATTGGCGCTAGAGAGAATTCCAGTTCCTTCCATGGCCAAGACTGCAGCAAAGCGAGAGCAGACCCTTGCTATCTTTGTTCCTCTAGGAGTTAGGATATTAGTCCTCTCAGATCCACTATATCTTCTCGAGCGGTACTTACCTTTGCAGTTGGTCTTCTCTTCGTTAGCAATATGATAAGTGGTAGGGAGAAGCTTTGGGAGTTCGATCATATCTCGTGACTTCAAATGAACTCTAGAGTTTGCTTGCGCCTGAAATTGAACTAAGAGGATAAGGAAGATAGCAACGATTAGTGATCTCATATGAACTCCGGCAAAAATTAACTTTCTTCTATTTTCTCAGAACCCTGAGAAAAGGGCAGAGAGCAAGATTTGCAGCATTGCCTTATTATGAAACCTGACTAAAATACTGAGTTATAAAGAGTTTGGAGAAGTGGAATTCATGCGTATAATAAAGAAAAGCTATTTAAGAGGTGAATAAATGTCCTTAACAGGAAAGACAATTCTAGTCGTAGACGATGAAGAAGGAATCAGAGAGCTCTTTAAAGAAGAGTTCATGGATAATGGCGCCACTGTAATAGAAGCTGAAAGTGGCAATAAAGCGATTGAGCTTTTTAAGAAAGGTGGAGTCGATGCCGTTATATCTGATATTCGCATGCCTGACGGTGACGGCGTAGAGTTAGTTAAAAGTATAAAAGATACTAAATCAAATATACCCATCTATTTAATTACTGGTTTTGCCGACTACACGGGCAATGAGCTTAAGGTCTTAGGTATAGAAGCGATTATTTTTAAGCCTTTCGATATTAGCGAAGTTGTTCAAATGGTAGAGCAAAAGTTTATTTAGAAAAAACTAAATTAAAACAGGCCTCTCCTCGTGCTAAGTATTTCTTTTCAAAATGAGTTCGTGGCTTGAAGCTTGAATCTAAGTGGATCTTTTCAACAAGTTTTAACTTCCAATGGTTTATAAAATAATCCAAGGCCTCGTCTTTATAAAAACCCTCGTTAGTCGCTAATGTAATCTTTCCATCCTTCTTGAGAACCTCAAGCACCCTTTGCATAAAAGGCATGGCATACCAACGCTTATTAAGATCCCCAGGTTTTGGGTTTGGATTTGGATAGAGAAAGAAGAACTGATCCACTGATTCATTTGGAAGCTGCTGACTAACCCATGAGATCCCGTTGGCGTGGACAGGGATTAGGTTCTCTGGAGATCCATGATTGATAAATCTTCTGTAGAACTTATCAAACTTTTCCTTGGTATGCTCTAAAGCAACCAAGCAGCGCTCAGGATGCTGCCCTTGATAAAGAATGGGGTGCAATCCCACCCCACAACCAATTTCTATGTCTAGAGGTAGCTTAGGAACAACAAAATTTACATAGTCCTGCTTTGGGGGCGCCGTAAAGGGGCGAATCTTTTTTAGATTTTTATCGATATCCATAGAGAGATTATGGTAATGATTAAAGAAGAATTCAAGGGAAGATAATTGGAACCAACGGTATTATACCTGGCCCTAGGTGCAAACTTAAGTTTTGCCTTTGGCTCACAGATATTCACACACTATGCAAGAAGGTTCTCTAGTACTTGGATGAACTTCTTTAAGGCCATCGTAGGGCTTATTGGATTTGGGCTGACTATCAGCCTAACTGGTATGTGGCATGATATTCAATTCTCATGGGTCTGCCTTTTTCTTCTCTCTGGAACTATTGGACTCGGGATCGGAGACATCCTTCTTCTCAAGGCCTTTAGCGCTCTAGGAGCTGGGAGAACCTTAATCCTTTTTTCTTTTCAGCCCTTAATCCTTGGGATCATGAGCTACTTTGCCTTTGATCAAATGCTTGATTCTAGAAAGTTCCTTGCCATCTTTTTCTTTATTCTTTGCGTGGCTATCACTTCACTAGAAGGCTTTAAGAAAGATAAGAAATGGCAGGCAACTGGAATCGCTTTGGCCCTTGGTGGGATTTTACTTGATGCCACAGGGCTTATCATCACCCGTTATACCTTTGACAATAATCCTGAGATTTCTTCCTTGGAAGGGAACTTCTACCGCTGTTTAGGCGCTGTGGTTTTCTTTTTGTTCCTCTCTAGAGTCAGGCCATATAATATTCTCAATCAATTTAAAGAACTTAATTTAAAGAACCGTTTTATGGTGATCCTTGGGGGCTTCCTTGGAACCTATCTCTCCCTAGCGCTTTATCTTCACGCAGTTCAAAAGGCGCACTTAGCCTCTCTTGCTGGAGTCGCTATTACCGGGACGATCTTTTCAAATATTGTTGAATGCTTAGTGGAGAAGAAATTTCCCTCTAAGTACTTATTGGTATCCCTGATCTTTTTTGCTTTTGGAATGAACTTCTTAATCTTCTAGGATTAGTTCCAGAAGTCTTCATGATATTCAAAGCTCGTTTGCTTCTTCACTTCCTGAAGATAGGAATGCATCTTTGTGGAGAACTGAAATTCAGGAAAGATGTACATCCCCCAAAGATGAGAGGCAAGCATGATATCGGTGATGGTGAGTTTATCTCCTTTATAAAAAGGAGTCAGCTTAGTCTCTACTTCTAAAAGGGTTTTTTCTAAGCCTAATAGATAAATTTCTTTATCTTGAATAAGCTTTTTAAAAGGCCCTCTTTTAACTTCTTTCTTTGTTTGAAAATACTCTCGGCTTTCACTATTAAACTCTGGCGTAAACATCCAGTAGGGCATGCAAAGAGAATGAAGATCACTTCCTATCTTTGCTAGAAGAGAATCGAGCTCCTCTTCTGAAGATTTATTATTTTGAAGAAGGTCATTAACATCCAAGCGTTTAATAATATCTAAGCTTTCATTACTTAAATCCCCCTCAGCAAACTCAAAGATGGGAAGCATCTTTTTATTCATTAAAGAAAGGGGAGTGGCCTCGTCATTATAAGGAAGCACGATGCTTTCAAAAGAAAGGGCCAGAAAACCGGCCGCCATTCTAACTCGAACGCAAAAAGGACAATGGACATAGTGGTAGAGCTTATACATGTAAGAAAGTATTAAAACTGATGATACAAAACTTCAAGGAGATAGCGCTGCTGCGTTACGTTAAGTTTGAGAAAATACAGGACCGTGTAATCCTTACCAATTCCTGTCCATAGTGAAGGCTTCTTGGGAATCTCGAGCTCTATTACTTTACGGAGGTTAAGTATGAATAGGATGGTTCGTTCAGCAGCAGTAATTTGTTTGGCTCTAGGAATGATGGCAGGGCAGGCCATGGGCGCTGAAGTTCTTCTAGCAAAGGTGACGAACAATCACGACGCTCTTAATGGAAGACTTTTCTTAATCTTAGACGATGAAGGGAAGGCGACTGGGATGAGGCTCTTTGATCATGCCGATAATTCTAGTAAGAACTTTCTCGTAGAGGAACTCGGTGAAAATGGAGTCGTTCTCAAAGAAGAAAAGGAAGGAAAGTACAAAGTCATCGTCTTAAGAAGTAATGACTTTGAAGTCGACCGTGGAGGTCACTTTACTCTCGATATGCTTTATAACGGTGCTACCGGAAAAAGAATTAGCAGCCAGATCAAGGTTGATTTTGATGGCACGAAGTGGAAGCTTTTCAGCCGTGGGAGGGCCATCACTAAGATGAACTTCATCGTGAAGAAAGTTGCCTTCCTCGGAGTGGTTGGAATCAAAGACGTAGAATACAAATAAGCATATATCTTTTTGGGCATCGCGTTTTAAGCTGATGGCTAAAAAGGAATTTGGCACATTCAAGAGAATACCCTTAAAATAATTCAGTGAGCTTAAACTACATAACAAACGACAGGCGCTTTTGGCCCTTATTCTGGACTCAATTCTTTGGGGCCTTGAATGATAACTTCTTTAAGAATGCTATGGTCATTCTTATTGCCTACCAAGGTGTCTCACTTTGGGGCCTAGACGCGGCCATGTTAGTCCCGGCGGCCGGTGGTATCTTTATCCTGCCTTTCTTTTTATTCTCAGCAACGGCAGGACAGATTGCCGACAAGTATGAAAAGGCCACAGTCATTAAGGTCACAAAGATCACAGAATTTCTGATCATGTGCGTGGCCTCTCTTGGGTTTTATTTAGAAAACTTTCAAATGCTTTTCTTCGTTCTCTTTTGTATGGGAACTCAGTCGGCCTTCTTTGGGCCTCTAAAATACGGAATCATTCCCGCTCTTATTAAAGATAAAGAACTAGTCCTAGCGAATGCCTTTGTAAGCACCGGAACCTTTATCGCTATCTTAGTCGGAACTATCATGGGGGGAAGTATTCCTCTTGAGAACTTTGTCGTTCCTATCGCTATCGGGCTTAGTTTCTTTAGTGGTGTTGGTATCTTAACTTCTCAATTTATTAATAAAGTCGGGGTTATTTATCCTGAAATTAAGGTTGATTATACCTTCTTTCGCCCCACTTGGGAGATCCTCAAGATCACCACTAAGGATAAGAAGATCTTCAAAACGGTTCTTGGTATTTCTTGGTTTTGGTTTATGGGGGCCGCTATCCTCTCAATCCTTCCTACCTTAAGTAAGGATGTTCTAGGCGGGGATAAAACAGTGGCCACACTTTTCTTGGCGCTTTTTACAGTTGGTATGGGAGTTGGCTCTTTTATCGTGGCCAAGATCTCTGATAAGAAAGTTGAAATTGGAGTTGTTCCTACGGCCGGTGTGCTTATGGGGATCTTTTTGATCGATCTTTATTTTATGCCAAGAGGCTATATTAAGCCCACAGAGCTTGTAGGCCTCTCCGAATTCTTTACTCAACCCGCAGCCTTTAGAGCTGTCTTTGACCTCTTTATGATCTCTGTCTTTGGTGGCATGTACACGGTACCTCAGATGACTTACGTGCAAGAAATCTCTGACCCCGGAGTCCTTGCAAGAACCATTGCTGGAAACAATATTTGGAACGCTTTATTTATGGTATCGGCCTCTGTGGTTGTCATGCTTTTAGTGCCTCAAGGAATTCCTTTTGTTTGTTTAGTCCTAGGAATCCTTCATATTATTGTTAGCTATATTGTTTATTGGTTCTACTCAGAATACGCCGCTCGTTTTTGGATGAAGATCCTCTCGAAAGTTTTTTATAAAGTTGAAGTTGTAGGACAAGAGCATGTTCCCGCTGGTCCTTTTATCTTGGCCAGTAATCATATTAGTTTTGTTGATTGGGTTATCTTGATGGGAACTTTAAAAGAGCCTATTAGATTTGTGATTGATTATAATTATTATTATCTTCCAACTGGGCCCTTCTGGTTTAGCCAAGCAAAGCTTGTTCCTATCGCGACTAAGAAAGAAGACCCGGAAGTTTTAAAGAAGGCCTTTGATAAGATTGGCGATCATCTTAGGGAAGGGGCGACTCTTGGCATCTTCCCTGAAGGCTGGATTACTCGTGATGGAAAGATGAGAAAGTTTCAACCAGGCATCCTTAAGATCCTAAAAGAAAATAAAGTTCCCGTGGTTCTTGTTAGCCTTGATGGTTTATGGGGCTCAATCTTTAGCTATCACGGAGGAAAAGTTGTCTTTAAGATGCCAAACCTCTTTAAGAGAAGATCCGTTAAGGTCACCTTTCATCCTCCCATAAAGCCTGAGGACTACACTTCTAAGATGGCCGAAAAGATAATGATTTCAGGCGTTTCAGACTATCGAAACAATGGTCAATTAGATGCCCCTTCAGGTCAAGAATAAGGCCTAATCTGTCGATAAGATGGGGTGAGATTCCTCTATTACCTAATATTCAGTTTTCTTATTATCAGCTGTGGAGATTCGGACTTTGTTCCTACCTCTGCTTCGGTGATCAATAAGAGTCAAACCCCAGAGAATCTTAATAAGTTTTATGGCGCTAATATGAGACACCTCTACGTTAGGGTCTTCTACGAACCTAATGCAGAACCATATGCTGGAAAGAACAACCGAGACCAGCCAGTTTGGGGATTACTTGAAGAGAACTTAAAGAAGATCTTCGAAGTAAGAACGCAAAACACCCAAGTCAATGTGCCTAAAGAATTGAATGAAATGAACCTTGTGACTGCCCAAGAGAAAGACAGCTGGACACCGGGGGAGATTGTTCAATTTGCACAAACCCTAGGAGTTCCACCTACGGATGAGGCATCAAGTTTCTTTACCATCATGTTCTTAAAGGGCGCTTACAATTCAGGGGATCAAATCTCAAACTCTGTTCTTGGAGTAAGCATCACGGGAACGACTATCATCGCCATCTTTAAAGACGCCATCAGACAACTTGGACCTAGTGATGAATCTCTTGTGGTAAAATTCGGTGAGCAGGCCACCTTAGTCCATGAAATGGGACACGCCTTAGGAGTTGTTGCTAACGGTGTCGACGCTGTCACCGAGCATCATGACCAAGCTCACGGGGCTCACTGTTCTAATTCTGACTGCGTTATGTACTGGCAGAACGAAGGAAATCAAGACCTTCTCCAGTTTATCCAAGGCCTCGTCACAGAGGGCAATAAAACCCTCTACGGCTCTCAATGCTTAGATGACATTAAGGCCTACTCACCGTAACCTATTCTCATATTTTGGAGGATTCATGGAAGCACTTAAAGACGGTGATAATTGGTTTTTACGTTTAGATAAAGATGAAGATCTTTTTAGCACCCTAGAAGAATGGGCCGCAAAAGAAGGCCTAAAGTCCGGGCATATGTCAGGGATTGGCGCCTTAAAAGACTGCGAGCTAGGCTTTTATCATCTAGCAAACAAACACTACGACAGAAAGATGTTCAAAGACGAAGCAGAACTTTTAAGCCTCGATGGAAACCTTTCCTTCTTCGAAGGAAAACCTTTCTTTCATATTCATACAGTTCTTGGTGGAGAAGACTTTCGCGCCTATGGCGGTCATCTTTTTAGCGCTAAGGTCGCCGTTACTTGCGAGATTAACTTTCGTCCTTTCAATGCTGATATAGAACGCCTACCTAACAAAGAGATTGGTCTAAACCTTTTAAGTTTTTGTAAAGCAGGACACTGATGCAAAAAGCAATCCTAGTCGACATAGATGGAACCTTAGCAGACGTGAATCACAGGGTTCACCACGTTCAAGCTCAAACAAAAGACTGGAAAGCTTTTAATGAAGGCATGGTCCATGATGAGTTGAATCTTTGGTGCAGGGATCTTATCCTCGCCATGAAAGACAAAGGTTATAAGACAGTCTTCATCACAGGAAGGGGAGAGTCTTATAGAACTGAAACTCTCGAGTGGATGAAAAAACATAAAATTGAGGTCGATGAACTTTTTATGAGACCAAAAAGTGATCGTAGAGAAGACTCTGATGTTAAAAAAGAGATCTATGTTGATCAGATAAAAGATAAGTATGAAGTTCTCTTTGTCGTTGAAGATAGAGCTTCGGTTGTAAAGATGTGGCGAGAGATAGGGCTTGTTTGCCTTCAATGCGACGTAGGAGATTTTTAATGAAATTATTTCTAGCTTTGATATTACTTCCTCTAATAGCTTTCTCTAGCGAGAAGGCCTTCATGAAAGAAGTGAATAGAAAGTGCGCCAATATAGGAAATGAAAAAGAAAAGTCGGCCTGCGTAGCGGGAACTTTTTTAGATTTTTGTAAGAAGCCCACCAATCAGAGATTTTGTAATAAAGAAGCGGCTCTAGCGGATTACGCCAAAAGAACTGAAGGCGCCAAAGAGGGTCTTAAGAAAATATACAAGGCCTTAGTAAAATCAAAAAAGAAGTCGGGATCCTACGAAGTCGATCTTCGCAAGATTTTCAAACAAGGAAAGAAAGAGTCTTATTTCTATTACTTTGGCGTGCCAGAGAGTTGTAAGCATCTTATCGCCAAGAACTCACCAACCAATACTCTGAACCTTCACGGGGTTTATGAAAGAGTTGTTCTCGTTGAGAAAAAAATTGGAAAATCATTTGAAAAACAAAAATGCCTTAAGAAAGGAAGCTTCCGCTTCTACGCCATCGGGCAAGTAGACGATGACCCTTCTTTTGATATCTGGTACGTAGACAATAAAAAAAGAATCAAACACTTTCGCTCGGATTTAAAACGCTAGTATCCATAGGGCTCTAGGGCATTTGCCGATCCATTTAAGCTTTTATTATAATAAAGAAAACCCTTAAAGGATCTGTCATGATGACTAAAGCTCTTCTTTGCCTACTTCTCGTTAGCCTTTTTTCATGCGGAAAAAATAAGGCCGACGACGATAAAGAGAAGGGACTATCCTTCGGTAACGCCCTCAGTACCAACAGAGTTCTCACTGAACCAGAAAGACTCATAGGCGTCGAGGCCTGCGAACTCTTACGAGATAAAAGAGAATACCTCTCCCGCTTTGAAAACAATAAACTCGTCTTCGATTTCAAAGGAAAGGAGCAAGTCTGCGGCAGAAGGGCCACCTCCCTTGGAAACTTCACCGCCAGGCTCCAAGTCCCAAGCCGAGGCCCCATTCATTTCAACAGCAGCTTCTTCCGCTATATAGATGAGATCCTAACCGACGATCACGGCTTTTTCTCTCACTACTGCGAAAAACTCCTCAACGACGAAGTAACAGAAATCATCCAAGAAGTTGGCGGAAAAAAGATCGAAGCTAGAATCTTAAAAACCTCCGGCATGATTAAACTCGAAGCCGCATGGTTCTATCCCAACGACGATGGCATCTTCGAAGCCTACCTCATGGACGGCGCCCTCATTCATACCAAAGCGAGCACAACTAATAGAAGATATCATGGGGTCGCTCATACTAGAGCCCAGGCCCGTTCATGTGATGATGGTTCTGTTAAGTTTGTGGAGCAGGAGCTTCGAGCTCGGTAGGGTGTTTCTTTTTATAAAACGGATATGTATTTTTGCTAGTCTATTGGATAAGGTGCCAGCAGACCTGTGCTGGACATAGAAAAATCAAGGCGAAGTAATATTCACCAAAACAGCAAGTATAGCGAAGCCAATCATGAGCATCATGATGTGGAAGTTCTTAAAAAATTTCAGCGACCTCTCAAGTCTTTTCATAGCGATCCCGTTGGTGCCTTTTTGTCTCAATTTAAAAGTTCACTTAGGGTAGTTGCAAATTAGATGCCTGTTTTTTAGGGTCTAAAGGGCTTCGTGCGCTGCGTGAAGTAGATGTATTCACGAAAGGGGTGGGGCCTAATGACCCCTTCATTCTTAGACAAGGCCTTATCAAGTTCAGTTGTTATTGTTCGATACCTTATTTAGAATTATTAATTAAATGAATAGAAATCTTTAAAACCATTGGTTAAAGCGATGGATTGGGAAGGCACTATGAAATGGATCAATTATCATCACCTAATATATTTTAAAGAAATAGCGGCCCAAGGGAGTATCTCTAAGGCCTCTGAAGTGTTGAAAGTTGGGCAGCCTGCCTTAAGCTCTCAGCTTAAAAGCTTAGAGGAATACCTAGGCATTCAGCTCTTTGAAAGGCGAAATAGAAAGCTCTTTTTAACTGAGTCCGGGAAGGTGACTTTAGAGTACGCCAAGAAGATTGGCTCTTTAGGACAAGAGCTTATCCAGGTTATAGACGATAAGATGTTTGATGAGGAAAAGCTTCATCTAAGCGTAGGCGCCCTTGACTCTGTTCCCAAGCATCTTATTTGCGACATTGTAGACTTGGCTCATAAGAAAACGGGCTGCTTCTTATCTATCTATGAAAACTCCAGTGAGGACCTTCTCAGAGAACTTATGGCCCATCAGATAGAGGTTATTATCTCTGATCATGAACTCGCAAGTCTTAGTAATAAAAAGATCTTTTCTAAGAGGATTGTTAAGAGGCCTTTGTTTGCCTATGCCTCGCCTAAGTTTGCTCACCTTAAAAAGAAGTTTCCTGAGTCTCTTGAAGGGCAGCCTATAATTGTTCCTACGAGCCACTCTAAAATTAGAGGGGATATTGAGCATTATTTTGAGACTAATTCCATTAAACCTAAGATGATTGCTGAAACTCAAGATACTGCCCTTCAAAAGATCTTGGCCTCTAAAGGGGATGGAGTGGTCTTTCTTCCTAACTTTACGACTAAAGAGCTTGTTCAAAATCAAAAGCTTGTGAAGATTGGGAAACTTGAAGAGGTCTACTGTGAGTACTTTTTGATTTATAGTAAAAGAATTATCGAAAATCCTGCCTTAGAGTTAATTTTAAAACAAGATTTTGAAAAAATGAGACTAGGGTAGCTTAACCCTAGCCTCAGAATTGATAGGCTAGCTGGGGATAAATTAGCTAGCCTCTTTTTGAAGAGCTGTAATGCTGATTTGGGTCCATGGCACAGCGACTAATCGATTAGCCTCGATTTCTTCGCCGGTGAAGATACAAAAGCCATAGGTCCCCCTTTTAATCCTCATCAGAGCTTCTTGAATCTCTGGGAGTAGGGACCTCATCCTCTCTCTAAAGAAATTAGAGTGCTGAAGGTGCTGCTCACGAAAGGCCATGTCAATTATCTCACAACCTGAGGTCTCGGTATCTATAGGTCTCTCAAGTGTGTTTTTATATTGCTGGCTTAGTTTTTTTAACTTCGCTTCGCACTTTTTTAAGATATCTTGTCTTTGGTAAGTCATGCTGCCTCCTCGAGATTAAAGGCCATCCTTTTGGGCCTAAGGTAAGTCTTCTTGTTTAGTGTTCTTCTCAAGTTTTTGAATAATTTCCTTATTGCCGTTGAGGCACACCTACTCTCTTGGAGTAGGTTGATCGTTTTGTTTCTCGTTTTAGCTTTAATCTTAGAATAAAAGAGTCCACTTTCTTTATGTTCATAAGAAATCTCCACGTTTTCTATAAAAGGTTTTTTGCGTTGGAGTTTCTCTAGTTCATTGTGAATAAGGTTTTCTAATTCTAAATCTAAGTTCTTCAATTCTTACCTCCGTGGTTTGTTGTGATAAAAGCTTATCGGTTATTTAAAATTTGATAAAATACATAATTAAATAGAACTAGTTCGATTTAATCAATGCAGGTTCTAGGGCGTACTGAATAGCAAAGTAAATACCTAGGGGAGAAAAACTTGCAAGTACAATCATTAATTCATTCATATAAAACTCCTTTAAAAGTTATGAATGAAACATATAAAATATTATGCTTTGTTTAAAAGGTATAATCTCGAAGAGATGTATTGATTAAATGAATGTGTAATATTTAAGGGAGAGAGTCAAAGGCGCTGCTTCTACCTGGAATAAAGCATGAAAGGATTAAGACCTTCATAAAGAGAACAGGGATAGCGAGAATTGTTATAAGTAGTATTTCCATGTCTCCATAATATAGAAAAGTGAAATTTAAACAAATTCATAATAAGAATTAGATACATTGAAATTATCGATGAAAAGAATGAGGATCTATTGTTTATAATGAAGACTAACTTTAGCCTGGAGTTTTTATGAAAAACAGAGAAGATCTAAATGACATCCTAGAGTTCTACAGAATGGACGAGCGCTTAATTCGTTATATAGATAGGTTTCATGAAGAAGTTAGTTGTCCTGAAGAGGGAAGCTGCCCTAAAGAGGTCATGGCCCAGCATATATTCCAGGCCTATTGGGAAGATATTGGCGGTGAGGGAGCCTAGTCCCTCAGGTGCTTTACAGTTGTCTCAGGAAAATCCGTGAATATGCCATCAGCCCCGGCCTTAAAAAGCTTTGTTAAAAAGCTTTTTGAGTCCTTGGCGTATGAAGGAAGAGAATCATCTCTTAAAGTGTAGGGGTGAACAACAAGGTTATATTTATGGGCGAGTCTTATTAGGTTTGTTTCTGAATAGGATTTCTTATTTAAGCTCGGCTTTAAAATAAAAGGAGTCCAAGGGCCAATTCCATCAGCATAGGTTGAGATATTTTTCATTCCTTCTTCGCTCATCATAGCGGAATAACTATGCTTGCTCTCTCCCCAAGAATCATCAGCTATAAGCTGAACTAGCTTTATAGGTGAAGTTGGAAAACGTTTTCTAAATTCAATAAGAAGATCTGGGTCAAAGCACTGAAGGTAGATAGGAGCGCCAGGCCTATTATAGCCGTAGTCCGTTAGAATCTTCATCACAATACCAAGGGCGTCTTTACCGTGCTTCTTATGAAAAGAGGGGGCCTTGATCTCTGGGTAAATACCGATGTTTTTCTGGCGGCTATGATTTAGGCCTTGAATCAATTCGATGTACTCTTCAAGAGTCGGAACCTTGAAGCGGCTTCTTCCATAAGGAAAACGACCAGAGAAAACCGGCTGGTCTCCCTTGGCCCTTTCGTGGACGTTTAAGGTTTTGATTTGTTTTAAGGTAAAGTCGATAGGGTACCAACGACCGTCCGCTCTCTTCTTTCTTGGGTACTTTTTTTCTACATCAGTATTTCCTTCAAGATGAATATCGTGAAGGATGATGGCGCGGTTGTCTTTAGTGATGACAATATCTGGTTCGATAAAATCCGGGTTAAAGCCATGGGCCAGGGCCGCGGCTTCAAGAGTATGCTCCGGAAGATAACCACTAGCGCCCCTATGGGCGATAATGGTCTTGTCTTTATAAGGATGCGCGCAAGAAGAAATAAGTATTAAAAAAAGAAAAGCTAGTTTCATTTCATGAGCTCTTTAACGGAGGCGACAATAGCGACCTCGTCCATCTTATGAACTTTATATAAATGATCGGCTAAGTAAGCTGATTGACCAAACTGACCATCGATAGCGAGAGACTTAAGTTTAAAATCTACTCCTGCCATTGATAGGGCGTGAGATAAAGTCGCTCCCATTCCGCCGATTAACTGATGATCTTCAACAGTAACTAAGCGGCCGCCGTTTTTAGCAAGTTCAGTCTTAAAGGTTTCAACGTCTACTTTGTTAACAAAGCAGTTATTGATCACTGTGGCGTTTATGCCTTCTTCTTTTAATTGCTCTGCCGCTAATAGGGCCTTTGCGACAAGAGGACCACCGGTTGCGATAACAACGTCTGATCCGCTCTCTAATACTTGCGCCTTACCCCATTCGTAGTTAAGTCCTTCTTTATAATACTCTGGGTGATTCTCGCGCCCAAAGTAGAAGAGGTATGATTCAGGATCTTTTCCTGACTCTCTAGATTTCTTAAAGCGGTTGATCGCTTCAGTCATATAGGCTTCTGCTTCTTTAGAACAAGCACAAGTAATAGTTGTTGTATGAGGAAGAGCGTTTGTAGCGGCTAGGTAAGTCGTGGCCTGATGGCTAGCGCCGTCGGCCGCGTCTTGAAAACCAGTATGGCTAAAGAGACCAATGACTGGTCCTTGAGAAAGTCCTGCCATGATTAGAGGAAGGTTTCCTTTAGAGATAGCGAACTGAGCGAAAGTATCAACGATAGGAATGAGGCCCTGCTTAGAAAGACCCACGGCCGTTGAGATCATATTACTTTCGGCAACTCCAACGTCGACGTAGTTGTTTGGAAATTCTTTATGAAAGCCCGCGATCCCAGTTGATCCTTGAAGATCTGCTGTTACTGAGAAAACCGGAAGGCCTGCTTTTGCAGCATTGATAGCAGCTCTCGCAAAACCTGGTTGAACTTTTTCTTTCTTGATGGCGTCAGCTTTTTTCTCTATTGCTTCTGGCTTTGAAGCCACTAGTTCTTCGGCCCATTTAGTAAGCTCTGCTGGAGCTTCACCATGATAGATCTCAGAGATGAACTCAGGGAGTTTTGCATCATAGGCCTTTAGAGGATAACCATGACCGCCACTTGGGGCTTCTTCAGTCGCCTTGATTCCGTAGCCTTTAATAGTTTCAAAAACCACAGCAACTGGCTGCAATGGATTGGCCTTAGCTTCTTCAATGGCCTTATCAATTGTTGGGTGAACTTTATTTAAATCATGGCCTTCTTTAACCCAGATAAGCTTCCAGCCTAAAGTCTCAAGAGACTTAAAGGTAGGAGTCATATCAAAGGAGTCATCTTCGATTCGACCGGAGAGTTTTGTATTGTTAAAAGAGACAAGCATAACAAAAGGGTTTAACTGACCCTTCTTGGCCATGCCAGGAATCGCGCACATGGCCTCTTTGGCCTCGCCTTCCATTGAGGCCCCGTCACTAATTGAGATGATGGTTGTTCTATCGTTACCGATGATCTTATCTCCAAGAGCGAGTCCTTGAGCGCCAGGAAGACCAGAGCCTAGAGGACCGTTAGAGAGAAAGACACCTTCAGGATTTAAGTGAGCTTCACCGTGACCGGTTAGCTTTGATTCAATAGAGCGAAAGCCTCTTAAAGAATCTAGGTTCATTTTATCAAAACCGTAGTTCGCGCGAAGAGCGTAGATTCCGTTCTCTGCGTGACCGGCATCGTTCACGAAATTATAAGCTTCGTGCCAAACTGGTTTTCTAAACATGATGGTATGAACTGAGGCCATCATTTCAGCGAAGGCTGCGGGTCCGCCCCAATGGCAAGCGGCGCCTCCTATTACAGCGTGCTGATTCATAAGAGCGACTAGAGCGCGGGTTGCTTTTGGATCACCAAGAACTTCTGATTCCCCAGCTGCGTTTTTACATTCAACTTTAAAACGTGGCTCAGAAGTCGGGTTCGGGGCTAGTTTGTTGGGAATCTTTAAAGGTTCTAGTGTGGCCAAGGGCTGGTCGCTCATAATTAATCTCCGGAGTGGTTTACGGTGACATCCTATCCTTTTTAGAACCTCTCTGGAAAGAAACGACTAATCATAACTAGAAGGTTGACCTAATAGATAAATTTAGTTTGAGCTTTATGTTTACAGGGGTTTAGAGGCTAAAGTTTTATCCGAGTCTTCCGATAGGTTATTAAATAAATTGTGAGGAGAGAACAATGTGTGATGCGTGCCGTGCCGATGGGCAAAATTATGTTTTTAAGAACAAGGATTCAAACCTTTATAAGAACCGGCTGTATCAAGTGTATAGAGATGGAGTGGCGAAAATAACATTATGCCGCATACACGATATAGAACTCTTCCGCGTGGGGGAGCATCGTTTTTTGCAGAGTAACCTTATACTCGCCAATAAAATGGTGAGCAATAATCGCTTCTTTTCTTACGGTTAGCCCTTTGATATAAGCCCCTTATGGGATTTAAAGTCTTCGACAAGTATTCAAGAAGTGAGCTTGGCTCACTAGAATTGCTAAGTGATAGTGAAGTTGAAAAACTTTTATCAAAAGCCCATAAATCATTTTCCAATCTTAAATTAACTTCAAGCGGCGAGAGAGCGAATCTTTTAAAGAACCTTAGCCGTCTTTTAGAAACTCATAGTGAACGCTTCGCAGGCCTTATTGCTGCTGAAGCGGGCAAGCCTCTCTCATATGCCAGAGCTGAAGTTGAGCGCTCCGTTATGACTCTTAACTTTGCCGTTCATGAATGCTTAAGCTTTTCTGGCGAGGTTGTTCCTGTTGATTTTGGAGCGGGCGCGGGAAGAGAAGCCTATACTCAGCGTTTTAGTACGGGAGTGGTTCTAGGAATTTCTCCTTTTAATTTTCCCTTGAATCTAATCCTACATAAGTTAGCTCCGGCCTTTGCCGTAGGAGCGCCTTTGATTATAAAGCCTTCCTTCTTTACACCTCTAACTGCTTTAGCGTTAGAAGAGTTATGCACGGAAGCAGGCTTTCCAGAGGGAAGCTTTCAAGTCGCCCTTTGTGATAACGATCAATGCGAGAAGATGCTTAAAGATGAAAGAGTCACGTACTTTTCTTTCACTGGTTCCCCAAAAGTTGGCTGGGAATTAAAAGCAAAGGTACCTAAGAAGAAAGTCACTCTAGAGCTTGGTGGAAACGCAGCGGTCATCGTGGATCAAACCGCTGATTTAGAGAAGGCCTCAGACTTAATCGCTAAAGGCGCTTTTTTATACGCCGGTCAGATCTGTATCTCGACGCAAAGAATCTACGTGCAAGATGAAATCTATAACCGCTTTATCAATATGCTTGTTGAGAAGACTGAAGCGCTTAAGATTGGGGACCCCCATGATGAGAATGTTTTAGTCGGTCCTATTATCGATGATCATCATTATTCAAGAGTAGAGGCCTGGGTTGAAGAGGCCCGGAATTCAAAAGCACAAATCCTTTGCGGGGGAGAGGCCTTTGATGAAGAACATAATCTTTATAGGCCCACTCTTATTTCAAACGCCTCTAAAGATTTAAAAGTAGTTTGCGATGAGGTCTTTGGACCCATTGCTATCATAGAAAAATTTAGCCACTTCTCTCACGCTGTTGAAGAAGTGAACGCATCAGTTTATGGCCTTCAGGCCGGTGTCTTTACTAACCGCCTAGATCATATGAAGAAGGCCTTCAGTGATCTTGAAGTGGGCGCGGTAATGATCAATAATATCCCAGGCTTTAGAGTGGACTCTATGCCTTATGGGGGAGTCAAGGAAAGCGGCTTTGGGCGAGAAGGAATTAAGTACGCCATGCAGGATTTGACTGAATCAAAACTATTAGTTTATTAAAGGAAATATTATGACAGTTCGTGTTCGTTACGCTCCAAGTCCTACAGGTCACCAACATATCGGTGGCGCTCGTACAGCTCTTTACGATTTAATCTTTGCAAAGTCTCTTGGTGGAGAATTTGTTTTAAGAATTGAAGATACGGATCAAGAAAGATCAAAGCTTGAGTACGAAGAATCAATGTTAGAGGATTTCAAATGGCTTGGTCTTGAATTTGATGAAGGCCCGCATAAGCCAAAGAATCATGGACCTTACCGCCAGTCTGAAAGGATTGATCTTTATAAAGAACTTGCTATGCAATTAGTAAGTGAGAATAAGGCCTACCCTTGTTTTCTCTCAAGCGCGGAGCTTGAAGAGTTAACGGCAAAAGCAGAAGGAGAGAAGAAGGCTCCTCACGCTTATCATGATAAGTACGCATCTCTAGATCCGGCTGAAGCGAAAGCTCGTATGGATAAAGGGGACGAGTATGTAATTCGTTTTAGAAACCCACAAAAAGAAGTTAAGTTCACAGATATGGTAAGAGGGGAAGTTAAGTTCTTTCCTGATATGGTCGGAGACTTTGTTATTCTTCGCGCCAATGGATTTCCTGTTTATAACTTTTGCTGCGTCGTCGATGATTGGAAGATGGAGATCACTCATGCCTTTAGATCGGAAGAGCATCTTAATAACTCTCTTAGACAAATTCTTCTCTACGAAGCCTTTAATGCAAAGATGCCTACCTTTGCTCATCTCTCTATGCTTGTAGGTGAAGATAGAAAGAAATTATCAAAGCGCCACGGCGCCACTTCGGTTCGTCAGTATAAAGATCAGCATTACTTACCAGCGGCCCTTTTAAATTACTTATGCCTTCTTGGTTGGTCTCATCCAAAAGAACAAGACATCTTTAATGTCTTTGATTTAGTGGAAGGCTTTGACGCTTCAAGATTTAATAAGTCACCGGCCCTCTATGATATTCAAAAACTAAACTTCTTTAACGAGCAGCACCTGCGCGCTCTAAGTGAAGAAGATCTTTTGGCCCATGCTCTTGAAGCATTACCAGAAGAATCAAAATTTAGAAATCAGCCTCTTGAGTGGCAAAATAAATGCCTCTCAGTTTTTAAAGAAAAGATGCAGTTGATCACTGAGCTTGATGAGTTAACGGCGGTTCTCTTTAAAGAGGGTGCCTCAGATGAAGAAGATTATAAAGAGGCCATGAGCTGGGAGACTACTCCTAAGATTCAAGAATATATAAAAGCAGAACTTCAAAAACTAAGCTCTGCCGGAACACCCTTTGCCACTGAAGAGTTAGTGGGAGAGTGGATGAACTATCTTAAGAAAGAATTAGGCATCAAAGGTAAGCCGCTTTTTATGGGAGCGAGAGCTTGTCTTACAGGTCAGGCCCATGGACCTGATCTCAAAGGAATTGTTGCCCTTACTCCGCTTGAGATTCTCTTAAGTAGGTTTTAAATGAAGAAGGTCATCATCATTGGAGGAGGCTTCGGAGGTCTTAGCGCTGCTAAGGGTCTGGGAGGTTCCTCATTTGAAGTGACCCTCTTTGATAAATCAAATCATCATCTTTTTCAGCCTCTTCTTTATCAGGTCGCTTCGGCTGCCTTATCTCCAGCAGACATTGCCGTTCCTATTAGAGAAGTAGTTTCAAAATATAAAAACATAAAAGTCTTGATGGATGGGATCAAGAACATTGATCCCGCAAAGAATCAGATTCAAACTGAATCAGGAAAGTCTTTTGATTATGATTATTTAATCCTCGCGGTAGGCGCCCGTCATAGTTACTTTGCTAACCCTGAATGGGAAGAACATGCTCCTGGGTTAAAGACTCTAGGGGATGCCTTAAATATTAGAAACCAGCTTTTAAAAACCTTTGAAGAAGCTGAGAAGACCGCCAAGTATGGTGAAGAGATCAATCTTGTGGTTGTAGGCGGAGGGCCAACCGGCGTTGAAATGGCCGGGGCTTTAGCTGAGATTACTAAAGAGACTCTTGTTAATGATTTTAGAAATATTGATTCCTCTAAAACAGTCATTTATTTAGTAGAAGGTGCTCCTCAGATTTTGGGAATGTACTCAGCAAGTCTTTCCTTAAAAGCTCAAAAGGATCTAGAAAAACTAGGTGTCAGGGTTCTTCTAAAATCATTTGTTAAAAAAATTACTAAGAACACTGTAGAAACTAGTGATCAAGTCATTGAAACAAAGAATATTATTTGGGCTGCTGGTAATAAGGCCTCTCCTCTTTTAACTCAACTTAATTCTGAATTAGATAATGCTGGAAGGGCCCTGGTTAACCCAAACCTCTCAACCTTGTCTCATAAGAATATCTTTGTCATCGGAGACGCCGCTCATTTTAAAGATGATGCAGGAAAGCCTCTTCCTGGTCTTGCCCCTGTAGCGACTCAGCAAGGAAGGTACCTCGCGAAGTCTCTTCGTAGCGGATCAGAGAAGCCCTTTAAGTATTTTGATAAAGGCTCTATGGCCACTATCGGAAAGTTTAAGGCCGTGCTCCAAAAGGGACCCATTAGAATCTCAGGTCTGATCGCCTGGCTTGCATGGAGTTTTATTCATATTCTTTTCTTAATCGACTTTAGAAATAAGCTAGTGGTCTTCACTCAGTGGACTTTAACCTTTCTTTTTTCAAAAAGAGGGGTCAGGATCATCAATGATAGAGACAATGATGGAAGTTAAGAATCCCTTTGAAAATAAAGATGAGGCCAGCCGTTATCAAAGCTACCGGCCTATGTATCATCACCTTCCTTTTCAAAGAATTAAAGAATTCTTAAATACTGAGATTACCTGCGCCTTAGACGTGGCTTGCGGTACTGGGCATTCTACCTTCGCTTTATCAAAGATAGCCGAGAAAGTAATTGGCTGTGATCTTTCAAAAACCATGCTTGCCGAGGCAAGAAAGAACTATGACCTAGAGTTTATTCAATCCCCTGGAGAGAGGCTTCCCTTTGAAGACTCTAGCTTTGATCTAATCAATATCTCTATGGGCTTTCATTGGTTAGAGCAAGAGAAGTTCTTAAATGAGGCCAAGCGTCTTCTAAAGCCTAATGGTTATCTTAATATTGATTCCTATGGCTTTTGCGGAGTGATATCAAAGATTGACTCTGAACAAGAGGCGCATAACGCTCTCTTTGATCAGTACCTCCCCGCCGCTAGTAGAAGAGAAGGCTATCCCACTTCTGAAATCCTTAAGAAGACTGATCTTAGTATAGCTAAAGAGATTCTTTATGAACACGAGATTGAGATGAGTCAAGATCAGTTCATCAATCTTATTAAGACTTGGAGTAATTTTCAGATCAAAGATCAGGTTAATCAAAAGATCACATCCCTTAAAATGGAAGAAACTTATTCAAAGATCTTTCGTGGGGAAAGCTTGATTCTTGGCTTTAGAGGTAAGAGTCTATTACTTCGCCTCACTGTTAAATAACTAACACTACCAGATTAATTGACGATTCTCTTAGCTTAACTATCCTGAATTACATACATCTATTGGCATTCAGATTGCACTTCTTAAGAGAATAAAACTTTAAAAGAGGGATTAATATGATGAGTGTTCGTTTAGGAATTGTTTTTACTTTAGGCTTCTTTAGCCTTTTTAGTTTCAACCAAAATGATAAGAACATTGTTTGTAATGATTCTGGTTCAAGAACTGTAGCAAGCACCGGATCTGAAACTTGTAGTGGCTCTTCAATTGAATCTCATGCAGAAGAAATCGGTGAGTCTTTAGATAGTAATATGAAAGTTGTTGAGGCTATGAGTCCTGTTAATCCTTTTAGTTTTAATAACGGAGAAAGTAATAGCTGTGCTAGTCCAGTTCAAAGAATTTTTGATTATAAAAATGGTCAATTGGTTCCCGCAGCGGTTAATGGCTCTGAAGTCTTCGCCACCTATATAGGAATTGATCCTGATACTGGTGATAAGGCCATGATTAGAGATCATGGAAATAATAATATCCAAATGATTCTTTCTCTTTGTTTAACAGGGGACGCTTCAATTGATAATTTAATGCAACAAGGATCGCCAACAGTTGGTAGTACTATAACCGTTGATTTAAATGTTCCTAACAAAGTTAAGTGCCCCGGAAGAATTAATTCTGGCGATATTATCTTTGGATATATTTCTAATAGCCAATATGGATCACTTCCTGTTGCATCAAGGCTTCAGCCAACACAGGATTGCCTCTAAGACAGGTTTATCTAGGGAATTATAATTACAACTCAAAAGAAACCCACAGCCCTTTTTCTAAGATCGATCGCTTTGATAAAAGCGATCCCTCTTGGATATGTCTCAACTTACTCAGAGATTTCAAATCTTATCAAGGCCCCAGGCTGCGCCCGTCATGTCAGCTTTATCTTAAGTTCATCATCGTCTAAACATGACCTACCATGGCAGCGAGTGCTTAATGCTAAGGGATGCATTTCTTTAAAAGTGGGAAGCGGCTTCTTTGAACAAAAACGCGCCTTAGAGTCTGAGAAAGTTATTGTTGAAAAGGGAGCTGTTGATTTAGAACGCTATCTTTGGCGCCCTTCAGCGAGTGAAGTTCGTAAGATCTTAAAAGGGCTACCCTTACATATCCCTTTAAAAGCTAGATAGTCTTTAGTAAAAGGAATTAATTTCCAGTCCCTCTGAAATCACCTTAAAAATTGAGTTTCTTAATCTATTAATCCGAATAGTAAGTGTGAAAAAAGATACTGTTTTATTCAAGATATTGGGAACAATTCTCTTTATCCTTTTTATCGTTTTCCTAGGAAGCCTAGGTTATTACCTTATTGAAGATTATACGGTTCTAGACGCTGTTTATATGACAGTCATCACTTTAACCACAACCGGTTTTGGAGAAGTTATTCCGCTTTCAATGAGAGGGAAGATCTTCACCATGTTCTTACTCCTTATAGGAATGGGGATTGTTACTTTTTCGATATCATCACTAATCACATATATCTTTAGCATAGACTTCACAATGAGGCGGAGAGAGAAAATGGAAAAGAAAATAAGCGACTTTGAGAATCACACCATTGTCTGTGGCTATGGCCGAATGGGGGAAGTCATTTGTAAGAAGCTCAGTTCTGAAGGTGTTCCTTTTGTTGTGATTGAAAAAAGAGAAGATCTCATACGAATGCTTGAAAAAGCTCAATATAACTTTATCGAAGGAGATGCCTCTAATGATGAAACATTGTTAAAGGCTTCTATCAAAAAAGCAAAGGTTCTCGTCTCAGTAATTGATAGTGATTCCGATGGGCTTTATGTAACACTTGCTGCTCGCTCCTATAATCCTAAACTACATATAATTGCTCGAGCTAATGAGCAAAATGCCAAGAAAAGAATTCTTAGAGCCGGAGCTAATAAAGTTGTTCTTCCGTTTGTCATGAGTGGATTGAGAGTTGCTGAAAGCGTAATCAACCCCGCAGTCGAAGAGTTCTTGAGCTTAGAAGAGTTTCAAAATGAAGGCTCAGTTCATCTAGGTGATCTTCATATAACACCAGAGTCTGATATCGTCGGAAAGTCTATTGGTGAGATTGGTCCTTTTATTGAAAAATTAATTATTGTAGGGGTTAGAAAACAAGATAAATCATTTGTCTTCTCCCCAAGGGGAAAATATCTTTTTGAAAATGGCGATTGCATTATCGCCATGGGAGAGCAGGATGATTATATCGAGATGAAGAAAAGATACAATCTAAGTTCCCACGGCTTTTATGAGACTAAGGCTGAAAGGCAAGCTTAGTTTTTAATTTTCCGGTCAGAGGAGAAACCACCTACTCTTAAGGGTCATTAACATATTTGAGTCAAGATTGTTCCAAGAATTCCGAAAAGCATCTATGAAGCTACTGTTTTTACTTCTCTATTCCACTTCGCTCTTGGCTTTTGATAGTGATCAAAGGCCCTTAAAGTGCGGGAAATATCAAGCGTTTGCCAAGATTTATTGCCACAAGGTTGATGTATGCCAGCTCCTAGTTGGAGAGTCTAAGTTATCGAAATTAGTGATAGAACTTGCATCTAATGGAAAGAACCTTTCTTACTTTAGTGGTTATTATATTAAAGTAGAGATAGAGCTTTTAAAGCTTAAAGATGGTTTTAAAGGGCGGGCCCTTAAAACCCCTATTCAGCAATTCGGCGCAATTAAGAAGGCTGGCATGGAACTAAAAGAGGCAGCATCTTGCAAATAATATTCATAACCATATTCTCTCTTTTTTCATTTGGAGTTTTTGCTCAAGAGAAGTTGGCCATAACCATGGGAGCTGATCACGAGGGTGGAGCTCAATTTGTTAAAGAACAAAATATTCATGCTCGTAAAGCTTTGATTGAAAGTGGTTATAAAGTTAGTAGCTTTTTTGGCGATGATACAAAGGCCAAAGAATTTGGCAAGGCCACAAAGAGTTATACAAAACCTTTTACTTTGGAAGGTGTTCAGAAAAGGTTAGGGATGGTTTATTCAAAGCCATGTAGTGAAAGACCAAGACAACTAATGATTAATTTTGTCGCTCATGGTTCTAGAAACGGGAAAGACCCGAAGACTAAAAAATCTATTCCTCGTCATTCTGTTAATGGCGTAAAAAAATCATCAGATGGTTCCTATAGTAAACGAAGAATATATGCAGATGAGTTTGCGAATATTTTAAAGAAGCAAAAAGGGAGGGATCCTGGTTGTGAGTTTCCAAAACTAGCAATTTTCGATCACTCTTGTAAAAGCGGGGCCTCAACTTCTGTATTTAAGGGGCTTGGTTGTGTGATGACGTCTACAAGTGCTTTTAACTCGGCGGGTGCTGATTTTATTCATGATACTTTTGATAAAATGAAAGAAAAGAAAGGTTCAAGTATGAGTGATCTTCATTTAGATATGCTTGTAAATCAAGAGGTGAAGTTAGTAAATATTGATTATAAAGAAGGAAAGACAATTCTTCAGAAAGTTTATAATGATACTAACCAAATCTCAGGCTGCGGTGATCAGAATCAAGTGAATTATGGATCATACACTAAAGAAACCTCAAAAAAAATCAATCCCATCTGTCAGGAATATGTTCCGATGTTAAACATTACAAGAGATGCTGAAATTGAAACTGTTCGAAAGGTAGTAACTAGGCTTCGCTTTGATGGAGAGGTTGATAAAGAGGTATTAGCAACGGTTGCTGGTGTTGATAAATCAAAAGTTCCAGATTCAAGTGAGCTTAGTCAAAAATTAGATGAGTTAATAGAAGAAGATAAAAACGAAATCGACAAAATGGCTCCTTTAGCAATGGAAGAATCAAAGTTAATGGGGCATCCCGATATTATGAAAGAGAAGGGCTGTTCTTTATCACCTGGAAAGGCGAGAAGTTCTCATCTTTACTCAACCACCGATGCTGCTAAAAAAATGGCACTTACTTTATGTAGAGCAGTTTATGATCCTCCTAGTGATGAGTTAAAGTCTGAAGAGGAAGATCAAATTTCTCGAAAAGCCAGAGCTTGCGCCTCAGGGTTTAATTCTAAAAAAATTCTCATTGATGTAAAAGATCTCTTCCGTTTAAGGCGTGAACAAACTATCTTTCAAACAAAAAGAATTAAAGGCAATCTGAAGATTAGCCTCCATAAACGTGGAGCCAAATACGGGCTAGGCTCTAGAGCGGGTTCTACTTATGATATATTAACAAGCACAGTGAACAGCTGTTTAAAAAAGATGGCAAGCACAGGAACTGAAGCTCAGAAAAAGGCTCTTAAATTCTTCAATGCAAACTATAAAAAAGAGACAGAGTCCTGTACGGCAGAGACCATCGGCTGTCATAAAGCTAAAGCCGAGAAAAGATCAAAAAAGATTAAGCAGTACCTCTCTTTTGCAAGAGGGTACTCATTCCTAAGCTGTAAGGCGAAACTAAAGAAGTCAGATGACCTCAAGGCTTGTGACGACTACAAAATCTAATTTCCGTCACGAGCTTAATCCTCCTTCCATGACGAACCTAACTCAGTAAATTCTAATGAACTATCAATGCTTGAGACTAAGTAATGTAAGTTGCCTTCAATAGGGAGTCTAACGTGAAACATTGTCTAATCGCTTTACTTGCACTTTTAATCTTTAAATCTGCTTTTGCTAAGGTCGACTTTTCTCAGTTTGATTTAAAGACTCATCAGATGAATCTTCTTTTAAAATTAGAGGCAAAAGGAAAAGACGACGCTTATCTGTTTAAGATGGCGAAAGGTTTTCATCTCTATAATACAACCGGCTCCTCTACTGAAGAGGAAGAAGGTGAGTATATACCCCCTCATACGGAAGAAGAGCTTAGACAAGTCCTTCAGTGGGCGAAAGGGGGAGGCTTCTCTGCCTTTCTAAGTTATACCAATTTAAAATTTGATTATAAGGCCTACCAAGATGACTGTCCGAACTGGGCGATCTTTAATTTTGGAAGGGCAACAGGGACTGAGTTTATTAAGGTTGATCTTTTATTAGGAGCGATTAATATTTCTTCTGAACTTCAGCATTATTATGCAAAAGATAAGGAGAACTTTGAAGAAGTCTTTATCGAGATCGCTGAGAGAGAAGGCTTTAGTAAGTACTTAAGCCTATAGCCTCATGCCAAAAGCAAAGGTGGTTTGATAGTCTCTATCACTACCTCTTGGTTTTCCTGTAAAGATGGCCGTCACCCCGCCGCTTACGAAAAAGTTTGAAGCAAGATTAAACTTAAAACCAGTTCCTGCATAAGGACTAATATTAATGGCGGGCTCTCTAGTAGAGCTAACTCCATTTTCTACTCTCGAGTAAGTGCTTTTTCTAGCGTGTCCTCCGGCCCTAACGTACCAACGGAAAAGAACAAGGTTAAAACTTGATCTTAGGCCTACTTTTGCGGCGTATGATTCTTCATCTTCAACCAGGCTTCTTGCTGGAAGCTCTTCAGTATCGTTACTTCTTGTGACCTCTGATTCAAAAGATAAAAGCGGGGGACCATAAACTAACCTGACGCCGACAAAGGTTCTATTCTTTGTCCTAACTTCAGGGGAGAGTTTTTGCACTCTCTCAAAGCCATAAAGAGGGGATATTTGAAGGTTCCCCTTAGCCCCGGCAGCGTAAAGAGAGTTCATTGTAAAAAGTGTCATTAAGAGTGTGAGTGTTTTCATCTGACTATTTTATCAAGTCTTTGAGGTGAGGATAATAGGGTCATTCTTTCTATAAATAAATTAAATGGTAAGTTTAATGGTGGTGTTATGGATGTGTTTTCAGTATGTTATCTTACTTTTTATTGATAGTCTCTTGGCTTTAAGAGCTCTTCCTTAGTATGGACGCGCCGCGTACCTATAATAATTCCTGAACCTCTTCGGTATTTCTCAGATTCTGATAGATTCCCTTAAATCTTTGGGAAGGGGTTTCAATGTTAGCAGTTATGACTAGGTTCATTATCGTCATGGTTCTATGGGTCAATATGCCAAAGGCCTATGCTAGTTCTTGTGTAGAACTAATGGGCGGTTTTCTTAAAGCCGGGCAAGTTCAATCTAAGCCAAGTGGTTTTGATTCATGGGCCATGAAAGAAGCTTCTAAGTTAGAACTCAAAGAAGAAACTCTTAAGGCCTTAGAAAAAAAACTAGCTACTTTAGAGAAAAAGCCAAGCAAGAAAGAATTCACTTCATTTCTTCATTTCCTAGATATTATCCGCGATAAAAATAGGCTTAAGTTTGTTGATGAGCTCAGTGAGATCTCAAACCCTGAGTACTCTTCATCTTTAATGAAGAGGCATAGGAAGATTCAAAAACTTATTGTTAAAGAAGAATCTAATGAAGGAAAGAAGTTAACTAAGAAGATCATTGAAGAAAACCCTGGTCTCTCAAGTAAAGAAGTTAAAGTTAAGGTCTCTAAAGAGATGGATATCTATATGCAAAAGTATGAGCGCTTGGCCTATGGCTGCCGCTCAACGAAATGGACTCCTGAGAGAAAAGCCGCAGGGAATACCTTTAAGAAGTTCACTATTGGTATTGGTCTGGCCTCTTCAATAGGCGCCTATACTTATCAAAACTATGACAGAGATATCGACGCAAAGTGGATTGGGCGTTTAGGTTATGAGTTAACGGCAGGAGTTCTTGTTGGTCTTGTGTCCTCAAAGATAGTCTCTAATCCTGAAAATTCGCCCGTGGCCTTAGCTCTTAAGAAATACTTTTTTAGCCGAGGAACAGGGCTTGTCGATATGTTTGCTTACGGATCACTTTTTGGCATCTCTAATGATGATGCTAAAGAGAGGCTAGAGAACATAATGAAAGATCCTAACCGCAGGGCCGAGATTGAAAAGCTCCGCCAGTTTATGGACCAAAAGAACCTTTATCAAAAATTTAAAGAGAGTTTTATTGAAAAGGTGAAGAATTTAAAAGAAAGCGGTGTTGCTATAGAAGACAAGGGCGACGGAAATATTACTGAAGCTATTAGTGGTAACACAATTAATTGGGACGCTTTAACAACTGAAGACCTAGAAGATGATGAGATTCAAAACCTTCTTTTAACTTCGATTGTCTCGCAGATGTATGATGAGCAAAAAGGTGATCTTATTGCGACGGGCAATGTCGGATCAGATCGCTTCACCTTTCATGCAGCCTATGGAGCTCTGCTTCTTCCTAAAGACACCTTTGTTTCTTTATACATTTATAACACCCTCTGTATGGGAGCGATGAACCCTAGGGCCGCTTTGATTAAGGCGGTTGGTATTTTCAGTTTAAATAGAATAATATTTGATCAGATCTATTACTTCTCAAGAAGAACTAGTATTAACCAATAGGTTATTTGGCAGGATGTCAGGCATGATCAAGTTTCTCATTATTTTTTATTCAATCTCCCTATTCGCTGAGACCCCAGATTGGTCTGAAAATGCCCGTCTTCCTGAAGTCGGTCACCGCGGAAATATTTATGAGTTAGTAGGGGACGAGCATAAAGAAGTTATTCATCAAGGTAAGATTCATACCAGTAGTTATCCCGTCTCTATCACAGGAGTTCTTCTTCCTTACGAAGCTTCAAGGCGAGCTATTGAAGCAGATAGTAAGAACCCCATTAAAAGATGGCTTTATAAATTAGGACAAAAGGTTCTTGGTTTTACTTCTATGGATGATATGTACAACTGGGTAGGGCTTAGTCCTTATAATGAAGAAGATGCCACAGGTGTCTTTAAGATTCCATACCCAACAGAAGATAAGCCAGACTTTCCTATGGGCGTGACTTTTATTGAACGTCACGGGGCCAAGGGGCTAACCTTTGGTTGCACCGCTTGCCATTCAACTCAGCTCTTTGGAAAAACTGTCTTAGGGCTTTCTAATAAAAGAACTAAAGCAAATGACTTCTTTCTTATGGGGCAAAAGTACGCTCCTAAGGTTCCTGCTACTATCTTTAAACTAGGAACTGGCGCCACTAAAGGCGAGATGAAGATGTACCGAAGCTTTCAAAAGAACCTAATGGCCATAGGCGCTGTCTCGCCCCTAGTCTTAGGGCTTGATACTTCTCTCGCTCAGGTGGCTCTTTCTCTTTCAAAAAGAAATCAAGATGAATACGCCACTCATAATAAAAAGCTTCAAAAAAGACCTCGTCCTAACGCTCTCTCTCATACGCCGGCAGATTCAAAACCAGGGGTTTGGTGGAATCTTAAGTATAAGACCCGTTGGTTAAGAGATGGCTCTATCGTGAGTGGAAATCCTATCCTTACCAATTTCTTATGGAATGAAATCGGAAGAGGAACAGATCTAAAAGACTTAGAAAAATGGATGAAGAATAACTCTAAGATCATTAAAGAATTAACGGCAGCGGTCTTCTCAATTGAAGCCCCTAGATGGACGGACTTCTTTCCAGCTGATTCATTAGATCTTGAAGCTGCCAAAAGAGGGCAGGCGCATTTTAAAACTTCCTGTGTTAAATGCCATGGTGGTTATGAAAAAGCTTGGGATCTTCCAAATGCAGAAGAGTTAACTTTAGAAGAAAAACTTAAGACGACTAAAGTTAAGTACGCCAAGAAAACAAAAGTAAAAGACGTAGGAACTGATCCTTTAAGATGGCAAGGGATGAAGCATTTCTCTGAAGATCTAAACCGTTTAGCTATTTCAAAATGGATGGAGACAAAGGTTGTTCCGCAAAAAGGATATGTCCCGCCACCACTTGTTGGAGTATGGTCACGCTACCCTTATTTTCATAATAACTCAGCCCCAAGTTTATGTGACGTCCTGACTAAACCTAGTGAGAGAACCGTGATCTTTTATCAAGGACCAGCGGATGATCCTGAGACTGATTTTGACTCTGAATGCGTGGGTTATCCTACAGGACGAGATATTCCTGAATCTTGGTATCAAGATAAAGAAGCTAAGTTTGATACGCGCCGTAAAGGGCTTTCAAATAAGGGGCATTCAAGAATGTTCTTAAATGCTGATGGATCAGAGAAGTTCTCTCCGGTAGAGAAGAAAGAACTTATCATGTTCCTAAAGACCCTATAGAATTTTTCTATGTCTGAATTCACCTTAATTGAACAGGCCCTGATGGGCATCATGATCTTTAGCTTGATGTTTGCTGTGGGCTGCTCTCTTAACTTTAAAGATTTTAATAAAGAACTTAAACAGCCTAAGAGTTATCTTGTAGGTGTTTTTTCTCAGTTTATACTGATGCCACTGCTTGGCTTTCTTATTTATAAGAGCTTTGGCCTAAGCTTTGAAATTGGCCTTGCCCTTATCCTCGTTTGCTGTGCTCCTGGGGGATCGACTTCGAATCTCTTTAGTTTCTTCTCAAAAGGGAACGTAGTCTTAAGTGTTTGCTTAACAGTGACGACAACCTTCCTCTGTGTTCTCTTAATGCCCATTATGCTCTGGCTCTACTTAGACTTTGAAACAGCAAGGGTGCAAATTCCTTTTGTTAAGATGTTCGGGGCTCTTGGGGCTTCACTTCTTCCTATTCTTTTAGGCATGTTCTTAAGACATAAGTATTCTTCAAAAGCGAAATTCGCAGAACTCTGGGCCAACCGCTTTGGGCACTTGATGATCCTTATCATGGTGGCTATCTGGATTCCTAAATTAAAGAACGCTATTGATCTTAGTAATATCAAAACTTATGGAGCTATCTATCTTTTATGCTTCTTAGGAATGATGCTCGGGCTTTTAATGGCGAAGATCTTTAAGTGCTCTAAGGAAGATGCTAGAAGCATCTCCCTAGAGGTTGGAATACAAAATGCCCCCTTGGCCTTTGCTATTTTAGGATTGAGTTTTGGGAAGGACCTTTTGCAAGGTGTGGGGTGGGTGTGCTTAGTCTATGGAGCGTTCTCATTTTCAAACGCCATAAACCTAAGCCTTTTCTTTCGGCTTCGAGATTTTCAAAAGCTAAGGGGCTAGGGCCTGCTTCGGGAGTCCCAATTAGAGAGGGAGAGTGTGTTGGAGTCGAGACCCCCGAATAAGCCCAGTTAGGACCGAGTACTAAAATACTTAAAAATATGACTAACAACAGAGACTTAAGCATTTGTCCTCCGGTTCTTGGTTAATTAAAGAATAGAATTTCAGGCATAAGCCGTTGTCAGAGCTTTGTTAACTTTCCGTTATTTAGTCGTCTTCTTTTACAATAATTATACTTGATACCTATGCTGTGATTTCAGTTACTTATGTTCGTCATGGAGTGTTAGAATCCTGACACGACGAACAAAATTACAGGCTAATTACCCAGTCAGTTGAACCGTGCGTCAAAAACCACTACAACATAAGAACATGAAAAACTTAAAGACCTTCCTATTAATATGCCTCGTGAGCACCTCTGCTTTTGCTAACAGAGACGACTATATTATCTATAAATCAGGTGATGGAACTTACGTGAAAACAAGAGTGGATAATCACTGTGTGGACAACGGTTATATAAGGCCTAAGTCTGTAGAGAAAGCGCTTAGAGTTTTCTGCGATATCATAGGTCCTAATGGTCGCCAAAGTGTTGAAGAATGCGAAGACGAGTATGTCGTCCGTGAAGTTCTTGGGCGTCATATGTATTTAAAAGAATCATTAAACCTTGGAAACGATAGAAAATTTGTTCGTTACTATAGAGATAAGTATGTTTCTAAAAGAAGCTTCCCCATTTGTGCTGAAGAACTCAATGCTGATCCACATCCTGTTCGTGTAACGAGAAGGGCCACTCTTCAAGAGAAGCTTTTTTACGGCGTTCTTTATCAGGAAGGAATTAAAGTCATTACAAATGAAACCATCTCTCCTAAGCAGGCCACTGGCGGAAACTGGGGAGGCGATGGAGATCGTCTTAGATCAATAATGATTCATTATGATTCACCAAATTGTCGTTCCGGCGAAGTTATTGGTGAAGGCGGATTTAACGAAGCTGAATTCTTTAGAATGGGCGGCGAAGGCTCCGGCTCTGGAATGCTTGGCGGTGAAGGTTCAGGCTCTGGTCATCTTGGTGGTGAAGGATCTGGCTCTGGTCACCTTGGTGGTGAAGGATCTGGCTCTGGTCATCTCGGTGGAGAAGGATCTGGCTCTGGTCGCCTCGGCGGTGAAGGATCTGGATCAGGAAGAGTTTTAACAAGAGTAAATATAACACCAGAGAGAATTTCCTCTCTTCGTTTATACCCAAATCTCGTGGAAAGACAGTTAGGGCTGCGTCCACATATGGCGAGATATTTAACTGGGGAATCACTAATACCAAGAAGTGTTATGGGGGTAAAATGTCAGAAATAATGACTGAGCAAGGTACAGAGAAAAGAACCGTGATATCAGAGCTTCAAGCTGTGATTAGGGGCTACCTTGATAAACATTCACGTATCTCTCTTAACGGACTCTCTAAACGTTGTACGGTTAGTGAACCAACTCTAAGAAGAATCATGCACGGTCAGGTTAAGACGGCTCCGACTCTTACGACTGTCGTTGATATCTTAAGCACTATTAATAAAGAGCCTTGTATTAGAAAGTTAGCGGCCATGTACCCAGGCCCATTAGCTGACGTTCTCTCAGAAGGATTCTCAATCTTTGAAGCTGAAGAACTAGATTATGTTTATAACCAAAAATTAAATGAAGTTCTTGTTGATGAGACTTCGTACCTTATCTATAAAATGGCCGCCAACAGATGTGGTCTTGCCCAATCAAAAGTCAGAGAACTCTTTGGTCTTGTTGGTGAAGAGAAGATCTATTCACTTAAAAAAGAAGACCTTCTAGAAGAGAAGATAGAGCGCGGGCAAGTTCATTACCACGCAAAGATCGTTGGCTTTAGTCTTGATCATAAGCTCTTTATTAAGAACTTTCAGTCAGTCGCTAATTTTATTAAAACTGATCAGCAAACTGGTCCTAAGAGTAACCTCTATTATAATCTTTCTGAGTCAGTTAATGAGCAGGGAAGAAGAGAGATCTTAAGGCTTCAGAAAGATTCACTCCGTAAGATCGCTAAGATCTTAGATGATGAAAAGTACGGTGGAGACATTCCATTATTCGTTATAAGTGCAGTGGATGATATGAATTCTACGGGTCATGTTCCAGGTTCTGTGCTGCAGTAACGTTGACGAAACCCTCTAAGTTCAGTCTAATTACACCTTGTTAAACAACAGCATTAACGAGGTGACTCATGCCATCATTTGACTTGGTTTCAAAGCTCGATCTTATGGAGCTTAAGAACGTCATCGCCCTTACAGTTAAAGAAGTGGGAAGCCGCTACGACTTTAAAGGTGCGAAGATTGATTTTGAATTAAAAGAAGGACTTATAGAACTTAGGGCCCCTGATGATTATAAGATTGGCGCCGCCCTTGAGATCTTTAGAAAGAACATGGGTAAACGTGGGCTTGGGCAAAAGGCCATCGAACCAGGGGATGTTAGTCCTGCTGGCAATCAATCCTTAAAACAAAACATCCTTTTTAAAAGTGGAATTGATAAAGAGCTTGGAAAGAAGATCAATAAGATCGTTAAGAATTCAGGCATGAAAGTAACCTCCGCTTACCTTGATGAAAAGATCCGCCTCACTGGAAAGAAGATCGATGATCTTCAAGAGGCCTTTCAATTGATTAGAAATCATGAAGATGTAAACTGTGAAGTTCGCATGGAAAACATGAAAAGCTAATGAAGCCTATTTTCTCCCCACTTACTGAAGATGATATCGACGAAGTGATTTCCTTTTTTGATAAGTGGAGCGGGAAGAACTATTACAAACGTCCTGAGATGCAAAGCATTGTGAAGCGCTCTAAAGGCGCTAGCTTTGTAGCAAGGGTAGGCGAGGCCATCGCTGGTGTACGCCTGACTCACGCTCCTGGGGATTGGTTAGAAGAGTACTCGCAAGTGACTCCTGAAAAATGGAAGATTCAAAGAGGAGAGATCGCTTATTTTAAAAGCCTCTTTGTCAGTTCAGAATTTCAAAAGATGGGTATTGGTAAAAGCTTAAGTAATAAAAGCATCGAAGTCTTAAAGAACTTAGGAGCGAAGGGGATCCTTTGTCACTCTTGGCTTGAGTCTCCCGGAAATAGTTCTCAAATATATTTACAGAATATGGGCTTTGAACCCGTCGCTCACCATGAAAGATTTTGGTATGACATCCCTTATGAATGCATCCGCTGCTCCCCTGGTAAATGCATCTGTGTTGGTGTTGAGATGATTAAGTATCTTTAAGACAAAACGGAGTTAGTATGAGTGTTTCTTTTTGGCAGGATAGTGGATCAAGTAATCGAATACAAAAAGACATCGTCATCATTGGTGGCGGCCTGGCTGGTCTTTCTACGGCCTATTGGCTGCAACAGGAAGATCCTACTTTAGAGATCGCTTTAGTTGAGAAGTATGAAATAGGGGACGGCGCCTCTGGAAGAAACGCGGGCTTTATTACTTGTGGTTCAGTTGAGCATTTTAACCGCCTAGTTGAAAAGCATGGAAGAGAAGAAGCGGCTCTGATCTGGGGCTTTAGTGAAACCAACCTTAATTTATTAAAGGAACATATTATTAAAGGCTCTGAAGATGAACTTCTCTTTGAGCATAATGGCTCTTTCTCACTAGCTTCAACGGATACAGAGTTTAAAGAGTTAACAGAAGCCAGCAATCTTATGAAGAGCTTTGATATCAACGTGGAGAAGGTTGATGAAGAAGATATTAAAAAACGCCTTGGAGCTGAAGGCTTTGTCGGCGGGATTAAGTATATTGACGACGCTACAGTGAACCCTTTGAAGATGCTTAGGATGATGCGCACGAAGATTGAGCAGCATGAAAAGAATCATATTGAGTTCTTTGAAAATCATGAAGTCTCAAGAATCGAAACTGAAAATGGAAACAAGGTTGTTCATACTAAGAAAAACAGAATCGAAGCGCCTATTGTTGTCTACGCCACGAACGGTTACTCACCACTTCTTGATGACTTCTTTAAAGATAAGATCTTTCCCACAAGAGGGCAGATTCTTATGACGGAGAAGGTTCCGCCTTTTATGGAAGCTGCTTGCTACGCTAACTTCGTTCTCGATTACTTTAGACAACTTCCAACCGGTGAGCTTTTAATAGGGGGCTTTCGCCAACTTCAAAAAGATGTTGAAACCGGCTATAGCGATCAGACTACTGAAACAATTCAAAAGGCTCTTGAAGAGTTTCTTCAAACTCATATTCCGCCCGTAAGACCTGCTTCAATCACTCACCGCTGGAGTGGGATCATGGGCTTTAGTGTAGACGGACAACCGATGGTGGGAGCCCTTCCAACTGATCCGCAGCTCTACTTTGTAGGGGGTTTTACCGCTCATGGAGTAGGACTTGCTTTTAATGCGGGGAAGACCTTAGTGGATGCTATGTTTGACCGCCCCGTGCCGGCGTGGATCTCAGCTAAGAGGCTTGCTTAATTTGAAGCATCAAGAATTAAATAACTACTTTGAAACTGCTTTTAAAAAGTACTGTGAAAACACTCCAAGTGTTTTAAAGATCAATCAATTTCTCACTAATGCTGGAGAAGAGATCATCAATGATCATATAGCTCTTAGAACTTTTAAGACAAAAGGACTAAGCGCTTTAGAGATGGGAGAGTTCTTTACTGCTCAAGGCTATGAACAAAAAGGAGAGTACGACTTTCCTCAAAAGAAGTTAAAGGCCTATCATTTTGAAAAGAAGGGATACCCAAAAGTTTTTATAAGCGAGCTTCTCTTAGACAAGATGAATGAGAGAACTAAAAATATCTTAGAAACGCTTCTCTCAACTATTCCTGAGAAGACTTCTATCTCAGAGCTCTTCAAGTTAGAGAAAACTTGGAAGATATCTTTTGAAGACTATGAATACCTAAGCTCTCAAACTGAATACGGCGCTTGGCTGGCCGCTTGGGGCTTTAGGCCAAATCACTTTACTATCCTAGTCAATAAACTCAATCACTATTCAAACTTAGAGAAGCTCAATGAGTTTCTTAAAGAAAAAGGCTTTCTCTTAAACCAATCTGGTGGAGAGATAAAAGGCAGCTCGGAACAATTATTACAGCAATCTTCTATTATGGCGGATAGGTCCATGGTAGAATTTAAAGATGGAATAAAGGAAGTACCTTCCTGTTATTATGAATTTGCTGAGCGTTTTTTTAAAGAAGATGGTCAGCTTTACGAAGGATTCATTGCGGCCTCGGCCGATAAGATCTTTGAGAGTACAAATGAACTGGGGAAGTGACTGGTATTTAAAATTTCCGATTGCCCATAGGGGTTATCATTATGATGATAACACTCCCGAGAACTCACTTGCGTCCTTTAGGGCCTGCATAGAAAAGAAACTTCCCATTGAACTAGATGTGCATATTATCTCTGATGGTACCGCCCTCGTTTTTCACGACGATACTTTTGAAAGGATGACGGGCTATCCTAAAGATATCTATGTTGCGACTTACTCTGAAGTGGCGAACCTCAAGCTTTTAAACTCAAATGAGAAGATCCCCACCCTGCAAGATGTTTTAGAACTAGTAGACGGACAAGTTCCTTTGGTCATCGAACTAAAGTGCCTTCAGCATGATGGGCGTTTAGAGCATCAGGTTTATAATATGCTAAGGGCCTATCATGGACCTTATTGCATTCAATCTTTTAATCCCTATACACTTTTATGGTTTAAAAGGTTTGCCCCGCAAATCACTCGCGGTTTTCTCTCCGGTAGTTATATTGATTCAAAATTAACCTTTATAGAGAAATTCATTCTTAAAAGTTTCGTTATGCTTTTTCTAATTAAGCCTCATTATATTGGAATGGAATCAAACTGCCTTTGGTACCCCACGGTCCGCTTGGCCCGGAAGCTCTTTAAGATTCCCATTATCGCTTGGTGTATTACCTCTAAATCTGAGGCTGAGAAGCTCCCTTTAGAAGTCTCAAATATCATCTTTGAGGGTTTCGATCCCTCTTAAATAAGGGTCATTTTGAACCACATCAAAAAAAAATAATGTCATCATTTTCTTGATTTTTGGCGCTGCGTTGCGCAATCTCTTTGAAAGTATTAGGGTTCTTCCTATGGAATACTGAATCAAAATTGTAAGATTCTTCGTCACTAGAAGCACGACGCAATTTTATTTTGCATCTAGGCCTAGTGCACGATATTTCTTAGAGGTTAGTAAATAACGCGCCAAAAACAATCTTAATTTCGTAAAGGGGAGAGAGACCATGAAATTATTTAGTGTATCACTTCTAGCTTTAGCGGCCCTATGTATGGGTGACTTTAGCTTTGAAAGTGCAAGAGCAGATGACTCTGTTGAAAAATGTCGACGGCCAAATGGCTGTGGTAACCGCGGTGGAAACGGCGGCGGACAAACACGTCCAAATCGTCCAAACAGACCAGGTAACGGTGGAGTCAATAGACCTAACCGTCCTAACAGACCAGGTAATGGTAACGGTGGAGTCAATAGACCAAATCGTCCTAACAGACCAGGAAACGGAAATGGTGGAGTCAACAGACCAAACCGTCCAAACAGACCAGGAAACGGAAACGGTGGAGTCAATAGACCTAACCGTCCTAACAGACCAGGAAATGGAAACGGTGGAGTCAACAGACCTAACCGTCCAAATCGTCCAGGAAATGGAAACGGCGGCGTTAACCGTCCAAACCGTCCAGGAAATGGAAACGGCGGAGTCAACAGACCAAATCGTCCGAACAGACCAGGTAACGGAAACGGCGGCGTTAATCGTCCAAACCGTCCAGGTAACGGAAACGGTGGAGTCAACAGACCTAACCGTCCTAACAGACCAGGTAATGGACATGTAAATCGTCCTCATAGACCAAATCGTCCTGACTACACTAGACATCATCCAAGACCAACTCGTCCTCGTTATAGAAGACCAGTGAGAAGAACAACTTGGGATGTTTCATGGGGTTGGAGAAGACATAATAGACATGCGCATAGACCACTATGGTGGCTACCAAGTGTAACTTACACTCACTACTCGCATGTTCCTTATAGATACAATGCTCACCATCACAACAGATGGGCACGATCTATGTATTACCATTACTCAATTTCTTATAATCATATCTATTGGAATAGCTGGGTACGTGTAAGACATCAAAGAAACAACGGTTACTATTGGCATGATGGGTACCCATACTTCATCTACAATGGTTACCGTCACAGATACTCACAATCTGATAACTGTAACTACGAGCTAGTTGACGGTCGTAACAATACTACTGAGAGAACATTTCATTCCTACTCTTGTTCAACTGGATACGACATGTGTTCAGACGTAAGAGATCGTATGAACCGTTATGAGTCTAATTATCGTTACTTCTGTTCAGAGAAATTTAGCAGAGATAATAATCACAACTACAATTGGGATTATTCAAATGACTTCTGGTCAGATGCTAATGAAACTGAAGATTACGGATCAAATGAGTATGATGATTATGACTTTGGTAGTCATAATGATTACGACGATTACGTAACCGATCACAACAACTCTAACGACGGTTATGAAGATGACTTTGGTTGGGAAGATGATTGGGATTATTAGTAGCTACGCATAAATTAAAGAATAAAATCTGGCCTCGTTCTATACGAGGCCTTTTTGTTGGCGTAGACTTTACCTATGAAATGGGCAATTACAGCAGCCGTAGTCCTTATCGGGATTGGCATCTATATATTAGGACAAGTATCTAGCGAAGAAGAGAGCTCTACTTCTGTTAAGAGCGAGCCTTTAGAAAAAGAGGCATCACCCTTTGTAAAAGAAGATTCCATTAGAGATCCTTTTGTTAAAGACGAATCTAAAGAAGATAAACCTTCCAAAAAAGAAGCATCTGATAATAAGCCCCTCTCTAAGTTAGATGGTGATAAGGCCCCAAATACAATGGCCCTAACTGAAGAAGAGATGGAAGAGCTTGAAGAGTATTTCGAGAAGATTGAAGAAGATTGGGCCGATCAATTAAAACAACTCTTTAAGAATGAGCTTCAGTTATCAAGCGAGACTATGGATCAATATGAAGATCTTCGTGAAGGCTTTGAGGAAGAGAAGCTAGCGGCTTTTCAAGAGTATCACGAGCAGATGGTGGCCAAGCATGGAGAGAACTATGCTTATCGTCCTAGTGAAGATGAGAAGATCTTCGAGAAGAAAGTCCTTGATGAGTATTATGACCGCCTGAGAAAGCTCTTAGGGGACGAGGCCTATAATCGTTATAAAGAAGTGCGTGAGCGCTTTAATGAAAGAATAAAATCAGAGCAAGACCCAGCTAAAGGGATCTTAGTTATTGATTTCTAATTGTTAGTTTTATGTTTAAACGCCGTTTCTCCTTGCAAAAGGTCCCTTGAGGCTATTATCTAGAAGTATGGATCCATCAAAAATCAAAATTCTTATTGCTGAAGACGAAGAAGATATTAGAGAGCTCATTCACTTTAATCTTTTTAAAGAAAAATTTAGTGTTGAAACAGCGTCAAATGGGGCGGAAGCTCTAGAGAAAGCTAAGCAAATTAGACCAGATCTAATGCTCTTAGATATTATGATGCCTGAGATGGATGGACTTGAAGTTTGCCGCCTTATTCGCGCCGATCGTAATTTTGATAATACAGGAATTGTTATCCTAACAGCTAAAGGTGATGAAGAAGATATTGTTAAGGGGTTAGAGCTTGGAGCAGATGATTATATCGTTAAGCCCTTCTCTCCTAAAGTAGTCATCGCAAGAGTTAACGCTGTTCTTAGAAGAAGAGTAAAGGATCAGCCCTCTATAGAGCCCATCTTTGAAATATATGGCATCAAGATCGATGGACCAAAGCGTAAAGTCTTTATCGACGACAAAGAGATTTCATTAACTTTCACTGAGTTTCAGATCCTATCGCTTTTATCTATGAAGGCAGGTTGGGTTTTTACAAGAAGTCAGATTGTAGATACTGTAAGAGGAGATAACCATGCTGTTACAGACAGAAGCGTCGACGTGCAAATTGTTGGGCTTAGAAAGAAACTAGAGGATAAGGGAGACCTTATTGAGACTGTCCGTGGAGTTGGCTATCGCTTTAAGGAAACCGCCGACTAGCTAGGACAAGATGAAACCTAAAAAACTAATATGGAAATTATTTCCAACAGCCTTACTTTACTTAAGTATAACTTTTGTTTGTATCTACTTTGTCTTTTCCTACTTCCTTCTCGAAACCTTTAAAGAAGGTGTCTTTAAAGAACTTAAAGAAAAAACTCACTACCTTGCAGATCCCATCTCTGTCGCCATTGTTTCTGGTAACTTTGAAAAACTTGATACTGAAGTTGAAAAACTTAAAAGCCGAGGGAATTTATGGATCACAGTTCTTAATGAAAAAGGGAGAATCCTCTCAGACTCAGAAGTGGATCTTAAAGAAGAGGTCTTAGAAGATAATAAACCCGAAGTCATCGAGGCCATGCGCGGCGAGGATGCTTCAGATTTTCGTGAAGCTAGCCATAGTTTAAAACCCACTTTTATTTTAGCTCATCCTCTTAAAAGTGGCGATGTCATCTATGGGATATTGCGAGTAGGGATTAAAGAAGAGTTTGTTAAGAAAGACTTAAATAAGATTAAACTACGATCCTTAATCATTGCAGTTCTAGTTTCTATGACAGGGTTCTTTTTCTTTTTTTGGTCAGCTCTTAAAGTCAGTATTCCTCTTGGGAGTATTTTAAAAGCAGCGAGGGCCATCTCAAAAGGTGATCTTGATATTAAAGTCCCTCTATCGATGCTGGAGTCTGAAGAGGTCCAAGGATTAAGTAAGTATGTTTCACGTATGGGGGCTCAGCTAAAAGAGAACCTCGTGATGCTTGAAGAGAGAGAATCAGAGCAGCAAGCTGTTCTAAAGGCCATGGCCGACGGAGTTTTATCAGTTAATCCGGAAAAAAAGATCCTTCAAGTAAACTTGGCCATGAGAAACTTTACGGGACTTAGCCTAGAATCCATCTTGCGCGGTAAAAGCCTGGTCGAAGTCTTCAGAATTCCAAAAATAAATGAATACATTGAATTAATTTTAAAAGAAAAAACATTTATCAATGAACAATTCTCTATTGGAGGGGACCGTTTTTTTATTGTAACGGGAGGGCCTCTCTATTCAAATGATGAAAAGTTATTAGGAGCTTTTTTAGTTTTTCACGATCTAACAGAGATCAAAACTTTAGAGCGCTACAGAAAAGAGTTTGTCTCAAACATTTCACATGAACTTCGAACCCCTATAACGGCCATTCAGGGCTACTTAGAAACTATTTGTGACGGTAAGGTTGAAGATGATGAAACCCGAGATAAATTTATGGGAATCATTAATAAACAGGCCGCTCGCCTAAGCCATATTGTGGAAGATCTTTTAAAGCTCTCTCAAATAGAGACAGGAAACCTTGAGTTTGAATGGCAAGAGGTTCGTCCCTTGGTCCTTAGTGCAGTGGATATTTGTAAGGAAAGGGCCGAGAAAAAGAGCATTAAAATAGTGGTAGAAGTAGAAAAGAGCCTCTCGGCCAAGCTTAATCAGAGCCTATTACAGCAGGCCCTTGTAAATCTTATAGACAATGCCATCAAGTATTCTCCTGAAAATTCATCCATTTTAGTGAGCGCTCAGAAGCTTGAAGATGGCATTAGCATTGAGGTCAAAGACCAAGGGCCAGGGATCGCTGAAGAGCACCTAGACCGACTCTTTGAACGCTTCTATTCCGTTGATAAAGCCCGTTCTAAGGACCTTGGGGGCTCTGGTATAGGTCTTGCCATCGTCAAGCATATTGCCCGTGCCCACGGCGGTAGAGAGGCCGTTATCTCTAGCCCAGGAGAGGGTTCAACCTTCTCGATTATCATCTAACTCGCGGATTTCTAACCGTCCTAACAATTTCCTAACGTGGATCAAAAGGCCTTATTTGGTATAACTGCGGCAGTTTAAGAATTAGCTTTTGGAGAGCAAATATGAAAAATGTATTCCTTATTATCTCATTAATGTTGGCCGTAGATTCATTCGCAGCGTCAAAAATGAAGGGCAAAGTATCAATCGATGGATCATCGACAGTATTTCCCATTACTGAAGCAGTGGCTGAAGAGTTCAGAGCTGAATATCCGAGAGTGCGTGTCAATATTGGTGTTTCAGGAACTGGTGGTGGATTCAAAAAATTCACAACTGGAGAGATCGATATTAATAATGCAAGCCGGTCAATTAAAGACAAAGAAATAGAAAAAGCTAAAGAAAATAAAATTGATTACGCCATTATAGCAGTTGCATATGATGGAATTACTGTTGTTATTAATAATAAAAATACTTGGGCAAAGAACATGACCAAGAATGATCTTAGAAGATTATGGGATGCCGGATCTAAGATTAAAACATGGAAACAACTAAACCCTGCTTGGCCTGACAGAAAGATCAAATTATATGGACCAGGAACAGATTCAGGAACCTTTGACTACTTTACTAAAGCGATCAATGGAAAGTCTGGAAAGTGTCGTTTTGATTTTATGAAATCTGAAGATGATAATGTTCTAGTAAGTGGTGTGGCTGGTGATATCGATGCCATTGGTTTCTTTGGCTACGCGTATTACAAAGAAAACAAAACAAAGCTTCAAGCTGTTGCCATCGATGGAGTAGCTCCTGATATGAAAACAATTAATAATGGTAACTATAAACCCCTATCAAGACCGATCTTTATTTATGTAAATAAAGCTTCTTATAAGCGAGCTGAAGTTAAGGCCTTTGTTGATTTTTATATCAATAAAGCCTCTAGTTTAGTTAGCGAAGTTGGTTATGTTCCACTAACTGATGAACTGTATAAAGAACAATTTAAAAAGTTTTAATCAATGACAAAAAAAGTAAAGATAATTGAATTTTTAGTCAGGGGCGCATTAGGTATATGTGCCCTTGTTACTTTGATAACGACTATCGGGATAGTTCTTGTCTTAGGCAGTGAGACGATTCCTTTTTTTGAAGAAGTCTCAATCACAGACTTTTTATTTGGCACAAGATGGACACCTCTTTTAGAGCCGAAATCTTTCGGGGTTCTTCCTCTTGTCAGTGGTACCGGGATGATCATGCTTGGGTCTGCCTTTATTGCTCTTCCGGTTGGTATAACTACCGCCGTTTATTTGAGTGAGTTTAGTTCTTTAAAAATGCGCGCCGTTATTAAACCGGTGCTTGAAGTCTTAGCCGGGATTCCAACTATTGTTTATGGCTACTTTGCCCTAACATTTATAACTCCCATCTTAAAGATTATCTTTCCTCAAACTGAAGTCTTTAATGCAGCCTCAGGCGCTATTGTTGTAGGAATCATGGTTCTTCCTATGGTGGCATCTCTTTGCGATGATGCTTTTCAGTCTGTGCCTAAAGCCCTTAAAGAGGGAGGCTATGCCCTTGGCGCTACTTCCTTTGAAGTGATCGGACAAGTTATTATTCCTCATTCAGCGAGCCGTATCCTGGCCGCTTTTATTTTGGCCCTATCTCGCGCGATAGGGGAGACGATGGCAGTGACTCTAGCTTCTGGTGCTAATGCTCAATTTACTTTTAGTCCACTTCAATCAATTCAAACCATGACGGCCTATATTGTTCAAGTCAGTCTTGGAGATACTCCACAAGGTGGAATCGAATATAAAACATGTTTTGCTGTAGGCTCACTTCTCTTTTTAATTACTCTCACTATGAATGTAGTCGGGCAGTCGATTCTCTTTCGCTACAGAAGGAGCAGTAAATGATTGATAAATTTAAGAGCAGAAAAAGAACCGAGAAGATTTTTAGGGCCGCTTGTTTTGGTCTCACTTTTTTCTCCGTGCTTATTTTAGTGGTTCTTCTTTTTCATATAACCATGACCGGGCATAAATACTTAAGCTGGGAATTCCTTACAAATTGGCCTTCTCGTTTTCCTCACAAGGCCGGAATCAAGGCCGGTATTTGGGGAACCATTTGGCTTATCTCTATAACCGCCTGCATCTCTATTCCTATTGGTGTGCTGTCAGCTCTTTTTCTAGAAGAATATAAAATTAGAGGTAAGCTAGGAAAAGTTATTGAGATCAATGTCGCTAACTTAGCTGGTGTTCCCTCGATCGTTTATGGACTGTTAGGGTTAACTATTTTTGTTAGATACTGTGGATTTGATAGAAGCTTATTATCTGGAGCTATGACACTCTCATTATTGATTATGCCGGTGATTATAGTTTCAAGTAGAGAGGCCATTAAGGCGGTTCCTGATGCCATCCGCTTTGGGGCCTACGCACTTGGTGCCAGTAAATACCAAGTCGTTTTTGGGCATGTTCTTCCTATCGCTCTTCCTGGTATTTTAACGGGAGTTATCCTGGCCCTCTCTCGCGCTATTGGCGAGACGGCACCATTAATCATTATTGGGGCCCTTACTTATATTTCTTATACTCCTGAGTCGGTTATGGACGAGTTTACTGTCCTTCCTCTTCAGATCTATAACTGGGCCAGCAGGCCTAATGAAGAGTTTCATTACTTAGCAGCCGGAGGAATTATCGTTCTTTTAGCTGTCATGATGAGCATGAACTTTATTGCGGTCATGATACGCCAGCGAGCTAGTAAAAAGGTAAAATTATGAATCAAGAAACTGTCATGACATGCCGGAATGTAAATATCTTCTATGGAGAAAAACAAGCAGTCTTTGATGTCAATTTAGATATATTAAAAAATAAAGTAACTGCGATTATTGGACCCTCTGGTTGTGGGAAGTCTACTCTTCTTAGATCTTTAAATAGGATGAATGACTTTGTTCCAAGCTTTAGTATGAACGGTGAAATCAACTTTGACGGCCGTGATGTCCTGAAGTCTGACCCGATGGAAGTGAGAACAAGGATCGGAATGGTTTTTCAAAAACCTAATCCATTTCCTAAATCAATCTATAATAATATTATTTGGGGACCAAAGATTCACGGGCATAAAGTAAATTACGATGAACTAGTTGAATCCTCTCTTCGTTCAGCTGCTCTTTGGGATGAAGTAAAGGACCGGCTTCATGATTCGGCCCTCGACCTCTCTGGTGGACAACAGCAGAGATTATGTATTGCAAGAACTGTGGCTATGAAGCCGGAAGTGATTCTAATGGATGAGCCCTGCTCGGCACTAGATCCTAGGTCAACCATAAGAATTGAAGATCTTATTAATGATTTACGTGAAGAATATTCAATCGCGATTGTAACCCATAATATGCAGCAAGCTGCCAGGGTCAGTGATTATACAGCTTTCTTTTATGAAGGAGAGCTCATTGAGTATGGTGTCACAGATGGAATCTTTACAAACCCAAAAGAGAAAAGAACTGAAGACTATATTACTGGTCGATTTGGTTAGGAGAATTTATGAGTAAGCATCTTGATGTTGAAATGGAAAAACTTAAATCAAAACTATTATCCTTAACAGGGATGGTGGAAGAAGGTTTAGAGAAGGCCATGCGCTCATTTGAAACTCGCGATAAAGCGTTGGCCAAACAGGCCTTTGAGCAAGATCATCTTATTGATGAGTTAGAAGTTGAGATTGAAGAGGATTGTTTGAAGATATTTGCCCTTCATCAGCCTGTGGCCATTGATTTGCGCTACCTTGTTGGCGCTCTCAAGATGAATAATGATTTAGAAAGGATAGGCGACCTCTCTGTTAATATTGCTGAAAGAGGCTACTATCTGACTAAGAGACCTGAGATTAGCGCTCCTTTTGACTTTAAAACAATGGCCGCAAAGACTCACTCCATGCTTAAAAGGGCCATAGACGCTTTAATAAATATGGATGACGAAGCCGCTCAACAGATCATTTTAGATGACCAAGAAGTCGACGCCATCAATAAAGAAATGTACACCATGGTCTTTAAGAGAATTAAAGAATCTCCTCAAGATGTTGAATGCCTTATTCAATACCTCGCTATCTCCCGTTGCCTAGAGAGAATCGCCGATTACACCACCAATATCGCTGAAGATGTTATTTATATGGTGTGCGGAAAGATTGTTAGACATGACCCTGACTTTCAAGGCTGGGATTCTTAACTTATTTCTAATAAGAGTCTCACTCTTTTTGAAGGTTGATTTTGCTAAACTAGGCTTAGGAATTACTCATGGGAGGTAATCATGAAGTTTTTAAGCCTACTCTTTGGATTTATAGCGAATCTCTTTTACTTAACCTATATGACATTTATGGAACGAGAGGATTTTGATTTTGAATTTCTTCCTTTTGGAAATGAAAGTTTAGGGGATGCAAGAGTGACTGAATCTTTAATTTTTTATCCTTAATGAAAGAGGTGACCATAATAATGGCCACCTCAGTATTTACTTATTAGAACTTCAAGGAAAAGTCTAACATGCTTCTTTGATAGTCTTTACCACTAGTCACAAGAGTTTTATTCATAAAGTGACTAAATCCAAACTTGGTCATTTTTGTAGGGCTGTAAGAAAGCCCAAGCTCATGACCTTTTCCATCAGTACCGCCACCAGCGAAATCTGAATCAGTAAAAGCCCCAAGAACGGCGTCTTTCTCTACTTTTCTGTAGTTATATGAAAACTTGATTTTCTTACCAACGCTAAAACCAGCAAGGTAACCAGTATCATCATTTCCGCCTTCAGTGTTCTTAACAAAATCAGCAAAAAAGCTAAGAGGAAGTTTTGTTTTTAGAGTTACTTCTAAAAAAGCTTCAAATAAATTAAAGTCATTTTTATAGTTTCCACCGACAGTAGAGTTACCAAAAGAATCTGTTGTATCAAAAAGAGGGGATTCTCCTCTAAGTCTTAAATAGTCATAGTAAGAGAGACCAAAGATAACACCAAGAAAATCACCTTTATGATCAAGACCAATTTGAGCCCCATGAAGAGTAGAATCCGGTGCCGTGCTTCTTTCTTCCGTAAAAAAGTAACCCAAGTTTACAAAAAACATATGAAAAGGAATATGAACGGCCATACCCTCTGGTGAAAGGTCTCCATCCCAAATTAATTCTGTCTTTCCTGGCTTATAAAATGGGTTCTTCATTTTACCGGCCATCACCTTGGCCATCTTTGTTTTATAAGTTAGGTAAGCAAGATCAAGATTGATTCCTTTTGTTGAAAAACCAGAGTCAAAAGACTGGTTTGTTGAAACCGGATCAGTTGATCCACTTGCTAATCTAAAAGAGTATGAGAGCTCTTCTTGAACCTTACCCTTTGCCGTTAGTCGCGCCCTAATTCTATTTCTAAAACGGGCGTCTTTAGAATCTTCATCGATCCTCTCATTTCTATAACGGAGATCTCCTCCCCATTCTGGAGCTTCCATCCCCCAGGCATTAGCTGCCAAAATAACTGTAAAGACTAAAAATAGTGCTGTTTGCATGATCTCTCCTTAAAAAGTTTTCCTGAACACTAGAACTTATTTTTTAAGATCGTGCTAGGAATTAAGGGCTTTTTGTTAGAATTGTATTTGAGCCTCCTCTAATGTATGAAGTCATAAATGCGAAACTCACTTCAGGAGAGCTTGTGCTTATAAAAAATAAAGACTTAGAGTCCTTTGAAGGGCTGGTCTTCGATCTTGATGGAACTTTAATTGACTCAATGCCCATTCATAATAAGGCTTGGCTTGAAACCTTAGAAAAGCATGGGCTAATAAGCTCCACTCAAGAGCTTATGTTTTATGCTGGCATCTCAAGTGTGAAGATCGTTGAAAGGCTTAATATTAAGCATGGACTTAATCTTCACCCACAAGAAATCTCCGATGAAAAAGAAGCCATCTTTAAAGAGCGTTTCGAAGAGGTCCAATTGGCACAGCAGGTTCTAGACTTGGCGATTAAGTATGGAAGAACTAAGAAGGTTTCTATCGTTACTGGCGGTGAGCGAGAAACTGTCGCTATGGTGCTAAAGAAATTTAAAATGATCGAGCATTTCCCGGTTGTTATTTGTGCAGAAGATACGTTGGATGGAAAAGACACTCCGGCTCCATTTTTATTGGCCGCACAAAAGATGGGGATCGATCCTTCAACATGCCTCTTCTTCGATGACGGAGACGCAGGGCTAAATGGGGCACTAAAGGCCGGAATGCAGGTCTTAAAGGTCGATTTATCTGCTAAAGAGATCTATTCAGAATTTAATTAATTTACGATCCCCTTTTTTTCAATAAAAATGGTCAAAACAAAATCTAATAAGCAGGTATAAAGTGGGAAGAAAATCAGCAAAGATCGCCGTTAAGAAAGAAAAAGGCGACCGCGCCAGAGCGCAGATGTACGGTAGGGCCTTAAAGGATGTGTTTATAGCGTCTAAAAGTGGCGGACCTGATGTCGATACTAACTTCCTTTTAAAAGTGGCTGTAGAGCGCTGTAAGAAGTTCAATGTCCCCAAAGATAATATTGATAGAGCGATTAAAAAAGGCCAAGGCTCTGATGGCGTTGGTTATGAAGATATCAATTACGAAGGCTATGGCCCAGGTGGCGTGGCCATCTTTGTTGAAGCCTCAACTAATAATGCCACTCGAACAGTGGCCAACGTCAGAAGCTTTTTTAAGAAATGCTTAGGCTCCCTCGGCGTAACAGGTTCTCTTGAATTTGTTTTTGATCATAAGGCCCAATTCACAATTCCAACTGAAGGTGTTGATGAGGATGATTTTACTCTTCATATGATTGATGGTGGAGCCGAAGAAGTTGAGAATGAAGGTGAGTTCTTTAAGATCCTAGGACCTATGGATTCATTTGGAACTATCCAAGAAAAACTTCAAGAGATCAATATAACTCCAGAAGAAGCTTCCCTTGTAAGAATCCCGCTTAACTTAAAAGAAGTTGATGACGACGATACCTATGATCAAATCGAAAAACTCATCGGTCTTCTTGAAGATGACGACGATGTTGTGAAGGTTTATCACAATATGGTGGAAGACGAAGAAGAGTAGTTTCTAAACTTAGAAATCGTAGATCCATCTTAAAATATCATGGTGGGTTACAATCCCTACAAGGTTTGCCTTTTTATCAACGACAGGTAGAGCTGAAATATGCTCATTGACCATAACCTTCGCTAAAAAATTTATCGGTGTTTCTTCTTCACAGCAAAGAATAGTTCGGCTCATGAATTGAGAGAGTTTTGAATGCTTGGTTAGATCAAACTTCTTTAACCACAAAACATCGCGGTCACTAACAAGGCCTTTTAAAACTCCATCTCTAGTTATGGGAAGGTGGTGAATATTTTTTTCTTTAAAGAGCTTTAGCGATTCTTCAACAGAACTATCTTGGTCGAGAGATTCTATGGATTTACTCATAACCTCAATGGCATAGGTATTAGAATCAGCAGGGAGAGGCTTTTTGCTTTTGTTAGAGGAAGGAACAACCGTTGCCTCGAGCCTGCGACCACTGGCCTTAGTTAAGTATTCAAAATGATGTTCAGTTCTATGACCATCTATTACGATAAAAAATGACATATAGACTCCTAGGAGTATTATCCGTCATTTTATAAAATAAAACATTGATTCAGATCAGGTTATTAGGAGAGCATCAATCTAATTGGTAGATTTCCATAATATCCTTAAGGATTTTCTCGAAATCTATCTTAAGATCTATCAGTTTACCGGTATGAATATCAAAGACCCAACCATGGACTTTTATATCTCTTGATTTAGATGCTTTTTGAACTGCTGCGGTTTTAATTACATTGATACATTGCTCTTGAACATTTAGTTCCACGAGTTTCTTATACTTTTCTTCTTTATCTGAAATCTTATCTAATGTACTACGGTGAAGGCGGTAGACGTCACGAATATTTCTAAGCCAAGGGTTTAGAATTCCTAGGTCTTCACTCTGTAGAGCAGCTTGAATTCCACCACAACCGTAGTGTCCACAAACAACCACGTGATCAACTTCAAGTTGATTAACTGCGTAGTTAAGAACAGTCATAACATTTAAGTCAGTGCTGATAACCATGTTCGCCACATTTCTGTGAACAAAGGCTTCACCAGGGCCTACCCCCATCATATCTTCGGCAGTCACTCTACTATCAGAGCAACCAATATAAAGAAGATCGGGGTTTTGACCTTGCGAGATCTTATTAAAGAAATCAGGGTCTACATCGAGTTTTTTCTGAATCCACTTTTCGTTGTTTTTAAAGACATCTGAAATGTTCATAGCTAGCTCTTCTTAGTTACCTTTTTCTTTGTTGATTTCTTTTGATGAGAACTTGTTCTTCTCTGACCTTGTTTTTGACCAGGCAGTTTAAAGAAGTCCTCTTTTGTTAAAGCATAAAAGTGATCGGCTTCTTCTAAAAGAAGGGCCGACGTCGTCTGTTTAACTGAAGCGATCTCTACACGAACTCCCATGGCCTTTAAGTGGCGCACGAGTTCAATATAATCACTATCACCACTCATGATGATGATGGTATCGACTTTAGAAGCTAGCTGAGTCGCCTTAATACTTAAGGGGATATCAGCACTCTTATGACAAGCGCGAACGCTGCCATGATAATGCTGCTGTAGTCTCTCTGTTAACTTATCCGAAATCTGCTTTCCTTCACGAAAGTAAACCAAACGGTTTAACTGACGATCAACGACGAGCTTAGGGATAATCACTTCAAAATTTAACATGGTTGCATCACTGATTTCGTGAATGCTTCTCTCAATATTGTTACCGTCTATGAGAATAGCGACGGATTGGCTTATATCTATCATTCGGTCATTCTAACCGTGACTCATAGGACCAGACAAGTTTTTTAGAACTCTTTTGCTAAACTGCGTCAGTTAGATAAGTTTTTAATTTTGGTTGTAATGAGTCTTGAAAGTCCACCACGCCTTAGCCTCAGGCACAAACAACTCAATCACAAGCCCTTTATAAGAAGTCATCTTAGCAGCAAACTTCTCCTGTCCAAGAGAAAAAGTCCCAGTGAGTGGAAGCATGTTTGGGCTCTTCTCTAAAGTCAGCTTCTTAAAAACTTTTTGCTTTTTCCCAAGTGGGCGATCAACCTTAAGTTCTGTTACGACTCCTGGACCTGTTATCTGAGGGCGTCTACCTTGTGAAGGCTTAAGCCTTCCGTTGAAGGTCGCTTTTCTTTTTGAGAAGAGCTCTTCGATCTCTAATGTAAAAGCGCGGTTTCTTTTACGCCCTTGTCCAAGCTTTCCTAGATAAGTCAGAGTTAATTTATGACAATCTTGTTTTCTAAGGCCAAAGCCGCGAAGGACCGGTCTTGGGATTTGTCTATTAGGAGTAAAAGTAGGGTCGCCTCCACAAACTTGTTTTAGTTCATGAGTTGGGTGATTTCTTCTTTTTGGTCTTCTCCCTTTCGTCGAAGTCATGACGATCGGATGATTCTCCTTAAGAGAATAAGTCCAAGAGTCAGATTCAATCTTTCCTAGAAAAGAAGTAAGGAGCTCTCTCTTACTTCCAAGGAACTTCATCATGTCTTCATCCATAACCGGAACCGAGTCATGCTCCATTCCAAAGACGTGACCTAATTCATGAAGAAGCATATGTCTTATTTCTTTTTTATCTTTAGTAAAATTATCAATCCAAACAACTCCAGAGTGGGCAAAGTTCTTATGATCATACTTTTGCCTAACTGCTAATCCGTAGGGATGATCAGTGGCAAACTTCTTATAGTTTTTAATAATTTTATTCTCAATTCCAAAAAGAAATTGAAGGCGCGCTTTTGAGCAGTCATTTGTGTATGCGAACTCAGTCGTTAATTTCTTATTTTCGCCACTTGGGAATTGAAGCGAGTTTAATCTTGGATGAGGATACCCTCCTGCAAGATTGACATTAGTAAGACCGTAAGAATCAAAGAAGCTAACCCAGCTCTTGATACTCGTCTTTATAAGAGCATGTATTTGATTCCCGTTGAGTGGGTAATCTTTTGCTTTAGAAAAACAATACTTAATAGGGGAATCACCAATAAACCAAATATTATCGGATTCATCTCGGCTACCACCACCATTACCAGACCAGCCGCCTTCGTCGTCAGCACTTAAGGCCTCCGCGAAAAGATTAGCACGCTCTAGACTCTCTAAAACTGTCTCTGGAAATAAAGTTAGATCCGGTTTTGTAACAACTAAATCAGGTTTTGCTACAACTAGGCCTTGGGCGTATCCGCTTATTGAAACTAGTGATGTAAAAATTAAAATGAGCTTTTTCAATTTCTCTCTCCCGCACTGTCTTTTAGAACAAAACCTAATTTAAATCCACTTTATTGCTAAAAATACAGAGGCGGTATCAATGTGATACCGCCAATATATCAATAACTTAACTTAGTCTTTTCTTATAATTGTTGACCAGGTCCACGTCTACCATGTCCACGGCGTCCGCCTCTTCTCATTTTCTTTTTACCTTTAAGAGCACAACGGTACTTAACAACTGTTGTATCAGCTTTCTTAGTAAGCTTAGCGCATCTTAGAGAAGCCACTTTTTTGATGTCAGCAGAAAACTTAGGACGGTCTTTAGTGATAACGTCAGCATCTAAAGCGTTAAAGATAGCAGCGGCTCTTTTACCTTTTACTACAGTTACACTCATTTTCTTTTTACCCTGGTTTGGTCTTCTTGGGTGCTTACCTTCGTGAGCAAATACTGTTGAAGTTAAAGTTAAGACTGCAAGAATCGTTAAAAGCTTTTTCATATCTCTCTCCTATGGGCCGTAGCCCTTTTGTTGTTAAGGCTAATATGTAGGGTGAGGTGTATAAATACGACTAAAAATAAATTAATTTATTGATTTAAATTAACTTTTAGTCTATTCTTGATGGATGGAATCTAATATTTTCGAATACTTAGACTATAGACCACTGGTCCAAAATTTATCCAAATCTTTGGGTATTTCTTACAAATCTTTGGCCTCCTCGGCCAGAATGCATGGATCCTACTTCTCAAGAGTCATGAAAGAGGCCGCTGTCTTCTCTCAAGAGCAGCTCTACGCCATCGGCCGTAACCTAAAACTAACCCAAGAAGAGATAGAATTCTTGCTTCTTCTAGGTGAGTACAACAACTCTGGGGACAGTGAGCATAAAGGCTTTCTTAAAGGGCGGCTTACTAAGATTCAAAAAGATAAATCAAAGCTCGTTAATAAATTTAAAAAAGAAACTACAGAATTAACCCAATCAGAAGTGGATCTTTATTATAGAGAGGCGATCACCGCTAAGATTCATATGCTCCTGACCCTTTCAAAATACAGAGAGAACCCTGCCCTCATCTGTAAAAAGATCTTTGTTAATGAAGTAAAGCTGGAATCAGAGTTAAAAAAGTTAACAGAGATGAAGATTATTGAAAGAAGAGGAGCTCTTATTAAAGTGCTTCGAAGTAATGTTCACTTAGATGAATCCCACCCGGCGTCTATGCAGAATCACATTAACTGGCGCTTACAAACGATTAATCACCTTAGTATGAGAGGCAATGATCCAAGTGATTATCATCTCTCAGCCTCCTTTTCCTGCGATGAAGCGACTAAAAATAGAATCAAAGAGATCTTCAAAGACTTTGTAGCAAGCGCTCAAAATGAAGTCCGCTCTTGTAATTCTGCTCAGGATATTTACTTTATCGGGATGGATTTAATTTAAGTGCAGTTTTTAAGCAAGTAAGGAATAAACAGAAGAGCTCAATCATGGCATAATCCTAGCGATGAGTTTATACGAAGAAAAAATTAACAAAGCAAAATCATTCATTGAGAGGAACTTGTCTTCTGAATTAAATTGGCAAGAAATCTCAAAGAGCTGCGCTATTAGTGAGTATCATTTTCATAGGATATTCTCATCCTTTGTCGGGGAGACGCCGAGAGATTTTATAATCCGAAAAAGGCTTGAACGTGCCATATCATTTTTGGCCTACTCTAAAAAAGTTGATCTTCAAGAGCTTGCTTTTGAAAGTGGATACTCTACTCAGGCCAACTTTAATAAAGCATTTAAGGCCTACTTTGGAGTTACTCCAGGACAAGTTCAAAAAGGCGTTGCGCCTGATAAAAGCAAGGTAGGAAAAATCAAAAGCAAGTATGGAAAAGATTTTAAAATTGAAGAGCTTTATCCTGTTAAAAAGATCGATGATGGTCTGAATAACAGAGAGAGAGAGATGAAATTTGAAATAAAAGAATTTGAAGAAAGAGCGGTTGTGTATGTAACGAGTGAGAACGGTTATGTTCAAGAGTCGTTGTACAAAACATGGGATGAATTTTTAACTAAGCTCTCAAAGCTGGGTAATACGGTAGATGAACTTGGCAAGTATGGAGTTGGACATGATAACCCCCAAGTCACACCACTTGAGAAATGCCGCTATGATGCCTGTGTGCTTAAAGATGAAATTAAAGAAGTGCCCGCTTCTTTGAAGCAAATGTCTTTTCCTAAAGGAAAGTACGCCTGTTTTTACTTTAAAGGCAGCAGTGAGGACTTGCTTCAGCTTTACCTTGATATTTATAAGAACTGGTTCTCTGATAATGGATTTGAACCTGGGGATTACCCGCTTATTGAGTGGTATATAAATGTTAATCAAGATGACCCAAAGGCCGATCTCGAAGTTGAAACTCAATTCCTTCTAAAATAACCTTTCTTAAAGCTTAAAAAACAGGTGCCATTTAACTAGTAATTCTGATTACTTAGGTTTTTGGCGCCTGTATCTAAAGAGCTCGTTACAAATCGTTACAAACAGAAAGCCCACCGAAAACTAAGCATGCCCCTTCACTGGTAATTTAAGACCAAGCAGGAGGAGCTATGAAAACAACAAGACTTGCCATTAACCCTAACGGGCACGCTTTCGATTTAGTTTCAGGAAACAGCTATGACATCAACGAAGTAGGTTGTGAACTGATCGATCTTCTAAATGAAGGAAAGCCACTTCATGAAATCTCAAGACTTTTAAGTGAGAAATACGATCTCTGTCAGGATGAAATTCATATTGATGTGGTTGAGTTTTTTACCAAACTTAGAATCTTCGGAATCGTGGAGTAATTATGACAATCGCAATTAGTGGAATCAATATTACAGATAACCCAGGACCTGGCTATGGAGTTGCACGTAGTCTGAAGTTGAATGGAGCCAAGGTTCTGGGACTTAGTTATAACTTTTCTGACCCCGGTCATCATATGCCCTTTGCTTTTGATGAGTCTTTAGTTCTGCCTTATCCAACTCTTGGAGAAGAAGGAATTGTAAATGAGCTTATTAAAAGGAAAGGGCAAAAGGGGCTGAACTTTGTCATCCCCTGTCTCGATGCAGAACTGCCAATTTATATTCAAAATCAAGAGAGGCTGGCGGGGCTTGGGATCGAGACCTTTTTACCAACACCAGCGCAGTTTAAACTTCGAGATAAAGCGGAGCTTACTCAACTAGCGAAGCAGCTGGAAATTAATTACCCAAAAACAACAGTGATTAATTCTCTTAATGATATTTACGAAGAGAGTTTATCTTACCCTCTTTTTGTAAAAGGACGCTACTACCAGGCCTATCAAAGTTTTAGTCAAGCTCAGGCACTAGAGCTCGCTAATAAGATTGCTCTTGAATGGGGTTTTCCTATTCTCCTTCAAGAACCTGTCTTAGGAGAAGAGTTAAATATTGTGGGAGTGGGGGACGGGGAAGGGAGCGACTTAGGCCTTGTGATGATTAAGAAACTTAGTACCACTAGTCTTGGGAAAGTCTGGAGTGCCGTGACTATCAAAAATAGCGAACTTTTAAAACTAACAAAGAAGTTTTTAGATTTTACAAAGTGGAGAGGTCCCTTTGAACTTGAATGTTTAATTAATGATGAAGGCATAACCTTGATCGAAATTAATCCGCGCTTTCCCGCTTGGACTTATTTCGCGACAGGAGTTGGAGTGAATCTGCCCCAACGCATGATCGATTTCGCTCAACGTGGGAAACGAGTGAACGAAAGTGATTTGAATTACGAAGCAGGTAAATTATTTGTTCGTTATACAGAAGAGATCATAACTGATTTTGACTCTAAAGAATTATGGCAAGGAGAAAGTAATGGCAAAGCAATATGAAAGACCACTCGTCAATAAGATAGACCCAGCAAGTACAAGTAAATTAGGCGTCTCACCAAAACACAATCTTCCTAAAAAAGAAGATATCGATGGAGTTAGCGTCGATGAATTAACAAAGAATCATGGATCACCACTCTTTGTTTTCTCAGAGAAGAAGATTAAAGAAAAATATAATGATGCCTATGCGGCCTTTTCAAGTAGGTATGAGAATGTGCAATTTGCTTGGAGCTATAAAACTAATTATTTAAAAGGTATTTGTGCTCTCTTTCATAAGATGGGATCAATTGCAGAAGTTGTTAGTGATTTTGAATACGAAAAAGCAAGAGCTCTCGGTATTCCAGGCAGTGACATCATTTATAATGGTCCTTATAAGCCGTTTGATTCTTTAGTCGTTGCCATTGAAGAGGGAGCTAGAATTCACATCGATAACTTCGGTGAAATTCTTGATATCAAGAAGGCGGCACAGAAAGTAGGAAAGCCCGCTAGAGTTGCTATAAGAATTAACCTTAATGCTGGAACGACTCATCAATGGTCACGTTTTGGCTTTAACCTTGAAAATGGTCAAGCTAAAGAAGCGATTGAGCAGCTAGCTATAATGCCCGAAATGAATCTTACGGGGCTTCATACTCATATCGGTACTTTTATGATGGACCCACATGCTTATCAAGTAGCGACGAAGAAGATGGTGAGCTTCTTTAACGAAGTTGAAGAAGAGTTTAACCTGACTCTTGAATATTTAGACATGGGAGGGGGACTTCCTAGTTTAAGTCATCTAAAGGGAGTCTATCAGCCGCCAGAGATTGCTATTCCTACAGTCGAGAAATACGCAGAGATCATCTGCAATGAGATGAAGAATATTAAATCACAAACCCCGCCTATGCTTATCATGGAAACGGGAAGGCACTTAATTGATGAAGGGGGGACTCTTGTTACCTCTGTGGTCGCAGATAAGCTCCTGCCAGATGGAAGAAGAAGTTATGTCATGGATGCTGGAGTTAATCTTATGTACACGGCAACCTGGTATAATTTTAAAATGGAGGCCTCCTGCGATGTGGAAGGAAAAGCAGAGCCTTCAATCATTAATGGTCCGCTTTGTATGAATATTGATGTGATCAATGAATTCATCATGCTTCCAAGGCTAGAGCGAAATACAAAGCTTCTTCTCTCTCCAATGGGCGCTTATAATATAACCCAATCCATGCAATTTATTAGGTACCGTCCGGCGGCAGTTTTAGTAACTGAAGACGGGGAGACTCTTGTCTTAAAAAAGGCTGAAGATTTAGAAGCAGTTGAGTTTTCAGAAGAGCTACCTTTAAGATTAAGGCTAAAGAATGAAGCCTAAACTAAAGCTCTTCTTCGAGGCCTATTTAAGCCCTATCCTTAAGTCTTACTCTGAGATCTTTTTTATGAGGTCTTGGTGGATTGGCCTTGGGATCTTTATCTTAAGCTTTTGTCTTAACATAAATATTGCCCTTAGTGGCGTGCTTGCCCTTTTTTTTACGATAAGCTTTATCAAAATACTAAAGATGAATATCTTTGAGATTCAGGATGGAGTTCTTTTATATAATCCCATCCTCGTCGGCTTCGCAATTGGAGTGTCTTTTAAACTAAACCTCTCCGTAGCCTTTTTAATCTTTTGCGCTAGCCTTATGACCTTTTTATTAACCTTGATCCTAAGAAAGATGTTTGCTGCTTATGAGATACCTCTTTTATCTCTACCTTTCTCCATAGCGGCGGTTTTTATATATTTAGCAACAAAAAGTTATGGGAAACTTTTTTATATTCAAAACTATCATTCATACCCAGATCAGTGGCTTAATTCCCACCTGCCAGCGCCACTGGTGTTACTTTGCCAAACAGTGGGGGGGATTCTTTTTATTCCCTCCACTGTCTTTGGGGTAGGCATCCTAGTTCTGCTTTGCTGTAAAACAAGAGTTCTTCCCCTTATGATGGCGTTAGGTCTCTATTGTGGTCTTAATACTGAATCTCTCTTTGTTGGTACTTTTTCAATGAACCAACATATCCCGCACAGCTTTAACTATATTCTAAGCGCCGCGGCCTTATCATGCATCTTTGTGGTTCCTGGTCCTTCTTCGATTCTTATTGGTATCTTAGGCATTAGTCTTAACACGCTTTTGATTGATGCCTTCATTTCTCTTTTTTCAGGCCTTGGTATTCCTGTTTTTGCATTGCCATTTAATATCTCAACTATTCTTGTCGTTTTTACTTTAAAGCATGTTCGATTCCCTGAGCTTCCTTTTTCTATAAAAGAAACACCAGAGGAATCTAGCGAGTATTTCTATCATCAAACCTCAAGATTTAAGTCTTCAAAGATACAATTAAGCCTGCCTTTTAAAGGTGAGTGGTCTGTCTATCAAGGTTTTGATGGAAACTGGACTCATCAAGGTCTTTGGAAATACGCGTATGATTTTAATGCGCTTAATAAGGAGCAAAGAAGCCACGGATCCGATGTGCATCTTGAGTCTTATTTTTGTTTTGGTAAAGAAGTCATGGCGCCGGTCTCTGGTTATATTCACTCTATAATAGGAACTTTAAACGATAACCCCATTGGAAAAGTTGATACATTAAATAACTGGGGTAATTTTGTTCTTATTCGGACAAACGATGGTATTTATGTCTTATTGGCCCACCTCAAGAAAAATTCAATCACTAGATCTATTGGTGAATGGGTTAGTGAGGGAGAAGTCATAGGAAGCTGCGGTAATAGTGGTTATTCTCCTGAGCCTCATCTTCATGTCCAGGTACAGGCGTCTCCGATCTTAGGAGCGGAGACGCTTCCGTTTATCTTCACGAATTACTTTGAAGAAAATGAATTCATAAACCACGGGCTACCTTTACTTCATAGTAAAGTTTCTGCCCTTGAAGTTGATCTCGAACTGGAGGGGATTCTTTCTTTTAACTTAACTGATCGTCAAAGGTTTATTGAATCTTTAAATGGAATAAAAAAGGAAGTAGAGCTCGAGGTTAAGATGTGCCCTTTTTCTGGTGCCTTCTACTTTGAAGATGGAGAGGGAAATAAGCTTTTCTTTGCAAAGAATAATCAAAGCTTCTATTTCTTCGATTATCTAGGAAGTAAAGAGTCAGCTCTTCTAAGACTCTTTAAGCTGATTCCTAAAATTCCTTTTTATAAGTCTTCTCACTTCTTTTGGACTGAGGACTTACCCGATTCTTACTTTAACAAAGGTCTCAATAGGCTTCTCAAAAGCCTCGTCGGATCCCTTTTTTCTCTTCATTCCTCCATCCATGGCAGATGGAAGTTTCAAGAAGAGTTTCTTATTGAAGGGTACTTAGTTGATGGACCTAAAAAAAATAATATTTTAATAGAACTGGATCCGTGTGGGGGATTCAAAATGGCAAAGGAAAATGGATGGGAACTCAAAAGAGTCAGTTGAAATTCTTTATATTAGCTTTAAGCATAACTTCAAGTCCCTTATTTAGTGATGAGAAAGGAATCATTACGGTCTTACCAAACTTAACCAACGTTAGCTTTGATAATCAATCGGATAAAATATCAGCGAACTCTAAAGGAGTTTACGCCGCTTATATCTCGGACAAAGATACTTTCGCCGTGTCAGCCGAGAAGACAACCATAAAGACAAATGTTTTTGGAGCAGAAAACGTTGAACAAAGTAATTTTAGCTTTGGCATTAATGGAATTGATGAAGAAGGCTGGAACACTGGAATTACAGCTCACTTTATCTCTTCACCTGATGACTATATCTGGAGTGGCTTTATCGTCAATGGAAAGGTCGGAATGTTTTACGGATATGATAGCTATACAGGGGTTCAGTTAAGTTATAGCTCCTACACTCCGCCGGCGAGCAATATCTTTCAGGTCTATCAGTTGGGATTCTTTCAAGAATGGTATTGGAAGAACTTCTCCTTTTCTTTAAATCCTAAAGGAATTCTGGTCTCTGGGATGGGGGGAGTCGATGAGATTAGTGAGCAAGTCGGAGGAGCTTACTTTAGCTTAACAGCAACTCCTACAATTCATTTTGGCAGTTTTAGCCTCGGCGCTTCTTATACGGCCGGGCAGGAGAGGTTTGCTGTTAAGAACAATGGTTTTATCGTTAATAATTCACCAGATCTATACACAGAACAAAGTTCGCTCTTCAGTGGATTAAAACTAGGGGATCTTTATCTCAAAGGCACTGTAGGACAAAGCGAACTTAAAACATATGGAGGAAACAATGAAGGACAAAGTCAATTTACTTCATTTTCTGTTAATTTTAGCTTTTAGTTTGATAGGCGCTTTAGGGCAATCAAATCTTTATGCAGAGAATTTAAACTCAACTCAAAAGCACCGTGAGCTTTTAGTCGAGGAGTATAACCGAACACCAAATGAATATGAGCCAAATATTAAACTTGGTTATCTTTACCTAGTGACAGGTAAATATGAGAACTCTCTCTTTCATTATAGGCTTGCTCTAAAAGCGAGAAGTGGTGACTATAGTGCGATGCTAGGGATCGGGGATGCTTATTCTTTCTTAGGGAAGTACAGGAAATCCATTAAGATTTATTCTTACTTAAGAAAGGTTCACTCTGAGAAGATGTGGGCCTATCTTCACTTAGGTAGGCTTTATTTGTATTTAAAGGATTACAGCAGGGCATTGAGTGTCATCTCTGAGGGCATACTGAATTGCCAGAATCAGGATGAGTTAATTAGACTGCAGGTCTATATTAACAAGGTTCAAAACTAAACCTTAATCATCCTTTGATAGTATTTTCGATGTAGACGTCTTGCTACTACTTTCTCATCCACTGGAAGGATTTGAACAAAGTAGCGGCCCTTTTTAGGAGGACTCCACCAATGGGTCCAATGAGAAAAGGACAGTGGATTATTACGGTTTGCCATTTGAATCTCTTCTTCAAGAACAACTTTCTCGATCTTCTTTCTTCTCGTTGAGTTCCCTCGGCGGTTCATCTTCACTGAGATCCAAGACCTTTTAGTGATCTTAATCTTTAGCTTAGGATTGATATGATCTATCCCGCCCCAAGTAAGACCTATGATTCGTAAGACTTTTTGATTTGATGAATTATCATGCCACTGCTCTACCTTAACGGGTAGGGAGGCCAGGTCAATCACAGGGGACCTATGATCTTTATAAAGTTTTGGAACCCCCGTTTGATTGGTTCTATCAGAGAACTCTCTCATCTGCGCCACTGTCGGCGTCTTTTCATCAGGAGTAAAGAAGCTAATCTTGTTAAGCCACTTAATAGAAGCGCACCCGTAAAAACAAGGAACGACTAAGCGAAGAGGGTAGCCATGATCAGAGGTTAGATCTTTTCCATTCATGCTAGTAGCAAGAAAGGCCTTATGTTTCTTTAATTCTTCAAGAGTAAAGATCCAAGAGGCTCCAGGAGTGGATTCAACCAGACCCGGGAAGCGATTCCAATTAGTGTTTTTAGAATCATCAAAGCCTTCTATTAAAACATGAGTATGCTTTTGATTGCTTTCAAGGAGACCGCCGTTTCCGATAAGGTTTTCAATAGTAACCCCAGAGAATTTAGAAGCGGACATAAGACCAAAGCGTGAGTAGCGGTCATTACCAGCGCACTCAAGCATATAGATGCCAAGATCCTTGGCGCGCTCTTTAACAGCGCTTATCTTTATCTCTTGAACTTCATCGTCTCCAAGAGAGACTTTGATTGTTTTTAACTCAAAGTCTAATTGATCAGGCTTCTCTGTTCTAATATAAAAATTCTTCGTATTTCTTTCACGCTCTTCAATGGAACTTTCTAAGAGCTTATCAAGTTCCCAGCCATCAATATCAAGCTTCCCTGAAGGAGCGTACTCACTAAGGTCAGAGAACTGGCGCGTATTATGGCCCTTAGAGTATTTCTTCTTAAAAACAATCTTACTTAATTTTAATAAAAAGCGAGTAGAGGTCTTAGACTCAAGAGGGTCATAGGCCTTTATAAAACTGAGGTTGTTAAAATCAATTGCGGCCTTATTGGCAATGGAGCGAATAGTGTCGCCGCCTTTAAAAAGGTTCCGCCCAAAGAAAGCTGGAATACCAGCGAGGGCAGAGAAAATGAGGATCTTACGACGATTGAATTTTGGTTTTTTATCTTCCATAGTGAAGATAGAATATCACTTTTTTAGGAAGGGAATTAGGGGGAAAAAGGGTTTGTTAATGTATTTATTTATATTAGTCATTTACAAACCCGAGTGAATTACTTTTGGCAGCTTGGGCAATAAAAAGTCCCTCTCTGCCCAAGGACAATCTTCTTAACAACACCCCCGCACATCTGACATTCTTTCTGCCAGAAGACCACAAGGTGCTTAACCCCGTCCCCAATCTCACCATTAGTATCAGAATAGCCCCCAGAAAAGGTAAGCCCATTACTTTCCATAATAGGATTCAAGACCTCACCGGTAGCGCGAACAATGGCGTCACATTCTTTACGAGTCACTTTACCAGAGCGCCGAGTAGGGCGAATCCCCGCGCGAGCACAAATCTCTGAAGCTATATAGTTTCCGCAACCTGCGAAAAAACTCTGATCAAGAAGATGAACCTTCAAATGACGACTAGGATAGCGTCTTAGAATTTCATAAACATAATCGGCGGTGAATTCATCTGAAGCTATATCAACACCAAGCTTATCAAGATGAACCTGAGCGGTGGCTTCTTTTAAAAAGTACATATAACCAAATCGCCTTGGATCTACATAGGCTAGAAAAAGTGGGTTCCTATTTTTATCTGTTCCGCAAAACTGAACATGAGTATGTTTTTCTGTGACTTTGGTTTTTGAGATTCTCCATGATCCGCTCATGCCAAGATGAGAGAGGATGTGGAGGTTATCATCCACGTGCATGTTGAGAAGCTTCCCCTTTCTTTTTATATGGGAGATGGTCTTTCCTTCTGGGTTGAACTCTCTGTCTTTTAGGATTGATTTGACTACCTTGGAGAGTTCCATGGTTCTTATAGAAAAGGGGGTTTTCTTTTCTAGTTGGGATCTAATTGTTTCTACTTCGGGTAGTTCTGGAATGGTGCGTCGTCCTGTTAAATAAATTATCTAGATGAACTAAATATCACTTATAATTTAATTTAGGAACTACCTAAAAGGATGTCATAATGCAGCTTCAATCATTTATATACCAAGCAATGTTTTGTTCTCTCTTTTTTTATATGGGGATGAGAATAGATAGAGTTAAAGGAAATAATGATAAGAAGCTTCTTTATGGCTTCCTTATTTACTCTATTCTAGTTGCTCAGTTCATCTACATTGTTAAAGACCTTATCTTAGGAGACCATCGTTCTTCTAAGTTCCTTTACGAGGGAATGGCTATCTCAGGCGTATTTATAATTATTTTGATAGGACTATCATTGTTCTTTAGTCGAAAGTACTACCATAAAGGATACTTTCATTGGGGGCTTCTCCCTTCCATTGGAATACACGTTTTAACTTTTATTGAACTTGGGCTCTTAGTGTGTTGGCCTGCCCTTATAATCTTTTTCATTTTTGAAGCCATCTGGAATCTTTCTCGTATCACTCGAAATAAACCTGTTGAAGAAACTGTCGAAAAAGAAGCTGAAGAACTACAGTCAGTAAAAGAAGAGAGTGGGGAAGATAGTGGGAAGACTAAGTTTTTTTTTCTAAACCTTACGAGGGTAATGAGCTTGGTTTTCCTTGGAGGGATTCTATATGTCGTATTCTTCAGCGATAATTATCTTTCGAGTTTAGAAAGCCCCTCTGGCAAGCATGAGGTTTACTCTGGTCGGACTATGGAATTATCTGATGGGGTTCTAAACGGAACTGTCATTACGAAACAGCATATCGCTTATGAGAAAAATAGGCCTAAAAATAGTGATGTCAGTAATTACATAAGGTGGAACTCTGATGTCGCCTACTATGAGGATAGGAGGCTAATGGAACTTCATAATCCTTGCTCTAATTGTATGGGGTATGACCGTTTGATTACGCCGAGGAGAGTAGGCTATTTAAAGCCAGGGGCTAGGTTGAAAGTTCTGAACAAGTTTTATTATAGAGGGGAGGATATGTTTACTATTCTTGTCCCGAATAATCGAAGTTATCACTATATTGTAGAAGATATTGATACTAGCCTTATATATGAAGTTAGGGATTTTGATTTTGACGATATTATTAAAGGTGAACCTTATAGTAGAGGGCGAAAGGATTACTACGAGTCTGTGCTAAAAGATATTAGTAACATAAAAGATGGTGAGTGGAGTGAAATTGAATATTGCTTTAGCTCTACATACTACACTGAGGAAGGGATAAGTAACTTTATCGAAGATTTTAAAATTGCAAATGAGATTAAGTATGACCTCAGTTCAAAAAGAAGCTCTCGGAGGCATAACGTTTGCTTGAATATGTCTTTTAAGTCTGTGGAAGCATATATGACCTTTAGATATTATTATGAAGAGTGGGGCGGTTCTAGTCCCAAGTTTAGGAAGTTAAAGGTTGATGCAAAGAAGAAAGGAATTAGTCCTCGTCTTTTAAAGAACCAGATTATTCCTATGAAGAAAAAGAAGTAAACCTGCTCACCTTTCTCACCCTATAAAATTAAAGAAAATGATCTAAAGTTTAATTGATGTGAAAAGAAATGAAGCTTTAAAAAAGTGGAAAGCCTTACTTAGTCCTTAAATTGCCAATTAGATTGATTCTGTTGTTAGTTGAATTAGGCATCGGGTAACTCGGGCAGAGCATGAATCTTTATAGTACTTTAGATTGTATGCGAGACGGCGCTTAGCGTTGTTGGGTATGTGCTTTTCTCATAAATTGCCATGGGATTGGCGTAAACATATACTCGTTATTAGAAAAAATGGTTGGTCGGGGAACCTTTTCGGAGCCTGTGCGATCTTACAAGTCACCTTGAATTTCTAGAGTCGTATTATGATTAAGAAAAAGTATTTTATTGTGGGGATGTTGCTAACTGCTCTTATCATAATATCTTCTATTTCGATATCAAAGTTGAAAAAAGATAAAGACTCTAGAATTGTGAGTCTTTATCCGGAAATCAAATTGCTAACACTCGAAGAGTCTAAATTATTCTGGAAACCAAAAGAGCTTCGTTATTTACTTTTTGAAGGCCATCCTTCAAGTGAAATATTTAATAATAAAAAAATACTCGAAAAACAAGTATTGAAATTCAGTTCGGGATTGAAAAGCTTTGATAAAATACTGAATAAAGAGAGTCAGAAGTCCGGTACGGATTTTTCAAATGAAATTATTAAACAATATATGGGTTTGAGTTTTAGAAGCAAAGTCTTTGAAGAGTTCTTTATCACGTTAAGCAGGAAACTCGGTAAACAATTAGATTCCGAATTTAAAATTTATATGGATTCTCCATTCTATAGTTCGGACGAGATATTAAAAATTATTACTAGTGGTACCTATCCTTCCCTTAAGTTTATTAACGAAATTAAAAACTATAAAGCTGTAAATATCGGAATTATTCCAAACGAGTCAACTAGCTTAACTATTAAAAATTTATCAAAGGACACTGAAAAGAAAATCCTTGGGCGGGCAGTTTGTCTTGATTTCGAATTGAGGGTTAAAAATATCGTAGAAGTTTATAGCTTAAATCAAATAAAGGAGAAGAAAGTTATTAATACTTCAGTTGAAGGATATAGTTTACTTGGGGAAGAAGGTATCTCCGAGTGTGATCTTTTAGGTGATTTGAATAGCTCTTATTTAAAAAATCATTTCAAAACCCTTTATGATTCAAAAGTCAGAAAATTTTCTGTGGGAATTAAGTACGCTCGTGGGCAGATTAAAGAAAAGGAGCTCTCGCAAAAGGATCTAAATTTATTTAGGTATCAAATTTTAAAAGATATAGGAGAAGACTTTTACTATTTAGGGAATTACCTAAGCTCTTATGGGATTCCTTATAGCTTAGTTGCCAAATTAGACTTAGTAAAACCTTCGAGAGACATTTTAGGAAATGAATGTATAGAACTAGGAGAGCGATGCAACTATAGTTTTACCGAACTTATTTTTTCCTCTAGCACAATAAGTCCACGTAACGAACGTAGAGTTCTTATTGATGCTATCGTCAAACAATTCTCTATCGAAGAAGATGAAGGAGGTATTAATAGAGCCTTTTTGGAAGGAGGGCGCTTTAAGACGAAAGATATAGTAAAGAATTTAAAAGATTTTAAAAAATTCCCAGTAGTTCTCGCTCTAGCCTCATTTGGAAGAGTGAATGAAATCATTAAGCACTCCTCTAAGCTAGCTTTTCCTCAAAATTCAAGATTAATACAGAGGCACTTCTTTAAGGAGCTTTTTTCTTTTAATGATTATTACCCAGAAGAAGTTAAATCTACAAAAAATGTTTCGAACTTTTTGCTTTCTGGCACATTCAAACCAAGTGGCTTGGCCCTGTCAGATATACTTGTAGATAACTATGATTGGAGAAAATGGAACAAGCGAGAGAGATCTAAATCTTTCTCTTTCGAAGAATGGAATAATATATTAGAAACCTTTCTTAAGTTGGATGTTGATTTAAGACCAATTTTTTTAAATGATAGTTGTAACAACTTCGTATTTATGGAATACCTCATAAAGTTTGGCCACTATGACCTTTTTGAGGAAATGGTAAAGCGAAACTATAAATTGAGCTATGTAATCCCTCCTTGCAGTCAGTCTCTTAAACCTCTAATTAATAAAAAAGTAGAAAAGATTCTGAGGGAAAATGAAAAATGGCCAATTGTTTTTGATAAAGTGTATAAGCCGATGTTTTTAGATGGCGTCAGAGCATTTCATGAGGGTGTTCGGGGAATCAATCAGATGAATTATCAAGTATTTCAAATTGATAAGAACTCTAGTGCTTGGATTTTGTACGAAACAAGCAAGGGTGTATATAGAAGGTACTCTTCAAAAAAACTCGATTATGAATTTCTTCCTTCTGACTTCTCAAAATTTAGGAATTATTACGATGGATTCGCTATTCATCCTAAGTGGGATGGTAAAGTTTGGTCAAAACCAAACTCAGAATTTAAAGTCATCAAGAATTTATCAGGTAACAGTACTAATATGCACTTTCAATTTATAGAGGCAAGAATTGTAGATGGAATAGTTTGGCTTAAAGTAAAATTTGAAAAGAGATACTGTGATGAAAGAGATGTATGGGACTTTGAAGAAAAGCAAGAAGGTTGGATCAAGTATATGGACTCTGATGGGGTTCTACGATTAACTAGTTTTGGAATGTGTTAAAGCAAAACTAAATAGGTTACGTGATACCTTTCCTTTTTGAAGCAGTAGAAAATTGGAAAAAAGGTATAATGTACCTAATTAGAAAAAGTATTGCGTACCCTTTTTCTTACTTGTCCCACCATTCCCGCCGAAGTTGTGAAGCAACGTGAAATTGAGTGAAGTAAAATTAAATCCAAAAGTTACGGAAGGCGTCCCTACCTCTAGTAAGTAAACGTTTTTAAAAGAGAGCGTGAGGTTTAGTTAGATAGGTCGGGTAGTTCGGGCATTCTCTTTAATTTCAGTGGGTTAGGTGGTCAAGAGGGGGCCTGTAGGACTTTTATAGAACTTTTGGGGAGAGTTGGCGAATTTGGATGCCAGAACTGGGTTTGTTAGGGGAGGTAGCCTCTTTGAATTAACGCTTTGTTTAAATCAATGATTAAATGGTCTTAATTAAACGCTTCTAGCCTTAAACTTGTTATAAAATACTAAATTCTTTAAATTACCGCTTGAGCTCTCCCTAGGGGGAGGGTTTATTGTTCTATCCAGGGGTTAATATGAAAAATTTAAAAATTTCTGAAATAGCAAAATTATCTGGAGTAAGCGTTAAGGCTTTACGTATTTATGAGGAGAAAGGATTACTTGCTCCGGTACGGCAATATGAAAGTAATTATAGGCTTTATGCAGAAGAGGATATTTCAAGAATTAAAAACATTAAATCGCTTCAAGGTTTAGGTTTTTCTCTAAAAGAAATTTCTATTATCCGTAGAACAAAAGAACTACAAAATGAAGACTTAAGAAGTATTTTTTTAAATCAACTAAATGGAACAATTTCTAAAATTGCTGACTTAGAAGATCGTAAATTAACCCTACAGAATATTATTCAAAAGATTGAGGAGGATAAAATTAATCCTTCTTCAATTTTAACAGCTAAGGAGAAGGATGTTTTTATGGGTATAACTACAGGATTTACGAAATTAGATAAGTTGCTTAAAGAGGAATCTAAAGACCAGTTAATAGTTATAGCAGCTAGGCCAGGTATGGGGAAAACAGCTCTCACTGTCCATATTGCGAATAGTCTGATGGATCAAACGAATAAGCCTATCGTATTTTATTCGACGGAGTTTGATCATCGTGAATGGACCAAAAGACTCGCGGTTCAGCTTTGTGAAATTGATAGAGATATTGAAAATTTAGATGAAGGCGATAAGGAGCGATATGAAGAGACTTATATTAAGCTTCAAAAAAAGCCCATCTATTATCATTACAATAAAGATATCCCCTTGGAAGGAATAAAAAAGCATACCTCCGAGATTAAAAAAGATTTAGGAGCAGTAGTTATTGATCATTTACAAGATATTACCGGAGAAGATGCTGAGAAATGTATAAAACTCAAGGAACTCTCTAAACAATTAAATTGCCCAGTTCTAGTAATAAGCACTGTTTCAAAGATTGCAGATACAAGACCCTTGAGAAAGCCAATACCTAAGGATGTGAATAATTACTCTTCTATGGTTGGCCATGTTGATAAGCTCTTAATTGTTTCTCGAGAGGGAAATGGCTCTTTAGCAGGAGGAAAAGGGATTGTTAATATTCATGTGTATAATGACGATCTTAAAAGCTCTGATCATATCAACTTAGTTTGGGATGGTACTTATTGTGGCTATTCCGATTCTCTATAGATCAATTAAAAAATAACTTAGCTTTCGAACTAATCAAATTGATGTTTAAAGTTCGAGAGCTAGGATTTATTTCCTCAACTCAATAACATTCCCAAACTCCGAAACATCAACTTTCTCTTTCTCCCGCATAACTCCCATAATCTTCTCACTAAGCTCCCGCTGATATTCACTATCAAGTTTAGAATAATGATCCGCTAGTTTGTAATCCTTATGCCCTGTCATCGCTACAACAGCATCTAGACCACCACCTACTTTTCTAGCAAGCGTAGCCATTCCATGTCTTAGGATATGAGTTCCAGAGTAGGGCAGATCAGCTTTCTTAATAGCCTTCTTATAGTTAACTTGGATTGTACAATAATTAAGAGGTCTACCATTCACATTATATAGAAGTATAGCAGGTCCTAACAAAATTTCTTAAAAATTTAATTTCATAGCGGGCCGCGCAGGCGGGAGAGTTACCTCATATAATAGAGAATTATAGGGGGCCGAGTTTTTAAATAGGGTGTTTATTGGTCCTTACCTTCGAATCCCGCCAGTCACGCCGACGTCGTGAAACAACGTGAAATAGAATGAAGTTAAATGAAAACCTAAAATAGTGGAAGACGCCTCTATCAAATGTAACTGGCCGATTTTAAAGAAGTGATTGGGAATGGTTAAGAAGGTTCGGGTAACTCGGGCAAACTATCTCCTGATGCTTTTAAACTACGTTTTTAAAGTATTTCTAATCTAGTGGAACCGAAAGCTCCATTACTTTTCCCTAACTAAATAATGTTACAGCAGTATCTATAAAGGCTCTTGTCTTTTTAGGCATATTTTTAGTTGGGGGATAAACCAAGTTAATGGGGGATTTTCCAGTGTTGTTCTCAGGGAATACTAGCTGGAGCTCTCCGCTTTTAACTTGTTCATTACATATTATTGCAGGAATGACCGTTATTCCTTGATGCTGAAGGGCCATTTGAAGAAGCATAGGGAAACTATCGGTTCTTAAAAAAGAATCGATCTTTAAGTTCTTGGCTTTTTTACCAAAGATTTTCTCGGATTCAATTTCTCCAAAGAGCATTACTCTATGCTTTTTTAAATCCTCTAATGTATTTGGGTGGCCATATGTCTGAAGGTATTTTTTAGAAGCGACTGTTACAAGGTGGGTATCGAATAACTTCCTCTGGATTAAATTAGAGTCTTTTGCTTTTCCAGCCCTAAAGGCAAGATCGATATTTTCTTTTGTTAGATCGAGGTAATCATTTGAGATTATTATTTTTATTTTCACTTTAGGATAACGAGAGTTGAAGGCTGCGATTATTTTGGCGACAATCGTTTGGGATAAGTCCTCTGGGGCGGTAATTCGTAAAAGCCCTTCAACTTCGTCCTTATATTCATTAGCATAATCTACTTCTTGTTCTAATTGAGAGATCAAAAGATATACTCTCTGGTAAAAATCTTCTCCTGCGGTAGTTAGATTGGTTCGTCGAGTGGTCCTTCTAACTAACTCAACCCCTAAATCGCTTTCAAGCCTAGAGATGGCCCTACTTACTCTAGACTTTGGTTGATTGAGCTCCTTGGCAGCTCTAGTAAAACTTCCTAATTCCGATACTTTAGCGAATGTTCTTATAAGATTTAAGTCCATATTGTTCCTTATATGAAACAGTGTACTTCATTTATGTCCCCTGTTGCAACATGAGAAATTAGACGATGATGTCTTTAAGAACTTAAATTAAACCATATTGGAGGTTATATGAAGGCTTTACTATTAACTATTGGGCTAGCTCTTAGTCTTACTGCTTCGGGCACAACTATTGATCTAAAGAAAAGTTCTTTCTCTTGGAAGGGCACGAAAGTTTCGGGCAAACATTTAGGAACGATTTCTCTTAAATCAGCTAAAGTTACAACATCCAAAGCTGGATTCATTACAAAAGGCAACTTTGTTATGGATATTAGTAGTGTAACTGTCACGGATTTAAAAGGTGAGTGGGCCGGAAAATTTCTAGGACACTTAAAGAGCAATGATTTCTTTAACGTAGAAAAATATCCATTAGCCAAATTAGATATCACAAAAGATGATGGAAAAATGCTTTGGGCAAATCTTACTATAAAAGCAAAAACGAACCCTGTTAATTTTAAATATAAAAAAGAGGGTAGCAATTACGTTGGAACACTTCTGTTTGATAGAACGAAGTTTGATATGATTTACGGTTCTGGAAATTTCTTTAAAAATCTAGGTGATAAAATGATACACAATGAAGTTAGTCTAGATTTTAATCTTGTAACAAAATAGGCGTTTTAATTTATGGATTATCAAATGATCAGATACTTTCATATTCATCTCTATTATGATGAATCAAATATTCATCTGGCAAAAGAGCTGTCAAAGGAAGTTCAAAAAAAGTACTCTATTGAAGTAGGTACTTTTCATGAACAAAATGTTGGACCTCACCCTAAGTGGAGCGTTCAGCTATCTGTTCCAAATGAATTATTTGGTGCAGCTCTTTCGTATATAGCTTTGAATAGAAAAGGCTTAACTGTTTTTAGCCATCCCAGTACAGGACATAATCTAATTGACCATACTGATAATGCCATATGGATGGGTGAAGTTTTAGATCTTAATACTAATATTTTCAGAAACTAATTTTAAGGAGCAAAGTGTGAGTAGTGATAAAGACAATGCCGTTGTTGCAGACAATAAGCCTATAAAAACGGAAGTTACTAAGGGTGAAGATTACTATTGGTGTGCTTGTGGAAAATCAAGTGGCCAGCCCTTTTGCGATGGAAGCCATAAAGGGACAAGCTTTACTCCTAAAAAATTCACTGCCGAAGAAGATGGTGATGCTTTTCTTTGTATGTGTAAGCAATCTAAAAACCCTCCTTATTGCGATGGAAGTCATAAAAGTATTTCAAAGGATCAAATTAGTTCGCCGAGTTCATCTAACTCTACTGATGATGCTACTCCAACTCCAGAAGAGCCACATGTGGCCTTTATCCATGAACTTGCTAAAAATGGTCTCTCTAAAGTAGGTCATCATGGTGAAATGGGAGCTATGGGGGTTCCTGGAAAGGATCTTCCAAGATGGGATGATATTCAGTTTATTACTGGGCAAATGGCAACGAAGCCCTTATTTGACGAAGCAAAGGTTGGGACGGAACTAATTATTGGTCCAAAGTCAAAAAAACCTCTTAGTTTAAAGATTCCTCTTTTTGTTTCTGATATGAGTTTTGGGGCTCTTTCAGAAGAGGCTAAAGTCGCTTTAGCTAAAGGAGCAGAGGAGGCCGGCACCGGTATTTGTTCTGGAGAAGGTGGGATGCTACCTGAGGAACAAGAAAGTAATTCTCGTTATTTCTATGAACTTGCTTCAGCAAAGTTTGGTTATTCTGAAGATAAGCTAAAGAACGTGCAGGCCTTTCACTTTAAAGGAGGGCAGGGTGCCAAAACAGGAACTGGTGGTCACCTTCCGGGGAATAAGGTTAAAGGAAAGATTTCAGAAGTTAGGCAAATTGCAGAAGGACAAGACGCAATTTCTCCTTCAACTTTTACAGATCTAAATACTGTGGAAGATTTTAAAAAATTCTCTGATAGAGTTAGGGAAGTTACAGGTGGAATACCTATAGGATTCAAATTATCAGCTCAACATATTGAAGAAGATATTGAATTTGCTGTCCAGGCAAGTGCCGACTATATTATTTTAGATGGAAGAGGCGGAGGAACTGGTGCAGCGCCACTAATCTTTAGGGACAATATTTCTGTACCAACAATTCCAGCTCTCGCTAGAGCAAGACACTATTTAGATTCAAAAGGCTACGATCATGTAACTTTGATTATTACTGGGGGCTTAAGAACTCCTTCTGATTTTGCAAAAGCACTAGCTTTAGGAGCAGATGGAATAGCCGTATCTAACTCGGCCATGCAAGCAATTGGTTGTGTTGGCGCGCGTATGTGCAATACAAATAATTGTCCTGCAGGAATCGCTACCCAAAAACCTGAGCTTAGAAAAAAAATTAATGTACTGGATGCTTCTAAAAGATTGGCCAGATTTTTTGACTCATCAGTTGAGCTCGTAAAGATCATGTCACGAGCATGCGGCCATGATCATCTATCAAAACTTTCACCGAGCGATTTAACAACTTGGAAACGAGAAATGAGTGATCTCTCTGGGGTTAAATTCAGTGGATTGAGCTCTTATAAATAGGGGAGGGCATATGAAGAATGTTTTATTTTTATTATTTTTTAATTTAGTATCGATGGAACTTCTTGCTGTTGAACCTTTACTTGTAAGGACTAGCGCTCGGCCAGAGACGACTTCTAGTATTCCTCATAAACAGATTGGGATTAAGGTTCCCAAGCATTTATATGAAGAGCTAGTGAGAAGAACCTATTTGCTGGCCGGAATTGAAGAGCGTTCCTCATTTACGCCTTATGCCAAGGCGAAGGCCATCTGGTTAAATAAAAGTGTAACGGCAAAAAGACCTGAACTCTTTCTTTCGGGACGAGAGTTCTCACACTTTCATCCTGACGGAAGCCTTCACGCTCATCTTCCTCCGCTTAGAGCAAAGGAGGCCGTTAAAGCAGGTTGGGCAGTACACCATCCTCTTGCTTTTCAAAGAAGAGGCTGGGAAGGGCTTATTCTGATTTATACCCCTCAAACAAAAGATGAGATGGAAGTAGTCTTTCAACTGATCATAGAATCTTATAATTTTATAACAGGCAAAAAATTAAAAACAAACGTTCAATAAAAAAGGAATATTTATGAGTACAATTGTAATCGTCTCAGCTCAAGCAAACCCAGATGAGCAAAATTCACTTAAAGAATATTCAACAAAAGCTGGAGAGCTTATTATGAAGGCAGGTGGAAGAGTTCTAAAAAAAGCAAAACTCACGAGGAGTATCAAAGGTACAATGAGTTATAACAGGGTCGTGCTTTTTGAGTTTCCAAACGAGGAGGCGGTGGATAGCGTTTTTCTAAGTTCAGAATATAAGGATCTCCTCCCTCTAAGAGACCTCGCTTTTCTTTCGATATCAATCTCAATTGGTGAAGAAATATAGAACGGTGAATCCAGTGGAACCAGTGGAACCGCTTTCGTGAACTAAAATGAAACCAATTGAAATCAAATGAAAATAGAAACGAAGAGGCTGGATCTTTTCTTTGTAACCTATCGAAATTTTTGACTAGCTTTTGGTTAGTAAAAATTCGGGTAGTTCGGGCATAGCTAAACCTTTCTTTTTAAAATCTGACATACGACCTCAGCCCTAGTATTTATCCTACAAGCAATTGCAGAGGTTCCTATACCTGTACTAGTAAAGCCTTCCATTTTTTTATACTTCCATCTTCTAAAGTAAAACTCCCGTGCCCTAAATATACGTTTTACAGGAGCGTAATTAAATGGCCATCTAATTTGTCCACCGTGAGTATGTCCACATAAATAGAGCTTGACCCCGGCGTTCGATGCTTCAAAGGATAATTCTGGAGAATGAATTAAGGCAACAGAGAAATGATTGGAAGCCTCTTCTAGTACTTTTAGGCTGTTGTCAGAATAAAAGTAATGAGGATCATCCGTACCAATAATTTGAAGGGTTTGACCTTTCTTTTTTATGTAGTGGATTTGATTACATAAAAATTTAACTCTTTCCGATTCTAGCAATTCAATTAGATCAGAAGAATCATGATTACCGGGAACAGCAATAATTCCATGGATTGGATGCAACCCCTCTAACATTTTATAGAAGTCATCCTTAAATATTTTAAATTCTTTAGAGTTATTGATAGTAAAGGAGAAGAGATCTCCGGTAATAACTATAAGATCAAAAGACTTATCTTTTAAGAGCTCATTAACTTTTAAAATCATATCAGGTCTTTCATCTAAGTGAAGATCAGAAAGGTGAACTATTCTTAAACCATCAAAAGCAATGGGGAGGTCAGTAAAATAATATTCTTCCTCGCTGTAAAGTAATTCTTTAGCTAGATTTTTTCCTAGAAGTCTAAGAGGAATAAATTTTATAATTAGCTTAATCATAGTAACGAAATGTGAAAATAACTCTTTTCTATTTCTACTCTTTTTTTCTAATGGACCTCGTCTTAGAGCATTAAGTTCCATCACAACTCTTTGTTCTTTCCAATCTTTTCTAGTTTGTTCTGGCATAGGCCTTATATTACAACGAATAAGCTAAACTAACTATCGAGGTAATAATAAAATCTTGAGTAATATAGTTTTTCAAATTAAGTGATTGGAGGGCATCTCTTTTAGGATTATAATTTATGTAATTTAACGGTGGGGTATTATATGTATGGGTTAATCAATAAAGCTTTTAAAACTATGATTATTGAAGATAAAGGAGATGAGGCTTGGGTAGCAGTTTGCAAATCTCTTAATTCTGAACCATTAGATTTTAATGATTTCGAACAATATGATGACAAGGTAACTCTTGACGCTATTCTTGCTTATTCAAAATTAACTGGAGAGGGAGCAGAGGTTATTTTGGAATCTTTTGGAAAGTTTTGGGTTCACTATACACAGGAATCAGAGTACCAAACGATTTTGCATTCTTTTGCTTCGGGACCTGTTGAATTAATCGAGTCTCTGGATGCACTACATTCAAGGTTAGAATTAACTTTTGATAATCTAACTGCACCATCTTTTTGGACTGAAAGAGAGTCTGAAAATAAAGTTCTAGTTTATTATTCTACTAGCCGAGAGCTTCCGCTTCAATTCTTTGTTGTTGGACTGCTAAAAGGAATTTTTAAGATGTTTGATAAGCCTTGTAAAATAGAGATAGTGGAAGATTTAAAAGGTGTTACTTGCTCTTTCGCTTTTAGAGTGACTTTTTAAACTTGATGGACTTCAACACTTTATCACCATTTTGGTTAGTATGTGACTCTAAAGGAATGATTACTGAAGCATCAGAATACTTCTTAAAATTAGAGGTTATAGGTAGTCTTCTTTTGGATGTCTTTGAACTTTCTCAACCTCGGTTCCAAAAAGATAAATGTTTTTCTGATTTCTCCAAAAAAATAAATAATAAAATTATCCATGCAAAACATTTAGAACTACCCTTCAAACTTAGAGGAACAAACCACGAATTAGACAAAGAAACTCTTTTCGTATTTTGGCCAGCTTTAGTACAAATATCAGAAATTTCACAATATGGACTAACTAAAGAAATGAGACATCCAAATTGTCTCCTCGCAGATGCTTTGATAATGAAAAATGTTATCGAGCAAATTCAAGTAAGAAATAAATCTTTACTTGAGGCTAAGATTGAATCGGAAAAAGAGAAAGAAGCTCTGGATAAGCTAGCAAAATTAAAAAGCTCATTTCTGGCAATGATGTCTCATGAAATACGAACCCCTCTTAATGGAATTCTAGGGATGTCGAGATTATTAGTTGAATCAGATTTAAATGAAGAGGACAAGGATATAGTCGAAACGATTAACTCCTCAGGAGCGATTCTTCTAAAACTTTTAAATGACATTCTCGACTTTTCTAAACTTGAATCTAGTAATGTCGTTCTTGAGAAAGATAATCTCAATATTACCTCGATGGTAAATGAGGTTCTTAACATTTTTCAAGCAATGGCCAAAGATCGAGATGTTACAGTTGAATTTCGAAACAATTTAAAACACGATGATTATGTAGGTGATAAAATACGAATTCAGCAGATATTAAATAATTTGTTATCAAACGCAATAAAGTTTTCCCCAAAAGGTAAAAAAATTGAAATTATCTGTAGTTCGGGGAGCATAAATACTAGGGATAAAACAGAAATCATTTTCTCTGTCGTTGATCAAGGCCATGGCATTTCAGCTGAAGAAATGAAGAATCTTTTTCAACCATTTTCGCAATTAAGCAGTGTTAAAAATAAAGAGATAGAAGGTACAGGTTTAGGGTTAACTATTTGTGAACAGATCGTTCGTCTTATGGGTGGGCAGATTGAGGTCAAGAGCAAGAAGGGCGAGGGGGCAACCTTTGAATTTCGTTTGAATCTTGTGACCTCAAATAAAGCGTCAAACTCAACAAAGGTAAAGGATCAGTTTGATATTGATAATTATTGTTCCACTGAAACTAAAAAAGTTCTAGTTGTTGATGATAATAAATTCAATAGAAAGGTAGCTTTTCATACATTTAAAAAACTGGGTTTCGATTCTATACAACTAGAGAGCGGAAAGAAAGTTTTAGACCTTCTAGCGTCTGGAAATAAAAAGCCAAAGGAAGAATATCTTTTAATTTTTATGGATATGGAAATGCCCGTGATGAGTGGAATTGAGACTACTGTCGAAATAATAAGTAAATATAAAGAGGATGCACCGCCAATTTTAGCTATGACTGCAAATGCATTTGAGAAAAATAAAAAAGCTTGTCTCGATGCGGGGATGGTTGGCTTTATTACAAAGCCTTTTTTGTTGGAAGAAATAAGAAAAATTTTGAAGGAATATGCAAAAAACGACTAAATTCTAAATTAACAAATAAAACATAGTCATGTTACACCTTCTCTTTTATCCATTTCCTCCCGACCCTTATCGTAGGCTCTTCGATGTATTGATAAGAGAAGTAGGCGAGAGAAAAAATTGGTACTATGGAAAACCAACTATTTTGTAAGCCAAAGTTTTGCGAAAACTCCGCTCCTGGTTTAGTAAAAAATAACTGCTGCCAAAGATAAAGACTGTAACTAATCTTTCCAATAAAATATACAAGTTTGTTCTCAAGTAATTTGAGTGTAAAACTTTGAGGACAAATTACAGTAAAATAAATTGAAGTAGCTACCATAAAAGGAAGAATAGAACTCTTACCCCTAAACTCGAAAAGAATCATTATGGAGGTAATGATTATTATAGGCCATTGTAAGCCGCTAGCCTTTTTGTAAAAATTTTGAAGCTTCGAATTTAAAAGGGCATAGAGGCATCCCCATATCATATAGTCCATTTGAGAGAGAGCTCTTGTAAAACGTATCACCTGATCAAGATCAATTTGATCCTTGTAGCGATAGCTCAAGGATCTCCATACTAATATCGCGACCAAGGATGCAAAGAGAAGTAGAGGAATTCTTTTTAAACGAATGAGCATAAAAACAAAACCTAAAATGATATAGAAATGTTCCTCCACGCATAAGGACCAAAAATGTCCCGTATACCAACCTTCATTTTCAACAAGATATATACGAAGGAAGGATAAGGAACTTAATATTTCATCTACTGTTATGGTGGCAGTTCCAAAGAGTGAAAGCGTCGATATGACTAGGATATAAAAAAAATAAGGGGGAATAATTCTAAAAAATCTTTTTATATAAAATTCTTTCGCATTGAAGTTTCCATGAGTCTCTATTTCTTTTAAAACTCTACTGGTTATAAGAAAACCACTAATAGAAAAAAAGATACTTACTCCGTAGCTTCCTTTTTGGAGGATCTCCCAAAGTCTTGGACTAGGTATAACTCCTTCAGGGGATAGGTAAAACCAAGTCCCATGGAAGAGCATCACTAGAATAATTGATATAGCTCTCCATCCATTAAGGCATGGTAAATAGTAATTTTGAAGCATCTTATGGCTTTCCCTATCTGTACTATTATTTATTTTGATATTTATATTCGACTTTTATTTGCACATTTGTACTCGAATCAAAGTCATAGAGCAGATCCTCATTACCAGATTTAACTGATGCATTTGATTCAAGGTTAACTTTAAAAGTTGGCTGACTTCCTGCTTTGAAGAAGTTTAGCTCTGAACCGGTGAAGGTGATGATTATTTCATTTGTTCCATCTAGATCAACTTCCTTAAACTTTTCGGTATTGCTTCCACTGGAGCGGTAATCTTGATAGTCCTGTACTGTACTTTGGGGAATTAAATCAAAGCTATTGGTAAAGCCTAATGATTTACTTAAGTCTGAGTAACTTGTTCCCAATGGAAGAGCTAATTGATTTGAGGCACTACTTGTTATGAGTACAGTATTTGAAATTTCAAGTGAGCCAGTTAGGGGGAGGGAGCTGTTGAAGTTCTTCGCTAGTCCGCTGATAGAGCTTACTATAGTGAATGTTATTTTCGCCTCTAAGAGCTCTACCGTATCATTTAGATTATCAAAAGCTCCAAAGGCAAGTTCCTGCTCAGAGCTTTCTGAATAACTAATATCATTACTGGATAGGTCAGTACTTGCGTGCTGAATAAGGGATGCTGATGATTCTTCCTCTAATAAATATTCAGGCTGATTACAATTAGTAAAAGGACTTACTTCAACTGTAATGTTTTTAGCCGCTAGTTGATTAACATAGATAAGCTGTTCGCAGCCAAGGTCTAGCCCAGTCATAGTAACCTTGCTGAGACTTGGCATATTAAGGAGTTCTGAGATCTCTTTGATTTGAGTATCTGAAATATTTAATTCGGTAATATTATCTCTACTTAAGAGCTCAGGTAAGGTTGTAACTGGGTTCCCGGAAATATTAAGATGATCGAGATTAGGTAAGCTAAGTAATGGACTTATGTCTGAGATCGTATTTGTAGCTAGCTCTAAATGAGTCAGAGAAGGCCAATACTGAATTCCTTCAAGACTCTCAATACTCATGTTATTGGCCTTTAGTGTGGACTTCCCTAAAAGGTCAGCCGCGACTAAGTCACCGCTCATTTTATCAATAGTATTTCTAACCTGATAACTGAGGTTATAGTCAGTGAAAATAGAGCTAAAATCCGTAAGGGGGTCTCTTTCTGTAATCACGCAATCTTCGGGCTCATAGTTCCATGTTGTATTGACCTTTCTAAACTTGTAATACCAAAGAGTATTAATAGAAGAGCAGTTCAGATTTCGACTATGAGAAACATAGAGACGACTGAGGTCAGGAAATTTTTCCTTTATAGGTGATAGGTCAACAATATCGTTGTGGTTCATGTAAAGTCTTTGAAGGGCCGTATTACTTGTCAGAAAGTCTACGGCTGTTATACCTGAACCATGAAGATTTAAATATTTTAAGTTAGTTAAGTTATGGAATTGTTCTTTGTTGAGAATATTATTATTTGTAAAATTTAGATCTACTAACAATGGTGAGGTGATTAGATCGTTCATATCAACAGTTATGTTGTTTAAGTGCAGTGTTGTCAGTTTGGGCATATCTTTTAATTCAGATGTGTTTTGTAATTGAGTATTACTAAGGAGCATTGTAACCATCGTATCTTTCACCGGAGCTAAGTTCGTGAGGTTAGTTATGGGATTATTATCAAGATAGAGTCCCGTCATAAGATCAAGCTTTTCTAGGTTTGGAAGTGCTGATATTTGATTATCGGAAACGACCAAGTGTGAAAGAGAGGTTGAGTTACTTATCCAATCAAACTTCTTCAACTTGTTAGTTCTTAGATTTAGATATCGAATATCTGGGAGGGTCCCAAAAGGCGTACCATCATCAATTTGATTAAAGCGTAGCTGTATACTCCTTAAATTAGCTAAATTTGAAATGGCATCGACCTTAACAATCGAGTTCCAGTCTCCCTGCAAAGTATCTAGAATAACCATCTTAGATAAAGGGGAGATGTCGGCGACACTATTTTTATGAAAGTAAAGATACTTCATCGAGATTAAATTACTTAGAGGCGATAGGTTCGTAATTTCATTTTCTGAAAGGTCTAGTCTTTCCAGGGAAAGTAATTCACTTAGACCTTGTAGGTTTGAGATGTTGTTTTTCTTAAGATAGAGTTTCTTTAATTGGCTAAGATTACTTAGGAGGTCTATATTCGATAGATTGTTATCATTTAAATTTAATGTTTTGAGGTCAGTGCATATCTCGAGACCTTTTAGATCTGTTATCCCGTAGCCGCTTAGGTCTAAAGTCTCCACTCCGCTACAGTGAGCCGAATTAATCCCTCCTGACCAAACGCCTAGTTTAATCCTAAGGGCATTTTCTAAGTTTAAATCATTAAACTTAACCCCTGAGGTTCCAAACTGCCTCCAAATATATTTAATGATTACGCTTCCCTGGATCCTAAAATTAGTATCGACACTAACCTGAGACCCTTCATATGAATTCAAGTCCGCTGTCACAGAATGATCTAGGGTAAAAGAAATGGGATTGGCGCCCTGAAAGATGGTGAGGTCATCACCAGAAAAAACAAACTGTCCTCTGAAGTCTTCGCTATAATTAAATTTAGGGAATCTTGTATGATGGGAGCCGTTATTTAGAAATTCAAGGTATTGATTAAATGTTCCCGAATATATTTTGGCAATATTAGTTAATCTTGAAAAACTATCATTGGCTAGAGTTCCATTGGACCAACTTAAAGAAGCATCTTGACTTGAGGAGACGATAGCAGATCCATAGGAGTTGCCGCCAATATTCTTTCCCACGATTGATACTGAAGGGGATAGGTTATAGGAGACTTTGGCGTAGAGCAGCTCTCTTTTTCCATCCATATTATTAAAAGGTTGAAAATTAACATTAGTTGAATAATTATCTTCATAATGGGTTTCGTTAATAGAAATTTCTGAAACCTGAATGGTATCAATGACCTCTTCAGCCTCGGCACCATCCTTAATGGTTACTGTGACAGTGTTCTCTTCATCCTCACAGGTAATGATTGGACTTAAAACGAGAGGAAGGCTCTTTTTAAAGAGGAAGTAGTCATTCCTATAACCTTCTTTTCCAAGATACCAGTCGTTAAAGCTTTGTCCTTTAGATGTTGCCCAAGTGGCGAAGTTTTTATGACCGTTATTAATTTTTTGTTTTTCTCTCATGTAGTTAAAGGCAACAGGAATATGAATGGCCCAGGGATTGTTACCGGAGTCCTTATAGTACCTACCGGACTCTGGGACGGAGTCGTCATGATATTGACCAAAATGTTTTTTATCAGCAAGCTTCGTTGGAGCATAGTCTGGCAGATGAACCTCTCTGCCGCGATCTTTATTAACAATAATAAAGGGGTTGTAAGGAGGCATACTTAAGTCCTGAACCTTAACTCCAGTATTGAAATTGACCGTGACTTTAAATTCATAGGGAGCAAAGAGAAACCTTCCTTCATAAACGTTAGAGAATTTTGGTATTTGCTGACTTACATCGTCACTAATAATAATGACCGCTTTATCATGTCCTGCTTCTACACCGCTTTCTTCAAAGCTTAAGTAGTTATCCGTTATGAGATTGCCTGAAATGGAGCTTATCTTATCTTTAGAGATGGGAAGCTCTATGGCAAAGCCATTACTGTACCCAGCGCCTGAAGCTACAAATTGAATTGTAATATCCATGGATGTGATTTCATTATTGGCATCTATGTTTTGAGCGAAGTTATAGTTGACGACTAAATCATTAAAGTCTTGATCTCCATGGGTCGGCCATAAATCTTCAAATCCTAAAGTTCCAAAAGTACACTGCGAAGGGAAGTAGCTAACCTGTGAAGGTGAAAGGTCTTGCGCCATAGCTCTCGGGAAAAAAAGATCCAAGAGGCTTTCAAGCAACATACCGGTTATACCTCTTCGAGCTATAATAGTTCGAATGATATTACTTTTAAGGCCCTGGTATTGTAGCTTTAGCTTACTAATGTGAGCCGGTATTGAGAGGGAGAGCTTTAATTCCCCAGTGGTATTAGTGTTGAACTTCGCTAGAACTTTACTTTGCTCTTTCGTATCTTCGTAAGACACGGTGACTGAAATATTAGAGGCAGGACTATTATCTTCATTCCTTAATAAGAAGGTCTTGTTAAAAGTATATGTAGTTTTGTAATCAAAGCCTTTGGGAGTTATGACTCTGTCACTTCGCTCGTTTGTTCCATTGCTGTTCTTTTTTTCCGGCTTAGCCTCTTCTTGAAGCTTACAAGAAAGTGAAGTCACCAATAATATAGTTAAAAAGAAGTATTTCATATATTACATAGGCCCCTATCTAAGATTCAGTTTAGTTTAATTCACAACTTTTAAGCTATTTTCAAGATAGCCTAAGTCGCCGAATTTATTCTAATAGAGAGTCTTGTCTAGGTTTAGGCGGTCGGGGGATTGAAAATACCAATCTGTGTATTGTGTACCTCCACTTTTCGCCCATTCAGAAAAGAAAAAGTAAGCATCGTAAATAGCCACCTTTTCCTTGGGGTGAGCAATTGGGAATGGGACATTTAAAACCCACGGCATATTTTCAATATTCTTATAATAGATTCCGATATCGGGCTCTGAATAATCATCATGCTTTTTAAACCTACGCTTATTGTTCTTAGTTGTCGGTATATGATTAGCCTGGTGTATTTCAGCGGTCCTATCCATATTTTTAATAAGAAAGGGACTGTAGGGAGGGGGGGGAGCTTGAAGAGTTTGAATTACTACTTTTACCACCATTGGGAGCGACTGAATCTGAATTTTCGGCATTATTGGAGTCACAGGAATTCGTAGGACAGTCCTGATCACCATTTCCCCAGCCATTGTTTTGTTCAGAGCCTGTTGACTTGAAGCTTTGCCCATCATCCACCAAGGTTATCCAGACATCAGTTGTTTTAGTTATATGAGTACTTGTTTCCATGGCGCTGGATAAATAGTGAGGCTTATTACTTTTTACCGATTTCCCATTGGGAAGTGAAGCGGAAATTCTCTTTAAAAAATTAGCTGAGCATGACTTCTTAAGGGAAGAATCAATATTGTTAGGGACCCCGTTAGCATCCGCCATAGTTGCCAGGTACTGAATCAAGTAATTTCCCTCATATGAAATAGTTGAAGCATGAGCTTTTGAAAATATGACCTCGCCTAGAACCTCAAAGGTTTTTTGCCACAAGCTCGTCTTCGGCTCTAGTAAAATATTTATTCTTATATTGGTTCCAGGAGTTAAGGGTTCAATAAATAAGGATTTTATATAAACTGGAATCTTTACCAATGTATCAATATGACCATTATTATCAGTAAAAACTTTAAGTATAACATTATTAGAACTATCTAGAATTGCTACAGGCGTATTGGCGAGGGGGGAGCCTTGATAATAAAGTGTTCTTTGAATTCTTATTTCATTCGAGGATTTAAAATCAAAGTCTCGTGGCGCACGGACCGCAGACTTTATTGGAGTAGTTGGCTGTTTGTCTTGATCTGTTACCTTATTCTCTTCTTCGCCAGGCAGGCTTTTACAAGAGCTTGTAAAGAAAAGGACTAAAAAAGATATATAAATCATAAGAGTTTTAAGTCGCATAAGTCATTATCCCCCAACAATTTTAAGGAAATTATAAGAGGTAAGCGATGCTTACCCCTTATTTTGGAATGTTACTTTATTTTAAATTGATTCATTGTATTCTTCTTTCCTCCTGCTTTGAGGGCATTTGTCCCTGAGAAGTATTCTTTATGATCATCTCCAATATTTGACCCGGACATATCTTGGTGCTTAACACAGGCTAAGCCACTTCTTATTTCTTTGCGTTGAACTTTTTCAACGTAAGCCAGCATGCCTTTATCCCCAAAATACTCCATAGAGAGCTCATCTGTAGATAAGGCCACCGTATGGTAAGTGGGCAAAGTAATCAGATGATGAAAAATACCGGCTTTTTCAGATGCTTCTTTATGAAACTGTTGGATTCTATAATCAGCTTCTTGTGCAAGTTCTGTTTGGTCATACTCTATGCTCATAAGGTCATCAAAAATATATTTTGAAATATCTTGACCTGCATTTATCCAGTCATTGAAAACCTCTTGCCTGAAATTTAATGTCCAATTAAAGGAAGGACTATTGTTGTAGACTAATTTGGCGTCTGGAACTTCTTCTTTAATTCTAGACACGAGATCAGATATTTCATCGAGATTAGGCTTTGCGGTTTCAATCCAAAGAAGATCAGCGCCATGCTTAAGTGAGGTAATACAATCTAAGACAACCCGGTCTCCACCAGAGCCTTCTTTAAAACGATAAAGACCATTGGGTAGGCGAGTAGGTCTTATAACATTATCTCCTTGTCTTAGAGCTATCTCTCCAGGACCTAACTGACCTAAATCGCCAATGATATCACCTTCTAAGTAGGAGTTGTATTGGTCAGCTAAATCACCTACTTCCCGTGAGACAGGGATCTTTTGCGTAAGGCCGGCCCCTAAAGAGTCAGTCCTAGCTATGATAATTCCATCCTCAACACCTAATTCTAAAAAGGCGTACCTGACAGCTTTAATCTTTGCCAAAAAGTCTTCGTGGGGGACTGTTACCTTTCCGTCTTGATGACCACATTGTTTTGCATCTGAGACCTGGTTTTCAATTTGAATACAACAAGCACCGGCCTCAATCATTTTTTTGGCAAGGAGGTAAGTCGCTTCTTCATTTCCAAAGCCGGCATCTATATCTGCAATAATCGGCACAACATGAGTTTCGAAACGATCTATTTTCTCCATCGTTCTATTTTGTCCAAGCTCATCATTATTCTTGATGGACTCATCAAGAGTTTTGAATAAATGACCTAACTCCCTCGTGTCTGCTTGCTTTAGAAAGGTATAAAGCTCCGTGATTAAATCGGGAACGCAGGTTTTTTCATGCATTGATTGGTCTGGTAGGGGACCAAATTCAGAGCGTAGCGCGGCAACCATCCATCCAGAAAGATAAAGGTAAGTTCCCTTCGTCGTTTGAAAGTGTTTCTTTACAGAGATAATCTTTTGCTGGCCTATAAAACCATGCCAGCAACCTAACGACTTCGTATATTTTGATTTATCTTGGTCAAAGGCATCCATATCTTCTCTCATTATCTTCGCTGTATAACGAGCAATATCGAGACCAGTTCTAAATTTATTTTGTAATCTCATACGAACAGCAAACTCTGGATTCATGCCCGCGAACTCTTCAGGGTTACTTTTCGCCATTTCAATATCTTTTTTATAGTTTTTCATATATATCCCTTTTTATTTAAGTAAGTTTTTTTTTACTTCTTTTCTGTAGTGATGAAGAATAGGTTCCGTATAACCGTTCGGCTGTTCTCGCCCTTGAAAAATAAGTTCTTGAGCAGCTTGAAAAGCAGGACTTAAGACATCATCTGGAAGAAGGAAATTATAATCTTTGGTGTTCTCATTTTGCTGATCGACAATAAGGGCGACCTTTATCATCATCTTAGTTACTTGTTCTTTTGAGCAAACTTGATGATGAAGCCAATTTGAAATATGCTGACTGGAAATCCTAAGCGTCGCTCTGTCCTCCATAAGCGATACATTATTAATATCTGGAACTTTCGAGCAACCTACGCCTTGTCCGACCCAGCGAACTACATACCCAAGAATCCCTTGAATATTATTTTCTAACTCTCTTTCAATTTCATGCGGTGAAAGCACCATTTTATTATTCATGATAGGAACTGCCAGGAGGTCCTCAGGAGAAGTCTTTTTTCTAAGAGAAACACTTTTATGTAGTTCAAAAACATCTACAAAATGATAGTGCAATGAGTGTAGAGCTGCGGCAGTAGGCGAAGGAACCCATGAGGTCGTTGCTCCCGATAGAGGATGAGCTATCTTTTCGCTCATCATCCGCTTCATTTCATCGGGCATTGCCCACATTCCTTTTCCAATTTGTGCCTTACCAGAGAGTCCGCAGGATAGACCTACTTCTACATTTAAATTTTCATAGGCAGGTAGCCATGGCATCTCTTTAATCTTGTTCTTTGGGTAAAATGCTCCTGCGTACATGCTAGTATGAATCTCATCACCAGTTCTATCTAGAAAGCCCGTGTTTATAAAGACAAGCCTTTCCCTCGCTTCATAAATACATGCCTTTAAGTTGATGGTGGTTCTTCGTTCCTCATCCATTATTCCCAACTTAAGAGTATTTTTAGGAAGCATTAATTTATTTTCGATTCTATCAAAAAGATTGCAAGTAAAAGAAACTTCCTCAGGGCCATGCATCTTTGGCTTTACAATATAGATGCTACCCTCGGTGCTATTTGCATATGGACGATTTGAATCAGTTAAATCAATAGCTCCGATTAAGGCTGTTAAAACCGCGTCTACTATTCCCTCGGGAACTTGTTTTCCATTTTCATCAGTGACCAAATCCGTTGTCATTAGAAGACCAACATTTCGCGCCATTAGTAGAGAACGAGATTTTATCTTATATATATCTTCGTATTTTCCATTGAAAGATTTTTCTTTATTCAACTCTCTAAGGAAATCTTTACCATTTTTTTGGAATTTAGTTTGAATATCTCCATTCATAAGACCTAGCCAGTTACGGTAGATATTTATCTTATCTTCTGAGTCGACAGCTGATACGGAATCCTCGAAATCCATTATAGTAGTAAGAGCAGATTCGACGAGAATATCTTCGACTCCAGCCAAGTCATCTTGTCCGATCTTTCCAGTAGGATCTATGTTTATCTCAATATGAAGAGAATTGTTTTTAAGGACTATTGCCTTAGGATCTTCTCGAAATCCATCGAAGGCAACAAATTGAGTAGGATCTTTTAGCCCACTCGATTTACCATCAGGAAAGAACGCCAGTAAATGTTGATAATAGACAACATAGCTACTCACTTCGCTATGAGAACCTTCAGATAGAGGAAAGACTTTATCTAAGATCTCTCGGCAGTACTTTATGACTTGTTTTCCACGTGACTTGTCGTATCCCTCTCCATGAATTTCGCTACTGTTCTTAATAATATCTGATCCGTAAAGAGCATCGTAAAGGCTACGCCACCTAGCGTTTGCTGCGTTGATTGCAAATCTTGGATTTGAAATAGGTACAACTAGCTGGGGCCCCGCAATTGTGGAGATTTCTGGATCCACAAAACTTGTCGATATTTTAAAATCAGGTACATCTTTACAGATGTAACCAATATCTTGTAGAAATTTTTTGTATTCATCTTTATTAAATGAATCGGCATTTTTAACGTGCCAATTATTTATTTGTTCTTGAAGTTTTTTCCTCTTTAGGATTAGTTCAGAATTAACTGTACTAAACTCTTGTATAATAGCTTCAAAATCCAGCCAGAATTTTTCCTTTTCTAAATCTAATTCTGGTAAAACCTCTTCGTTCAAAAAATTAGTAAGACTTTCATCAAAGAAAAGTCTTTTTAAAGCTAAAGCTCCCATCCTATCTCCTTGTAATTTTTTTTGCCATTCAAAGTTAAGCTTAGTTTGCGATAAAATATTTAAGGAAATATTAATGGTCTAAAATAAATAGTAAGGAGATTTGGGTATGTTACTAAATGTATAGAGTAGGCTTAATTAACATTGACCCTTGTAAGCTTTAAGACATCTTTTTGACTTGGAAAAGAATCATCTTTTCTTTTAGAAATTACTCGTGCGGGTGTTCCTACAGCAATACTGTAGGGCGGAATGTCTTTTGTTACAACGGCACCTGCTCCTATGATTGAGCCTTTACCAATTGTTACACCCTGGAGAATAGTTGTATTAAGACCAATCCATACATTATCCTCAATAACCACAGGCGCCGTATTGATGCCTTGTTGGCACATAGGTATACCAACGATTGAGTGGTTGTGAGAAACTGTATTTATTGAAGTTTTGGCAGCAATCATAACATGAGAGCCTATTTTTACATGTCCATTTCCATAGATTAGGCACTGAGGACCGATCCAGCTGTCATGACCAATTCGAATACTACCTTCATTAGCACAGAGTAGAACCTGTTCCATTATTTGTGTTTTTTCGCCAATCGTAATGGGTATATCGTATTCCGAATTCGCTTTTAAAATACTGTATCTTGAAACTCTAACACCAGAACGAAGACATATTTTTTTGGGGTACTCAAAAGAACATCCATTTTCAATATCTATATTCTTACCAGTCTTCATACCTCTTAATTTGAGCAACTTTATTCGCATTTTCTTTATTAAGTTTTTTGTAAGAGCTTTCATATTAATTTACCACCTTATTCATATCAATGTTTGAGCCTCTTACTTCATACCAATTTGAAAAAAATGCCCCACCACTTTTTGCCCATGGGGCAAACTCTTTGAAGGCATTAAAGATAGGAATCTTTTCTTTAGGGTGGGGCATTTCATAAGGTATATTTAAAACCCACGGCATATTCTCTTTATTTCTAAAAAACCTCCCTTGTTCCGGTTCTGATCTATCATCTCCTCTTTTAAGAAAGTGATGTCTGAATTTAGTTGTTGGAGTATAGTCCACTTGGTGAATTTCCATTGTACGATCCATGTCTTTTATTAAGAATGGCTTGTATGGAGGAAATCCTATGTCTCCAATTTTCACTGGAGTATCTAAATTTATAATAACTTCAAATTGATATGGCTGAAGGTTCATTCCATTGAAAACATTTGAATACTTAGGCATATAATTATTAACATTGTCACATAAAATGATGACAGCATCTTCCATTCCCGCTTCAGTCCCATTTGGGTTTAGGTTGATGTAGTTTTCTGAAATTAAGTTACCTGTAACCTGCGCTACATTTACTGCGGGGATATCAAGCATTAGTGCAACGCCATTACTATGAGAGGCACCAGTGGCATTAATTTTAATATCTGCAATAATCTCCTTAACTTCACCTTTGGAGTTAGTTATGTAATTAAAGTGATAGCTTAAGACTAAATCATTAAAGTCATAATCTCCTTGATAAGGCCAAAGATCCTCAAAAAGGAGCGTGCCTCTGCTGTTAGGAAGAGGGTAGTAATTATTAAATGCCCTTAGAGGATCCTGTGGGTAATCGTCATATTGATCTCCGATACCGTCTGAATCCTGGTCCTCGTTTGTATCAATAGGGGCTATGTTTTTTGTCAAGACTGCTGTCGTTGGGTTAGTCGAGACATAAAAAATGGCATCATTAAAATCTTCATCACTTCCGCCTCCAGAGCGAAATAGATCTTCGAATCCAATAACAATTTTTTGAAAGTCCTCATCCCAAAATAAAACATTATGGTGTTTAAAATCAGAATTTTCTGTTGTGTTAAGTTCTAATATTGAATAAAAAACATTAAGGCCATCGGTATTTTTTTTCGTTGAGGCATTCCACGAATTCGACATTATGAAATAACCCACAGAAGTTCCTACAGGGTAGCGACCTAGGTGTACGGTATCTCCTGGGACCAAGCCGCCCCCCGAGTCAGTAAGTGACATGTTTGGAAAGGCTATTATTAGCTCATTTATTTCACTTGGCGTGGTAGGAGGATTATCTTTGGAGTATGTGAAAAAACCCATTGTGTTCTTATAGCCTGCACCTTCATGTAAGAAAGTTACCCAGATATCAGCTTCTTCGGATAAATGAATATTCGTATTAGCCGAATCCGTGATGAATTGAGGGTGGAAGGTTGGGACGGGCTTTCTTTCGGGTAGAGATGAATCAACCCTTTTTAAAAACTCCAGAGGAATACTTTCAAAATTTTTTATTATATTATCTGGCACTCCATTAGTATCAACTTCAGTAGCAAGATAACGAATGTTTGTTTTTTCTCCTGTGTAATCGGGTACAGTTCCTGCTTCAACTGAGGGAAATAAAAAAGTTATGAGCGATAAAAATATTTTCTCTACTTTAGGTAAAGGAGGAGGGGATAAACTAACTAAATCAAGACGTTTCGAAACATTTAATCCAACAACGGCAGGTTTAATCAACAAATATTTAGTATGTCGCGGAATCTTTAAAGAAGTAAAAACACGTCCTCTTTCATCTGTTTTAGTTTGTTTAAGTAAATTGTTTTTATCATCATAAATTCTAGCAACTATGTCTTTTAAAGGATCACCTTGATAGTACAAAAAAGTCTCAATAGTTATAAGTTTTGAGGTGTCAAAGTTAAAGCTGTCCGGAGCGTAGAGCTTTTCATTATTATCTACCCTTTTTCCGAGACTGGAATTAGGTTTGTTTTCCTCATCAACGACTTGTTTTTCAAGACAGCTTGTAAGACAAAGTAAAAGTAGAATGTTTAAAAATTTACTAAGCATTATTCACTCCTTTATTTAAAAACATCGTAAGCGACGAATGTTAAGGCAATTTTAAGATAGGTGGATGCCCCAAAATGATACGGTAGTACACTTTTAAAGGGATAGATTATGTGATTTTCATAGGTTCTAAATTGGCCACAGAATTGTATATAGATATTTTATGAAAAAGAAAAAAATATTAATAGTAGTAAATAGGTTTTATCCCGAAGTTGGTGGCGCTGAGCTAAATACCTATAAACAAGCATTGGAACTTGCTAAAGAATTCGAGGTGACTGTTGTATGTCCGGAAAGAACCAAATTAAGTCTAGGTTTTAAAGATGGAGCCATGAAGATTGTAAGGATGTTTAACTTTAGAAATTTACTTAGAAGGTTTCCTTATCAAAAACCAAATACTCTGTGCTTTGGAATTCTGCTCAGGATTCTTTTTGGATCATACTATGCGGTTCTTTGCTTTCCTGCACCATCTCATAATTCCTTTTTGGCCCTCATCGCTAGTAAAATACGTCGGATTCCCTGCTTATTGGTTTCTTTTGATCTTCATGATTATTCCAGGTTGCTTAAAGAGGGAGCCGTTATTAGAGAAGATCTTAGTGGGTTAGGCTCATTTTCAAAAGTTAGAGAGTTTTTCGTGAGACGGTTTAGCCATATCTTTGCCATCTCTAATAGGGAGATATGCTTTTATAAGCGCTTTAATGATTCGGTGTCTTATTCACCAGTCGCTATCGATTTTGATGATTATAACCTCAAGGCATCAAGTTCAACTGTGTCTGATGTTTTTAATATTGTTATGATCGGGAGAGTGTCCCATATTAAAGGACAAGATATTGGCCTTGAAGGCTTTCATCGATTGCTAAAAATGGGTGTAAAGGCAAAACTTAAAATTGTGGGCAGAACAGACTTTGAACCGAACTTCAGTGATAATCTCAGAGATAGAGTAAAGGAATTAGATCTAGAGCAAGATGTTGAGATTCTAGGTTCTATCAGTAGAGAAAAGCTGCTCAAATATCTGAGAGAGTCGCAAATCCACCTTATACCCGTTCGATTTATGAACTCCGGGGCAGTCGTCGTTGAGTCATTAGCTAGTGGAACATTTGTCATTCAAAGTGACATGGTTGATCCTAGTGTCGTAGTTGAAGGTGAGGATGGCTTAACATTCAAATCAGGTGATATTAATGATCTTGGAGTTAAACTTCATCAAGCTTGCGAGCTCATATCTAATCAGTCTACTAATATGGAAGAGGCTAGGGAGCGAGTTTTAAAAGAATACAATTATGAAGTTTTAGGGAATATTTTAAAGCAAAAAATACTTAAAGTTTCAGCTTAAAGATTATATTTTTTCATTTTTCTATAAAGAGTAGAGCGGCTAATCCCCACTTTTTTAGCCGCGTGTGTTAGATTGTTTTCTGTTTCGCTAAGAGCTTTTTTGATAAGATCGATCTCAGCGTCCTGAATCGTTGCACTATTTTCGTCAAGGCCATCAATCTTTTTAGGTGAATCATCCAACTCTGATTTGAGAAGATGACTGTTAATCTCTCTTTGGTGTTCAGATAGTTTTACTTCGTTTGAATCAGATAATATCAATAGCCTTCTGGTAAAGCTTCTAAGCTCTCTAATATTTCCAGGCCAAGAGTAATCCATCATTGCTTCAATTAATGACTGTTCAAATACTTTAGTCTCTTCTTTGTTTTCACTACAGTACTCTAAAGAAAAGTGAGTAACTAAATCAGGAAGGTCTTCAATATGATCCCTGAGAGGAGGGACGTGGATATCCATATCAGCAATACGATAATAAAGGTCAGCTCTAAATTCGTCTTTCTCAATCATTTCTTTTAAGTTACGACTCGTTGCCGTTATAAGCTGGACATCAATAGGGATAGGCTTTAAACCACCCACTCTTTCGATATTTCTTTCTTGTAAAACACGCAGAAGTTTCGTTTGAGCATCTGGGCTCAGGTCAGCGACCTCATCCAAAAATAGACTACCCTTATCTGCAACTTCAAATTTTCCAAGCTTCATTTTTTCCGCACCAGTAAAAGCACCTTTTTCATGCCCAAAGAGCTCAGATTCAAATAAATTATCAGGAATAGCGGGACAGTTTATACTTACTAGACTTTCTTTTGAACGAGAGCCTCTCTTATGGATTAAGCTGGCAAAGTACTCTTTTCCCGTACCACTTTCACCAGTGATTAAAACAGAAAGGTTCTTTCCAGCAACTTTCCCTATTGTTTTTTGTATGCGCTCCATAACAAGTGAGCTGTAGCTAATTGTCCCGTTTGGCAAGGCTTTAGATTGACTCTCAATGGCCAAACCTTTTCGGCGGTTACTCTCTTGTACAGCTTCTTCTACGGCAGAAACAAAATAATCTAAATCAAAAGGTTTTTTTAAATAATTGTAGGCACCTAACCTAAGACATTCGATGACTTTGGACTCACTAGAAAAAGCCGTCATCATGATGACAACCGCTGAAGGATTACGCTCCATGATCTCCTTCAACATTTCAATACCACTAGACTCGGGAAGGTTTATATCTAAAAGATAGAGCGCAAAGTTATCGGTGTAATTTTCAAAGAACTCTTTAGATGTACCAGTTATTTGAGGAGTAAGGCGAGCTTTCTTAGATAGGAACTGATCTACCAATAATTGGATCTTTTTATCGTCTTCACAGACGAGCACTTTTTCTAGGTTTGCCATCATAACTCCGTATATACATTATAAGACCTTGAAATTAGATTCCAAGCCCTGAAACATATTCTTTTCGGGTCATTCAAAATGGCACAGTTTATCCTTTTTTCTTGCTATGTTCTTGTAATTACTCAGGTCTTTGGCTGGCACTGCATTTGCTTGATTAGAAGTATCAAGTAAAGGGGGAGTCGATGGACTCAGTAGTATGGAAAAGAAATGCAGTTAACACTCTTACAAACTATGCCAATCAATTCCTCAAAATTGTTAACTCTTTTGTTATCACAAGAGTGCTCTTTGAATGTTTTGGTGGTGAAGGTTACGGGATCTGGACTTTCTTGTGGGTTTTCTTTGGTTACACAATTATCTTAGATTTTGGACTGGGAAGCTCGGCCAAAAAAATTGCAGCAGAATACGTTGCAAACAGGGACCTTAAAAAACTAAATAAAGGAATTTCTACCGTCTTCCTTTCATATTGCTCTATAGGTTTTTTTATTGCCTTCCTCACGTACATATCCGTCAATCTATTCTATGTTCACTTTGATACGCCCAATGGACCTGATGCTTTTGAGGTTAAAGAGCTCTTTCAAATTTTTGGTTATTCAATGGCCGTTATCTTTCCATTTGGAATTTTCTCAGAAGTTCAAACCGGTCTGCACAGAATAGATATAAGAAACTTTGTCTCACTAGGGGTTAATATTTTAAACCTAATCGGAGTGACAGTATTATCTTACTTAGGGAAAGACCTAAGTTTTGTCATGTCCTTTTCCCTGGCTACGCACTTACTCGGTCCTCTGATAAATCTTTTAAGCTGTTTTTTATTAATTAAAGGCTTTCGTATTAAAAGTAGCCTTTTTGACAAGGCTATTTTAAAAGAAACTTTTCGCTTTAGTCTTAACTCATATCTTTCAAACTTTATAATAATTATAGTTCAAAAGTTTGATCAATTGATCATTGGGTTTTTCCTAGGTTTTAGCTCCGTGGGTTTTTATCAAGTGGCCACTAGATTAGGTAATTTACTCAAAATACTTTCCGAACAGTACCAGGACAACGTGGCTCCTTTAACTGCGCGGAAAACAGCTGAGGGTGAGGATACTGCCTTAGGAAAATGGATTTTTGAAGTCAATAAACTGTCGCGATTCTTCACAGTCGGAATACTTATCTTTCTTTTTGTATATGCGGATGTCTTTCTTAAAGTTTGGCTTAAAATTGATGATCCCGAAATAATACTTATTGCCCATATAGGGCTCCTCTATACAGCAATCAATTCGATTCAAAGAAGTGTCAGTTGCAACTTCCTACTTATGTCAGGAGAGGATAGGTTTCTTGCTAAGGCAAGCATGCTTGAAGTGTCGTTAAACATCGCAATATCCCTAGCCCTTGTGAAAGTCCTAGGCGTTATTGGTGTATTACTTGGAACCATCATTCCGGGTATTTTTATTGGGCAATATATTTATTTAAAAGCCAGCTCTAGAACAGGTTTTGCAAGAAGTAAGTATAACAATTCGACATTATTGTCACTTTGTAGCCTCGCTATCTTGCATCTTTTTCTGAGAGCTGAACTCTTTGAGTTTATGAGTGCAGGCATACTTGAACTAGGTCTTTTCTTTGCTCTACATATTGGATTAGTGATCTTGAGTATTTATCTTTTTATATTAAAGTCAAGAGATAGACAAAAAGTTAATGGATTTATTCATTCATTGATGCCTTTTTCAATGGGGCAAAAATGAAGAAAAAAATACTCATTTGTGATGATGAGAAAAATATATTGATTTTGGCATCTCGAATTCTAGATGAAGCCGGATATGAAACTCAAATATGCTTAGACTCGAAGTCTATGATTAGAGAGCTCGGAAAGAGCAAATTCGATCTCGTCCTGACAGATATGTATTTAAATAATGAAACCGGAATTGGTGTATTTAAAGAGATTAAAGAAAAACTTAATATCCCGTTTATACTTTTTTCTGCCTCCTCCGATGCAGGGTTAAGTAAAAAAGCTTTCGACAATGGTTTTAGAGATTTTCTCAAAAAACCCTTCGGGAAAGTCGATTTAGTAACACGGGTACAAAATACGATAAACCAATATGAACATAAGCAACTCATAGAAGATAAGAATGAACAGTTTAACCAGGAGTTAGTTATGGCGGCTAAATTACAAAAAGAGCTCTCCCCAGACTGGATTACGAAGAGTGGACAAATTTATTCGAGCTATGTCTCTAAAGCAGCGACCCAAATGAGTGGAGACTTATTTGGAGTTTATGAGCTTGATAAGGAGCAAAGCTTATTTGTGATGGGGGATGTCTCTGGACATGGAGTAGCTTCAGCAATCCTTTCTATAGGCGTTAGAAACTTTATTTCAAACTTTACTCGGGCGAAAGGGGTTAAGTGTTTAAGTACTTTGGTCGAGGATGTGAACAAGCATATCTGCGATATATATGACGGACAACTCTATATGACGATGGTTTTTGTCCTAATGAACTCTACAACGCTAGAAGCTGAGATTGTAAGCGCCGGACATAAGTTCATTTATAAAAAAAATAAATCCGGCTTTAAAAATATTGGGGATCGTCTCAAATGTGGAATTCCTCTCGGTTGGGATAGAGATGCTAATTTTCAAGATATAAACCTCTTCAGTCTTTCCAAGGATGAAGCGCTCTTTTTATGTACAGATGGCATAAGCGGTGAGGTTATAAATGAAGAGAAGCTTTTCTCTTTCTTAAACTCTGAGGTCAATAACGCCTTTAGTCTCAAGAACTTAGAAATTCCATTTAATATTTCGAAGAAAGCTTTTGAGTTAAGTGAAATTGGAGATGATTTAACAGCGGTAGTCATTACCCCTGAGAATAGAAATCTTAATGTTCATAATGGTGTCATTCAAAATTTAGATGATGTCTACGATCTTGCAACATGTCTAGAGAAGAAAGATATTGGGCGTTCATTAGGCATGATGAAGGCCACCTCTTTTTCACTCATTGTCTCTGAGTGGGCAGGCAACTTATTAAAATACGTCAATGATTCATTTGATAAAACTATTTATTTTGAAATTAATTATGATTTGGAAAGGCTGACTTTTTACCACCGAACACCGCCTCATAAATTAAGCAAGATAGATAAACCAGAGTTCTGTACTGATTCGGGGAGAGGGGGGCATATCATTCACTCCCTAGCTAATCATGAAGTGAAGTCATGCGGAAGCGGCCTTTTTATTGAGTCTTTTTCTTTAAAAGCGGAGGAGAAGTTATGCGTGTAAGTATTATTATAAGAAGTTTCAACGATAGAGAAAATCTTAAGAAACTTCTAGAGAAGCTTAGAATACAAACATATACAGACTTTGAACTAGTCTTTTTAGATAATGAATCGACCGATGGAACAAGAGAATTAATACAAGAATCTGGCTTTGAAGTGAACAATATCCCTAAAGGGGAATACATTCCTGGAAGAGTGCTAAATAAAGGGGTTCAATTAGCGAAGGGTGAGGTCATAGTCTTTAACAACTCCGACTGTATTCCATGTGATAACCAGTGGCTTAAAAGATTGATCAAACCCTTTCTGAATGAAAATCTTCATTTGTGTTGTTTTGCAAACCAGGTGCCGAGACCTGACGCTGATCTGCTTGTAAGGAAGGATCATGAAAGAGCCTTTGGTAAGGGAATGGGAGCAAAGAAGTGGCCTAACTTTTTTAGTCTAGCAAGTTCCGCTTTTCGAAGGGAAGTATTGATAGCGAACCCTTTTGATGAATGCTTAAAATACTCGGAGGATGTGGAGCTTTTTAAAAGGTTAAAAAGAAAAGGCTTAAAAAAATATTATATTAGCTCTAGTAAAGTAGAGCATTCTCATAATTATACAAACTCTCAGCTAATAAGGCGCTTTTACAACGAAGGTGTTGCAGATTGCATAATTTTCAAGGGAGAAAAATCTCTATTTCGAGATCTTCTTATGCCCCTTTGTGCAGAGTTAATCAGGGACTTTATTTATTTGAAAAATCAAGGAGCCTTCTCAAAAATTTTAGGAGGTTGCTTATATCGTACTATGCAGAGAGTTTCATATTATGTTGGATTTAACTTTGGGGAGGAAAAATGGAAATAACAGGAATTAGGTCAAAAGAATATATTTGTGGACTATTCTACAACAATATTCAGCTCGAAGAATTGATGTGCAAGATTAATCATATTTTTCATAGGAAGAAAAAAGAATCTATTTATTTTCTTAACGCTGATTGTGTAAATAAGTCTTTTAATGATGAAGAGTATGGAAGCATTCTAAAAAGAAGTAGTTTAGTACTTGGGGATGGTCTAGGCATAAAAATTGCGACTAGTATGCGAGGAAATAAGATGCTTGATAATCTAAATGGAACAGATCTTCTTCCCCATTTATGCGAATTTTCCTTAATTAATAAAAAGAAAATATATCTTCTTGGAGCAAGGCCCGGAGTTGCTGACAAAATGAAAGGGAACCTGGAATCAACCTACCCAGGAATAGAAATCGTTGGTCATTGCGATGGCTTCTTTCTAGAAAAGAGTGAAAGTCAAGTGATCGAAGAAATCAATGAAAAAGGAGCCGACATTGTTTTGGTTGCGATGGGAGTACCTCTCCAAGAAAAATGGATTGCCGGAAATAGAGCGTCTATTAGTTCAGGTCTGGTCCTTGGAGTAGGAGGTCTCTTTGATTTTTACTCGGGAAGTATTCCAAGAGCCCCTCGTTGGGTTAGAACTATAGGAATGGAGTGGGGATTTCGACTATTACAAGAGCCTGATCGACTATGGAGACGATACATTTTAGGAAATCCGCTGTTCCTTCTTAGAGCAATGAAATGGGCGATGAGAAGGAGATCCTTATGAAATTTAGTACGAATATTCTTTTACGTAACTACTCCGTTGCCCTTCATAGAGTCAGGGCCTGTAGAGAGCTCTTTTGGCGCTATATGGGGGCTCGTACAAAGAGATCCTTAGACCTTGTAGCGATAGTATTAAGTTTGCCTTTAACAATTCCTATTTTCTTGATTTGTATTTTTTCGATAAAAGTTAATTCAAGAGGTCCCGCTTTTTTTACACAAAAAAGGGTAGGGAAGAATGGAGAATTATTTGATTTTTATAAATTTCGAAGCATGGTGATAAATGCCGAAAAACTTAAGGATGAGCTTATTGAAAAAAATGAATCTAAAGATGGAGTTATCTTTAAAATGAAAGATGACCCTAGGATCACCAAAGTTGGTAAATTCTTGAGAAGGACTAGTCTAGATGAACTGCCTCAGCTCATTAATATACTTAAAGGAGATATGACTCTAGTTGGACCGAGACCTCCGGTACCTAGAGAAGTAAACGAGTATAATTTAAATGAGAGAAAAAGGTTGGATGTTGTCCCAGGTCTAACTTGTATATGGCAGGTTAGTGGACGAAGTGAAGTGCCGTTTAAGCAGCAGGTAGTGATGGACAAAGATTATATAAGGACTAGGAGCTTTAGAAAGGACCTCATGCTACTTTTTAAAACCATTCCCGCTGTCTTATTTGGGAAGGGCGCCTATTAGTCTTAAAATGAAGTATTCAAAATGACACAGTCTTTGTTGTTTAAAACCTAAAAGACCATAAAATCAATAATTTAGCCTCCTCTTCTGGGAGGCTTTTTTTGGCAAGGCTCTTGCTCTTTAAGTAAGTAAAGGAGTCTATATGAAATATGAAATTAAAAAAACTGAATACAAAACGGTACTTTTCCTAAAAGGGGTCGTCGGACTACGAGAGTGCCAGGACTTAAAAATGAAAGTGATGGAGCTATCAAGAGAGACTTCAGGTCTTTTGTTACTTGATCTTAATCAGGTCGACCTAATGGATAGTTCTGGGTTGGGAGCGATTGTTTATTGTCACAACAAGATTTCTTCTGATGGAAAAAGGCTTTGTATTGTTAACAATAATTCTAAAATCGACCTTCTCTTTGGTGTTACGAATGCACATAAGATTTTAGAAATATACGATGATGAAGTTGGACTAGTAGCTTAATAGGAGGTTTTATGAAGGGTATAATCGTTTCTGGGAAACAGACAGGTTGGGAAAAAGATCTTCTAGGAGTCAATAATAGACTGGAGCTTCCGGTAGTTAATAAATTCCTATTTGAGTACTACCTAGATTTCTTTCACCTTCTTGGAATCAAAGAAGTTTTGATCCTTCAGGATGAATTTTCTGAAAAAGTGATTTCTTTAGTGGAAATGTACAAGCCTTGGTTTCGCAAAGTAGAAATAAAAAATTATGACACAGAGAAGTCTCTTGAGCATGAAGTTTCCAGGTACCAAGGTTTTTTGAATAAAAAGGAAGTTTTTATTGTCGAGGCCAGCAGTTTCGTTCTCTATGATAAAGAAAATCAAAACATATTTGATATCAATAGAAAGAGGAATTGCTGGATCACATCCGAAGTTAATAATACGAACTTTATTCAGAGAAAAATCAAAGATATTAAAGATCTTTATGATCTTAATATTTGTTTACTAAAAGAATACCAGAGCAACTATAGCCTCTCTGGATATAAATTAGGCGATGCTTACTTTGGTCAGAATAATAAGGTTTGTGAGGGGACTCTTCAAAACTCTCTTACACACTTAGGAAATGATGTGACTGTTGAGAAGGGGGTTTTGGTTGAAGGCGTAAATATAATAGGAAGAAGGTCCTTCTTAAGTGGTTCTTGCAAATTAGAGGAGACGATCGTTCTTGATAACGTAATCGTGAATAAAGATCTTGATCTACGAAAAAAAATCATAACCAAAAATAAAATCATTTGCCCTTATTCAGGGGTTTCTTTTGAGACTGATGATGAGATTTCACTTTCCAATAAAGTTGATTTTTCAATGAGTAACTTTGCCATTAGGTATTTCATAGGCTTACTCGTGTTACCTTTAGCATACCTCTTCACAAAACTGGCTCACTTTTATCATCAAAGCGAGGAAGTTTCCTATACAAGTTCTTCAAGAAAACGAAAAAGCGTTAGACTGTCGAATTATTTTGAAACCATTGATTTTGTCATCTGGTTAGGTGAATTTTGCAAGGGAAATATTCGTTTGATTGGCGATTCCCCATGTGAAAGCGATGTCGTAAAACCTGGTGTCATCAGGCCAACTTATGTCTTTGGGCAGGATGGCTTTTCAAGTGGTCATCTAAACTATCTCTTTATCAAGAACTCTTATGCCTATGAAGTTTCTCTTCTGTTGGGGAGTTTTAAATGAACATGGATCGATTTGAGGAAATTGCCATTTACTATCTTAAGGATGGCTTGTGGTTTGCGGTAAAAAGGTTTTGGTTTCTTACAATAATCTTTGTATGTGTCTTCGCATATTTTGGCAGTAGCCATATTAAAAAAATACCGCATCGTTTTCAAGTCGTTTATATCGTAAGGGTTACGAAGCTGAAAAGCTTAGATTATAAGAGTGAAATTATTAAAGGGAGTGCCGTTCAAGGGAAAGGAAAGTTTAAACGAGCAGGACTAAGCAATAACGATATCTTGAAGCTATTATCGAGCAAGCACTTGTACAAGAGGACATCACTTCAAAAACTATATGATGAAGGTCCACTCATTACTGAGATAAGCCTTCCCGATGAGTCTTCTTTACTTACGATAAGGGGAGAGGGAGAGAGTAAGTTAAAAGTCAGAAATAAAATAGATGAGATCTTTCAAGAGATTCGCTCAAACTTTAAGGAGTCTAAAGTTGAGTATTTAGAGGACTTGGATCTTCGACTTAAAGCTTATAAAAACGATAAGAATAGGACATCTTATCTTCTTGGAGAGGTCGATAAGGTCATTGATGAGTTCGGATTAACAGATACACTTATTAAGCAAAGGAATGTCCTAAGAGCTGATAACGTTAATCTTAAGTATAAAATTTTAGATTTAGAAAACTTAAAGAAAAGTGAAATTGGAAAAGATCATAGGGTTGCAACAGTTCTAGCAACTGACTATCCAGTGACTAAAAGAAGGGCCTTTTATTATGTTATAGCCGGACTTTTATCATTTCCAGTAACTATTCTGACTTTATTTTTAATTAGTATATTTAGGTTTAAGAGTTTACCCCCACTTATTCCCTCGGTTTCAAAATAGGAGAGTTTATGCAAATCGTTGTACGTTTGTTGATCATAAATTTACTTATCTTTAATACCTCCTATGCCCAGGCCGTTAATGGGCCAACGGTAAGGAAGTTCTTCAAAAGATTTATGAAGAAAAATAATAGTCTCATCGTTAGAAGAACCCAAGAGGAGGTAGCGAGAAAAGATTTTCGTTACGAAGAGAAACGTTCTGATATTCAAGTTTTTTTTGGGGCAAGCGCAGGATTTGAGCATACAAAGGAGTATGGGATCGATCCGGAAAGGAATTTCGGTGTAATAGAAGGAAAGGCGGAGAGCTTTCCTTCAGCTTCTCTTTGGGTAACGGGTAAGAAGCCTTTGTATGATGGGGGAATACAGCAATCTAAGGTAGATCTCTTAAAAGCGAAATATGAAATGAATAAAGTAAGCTCGAAAAAAACGAAGCTAGGTATGAGTCATGGGGCGAATCACATGGTCACGAATTACTTTAAACACTTTGAGCTTGAGCAAGAGTTTCGTAAGCAGGAAATGGAGCTAATCAAGGTTAAGAAGATGGCTAAGAGGATGAGAAATGTTCGCGCGATCACTAGGTTTGAGTATGAGAATGTTCTTATAAAGCTAAGTGTAATTAAACTAAAGAGGTCTAAAAATAAGCTGCAGTTAAGCTTTTATCGCTTCCAACTTGGAGAGTATATAAACCTTAAGAAGGTAGCTTTTAAAAGCAAATTAAAATTAGAACTTTCAAATATTTCAGAGTCCACTTTTGAGAGGAAGAAGTCCTGTAAAACGGAAAAATTAGATATTAAAGAGCTCAAAGTATCTGAGGATATAACATTAGCTGATATTAGAGGACTGCAAGGAGGATTGAAACCGCAATTTGATGTAAGTTTCAAAGCTGAAAATAAAGTGCGCAGAAATCTTGAAGATGAAACCTTCGATGGTCGAATTATGTTTTCCGTGACAATCCCACTTGGGGAGCACGTTCGTAGAGGTCATCTCTATGACAAGTACTCAGCATTTAAGCGTCTAAACAGACAACAGTACGAAAAAGCTAAAAACGAAAGAGCTAGGCAGGACGGCAGTGACCTTGTCCTTTTACACGACTACAAAGAACATTTCGATACACTAGAAGTTGAGATTGCAAAAATACAAAAAAATAAATTTCTAAAGATAAGAGCACTGAAAAAAGGCGGTATTACACTGGATAACTGGTTAGACCTAAAGGAACGACTTAGTGCTACTGAACTTGATTATATTACGACAAAGTGGAGGATAGTCTTCCTAAATCTAAGAAGCCAGATTGCTTGTGATGGAGAAATTGTATGAAAAAAAGTATTTTTATTTTTATAGACGCAATGGGATGGGAGTTAATGAAGAAGCATGATTTCTTAAAAAAGGAAATGCCGATTCGTAACGCCTCTAAGATGCAGTTTGGTTATTCCTCAACCGCCATTCCAACCATTTTAACTGGTAAAAAACCGTCTGAGCATGGACAGTTTAGTTATTATTATCATGATAAAAATAATTCTCCATTTAATAATATCTGGTTTAAAATGCTACGTTTACTCCCGAGTTCAATCACGGAGAGGGGAAGAGTCAGGTCTTATATTTCTAAGTTGGCTAAATTCTTTTTTGGGTACACAGGCTATTTTCAAATATATTCGATGCCTCTCGATAGAATAACTCATTTTAACTACTCAGAAAAAAAGGATCTTTTTCAGCCTGGAGCCTTTAAAGAAGTCGATTCAATTTTTGATTACCTCAAGGAGAAAGGTATAAATTACTTTAGAACTGATTGGCGCAAAAATGAAGTTGATGCTTTTCAGAATTTTAAGGAGACTTTAACTAAGCCTCATCAGTTTTACTTCCTCTATTTTGCAGAACTAGATGGTGTTCAGCATAAGGAAACCAAAGAAGGTGCTAGTGTTCCTGGAAGGCTGGAACTCTATAAAGAAAGGATTCAGGAAATTATGCAAACACTAGATGAGCAAGGTGATGAGTATCGTATCTCAGTGGTTAGTGACCATGGAATGACCACGTTAACTTCTGAATTTGATCTAAAGGAAGTCATTGATAGGACCGGTCTTGAGTTTGGAAGGGATTATATTTCCTGCTTTGACTCTACCATGCTTAGGCTATGGTTCCTTAACTTAGATGCCAAAAAAGTGATTATTAAGGCCCTCGGTGATGTTAAAGAAGGTAGCATCCTTTCCGAAGAGGAGCTTGAACGATTTGGGATTGATTTTGAGGGACAAAAGTACGGAGAGCTTTTCTTTTTAATGAAGCCTGGGGTTCAAATCGTTCCAAGCGATATGTGTAAAATCTCGTTTCCAGGGATGCATGGGTATACACCTGATCATAAAGATTCTGATGCCAGTTTTCTTGCAAATTTTGAACCTCGTAAAAAACCTGAATGGGTAGGGGATTTTTTTAATGTAATGAAAGAGATGGCAGACTGGAGTAAGACATGAATTTGAAAACTTCCTTTACGCAAACTAATGATCATAAGCTAGAAGAACTAATTAACTTCGAAGTGAATTTTGTAACTCAAGTTATAAAAGATATTCTCGGCGAAAAACTAGTTAGTATTTGGTTGATCGGCGGATATGGCAGAGGAGAAGGTGGGGTTGATTCCGTTTCTGGAAAAAAGGTACCCAAGAATAATTACGACTTTCTAGTTGTTCTAGATAAAAGACTAATCACACAAAAGATGAGGGGCGAATTAATTAAAAAGGTTGTCGAGATGACTCAAAGTCATATTTCGATTCCCCTTGAAATTAGTTTACGCTCTTTTAAGCAAGCTAAGAAAACAGAAAATATAATGATCTATAGAGACATCCTCAATAGTTCTTATACAGCTTATGGACTTAAACCGGAAGAAGTCATGCCCTTACAAAAGGGAGAACAGCTTCCAAAGGTTGAGGCTTTAAAAATTATACGAAACCGAGGAATGTTATTAATGGCATCGGAGGAGAACCTCGGGCATTACGGTTATGATTCGAATCCGAAGCAAAAGAAAATTTGGAGAGCAAAGGCCGTTATTGGTTATGTTGATGCTCTATTGATCATAAAAAATAAATATGTCACTTCTTATAAAGAAAAGAACGATACCTTCCAATCGCTTGATGTATCAGACATTCTGAATCCCTTCGAAGAAAACTTATTAAAAAAGTCGATGTCACTTGCAACGCAGTATAGATTTTTTGGTGATACGGATACTGAGGTCCTGTTTGGTGAGGATATTATGGAAATTCTACAAAAGGTACATTCCCACGTGAAGAGTCTCTTGAATATTGAATTGCCACGTAGGTTGGGTGAGTTAAAGCTATATTTCCAAAGTGAAGGGTTTTTAAGAGTTTTTAGAAATGTGGTTTATAATATTGTGAGCTTTCGTTTCATAAAGCTTCCTCTTCTCTTTGTTCATCCAAGAGATCAGTTAAATTTTATCGTTCCTTACCTCTTTTACAAAAAAGAAGTTCCAGCAACTGTAAGAAGGGAATTTCGCCATTTGAGCTGCAGGGAAAAAGCTTTAGAAACCTATGTTAGGTACCTGGTGTAGACTGATGCTCTCTGAACTTAAGTATCCCATATTCTTTGGTTTCCTTTTAACTTTTATACCATTCTCTGTAGTGGCAACTATGGTTAGGAAAGAATATTCTCGAGTACTGTTTTTCTTGGCGATGTTCTTCTCATGCCGTCTTAACGAAACGATAAACTTTGTTAGTCACGAGTTCTACAAGGGAACTTCTCGAGGTTTTGAAGTCACCCTTGTTGATGTAACTGCCTTGTCAATATTCTTCACGCTACCTTTTATTAAGAAGAGCAAGGATATCATGCTCTTCCCACCCGGGACTATACTTTATGGGCTCTATTTCTTATTTTCAGTTGTAAGTATTCTTAATTCTAGTAACTCTCTGGTCTCATTTTTCGAAGTATGGAAACTTGCTCGAATGTACTTCTTCTATTGGGTTTTAGTAAATTTATTAGATGAGAATCTGCTAAGTAAGGACTTCTTAAAGAATTTAAAGTACATGCTAGCTTATATATTTTTAGTCGTTTTGTTTGATAAATACTGGAATGGAGTTTATCAAGCTAAGGGACCTTTTCCTCACCAGAACTCACTGGTTATGTATGTGAACTTCTTTGGGAGTATATGTTTTTCTCATTTTCTTAACAGTAAAAAGAATACTAAGATATGGGGATTCTTCTCGGCTGCATCACTAGTTTTAACAATCTTAACCTTTTCAAGAGCAGGGCTGGTCTTTTACCTGTTAACTTTAGGTATAATCTTTACGCTTTCTGTTATTACTCGTTTTAACTTTAAAAAAGTAAAACTTACTTTTTTCGCTTTAATTCTTTCAGTTCCTATAGTCATAAAATCTATGGACTCAATAGTAACAAGAGTCTCTACAGCACCAAAAGAGTCAGCCGAAACTCGAGTGTTTCTGGCGAAGGCTGCAGTAAAAATGGCGAATGAAAACTTTTTTGGTGTCGGATTAAACAATTTTGGACTCAAAATTAATAAACCTTATTCTTATTGCTCGCACTGTCCCAGCTATCACAAAAAAGATAATAAAGACGGATTGGTGGAGACTACTTACCTTATGATTGCAGCAGAAACAGGGTGGTTGAATCTTCTCGTTTTTTTATGTTTATTATTTCGTTTTTATTTCAAAAATCTATTTTTTTGGTATCATAATAAAGACAAAGAAATTTCTCTAATTTCTTTAGGTTTAATAGGTTCACTTACTACCGTGATAGTACACTCTTGTTTTGAGTGGGTCCTAAGACAAACTCCTAACTCTTATCAGTTAATGATTGTCTTTGCTGTCATTGCGAGATTAGCTTTTAAGAAGAAAGAGGAGGTAGGCGTTGAAAATACTAGTCTATAGTAGAACTAACGAATTGATAGGCGGTGTGGAAAGATTTATCGAAGCTCAAATAGACTCTCTTGGTACGCTTGGCCTCGATATCTCGATCTTCTTTGAAGACTTTGTCGAAACGAGAATGATGCATATTCCTCTCGCTGTAGAAGTACTAACAAAAAACGAAGTCCTAGAGGGAAGCTTCGACAATATTGTAATTCATAAATTTGAAGATATAGAGCTTGTCGATAGGCTAAGCTGTAGCTCTAAGGCCATCGTCGTGGTACATGATCATGAATTTTATTGCAAAAGAGGACATAAGTTCTTTCCAAATAATACAAATTGTAACCAACCTTTTAACTCTACACTCTGTAGCGTTTGTTCTGGATTTGGTTTAAAGAAGAAAGAGGATTTTCCTTACCTTAAATTCGAAAAAGATAATACCGCCGAAAAATTGGGTACCATAAAAAAAATAGACCGATTTGTCGTTATCTCAAATCATATGAAAGAAAATCTTATTTTAAATGGTATAGATGGAAGTGTTATCTCTATTGCTAGGCCTTTCGTTCCAAGACAGGCGGAAATAGCTTCGCTTCCTCGCGAGACACAAGGCTTATATGTAGGTCAGCTTATAAAAGGAAAAGGCATCTTGAAGTTTTCCAGAAAATATCAAGGAAGAAGATGGAAACTATCGATTGTTGGCACTGGTAAAGATATGGCGAATTTAAAAAAGCTTAATGAAAAAGATCGAAATATCGAGATTCTTGGCTTTCAGAATCCGGCGGGTTTTTACAAGGAATCAAATTTTGTCGTCTTTACCTCTACATGGAGTGAACCTTTTGGTTTGGTCGGTATCGAAGCCATGTCCTTTGGCTTGCCTGTCGTTGCTTTTAATGTAGGCGGAGTTAGTGATTGGTTAAAGCATGGGGAAAATGGTTTTTTAGTGGATCTCGGAGATTACGAATCATTTTTTTATTTCTGTGATAAACTCTCTTCTGACGAAAAACTAGCAAAGAAGCTAGGGATAAATGCAAAAAACTTTGTGATGGAAAACTTTGCCTTTGAAAACTATATTTCGGATTGGGAAAATATCCTGGGATGCAAATGAAAATTGGAATCTGTTGCTTTGCTTATGATGAAGGCCGTTCAGGTATTAGCGAGTATATAAATCAAGCGCTGAAGTACTTCTCTACTTGTGAAAGCGAGGTCTACTGCTTTATCCCAAGTTATGAATTTATACACCTCCCAAAAAAAATTAAAGAGACGCAATTAAAGTTTGTCGTAATTAATTTACCAAAATCCAAAATGCTCGAGTTATTTTTCACTTATATTCTCTTACCTTTCTATTACTTAAAGACTGGCGTCGACTGTGTCTTTTATCCGGCTGGTAATAGAAGGTTGAATTTCTTTCCTCTAGGGAGAACCGTTACGACCTTCCATGATCTTTCTCAATATCATATTGAAGGGAAGTATGATGTTTTTAGAACATTCTATATAAAATATTTTATTCCATTTTTTTTAAAAAGGGTGGGTCATATATTTGCGATTAGTAAATCAACCCAGGTTGATATCGTTAATTTCTTTGGGTTTAAGGAGTCTGAGATTGAGGTTAATTATAATGGTTTCGAACCCAGCCTCCTTGGAAGAACTGTAGAAAAAAAGAAAGAGATATTGTATGTCTCTCGTATTGAGCACCCTGGTAAGAATCATCTCAACCTACTTAAGGCCTTTAGAAAGCTTCCTGAAGCCATACAAACGTCGTATGAACTGGTTTTCGCAGGTAAGGAATGGAGCGGAGCAGAGGTGGTTAAAGAGTTTATAGTGAAGGAGAACCTACAGGATAAAGTGATTATGACCGGCTTCTTAGAGAGCCAAGAGTTGGCGGACTGCTACACAAGGGCAAGTTTATTTGTTCACCCAAGCCTATTTGAAGGCTTTGGTTTACCACTTCTGGAGGCTATGAATAACGACTTAAACCTTTGCGTAAGCGATATACCTGTTTTTCGGGAAGTATGTGGTGAGAGTGTCATCTATTTTGATGCAAATAGCCCTGATGATATGGCCTTGAAGATTGAGCGAGCTCTAGAGCTTGCACCAAAGAGCAAAGGTTTTAACGATAGACTCAAGCTATTTGACTGGGACTTACATTTTTCTAAAGTCCATGGTTCCTGTAAGGACTTAGTAAATCGAAGATAATATTTGGATCTAGATGGTCAGATAATAACTCTTCTAGTTTCTTTTTCCCTTTTTCGGAGGGGTCAAAACGAAAATTTAGATAGGCATATGTCGACCAAAATAAAGTCTTAGTCCCCACAAAAGATCCATTCAATTTAAAATTATTTATTCTAAAATCGCCTAAAATACCCACGATGTAGTTATTATTTTTGTTTCCCATGCCACGTAAGATATTTTCTGAGATTTGGTTCAACTGCTCAAAACAAATATCTGTTGTTTTTTCAGAACTAGGGAAGTAACCTTTTTTTTCAATTTTGATGAGAAGATTCAAAAAATTATCTTCTATTAAATAGTATGGGTATTTACCATTCTTAGCATCGATAGTTATCTCGTTCATTTTACCTCCTTACTTCCCAAATCTTCAGTTCCATTTTAATTACTTTGTTTGCACTTTCATTTGGAGCTTTAATTTTTTGAATTCCAATAGCGCTAAATAGGCAGCAAACTAAAACTATTTTTTTCATAAGATCCCCTTTGCTATATAAAATGCAGGAGATATGCCAGTTATTAGGCAGACTAAGTGCTTGATATTATGCTATGTGGTACGTTAGTGTATCAGATTGAATAGCTTAGTCTGACTCAGGCTCTATTCCGAAAGGGAGACCTTTAATCGTAATTTCTCTAAGACAACTTTGCGTGGTTTCATCTAGACCTAAAATATTTAATTTAAAAACTAGAAAGTCCGGATCTTCAGATTTCTGTTCAGAAACAACACGAAAGCAGAGCTCTACTTCTTTTCCAAAGGCATTATCAAGGGCGGGAATTCTTAAAGTGAGATTAGATTTTTCTTTCAATTGTAACTTCGTTTTTACAATGGCCTGAGCCTCAGTTAATTCAATTATTTTAATTTGGTGTTCAATAGGTAAGTCTGTTACCTGAGCATCAATTTCAGTAGTGATACTAGAGAATTTTTCATCTACTTTTTTATCCTCTAAAAGTGTCTCAACTTTACTAATGAGAATATCTCTATCTATTAATTTTACTATATAGTCATGTGCCCCGAGGTTAACAGCTCTCTTGACTTCTTTAGCAGCCCCTTTCGCAGTCATCATACAAATTTTGGTTGTAGAATTAGGAAATGTTTTTGGAAACTGTCTAAGAAACTCGAAACCATCCATATAAGGCATCATGACATCTAGTAGTATTAGGGAGATATCACGTGAAGAATTAAAGAGGCGTAGAGCTTCCGCACCATTTTTTGCAAGTATTGTTTCGTAGCCGTTTCGTTCGAGGATACTTTTTACAAAAAGTCTTATATTGTCTGAATCATCAACAATAAGAATCTTCTTTTTGGAATGTTCTAAAGCTTCTGCATTCATTGGCCCTACTCCCTATAACGTGCAACATTTAGGACAACTCTATAATAAGGCAATTGTTTTAAGGAAATATTAAGCCTTAATTTTCATGCACTTACGAGCTTGTAGCCTTGTCCGTAGATCGTAACTATTTTTACTCCTGAGGTCGCAATCTTTTTTCTGAGATTGCTTATATGAGTGTCAACATTTCTATCACTAAGTTCTTCTCTTCCTTTAAAAACATCTTCTAAGATATTCTCTCTAGTGAGAAGTATTTCTTTATTCTTAATGAAGTGTTCGAGAACTTTATATTCCTGAGGTGTTACATCTATTGGTTCCTCTCCACAAAAGGCTAAAAACTTATCTGGCTTTAAGGAAAGGTTAGCAACTTTTAAAATAACTTCTTTTTCTTTGGCAAAACTATTTACGATGGCAAGAAGCTCAGATGTAGAAAAAGGCTTCTCAACATAGTTCTTTATACCAAGCTTATAGGCCCTTTCTCTTTCTTTAGTCCCGTTCCTTGCACTCAGCACAATGATATTCAGTCGAGAGATTTTACCTTCAGCTTTTAAGGTCTGAAGTACTTCTATACCTCCTAGAACTGGCATTGTGAGGTCTAGAATCACAAGATCAACTTGCTTAGAGGATAACTCTTCTAAGGCCTCTTGCCCGTTCAGGGCCTCAATAATATTGAAGCTATTTTCTAATGTCTTTGAGACAAGCTTTCGAATATTTTCATTATCGTCAACGACGAGTACGGTTTGCTTCAAATTCCACCTGTTTTTGAGAAGTTAGTTAATATTATCACTAATTTCAATATCTTGAAATTAGTTTAACAATTGGTCGATATAATCCAGACTGTTGTCGTCAGGTAAAGTTGTGCAAGTTAAGTAGATTTTCATAACTTGCCGACAAGTCATTGAATGTTTGTATGACGGAGTTGTTATTGAAGTTAATCTACTTTGATTCGAAATTTGATTTGTTGAAAAAAAATTCAATTCAGCTTGAAGGAGACTTTGACGTTGAAGTTGATTCACATTCTAATATTGTCCCTGCTTTAAGATCGATTAAATTATCCGATGGACAAATAAGTTCAATATTTATTTTACGCTCAAATATTGAGTTTGACTCTTTTGTAAGCTTCTTTGGAGACTCGGGTAATAAAGGATACTTAAAAAATATTTTGGTTTTAACTGACCTCCAATCAGAAATTGAAGCGCTTGGATGTTATTCCCTGAGTAAAGATTTAAAGAGTGATATTCCTCAATATTTAGAAGAATGTGGCGTAACCCTATCGAAAGGGAGTGAGGTTGAGTTTAAAAAAATAAATATCTATTCCTTTACTCAGTTTAATAATGCTCCTGTGGATATCTTCATTAGACTGTCTGAACATAAGTATATCAAAGTTGTAAACAAAAGTGACATGTACTCGAACGAGATAATTGAAAGGTATCAAAAAAGATCAGTGAAGTATTTATATGTTAAGGCAGAGGATTTTAGTACTTACTTGAAAGATTTAGGAAGTAATTTGTCCTTTCTTATTGAAGAGAATCTGATTAATCAAAGTGCACGATTTGTATTAGAAAAAGCCTCTCTGGACGTAGTTTATAAAACTCTTAAAACAGTGGGGATAACTGATGAGGCCGTGGAGCTAACTAATAGAGTAATGAATTCGGTTTTGTCCTCAGTTAAATCTGATAGCAATCTCTGGAAAGTACTTAAGAAAAATGTTTTAGAGGTTGAGCATGCCGCTGAGCATGCTGTCGCCATTTCTTACCTTTGTTCTTCAATGTTGGAGCACCTAAAATGGGACTCACTAGGAACATTATCTAAAATGGTAATTAGCTCTTTTTTTCACGACCTTACGCTTAGCGGTGGGATGAGTTTTGTGCGAGACCTAGATGGTGATTTATATAAAAGCTTAAATAGTGAAGAGAAAGAGGAGTTTCTTTCTCATCCTCAATCAACTGTAGTTGCGTTAAGAGAAATCAAAAGCCTCCCTCCAAATGTTGAAAATATAATTTTGGAGCATCATGAAAGACCAGGTGGTGTTGGCTTTCCTAGGAAGCTTACGTCATTTAATATTACACCGTTAACTTGTGTTTTTATAATTGCTGAAGAGTTTTGGTATAGAATTAACAGAACCAATTTAGGAAGAAAATCTGCGGAAGTGATTTTAGACGAAATGCGATCAACATACTTTGAAGGAAACTTTAAAAAACCTTTTATCGCTATTGAGACAGTTATAAGAGAGAGAGGTTAGGATGAATCGCATATTATTTGTTGATGACGATGAGAAAATTTTAAGTTCTTATAAAAAAATATTTGAAACAGTCGCAGATAGTGAATTGTTGAGTGGTGCTGCCGATTTCCTTGGAGATGTAGGACTCGTTGGACAGCCTGAAAGAGAAAGTTATATAGGCACATATTGCTCACAAGGTGAAGATGCTGTCCTTGAAGTAGAAAAATCAGTTAACGAAGATAATCCCATCAAAGTTGTATTTTTAGATATGAGAATGCCTCCGGGAATTGATGGCGCTGAGACTGCTAAACGTATTCATTCCATCGATCCTGATATCGAAATTGTTATTGTTAGTGCTTACTCTGATACTGATATCAAAGATTTTTCAATTAAATCTGGAAGACCTGAAAAAATATTATTCTTAAGGAAGCCATTTGATAAAAAAGAAATTATGCAATTTGCCTTAAACCTTGTTAGTAAATATGACCTGAATTGCATAAAGGATGATTTTTTATCACATGTAAGTCATGAACTTAAAACACCACTTGCTTCGGTTCTTGGTTTTGCGCAATTACTAGAAGACGACCCTTCTATTAGCGGTGAAGCCCGTGAATTCTCATCTCTAATTGCGGAGAATGCCGCACTTATGGATCAACTTCTTGAAGACCTTTTTACTGTCGTTGCATCTAAAAATAATGAATTCCGAATGGATCTACAAATGCAAGATATTAAAAAAGAAGTTACAAGAATCTATGAATTAAATAAATCAAGAGGCGATGAAGATGTCACGTTTAGGGTTGAAATCGTTGGTGATAAAGAAATGAAAATTGAAATGGATTCAACTCGATTTATCCAAGCTGTAAATAACCTCATCAGTAACTCTTTTAAGTTTACATCAGAAGGCGAGGTCGTCTTAAAATTAGAAATTATTGGTAATGGCGCTGTCGTTTCATTACGAGACACAGGTACTGGAATAAGTGAAAATAGAATAAAAACGATTGAAGATAACTTTGAGCGTGGCGGTGGATATAACGATGTCCCTGGCCTAGGCTTAGGGCTTAGTATCTTTAAAATGATTATGGATCGTCATAAGTATAGATATCAGATAAAGAGTAAAGAAGGTGAAGGAACTTGCGTTTCCATTTTTATGGAGGCGAAGCGATGATACCTAATTGGGAGGATGTTCCATTTCCTATCTTCGAGCTAGACGAAGAATTGAATGTTTTGAAAAATAATGAAGCCCTTTTGGTATTTTTAGGAATACCTTTTGAATCAAGTTCAAGCATCTGTCTATCGGATTATATATATAGTGATGATGGGGTAAAAGGAAATTGTTTGACAAATACACTCTCGTATATTGAGGGCAAAAAAAATAATGTTCTTATAAAAACTAAAGAAGGGAATGTGCTCGTCACATTATCTTTATTTGAAAGCAATGGGTCTTATTACGGAATCTTTTTTGATCTAACTAGCCAATTACAAGAAAATGAAAAATTCATATCTTTAAGAGAGAAAATGGTTAAAGGAATGTACCAACAGGGGATTGCTCAAAGTGCAATCGGTGTTTTGCACAACATAGGTAACTTATTAACAGTAATAAAAACAAATGCAGATAATGAACAAGTTTTATCTGAGCTTAGTATTATTTCAAGTGTCTTTAAGAAGGTTGAAGCAAGTATTAAAGGTGATTTTGATAGAGAAGTCATTAGTAAATTATTGAAGACAATTAATCACAGTTATCCAGCGAAGATCACCCAGATAAGTAAATCTTTTGAAACGATACTTGAAATGGTCGCAAGTATGGATGAAGTAATAAAGACTCAGCAAAAATATGCTCTGGTGGATAATGATAAAATTGAAGTTTTTAACATATTAGATCTCGTTAAGGACTCCCTTAGTCTTAATAACGACAGAATACGAAAAAGAGATATTGTAGTTAGTATAAATATGGATAATTCATTGGAAGGTAAATTTGAAAAATCAGGACTAACTCAGATTTTTTCAAATATTATTATTAATGCTATTGAATCTATGGATACTCGCTTTGATACGGATCCAAACTATATCCAAAAAACAATCGAAATTGCCGCTAGTGTTGATAGTGAGATACTACTTCTCAAAATTATAGATAATGGTAGTGGTTTTGATCCTTCAATAAATAACAAACTATTCGAATTTGGGTTTTCAACAAAGAAAAGAGGCAGTGGTTTTGGTCTTCACGAATGCCGAAGTATGCTAAAGTTTTATGGTGGTTCAATGGACATTAGAAGCGAGGGGCCTAACAAAGGTGCTACAACTGAGGTACGTATACCTAAAGCTTAGGCGGCAATTCTTTTTCTGTTCAACGCATTCCATGAATCCTCTGTTAAGCTCCTATGTTTCGCTATTCCATAAGGAAGACTTGTTCTTAATCCAAGTTTATGAGTAAATACTTTTGGCCACTCTTTCATGAAGTCTCTTTCAAACCCCTCTTTATCAATTATACCTTGAATTAATTTGATAAAGACAAGTCTGTGTTCTTTCATAATTTGAATAGTCCTGTATCTGACGTAATTAGGATTGATATCCATATTTTTGAGTTCTCTGACAGCTTTATAGACCTCTTTAGGACAGTCTTTACTAATTCTTACGTAATCATCATGATAATAGGTATCACGGCCGCCTAGGCTCTCTGTAGACACCACTGGCAGCCCACATAGAAGGTATTCTGTACTTACGAACATGGCACCTTCTTCTGAAGACAAACAGAGCCCTGTATGTGCTTCTGCCATGTGTTTATAGACATTAAAGGCCCAGATTTTTCTTTTCCAAGTTGCATTTTTTAGACTGTTTATTCGTTCATCAAAATAGTTTTTTTCAACGTCAAAGTAGTTACCTATGAGTCTTAAAGATTTAATCTCACTTGCTAACTCCTGCCTTTTTATAGGTGTAATTCTCGCCAGGTAAAGGGAGTCGTACTTTTTCTTGGTTTCGAGGACCTTATATCGACTTTCATCTAGAAAGGCATTTTGGTTACAGAAAACAGAATTCAAGCCTTTTGTTTTAAGTAGATCTGCTTCAGCTTGTGAGTTTGCCAGAAATATAAAATTTATACTTTTAGAGTTTAAGTTATTTTGAACATCTTGGTATTGCTTAAATACTTCATCTAGCCTCCAAGCTCTTTCTACATGGTATCCTAGTTGAAAGATACAGTAGGACGTTTTATTAGACGGAAGTTGGGATAGTATTTTTTCATAATTATTATAAAAATCCATCCAGTATGAAACTAGGATCATGGGCTTACGGCTTAGAATAAAGCAGGGAAGTTTTTTGGGGATAAGGTATTTAGATAAGATTTTTCCAAAAATTGAGTTCATTTGATCCCCTTTTAACAATAAGTAATTATACAAAGAGAATATTAAGGAAGTTTTAAGGAAAATACTGAAGGGATTAATATCAATTTCCCGATTGGAGCTACAGGCATTTTTTTAGGTTCTCTCGGTGGAACCAGTGGAACCACTTTCGTGAACTAAAATGAAACTCATTGAAATCAAATGAAAGTAGAAACGAAGAGGCTGGATCTTTTCTTTGTAACCTATCGAAATTTTTGACTAGCTTTTGGTTGGTAAAAATTCGGGTAGTTCTGGCATACCTCATTCTAATAGGTACCTGGTTACTTGTATGTTTGAAAATGGGGATAAGTCTGTAATAGGTACCTGGTTACTTGTATATTTGAAAATGGGGATAAGTCTACTAGCCGTATTCTGAGGAGCCCCCACAAAATGTAACATGAACCTAATTGTTCTGCCCTCTCAATCCTGAAAAAATTATACATCCATGGAAGTTTTTACAGTCCCAAAAAGACCGTAAATTAGGCTACTTAGAGCCCTCTCGAGAAAAAGTAAAAAAGCGGCTGCTTTTTGGAAATGTGAATCCTAAAAAATGTTAAGCTCACGGAAACTATTTTTTGGGAGCATCTTGTGAAAGAAGTAAAACTACTTTTTATGAAGTTTAAGGGCAATCAGATTGCTGATCTCGTTCGCCGATTATTAACGGTACTTGTCTTACTTTACTTATTCCTAATCGGAGTAAAATGTCTTTCAACAGGTTTAAAGATGATGGGTGGAGACTTTGCAAAAACTCTCTTTGATATGACAGAGCAACCTTTTATTTCCTTGATGGCTGGAATGTTAGCGACAGTTTTATTTCAAAGCTCATCTGTGACTACCTCTATAATTGTTGGCCTTGTTTCTGCGGGAACTCTTTCAATTGGTGGAGCTGTTCCAATGATTATGGGTGCAAACCTTGGAACTTCAGTTACCAACACATTGGTGTCTTTAGGTTATATGAAAGATAAAGTGAACTTTAAAAAGGCCTTCGCGGCGGCAACTGTTCATGACTTTTTTAATATCTTAGCCGTTTTAGTTCTACTTCCAATTGAATTGATGACTGGAATTATCGAAAAATCAGCTAGTACTTTAGCTACTCTCTTATACGGAAGTACCTCTGGATTAAAATATAGCTCTCCAATTAAGGCAGCAATTAAGCCCCCAGTAAACGCTGTTAAAGGTTTTGTTGTAGATGTCTTTGGTGCAGAGTTCTCAGGATTTATTGTTATGGCCATTGCAGGAGTCATAATTATTGCAGCTCTAAGTTTTATTGTAAGAACAATGAAAGTACTAGTTGAGAATCATAAAGGAGAGATTGTTAATAAAATCTTTTCTAATAATGCGGTGGGATCGATCATCTTTGGAATAGTCTTAACTATTTCAGTTCAGTCAAGTTCCATTACGACCTCACTTTTAATTCCAATGGCAGGGTCTGGAGTTTTGTCTTTACAGGCTATTTATCCAATCACAATTGGAGCTAATATTGGAACGACAGCGACTGCCTTGTTAGCTGCGATGACTGGAAACATCGCAGGATTGACTATTGCTCTAGTTCACTTGATTTTTAACTTGGCTGCAACAATGCTTTTCTTTCCGATTAAGCCACTTAGAAATATTCCAATTCGTTGCGCTGAGCTTTTAGCTGAGTCTATAGAAAAAACAAAGTTCATTGGCTTTGGCTATGTGGGAGCTATTTTCTTTGCCCTTCCAATTTCAATGATCTTTATCGTTAGATAGTTTAAGGAAATCTTTAGAGTCTTAAAAATACTTAAGGGAGCTGGGCTCCCTTTTTTTATTCTAATAGGTATCTGGTTACTTGTATTATTGAAAAACGGGATATGCCTGCTGACATTTTATCACCAGAGGTGAAGCTTTTAGGTGATTTGCAGAAATTTGGAGATCAGGGCATTATACTAAAAAGGAGACCAATGGCAGGTGTGACCTTCAAGAACCGCTTCGTGAATGGTTATTAGTGAGAATCTACAGATCATAAGGTTTTCAGCTTTAGAATTCATGACTCTTCCCGAGTAGGTATAAAGATTGTCAACATTTCCCGTCTCTTTCACACAGGCCGTAATATCCTGACCAGGTCTTGCAAAGCTTTGAAACTTTGCCTGAATGCAGCGCCTAAAAACTCCAACAGCAAGTTTTTCTTCCCGGTGCTTTGGGTAATGCTCATGGGCCATATGAATTCCGGCTGATTGAACCAGCATCTCCATCATTTGAGTTCCAGGGAAAACTGAGATCCCAGGGAAGTGTCCTTGAATGAGGGGGTGATCTTCGCCTAGATAGAAGCTAGTCTTGATACCAGTGCTATCAATCTCTATAACGTGCTCTAAAAGAAGATTCGGTTTTTTATGATAAAGATGTTTTTCTATCAGTTCGTCCATGCCTAAAGGTAAAAGGATTTTTTTTTGGAGTCGAGTAAAAATAACTGAGTTTAGCTCTTGTCTAAGTAAAATGGCTAAAGAGAGTAGGCTTTTCCAAACTCAGGAACTAGAAAACTAATATCTTTTCCCTCTAAAGACTTTTTTAAGGCATTTATAGGTTCGTCCCGTCCTTCGTCAGTGAGTTGGAAGGTTCCAAAATGAATACCTACACTATGACTACTTCCAAGCTCAATATGTCCCTTTACCGCTTCTTCTGGGTTGATATGGGCCGGCTTCATAAACCATCTCGGCTCATAGGCGCCGATAGGGAGAAAACTTAGGATGATATTCTTGAATTCTTTTTTAATATCTTTAAAAAACTTCCCATAGCCTGTATCTCCTGCAAAATAGATCTCACCCTTTTCTGACTCAAAAACATATCCACCCCAAAGAGTTTCAAACTTATCGAATAAACCTCTGGCAGACCAGTGCTGGTTAGGCATGAAAGTGATCTTTAATCCCTTAAAGTCATACTTTTGGTACCAATCCATTTCAACGAAGTTTTTAATGCCTTCAGACTTTAAGAGCTCTCCATTCTTAAGTCCCACCAAGATAACTGGTGAGTGTTTATCACTTAAATTCTTGAGAGTGGTAATATCTAGATGATCATAGTGATTATGGGAAATCACTACTAGATCAATGGGGGGCAAGTCTTTAAACCTAATGGTCGGAGCGTGAACGCGCTTTGGTCCAGCAAAATTTACTGGGGAGGTTCTCTCAGACCAAATAGGATCAGTCAGGATATTGATTCCATCTACCTGCAAAAGAACCGTTGCGTGGTTAACCACCGTATAGATGATTTCTCCCTTCTTTGTTCTCTCTACGGGCCTATTTCCCATAGGTAGATCGAGCCACTCAGGCCACTCTTTTCGATCATTCTTAAATAACTTCCACTTCAACAAGGTAGCAAATGACTTAGGAGGAAAGGGCTCTAGGTTTTGGAATTTTTCTCCATCAAAGGGGGCTCTATAGGGATTTTTAAATTCTTTTGATGAACAACTCATGGCGATAGATAGGGAAAGTATTAAGGTTAAGATTTTTTTCATGGTTAACTATAGCACTGAGATTTGATAATGCACTACCATGCCTAGTGAAGGTCTATCTTTTATTTAAATAACGGTTTCTTAGTATTTGGCTCAAATTCCTTTTATGTAGAGGAAATATAAATTTAAAACTAAAAGAATAAATGCTGGAAGTGAAAGGTAGAAGGGGTCTTTGACTTTAAATCTTACTAAAACTCCAAGTAACATTAAAATAGCTAGTCCCAAGGCTGAGAATAAAAACAAGGGTAGATAATAGTAGTGGCCAAGCAGGAGTCCTAGACCTCCTAGGAGTTCGAGTAGGCCAGTTAGAAACCTAAACTTAGACAGACCATAACGGTCGAACTCTTCTTGCATATGATTGGTTAACAAGCAAAGTAGGCCATAAGCTATGAACATTAATGACGTGAGTATGGTTAATAATAAAAACATATTTTAAAATAGCTTTTTGTCCATCTAATGTCTATGCGAGATAAAGTCGCTGTCTAAGTTTGTCTAACTAATCAAATGTTGTTTTAGTGTTACTCTTACTTATCAAGGAAGGAATAATGATACCGACAGAGAGTTTATTATTAGCACTAAAGTTCATAGTTGCGGGGTCCATTTTTTTTGTATGGGTTGTTCGCTACGAAAATATTATCAAAGAGTTTGAAAGCTATGGCCTAAATGCTCAGTTGAGAGACTTTGTGGGAATATTGAAGCTTTCTTCTTCGGCAATGCTTTTTAGCAGCGATACAAAGGTTGTAATGCTAGGAGCTCTGATAATCACAATTCTTATGATGGCTGCCCTAGTGACTCATATTAAAATAAGAAATCCTTTTAGGAAAATGGCACCATCACTTACACTAATGAGTTTTGGCCTCTTTATAGCCATTTCAAATGCCTGAGGAAAAATGAATTCTTATAATACTGGCCAAAAAGTTATGTGGAAGTGGATGGGGCGTAAGATTTTTGGCGTCGTCCTAGAGGTTCATACAGGGCCTATAGAAAAAGTAATTAAAACAAAAATGATAAAGAGAAATGGAAGTGTTGAGAAGCCGGCTTACCTAGTTCTCTCTGAGGCAGGTAATCAGGCCTTGAAGCTTCATACAGAGTTATCGAGTCTTTAGCTAAGGCTTTTTCTTTGTAAACCAGATCTTGATGATTGTGGCTTTGATTAGGACCGCTATGAAATTTGAGTTATATAAAGGCAAACATTTTTTTATATGGGGCGGAGGACATGGAATTGGCTTGGCCCTGGTTAAAGAATTACTTGCTAGATTTCCAGAAGCTAAGGTTTTTTCCTCTTATAGAGACGAACAAAGATCTAAAGAGTTGATAGATCTTAGCTATTCTCTTAAAGATAGGCTTGAGATCTTTAGGATTGATCCCGTTAATGAATCAGAACTTTTTGATTTAGCGGTAGATCTAAAAAGCCTCCATATGGAAATAGATCTTTTCATCAATTGTATTGGTCTTCTTCATAATGAAGAATTTCAACCAGAAAAAAGCTTAAGATCTGTAAGCATGGATCAATTTATGGAGACTTTTAAGGTTAATAGTGTCGTTACTGCATTGATCGCCAAACATTTTGAACGACTTCTTCCGAGTAAGACTCCTAGTGCATTTATAGTTCTTTCTGCGAGAGTAGGAAGCATAGGTGACAATAAAATGGGGGGGTGGTATAGCTACCGTGCTTCAAAGGCAGCTTTAAATATGATCCTTCAAAATATTGCAGTGGAGTTTAAGCGCAAAAGGTTACAATGCCTGGTGGCCCCTATTCATCCTGGAACAACCAAAACTGATCTTTCAGCACCTTTTATAGAAAATACTAAGTATAGGCTCCACGAAGCTGAGGAGTCGGCCTTTAATATCCTAAATCAGATTGATAACCGCTCTATTGAAGAAACGGGGAGTTTTCTGTCTTGGGATGGGGAGAATATAGCATGGTGAAAATAATGACAGCTTTGTTTACACTTTTATCCTTTAGCTCTTGCTCGGTTTTTGGCATTCAAAATGAAGAAAGTCCTAAGTACAAAGTTCTAGAGAAGAAAGGGGAGTTTGAAATTAGAGAATACTCCCCCTACATCATAGCCAAAATTACAGTTAAGGGCGACTACGATGAATCATCGGGACAGGCCTTTAAGATATTAGCGGGCTATATTTTTGGAAAGAATAAAGGTGAAAATAAAATTTCCATGACTTCGCCCGTCCTGATGAAGAATGAGCCTCAAAAAATAGCGATGACTTCTCCTGTTGTGATGAATCAAACGGAGGATAGCTTTTCCATGACTTTTTCCATGCCTTCAAAATATACACTCGAGAACCTCCCAGAGCCTCTTGATAATAGAATCAAATTTGAAAAAGTTGAGGCTCAAATAATAGCGAGTCATAGGTTCTCTTGGTTTAGTTCTAAGAAAAAAAATAGGAAAAAGGCCAAAGAGCTAAGGGATTGGTTAACAAATTTTAAAAACTATAAGGCCAATGAAGGGCATAGCTTTGCAGGCTACAATCCCCCTTGGACACTTCCTTTTCTCAAAAGAAATGAAGTCCATATTAGATTATCAAAATAAAGGGTAATATTTGAAAGAGCTACTTTTTCTCATTCAAATCTTTAGTTGCTTTAGCCTCTTTGGTCTTATTTGGACAATACAGCTGGTTCATTATCCTGCCTTCTTAAAAATAGAAAGAATTGATTTTGAAGTCTTTTCTCGCTTTCACTCTAGAAAGATTAGCTTGATCGTTGTGCCTCTAATGCTTATAGAATTCGTCTCAGGCATTTTACTTCTTATCTTCTTTCCGAGTATCGTTATTGCTTCAAACTTCTTGGGCATAATCACGATTTGGATTTCAACAATTTTTCTAAGCATGCCTTTGCATAGAAAAATTGCCTCAGGAAAAGATCTCGCTGCAATAGAAAAACTAATAAAGACAAATTGGCCTAGAACAATTACTTGGACTCTACGCACATTTTTACTACTCACAATAGCATGGAGAGGTATTGCATGAATTTAAAACCAGAGAAGGGTTTAGGGACCATTTTGTTCGCCGCAGGAATTTACAATATACTCTGGGGAACTTGGGTGGTGCTATTTCCTAGTCATGCGTTTGATTTAGCAGGAGCAGAACAGCCAAAATATTTGGAGCTATGGCAGTGTATAGGAATGATTGTTGCCGTTTATGGCCTCGGTTATATGATTGCCGCGACCTCTACAGTGAGGCACTGGCCCATCGTGCTTGTGGGCCTATTAGGAAAGATATTTGGTCCGATTGGATTTATAATCGCTATAAATAATAATGTTTTTCCCATGAAATTTGGAGTCAATCTCATCTTTAACGATCTCATTTGGTGGGTTCCTTTTTATTTAATTCTAGTTAAGGCCTACCAGGCAGAAAAAATGGTGAAGGATAAGGCTTAAGGAAAGTCTATGTTTAGAAGGGGAGTAGTTCTAGACCCAAAGCGCTCTCTCTCCATCTTTTGGTCTAGTTTAAATTGACTTTATCATGAAGAGATCTAACCGGGGCGTAGTATTTTGTTTTAATATTGAAGTAGGATTGGCTGCCAGATATGATTCAATCTACCTAGCAGCTTACCCTGAGCTATTTTAATCTAAAACAGAAAAATCTATAATTTGTTTTGCTACTGCTTCAGGCTTTTCTCTTTGAACAGAGGACCCACTCTTTTCAATTTCAACGTAGCTAAAGTATGGTCTGACTTTCTTAAAGTCTGAAGCTTTTGCCACCTTGTTGTCCTGAAAACCCTCGTACTCTTTTCCAAAGATGGCCAATACGGGAATAAATACTCCATCACTGGACTCTTCGAAACTTCTGAAGAGTTGGCCGCCCACGAAACTTAGAGTTAAAAACCGTTGATCAACATTATCTCTAAGCGCTAAAAAGTCTTTCAAGAGGTTCTCGTCAATAAGTGAGTCATCAAAGAACCCAAAACGTAAGAAGTACTTTAGTGAGTTAGGGTTAAGAAGGTTTTGGTAAAATCCAATAGCAGCGTTATCATCGTTATACAGCCGATTATATAAACTTTGTTCTCTCTCACTTGGTGGATCTACAAGTGAGAAAATGCCTGAAGGATTTAAGATAATGGCCCTTCTGACGATGTCTGGTCTTGAAGCGCTTACTGAAAGGACTCCATTACTTAGAATTGATTCTGAAACGATAGTAGCTCTTTCTTTCACAACTTCTATTAGAAAGTTTTCAACAAACTTATCAAAATCAGAAATAGTATAGGGCCTTTTTTGCTTTTCACTCTCTCCAACTCCAGGAAGGTCCATGACAAAGACTCTTTCTCCTGCCTGATCAAGGAGGGGGACGAGTTTCTTCCAAGTTCTATGGGAAGCTCCTCCGTAGACACCGTGAAAAAGTACAATTGGTTTCTTAAGGCTATTTTTATTTACTGGTGCTCTGTAGCTAATCTTTCCAAATTCGCTTACAACTGCGGTCTCATTTAAGAGGCTCGAACCATCGGCCCAAGCTAGACTTGGTAATAATAGTAACATGATTAAATATTTCATAATGATCTCCTTAACCAATACATATCATTATTATCTTCCAGAGTTAAAGGGCCGCCCAGATAATGTCTAAGAACAAAACTTAGACATCATTTTTTAAGTCGCACTCTTATGCTAAATTGATTTTATGAAAAACTTATTAAAACTTCTAATTCTTTTATCACTAGTTAGCTGCTCAAGCTTCCCTAATCAAGACATTGTAGGCAAGGGCTTTCCTTCGGTTAGCGGCAAAGCCTTAGATGGGAAAGAGTGGAGTATTCCAGAAGACTTTAAGGGCGAGATGACTCTTCTCTTAGTTGGTTTCCGGCACAAGTCGCAATTTGATATTGACCGCTGGTTTATAGGGCTTGATATGAAAAAGGCCACCATACCAACTTTTGAGGCTCCAACAATTAAAGGAATGTTCCCTCAGATGTTCTCAACGATGATTGATGAGGGAATGAAAAAAGGGATTCCCAAACCTATTTGGAAAGGCGTGATTACGATCTATGAAGATGGCTCAAAAGTTCAAGAATTCTTAGGAAATGTAAATCCTCGTAGTGCAAGGGTTATACTTCTTGGAAAAGATGGAAAGGTTCTTTTCTTTCACGATACTGGATTCAGTGTGCCTGCTCTCAATCGACTTTTGGAGAAGTATAAAAAAGGTACGTGATACCTTTTATGCAAGTGACCAGGTACCTACCTAGCCCGTCAGCTTATCCTACTTAGATAGGGTAACTCGGGCATTATTCCATAGCCTACTCTTTAACTTCGATACTTTCATCCATACTTTTTAGTAGAGTATCATTTAGATCTTCTGCCACTTTCTTAGCATCCATCTCACTTAGAATGCCTTCTTTTTGCAATAGTTCGGAGAAGGTTACTTGCATATTTGAAAAACGAGATAAGTCTGGGAGCTCATCCCTTGGTCAATTCAATCTGAAGATTCAAACTGAGTACGTGACACCACTTTAAATAGTAATTGCGACTACCAAAAAAGGTATCACGTACCCTTTTTGTATTCTTTAGATAAGTGTCCGTTCATTCAAGGCACTTCTAAATAAAACATGATTAAAATCAGAAAAACTTAAGAAATGTAGATTTTATTTTATGTTATTATTAATTTCAGCAAGATAGAGCGGCGCGGTCTGGCATGTGACGCAGGTTTGGAGGTGTGGATGGAGTTCGATCGGTTTATGTTTCACGCCTTAATCTCTTTTATTCTCGGAGTCTGTATCGGAGGAGCGAGGCTTAAGGTGATTCCTGGCTTTGTCTTAATGTTGTTTATAAGCTTCTTCAAAGAGTTTTTTGATTATTGGTACTTGAGTAAAAGTGGTTTTGTGACTCCATCAGTGGACGATCACTTGCTTGATGTATTCACCAATATGATCTGTTCATTAATTGGATTTCTTATCATTAACAATCTCACACCAAAGAAATCAGAGCCTGAGAAAAAGGTGCCTGATGCCTTAATAAAGCATTATGAAAAAAAGCGTCGAATCGCACGCTTAAACCGAATGCGAAGAGGAATGAAGAATGAATACTAAACTAGATCTTATTTCTTATAAATATTATAATCCATTCCCAGAGACTTGGAGACAGGAAGAGAGAGTTAAAGTCATAACCTATATTCTCCATGTATTTCAATCAGTGAAAATAACATGTAGTGAACTTGAGGGCTTTGAAGAAGAATTGACCTCTTTAAGTATAAGCGACACTCTTGAAAACCTCTTAAAAAATCTAAAGATTACACCTCAAAACTCTAGGGTCTCTCGTATAAAGAACCGCCTCTTAAATAAAAATAACCTGTATTCGACTGAAATGAGAAAAGGCTTTTTTCCTGAAGAGATAAACGCTATAAGATTAGATGCATTTTTTTTCGCTTACAACTACCTGCTTTCAACTAATATTGACACCTATAAAGTATCAGATGCTCTTCAAGAGTTACAAGATCAAATGGGGCTCAAGTATGAAGACCATTACAACACATCTTCGAGGTATCGTTTTTTTTACCTTGAAGAATCTGATGAAGAGAGCTTAAGCCCAGATGATTTTATCTCCGGGCTAAGTAGGCTTGTTAAGAAATTCAACTTAAGAGAACATATTAATTATCCTTTCACTCAAGCAATCTTAAAAAGATTTTACGAGGATCTAAAACCTAATCAAACTCTTCCTGATACATTTTTCAGATTTCTTAACTACACTCAACTACCCGTATCCTCAGCTTCAACTTTAAATATTCCAAAATCGCGAAGGATTTTAATTTATAGAATAGCCGCAGGCTCTCTTGAAGGATTGTCGCTTTCAGCACACGTTTTCAATAGAGAGCATAAACGCATAATTTCCTCATTAAGACTTAAACTTTCCTTCTCTTATGAAGTCATTCATAGCTTCGAAGAGAGGGGGCAGGAGTTTAAAGACCTCTCTCTTATTGAAATGTCTTTCTATTTAGCTACTGTTATCTCTTTCTTTAAAGATTATGAGACAAGTGGGCTGCAGGAAGATCAAAAAGGGCAGGCTGAGCTAAGAGCATTTTTTGAAATCTTCGAAGACAAGTTAGAGAAAACGACTAAGCAGTCTTGCATGGAGACTTCATTCTTTATTTTGTTTGAGTTCTGTATCGAGGGATATAGGGAGTCTGAATGCTGGTCTGTAAAAAGAGTGATAGGGATTCTTTCTCACCTGTACGGCACAATTAAGAAACACGATGTTATTTTAAGAGGAGTAAGCACTATTATTCTATTCTCGAGCTTAATCAACTCTAAGTATATGTTCAATGAAGAAGTCATCTCTGAACTCAAACAGATCTTAGACCCAAGCATTTTTGAACTAGAAGGAATAAAGAATGCTTCAAATATAAAAGAGCACCGGGTAGATTTGATAAAAGTTTTGTTTGAGTATGACTTTAGAAATTTCATTCTTAAAAATAGTCCTTCTTCAAATCAGATAGACTTCTTAGAACTATTATCAATAGAAGTTGATAATAAAGTTACGATGACTGAAAAAGAATTATCTTCTTCAGAAGCTTATTGGAGCTTATATCTATGCTCGTTAAACAAATACTTAAATAATGACAAGATAGGGTCTGACTTTGATAAGGTTTTCCTTAGCGATAAAGAATTGATGGAGTATGGACTCGAGGATGTCATTTATAACGATTCTTTCGCAAGAATTAAAAGACATGTTGAAATAGATCTAAATTCTAAAGTTATGGTGGCTGATAAGATCGACTATAGGAAGTTTAAGAAAATAAGTTAATCGATCAGTGATGATAGAGGCTGATAATAAAAGAGACAGGAAAGAAAAGACATTCTCTCATATAGAATTCAAGGTCTCTATTCCATCCTTTATCATGGTCTTTAAAAGTCAAGATTAAGGCATCTATCCAGTAGTAATAATGTTGGGGATGAATGTTCATGTTTTTGCTAGAGTGAGTTTTAGCAATCCTTTTAATATGATTACGGTGATAACTATCTGGCTCTTCTAAAAAGTTAAAAAGATGCTCTAGCGCCTTTAACAAGGCAATATGTTGATGTTTCCAATCAGTATCTACAAAATATTTCTCAAGAGAGGGATTAAGGTAAAAGAGATTTTTATAAAAATCCTTGCTCAGGTGCTCAGAGCTCCTTGATCGAAGATAAGATGATTTAGCTTCAGAAACTTTTTCATTCCAGGATTTTTTTCTTTTTCTCTCTTCCATATTTGAACCTCACCTGAATATATTACCAGAGAAGATATATTTCCGCTTAGCAAATAACTATGATTAAGATCACAATAAATAGAAGCATATAAGCACTCAACAACCTTTTATAAGTTCAAAGGTTTGATAAGGGGGCATACTTTTTCTCACAAACTAAGTTGAAACTAATTAAAACAGAAATGGAGAGTGGAGAATTATTCTTTGTAACTTATCGAAATTTTTGATCAACTTTTAGTTAGTAAAAACTCTGGCATTAGTTCATAACCTACTCTTTAACTTCGATACTTTCATCCATACTTTTTAGTAGAGTATCATTTAGATCTTCTGCCACTTTCTTAGCATCCAAATCACTTAGAATGCCTTCTTTTTGCAATAGTTCGGAGAAGGTTACTTGGGAGTTTGACTTCTCAACAACTCCGCCACGGGCCAAAAAATCTTCAATTGTTTCAGTTGCCATATAATCTCTTAGTCTAAAGGTTAGGATTCAAGTAAATACCTGTTAAGTAGCTGAATGGATACTTGTCCATATAAAGATTTCAGATTTACAAGTAACCAGGTACCTATAGGTACAAGTAACCAGGTACCTATAGGTACCTAAACTTATTGTCATTTTGCTGAAATCGATGGATTATTGTAAATAAAATGAATTTGATGAAACATAGTGACTTTATTCACGTCTATGAATCCTTGGCCACCGCAGTTTGGTTCTTTGATTTAGATAATTTTAAGATGCTTTGGGGAAACGGCCAGGCGATTGAGCTTTGGGAAGCGGACTCTCTAGATTTACTTATCAATCGAGATTTTCAAAGCTCTATGTCTAATACAGTTAAAATTAGACTTCAAGAATATAAAAGGAAGATTCAAGAAGGGGGAGAGGGGCGAGAGGTTTGGACTTTTTATCCGAGCGGGATTCCAACTGTCGTCGAAGTGAACTTCTCAAAAGGAAACTGGCTAGAAGAGAAGAATGTGATGTTTGCACAAGTGGTTTCTTATCAAAGTAAGCAACTAGGAAAAGAAGAGATTAGGGGAATGGAAGCTATTCGCCATAGCAATATTCTTATTTCGCAATTTGATTATAATGGTGATCTCGTTTTTCAAAACCCCGTTAGTAGCCAGTTCTTTTCTGAAGCCTCTTTAGTTGATCGTCTCAGCTTTACTACGTCAGATACCGATATCTTTACAATACTAAAAGAAGAGAATGTTTTTGAAAAAGAATTATTTGTTAAAACAAATCTTGGAGAAAGGTGGATGCTTTCATTTGGACGAGAGATCATTGATCCCGTCTCTGGAGATAAAAGTATACTTTTAGAGCAAAGGGATATCACAAATCAAAAAGAGATCGAAGAAGAACTAAAATTTGCTGAAGCTAGACTCGTTCATTCGGCAAAGTTAGTTTCAATTGGTGAAATGGCGGGAGGTATTGCTCATGAAATTAACAACCCGGCCCAAGCTATACAACTGAGCGTACAAGTTATGCAAAAGACTTTTGAAAAAAAACAAGGATTTGAAGAAGTCTTTTATAGGCATTCAGAGTCAATGATAAAAAATATCGGCAGGATTAGCCAAATTATCAAAGGACTTCAAAAGTTCTCTAGAGAAGATTCTCATGATGAGTTTATAGAAGCCTCTTTTTTAGAAATTATTAACGACGTGAAAGGGCTTTGTCTCTCTAAGATAGAAAACGAAGGGGTATCGCTAGAAGTTTTAGGTCTAGAAAAAGATATAAAAGTTATTTGCAAGCCAATTCCCATCTCACAGGTATTAATCAATATTCTTAATAACTCTCTTTATGCTGTTAACGAATGCGAGGGAGAACGTTGGATTAAGATCGAGGTAAAAGAGATGGAGACGAAGGTCTTAATAGCCATTACCGATAGTGGACCAGGGTTTTCAATAGAGATAAAAGATAAGATCTTTAATCCGTTCTTTACCACTAAACCAATAGGTGATGGGACAGGCCTTGGGCTAAGTATTTCTCAAGGGATCATTCAAAATCATGATTCTAAACTAAGTATAAATGAATCTTGCTCTAATACCAGAATAGAATTTGAGCTTAAAAAAGCTATCAAATAAGCACCTGATTCTTTTATCTAGAATTTTCTTTTCATTCCAAGGACCGTACAGGGGCAAGACCTATAAACCGAGAGATATTTCTCTAACTCTTCATCCGAGACCTTTGGCGATTTCTTCAGGAGTTTAAAGTATTCTTCAAAGACTTTATCTGAAAAATCCGAACTTAAAGAAGAGCTGCTCATTCCTTGAAGGTAGTGTTCCATTTGTTTTATGATATCAAGTGGGTTCTCTGGAAGAGTCCAGAGCCCAACATCTAGCCAGCGCAATTCTCCTTTAGAGTTAACCATGAAGTCTGAATCACTAGGAATTATCTTTCGCTCTGTTGTATCTCTAAAACGTTTCGCCATTTGATCAATTAACTTTTCTTCAAACTCTCGATCACCGAAGTCGTCCATGAATTCACTGCCCGCACTAGAGCGAGTTCTTATCTCTTTCATTGTAACAGCGGCTTCATCATGAAAGATTTTCTCCATCTCAAAGTAAATCTCTCCCTTCTCATTTCTGAAAATGCCCATTAACTTAGGCCCGCCTATGTTCTCAACCTGTAGTGCCCAAAACATCTCTTTCAATGTTAGCGCGTCTAGACCTTCAACTTTTTTTACAATTGATCTCCCGTCACGACTTTCAAAGATTCCTTTATTCATGGAGCCTATGAGGTTTCCTAATTGATTAAACTCTCTGTCACCAATCGAGAGGACTTCTCTTGAGACCTTCGCGTCTGAAGTTGGAATCTCTTTTTCTAATAGTTTTTTTATTTCAACATCAAAGACATTAAGTCTTTTCTCAAGCCGACTGGAGATATCTAGATTATCAAGGAAGGTTCTAGAGAGCTCGCTCTTGGTTTTGTATTGTTCTTGAAGGAGAAGCGCCGCCTTAGGAAAGAATACTCTACTCTCTACTAAATCAGACTCATAGTGACCTAGGATATTCTCAAGCAGTTTGACACAGGTTTTACCACTAACCATGGCCGGCGTGCGATCCCCCATCAGAGGGACTGTGTTTCTTATGCTAAAAGCGAAAGCAAAAAGCATAAAAATGAATGTGACTAAGCCTTTGTTTTTCAAGTACTTCTCCCCGAAACCTTTTCGGGTAAAAAGCTGAATTTAATGAGAGTACATGAGCATTATTCTCGGCTAATGACTCTTAGCAAAGGGGAGTCTATACTTTAGGTACTTGAAGACTTAGTGTCCCTAAGCTTTTATTTTTTAGGATAAGGCCTAAGCCCAAGCAGCATCTCTGCTTTTTCCGTAAAAGGATCTTCTAAGAGCGACTTATCAGTATGCTCACTCAATCCCTTTTTAAAGACAGAATAAACATCCTGTCTTTCTTGACTAGCATCCACTTCAACACATTGATTCTTACTCTTGAATAATTCAACAGTAGGTAAGGTCTCGGCCTTAAAAGTATCAAACCTTAACTTTATGCTTTCAAGGTTATCATCGCTACGACCCGTAAACTTGGCCCGCCCCATGACTCGTTTTTCAAGGACATCGTAAGGGCACTCAAAATAGAGCATCTTCGGAAGCTTGGCATCGGGCCCAGAAGCTTCAAGCCAGCCTTCAAGGTTGTTCACAGATCGAGGAAAGCCGTCCACTAGAAAATTATTCTTGCCAGTAGTTCTAGTCGTATATTCCATAGCGCTTTTAAGAAGATTCACTATGATCTCACGGGGAACTAACTTTCCTCCTGTGATAAAATCTTCGATTGAATCAGCAACCTCCCCGCCTTTCTTTCGCTCTTCACGTAGAAGGTCTCCAGCAGAGAGGTGCACCCAACCAAGTTGTATTTCTGCTAGCTCGCACATTGTGCCCTTGCCACTTCCAGGGCCGCCCAAAATGAAGACGACATTAGGTTCGGGACAGGGCTTACGTGGATCAAAGAAGTGAAGAATTATCTTAGGAGCTGGGGCCACGCCCATTTTATAAACATGCCACTCTCTGTCTGTTGGAGGTAACTCATCGTCACAAGTCATATCATAAGCAAGATGCCCATCGAGACGCGAGATCCTCCACGACTTATAACTATTTGAGTATGAAAGGGAAGGGCTTCTAGCGGCCTTACCGTCAGCACGGTCCCATGCCATCCTGCCGTTCCAGTAACCTAAGCTAGACTTAGTTCCTGATTCAGATTTTACGGGAGGCGCTACGGAAGGCACGAAGAGGCCGTCAATTTCGGGTATCCCAGATCCAGTCACTTCAATATAATATGTGTTTGTTTTCAAGTTGATTATATCAGTCATTCATTTCTCGTTTATATAGGTGAGGATACTAAGTTAAAGCTGCCTTGCTCCCTTGGCAATCATATTAGTTGATTCGCATCGCTCCTTCACAGTAGACTGGGATTATACTATTTTAGGCTTAAGAATATTTTGTCTAGGAGGCATTTTTGAAAACTATATTAATTTCAATCGCTTTATTATTTTCTTTTTCTAGCATAGCTTCAGATAAGAAAACTAAGAAGCATAAGCATAGCGAAGAAAACGTTCAGAATATGCATAGAGGTCACGACCACCATAGTCATCACCATGATCATCATAAGGATCATAAGCATCTTCATAAAAAAGGTTGCGGACATGATGCTAAGAAACATGGGGATCATACTGACTATAAGCATGATGGGCATCAGCATCACCAGATGCAAGGACATACTCACGATTGTGAAGGACCTGAGAAGAAAGTTAAGAAATAAAAAAAGAATAAAGGCCCCAGTTAGACTGGGGGCTTTTTTTACTTAAGTTTGAGCTTAAGCTTTTGAGTAGCGATTTTTTCACCCTTAAGAGAAATTTCGAACTTCGTCTTTTTAAGTTCTGAGAGGACAGCTTTAAAAACAAATTGATTAGAGATTAAGTGGCTACCCCAAGTAGCGTAGGCCTCTGTCCATTGTTTATACTTTTTCTCAACAAAGAGCTTCTTCATTTTAAGACTTAGGCCGTTTAGCTTAGAAAAAGCTTCGCGAGTCTTTTTCTTCATCTTTTTCATACATTTTCTAGCAGAAAGAATAGGACAAAGATCTTTAGAGTCTTTTGTTTGAAAATACTCTTTAATTAAAAAATGAGAGTTACTTTTAGCTGTTGCTATGAACTCCTCGACAGGAGCCTGCTTGTTCTCAGGGAGGCCCATTAATTTAAGAGTGTCTTTGTCTGAGATATTCGTATCAAACTCAACTCTAAAGTATCCTAGTTTCTTCTCAGGTAGAGTTAGGTCGAGTGATTTGTACATTCCTGTTAGCTTTTGGAGCTTTTCAAGTTTGTTCATAACTGTTTTTGAACGAACCTTATCTTTCTCATACATCCACTTGAAGCTTCCACCGAAACTTACGTGCTGATGATCCACATGCCATTCATCTGCAAAATTGGCGTAAAAGTTCTTTATCGCCATTTTATGCTTACTTAGAATTCCTTTTGTTGAGGTCTCAATTCCCACAATCGAACTATAAACTTTTGTTTTGGAATTTCTGACTAGGTCTTCTTCGTTTCCATAAGAGCTAAGCTTTGCTTTTGCCTTTGAAGCCCCAAAGAAAAAAGGAAGAGAGAATTTAATCATCTTTGTTGTGCCTGCAGTTAGGCTACCACCTTTAGTTTGTCTTGTTACTCCAGAGTTCTTTTGCGCCATAAGGGATTGAGCATATTTGAGATCACCTTTATATAGCTTCTCAAGAGCAATTTCAGCATTAAGAGTGGAGAGATCAAAGATAAATGACATGAAGTTATCTTGCCCATTGAACTTTTCAGTTTCGGCAGAGATAAAGATTCCATCTACTTCTATGGCCAAGGCCTTAACCTTACTTTTACTAATTCTTAACTCCATTTTAGAATCATCTAGCTTTTTAATCTTAACCACCCAAGAGCCGCCAGCGTGGTATAAAGGTCCTGCGTGAAAGAAAGGCTCTATCCCAAAATGAGACATAAGAGTAAAACCACCATTAACACCAAAAACTAGCTTATCACCAATAGTCCACTTCTCTAGGTCCTTTAAGGTTCTAGGTGCTTTCATCGATTTAAGTTGATCTTTATCTTTTAGGCTTTTAACAAATTGCTCTGAGTACTTTTTAGAACCTTTAACTTTAGAGATACCAATTCCTATCAATCCAGTAGTCGGTAAGTGGTAGTCTAGGTCAAGACCTAGGCCCGCGGTAATCTTAGTATTCTTTATAACTAAGAATCCCTTTGATCCATTAGTCTGTTGAATCTCTCCATTTCTACTTCCAACTAAAACTTTATCTAAGGCTAAAGTTCGAGAGATAACATCACCTCCAAAAATTAAAGAAGGATGAAGGCTCCAGTTGCTTTCGGATTCTTCGTGCTCTTCTTCGTCATGATCTTCGTGCTCTTCATGTCCGTCTTCGTCATGCTCACCATCATGGTCATCATGCTCTTCGTGATCTTCGTGATCTTCGTGATCTTCGTGATCTTCGTGATCGCTATGACTATGGCCCCCGTACCCGTAATGAGTGCTGCCATCAAGGCCTATCTCTACTGGTAGATGAAGGTGCCATGGGGAGGCAAACATATCTTCAATACTGATACTGCCACCTCCATGATTGCCATGGGCAAAAGCGAGGTAAGGGATGATGATAAGAAAAGCCGCTAAGTGTTTGAAATAATGGAACATATCTAAATCCTTCAGTTGTTGTTGTTCTTTTTAATTTTAAGAACGCTAACAAAACTGCAAGTCTATTGCAAAAACAAATTCACTCTGTTAAGATTTTTCTGCAAATCAATTGCAATTACAGCGAGGTACAAAATGAAAATATCATTAATCATTTCAGTTTTATTTTTAAGTCTAAATGCATGGTCAGTTACTGGCGCTAACCTTATAGCTGCTAGAGATGCGGCCATAGAAGAGGCGAGTTTTGAGATAGATTTAGATACTGTTACTGCCTTTGAAGTAACACCCCTAAATGAAGAGATTGAAGTCTCTTTTAAGGATGAGAAAGAAGTTCATGTTTTTGGATGTCACTTTCATGGTAACAGCATGGCCTGCCACGAGGAAGGCGACGATCATAAAGCTCTAAAGAGTCAGGAAGGTTTTGATCATATAGAAGAAGGTCATACCGCTGGTCTTGAAAAGCTTGAAAAGACTCTTAGAAGAAGAGGCTCTGATTTAAATGTTCTTAAATCAATTAAAGTTTGGAAACTCTCTTCTACTGATTCAGGAGATGATGGGCATGAGCATGGAGCTGATGTTTGGACAAAAGTTAATTACGACATGAGTGGAAAAGAAGTGATCGTCTTTATACAGTGCCACGAGCATGAAGAAAAAGAAGAAGGATTTGCTTGTCATTATAAAAGAAAAGGAAAAGGGGAGCCAACGTTATGAAAAAAATGATTGCTCTTCTCTTTATATCACTGGTTTTTAACTCTTGTGGAGAGCTTACCGGTAAAAGTACAGGGGCCAATGAAACTCCCTTTGATAAAATATTAGGAGGCATCCCCTTTTTAGAAATTGGAGAGGGAAAACTACTTCTTAGTGGAACTATGGAAGCTGGTGGCGCCCATAGTTTTAAAATGAAGTTTAACCTTCCAGAGGGAAAATCCCTTAGGTTCTTTTTCTTTTCAGATAGAGGTCTTAATAATGCACTAGTGGCTACTTTTAATAGAACTGGAGGAAAGACCTTTGTTAACTTTAGCTTAAATGGAGAATCTGATACCAGAGAACTTAAGGACGTTGGTGAAGTTGTAGATGTCATGCTTGATATGCATAACGATCATGAAGATTCACATTTTATACTTTGGAATTCTCAAGGGCCTTATGATGACTCAGAAGAATGTGTAGAAGACGGGAATTGTCTTTATAATAGTGAATTTTATACTTTTCCCAACGACGGTCCATGGGGAAGCCAAGGCCGTGCTCCTGGAACATTTTGGGGTGTCCAAGGAGATCGAAGTTTGATTGAAGACCTTGAAGGGCCTTTAGGAGCAGTTTCTGATGCGTAATTTAATATTAGTCACCTTATCTTTGTTATCACTTCCTATTCAAGCTATGGATACCAGTGGACTTGAAGTGAGTCTTTCTGGTGATATGGTTTATAGCCAAGGTCTAAATGAGACTAGTGGTGCAAATGAAAAGTTAAAAATGAGAGGAGCAGAGATGAGTTTCTTTGCTCCTATAGATCATAGGTTTGACGGAAACTTAACGGCTGCTGCCCATGATGAAAATGGTGAGACGGTCTTTGAACTTCATGAGTTATACCTCGCTTCTACAAAAATGATTCCTAGATCTAGGTTTAAGATAGGTCAGTACTTTTTAGGAATAGGTAGGATCAATCATATTCATCAACATGATTGGCCCTTTATAGAGGCGCCTAAAGTCCATGAAACCTTTCTTGATGAAGAAGGGGTTTTTGATGCTGGAGTTGAATATGGGTATCTATTACCGACAGACTTTTACTTAGATTTAACTGTTGGCTTAACTTCTGGTCATCGCTTTGGGCACGCTCATACTTCTGGCTCAAAACCATTAGTACCCACTCACTACTTAAAGTTAGCTACCTTTAATGAATTCTCTAGTACAAATGGTCTTCTCTTTTCTTTAAGTTACCTTGGAAGAACAGATGAGCAAAAGAATCAAACAAAGCTTACTGGTGCTGAGATTGTTGCAAAATGGAGAGAGGGAAAAAGGCTTATTTATCAAATCATAAGTGAAGCCTGGTTTAGAACACAAAAAGACCGCCTCGAAAGTGTATCTGAGCAAGTTGGACTCTATGTCTTTAATCAATACGGGTTCTCTAGTGACTTCCTTTTAGGACTTAGACTGGACGCTTTTAAAGACTTGAGTAAAAGAAACGCCATTACTAATAAAAAAATTAATAACATCGACTATGGTAGCTCTCTTGAACTGACTTGGAATTCAAGTGAATTTGTCAAAACAAGACTAGGGCTCTCTCACTCTTTTACAAGAGAAGAAGGATTAACTTCAGGAAAAGATACAAAGGCCATGGCCCAATTTGTCTTTATCTTGGGAGCTCATCCTGCCCATAGCTTTTAGGAATCTCTATGAAACATATTCTCGTTCTTATATTTTTATCTTTTTCTTTCTTGGCTCAAGCTAAGATTAAGGTTGTTACGACAACTCCCGATTTAGCTTGGCTGGTAAATCAAATTGGGACAAACAAAGTTGAAGTCATTTCACTCCTAAATGGAACGGAAGACCCTCACTACGTAGATGCCATGCCTAATTGGATATCAAAAGTTAGTAACGCAGATGTGTTTTGTTTTGTGGGTATGGATTTAGAGGTAGGCTGGGCGCCAAAAGTATTAAGCCGCTCAGGAAACGCTAAAGTTCAACCAGGGGGAAAGGGACACTGTAATGGTGGTAAGACCGTTAAGGCCCTTGATATACCTAAAGGTAAGATTGATCGCTCTATGGGAGATATGCATGGGGAAGGTAATCCACATTATCATTTAGGACCAACTTTCTACCTTCAAGCAGCAGAATCCATTTTTTCAACCCTTATTGAAGTTGATACTAAAAATGTAGAATTCTATTCAGCCAATTTAGATAAACTAAAGGTTAAGATTAGCAAAATAAAAGACAAGGTCGCTGCTCTTTTAAAAAGTAAATCTGGAATAAGAATTATGAGTTATCATAAGGAGTTCTCTTACTTCTTTAAGGACTTTAACTTAGTTAGTGCAAGTTCAATTGAAGAAACTCCTGGAGTCCCCCCATCGGCGGGTAGAATTGCAAGAGTTGGCCTTCAAGCTAAGAGAGACAAGATAGACTTAGTCTTAGGAACGACGGCGAATCCGAAAAATATCCTAGATAAGTTTAATGAAATTTCAGGTGTTCCTGTGGCCATAGTCCCTCTTTCTATAAAGCTCACTGGGAGTCCTTCAAACTACGAAGAACTTCTAGTTAATCTAGCCAATTTGATTCTAGAGAATGCTCGTGAATGATCTTTTAAGTGTTAGTAACCTTTCAATAGGTTATAAAAAGGCCATCCAAAAGAACTTAAACTTTTCAGTTGAAGAAGGTGGTGTTCTCTTTATAAAGGGAAGAAATGGTTCTGGGAAAACAACTCTTATTAAAACCCTTTTTGGAGATAAAAAACCTCTAGAGGGAAATGTTTACTGGAGCGTTGATAAAAAAGAAGTCGCGATCCTACCTCAGCTCGTTACTCATGAAGTTTCTCTAAGTGTAACTCTTGGCGAAATCTTAGATTGCTTTTTACTCAAAGAGGAAGTTAAAGATATTATCCCAGAAGAATTGAAGAAGAGGCGTTTTAACGATGCTAGTGGTGGAGAGAGGCAAAAGGCTTTAATCTTGACTCGGCTTAGGCAAGGAATAAGCTTTCTCATTTTAGATGAGCCTTTTAATCATATGGATACAAAGGCCATAGGTGAAGTTCTCGATTTTTTATCTCACCTTTTAGATGAGAAAATTATTAAAGGAATTATTTTGATCAGCCACGTGGCCGTAGACTTTGATCAACATAAAGTTGTTGAAGTGGAATTGTTATGATTGAACTCTTTGCTGTCTACCAATATGCTTTCTTACTTTGTTTAGTGGCTGGGGTCTTACTTAGCTTTCTTGGAGCTCATCTCGTAACGAGAAAGGAGAGTTTACAAGTCCTAGCCTTGGCGCAAGCTGCTTTGGTTGGAAATCTTGTTGGACGCCTTGCTTTTTCAGAGAAGTTACAAGAAATCGGAGTCCTAGTCTTTTCATTGATCTTCTTTATCATTTTCAAGCTTCTTTTTATCTATTCAAAAAGAATCATGAGAAGTTCGAAGGAGACCTTTTTTGTCGTCACTTATTTATCTCTTATTTCTATTAGCTATTTATTGATTTCAATATTTCCTGGGCTAGAAGGTCATATGGCAGTTAGTTTCTTCGGGGATATTGTGTCTCTGCCTGTAGAGAGATCAATTGTTATAACAATCATCCTTTTCGTTTTACTGATTATAATGCTTTTAATGAGAAGGAGACTTCTTAGGGGGAGCTTTGAAAAAGCGGTCTTAGGCTCTAAGAAAATCGAGCTTTCTGAAGAGCTTCTTTTTGCCCTTATTTTTGTCATCTCTTTATATAGCTTTGGCTTCCTCTTTACTGTCTCAACAATAATCTTCCCAACTGTCCTAATAGGTAGCAAAGGAAGAAGCCTGGGGCAGATAATTACTATAATGCTTATTGTTACTGGAGTAAGTTCTATGCTAGGATTGGGTGGCTCTATTTGGTTAGAGAGGCTAAGCACAGTGCCCACTCAAGTTTTAACCCTTTTGGTATTTCTGGTGGTCATTGGTCTAGTGTTACAAACACAGAGGAATAAGCGCAGTGACTAAGGCAGAAAAGCTTTTAAAAGAAAAAAAACTAAGTGTCACTGAGGCCAGAAAATCTGTTCTAGAATTCTTTTTAAAATCCAAAAAGCCTTTGAATGTCTTAGACTTTAAAGGCGATAAGACCTTTGAATCTTTCAATGAATCCTCCATTTACCGAAATATAACTAAACTTGAAGAAGCCGGAATTATTCAATCCATTCCTTCCGCCGGTGACTATCAAAGTTATGAACTGGTAAATCATGGGCATCATCATCATCATATCAGTTGTAGTAATTGCAAAAAGATTCAGTGTTTAAAGGTATGTGGTCTCGAGAAAAGAATGAAGGAAATGGCCAAAACTGTGGACTTTCTTTTAGTAGGCCATAGCGTTGAACTCGTTGGCCTTTGTAGTGATTGCCGCTCTTAATTCAATCTTTCCTTTTCGTAAATAGAAATTATTTAAAGTGTAATATGTAACGTTCAATTACCGATAAGACTGTATGAAAGTCTTAACCTTCCTCATAGGGCTCGCTCTATGCTCATATTCATATGCTAATCAAGAGTTAGAAGATGCGATCACTGGCTTCAATCAAGTAGCAAGCCGTGGCACTGATCCTCTTATGCCTTGTCGTGATGGGAAGGTTCCTCCGAGGCAGGTTTATTATGAAGAGGGGGCAGATGCCTCGAAACTTCATGAGAAAGTAGATTTAGGTTTTTCAAAGAAATTTAAAACGAATGAATATGAAGAGGACAGCCTTTCTGTTCTCAGCAGAGAAGAAGCGGATAAACTCTTTAAGGCCTTCTCTGAAGTTGATTATATGAAGTTTGATTATCTTCATGCAGGGTGCGAGATTAGGGCCCATGAATACGCCTTGATAGCGAAGGCCAATGGAATTGAAATGGGCAAGGCCATGACCATGTACGGAGATGCAATCGATAGTGGCGGCCTCTATCCAAAGGAATGGATGACAAAAGAAAGGGCCGGTGAAAAAGTTCCTGCTGCTGAGGGCTTTGTGGGGTGGCGGTATCATGTTGCGCCTTACGTTCTTGTAGAAGAGAACGGCGTCATAAAACCTTATGTCCTTGATGTCGGAATTGCTGATAAAACAAAGACTCTTGAAGAGTGGAATACGTCTTTAATAAACCGAAAAGAAAAAGAGACAAGGACCTTTGTTAAAGACAGGGGCTACCTTCATCCTGATGATAGAGGCCCTCGACTACCTGAAAAAAGTTACATCGATTCTGAAATTAATAAGCAAAAACTCATAAGAGAGATGGGCTATTTTGAATTTGAATATTGGGATAATAAAGGGCTTCTTAGTTATTAAGGGTCAAGCTATTGAGTATCTAATAAAGGCGCTTGAGCTAATCAATACGGAAAATAGAGAGATAAGAAATAGGTTTTTCATAGGCATCCTTTTAAAATGTAGTCTTTTTAATATTATGACACGACAGGAGAATTAATGAATAGGCAGGTTCTTTAGGGGGAAGTACCTGAATTCTAGAGAAAAGTTATGTCCTTTTTATCAACATGACGAACTAATTGAAGTGGCTTGGGTGTAATTCTTTCGAGATTAAGGTTAATTTAGGGGCAAATTGATAGCTTCACTTAAAATTAACTAATAAGGAAGTCGATGCACTCAGATACAATATCTGAAAATTCGAAGGCCACTATGGCAAATGAGTTCTATCCGCTTTATGTGGAGTTAAAGACTTATGTTGAAAGCTATAGCGGCGGTCTCTCCGCTCTCGCTCAAAAAGTGAGCATCTCAAAACCTACGCTTTGGCGCTGGGTGAACTTTAAGAATACTAAGGCCCCTAATCCATACCATGTACTGTCTTTAATGAAGTACGTGACCAAGAAAGAGAATATTGTTCAGATCGCTTCGTCATCTTCTGAAGTTATTGGAGATTATTTAAAAGGATCCTTTCCGGGTGACTTTGAAAGAGAGACGCCCTCAGTTGTAGTTCATGAGATCAATGATCTCTTAGAGGACTTCTATTGCTACTTAATCTATTTGGTAACTAATACTGAAAAGAAAATGAGTCGGTTAGAAGTGAAGAAGATCGTGGGAACCTATTCTTTAGAACAACTTGAGCTTAGCATTGAAGATGATGACTTAAATGATGACCTTCTTATGCGCCTAGGTCATGTGGCCGATGTTAAGATAGATAAGTTGATTGATCATAAGATCTTAGTTGAAGAGGATGGCTTTTTAAGATCTCTCTGCACTAATCCAAAACTCAAAGTCTCTATAACTAAAAAGCATCTACCAAAGCTTTATAAGTTCTTTAAAGAGAAGAACATGCATAGCGGCACTAACTTGATGTACGCCTATCAAGAGAGCATTCCACGCGAAACGATTAAATCGATAGTCAATATACAGTATGAAGCCTTCATGAAATGTTACCAATTGATGGAGAAGGATAAGTGCGAGGACGGCGATATCTATCTCTTAACTTCTTATTTTGACAGCTTGGAATATAACTAATTCGGAACGAACTTATGAAAACCTCATCTCATATCTTTATCTTTGCCTTCATTTTAATTAATGTTGCAATGGCCGGAACCTTCCAAGGTGGTGGCGGTGGTATGGCCGTAAACTCTAATCTTAATCGCCTTGGGGCGAATGAGAAGTTTGATTTTAGAACAGGCTTTGCTCCTTCTGGAGCTGGTCTAGATAAGGTTTGCTATATCGATGATGAAACCCTTAAGGGAAAGATCAAGAAAGAAAAATGTGAGAGGATCTGGACTGTTGACTCTGATCATCAAGGAAGCGTCTTTCCACAGGACTATGTCTTAACCGACAAAGAGTGGCGAGCTCAGGGATCTTCAGGGCGATTCGGGGCTCTATATACACCTTCATGTAAGACTCTAAAGACCACTGAGGTGATAAAATCGATTCCTATGAAACGTGCCGCCTGCCTTAAGTGGGAGAGCTATAACAATGAAGAGGGCAATAGAAGGTCAAGATGTGTGAAGAGAGGCTATAAGAAGTTACCTCGCGCTCAGAGGCTTGATACTTACCTAGACTTTGGATCATACAGTGATAGACAGAACTCTGGATCTGCTATGTTTACTATTCCAAGGTGCCGCGAAGAATTTCATTAAAGACCAATCCCTTTCATGTGAAACTAGTTTTTAGAAATTAGTTTCACGTGAAACCAAAGCACTCCTCAATATATTTCACACGAAATTCATAAAAATAAAATACGTTTCTCATGAAACAGTATTCACTCCCATTTACTTTTCTCTGTTGAGGTTTTCATTCTTAGTCCTTATATAAAGTGCATTAGAAAAATTTAACCGTTAACAACACACAGGAGATTGTAATGAAAAAAGTAATTGTACTAGTAGGATTGATGTTTGCAGGAAGTGTATTTGCTCTTGGAGCTAATGAAAAATATGACTTCAACACAGGGTTTCACCCAGTAGGTGCTAGACTTCAAAATGTTTGTTACCTAGGTGACGGAGAATTAGAAGCAAAAGTTAAGATTGAAAAATGCGAAAGAATTTGGACTGTTGATTCTGATGATCGTGGATCAGTATTCCCACAAGATTATGTTCTAACTGACGCTGAGTGGAGAGCTCAAGGTTCTTCAGGACGTTTCGGAGCCTTCTATACTCCTTCATGTAAGACCCTTACAACAACTACAGTAACTAAAGTAATTCCAATGGTAAGAAGCGCTTGTCTTAAGTGGGAAAGCTATGTTGTAAATGAAGGTGACGGAGACGGTGATAGAAGAAGATCAAGATGTGTAAAAAGAGGAACAAAGCCTCTTAAGAGAAGTCAACGTCTTGATACTTACCTTGATTTTGGTTCATACTCTGAAAGACAAAACTCAGGATCTGCCATGTACAGAATCCCAAGCTGTCGTTAAGAAAAAGATTAATTGAATATAAAAAGGGTCAAGCAATTGCTTGGCCTTTTTAGTTAGATCTCTTTAACTAAACTCTGAGTTTCCTTGTTTATTGCCTCTATTATAATATAATTACTTAATTCTTTCCTGTTCATCTTAGCCGGAGTCTTTAAATGAAGATTATAATCTCCTTAGTTTGGCTTGTCTCACTTGCCTTGGCCTTTACTATGGGAAAGAGCTCTGTCGTTCCATCAACTGAAGTGAAGATAGAAGTTCTTGAAAAAATAGTCGAAAAAGAATCTGCACAATTGCTTGTTAAAAATACTCCTTCGGAGGCTCTAGTAGATTTAAAGAGTGAAAAAACTGGCTCAAAGACGAAGTCAAAACCTGATCGTAAGTACCATCAAAAGAGATATGATTTCCTGACTAAGAGAAGTGTACAGGAGGAAGCTCGCATTGATTGCAGAGGTGGTAATGAAGTTGCTTGTTGGCATTTGGAAACACTATTTCGCATAACGGGGCAGAAGAAAAAACTACTAAAGCATTTAAATAGTAATTGCACCAACGATAAGGTGGACTCTTGTGTGCAGCTTCATAATTTAGAAGAGAATAAGGCGCTTAAGAAAAAAATAACTTCTAAACTTAAAGAAGAATGTAAAAGAAATAATGCCAAGGCCTGTGTTAGTTTAGGAAGCATCTTGGAATATAGAGATATAAAGTTAGATAAGGTTGCTTTTGAACTGAGAGAAAGAGGATGCGAATTGGATGTGAAAACTTGTGATAGCCTAGGGGCTAGTCTCAATAGAATAAAAGATCCAAGGGCAGGACAGTTCTTTTTAAAGGCCTGCGAGGCAGGAGGTAAGTATTCGTGCCAGTCGGCGTCCCATTACTATTTTAAAAAAGGATTGATTGATAAAGGGGGCGAAATGCTTAGGATGGCCTGTGACCAAAAACAATCTCACGTATGTTGGTCTTACTATGAATTTCTACTGGCAAATAAAAGGTTAGATGAAGCTAAAAGCTTTCTCAAAGGCAGCTGTGAGAATGATAAGATTAAGAATCTTTTCGGTTGTAAATAGTTTTTCCTCAAATAATGGCCCCTTTAACCTGACTGAGTTATAGTCCGTCCATGAGTGAACTCCAAGAATTTGTAAGAAAGAGAACGGCCTCGTACCCAGGGATTTCCTCGCGAAAACTCTACGGTCTTGATGCCTTTTATTTAAAGAACAGTCCCTTTATCGTGATCACTGCTAACGAACAGATTGTGGTTAAGGTCGATGACTTTGAAGTTAAGAAGACTATCCTAAATATGCCCGAAGTATCAAAGTGGACTTTAGAGGGAAAGGAGATGGAGAACTGGTTTCTTCTTCCTGATACCTTTAATAAAAAGAAGAATAAATTATCTCCCATCCTAGAGATGACTTCGAAGGTTCTTTTAAAGCCTAAGAAGGAGAAAAAGAAGCGTAAGAAGAAAAGTGATAGTCATAAATCAAAGCAAAACAATGAATCAAAGACTTCAAAGAACATTGTGAAGAGTCCTTCATTCTTTAAGAGATTATTTGGCCTCAAATAGGCTTAAATCACTGTAAAAACTACCTTATTTAGGCTGAAATCATCAATCCTTTAAAAACTCGACTATAAGAGGGCATGAATTTAAAAGCGGTCCTGCTTCTTTTTATTGGTATTTTATCTATCTCAATTGGTTACACCAAAGAGATTCTTGTTTCAAAGGCAGATTTTGAAATATCAAAAAAGATGCTCGAATCAAATGATATCTATTATAGCTACTCAGAATACACTAAGGGCCGGTTCTCAAAACTAGGTCTTTCTGACTTTGATGTAGAGGGCCTATCAGAAGATTCAAATTCTAGAATATTCTTTGCTCGCTCGGCTTTTAGTATTGATAAGAAAATAGAAGAACTTGATACTTCAATCTTTAAGAACACAAACCTTATAAAAGACATCATGGGGGCTTCTTCATTAAAAGAACAGAGCACTGAGAAAAGTGTTTGGAACTCAGTCATTCCTATTTATATCTACGATGTTGAATCTAAGCTTGAAGTTAAGCAGCTTAGCTATAGTCAGTTAGAAAATGATATCTTTGAAGAGTATTTTCATGCATCAGATAGGATCACAACAGATCTTCCAAAGTCTGATTATCAAGTTCATATTCGTCTAACGGAGTTTAATATGGGCTTTGACCGATTGGTTGTCGTTTGTAACTTTATTCCCATGAAAACTAAAACAGCTGTGGTTTGTCATGTGATCGCTAAAGCAAATAATAGCTGGTGGAAGAATCGAAATATTTTTGGGATTGCTTCAAAGAGAATGAAGAAGATAATCTCTAGGGTTCTTATTAATACAAAAGCTCATCTTAAATAAGAAGCTTCTTCGAGGCAATAATTCCTCAAAGAAGCTATTACGCTTTATTTTATAGAGAATGCTTCCAAACGAAATCTTTAGTAAGAACCTTACCTAGTGATTTACCGTCGTGATTTACATTGTTATAGATTCTTTTAACAATCAATTGCATCTCACCGCTTCCTTTCTTAGGAACTTCACATTTTAGCTTCGCGTTCTTCACGCCTAGAACATGAATATTGATTGTTTTTTCACCGATATTAAAAGGTCTATCGTTCTTAACATGACCTGTTTGATCGCCCCACTTACATTTGATATCTGAGAGAAGGATGATGACGCTTTTTTTGTCATTTAAGTTTCTAAGGGCAAATTCACCAGCGAATAGCTTACCTTTAACTTTGATAAAAGTTGAACTAAGGGCGAATTCTCCGTCCTTTTTGGCTTCGTTATCACCGATCATAATCTTTTTAGTAGCACAGCTTGAAAGTGCTAATAAGATGCATAAGAGAATTGTCTTTTTCATTGAAACTCCATTTAGTTGTTTTTTTCTCCTTATTTATATAGATAGGGAGCCCATTTTTCAATTTCTGAGGCACTCTTTTGACGGTTTTAGCGTTTTAGGCTGATTCTCAACTAAGTTCGCCTTAAAAAAAGCGTGATTCTTCCCTATCTAGGACGCTGCCTCTATACTGTCAGGCTAAGGAGTTACCTATGTTATTAGATAAAAATATTGCCCAATTAGTTCTCGATCATGCCCTCTCAAGGGGAGCTGATTTTGCTGAGATCTTTGTCGAAAAAACCAATATTCAAAAGGCCACTGTCCTCTCTCAAAAGGTTCACGAGATTGGTGGAGGGATTGATTTTGGATTAGGCATCAGGATGATCTATGGGCATAGGGTGCTTTATGGTTATACCAATATTCCAACGAGCGAAGAGCTCTTAAGAATTGTTAGCTTAATTTCTGAAAGAGAGAAGAGTACTCGTAAGCATGAGTTCCTCGACTTCACTCTAAAACCAACGGTAGATATTCATCCAGTTGTTACACCACTCGGATCAGACTTAGAACTTGATTCTAAAATTTCATACCTCCATGATATTGATAAAGCGGCCCGCTCTGTTAGTGAGATGATCAATCAGGTTACAGTCTCTAGTTTAGAAAAAAGACAAGAAATAGAAATCTTTAACACCGAAGGGCTACAGTCCTTTGATACTAGAAATTATATTCGTATCGTGGCTTCTTCTATTGCGGAGAAAAATGGTGAACAATCTGAAGGCTATGAAGGCCCGGGCGCCTTAGCCGGATTTGAATTTACGAAATCAGTTTCAGCACAAGCTCTTGGAGCAAAAGTAGCTGAGCAGGCCTTAATTAAATTAGGGGCAGATCCTTGTCCTGCTGGAAAGATGCCAGTGATCATTGATAATGGTTTTGGCGGAGTTATCTTTCATGAAGCCTGTGGGCATTTATTAGAGACGACTTCTGTTCAGAAAAAGGCTTCAGTCTTTTGGGATAAGATGGATCAACAAATTGCAAGCCCTGTTGTCTCGGCCGTTGATGACGGTACGATTAAGAATGAATGGGGATCAATCAATATTGATGATGAAGGAATGGAGACACAGAAGACTCAGCTTATTAAAGATGGGATGCTAACGAGTTTTCTTGTGGATAAGATTGGGGCTATGAGAACTGGTTTTGATAGAACAGGCTCTGGTAGAAGACAGAGTTATCGTTTTGCACCAGCTTCAAGAATGAGAAACACCTTTATTGAAGCGGGAGATAGCTCGCTTGAGGAGATGGTGGCCTCTATTGATAAGGGAATCTATTGTAAAAAAATGGGGGGAGGTTCTGTGCAACCTGGAACGGGAGAGTTTAACTTTGCCGCTCAAGAATCTTACCTTATTGAGAATGGAAAGATCACTAAACCTCTTAAATCAGCTACGCTGATTGGAACAGGACCAGAAGTCTTACAGAAGATTTCAATGGTAGGAAATAACTTTGAACTAGCTGCAGGAATGTGCGGTTCAGTCTCTGGAGCGGTACCGACAACAGTTGGGCAACCGGCCTTAAAGATTGATGAGATTTTAGTTGGAGGTCAGGCATAATGGAAGATTATAGAAATATTGTTGAAGACGTTTTAAAGATTGCAAAGAGTAAGGGCGTAGACGCTGATTGCATCTTAAATACTAACTCTCTCCTTTCCTTAAAATCTGAAGATCAAGAACTCTCAGAGCATAAGGTTTCTTCAAGCCTTGTTCTTGGAGTTAGAGTTATTAAAGATAAGCGAGTAGGAACTAGCTATAGTGAGTCTTGGGATAAAGAGAGTCTGGGCCAAATGGTTGACTCGGCTATTGGCTTTTCTAAATATACTAAAGAAGAGCCCCTTGAGACGATTGATCTTAAGAGAGCTGATTTCTTAGAAGGAACTATTGATAAGGTTTATAAAGAAGATGACTCTTCTCTAGAGGAGAAGATCAAGTTTTGTCTTTCTTTAGAATCTGAAGTGAAGAAAAAGGACAGCGCTGTTAAAAGCACGCCTTATAATAATCTTTCCCGTAGTGAAAGTGAGAACCTCTATGGGAATTCTCTTGGCACATTTTGCGGACAAAAGACCAGAAGTTTTTCTTGTTTTACTTCTGCACTTATTGAAAAAGAAAATCAGCAAAGCATGCACTACCATGTAAGCGTAGGAAGAAAGCTTAGTGAGTTAAACTTAAGTGAAGTGGTTGAAGAATCTTACCTACATGCTAATAAGCTCTTAGGAGCAGGTCCTATTGAAACTGGCCATTATGATGTCATCTTTAAGACAGATGAATTGGCAGATCTTTTCTCATGCTTCTCTGGATTACTTTCAGGGCATTCGGCCATGAATGATACCAATCCTTGGAAGAATAAAGTAGGAGAGGTCCTGGCCATGAGTGAGTTTAGCTTGCTTGATGATCCTTCTTTTGAAAAAGGCTTTAGTTATACAAAGTTTGATAATGAAGGAGAGCTGACGGGGAAGACAACTCTTATCGAAAATGGAAAGTTAGAGACCTTCTATCACAATAGTAAGACCTCTAAGTTCTTTAAGGTGCCTAATACTTTTCATGCGGCAAGATCCGCCCGTGGGTCTCTTGGGGTCTCTGGTAGTAATCAGATCATCCTTCCTGGAAGCACATCAGAGAGTGAACTTAAAAAAGATCGCTATTTTGAAGTGGTTAAGATGCAGGGACTTTTCTCTGGTGCTGATTCAGTAAGTGGAAACTTTTCTTTTGGGGCCAGTGGTTATCTTAAAGAAGGGGATAATATCTTAACTCCTGCTGCCGGAATAACGATCTCGGGTAACTTCTTTGAACTCTTAAAAGAGATTAAGATGATGGGAAGCACAACTCACTCTAATAACTCTCGAGGCTTCTTTTCTCCTGCCATTCGTTTTGGTGGGCTTAAGATTGCTGGTAAGTAAAAGCTAGGCCTAGTTTACTTAAAACTAGGCTAAGTAGCAGATATAATAGATGTAATTATTTCAAAGTGGCGCCGCAGGGCGTCGTTTTGTGATAGGTTGCCTCTAATGAATAAAATCCTCACCTTAGCACTTATTATCCTTATAACTTCTTGTGCAAAGAAGTCTTCTCCTGTCTCAGGAGAACCTCATCAAAAAGAGATCGAAGCAAGCTTTAGCTTATTTGAAAGCAATAAGCCTCTTGTGGCCGCTTCAGCTGGTTCGCCCTATTTTAAGGCCATTTCAAGTTGCGCTTTAAAAAAAGAGGGGGAGGGTTGTACACCTGAAAAGGTTCCTCTTTTAGGAATGAGAGATGCTGAAATTAACGTGGATTATGTTTTAAAGAACACGATCGTAAGCCATGATTTCTTGGCCCTGAACTTTAAGGAATATCTTAACTCCGTAAATAACAAATACCTCTTTGCTCTCTTTGGATCAGTTTCAGGGATTGTGATAACCGATGAGATCAGCTCTTCATTTTATTATACGCCAACGGGCATGATCTATATTAATGCCCGCTACCTTTGGAAGACTCAAAAGGAACTAGCAAAGCTTAAGTTTAAAAAAGATGGGCGCTTCTCTAGAGACGAGAGAAAGAAGATCTTAACCGATATTGATTATGTTAAAGATAATAAGATCATCTACGATGAAGCTAGAAAGAGCGAGCGAGAGATAACTGATATCGCTCCAGATCTAAGCCGTCTCTTCTTCCATGAATTAACTCATGCCAATGATGTTTATCCTGCCGATCTGCATAGTCAGTTAGATGTAAGCGAGAGTTATTATAAATTAAGAACAAAAAGATACGAATCTAAAGAAATGATCAGCAGAATGATCGTTTATCCTGAGACAAAAAAAGCATGGGAATACGCTATCTTTGTCGTAGATGGAGAGCTTATCAATCCAGATAGTCATCTTTTTACGAAAGATGATTTTCTCTCTGACTTTGCCCCCAATATTGGAATGGTTTTTTATTCCTACCTTACCAACCGCGAGCACTTGGCCATGATGATGGAAAGCTACTTTATGCTTTTTACGGAGCACTATGAGACTTGTGTTTATGGAAAATATAGAGAATCCACTGATAAGAAGTCTGAATTGTTTTGGTTTCAAAAGAACAGAATCCTACAGGATAATATTCTAGCCGAAGCTAAGGGAGCCATCGATTTAATGCTTCCTTCTCATCTAGCACTTGAGCTTAACTCAATAGTTTCGGTCTTTGAACTAGAGACTTTTACAGATATTTCTTCTTCGGAAGAAAAACCAGCATGCAAGAATTACTAAAGGGCCTATGATGAAAGCGCTAAAACTACCCATGTTCCTCTCCCTTTTTCTTTTAGGAATAACTTCAAGCTTTGCCTGTGATATGCACGGAAAGACAGGGATCGTCCCTAAGAATAATCTATATATCAAAGTCCAAAGTTCAAATAAATTTCAAAAGAAAGTAGGTCTCAGTGAAGAAGAGTTCAATCAATCAATTGATAAAGTAACTTCTACTTTTAAAGATATTGTCGCTTCAAAAGGCGCCGAGCTCGTTGTTAAGAAAGACTGGGAAGACGGAACTGTTAATGCTTTTGCTAACCGCGATAAAGATAAATGGGTCATGACTTTCTTTGGGGGCTTTGCCCGGCATAAGGCCATTACTAAAGATGGAATTACTTTACTTGCTTGCCATGAGCTTGGTCATCATATGGGAGGAGCTCCTGTTAAGAGAAGTTTCTTACGTTTTAAAAAATGGGCCACGAACGAAGGTCAAGCTGATTACTGGGGATCTCTTAAGTGTTTAAGAAGAATCTTCGCAGTAGAAGATAATATTGCCGCCATTAGGGAGATGAAGATTCCTACGGTGGTTAAAGAGAAATGCTCGAAGAGTTTCTTTGGAAATCAAGAGCGCGCCCTTTGTATGAGATCTGCTATGGCAGGGTTGGCGCTTACTAATGTTTTTACGAGCATCAGACAATTGCAAGCTGGTCCTAAGTTCTCAGCTCCTAGTGATAAAAAAGTAAGGAAGACTAATAAGAAACACCCAGAGCCTCAATGCCGGCTAGATACTTATTTTAACGCCTCTCTATGCACAAAAAGCATAAGAGAAGAAGTGAGCTATAAAGATGCTAAGGCCGGTGTATGCTCAAGGCATACTCAAGAGGGGGACTTTGGAACCCGTCCACTTTGTTGGTATAAGCCTAAGAGAAAGTAGAACTAACTTTTTTTTAAGAGAGTTAAAATGACTAAGGCAATTGTAAGAAAAGCGATTGAAGGCGATGAAGAAGGCATTCATATCGCCCATATGAAGTCCATCAAAGAGGTTTGCTCTAAAGACTATACTGAGGAGCAAATCAATGCATGGGGAGGCCGTGAGTTTAACTTTGAAGCAAAGAATAGCCTAATTAAGAACCAACATGTTTGGGTGGTTGAGCTCTTAGGAGCCGTAGAAGGCTATGGGCTACTTTTTATAAATAAGGATCAAGCAGAGATAGGCGCCTTATATTTTACACCTACAGTTTTAGGACAAGGGCTTGGGCGGATCATGGTTCAAGAAATGAAAGAGGTGGCCTTATCCTTAGGCTTTAAAGAAATCTTTCTATCATCGACTAAGACATCTAAAAAATTCTATGAAAAACTAGGCTTTATTCAATATGAAGAGGATGACTTCTGTTTACTCGGAGGAGTTAAAGTAGAAGGTCACCCTATGAAGATCGATCTTTTAGCGGGCAATAACAGACATCCCTGAATCTACAAAAAGTGTTTGTCCACTTATTCGAGATGAATCATCTGACATTAAAAACGAAGCCAGGTTTCCAACATCGTGAATGTCTACATTCTGTTTAAGAGGGGAATGCTTCTCGATCTCATCTAGAAAATGAGAAAAATTAGGGATCCCTGTTGCGGCCGAAGTCTTAATAGGTCCAGCTGAAATACAATTCACTCTAATATTCTCTCCACCGAGATCTACTGCAAGATAACGGACGATAGACTCAAGGGCGGCCTTCGCTACCCCCATAAGATTATAGCCCGGGAGAACCTTCTGAGCGCCGTAATAGCTTAAGGCGAGGATAGAAAATTGAGGGTTCTTTAATTCTAGAAGGGCGTTTGTGACGCTTATAAGGGAATAGGCCGATATATCTAAGGTGTTGAAGAATCCTTCCTTTGAACATTGAACAAAAGGCTTTTCAAATTCTTCGCTTGGAGAGAAGGCGATTGAATGGGCAAGGCCATCAAAGCTTCCCCAATTCTCTTTTACTGTAGCATGAAGCTTCATAAGATCTTCTTTAGAAGTAACATCGCACTCTACAAGAAAGTCCGCTCCCGCCTCTTCAGCTAAGGGTTTAACCCTCTTTAAGTTTGATTCATGAAAGTAACAGATACCAACTTGAGCCCCTTCAGCGCGGAGTTTTTGAATGATACCCCACGCAATGGAGCGTTTATTGGCCAGACCTAAAACGAGGATCTTCTTATTACTTAGTTTCATATTTATCCTTGAATGATTTTTCGATGATAGAACTCGTTAAAGCTTTAAAACTAAATCCATTTTGGCTGGCCTGATCCAAAAAGTACTCTAGGTACTTTAAAAAATCTTGGAGGAGGTGTTCTTTTTGAACATCATGAAGAAGGATGATGCTTCCATTTTTTAGATTTTTGAGGGCCTTGTCTATTTTGGTCTTTGTAAGAGGGTATTTAGTATCATAGAAACGAGTATCCCAGAGAACCAAGGGGATCTTATTTTCTTTTAAGGCCTTATTAAGGGCCGGAGTCTTAATCCCAAGGGGACTTCTAAAACCGACGCAGTCAATTTCGAGTTTCTCTTTAAAGATCTTATTCGAATCATGGACCCATTGTTCAAGATGCTTCTTATCTTTGAAGTAGTGAGATGTATCGTGATCGTGAGTATGATTGCCTATGGTATGTCCCTCGGCCAAGATCTTTTGACAGAGGTCTGTATTTTCAAGGGCCCTATTGGCAATTTGAAAGAAGGTCCCTTGGGCCTTGTACTTCTTAAGAAGCTCTAGGACTTTTGGGGTGACTATGGAGTCGGGTCCATCATCAAAAGTGAGGTAGAGTTCAGGAGAGTTAGTATTGACTCTTCTAAGGCAGCGTCCTGTGAAAAAATCGTAAAGACTTGTTCTAATCATAAGTTATATCATAAGAAATACTTGTTCCATTTGGTTTAAAGATATCTATCTTTTCTTCTTTCTTGAGAAGGCTAAGCTTTTCAAATAATGAATCTAATCCATTGGCAGGGAAATAGGGCCCTAAGTTTTCAAAACCTTCTTTAACTGAAAAATCAAAGTGGATGTCTTTTATAGCACCAAAGGGGGATGCTTTAGAGCAAGCATGAGATTTATCATTGATAAAGATGGCCGAACTACAGGCGGACTCAAGGTTTATCTTTCCGGAGTGACTAGCTTCTTTAATTTCTTTTAATTCAGAAGGGTAAGCATCTACTCCTACAATTAAGATAAGCGCTGGTTCAATCTCATTGAGAGCAATATCTAAGGCCGATTCAATACTGTGAAGGGAGCTACTAATAGTTGCTCCCATTTCAATATTCGGGAAAGCTATTGAACAAGAGCCCAGGGTTGAGTTATGCAGGCTATTTTGAAACAGGATGGGCCTGGCCCTTTGATTGACAGCTAAGTCATAATAAAATTTGTAGGTCTGTGCCAGTTCGCCTTCGCCAGAGCAAAGGAATAACTTGAGGGGGAGACCGACAGGTAGCGTGGTAGACTCAAGTAGCTTCTTTAAAGAATCTTCACAAAGAAGCATATTAATAGACTTCTTTCTATTGAGAGGATTACTTATCTGTTCACTTATATCGATTTCTGTCGTCTTAGAATAGGCCAGGAGTTTCATTGTGCCACTCCTTTAAGAATGATGGAGGAGTTGACCCCACCAAAACCTAAGGTGGACTTTAAGAGGTAGGTAACCTTTCTTTCAATTTTTTCTTTAGGAAGCAGTAATTTAAACTCAGGATCAACATTATTTAATCCCGTAATAGGTGGGATCATCGCACTCTTGAGAATTTGAATACAAAGAGAGAGCTCAATGGCACCACTTGCTCCGAGGGCATGACCGTGAACACCTTTAGTGCTTATAACCGGAGTGCTTGCTCCTATGATCTCGCCAATAGCGTTGGCCTCTGCTTGATCATTATTAAAGGTGCCTGTTCCATGAGCGTGAACAAGGTCTATCTCATCACTTGTAATATCAGCTTGCTTTAAAGATTCAATAATTGATCTTTTATAGCCTCTTCCTTCAGGATGCGGGGAAGTCATATGATAAGAGTCTAAAAAGGTTCTTCCCCCTACGATATAAGCGTGGGGCCTCATCAAACTCTTCTTTTCAAAGGTATAAAATGCAGAGCCTTCAGAGAGGTTGATTCCACTTCGTTCTTGATCAAAAGGAGTGCAGGACTTATTTGATAAGAGCTTTAAAGAACCAAAGCCTTTTATGGTCAGTTGTCCCAGTTCTTCTACGCCCCCAACAATAACTCTTTCAGAGCGCTTTGAGTTCAAATAGTCATGGGCCATTCCAAGAGCTTGAGTAGAAGCGCTACAGGCCGAAGAGATAATATGAATCTTGCCAGGAAAGGATAAGGCTTCTCTAAGAGAATCGCCTAAGTTTCCAAGTGGCTGTTTATCTAAGTAAGAAAGGTCTTCTTCCTCAAGTTTTTTTTGACAGAGATCAATGAACTTGGTTTCCCAGGAGCTAAGCTGTCCTGTTGTAGTCCCAATTAAAAGGACATCACTTTGATTGAACTCTTTCCAACCAGCATCACTGATGGCGCTTATGATTGAGTAGAGGCTAAAGTATAAACTTCTCTCTAAGCTTAGAGGCTTCTTCTTTAGCCAAGGGCTTTCGTTAACAAGAGAGCAAAGACTTTTAAAGTCCTTATCACTAATACAACCAAGCCCATCAGAGGTTTGACTCTTTTTATTAAGACAGTCTTCCCATAGAGCCTCTGCGCCAATTCCTGAAGGAGATAAGACTCCTATACCGGTTATTAAGGTCTCATTGGGAGTCTTCATTTCTTTGAATTTATAAATTGAGAAATAGATTGGAGGCTTTGAAAATGCTCCGCTCCTTCTTTTGCGTCAACAACTTGAATCTTAAATTGATCTTCCACAGTGGCGACGATTTCTAGGATATCGATAGAGTCTAATGCGAAGGGGGCTTCTGAGAGTTTACTCTCATTGCTAAGTTCATCCATGATTGATTCAGGAAGACCAACGGCTGAAATAATAAGCTCTGCAATTTCTTTTAGCTGTGGGTCTGAGATGGACATGCTGCTTCCTTTTTTGGCTTTATGCGACTATTATCGAAATTATAAAAATCTAGATAAGTTAAGTCCACCTAAAACGTGAAGTGACCTATGAAATGGATACTATTCCTAAGCATCATATTATTTTCAAGTGCCGCTAGGTCTCAAGATAATACGTGGTTAACGCACTGGGATAAGTACTCGAAGATGAAAAGTATTCGGGCAAAGTTTAAACAAGAGAAGTTCTTACCAAGCATGGACTTAACCCTGTCTTCAAAAGGGACACTCTATTTCAATAAACCTGATCTCTTAGAATGGACAGTTACTTCAGGAAAACCAATCAAATTCACAATCGATAAAGATAAGGTCACTCTTTTTGAAGGGAAGACTAAGAAGTCTGAGATGTCTTTGTCAAAGGTTGGAAAGGCGATGGTGGGGCCGATCCTTCATCTGCGTGGCTGGATAAAGATGGATGTGGACTTTGTTCAAAAGAACTACGACGTTAAAAATATAGGAAAACGCCTCTTTCGTTTTACACCTAAGGATGAAAATACTTTCTTTAAGAAGATAGAGATCAAGCTCGGTTTAAGTGACCCAATCTCTAAGTTAATTTTATTTGAGACAAGCGGGGATAGGCTAAGTTTTGAATTTGAAGAATCAAAAATAACTTATGAAAGATAGAAAACTTCTTATAGCCTTATTTTTTATCTTACTCTTTAGCTCCTGCAACAAGATAGAGAGTTCACCAAAAGGCTATTTCTTTCCCTCTAAGATTGAAAAGACCATTAGTGAACTTGAGAGCTTCAATATTGGCTCATGGAATTACTTAGTCTTTCCAGATGTAGACTCCGCTCTTAAGGCCTGTTCAAAGTTAAAAGCTCTTAAAGACCTAGTGGTATCCGCAGTCTGTTTGCCTAAGATTCAAGAATATTCTGGCAAGGTAGAGAGCTGGCTTAAGAGTCAGTTCTATTTGTTTCAAGCCCCCTCAATCAGCGAACTTATTAATCAGTCTGAGTACGAGTTAAATAAGATGAGTTACTTAATGGGAAGTGAGGGGAGGGAGCTTTTTAAACTCTCTCGCCTTGATCCCGTTGATAGTAAGTCTCGCTACTGGAAACTTGTTAGGTCAAACCAATTTGGAAACTTTGAGCTGCAAGAGGGACTCTTAAGAGTTATGGGTTCTGAAAAGGTTCTTATTCCTATTGAATTAAGCTTTACAGGTTCAGAGATGGAGAAAACCTCGATCCTCGTAAAGACAATAAATCCATTAGGTGGGGTCATGATAGGCGCCCATCAAAGCCACCTTGAAAATAAATCTCAGATTCAACTAGATCTTAAGACAGTCACATTGATGACAATTGCTCTGGTTATCCTCCTTATCCTTATGCTCATAAAACTAGGCATTGCTAAGGCCTTGATCGTCTTTATTCCGGCTCTTATCTCTTGTTTAATCTCTGCGGGAATAACCATTATTGTCTTTGGAAAGATCCATGCTTTAACCTTGGCCTTCGGGGTAGGGATTATCGGTCTTGGAGTAGACTATGGTCTACATGCCTTTTTTAGCCCTTCTAAAAAGCAGGTTTGGCGCACCAACTTTTATGGACTGATTACGACTTTAGCCGTTTTCCTAGTCTTACTTACGAGTTCAATTCCTTTGATAAGACAGATGATGTTCTACTCTTCAATCGGTATCTTACTATCATTTCTTATTACTAAATTTATTCAAAATAAGGTTGAGATTAACTACTTAAGTAAACTGAGCTTTAAAGGCAGTAAGCTTCACCTTCTTAGTCTTATTGTCATCCTAGCGGGCTTTGTCTCCATCTTTTTGACTAATTTTGAACTTGGAATGTACCGCTTTGATTTTATCAAGAAAGAAACTGAAGCGGCGCGCTCTTGGGTCTATACAAACCTCGGGAAGAAGAAGTTCTTTTTTAAGATCTACGATGCTAAAGATAAGTTGAGCATTCAAAATGATTATCTCGTTCTTAAAAAAGCGGAAGTTAACCACGACGGGATTTATAAATACCTACCAAGTAGGGAAGATCAATTAAGGAACTTCAATTCTTGGAAGTCTCTTAGAGAAGACCTCTCAAAAATTCCTAAGCAAAGCTTAAAAGTCTTTGCTCCTTTTTTTAAGGAGCTTTCCCTATTAGACTCCTTTGATGAAAAAGTAACCCCTAAGTTTATTAGTCATCTAGAGCATGAAGGTAAGATCATCTCTATGTGGTTCTCAGCCAATCCTGAACAAGAGAAACTTATTCTAAGTTCAATCCTTAATGCACGAACAGTCCATGAGATCATGAAGGACTTTACTTCCATGATAATGGATGAGCTCTTGATCTTAGGGCTCATCGCCTTTGTGTTTATCTTCTTCATCCTCTTTTATAGATACCGAAATATTTATCATGTGATCTCTTGCGTGCTGCCTTTCTTCTTTTCGATGGGGCTTTTCTTTCTCTTACAATTTATCTTTCATTTTGAAGTAAGCTTTATGTCAATTGTAGGGCTCTTCTTAATCTATGGCCTAAGTGTAGACTATGGCATCTTCACTACAGACTCTTTTATTTATAAAAACGATGAAGCTGATTTAGGTGAAGGAATCAATACGGGGCTTGTCCTTTCATGGTTCTCCTCCTTAATTGGTTTTCTACCACTTATCTTTTGTGATCATAATATCTTGAAAGACTTAGGGATCGTTATCACTATTGGGCTGGCAGGGGTCTTCTATTGCTCTTTCTTTATCGTACCAAGCTTTATGAAATGGAGAGAGGATGCTTAAGAACTTAGCTCTGCTTTTACTCCTTTTTTTAAATCTTTATGTTCTTACTCTACACATAGGGGTGGTGGCACCTCTTTCACTTACGGAAAAGGATCTTATTGGGATTGAAGGGCAGTTGATAAAAACAGGCGAGAGTGGCCATACCCATATTGTTCTAGAAGGATCTAGTTATAAGCGAGGACTTGAATTCTCTAGGCTAACTAAAGACCTCTTATTACTTCAGGAGAATAAGTTATTAGAGAAGTTTAAGAGTTTTATTCCTAACTTCTTTGTGCAAAAACTTTTCTTTCATGGGGCCATGATTTGGTTTTATGGGCTTGAAGAGCATATCGATCAAGATTCCTTAAAAGAAATGCAAGGAGTCTCTATCCACGCCCCTGAAGAATATAACTACTTGGCAGACCCTCTAACGAGACAAGCGGCTTATCATATCCTTCACGAAGTAGGGCAGTTGTTCGTTGATGAAGACTTCTCTGATGCAGGATGCTTTGTTGCGGCGATCAAAAATGAAGATCAATCCTGGGTAATAGGAAGAAACTTTGATTTTGATATTGAGAACATCTTTGATGATAAGAAGATTCTTAAATGGAGCTTCCCCAAAGTAGGTCATGATTATCTCTCTGTTATTTGGGCCGGGATGGTAGGAGTCGTCACTGGTGTAAACTCTCAAGGGATCTACGCCTCTATCAATGCAGCGGGCTCAGATAGTTTTTCTCGATTAGGAACTCCGACGACTATAATTGTTAAGAATATCCTCTTAAAGGCCTCTTCGATTAAAGAAGCTCAGGAAATTATCCTAGAGCAAAAGCCCTTTATAACAGAAGTCTTTGTTATAGCGGATAGGAAAACCGGAGAAGTCATCACTGTTGAAAATTCTCCATCAAAACAAATCTTTATTCAAAAATCAAACTCCTTTGTCCTTTCAAATCATTTAGAAAGCCCTGAGTTTAAAGAAGATAAGGTAAATATTAAGAGGATCAATGAATTAACGACGATGCATAGGTATAAGCGTGGAGTTGAACTCTTAGAACAAGTCGATCATGAAGAGGGTATAAAAAGCGTCTTAAGTATCTTAAGAGATAAAAGCCTTTATAAGGAAGCTAAGCCTCGAATTGGTAATAGAGGAACTATTGACGCCCTTATCGCTTCTCATTCGATTCTCTTTGATACAAAAGAAAATACCTTTTATGTCTCAAACGCAGATGGCACCAGTGGGGACTATATTGGTTATGACTTAACCGAGAGTTTTGATAAAAGAAGGCCTGTTATCGCTACAGTTTTAAAACAAGAAGAAGATCTCTCTAGTGCTGAGTATAGAAACATATCGAAGCTTTTAGAAGGGCTTCCTAGGGTGCAAGAATCTATAGATAATAAAGAATGTACCCTCGCAGAAGATCAAATAAAAACTTTTAAAAATAATAAGATCGATCATTATGAAATAAGTCTTGTTATGGGAAATTATTATAAAACTTGTAAGGAAGATCTGAACCTAGCTAAGAAATACTGGAAGCTGGCCTTAGGTCAGAAACCCGCCTTTTTGAAAAAGGCTGAATACTTAAAAGGGCTCTTAAATGAATAAGCTGCTAAATACCTTTGTTCTTCTTTTTCTCTTAAACTCCTGTGCCTTTAACTCTAAAAAGGAAGAGAGCTTTGCTCCTAGTGTAACGGGAATCTATTATCACGATGTAACTGTTGAATTTCCGAATAAGAAAAAGATTCAATTCAAGGGAATTAATAAGGTTACTCGCAGTGAGTTGAAGATTGTTGCCATTGGAGATCTTGGTAATACTATCTTTAACTATAGTTTAAATAAAAAGATGGGTTCAAGGGACTATTATTATAATGAGAAGATCTTACCTGTTAAGAAATTTCAGTTTTTAAAGATGATGGATCTCTTTACTCATTGGTATGAGACTGGCTTTATGAACTGTAAGCTTGAAGTCTGTAATGAGAAGATAGGGCCTCTTGATTTATCTTATCATTTTAAAGAGAAAGCGAGGCCTAATCTTATTATTATCAAGGAAAAATCAGGCCTAAATATTAAAGTAAAATTGAGTCGTTATGAAAAAGGTTAGTAAATTAAGAATTCTTTTAGTGGCGCTTATTTTATTGATAAGCTGCTTAATCATGGCTCTTCGCTTTGAATTAAAGATACCGGCACAAGTCTCTAGTTTTGCTGTTTATACTCTTTTGATCATCAATCTCTTGAGTCTCTTTAGCCTTAAGAGTCGCTCAACTGAGTAGAAGACCAGTAGGGGAAGAAGTTAAACCATTGGTGTGGATACTTTTTAAGCCTCTCTTCCATAAATCCAACGTATTCCTGCATAAGCTTAAAGGTCGCTTGATCTTTAGAGAGAGACTCATTGATCTCTTGAATTATAGGAGGAGATATATAGAAGTCATATGTCTCGGAATCCTTCTTAAAAGCAAGGCTTAAGCATATAGGAGCTTTCTTGATAACAGCTATCCTAAAGGGACTCGAGTCAAAGATCGCCAGCTTACCTAGAAAAGGAATCAATTCTATATTCTTAGACATTCTTCTATCGGCCATAAAGACTAAGGCTTCATTTTTCTTTAAGGCGCCGTTGATCTTAAAGATGCTATCTTGATCTGAGCTGTTTATATAATTTAATTCATCATCTTTAATCTTATCACTAGAGCTCTGGCCTACTCCTGCGTTGTACTGAACGATATTGATCCGAACCTCTGTTTGAGCGTCCGACTCATCTTGAAAGATCTTAGAGGCCAACATCCAGCCGCCAATATGAGCGCCAACTAAGATAAGTCCATTGCCTGATCCTAAAGCTTTCTTAAGGTTTTCATTTCCATTCTTTAGAAACTTAAAAGAATGAACGCCGTTACTTTGAGTATAGATATTATCGATCAGAATCTTCCCAAAACTAAGAAAGGTTTTTAAGACGAGAAATTGTCTCTTTAATAAACCTGTCTTGGGATAGAGCTGTTTAAAGAAGATGTTTTGAGCATAGTTTCCTTTAATCGCAAAGAGATAGAAATAAGGAGCGATAAAATACAAGAATAAATAAGCAAACTTAGGACCGAAGAGCAAAGTGGCTTTTCTCATAAAGGCATTTCCAAAACGTCCGCCTCTATCCTTTCCTGTCCATGCTTTGTTCTTTGATGTGTTTTTTATGCCTTTAATGAGAGAGGTTAAGATAACCGCACCACCTAAAAGGAGACCAAGAACTAAACTGCCTATAACCCAAGTGGATAAAAAGGTTTTTGCTAACTCTAGAGTAATATCTTCTAGAGGGATAAAAAATGGTTTTCCTGTTAAGAAAAAACCTATCTTCAAAGATAAGTAGGTCCATAAGGGAATGAGGGGGGGAATTGAAATTTGGCTGGCTAAGAACATTAAGGAAAAATTTAGTTTAAAGATAAAGGCAGCGAGTCCTAGGAAGAAAACTTGTAGTCCATAAATAGGCTGAACTGCAAAGAAGACACCTGTCGCGAGAGAAAGAGTTGTCTTAAGTCCGGTCGTGTTCTCTTTTAATAGGGAGACAATAACTAAGACAGTATTAAGAAGGGAGATCTTTACGTTATCCCATAGTTTATCAAAGTGAGAGACTCTTATCTCTGGCGGCGGGTAATACACATCAACTTCAATCTCTTGCACAAAGACTTTTTTCCATAAGAGCCTAATTAAGACTTCAATCTCAAAATCATACTTCTTTGTGAAGAAGTTAAAGTTTTGAACAAAGAACAAAGGATAACTTCTAAAGCCACTTTGTGAATCCTCTATATTTGTTGAAGTTTGATACTTAACCCAAAAATTTGAGAACTTTCGCCCAAACTTTGAAGAGGAAGGGACATGCTCTCCAATGAACTTTCTCTTTCCTATAATGAGAGACCATGGGTCTTTCTCTATGGCAGCTTCGATATTCTTTAAGTCATAGGCCTTGTGCTGACCGTCTCCATCTATTGTAATCAAATGGGTATGCGCAGCTTCTAAGGCTAGCTTAAATGCTTTTTGAATGGCCGCGCCCTTACCTTGGTTTTGTTCGAAACGGTGGATCTTAATCCGCTTCTTTAGGGAGGCCTTTAGGTCTGGATGGTTAGAGCCCTCTAAGATTTCCTCAACCAAGTTCTGTGAACCATCGTCGAGGATAAGGATGGGGAGAAGAGATTCTTTAAGGCATTCTATAACGACCTGCTCGATCGTCTCGGAGTTATTATAGGTGGGAATACAGATCAACGGTCTTGGAGTCATGACAGAGAACCTGAAAAGCTCTCTAGCATCTTTTCTTTAACAGCTTTAGAGAATGATGAAGTCGAGTCAAAGTTCTTTGGATCAATGGGATCAAGGACTGTAACTATTACTTTTGAATGATAGTCATGAGCGGAGACACCCCTTGGCCAGACTCCGTCTGTTCCTTTTAAAACAATAGGGACTACTGGGATACTTAAATCCCGCGCCAGCTTAAAGGGAGTCAGTCTAAACTTTGAAATTCCTTGAAAGCCTTTAGGGCATCTGGTCATCTCTGGGAAGAACAAGACACTTTGCTTTAATTTAACCGCAAGCTTGATATCTTGAACGGCCTTATTAAACTTCTCAACATTCCCTGGTTCAACTTCAAAGTGACCTGAGAGTCTCATCATCAAACCAAGTACGGGAACTTTAAAGATATAAGAATTGGCCAAGACTCTTAGCTTTTTAATGAAAGAGAGGAGGACAAAAACGTCGAGGTGAGACCTGTGATTTGAGACGAAGACATAATCTTGATCTTGCAGGGCTTCGAGCTTCTCTGTCCCAATGATCTTAAGCTTTAATGGGCTTAAGAAGAGGTAGATAAAAGTGAACTTTTGAATGACTAAATAGTAGGCGTTATTAGCCTTTTTATAGAATAAACTTATGAACTTTAAGGGGAAAATGACGGGAACGATGACTAAGTAAAGGATAATTCCGATCAGGGCGAAGTAGAGCAATGACAACCTATGAATCAGCTTGGTAGGATGTTCTTCTATGTTTGCCATTTCTTCGATCATAACTAGGAAAGAGTATGTCATTAAACAATAAGGTTGTCATTGTTACCGGAGGCTCATCAGGGCTTGGTTTAGCCATTTCTAAGCGAATGGCCAAAGATGGTTATCAAGTATTGATCAATTATAATAGCAATGAAGAGGGAGCTGCGAGGTGTCGAGATGAGATCACTAAAGCCGGTGGTCGGGCCTCAATCATTCAGTTTAATGTAAGTGATAGGGAACAAGTTGAAGCGAGCTTAGAGAAGTTCTTTGGGGAAAACTCAGACGCTCAGCTCTATGGATTAATCAATAATGCAGGAATAACTAAGGACACTCTAGTAGGCCTTATGTCTGATGATGACTTTAAGGATGTTATAGAAACAAACCTCTATGGCAGCTTCTATTTAATGAGATGGTCAGTTAAGAAGATGCTTTTAAAAAAGGAAGGCTTTGTTATCAATATGGCCTCTCTCTCTGGCCAAGTAGGTAATGGCGGACAGGCCAATTACGCTGCTAGCAAGGCAGGTGTTATTGCCATGACTAAGTCATTGGCCAATGAGGTGGGTAGGCGAGGGATACGTATCAATTGCGTGGCTCCAGGAATCATTGAAACCAAGATGACTGAGAATATTCCCTTTTTAGAAGAGATGAAAAAGAACATTCCTCTTAGAAGGATTGGAAAGCCTGAAGAAGTGGCTTCAGTTGTCTCGTTTCTTGCTTCTACAGAAGCCTCATACATGACCGGACAGACCCTTAGCGTGAATGGCGGCTTGTATTTTTCATGAGTAAGAAAGTAACAATCATTGGTTCAGGAATCTCTTCATTGACCACAGCAATCATCTTGCTTCAAAAGGGTTATGAGGTAAGGATTCTAGAACAGCACTACGTGGCCGGCGGATATTTACATACCTTTAAAAGATTTGGTGTTGAATATGAAACCGGTGGACACTATCAAGGCGCTCTTGGTGATGGACTCCCATTTCAGCGTCTCTTATCCTATCTCGGTGTATTTCATGAAGATGATTATATTGAACTTGATAGAGATCACGTAGATGTTTACCGCTTTGAAGGTTGGGGTTTCTCCTATGGTACGGGATACGAAAAAAATATTTTAAACCTTATAAAGATCTTTCCGGATCTTGAAGAGAAGATTAAAAAATTCTTTGATCGAGTCTCTGAATCTGCTCATTGTTTTCCCACCTATTACTTTAAAACAGAAATTGACCAAAAATTAGTCATGAAACACTTGAATATTAGTTTAAGTGAAGTCTTTGATGAGTTAGAAATCGAGGGAAGGCTTAGGGAAGTTCTTGAGGCCCCTTGTTTACTTCACGGAGTTTCTCCTAAGGATGTCTCTTTTGGGGTTCACTCCATCATGACCGATTCTCTTATTGTTTCTGCTCATGGCTTTAAAAATGGTGGTAAACAATTAGTTAAGCGTTTTACTGATAAGATTGTCGAGCTTGGAGGAGAGATCCTTCTTAGAAAAAAAGTCACCTCTATTGAACGCGATGGTAAACGGATTAAAGCTGTTACTTGCGAAAGTGGAGAGAGCTTTGAGTCCGACCTCTTTATCTCGGGCATTCATCCTAAGTTGATCTTCGAGATGATCGGGCATGAAAACTTAAGAAAATCTTTTAGCAGCCGACTAACGAAGATTAGAGAATCAGACCCTTTTGTTGGTGCCTATCTTCTCCTAAAGGACTCCGTAGGGATTAATGCAAAGTCTAATTACTACTTTTATCCCAAAGGGACACAGAGCGTTTTTGGTGTAGAACTAGGTCAAAAAAGGGGACCCTTTGTTTTCATGAGCTCCCCCCTTAGGACTTATAACGGGGAAGGAGAACTTCCACTTTCACTACACGCTCCGTGTCAGAGCGATGAGTTCAAGAGGTTTGAGAAACTTGAAAAGCGTTCTAAGGACGAAGAATACTTAAAGCTTAAAGAGGAACTTTTCAAACCTTTGATAGAGACAATTGAAGAAGAGTTTCCAGGATTTAAAAAATCAATAGTTTCAATATGTTATTCAAGCCCCTTAACAAATCAATTCTATAACCCTTCACCAAATGGCTCCGCTTATGGAATCTATCACGACTCTACTTGCACTGGGGTAAAGTCACTTGGGCCACGAACACATTTTGAAAACCTCTACCTAACAGGACAAAATACTCTCTTCCCAGGGCTCCTTGGAGCCTCTGTGTCAGGGCTTAGAACTTCTGGTCATATTGTGGGAATTAAAAGTATATTAAACCAGTTAAAAAACTGAGGATTCTATGCAAAAGGTCTGCATTACAGGAATGGGGCTGGTTAGCTCTCTTGGCAATATGCCAGAAGAACTCTTCTCAGAGTTAGATAAAGGCTCGTGTAACTTTAAGTTTTTTGAAGAATGGGAAAGCTATAATGGTCTTGAGACCTTTGTCGCCGCTCCCGCTAAAGAGTTTGACGACTCATCCCTGCCTAGAAACGTTAGAAGATCAATGTCACGTATGTCGACCATGGCCTATGACGCAACCAAGTCTGCTCTTAAAGACGCTGCCCTTTCAGTAGGGAGAAACTCTGAAGAGAATGATCTTTTCAAACCAAATCATCATAGAACATTAGTCATCATGGGAAGCACTTCAGGCTCTCCCATCTTTTTAGAAAAATACTTCAAGAAGATGATTGAAAACGGTGGACCTAAAGGTCAGCTCTCAACATCATTCTTTAAAGTTATGAATCACTCAGTCGCGGCGAACGTGGCTTTGGCCCTGGGTTACTCTGGGCCTTTGATCTCTCCTAGTTCCGCTTGTAGCACTTCGTCTCAAGCAGTGATCATGGGAGCAGAGTTAATTAAGGCCGGCCTATACGATGTTGTCATCGCTGGCGGCGCTGATGAACTTCACTATACTTCTGTTTCTGTTTTCGACGTAGTTAAGGCCTCTTCTAAAAATTATAATAAAGAACCACTCAAGATTCCTGGTCCCTTTGATGCTAACCGAGATGGTCTTGTTGTCTCTGAAGGCGCTGGCATTGTTGTTCTTGAAAGTGAATCTCATGTTAAAGAGCGCGGCGGAAAGGTTTACGCTGAGTTTATGGGGGGGGCTTACTTTTGTGATGGTATTCACATGAGTCAACCTCAAGCTGAACAAATGAGCACAACCATTGAAATGGCCTTAGAGAAATCTGGGGTATCAGCTTCACAGGTTGATTATGTAAACGCTCACGCTACAGGAACTAAAGTAGGGGACTTGCAAGAAGCCCTAGCTATTAAAAAAGCATTTCCTGGGCAAGATATCCCCGTAAGTAGTTTAAAAGGCCATCTTGGTCATAGCTTAGCTGCCTGCGGATCAACTGAGTTGATAGCTATGGTTGAGATGATGAAAAACAAAAGAATGATAGCAACAAGAAATATAAGTTCAGTAACAGATGAGTTCTCTGGAATAAATATCTTAAAAGAAAATGTGAATGCTGAGATTGAATATGCCGTTTCAAATAATTTTGCTTTTGGTGGCATGAACACTTCATTTGTTATTAAAAACTTAATGTAGAAGGAGAGTTTGTGGAAAAGCAGCTCATAGTCGATGGAATTAACGAAACCTTAAGTGAAGAATTTGAACTTGGTATAGATAAGTTAACTCCTGATGCTCATCTCTTTGACGACCTCGGACTCGACAGTCTTGATGCGGTTGATATGCTCGTTCATATAGAAGATAAGACCGGAGTAAAGATGGATGTTGAACAATTTCAAAAGGTAAAAACTCTTGGAGATGTTTATGACCTAGTGGCTGAGGTCTCTTCGCAAAGTAAGCTAAACTGAATCCTGCATACAAGGTCTTGGTCTTTATTTTTAAAGATTGAGGACCATAGTTCCTTTGATTTGTTATAAGTCATTTGAACTTCAAGCTCATCGTTTGGAGATATAACCGCTGCAAACTTTGCGCTCTTAATATTTTTGAATTTGTAATCTTGAGAATGAACTTGAGATATAAGATGAAGAACAAGATCAATAACCGCAACGGCCGGTAGGACTGGCTGATTAGGAAAGTGCCCTTGAAAATAAGGAAGATCTTCAGGAACTTTCCAAGTGAGAGTAAAACTATCATCTTCTTTTACCAAGTTTGATAGATCTACCTTAAATGCCGTATTGAGTTGAATCATTTTTAGATACTAACGATTAAATAAAAAAAATGCAAAGAACAATCTATATTGAAAGCTACGAGTGCATGACTGGAGTCTCTAAGAATTCTGAAGAGCTTTGGTCCAGCCTCTCTGCAGGAAGAAGTGGAGTCGCTCCTCAAAGTATGGAGAGATGGGCGCCACGATCTCGTGAATACTTTGAATCATACAAATCAACACCTATTGCTAGTCTTATTAAAGACGATCTTAAAGGATCTGCTCTTGATACTTTAGTGACGAGGCTCTTGCAGGTTTTTAAGAAAGCCTGTTTTATAAAAGCTCCCGATTGTCCGGTTGGAATCATTTATTCTTCAACAAAGGGCGCTATTGAAGATCATCTTTCTTTGGAAGGGCCAATTGTTGATAGCCTTGATATCGTTCTTAATGAATTCCTAGAGAAAGCCGCTTTAGAAAATATTGTTATCTCCCAGTCTGTTTCCAATGCTTGCGCTTCATCTCATGGGGCCCTTGCCCTTGGAAAGAAATGGATAGAAGCTGGGCTTTGTGAAAGAGTGCATATCATCTCTGGAGATATAGTCGGGCCTTTTATTCAAACTGGTTTCAAAAGCTTAAAGGCCTTAAGTGCTGAATCATGTAGGCCTTTTCAAAAAGAGCGAGACGGTCTTATCCTTGGCGAAGCTATTTGCGCTTTAACCTTATCAAGTTTCAAGTCTGACTTTGAACTAGCCGATGTCGTCATTTTTAATGAAGCTCACGCCGTCACGAGCCCGTCTCCTGAAGGAACAGGACTTTATACTTGCGCTAGCGAAGTGGTTAAAAAAGGCGCTCCTGACATGGCCATTGCCCATGGGACGGCCACTTATACTAATGACTTAATTGAAGACGAAGTCTTAAGTAAGATTCAAGAGCTAGTTAAAAAAGACTTTCCCATCACGGCGGCCAAGTGGGCCACAGGTCATACCTTAGGTTCAAGTGGCCTGGTTGATTTGATCGCAGCTATAAATTGTTTAAAGCATAATAAGATCTTTCCGATTCCAAATGCTCACGATCAAGAAAGCTTTAAGGGTAAGAACTACGTTTATAATTTAGCCCTGGATCTTCCTCTTTCAAGTGTTCTTGTCACCTCCCTAGGGTTTGGTGGCGTCAATGGTGCTCTACTTGTTAGGCGGGCACAGTGAGTAAGCTTAAATACTTTTTAAAAACAAATCTCAATACAATAGAATTTAATAATAAGGTAGCCCCGAGTTGGGCCTCCAAAGTTAGAAGATGGAACCAGCTTGATGGAGAATCATTCTGTTTAGCTGAAGCTAGCTTTTATTATGATTCTGAGGTCCTCCCATGCAGTGTTGTTCTTCTCGCTTCTGAGGGCTCTTTAAATACCGACAGGGCCTTTCAAAACTCAGCTAAGGTTTCTCCTTCATTATTTGTTCACACTCTACCTAACGTACGGATGCTCTCATATTCACTTATGAGCGGCTTTGAAGGAGAGATGATTTGTCTAAATAAAGGCAAGCAGACTCTTGGTCTTGCGCTGGCGCAGAACGCTTATATGTTCGATGGCCTAGGATTGAAGAAGATCCTCTTTATCCAAGTAACGAAGAAAGATGAAGCCTTTTATACTTGTGACTTCTTTGAGCTAAGTAAGACTCAAGGTAGGGATGATTATTGCATTGAAATTGATAAGTCCAAACCCTTTATAGAAGAGGTTTGTGATGAAGATAATATTCTAAGAGAAAAAATCGAAAGAGGAGAAGACTGTCATCTTAACAAGTCTTTTTCTATGAGGAAATCATTGTGAAACTAATACTTGATAGTGCTGATGTTGACTTTAATCAGGCCTTTAAACTTCTTTTTGGTAAAGATGATTCAAGAGAGATTGAGTTTTCTTCAAACCTAAGCTCAAGAGTCTTGAGTTCACATAATAATTTTAAGAATTGGTTTGATAAAAAGATCCCTCTTTATGGCATCAATACTGGCTTTGGAGATAGTTGTCATAGAACAATCGACAATGAGCAATCAAAGAAACTCCAAGATAATCTTATTTCTTATCTCTTAATGGGAACAGGAAAGTTATTAACGGAAGAAGTAGGGAGAAGCATCCTCTTTTTTAGAATTGTTTCTCTAAGCCGCGGCTATTCAGGAATCTCAATGGAGCTACTTGAGAAAATGAAGGAGCTCTTTAATAAAGGGATCTATCCAGTTATTCCTAGAGAAGGTTCTCTTGGAGCTAGTGGGGACCTTATTCCTTTAGCCTATATTGGTGAAAACCTTAGGGGCCAAGGGGATGCTTATTATAAAGGCGAGATTGTGCAGATGGAGGACCTTGTTTCAAAAGGACTTTATTCTGCCTATGAGCTTGGACCTAAAGAAGGCTTGGCCATCGTTAATGGAACAAGTGCCATGGTTGGGCTTTGTTTTTATAACTATAGCTTGGCCTATAAATTAGTTGAACTTGCAGAAACTTCAACGAGCTGGCTAACATTAGCGATCGGCGGAAGAACAGAGGCCTTTGGGCCTCTTGTGAACTCTCAGTCAAAGCGTTTTGAAGGCCAAGGAACTGCTGCTAAGAATATTTTAAGTTTGTTAGATCAAGAAAATTATAAAGCAGATAGCTATGATTCAATTGAATCAGTTGATGGAAAGACCAGTCACTTTGTTCAAGATCCTTATTCTTTAAGATGCGCTTCTCAGGTCTTAGGACCAATTAAAGATACCCTCTCAATGATAAAATCATGGGTTCAAGAGGAGCTCAATGGAGCTTCTGATAATCCTCTCTTTGATCAAGAAGACGGGCTTGCTAATGGAGGTAACTTTTATGGAGGTTATCTTTCTCACTCAATGGATTATCTAAAGATCTGCATGGGGAACCTCGCAGATTTACTTGATCGCCAACTGACCTTACTTATCAATGATAAAACAAATAGAGGGCTTCCGCCTAACTTGGCCAATTGGGATAACGATAACCTTGAAGATAATCATTTAAATCATGGTCTAAAAGGAGTGCATCAAAATGTCTCCGCAGTTACAAGTGAGATCATGGCCCTTTGTATTCCTAATAGTATCTTTTCCCGCTCATCTGAATCTCATAATCAAGATAAGGTTTCTCTTGGTATGAGTGGCGCCACTCAATGCTTTGACCAGTTAGAAAAAGTGACTTCCGTCGTTTCAAGTTATCTCTTATGTCTTTGTCAGGCCTTAGATTTAAAGAAGATTGAACTTAAAGGAAGCAGCTCAAGAGAGTTATACGCGAAGGTTAGAGAAGAGAGTGCCTTTGTGGCTAAAGATAGACGTCTTGATAGAGACGTAGCAAAACTTAATAAGATGCTTCTTAGCGAGGCGTTTGAGGGAAACCTAAATGTATGACTTGATAGTCATAGGTGGTGGACCAGGGGGAGCTTGCGTTTCTTCCTACGTTGCTAGGGCGGGGCACAAGGTCTTGCTGATTGAAAAAGAAGAGTTTCCGCGTTTTCGAATTGGCGAATCTTTACTTCCGTATTCAATGGAGATCTTTCAAGAGCTTGGCTTTTACAAGGATCTTTCCTCAGGAAAGTATATTCAAAAAAATGGGGCTTCTTTCTATGATACGGAGCTTGATGAAGGGGTTTACTTCGACTTCTCAAATAATGGGAAGGCCAAGTTTCCTCATGCCTACGAAGTCCTTAGGTCTGAATTTGATAAAGACTTCTTAGACTTTGCAAAGAACTCTGGAGTTGAAGTAAGGCAGCCAGAGACTTTTCAAGACTGTGAGCTTCATGAGGATTTTGTCTCAGTTAAGACTAACTCTGGTCAGTACAAAAGCCGCTTTATCATCGATGCAAGCGGGCAAGCTTCCATTGTTTCAAAGAAGTTTCAAACCAAGAAAATCAATAATATCTACCATAATAACTTTGCGCTCTACGCTCATTTTGAAGACGTTGACCGCTCTCATTTAAAAAGCCCCGGTGATATTAGTATTGGCATCTTAAAAGACTCGGCTTGGTCATGGGTGATCCCTTTTCAAGGGAATGTCTCCTCTGTTGGTATTGTGGCCAAGAAAGATCAGGTTCGAGAATTAAAAAAGAGAGAAGACTTCTTTGAAGAATGCCTTAATGAAAATAAATGGTTTGGCGCTCTTTTAAAGAACGCTAAAAGAAACGGTGAGTTTAAAGTATCCTCTAATTTTTCTCATAAAAGTGAGACCTTCTGCGCTGAACGCTGGGCCTCGGTAGGGGACGCCATGAGCTTCCTTGACCCGGTCTTCTCTTCAGGTGTTCATGTCTCACTTAAATCTGCCCAGATAATATCTAAGAACTTGATTCACTCTTTAAATCATAGCGATATTCTTTTAAATAGTCCGGATAACCTTTTTGATTATCAAAAGGAACTGACCAAGGGAATTGAACGTTTTCACAACCTCCTTCAAATCTTCTACGGTGGGAACTTTATTAACAAAGTAAAGGGCCTAGAGAAGAAGACTCATGCCATGAGAGGAATGACTTCAGCAGTTGCTGGGGGAATGTGGGAAGAAGATAATCCATTGTTTCGTATGGGTGTCCTCTAATGTTTAAGATCATCCTTTGGAAAGGCACTCATTCACTAAAGGTTCAAGAGTTGATTGAAGAGACGCAATTGAGAGATGATCAACTCTTAATCCTATGCCCCCCTCGAATTGAGAACGTCGACGATTATCTTCCTTTTCTTCCAGAGGGAAGGGTTGAATTTTCAGGGGACTTTAAAGATAGGACTGGCTTTGATCATAAGAGTTCAGAGGAGTATTCAATCCTTCCGAGCTTTGGTTTATTTAGCACAGGCACTTCTGATAAGAGTGCTAAGCTTGTTCTTTTTACAAAAGAAAATATTGAGTCCTCTAATAAAGGGATCCTTTCTTTCTTTAAAGAACTCCCAGTCAAGACCCTCTTTTGCTATCCTCAGCCCTATCATATCTTTGGCCTAAGTTTAGGTCACCTTTTAGGTCTACAAGAAGACTTTGAACTAGTGACCCCTAAAGGCGCTTACGGTAAAGATCATCATAAAGAGTTTTTAAGCTGTGCCGCTAAATATGGAGAAGGGCTAATGACCTTGTCCACGCCAACTCATATGCTTGATCTTATCTCTTACTGTCAAAGAAACTCTATAGAAGTACCTAAAAGCCTTACCTGTGTCTTAGGGGGGGCTAAGGTCTCTATCGATCTATGGAAACAAAGCAGAGAACTTCTAAAGATAAAGTATCCAAGCATTGGTTACGGCTGCACTGAGGCCTCTCCAGGAGTGACTCATCTTCCTCCAGGAGTTATGCCAAAAAGAAATGGTGACTTAGGTTTTGCTCTGCCAGAATTAGAAATCACGACCTTTGAAGACTGTATTGAAATTAAAGGGAAGAATATTTGCCACGCCATCATTCAAGAAGGAAAGATCAGCTTTCCTAAAAGTGTTTATCAGATGAATGATATACTGCTTAAAAATAGTGATGAAAGTTATTCATTTTCAAAAAGAAGCGATCTTATCTTAAATAGAGGCGGGGAGAAGTTCTCTCTCGAAGAGATTGAATCCTATCTTCTTAAAGAAATGGCAATGGATGTAGTGGCGCTTCCGGTCACTGATTTGAGGTTAGGCCATGACTTGGCCCTTGTTGTAAAAGGAAGTGAGAATAATAAAAAGAAGATCTCAGAGCTTCTGTTTGATAAGTATCAAAGAAAATTTTCATTAGATCATATCAAAATAATTGATTCCCTTCCCATTAACTCAAACGCTAAGATTGATAGGCTAAGATGCGCTAAGTATTTTGAGGGGATAGAATGATAGATGTAAGTGAACTTAAAGACTTTCTTCCTCATAGAGAACCTATGGTTTGGGTAGATCAAGTCTTAGAAGCTAATGGTGATTCAGGAACTTGCTTAGTAGAGATTAAAGAAGACTCTCTTTATCTTAGTGATTCAACTGTTCGGCAATCTTCTTATATAGAGTGGATGGCCCAATCATTTGGTTATATTAATGCCTATAATAGTCAAAAAGAGGATTCAAAAAAGAAGCTTGAGAAGGCTTTCTTAGTAGGGTTTGAGAAAGTGAGTTTTGAAGAGACTGTTCCTAAAGTTGGAGATGAAATTATCATTAAGATTCAACTGACAAGAGTTATAGGTCCCATCAGTTATGTACAGGGAATTATCTATTCTAAAGATGAATCAGTAAAATTCTGCGAAGCGGTTATAAAGCTCTTTGCCGCTTAATTAGCTAAGATCCATTTTTGTTTTTCAGCTATGACTTCGTGGGGAAGAATACTCTCTTTATCTTTTGTATTATAAATCTTTTCAAAGTTTACATAGTAATCACCTGCTAAGGTCGTATCGATCTTGCAGACTATATAGAACTTAGTAAACTTAGCTTTAGGGATCACAATAAAGGGCCCCTTAATATCTCCATATTTAACAACCATACCGGCAGCCTCACCTTTACCACAGGTAATATCTTTTTTATTAATGATTAAAGATGTTTCAGAGGAACTCGTTGCTGTAGTCCCAAAATCAAATTTATAGCCCTTGTTCTTAAGGAAGGAAGCATAAAGCTTTCCTTTTTCTTCAGCTATATCAAAGCTCATATCAATGACTGAGACTTGCTTCTTTGAGGCGCAAGCTGTTAAGAGTAATATGGTTAAGATCAAAGATAAGGCTTTCATGAAAACTCCAGTAATCAGTAAGTAGGGTTCTAAGCTTCAATTCTAGGCCAAGACGGGGCTAAATAACAGATTATATGCTTTTTTAGGCATCATAGGACTTACCTGTTGCCTATAGGGGGAGGGCAGTCTAAAAAGGCCGTTAGAAACCACTTGAAACGGAAATGATATGAACGAAGAAACAAAGAAAGAAGCTGAAGTAGAAGAGCATGTTCATGGACCAGGATGTAATCATTCTCATGATATTAAACCTGTTGTAAGAGCTACCCCAAAACTTGGAAGAAATGATCCATGTTCATGTGGAAGTGAGAAGAAGTTTAAAAAGTGTTGTGGGAAGTAATCCTTCTTTTTTTAGCCTAAGACTCTTCAGAACAAATAGGGAACTCAAGCTTAAACTGAGTTCCAATGTTTATTTGAGAATTCATGCTTAATTCTCCACCAATTTCTTTGATCAAGCTCAAAACGATCCCAAGACCCATACCTGTGCCTTCGCCAATTTCTTTTGTTGTAAAGAAAGGTTCAAATACCTTTTCTTGAATATCTTTAGGGATCCCTTTTCCCGTATCACTTACTAGAATGGAAGCTTTCGACTCACTTTCCTTTCTTAATTCTATAATGATATTTTTCATCTTTGCATCTACCATTGCATCTCTAGCATTAGTAAAGAGATTCATCATGACTTGTTGAAATCTTCCTGAGTTTCCCATGCACAAAACTTCTTCATCTAAGTTAATCATGGAGAAGTGAATATCTTCTTTGGTATAGATATCTTTTAGCATCATGGTGACTTGTTTTATATTACTTCCAACACAAAAAGGCTCAATCTCAGTGGAGTCGACTCTGGCGTAAGTCTTAAGCTGTTTAACGATAGTGGCTATTCGAGAATGAGCTTCGTCTATATGGCTAAAAGATTTGATTAAGGGAGAATCTTCCTGAATAGTCGAGTCTTTCTTTAACTTTTTCACAAATCCCATAGCAATAGCGAGGGGATTATTTATTTCGTGTCCAACACCTGCGGCTATTTCACCTAATGAAGCTAATTTAGAATTATGGAAATAAGTTCTTTGTAACTCTATTTTTTCTTTTTCAGCAGCTTTCATATCAGAGACATTGATTGAAACTACAATGATATAATCTAATTCACTATCATTTTTAAAAACAGGAATTAAAGTCGCGTTAAAGCAGTGAAGTTGACCATGAATGTCTGAAAGAGGCTCATCTACAACTTGGCCCATCTCTTTTGTTTCTTTTACTTTCTCTAGAGCAGCAATCATCTTGATCTTAAATTTCTCAGGGAAGAAATGAAAAGGATAGGGGCTTCCATAGTAGTTTGTGACATCATCAACTTGAAGGCCTTCAATACCGGCCCGGCTCATATACTGCAGGTTAAAATCTAAGTCCACGATCTTTGTACAAACAGGAGAGTGCTCTAACCAATCGATGGTATCACCGAACTTTGATCTTTCTTTAGATTTAAAGTTCTCTGAAAAAGAGGAGCCATAGGTTGATTTCATATGCTTTATGCTTTTATCTTTCTCACCTAAGAGACCAATTAATTCTTCTTTAGAATATGAGTTGTAATCCACTTTTCTTCCTAAGTCTGGGCCATCATTACTTTCTTAATATTATATCAGCTTAGCTAAATCTTCTAAATATAAAACATTGATACTCTGCATAAAGGAGTAGTCCGCCTATTCTTAAATATTTAGAAGTGTTATATTAGGCAGCTAATGCTACTTCTTCTTTAGAGAGTTAGTTTAAGATTTCGGAGAGTTTTAGTGCACTATATATTATGCAAAGACGACAAATGGACCAAGGAATTAGTTAAAGAGATTCGTGGAGAATTCACAAATGAATGTGAGCCTTTAAAAGGCTTTCCTCTCGTCGAGATAAAAGCGGGGGTTAATTTAAAAGCTTCCTATCTTGCTTTTTCAAGCACGGCCTTAATTAATGCTGAAGTTGTTCCAGAGGATTCTGTTGGTAAACAAGTTAGTGCCGCTCTTGAGGTTGTCTTACCGAAGATCGATGAAAATACCAAGATCAATTGCCATGTCTACGCCTTAACCGCCAAGTACGGCATTCTTGAAACGGGAAGAGCAGACATTGTTAAAGGCAAGGTCATCTCTGGGTTAAAAAAGAAGAATATTTATTGCCTAAGAAAAGGCTTCGACCGGAGCCTTCCTTTTTTACAAGTGCTTATTCTACCCGATCGCTCCATGGCCTTTTCTTCTTTAAATACTGAAGAGATGAATCAGTATCATTCTTTGATCTCTCCTTTTGTGGGCGGCTTTAATAATGTTGAAGATGATAAAAGGGCACCCTCTCGCGCTTATAGAAAGATAGTCGAAGCTCAACTACTTATGGGGGTAGAGATCTCTGCGGGAGAACTCTTAGTTGATCTTGGAGCTTGTCCCGGTGGATGGACTTATATTGCTCGCAAGCAAGGGGCCAGGGTCATTGCTCTTGACCGCTCACCCTTAGAAGAAACTCTAATGCAAGACCCTAAGGTAAGCTTCCTTAAGACTGACGCTTTTAAGTATGAGGCTGAAGAGAAGGTTGATTGGGTAGTCTCTGATATTATCTCAGCACCAGAGCGGATCTTAGAACTTATAGATTATTGGGTGCTAGGAAAGCACTGCACCCACTTTATTTTCACCATAAAGTTTCAAGGTGATAAAGAGTATGGAATCTTAGAGAAGTTTAAGAAAGTGGCGAAAGAATGTGATTATAGAGTTATCTTAAAGCAATTAAACGCCAACAAGAATGAAGTGACTATTATGGGCTCTCTTACTTAATTCCTACAATATAGGAATTCCAGTTTAAAGAGTTCTCCTCACTTTCAGTAGGGTAGAAGCTTCCATTTCCAAAGCCCTCTTCATCAAAGTCTTCCCAATAGACAACAGAATTAGAATACCCCGCTTCTTCAAAGAGGTCTCTTAATTCAGTAATGCTCCACATACGAAACTCGTAGGTAAAGGCATCCATAAGTTCAGTTCCATCTGGGTATTTAAAGTGAATACCGTAATTTGAAATTCTTGTTATGGGGTTAAAGCTCTTTCTTTCAAATTCAAAGACAAATGGAAGAATCTGATCATTATTATCTATATCTCTTTCTTGAACCTCAGGGGTCTCACTCTCACTTCCCCCAAAGAGGTCAAGGATCATCATGCCTTTTTCGTTTAAGGAGGCGTGCACTTCTTTAAGGTACTTAAGCAGTCTTTTTCTTTCGTGGATGAGGCAGTAAGAGAAGTTAAATGTGGCCACTATATCGACCTTGTCGGTCTGAACAATGGCGTCACTATGAAGAGGCTTTAATCTTTTCTTTTCTTCTAGAGAGAGGCCTTCGTAATAATTCTTAATCCCATAATCTAGGGTGGACTTATCATTATCTATAGAGATGGCCTCTCGCTTTTCATTTGATTGAACCCAACAACAACTTAAGGCGAAGGTTCCGCTAAAGTCCTCTCTAAGGGATAAGGCCTCGGCTTCAAACTGTTCCTTATATATTTTTGAGATCCTCTCAATATCAGCAAGAGGGTCTTGAACGGAAGCCAGGTAGAGAGCGTGCTTATCTGTGGTTTTTATTCGATTTTCTATTTTTTAGCCTTTCTCATAGAGGCTCTTGCAACTTCTTCAAACCAACCAAGGTCCATTTCTCTGTGAGCTTCACAAATAAACCAAGGCTCTCTTGAGTCAGGCTCTAGCATGACGCCCTTATCGATTAGGTTCCAGGCAAACTTCTCGTATAGAGAGCTATTTGTTAGTTTCCAATCGCGGTAGTTTGTTGGAAGTGATTTAGAAAAATGAACACCAAACATGGAGTTTGGTCCAGCAAAGCTATGCTCAATTCCTGAATCTGTAAAAACGCTACCTAGGATACCTTGAAGGGAAGCGCCTATTTGATTGATGCTCTCTAGTGCGTTGGTATTATTTAAGATCTCTAAGGTGGCCTTAGCGGCCGAGAGTCCAATGAGGTTTGCTGTATAAGTTCCGCCGTGAACAACTCCGCCTTGATGAGAGCCGATGACATCCATGACGTCACTACGACCACCAAAGGCCGCAATAGGGTAGCCGTTACCCATGGCCTTGGCATAAGTTGTTAAGTCAGCTTGGATTCCGTAAAGCTCTTGGGCTCCACCCTTGGCCACGCGAAAACCAGTCTTAACTTCGTCCATGATAAGAAGGGCGCCATTTTTCTCGCAGGTCTTCTTTAATGTTTGAAGCCATTCTTGAGAGGAAGACATGCTTCCACAGTTTCCAATGATGGGCTCTAGAACAACGCAGGCGATCTGTTCCCCTTTTTCTTTAAAGAGGCTCTCTAATTCTTCAAAGTTATTTAAAGGAAGAAGATCGATAAGCTCCTTTGTGTTCTCTGGGATACCATCACCAAAAGGAATGACTCTTGGTGCTTGATTGCTTTTAGGGTCCCAATCTTCCATAGAAGACTTCCACATCATCTCATCATAGAGGCCGTGAAAGCCGCCCTCAATAACGACGATCCTGTCTCGTTTTGTATAGGCCCTAGCGGTTCTCACTGCGCCCATAACAGCTTCTGTTCCAGAGTTTGCGAAACGCATCTTTTGAATATTGGGGCACATCTCTTTTATCTGCTTAACAACCTCTGTGTCTAGACCTGTGGAGAACCCCGTTAAGGTTCCGCCGCTAGAGATCTGTTTGATGACAGCGCTATCAACTCTTTCATCTGCATAACCTAAGATAATAGGGCCATAGCCTAGGCGAAAGTCCGTATAAACTTTTCCATTGGCGTCGGTAATCTTAGAGCCTTTAGAATTTTTTACAAAGATGGTTTTATCATCTCCCCAATAGCGGTAATTCTCTGCAACCCCTTGAGGCATATGTTCATGAGCTTCACTCATGAGTTCGCTTTGGCTTAACTCTTTAGGTTTAATTTCATCTTTAGTAGGGCGAAGAAGAACATCCATCTTCTCTTCGATTAATTTAACAACTGATAACTCTGGTGCATCATCACCGTACTTCTCTCTAGCTTTTTGAAAGAGCTCTTCTGCAACTCCGCCCATAGTCAGTTCAAAGCCTTGTTTCTTAGCGATGCCGTGAACAAGTCCTAAGTCTTTACAACAAAGGGCCAATGAAAAGCTTGGATCATAATGGCCTTCAAAGATAGAAGGTACATCGTGCTCAACAACCCAGCTATTTCCCGCACTTGATTTTATGGCCGCCCATACTGTCTCGAGTGGAATATCGGCCTTTGCTCCAAGCATAAGACCTTCTCCGATAGCAGCAGCATTAATAAACCATAAGAGGTTTGTAAGAAGCTTTGTGGTAGCCCCATTTCCAGGTTTTCCCACGTAAAAGAGATCTTCACCGAGGACTTCGAAGATATCACGCTGCTCTTCGAAGACTTCTTTATTACCGCCAATAAAGAAAGCTAACTTACCAAGCCTAGCTCCATCAACGGCATTAGTGATTGGGGCTTCTAGGAACTTTAATTTTCTTTCAGTGGATCTCACTCCGATAGCTTCAGCAAGTTCTACTGAACTAGTAGAAGTATCGATGATAATAGATCCCTCTTTGGCCGACTCTAAAATACCTTGAGATCCAAGAAGGACTTCTGATACTTGAGGTGGTCCCGGAAGAGAGGAGATGATGACCTTAGCTCTTGATACTGAATTCGATAGTGAATCAGACCAAGTGGCGCCGAGATCTAAAAGGTTTTGCGCCTTTTCTTTATTCAGGTCAAAAACTTCAACCTGATATCCAGCTCTAATTAAGTTGGCCGCCATGGGATTTCCCATATTACCAACGCCAACAAAACAAATCTTTGGTTTAAGAGGCTTCGCCATTTTATTTACCTTTTTTGATAGATGAAGAACTTTCTAGAGGAATTGAGTCCAATAGGTTTGCAGCCTAAGTTTGCAAAGAAATCATGAGAGTCGTTTTCAGAGACTACTAAGTAGCTATACATTTGTTCTGCTACAACTTTTTCTTTGTTCTTAAAACAATAGTGCTTTGTAAAGCCATTAGGGCTTTCAAAGATCTCTTGAGAATAAATAAGTTCGTTCGATAATTCTTTTGAATAGTTTGTATGAGCAGGCTGAAGGGCTAAGGCCAAGATTCCACCAGGTTCAAGGTGTTCAACAACTTTTTGTAGCCCCTTTTTACTTGTCTCTAAATCATCAATATGACTACAGAGCTGCAGGCTTTTCTCAGATCCATTATCAATAAAATACCAGCAGCCACCAACAGAGAAAGCTCCTTCGTATTTTTTAGGAAGATCGAGCTTTGTAACATCTTGCAGTTCATAACTGATCTTATCGCCCAGCCTGTCTTGAGCCTGTTTGATCATGGCTTCCGTATTATCAATCCCTGTAAGAGAAAACTTACTATTTTCTTTTAAGAGCAGTTCAGCAACTAATCCTGTTCCAACACCAAGCTCTAATATCTCACGTCTCTCACCCATGATCTGACTAAGCTCTTTTGTTAACTCGTCATAATCGTAATATCCCTTGGTCATGAGTTCATCGTAGAATTCTGCGATTCCCTCATAGGTGTTGAGGTCAACGTCTTCTTTGTTTATTGGGTTGGCTACCTTAGTCAAGCTATGCTCCTGTGATTCATTTTACGATGAAGGGTAGTATAGAGGAGATAGGCTAAGGTTTCTATTTTTTCATAAAGGAGTAAAACAGATGACGATTCAGGGTGTCATATGCTGTTTTACTCCTTAGGAGGGGAATAGATTTTATATACTTAATATCTCCCTGCCGTAATAGTTGTGCAAACCACAAAACGAGAATCATCATGGAAAAGAGTAATAGCGGAAGAAGATATAATATTTCTGCCCGGAATGACTTCGACTTTTTCTACTTGAATATAATTGCTATTTTCATCTTGATAAGAAACAGCTGAGATTTCCATTTTTCTTAATTTTCCATTAAGTTTCATTATTGCATAGTTATAGGCACGAATATCGTTGGCGCATACGACTCGCGAAATTCTCTTTGTATAATTTCTGTTTTCTACAGCACTTGTCGTTACTGAAAAAAGTAAAGTTATGGTTAAGAATAAGGCCTTCATTAAAATTCTCCTTTTAGATAGTTGTCAGTAATTCAGACTATATAAGAACTAACTTCTTTATGAAGGTGAGAATCCTGACATTTTTATGGATTTAGTAGCGAGTCTAAGTGTTCGAACTTATTGGACTAATGAGAAAGATAGACTTTCAAAGAGGGTTATTTAAGCTTTTGGGTGAGGATTTTCTCAAGAGCATTAGCGAACATGGCCTTATCTTTTGGACCAAGAGGCGGGGGTCCTTTAGTGTCCATGCCACTGTCTCTAAGCTCTTGCATGAAGTCACGCATAGAAAGCCTTTCGCTAATATTCTCTTCAGTATAGATCTCGCCTCTGGGGTTTATGGCCACAGCATTTTTCTCTACAATAAGGGCCGCTAGGGGGATATCAGCTGTGATGACGAGATCTTCTTCACTAACATTATCAGCGATATAGAAATCAGCAACATCAGCACCTTGTTCAACTTGAACAAAGCTAATATTAGGCGAGAGAGGGATCTGTAAATAACTATTAGCGACTAGGATGACCTTAAAGCCTCTTCTACCTGAGGCTTTATAAACAACTTCCTTAACTATATTTGGGCAGGCGTCTGCGTCGATCCAAAGCTTCATTTGCTCTTGGTCTCTTTAGTATCGTCTTCTGATTTTTCTTTGGGTTTTCTTTCGGCCACTGCTGGCTTAGAGAGGATCTCTATATAGAAACTTGGTTTATCAGCTTTAACAAACTTATCAATGCTGGCGTTTAGAGTATCAAGAGAAAAGCCTTTTGCTGAACCCGCATCAGGGCCAATCTTGCAGTCAAAATCCCAGTAGTCGACCTTATCTGGAAGGGGCTTCTTGCGCTCACGCTTGATATACTTTCTGATCTCGTGAATGACGCTATCGAGCTGTCTTTCTGGGTCTTTATTTGGTGAAGTTAACTGGAATACCTTTTTCATAGGAACCTTTTCTTAAATGGTGTCTTTCGCCTTACAGTACTCTTAAAATTACTAAAAAGATATGATTGAAATTTACATGTCGTGTACACTAAACCTATGAAAAAAACCAACAAAGCTCAAGATCATGCACGTCGATTACTATCGATTTTAGGGGAATCTAAGCTTAGCCGTTATAAGAGTTTCTTCAAGTTACTAGGCTTTTTGATTCTTTGTGTCCTTGGGATCTTCTCATATTTAGAGATGACGGCCATGAGTCCTAAGGAAAAGGCCCTGTTCTGCGAGGAGCACTCTGTGATTTTCTTGAACGCTTTTTATGGTGGAAGTGAGGATCATGAAAGTATGAGGTTTGACTACAATGATTGCTTGGAAACTCGCGCTACCACGTTTATGAAAGACTCCGTTAGCCATTGTATCAAGACCTTTGAAGCTAGGTACCTTAAAGTCGACCAACAAACTATTTCAGATAAGAGGGGCCTGTACGATAAGGCCCTACCTCTATGCTCACATTTAATTAGTGATTCTTATCCTAAGTTCGAAGAAAAATTGAGCCTCGCTATCAAAGAATTAGATCGTAATATCTCTAATGTGAAGAAGCTAGGTCATAGTGAGAAGCTTAAAGAACTAGAGGACAAGAGGTTAGACTTTTCAAATAGACTGATCTCTCTTAGAAAATTAATAGATACTAGTCATAAAATGAAGGATTAACTTATGGGTAAAAAATTAGCTTTTGCTATTGTTCTGGCCGCTGGATTAGGTCTTCTCTTTTTTGGCTATAATGAATCTACAAGCATTACTTCAAGAGTAAGTAAGGCGGTTATAGGGTCTCATTCAAATAGGATTATGTTCTTTTATATAGGCGGGGGAGTCTTCTCATTCCTTGGTCTCTTCGGGCTTCTTCGAAAGTAACTTAGATTCAAAAGCAGATCTTATAGTCCTCAGTGAGGACTACTTCTTTGAAGCCAAGTTCTTCTTCACGGTCTCTATTTATAAAGCCGTAAAAGTCACGGCCTTTAATAATCGTTTTCCCATTTAAGTTCTTTACGTTTAAAAAGAGTTGATTTGTTCTTAAGTCATCAAAGAGGACTTCTTCACTAGGTAAAAGATCATTTATTTGAGTGACCCAATCTGAAGTTAACTTCTGTCTATACTTAGAGACGACTGTTATTTTATTTTTACAGTTATTAACGAGCTTATGGCCAATATTCTCTTTCTCAAAAGAATAGTTCTTTTTTAAATAATTGATCTTCGAGAGTCTATTGACGAGAACGATATTCTCCTTATAGCTTTTTGTAAGCCCGCAACCATCAAGAGAATTGAGACCAAGGCCTCTTCTTGCATTGGTAAGTATTCCCTCAACCTTGCCCGTTCGTATATTAAAAAGGGCCGAGCCTGAGTTGTTCTTAAAAGCATCTGAATCAACGCGAAGAAAGTTTTTATCTTTAGATAAAATCCTACCCCCCGGAGTGTATGTAAAGCTTCTTCCTAAGGGGTAACCTAGAACCGCTACAGGGTCGCCTTTTTTTCCTTCACTTTTAAGGTCCATTTCTAAAGGGGTGACGCCTAAAACTTTCCGGTCAAGCTCTATAACAACAAAGTCTCCCTCACCATCATGCTTGAAATCGAGAACCTTTTTACAGAAGTAGAGATTAGACTTTTTTATCATATGCGTCTTACTACCAGCTTTAGAAAAGTGATTGAAGAGCCAGGCATCGTCACTACAGCCATTGGCCTGATAGTCCTTACAGTGACCAGCGGCGACTAAGATATTGCTACCAATAAGAAAGCCAGAACAACCACCAAGAGTGGGATCCTCTCTGAACTTCTCTCCTGGGCATTGGTTATGAAGTTTTCCTGTTGGGTATAAATAGTGACTGCCACTTTCTTTAAGGTAGCGTCGGCCAAGCTGGGTTGCGGTTGCTTTGGCCAAAAGGGCAGGGTTTCGCTTTTCTAACTCTTGAAAGCTGAGCCTATCATCTTCTCCAGTTACGGCAGTGAAAGCTCTGAAACTTAAGAATAAAAGAGAGAGGAAAGTCATTCGCAAGAGAGGTCCTTATTAGTATGGGTTTCTTAATACCTATCTTAAAACAGGGTTATATAGGCATTTCAGGTACTTATTACCTTTTGAACTTCGTCATATAAGGAGAGCTGGACCTATGACGAAGCTAATCTAACTATAAATTAGGCTTATGCTAAGGATAGGCATTAGTGATTTTAGTTATGACAGATCAAAAGCTAAAGTCTTCTTACTGGAGAATTAAAATGAACAATGAAAAACTCAACAGAAGAAAACTACTAGGATCAACCATTGCACTAGGGGCCGGCATCGCTATGGCCTCTGTGGCTAAAGCTGATGAAACGCTTAAGGCCTGCGGGTTGACTCCTTCTCAAACAGAAGGTCCCTTCTACCCAATTGAAGATCAGCTAGATAAGAATACTGATTTAACCTTTGTCGATGGAAGTACAAAGGCAGCTATCGGAGAAGTTGTTTATTTAAAAGGGATTGTTCAAGATGAATTTTGTCGTCCTGTTAAAGGCGCTCTCGTTGAGATTTGGCAGGCCTGCCATACTGGAAAGTATAACCACCGAAGCGACCCCAATACGGCCAAGTTAGATCCTAATTTTCAGTACTGGGGACAGGCGATAACTAATTCAAAGGGAGAGTATATGTTTAAGACAATTATCCCTGGCGCCTATCCTGCAACAAGCACGTGGATGAGACCTGCGCATATTCATTTTAAGGTTAGCCTTCGTGGCTTTAATGAACTGACAAGTCAGCTCTACTTTAAAGGCGATAAATATAATAACGGTGACCGAATTCTCCAAAGCCTCTCTAGAGCTGATCGCGATAAAGTGATTGTAGATTTTGTAAAAGGAAGTGATTCAAAAAAGACCGGGATTTTTAATATTTCTATTAAGTCGGTTTAGTTTTTTAAAGCAAAATAAAGGCAAATGATCTAAGCTTTCTAAGAACTAAAAACTTAGGAAGCTTAGATGATAAAAGGTCACTGCCATTGTAAAAATGTTAACTATAGTATTGAATCTGAGAGCAGCTTTCAATTCTTATGTCATTGTCATGATTGTAGAATCCTCAATGGGGGAGGTCATCTCTCTGGAGCGATCTTTTCTAAAGACTCATTTGAGTTCTCAGGTCCAACAAGAATCTATGAATACAAAGGGGGATCTGGAGAGAGCATCAAGGCCCACTTCTGTGAGAACTGTGGGAATCATCTCTTTGCCTTTCCAGGTTTTAAGGACGATATCGTTGTGGTCAAGGCCAATACCTTTGTATCAGAGAAAGATTTTAAACCTATGAAGTCAATCTTTGCTGAGGAAAAATTTCCCTGGGATATTGAGATTAAATAATTCCAGCAGCACGACCAAAATCTTTATAACTTGTTTTACTTAGGTGACCATTTCCTTGAAGGCTCTTGCTTGCAATGCTTTCTTCACTAACGCCTAGACCATCTACTAGGCGGTTCATGAAATTGAAGAGAGCGCAGATTGTCGCGCTTGTGTGGACAGCTTCTTCGGACCAACCTTGATTTAAGATTTGATCGATATCAACTTGGGTGATTTTACTTGGGGTGAGGGTAAGTTTCTTAACGTACCTTAAGATGGGTTTAAATTTTTCATCAACTTTTGAAGTTTCAATATCAGTAATAAGTTCAAGAAAAAGGGAAGGTTGAATATTATAAAGAGCGGCAATCCTTGAGTGTGAGCCAAAGCAGAACTGGCAACCATTTAGAGCTGAAACAAAAGCAGCAATCATCTCACGCTCACCAACTGATAAAACCGACTCTGACCGCAAGTAGAGGTCATGAAACTCTAGAAGTTCAGGGACTCCTTTTGAGAAATTTTGAAAGACATCAGCAATATGCGCTTTAACAGGTAAGCTCTTTAAATAGGCCATAGACCCTCCTTAGATCTATATATGTTAATATGTTAACATTGTCAAGAAGTGCAACAGACTTGACTCAAATCCCATATTTGTATATATTCAACCTAATGGTTGAATATACTAACGAAGATAAATTAGATCTAGTTTTCCATGCTCTAGCAGATGCTACGAGAAGGTCACTACTGCAGAAGGTGAAAGAGTCACCGAAACGAGTGACTGATCTAGCAGCAGAGTACTCCATCTCTTTGAACGCGGTCTCGAAACACTTAAAAGTCTTAGAGAAAGCTGAATTGATTCAAAGAAAGGTTAGTGGGAGAGTTCATTATTGCGAGGCCAACCCAATTGAATTAGAGAGGGTGCAAAAATGGATTGATCACTATACTAGTTTTTGGAATCAAAGATTGGATCAACTAGAAAATTTTGTCTCAAACAAAAAGGAAAAAGAATGACCACTCCAAAGATTGAAGTAAAGAAAGATTTTAACGTCTCAGCTGAGATGATCTATGAAGCATGGCTTGATCCTAAGGCCTTAAAGGAATTCATTAAGCCAGGTGATATTGTAGAAGTACCCAATCCCGTTGTAGACCCGAGAGTTGGGGGACAGTTTCTTTTTGAAATGCATGTGGGAGAAAATAGGCTTCCTCATAAAGGTGAGTATAAGATTCTCGATAAGCCTTCTAAGATTCAGTTCACTTGGAATTCAAGCAACACGAACAATGAAGACTCTGTTGTTACTATTGATATTGCGAAAACTTCCGAGAGTTCTTGTTCATTAACTTTAACTCATGAACTCTTGCCTTCATTAGAATCAAGAAATGATCATAAGGGTGGATGGAATAATATTCTTAAACACCTAGAGGGATTTTCACTTAGATAAAAAAGGGGCGTAAGCCCTTTTCTTACTTACTATAGTACGCGAAAAAGTTGAAAACTCAATACGCGCGGCGCGTTGATTATTTTCCTAACTTCCTTTAAAACTAGGCTAACCAATAACATCATGGAGAGCCTATGCTTAGAAACTTAAATGAAAATGACTTTGATGAATATTACCGGGTAAGGCTTAAGGCCTTAGAACAATACCCAGTGGCCTATTCTTCCATGGCAGAATTCTTTAAAGAATGTCCTAAAGAAAAACACTTAGACCTTCTTAGAGACAGTGCTAGTGAGTCGCAGTTTTATTTAAAAGGTATGTTTGTTGAAAATAAATTGATTGGACTTATAGGGATGAAACCAGAGACTAGGTCATCAGTGGATCATAAGGCGACTCTTTGGGGTTTCTATGTAGACCCGGCTTTCCAAGGAAGAGGTTATGGTAAGAAACTTCTTTCAAGCTTCTTAAGGGATGCCTCTCAAGATAAGAAATTAAAGATGGTGAGGTTGATTGCTTCGAGTGAATGTAAGAAGGCCCTAATATTATTTAAGAATGCTGGCTTCGAAGAATATGGCCTTGAAAAAAAGGGCATTAAACATGCTGGAGAATATTTTGATCAACAGTATATGCAAATAGAATGCGCCAGTTAAGAAGCATTTGAATAACGCCTGGCCTGGAACCAATCGGGGCCAGGTCTGGCAAAATCACATTTTGCACAAAGAGAAATCTCGCAGGCCTTACCTTCTTGATGCTTCTTTCTGTAATCGTTAAACTTCTTACCTTTCCAAACCTCTACAATAGTTTCATTTAAGATATTTCCCATGACCTCTTTATTATTCCAATCATCGCAACATAAAACCACTTCTCCATTTGTGTAGATGTTCATCTCAAACCATATGAGAGAACAGGGGCGGTCTACATCTATATTTCCATGGAAGGTCTCTATGGTTCCTGCACGGCTTACCATATAATCACTTTGAACATAGTCAGCAATTCCGGTCCACATATCATGGTGAGCCTGAAGCTCATGCTGATTTTCCTTTTGAGCGATCATCCCAACCCTTACTTTAGGAAATGATTTACCAAGCTCATTTCTAACCTTTACTAGATTACGGATATTTTTTACCACATCATCAAAGTTTAACTTTTCTCTTACTATCTCAAAGGTCTCTTTAGTAGCTCCATCGATATCACAATGAACCGTATCAACACCTTTTTCTATGATAAACCTAGCGGCATCATCATCAAGAAGAGAACCATTTGAATTGATGATCACTCTTGCGTGGGGGATATGTTCAAAGAGGTAATTGATGTATTTCTTATAATCTTTTTTCGCTGTAAAGATTTCACCATAGCCATTTAGGGCAAAACGGTTAACACCAATTTCTTTACTCTCTAGAATTACTTTTGTGAATAGATCCCAAGGCATAACCTGCATCTTTCTATCCATTAAATGGCGCGGGCACATAATGCATTTAGCATTACAGATACTAGTGACTTCAATATTTACTTGAAAAGGAGTCTGTTCGATGGTCTTAACTTTTGAAGACCAGTGTGCCTGTCCCAAAACTGGAATCTTGCAGAGACCCGCTTCCGCTGAATTCTTTAGTAGGCCTAGACGACGTCTGAGCGATGCAGGTAAGACCTTACCTAATAATATCCGAAGAAAATGCTTCATAATAACTCCTTCGGTTATTTTACTATAGAGTAGGTTATTAAGCTGAAGGGAATGATTTACCGAGCTAAGAGTGAGTCTCTCAGTTTAAGAAAAGGTTTTTCGACAAAGTAGTAAGTAGGAATGGCGACACAAACACTTGTTAAGAAAAAGATCAAAATAATTAAGTAGTCATTAGTGCCAAGCTTCAAATGATGAAAAAGTCTTATAACTAAGCCATTCCATAAATAGATTCCATAGGACCAAAGAGCAATGAACTCTATAGGCTTAGAGATTGGCTTAACTATTTTTATGTCGTGGAGGGCCACTAAAAGCATTGAGAAGCCAATGGCCAAGACAGTAAACATCCAAACAGAACTATAACCAGGCAAGAAGTAAGGAGTTGTATAAGGAAAATAGGTCACCAAAAAGGTACCAATTAGGCCAAGTAATATTTTGACCTCTCTGCTCCAGTTAAGCCAAGAATTCTTTGTCTTTGCCATGAAAACACCCATAGCAATTCCATCTAAATGATACTGAGTAACAAACCTAAGTGAAAAATCGATCCCAACTGCAGAGGGCTCTATTTGAAAGTTCTTAAAATAATAAAGCCTCGCTAAGAGACTACCAAGAACGAAGAGAAGCCAAATATAGGCGCGGTTTTTCTTAAGGCCAAAGGAGAAGGCCAAGATAGGAAAAATAATATAGAAATGCTCTTCAATACAAAGAGACCAAGACTGAGTGAAGTCATAGATTCGTGAGAAATTTTGTAAGAAAAAGAAAAACTTAAAACTAAACTGTTGAAAGGGAAAGCCTAGTAAAGGCTTGATCACGGTGTAAACAAAAAGAGCAAAGAAATAAAGAGGAAGTGTTCGCCACCATCTTTTTATCCAAAACTCTTTGAGATTGGCCCATTTTGAATCACCTTCAGTTTTAAAAACCTGTGAAGCAATGAGATAACCAGAGAGGACAAAGAAAAGGTCGACTCCAATCCATCCTATCTTAAAGAACTTGAAGAGAATGGGGTTGATAGTCCCGATGACTTCTGAGGCGTGTAGCAGAACCACTAACGATATAGCAATAAATCTTAATAAGTCTAAGCCTTGAATTCTTTTGAAAGTGGTCATGTCTTACTATTGTATCAGAGAAACAGATTTATGAAAGCTTACTGCACTTAATGACGATACGAAGCTCATCATTACCTAAGTACATAAGTTCATCTTCTATCGTGCAGCTTAATTTCATGGTGCGCTCGACAATCCTGTCGATGGGACCATTCTCTAGGATCTCTACCGAGTAGATATCGACTTTTTCTTGAGGGATCTTATTCTTGATCTTTTTAAAATAAGAATCCCAAGTATTGGGATTGGTTGTAAAAACGGAGACCTTCTTTGATTTTCCGGCCGCCTGTCTTAGTCTTTTTTCATCTGGCTGACCTAGCTCTATCCAATGGAGGATGTCACCACTTAGGTCTTTATGCCAAAGCTCTGGCTCGTCTTGAGTGCTAAGACCCTTAGTGAACTTTAAATCTTCACTAGCAAAGCAACAAAAGGCTAAAAGCCTATACATCATCCGCTCTTCATTTTCAGAGGGATGCTTGGCCATGGTTAAATTAAAGTCTTGGTAATTATGTTGAGTAAAGTCTGAATAATTGAGATCAGCTTTGTAGATTGATGCGCCAATGGCCATTAAGAATTCCCCGTTGAACCTTGATAGATTATATACCAAATATAAAGAGAGAAAACTAAAGCGATAGATTTAAGAATGATCTTTTTCTTATTATATTTCATAGGGCATCCTAGCCTAGGGGAAGCTCTTTTTAAACGAGTATTGCTCTGATATGATGAGTTATCGAGGATGATTCTATGAAAATACATATTTTTGGCTCTTCAGGCTCCGGAACCACTTCTTTAGGTAGGGAACTCGCAGGGATCCTTAATTCAAAACACCTCGACGTTGACGACTTCTATTGGAAGAAAACTGACCCTCCTTTTATCGAGAAGAACCCTTTAAAGTTAAGACAAGAATTAATTCTCGAGGAGATCAAGGGCCATAGTAGCTGGATTCTCTCAGGCTCAATGGACTCATGGTGTGAGCCTTTTATTGATGACTTTGAACTCGCCTTTTTTCTTGAAGCTTCTAGTGAAATTCGTGAGAAACGCTTAAGGTCAAGAGAGCTTAAAAACTTTTCTAAAAGGATTCTAAAAGGCGGAGACATGTTTGAAGAACATGAAATCTTTATTGAATGGGCCCTGCAATATGAAACTGGAGCTCAAGGGGGCCGCAGTAGAGTGCGCCATGAAGAATTTATCAAAAGACTCTCATGTAAAACCATTCGAATAACCAACGAAGGAAGTACTGAAGAGTTGATTGATCAAGCACTGAAAGGAATAAAGTCATGAGTGAAATAATAAAAGGTAGTTGCCACTGCCAAAGAGTCCAATTTGAAGTGGAGCTTGATAATGGATTAGAAAAGCTTAGGCGCTGCAACTGTTCACTTTGTTCTAAGAAAGGCGCTATAATAGCGAGTGTTCCTTTAGCCAAATTAAAGATTACAAAGGGAGTAGACTCTTTGAGTCTTTATCAGTGGAACTCAAAGATCGCGAAGCATTATTTTTGTTCGAATTGTGGTATCTATACTCATCATCAAAGACGAAGTGATCCTACGGAGTTCGGCTTTAATATTGCCTGCCTTGAAGGGGTCAATCCTTATGAATTTACGGATATTGTTTTAGGTGATGGCGCCTCACAGAAGTTAATATGAGCCTGAACTTTAAATTAAACTCTAGCCGCTTATCTCTCTGTCTTCCTAAAATGGGAACCGAAGAAGAAGTGATTAAATTCTACCTCGAAAACGATGCTTTCTTTGCTCCCTGGTCACCTGAAAAAACAGATAACTTCTTTGATAAGTCCTTTAGAGCTTCGAGAATTGAGTTGGCCCATCAAGAGTTTCAACTTGAGCAATCTCTCAAACTGAATATATATTTAAAAGAAACAGAAGAGTTAGTGGGGATGATTAATTTTACCAATATCGAAAGAGGTCCATTTCAAAATTGCCGCTTAGGCTACAAACTTGCTGAGAAGTTTCAAGGACAGGGCTATATGAAAGAAGCCCTAGAAGTGGGGATCGACTATGTCTTTAGTCAACTTGGGCTTCACAGAATTGAAGCGAATTATATCCCTACTAATAGAAGAAGTGGGAATGTCTTAAAGTCCCTGGGCTTTCAAGAGCATGGTTTGGCGCCTAATTACTTAAAAATCGATGGTAAGTGGCAAGATCATGTCCTAACCAGCAAGCTCTCTAAAATTATCTTATAATAAAGTGAAACTTTATTTATAGGGCACTCCATGAAGATCTTCTTTGTTTTTCTCCTAACGATCAATATTTGCCTTAGTGCAGAAACAAGTCATTCGGTCTCGATTCTTCATATAAAAGGAAAGGCTTTTTACTCTTCAAATGATGGTCCTTTTGGGCCTCTTACTAAAGGTGACGTAGTCTCTAAAGGTGATTCTGTTAAAACAGGCGATAACTCCCTAGTGATCTTACGCTTTCCTGATAAATCTACGGTCAGAGTTGAGCCTAACTCTCTTATCGAAATTTCATCAATCGTGGAAAGGGTTAGTAACGAAAGCCTTGGAAGTACCAGTTTAATTCTTAAGGCCGGTAGGTCTGTCATCAATATTATCAATAAAAGTCAGGCCCCGGTTTTCAAAATCAAAACCAAGACCGTGGCCATCGGTGTTAGGGGAACTTATTTTTTCGCGGGTATTGATAAGGAATCAAATGACCTCGATATTGCGGTTCAAAAGGGAGAAGTTGAAGTCTCAAAGATAGGTGATCCAGAAAAAGCTGATGCTATAACGGCAGGAAAAGGGCTGACTCTTGAAAATGGTGAGAACTTTACCCAACCTCAGAATTACGATTGGATTAAAAAAGTAAACTTCGATGCAAGTGATAAATCGGTAAAGCCAGATTACTTTAAAGAGCATTTAGGTAAGAAAAGATTGGAGTTTAGACAAAAACGTAAGAAATGGCAGAGGAATAAAGAGAAGTGGCTAGCTAAGAAAAAACTATGGAGCAACCGTAAGGGTCTTCATAAGCTAAAAGAAAATAGGCTTAAGGGGGAGAGAAGAAAGCTTTTAAAAGAGAGGTCAAACTTTTTAAACAAGAAGAAGAAACTCGACTTTAAAAGAAATGGATTTCTTAAATCTTCAGGGTCTTTTAGATCTAAAGTTAAAGACCTAAAGAAAGATAGGCTTAGTTTTGATAAAGATTTATCTGATTATAAAAAGTTAGGAAAGAAGGATCCCAAGAAGGAAAAAGACTTCTTAAAGAGAAGATCGAGCCTCTCAAGCAGACAAGGCTCACTTAGGGAAAACTTAAAGCAATTAAAGTCTAAGAAGGCCTCATTGAGTACTGAAGTCGGAAGTCTTGTTCAAGATTTTCCTATTCAAAAGACGGTTAAGAAGGAAGTTAAAAAGACAGTTAAAAAGAAAGTAACTAAAAGGGTACAACGAAGAAGAAAACGTGAAGAAGATAAGATAAGAAAAAAGGCACGTAAGAAAGTGACTGATAAGGTAGGGGACTTCTTAGGCTTTTAGAAGTAATCGACAATATCCTCTAAATCATAACCTGATCTGGCTTTTAAAAAGATCAGCTTTTTCTTTATCAAACTAATCTCACTCTCTACACTTAATTTTTCATTCCTAAGAGTATTGTAATTAGAAGATCCAGCTTCTGAAGAGGCTAGTTGAGAGTTTAGTCTATCAACATTTCCTTCAAGTCTTCTAAGCTCTGCAAGATTATCGTGAATCTTCTTTCCAAGTTTATATTTCTTAAGAAAATTTACTTCAAGACGTATAGGGCAAACCCTCTGATAGCTCTTCCCAGAAACACCCTCTCGGTAACCATTTTCCTCTGTGCAATATGACTTAAGCCCAAGTTCAAGACCCTTATTATATTTAGTTATATCTGGCTGAATAGAATACTCAGAGCAAGCCTTTGTGTGCTCACTTAAAAGGTTCCTTCCTATTTTCCCGTTTGAAAGACCGAGAGAATGCCAATCAGAGGACTTACATTCATCTTCATTTAGAGTGGCGCAGCTAGTGCTTAGGATCATCATTAAAAGGACAAGTATTTTCATTTAATAAGCTTAACCTAGCAGTTGACCCTTGAGAAATGTTTTAAGCACATAATGAATATTTATATAAATATGCTGGCAGACTTTAATAATCTTGTATCCCTGACTTCTATTCTCGGTTACGGGCTTAGAGTCGAAATCATTTTCCCCCATCTTTTACAAAAGATAGGCTGTTAACGAGGTAGAAAGGGGGGGAATCGGGTTAGATAAAATGCCTTCCGCGATTGTTTAGTTGTACAAGGGACAATACAATTTAAAGATGAAGATAATAAGAGAAAGTTCTATTCAAGATTTCCTGGCTAAGAATGAAGAGTCTTTATTAGCAAGAGAAAGTGAGCATAATCTTCTTTTGGGTTTAGCCAATGGTATCTTAGACAATAAAAGAAGCTCTGATGAAGCCCTTTATTATACGATTGAAATCGAGGGGCGACCTGTTGGACAGGCCATGAGAACTGATTGCAATAAGCCTCTTATCCTCTCAAATATGGAATCAAGTTATATTCAACCCTTAGTAGAATCTTTAAAAAAAGAATCACTTAATCTTAAGGGAGTTATAGGATCAATAGAGTTAGCAACTCTTTTCAAAGATCACTGGGGATCGGACAGTAGTATTTCAATGCACCAAGGAATCTATCAGCTTGATACTGTTATACCTCCTTTAGATAGGGGAGGAGAGCTTTACCTTGTGACAAGAGATGACCTAGACCTGGCTCTTGAGTATTGTATGGGCTTTATCCAAGATTGCTTCCCTAATGAAAAGGACGCTAAAGCCGTCGCCATAGAGGCCATGAATAGGCATATAAAAAATAAAAGCCTCTTCTTTTGGAGAGATAACCAATCAAGGATTGTTTCAATGGCAGCCAATACAAGAGAGACTAAGAATGGTGCTACCATTTCTTGGGTCTATACACCTAAGGGCCTTAGGGGTGAAGGTTTTGCTAGCCAAATAGTAGCAGCTCTTTCTCAGAAGCTGTTAGATGATGGAAAGAAGTTTACTAATCTTTTTACTGACCTACTTAACCCAACTTCAAATTCAATCTACAAAAAGATTGGATATGTTTTGATTGCTGAAGGGATTCATTTTAGTTTTACCTAAAAATAAGCTCAACCTCATATTTATAAAAACTATATAAGCTTAGGCTAATATATCTGATGCCTTAGGTAGGACATTACTGAATCGGTGGAAACTAAAAGGCCTCCCTAAGAAGAAGGCCCAGCTTATATCCGTGGAAGTTCTACTTCTTCATAATGCGGTCTAGAGAAAAGCCTCCTGCACCGCTAAAGAAAAGGGCTACGTAAATAGAAAGATAGATAATGGCCTTTTCCTTCCTAGCAAAAGGGTCAGCTAAATGAACCACGAAGGCCGCTACGATCATAGTGACGGCCAGGGAAAGGGCGCAAAAGCGGGTCTTAAAGCCGGCCATTAGACCAAGGGCGCAGATAAATTCTGAAAAAACGGCCAGTGAAAGAGAAGCGACAATGCCGATTCCAAGGGGGTCAGCAAAGTTTATTGGAGTGTCTGAGAAGAACTTCATAAGTTTTGGAATGCCGTGAGTTAACATAAAGCCACCCGAAGTTAATCTTAATATAAGTAGTGCGATATCTATCTTTTTTGACTCAAGCATAACAAGATTCCTTTTTAAGTTTCTTAAGTATTATACATAATTATCTGATTTATTACCTGTCAGTTTTACTTCGAAAGGATTAGCGCAGAAAAATTTTCTATAAAAAGTAGGCTAGCAAATTACTAATACCAAAGGTATTCTATCCTAACACAATCCTAACAAAAGGCATTTATGGATCTCTTTACTATGGGCTATACCGTTTTAGGTGGTTTAGGAATCTTCTTCTTTGGCATGAAGTCAATGAGTGAAGCTCTTCAATCTGCAGCGGGCGACGTTATTAAACGGGCTATTGATACAATTACCAAGCACCGTATTTATTCCGTGATGGTTGGTGTTGTCGTGACGATGATTGTGCAATCTTCTTCAGTGACAACCGTCATGGTCGTGGGTTTTGTAAATGCTGGCCTAATGAACTTAACCCAAGCGATAGGGGTTATTTTTGGCGCTAATATTGGAACAACTGTTACCGGTTGGATCATCTCTATTAAAGTTGGTAAGTACGGGCTTCTTTTTATAGCTCTTGGAATCTTTCCTCTACTTTTTGGAAAATCCCATAGAACACGTCAAATAGGGAAGGTCCTCTTTGGTGTTGGTATGATCTTTTACGGATTAAAGATTATGTCAGGAGCCTTTAAGCCCCTAAGAAGCATGCCTGAATTCTTAGAGATGATCTCTTACTTTTCTGAACCTCACTATGGCGCTTACGCAGCTTGTATCCTCGTCGGTTGTATTCTTACTATGGTGATTCAGAGTTCTTCGGCCATGCTCGGTATCACTATTGCCATGGCCGCTTCTGGAGCGATTAGTTTTCAAACAGCAGCAGCTTTAGTCTTAGGTGAAAATATTGGAACAACGATCACGGCCTTACTGGCATCAGTAGGAGCGAATATAACCGCTAAAAGAGCGGCTCGGGCCCATGCAATCTTTAACCTACTCGGTGTTTTAGTCATCTTTTTGATCTTTCCTTATTATGTCGAGTTTATTGAATGGATTGTTCCTGGAGAGGCTAACTTTATTTCACCAAGTGGGGATAAGCCAAATATCGCCGTTCATATTGCAACGGGGCATAGTATCTTTAACGTGACAGCTACCTTACTCTTTCTCCCTTTTCTTTATAAGCTCGCTGCCTTTGTTACTAAGATCACTCCTGACAAAGGAAATAAACAGCAACATCATCTTGTTGTTCTTGGGGACCCAAAAGACTTGATTCCTGCCACGGCCTTTGCTCAAGCGGAAGCCGAGCTTACTAAGATGAAAGATGTTGTTGACCGTGCTTATGATTTAACAGGAAAACTTCTTCGTCAAAAGTCTGAGCTCTCTCCTGAAGATGCTCTGATTAAGATTAGAGACTATGAGCAGATCACAGATAATATTCAAAAAGAAATAACCATCTTCCTAGTTAAACTTTGTGAAAACAGTTTAACATCAGAAGAGTCAAATCTCGCTCAATCTATTATGCGTGAAGCGGATGAGCTTGAATCTGTTGCTGACTATCTTGAAAGGTTAGCTAAGTATTCTTCAAGAACCCCTCTACATGAGGTTCTTACCGAAGATTCAAAAGAGGAATTCTTGAGCTTTTATGACGAAGTTGAAAAGTTTTATCAAGGGATTACAAAGAGAATCAAATCAACAGAGCAAATGGACTTAACAATTGTTCATAGAAAGTCTGAAGAGTTAAGACAAAAGGCTCAAACGATTCGTAAGAATCAACTTGTCCGTGTCTCTAAAGGAAAGACTGATCCTCTTACAACATTGACCTTCTCAGATATGGTCGTGGCCGTAAGAAAGATCCGCTCACATGCTCAAAATATTGCTGAAGCACATATTTAATCAATAAGGGTCTTACTAAGAAATTTTAGTAAGACCTGCTTTTCTTGTTAGGCCAATCCCTCAAAACGAGTCACTGACTTATTAACCAAATCAAGAGAGCCTTGCCAAAAGGCTTTCTCTTCAATGCTTTTTCCAAGATGTTTCTTTATAAGTTCCACTGCATTCATAGAACCAGTATCTCTAAGAATATTAGTATAAAGCTCGTTGAACTTGTCCCCATGATTGTCTTTTTCTGCGTAAATACCCAGGCTGAAAAGGTAACCAAAGAGGTAAGGGTAGTTATAAAAACCAATTGAGCTAATAGAGAAGTGAAGCTTTGAAGCCCAGTACATCTCATCAGTTTCGCTAATGGAATCTCCATACCAAGTATTCCAAGCATTCCCCATCATGGTCTTTAACTCGCTTGCAGGAATAACTGAATCCTTTCTTTTTTCAACAAGTTGTTTTTCAAACTCAAATCTTGCAGGGATATTACAAAGCATGGCCCCCGCTGCTTCTGCATCTTGCCAAGTGATCTCAAAACGATCTTCTTCAGTTTTACAGTTTTCAAATAAGTAATCTCTTACAAGAGTTTCTCCGAAGATTGAAGCCGTCTCGGCCGTTGTCATAGCGTAGAATGTTTTAACAAAGGGCATATCTCTCATAACCCAGTTATGATATGCGTGACCTATTTCATGAGCGAGAGTGATGACATTTCCAATTGAGCCATCAAAGGTCATAAAGACTCTAGGCTCTCTGTACTTGGCAAAACCAGTGCAATAAGCGCCAGGAGATCTAAACTCAGTCTCTTTTGCATCGATCCAATTATTCTTATACATCATCTGGGCGAACTCACCCATTTGGGGAGTAAGTCTTGAGAAGGCCTCACTGATAAGATCAATGGATTCTTTAAAGCCATAGATCTTTCCTTTACCTTTACCCATTGGAGCTGGAGCTAGGATGTCCCATGGACCAAGTTTCTCAATGCCCATTCCTTTGGCCATGGCCTTATGAGCACGGTGACCAATGCTTCTATTTTCAAATGTCGTCTCCATTAAAGTATCGAGAGTCTTTCTACTAATATGAGATTGATGGCAGGCCGTATCTAAGTAATGAAGTTCTTTTGAAGCTCCCTTTGATCGGAGAGTATTATTTTCTAAACGCCAACCATTGATAGCGTTCAAAATAGAAGCACTACTTTCTTCGTGAACTGACCAAGCCTCTTTGATCGCTTTATGAGCCTTGATTCTCTTATCTCTATCTCCTTGGCGAAGAAGACTAGAAGCTCTTGCAAGACCTAGTTTTTCTCCATCGATATCACAAATAAGTTTTCCTGAAATTGAGTTATATAGATTGCCCCATGCGTGGAGACCATCAACAGAGAGACCAGAGATGATCTGTTCTTCTGAGTTATTAAGCGAGTACTCTGAAAGAAGTCTTCCGTGATTCAATTGAAAATCCCAGTCTTTTGCTTCTTTATGATCGAGAAATATCTCTAAGTGTTTTTCACTTATCTTGTCGGTGAAAACAAAAAGGGGAGTTGCAATCTGATTTAGCTCTGTATTAACTTTTGAAATTCTTGAAAGTAGAGCACGGGCCTTTTCATCTTTTGCATCAGTTGAAGTTAGGCAACTGGCAAAAGTTCTTAAGGTATAGATCTCGATACTTATAGAGTGATGATCAAGCATTAGCTTTTGAGCCGTTGGGATTAGAGCTTCGGCTTTTGAATCAAGTTCTTGAAGAGAGTTAGCAATAAGTTCTGCAGGTTCTCTTAATAAACTAGATCTCTTAGAAATACTCGTCAGAGTTTCTTCAATCTTTGGATCTTCAATAGAGCAATAGACGTTTGAATTATCCCAAGTAGTGCAATCAGTAATTTGTTCCATAAGATTTCCTTTTGAGGCTTTATAATGGCGAGAGCTTAACGCACTGGTTCTCCTCCGTGAAGAAGCAGCGTGACACAGGAGCTCAATTTGAGTAACTTATGCCTATGAAAAAGAAAATCATTAGTTCCTTAATCCTCCTAAGCCTTATAAGTGCGGGAGTTTGTTACTTAGTCCTAAACTATAGCTATTCTCAGGGGAACCGCGTTGGAAAACTTGTTAAGCTTTCTAAAAAAGGATTTCTTCCTAAAACATGGGAAGGAACTTTAGATCTTGGAAGTGGAGACAGGTTAACTTGGGATTTCTCTATTCATGATGATGAGCTTGCTGAAAGGCTAGTAAAGCATTCTGGAAAGATGGTTAATCTTGAATACCGAGAGCTTCTTTTTAAAATATTCTACTTAACAGAGTATGATGTAACTTCTTTTTCTCTTAATGATAAAAATGAAAATGATAAGGACCTTCTTTGTCGTTTCGTTAAAGTCTTAAGACAAAATAAAGGAATCGTAGAGATGATTCGTCCTATGATCCTAGAACATGATAGTAAATTATTAGATGAGATAAGAGGATGTCAAAATGAAAGATAGAGTTTCAAAAGAAATCATTACCGCTATGAAGGCAAAAGATAAGCCGCGCTTAAATGTTCTTCGTTATTTAAAGAAGCTCTTTATTGAGAACGATACCTCTAAGAAACCCATTGAAGAAATGGAGATTGTGATCTCTTACGCTAAGAAAGTGAAAGATTCTATTAGCCTTTATCCTGAAGGATCTGATCAGCGAGCAGAGATCGAAGCTGAGGTTGTAATCCTCTCTGAGTATCTCCCTGAGCAACTTGATGAAGCAGCCGTTGTAGAGATTATCGGCTCTATCGTAAGCTCTATTGATAATCCTAATATGGGCTCTGTTATGAAAGAGCTTTCCCCTCAAATCAAAGGGAAGTTCGATGGCAAGCTAGCTTCTCAGCTAGTGATTAAAGCTCTTAAGGGATAGCAATATGTGTTTTTCTGCCATGATTGCTAAAGTCACGGGACAAGAACTTATTAAGTCTGATCTCCTAGATATTAAGAGTATCAAAACCATTGGTTACCCTGAAAATTCTAAAGAACCTGAAGAGGACAACCGCTTTTATCCAAAGACTTGGGCGCCTCTCTTAGTTCGTGGGCGCGAAGGTTTTCAGTTAAGGCCTATGCGCTATCAGCTTCTTCCTTCTTTTTGCAAAGAGGATAAGTACACCCGTGTTAATCCTAAGACAGGACGAAATGTAGAGATAAAGAATACCTTTAATGCTCGCATCGATTCTCTTGAAGAGCGAAAGGCTTGGCAGCCTTTGTTTGGTAAACGTCATGGGGCCATTTGCTTACAATCTTTTTATGAATGGGTTGATAGAAACGGATCTAAGGCCTTGATTGAATTTCGCCCGGACAATAAAGAGAACTTCTGGGTCGCCTGCCTTTGGGATCGCTGGCAAAAAGGGGAGGAGTATATTGACTCCTTTGCTATGATCACTGACGAGCCTAATCCTGAAGTTCTAGAAAAGGGTCACGACAGGACTCCTCTTATTCTTAAAGAAGAGCATCTAAAAGACTGGCTTGAGCCAGAGGTTGAAACTAAGAGTGAGCTCTATGAACTCTTAGGGGATAAGAAGCCTGTCTTCTTTGAAGGAACCTTCTTCGGCTAGGCCTTGCGCGGCCTGACTTGCAAAAAAACTAAACTTACGTAAAACTTACGCATGGTCTTTTAATCAAAAAAGGGCCCACTATTACTTAAATTCGGTCTTGTTATGGAGTTAAACGAGGAGGAAGCCGCCCGCCTACGGGAGGAGCTTTCACGCACATCTATTTTAGATGAAGGGCATCCTATTATCTCGGGACTCCCAGAGCTTGATCAATTTCTCTCCTCGCGAGGAGGGATCCGCTACGGGCGGGTGATTGAATGGGGAGCGCCCATGGGGCGATGCTCGCGTTTTTTGATCCTGCGTTTCTTGCGGGACCTTGGGGAAGCGGTGGTTTGGGTCTATGGGCAAAAAGAAGAGATAAAGATCTATGCTCCGGCTTGGGCCTCTCAAGGAGTGGATCTTAGTTTGTTTTATTTTATTAGATCTAGGACTCCGCTTCCAGATCTTAGGCCTCTTTTTTTAGAGCCGGCCTTTAGGATCATGGTGATTGATTGCCCGCAAAAGTTAAGCGCGGGAGATTGGAGTTTCATTTGCGCGAAGGCGCGGGAGAATAAGCAGTTGATCTTTGTTTTAAGACCCTTTTTCTTATCCCCTAAGAGAGGAAACCCTTTGGTTTATTTTCGCCTCAATTGTTGGCTTAAACCAAATATAGGTAAGTACAACTTAAAGTTCTTAAAAGGGGGAGAGGGCTCTATTGAGGTTCCTCTTTCAATGGTGAGGGATCAGTGAGTGTTATCTCCTTAAAACATCATTTAAAAAGAGGTATAGAGCTTCCTGCCTTCCTTGGAATCAAAGGTGACTTTGATCCAGATCTTGGTTTTGAAGTAGGGACTAGGCTTATGCGCTTTAGCGATGGTCTTTTATTAATTGATCTTAAGAATGTTCTTAATTATTGGAAGTGGAGCGCCGGGGAAGAGGAGCTTCTTCCTTTTTTTGAAGACTTTCTTAAGAAGGTCTTCGGAGATCAGAAGTTTTGTTTTGCTCATCATCCTTTTCAATGCGTTCTTATGTTAGAGAATCAAAAAGAGGACTTTACCTGCCTTGGAACCCCCCAAGGGGATCAGTACTATCGTCATCAAAGCTTTGAACATTGGCATAAGCTCTTATGGCAACTAAGAGCGCATCTTCCAGCTAAAGATCAAAGTGAATATGGGCGTATGATTGGGCGCTTTGAGCGTTTTGTGGAGAGGATGAAGATCACGAGGCCCTTTGAATTATCTTCAATAAAACAAGACTCTCTCGAGCGCCGCTTCGGAAAGTGGCTAGGCAGGGTTTGGCATTGGAGCTTTTCGGGCTTTAGATCAGGAACCTTCGAGGCAACGCAAGGGGATCTGTTTCAAACAAACTTTGACTCCTTTGATACTAGTTTCCCTTGGCATGAGATTGAAAAAGGAGAGCTGCCTGAAGTCACGCGCTTCTTGGATTATCCTCTTCTTGAATGGGATCAGTTCTCGGATTTTATTAAGGAAGACCTTTTAAAGTTGTTAAAGAATCATCCTGAACTAAAACATAAGAAGGTCAGCCGGGTTGACTGGGAAGTAAGCCTTGAGAGCTTAGAGGTTCACTCATGTAAGATCGTCTTTAGAAACCCTCATTCATTAACAACTGATGCCCCTGATTTTGAAACCTTTTTATTTCAAGCTTATTATTCCTACCTTGAAATGATGAAAAAAGTTGAGAGCAGGGAAGAGGATCTTGATTATCCTCTTCGCATGGCCACGGTAGGCTGGAAATTTATGATAAGCGAATCTCTTCGCCTCTCTCCTAAGAATGAAGATCTTCTCACTGGAGGGGTCAGTAGTCTAAGGCTTGAGATGGAAAATAAATTGCCTCTGAGTCTTGATCACTACGCCTTAAAGGCAAGTTTCTTTCCAGAGACTTCCTTTGGAAAAAGCAATGAAGAATACCTTGGGGAAAAACTCCCTTGGCTCATGGCCTCTAAACGAAAGCCTCTTTTTATCTTTAATAAGATCGAGCCCTTGATCTTAGAGGGAAATTATAAAAGAACCTTTCTAGAGCGGGTGGCGTCCTTATGGTGGGGAGGAAGTGATCCTCATCTTGGGGATAGGGATTATTATTTAATTGAAGATAAGGAAGGCCTTATGTGGTGGGCCTTTCAAGACCCCAGGGGAGGATGGTTTAAGCATGGGCTATTCTCTTAACGGGGCCGGCCATCATGAGTGGCTCGCCAAGACCAATTTTAGTTTTTTAACAGGAGCCTCTCATCCACTTGAGATGTTAGAGGAGGCGAGCTATCAGCGCTATCAATCCTTATGCATCAATGACTTTGATGGGGTTTATGGTTTGGCGCGGGCGCATCTTAATCTAAAAGAGAAGATCATCGATAGTAGGCTTAAGCTTCACTACGGCGGAGAGCTTCATCTTTATCAAGATCATGGTAGGCCTGTTCTCTTGCAACAAACTATTGCCTTGGTTGCTTTAAATAAGATCGGTTATATGAATATGTGTAAGATCTTTAGTAAGGCGCATATTGCTTCAAAGACTGAGGCCTTCCTCTCTACCACTGACCTTGAAAACTGTAATACCAGAGGCATCGTGGCCATTAGGCCCATGCGGGGAAGGATTCGTGAAGGCAGAGGGGAGCAGGACTTAGAGAAGCTTAAGAACATCTTTCATGAAGGACTTTACTTAGGCATAAGCCGTCATCTTCACCCGGCTGAAGATGCTTGGATTGGGGAGAGTTTAAACCTCTCTAAAACTTTAGAGCTGCCCACTTTATTAACTCAAGATGCTTTCTTTCATTCAAGGGAGAGAAAGAATCTTAATGATCTTCTTCACTCTATTAGAACAAATCTTCCCGTGGGCTCCTGTGATCAGCACCTCTTTCCTAACGGGGAGAGGCATCTTCATTCACTAAATGGTCTTGAGTTTCTTTTCTCTAAGCTTCCTATCTATGAGCGCTCCATTAGAGATTCCCTCTACCTAGCGGAGAGGATTGATTTTAGCTTTGATGAACTTAAGTATAAATACCCAGGGGAGATGATCCCAAGTGGCTTTACCTCCCAAGAGTTCTTAGAAAAGATTGTCCTTGAAAATATGCAGCGCCGTCTTGGGAATGATTTTAACGAGGCCTTACAAGATAAGGTATGGCGGGAATTAAAACTGATTCGAAAATTAAACTTTCCCGATTACTTCTTAACGGTGTGGGATATCGTGCGCTGGGCGCGCTCGCAAGATATTCTTTGTCAGGGCAGAGGCTCAGCCGCGAACTCTATTGTTTGCTTTGCTCTTGAGATCACTTCCATTGACCCTAATCAGTTTGAACTTCTCCTTGAGCGTTTTATCAGCGAAGAGAGGGGAGACCCCCCTGATATTGACGTGGACTTTGAACATGAGCGGCGCGAAGAAGTCATTCAATACATCTATGAGCGCTATGGCAGATCGCGCGCAGCGATGGTGGCCAATATTATCACCTTCCGCCAAAAAGGATCTATGCGCGCGGTCGGTAAGGCCCTCGGGGTTCCTGAATTTGTTTTAAAGAAGGCCACTGATCTACAAAAGACCCGCCTCTTTAGAGGGGCCAGTAATGACTTTCTCCTTCTTCGTTTGCGAAAAGAATGTGAGGAGTTAGAGCTTAATATTTCCTTCGAAGCTTGGATTCATTTTAGTGAGGCGCTTAAAGGTTTCCCTCGTCATATGGGAGTTCACTCCGGTGGTTTTATCATTGCGGGAAAAGACCTCGATCACTTAGTTCCCCAGGAGCCCGCCACTATGGAAGGAAGGACAGTTATTCAATGGAGTAAGGATGATATTGAAGGCCTTGGTTTCTTTAAGATTGATATCCTAGCTCTTGGCATGCTCTCAGCGATTAGAAAATGCTTTCATTATGTTAAAGAATCCTACGGCAAGCACTATGGGCTCTATGATATTCCTCACGATGATAAGAAAACCTACGCCATGATTCAAAGGGCCGAAACTGTGGGGGTCTTTCAGATTGAATCCCGCGCCCAGATGACTATGCTTCCAAGGCTTAAGCCCAAGTGCTTCTATGATCTTGTGGTTGAAGTCGCCATCATTAGGCCAGGGCCTATTCAAGGCAAGGTTATTCACCCTTATCTTCGAAGAAGAGATGGCATCGAAGCGGTGACCTATCCCGATCCTTGTCTAGAACCTATCTTAAAGAGAACTCTTGGCATCGCCATCTTTCAAGAACAGGCCATGCGTATCGCCGTTGAAGTCGGGGATTTTACGGCAGGAGAGGCGAATGAACTGCGCCGGAATATTGGGGCCTGGAATGTAAGAGACTTTGATCAAACCCTTGGCCCTTGGATGGAAAAACTAAAAGCTGGGATGAAAAGAAAGGGCTTTGATGATTATTTTATCGATCAGATCTTAGGCCAGATGAAGGGCTTCTCTGACTATGGCTTTCCTGAGTCCCACGCCATCTCTTTTGCCTTTATCGCCTACGCCTCTTGCTATTTAAAATGCCATTACCCGGCGGCTTTCTTTACCTCGGTCTTAAATTCGCAGCCCATGGGCTTTTATTCTCCTCACAATCTTCTGCAAGCGGCAAAGCAAGAGGGAGTTGAGGTCCTGCCTCCTTGCGTGAATCATTCAGACTATGATTCTAAACTAGAAAAACACTTTGGTAAGAACGCCATCCGGATGGGGCTTCGCCTTGTGAACAAGCTTTCAACTTCGGGGGCCAAGTCTCTTGTTCTTCTTAGGTCAAAGAAAGGCGGATGGAATTCTTTTGATAGCTTTATTAAAGACACAGCTCTCTACCGTGATGACCTAACGGCCCTTGCGGCAGCGGACGCTTATAAAGACTTTAACCTGGACCGCTCTAACGCGCTTTGGATGAGTGAAGCGGTTCCTTTTAAGCCTATGATCGACGGGGAAGAAAAGAATATAGACTGGGGCATGGAAGGAAGAATGGAGAAAGTCATGAAAGACTTTTCATCGATGAATACTTCTCTTGATGATCACCCGGTTAGGATTATCCGCGAGGAGAGCTGGAATTATCCTCTTAAGTTAAAAGACTTAAGCCTCTCCGCTGGGCTTCAAGCTATTAGGGAGAATAAGAATGTGAATGTTTTTGGCATGGTCAGAGTCAAGCAATCGCCTCCCACAGCAAAAGGCATGGTCTTTATCACCATGGAAGATGAGACGGGCTTTATCAACTTGGCCGTTCATCCTTATAAGTACGCAGCCTTTTATGAAGTGATCGAGTCTTCGAGCTTTCTTTGCGTAAATGGAGAGCTTCAAATGGCCGGGGACTACCGCTCTATCTTGGTGAACTTTTTCTATCCTCTTAAAGAGGAGGTCGCCTCCATTAGTAACCTCGCCTCAAAGAGAGCGGCTACTCCTAAGAAATCCCTTATCTCTTCGCGCCAGTATTATTAAATATAGCTTTTTTAGTAATGATTCGGAGCGTTCTTTTCAAAACCCTATTGCCCATAGGCATCTCAAGCGTTACAACATCTCACTTCAAAATTTTATAAGGATGCAAGATGACAAAAATTTTCGCTGCGTTATGCGTAGTTTTAATGAGCTTACCTCTACTCGCTCAAACTCCAGAGACCATTGTTCACGATGTTCAAAAAGATTCTCTTGTAAGAAAAGGCGAACTTAAGATCACAACAAAGAACATCTTAGCTGAAACTTTCACTATGGAGATTAGATACAATATCTTCGCAAAGTTTCTTTTCTTTGAAAGAACTCTTGATGGAACCACAAGTATAGATCTTCCAACAAAATACTTAAGCCCATACGGTTATGAAGAACTAGAAGAAGCCGGATCACTTACTGATGAGATCGCAACTCTAACTCACTTAGGAAGAACAGATCTTCCCAATCATTATGACTGTCATAAGGTGAGAATTAAGCCTAGAAAAGATAATAAGTGGGTAGGTGTTTTTACTTATTGCCCAGATATCCCATCAATCGGATTTGCTAGAACAAAGATTCTTATGAAAGAAATCCCCGTTGTAGGAAGCCATACGGTTCGTACAAGAATTAGGGAATAGAACAAAACTTAACTAAGACTTCAGGTCCTACTCTAGGACAATTCTCTGGAGTTTTAGTTACTTCTTTTCTTGCTAGCGGCGTTCCGAATAACTTCAATTTCACAAGAGCATTCAAAGAAGATAATGAACTCAGATCAATGATGGGATTCCCCGTTAGATTAATACTCTCTAAATCTGAAAACTCAAACCTAGAAAACACGGAGAGGTCTTTAATAGCTAAATGAGGAAGATTGGCATCTCGTAATCCTGGTGTCTCACTAAGAAGCTCTGGGTGAAATAAGTCAGTGGAGTGAACCGATAGAACCTCAAGCTTATCTTGCCCAGCAAAACTTAACTCTTTAAGATCGCTGCTTCCTATCGATAACTCAGTTAATTTAAAGTTCTTTAAGATCTCAGTGTTCGCTAGAAGAGTAGAAGAGAGGTTTAACTTCTCTAGCATTTTAAAACTCTTAAGAGGGGAGAAATCTTGAACTTTGGTTCTATATAAAGATATCCCTTTAAGGCTAGATAACTTATCTAAACCCTTAAGAGAGGTAAGCGGGTTATTTCCAAGGTCTAATTCATCAAGGGAGAGGTTAGAGAAATTAAGGACATCTAAATCAGTTAAGTTAACTCTGTTAAGAACCAACCTTCCGATGGAGAACCTTTTATTCGAAGAAAAACTATATTGCTTAATATCTGAATTATAGATTTTCAGAGTCTTTAAATCTAGTAAATGAAGAGGGGCCATTGAATAAGAAGCATCCACGGTGGTCTCTCCATCTATCCTAACTTCCTCAAGGGAGAGTAGGTAGGATTCAATCATAGAGCAGTCGTTATAAAAACCCTCAGCGAGGTTTTGATCCATCTTATCGACTTTCTTATCTAAGAGGAGCTTTAGAAAGTTCCAAGCAGGGGAGCCGAAGTCTGGGTTCTTACACCATTTTTGGAGAGTCTCAATTTCTATTGAAGGCTCCTTAACGGATTCATTAAACTCACTGGTCTTTAAGATCTTTTGTTTTGATGTTCTTTCAATCCAGGCACCATGGGCCCCAGCGAAAGAATAAAGCATTTGATTTTTCTTACAATCAATTCTGTAGGGAAAGTGCTCATCCCCCGTTCGCTTCATCGCTTTAGGAGTAAGAACTATATCAAAACCATTAGTCACTCCAATGATGGCCCAGCCTTTTGAAGTCTTAATATAAGCAGGTCCACCACTATCGCCATGACAGGCGCCTTGTCCTTCTTCGCCTTCAAATAGAAGGATATGGAAAAATCGAGAGTTGTCATAATAGGTCTTTAAGTTTGTGGTCGTTATGAACTTAACCCCTGCTTTAATTTGCCCGTTTGTTGGGGAGGAATTTCCGTGACCGGCTAGATGAACTGGGGCAATGGGAAGCTCTATTTTAGAACTTAAAATAGGAAGGGGGCGAAAGCTTGACGGTGCCGCTTCTTTTAATTCAATCCAGGCCACATCAAAACTAGGAAAGGTCATCTCCCAGTCTATTGGCCTTCTTACTTTCATAGAGGAGACTTCTCTTATAAAACCCTGATCCAATTTATGTGTGTCATCTCCAAAGAAGACTAAGACATCAGCTGGATCTTTATCTATTAGGCAGTGCTTTGCCGTTAGGATCATCGTCTTAGAAATCAAAGAGCCGGTGCAGAAAACCTTTTTACTAGAAGCATGAATCATGGCGACAGTATTAAATTTTCCGGGGTGCTTTTCCCCAGGGAGAACGCCACCAACTATCTTGTTAGAGGCGAAACTTTGGAGGGGAAGAATAAGCAGGATCAGGATCTTTATAAGCATGGGATAAATTAAGCGAAGAATTCAATTGAAACAAGCACTTGAAAGAATAACTTCGTCTTAAACTAAAGCTTTTAAATGGTGATGAAGAAATAAAGCTAGGAAGCTGAAATCACGAAGTTTCCTTATTTTGTAAGAATTCTATGTAACGCAAAATGGGTTGTCAGCGCTGTAAGCTAGTGCTAATTTCGCTTTTAAACTAGGTTAACATGTTAACAATTTGGAGTTTATATGAAAATGATACTGGCCCTAAGTCTTCTCTTTCCCCTTTTAAGTTTTGCCTCAGGCACTCAAAAAGGAAAGACATGTTCAATCAATAAAGAAACAGTCTTAAAGATTAAACCAATAAACGATGGAGATACTTATGTAGAGTTCTTCGAAAATGGAGAAGCCACAGATATCTTAGATTGTGGATTCGAAGTTGTGAGTAGAAAACTCGAAGTAACTTGTTCAGTTGCGGAAGGTGAAGGTAGTAAGACGGTTATTAAAATCTTAGCTGGACGTGGAAAAAATAAATCTTCGATCGTTAAAACTTTTATTACTGCTGATAGTGAAGAAGTAATCGAAGACTCAAAGATGACTTGTAAAAAACTATAGTCTTTATAAAGGGGCGTCTGGAAAACCTAGGCGTCCAATTAAAGGCAACTTTAAAGCTGGTCTTAAGAAATCAATTCCAAAGACTAATCCTAGGATGTTCACTTCAATCCCTTCACTTACTCCCATGGTAAGTCCTAAAAGCCCATAGATCGAAAATTGAAAGCCATAACCACCGGGGCTTTTATCAAAGAGAATAGAATCTGATAAGAAATCCTTACCAACGGCAGTAGGGGGAAGTTCAACAGTTAACTCTTTTGTATTTCGAATTAAATAATCAACAAAAGTATTACTATTAGGACCGGGGAAGACAACATAGGTTCCTCCTCTTGTGTACTTTTGAATTAGGCCTTTAATATGATCGATAACCTTATCTGCTTCTTCTCCGCGAATGGTTTGAAGAACAGTCGGCTTACTTCCATACCAATGCCTATCGGGTAGGTCATTCTCTACGCTGACAGAGGTCTTAGATCTTCTTAGCTGCCAACCAATCACCTGAGCGACTGTATATTCACTTTCATCTTTTTTCTTCCATGAGACCCAAGGGTGGATGCCAAAGTAGCCTCGCCAAGAGTAGGCCCGGGCGCCATATATTTGAATAATGGATTCTTTAAGATCACTAGGCTTTGGGGCGATATTAGCGCTTTTTCTACTTGCCGTGCGCCATGAACCATTGGAGCTGCAGTTTGAAAGCATTGTTAAAAGAAGAATAGGGAAGAGTATTTTCATGGATCAAGGCTAAGCTGATTGTCACCGCTTTTCAAGGGGACTATGCTTTTGCCATGAAAGATCAAACAAAGGGTTATCTATTCATTCTAGTGGGAACCTTTTGTGTAGGGGCCGTCTCGGTAACATCTAAGTTGGCCCTCTCTCATATGAGCACCCTTTGGTTTCTCACTTGGATGTACGCTTTTTCTACGATCTTGAGTTTTCCTTATGGCAAGAAGCTCATCTTTCCAACAGATAAAAAATCCCTTAGATACTTTTCTCTTCATATAGGAGGCATAGTCTTTGGTTGGTATGTATCTTTAAGTGGCCTTCAATACTTAGATGCTCCTACTGCGGCCTTTGTTTCTCGCTTTGAGTTTCCTATCGTTATGATGATCTCAATGTTCTTTCTTCAAGAGCGCTTAGGAAAGATCATCTATCCTGCTATTGTGATCAGCTTGATTGGAATTCTTGTCATGACTGAAGGGGAGATCTTTCAAGATGTCTTACAAGGAAATACAGGAAAGAATTGGGGCATCTTTCTTGTTATGCTGGCAGCTTTTGGTTTTGCTTTTGGAGAGCTTGGAACAAAGTTTATGGCAAATATGGTGGACTCAAGGGTCTTCACATTTATTAGAAATATGCTGATCCTTCCCTTCTTTGCTCTTCTGGCCTTTATCAATCACGGCTGGGTGGAACCTAGCTTTGAAGGTCTTAAGTACGCCGCCCTTTGCGCCCTGGCCGGACCGGTCTTGGCGAGGATCTGCTATATGGAGAGTCTCAAAAGGATCTCTTTAGGCCATGCTACCGTCTTTACTCAGTTAGAGCCGGTTCATTCCTTCTTTTTCGCTCTTTGCCTTGGGATGGAACTTCCCGATGGAAGCGAAATATTGGGAGGTGTGTTAATTCTTCTAAGCTGTCTATTATTGGTTATTTCTGAACTTAGAGGGCCTCACAAGCAGTCCTTAATAGTGTAAAAAAACCAAAAAATAATTCATCGCAGGAAGACCTATGATCAGCACTAGTAATGTAAGCCTCGCCTTTGGTGGGCGAAAACTTTTTAATGACGTTAATATCAAGTTTACTCCAGGAAATTGCTACGGCCTTATCGGCGCCAATGGTGCTGGAAAATCAACCTTCGTAAAGATCCTCTCTGGTGAACTAGAGTCTCAATCAGGCTCAGTTAATATCACTCCAGGTGAGCGCCTCTCAGTTTTAAAACAAGATCACTATGCTTATGATGAGTACCCGGTTCTTCAAACAGTCTTAATGGGAAATAATAACCTCTTTAAGATCATGCAAGAAAAAGACGCCATCTATGCCAAGGAAGACTTCTCTGATGCCGATGGTATCAAAGCCTCTGAACTAGAAGCAGAGTTTGCTGAGATGAACGGATGGGAAGCAGAATCAGATGCTGGGATCATGCTTGCAGGGCTAAAGATCGGAACTGAGTACCATCATAAATTAATGAAAGAATTAACTGGACCAGAGAAAGTAAAAGTTCTTCTGGCCCAAGCGCTCTTTGGAAATCCAGATATCCTTCTTCTAGATGAGCCAACCAACCATTTAGATATTGCCGCCGTTAAATGGCTTGAAGCCTTTCTCATGAACTTTAAGAACACAGTTATCGTGGTCTCTCATGATAGACATTTTCTCAACAAGGTTTGTACTCATATCGCAGATCTTGATTTTGGTAAGATCAATACTTATGCCGGGAATTATGATTTCTGGAGGATGTCATCTGAACTAGCTCAGCGCTTAAGAAATGATGAGAATAAGAAGACTGAACAAAAAGCAGCAGAACTTAAGGCCTTTATCCAAAGGTTCTCAGCGAACGCTTCTAAATCAAGTCAGGCAACTTCAAGACAGAAGCAATTAGATAAGCTTCAATTAAATGACCTCCCTCAAAGTTCACGTAAATATCCTTATGTGCATTTTAAACCAACCCGTGAAGCAGGAAAAGAGCTTCTAAAAGTTGATGGACTTTCAAAAGAATTAGAAGGGAAGAAGCTTCTCGATAATGTTCGTTTTGAAATGCAAAAAGGGGAGAAGATCATCTTCTTAAGTGATAACTCTCTTTCTATCTCAACTCTCTTTCAAATATTAGGTGGCTCAGAAGAGCCTGAGTCTGGATCTTTTGAATGGGGAGTGACAACGACTCTTGGCTATTTCCCAGCTGATAACTCAAAGTACTTTCAATCAAAAGATAACCTCATTGATTGGCTTCGTGAGTTCTCTGAAGAAAAAGAAGAGAACTTTATTAGAGGCTTCTTAGGTAAGATGCTTTTCTCTGGCGAAGAGGCCAAGAAGAAATGTTCTGTCTTATCTGGTGGTGAGAAGGTTCGCTGCATGCTTTCTAAAATGATGTTATCTGGGGCGAATGTTCTTATGCTTGATGGACCTACTGATCACCTTGATCTAGAGAGTATTCAAGCCGTCAACGAAGGCCTAACAACCTTCGATGGAACAGTTCTTTTTACCACCCATGATCATGAGTTTATTCAAACTGTAGCTAATAGAGTGATCAATATTGAAAATGGTAAGATTGTTTACGACAAGCCAACCACTTATGACGAATACCTAGAAGAAATTCTACAAAAATAAAAAAGGCCCGTTAATCAACGGGCCTTATATTATACTTTATTCAAATAAACCTTATCTACATGAACTTTGGTAGTCATAGACTTTAGTAGAGTCATTAAAGTTTCCTTTAAAATCTCCAAGACGGTCCCTTGTCCCTGGGTTGAATACGCCAAGCTTAATCTTCTTAGCAGTATAAACCATATGGTAAGTTACATCTCTTGAGCCTCTGATAGTTACAGCAACTCGTCTACATTCTTTTTTACATCTCTTTACAACTTCACCATTTGGCTTAGTTACATCTCTACAGACTTTTTCACAACGTCTTACATAGTCAGTATATGAACAAGACTCATAAGTATTAGTCTGCCCTGAACGAGTTATGTTAGTAGCAATCTTTCCGTTAAGATCATATCTTTGTCCTGATTGTGAAGCAGGGATTACGATATCACCTTCATACGTAGGAAATTGAGCGTTGTCAGGAAGCTTGATCTTTACATCAATATCCTTTTGACCACTTCTCTTTAAAGATAGTTTAACTTTAGAACTTGAAGAAAAACCAAGAGTCGCCCGGTAACTACCTGCTGGAATCTTCTTTGTTTTCTTCTTTCCAAACATAGTTGTGTGAACAATCTTAAGTTTTTGTCCTGTCTTAAATTCGCCAGAAAAATCATTACAAGAACTAAGGCCAATAGTTAAAAGCCCGGCCAAGGCTATAGTCATCAAACGCATCTTACTCTCTCCCATGTAGATGTTGTTTACGGGAGGTTAAGAAGCAAGCTGCGTGCCAAGATGGTTTTGTTTGATATCAGTCACTAAACGCGTCGCGCGTGATTAATCACACGGCACTGGGGCCATAAAAGGGGAGTTAAATGCATCTTGCGACGAGTCATTATTTTACAAAGGATGCCTACTGTCATAGGTTTCAGGCGCAATCAAAATTTCGGGGGAAAATTATGAAGATCCAATCAATCTGTATCTTTGCCATTATCTTTTTTAGCGTCAGAGGCGTAGCAGCTTCAGAGTTAAAGTGTACTGAGTGGCAAGCTCAAAGAAGTGTTACCTGTATCTTTGCTGGATCAAAAGCCAGCCTTTATAAACGTCAGTGTGAAAATGCCTGCTGGTATAATCCTGTTACTCGCCGTGGAAACATGGGGCCTAATTGTGATCAAGAAGCTATTTGTCATCCTTCAAACCCAGATACTTTTGGTGATGTTTGTTCTGAATGGGTAAAAGTTAGGGGAGTCACTTGTTATGATCCTAATACTCAAGACTGGGAACAAAAGTGGCAAAGGGCCTGTACTGTTGGCATTAAAGAAAACTGGTGCTCAAAAGCAAACCCAAACGATCTTTAATCTCTAAGCTCGGGTTCGTCTCAACATGGCGGATCCGATTCCAAAGACTGTTCTTAAAACAGACATAATAACAGATGCGTTCGGAACGGGGTCTTTTCCCTTTCCCATGCGGTGAAGCTGCTCTGTATACCAAGTAATCTCAATAGGGATGATCTTATCAACAGCTTTTATACCAGAAGTTAAGGGCCTGACTTGGCTTTTAACATCTTCATTTGAAATCAGTTTATTAGGAAAATCTGGATCTATCGCTAAAGATCTAGCAAGGCCTATCATCTCACAGGCACCAGTAGCTAAGGCCTCTTCCATTCCTTCTTTAGAACGAAAGCCTCCTGTTAATAAAAGAGGAGTATCAATGAGCTTCTTAACTTTTTCACAGTACTCAAGAAAGTAAGCTTCTCGTTTTACCGTTGAGTCTTTCTTCTTTGCGCCTTCCATCATCTTAGGAGCTTCGTAAGTTCCACCAGAGATCTCTATTAAGTCCATACCAAGTTCACTTAAGGTCTTAACTACTTGCATGGAGTCTTCTTCACTAAAGCCGCCTTTTTGAAAGTCAGCGGAGTTTAACTTTATGCCTATGGGAAAGTTAGGGCCAACAGCCACTCTAATCGCTTGATAGACATCAATCACAAACTTCATTCTATTTTCTAGGCTACCGCCCCATTGATCTGTCCTTTGATTATGACGAGGGGAGAGGAACTGACTGACTAAGTAACCATGAGCTCCATGAATCTGAACCCCAGTAAAGCCTGCTGACTTTGCTTTTTCAGAAGTATAAGCAAAGCGCTCCACGATCTCACCAATCTCTTGAGCTGTTAAGGCCCTTGGCTTATTGAACATATTTTTCATATGACTTTCATAAGCAATTGCTGAGGGGGCCATGGGAGTATTGGATAAGAACTTAGGGCTTTGTTTTCCCGGATGATTTATCTGCATCCAAAGGTGAGTATCATTTTGAGTGCCGGCCTTGGCCCAGGCATGAAGCTCTTCTAAACATTCATGATCTTTTTCTATGACAACATTATGGGGCTCGCCTAATGCATTTAAGTCGAGCATGACATTTCCCGTAATGACTAAACCAGCGCCGCCACGGGCCCAAGTGGAATAAAGGTTTGTAAACTTAAAGCCAGGGGCATGACCCGCATCGGCCATGTTTTCACTCATGGCAGACTTAGCAATTCTATTTTTAATAATGGCTCCACAAGGAAGCTTAAGAGATTTTTCTATCATTGGAGTATTATGCCATTAAGAAGACTTTCACACTAGTTAGGCAGATTTCTTATGAGGAATCTCAACAATGAAGGTTGTATTCGCTTTATCTTGATCAATATAGATATCTCCACCTTCATCTCTTACAACTTTTGCAGAGATGCTAAGCCCAAGACCTGTGCCTTTTCCAATATCTTTACTGGTGTAAAAAGGTTCAAAAACACGCTCTGCAACTTCTTCAGAGATTCCTAGTCCTGAGTCTTCAATACTGACTTTTAAGGTATTCTTTTTAAACTCAGCTGTAACCTTGATCCAGGGACTCGGAGAATCCGCGACTGCGTCGATGGAGTTATTGATAAGATTAATAAAGACTCTAGAGAGAGAAATCCTTTTGACTAGAATTGGTGTAAGACTCACTTCACTTTCTAAATCAAGATCTAACTTAATTTCAGTTCCCTTAATCTTCTCTTCAAAGACTTCAACAATATCGCCTATGACTTCTTTGAGGCTCGTTAGTGTAGGTTCTTCGTTAGTTGTATCCCGCGTGATATCTTGCATCGTTCTCACAATCGCAGAAATTCTTTTACAGGTATTGCTAATGAGATCAATTTTCTCTTTTAGCTGATCAACTGTATGTTCCTTATCAAGCAATCTCTTTAAAATGAGTGAGGTACCATTAATGATAGCTAGTGGGTTGTTGATTTCATGGGCCACACTTGAAGTCATCTCACCAATCGCAGCAAGATGTTGATTTCTTTTATCATCGGCCTCATTTTTATTGATTCTTTTAAGTAATTCTTTTTCTTTAACGTAGAGGTATCCCGCGCAAGCAAAGATGAGTGGGAAGGCCGGTAGGCTAAACTTTAAGATCCTTTGACTATCTATATCCCAAATAAAATTCTTAAGATTAAAGGACATCTCAAGCTCTGAGAGATCAAGGTATACGAAGATAACGGGGATTAATAACCCTATGAGAGAACTTAAAAGAATAGGAACAATATAATATTTCATAGTCTCAATACATAGGCGAAGTAGGTGTTATGCACTCGCTGGTCGATGACCGAATAGTTAATATTATTAAAATAATGATCTCTTAAAAAGTTAATATATCCCACTCTTAAAGATGAGCTTTGAGAAGGCATTAATAGGGTAACATAAGAATGATATCCCTGACCCATCCAGTTGTATTGGGCCGTATTTCTTCGGCTAAAAAAGCTCGAAGGAGTGGTCCCAATATTTGTACTTATGTATTCTAAGCCAGTTAGGAGCCTATCATTGTACCTATAGCGGACGCCATGGAGCTGTTGACCTGCTGTAATATCAGAGTCGGTTAGGAAGCCACCTAGGCTATAAGTCGTTCCTTGAGCACCTAAGGCGCCGCCTTCGTTATCCTCAATAATCGTGCCAATAAGATTTCCTCGTTTCTTAGCATTTGTATATTTATAACTAGAATAAATATCAAAGCGAGACTTAAAAAGTCCCTCTAATTCTAAATATGCCACAATATTCTGTGCTGAATAGGCCGTATCCTCTGGGTGGCTTATTCTATAAACATTTCGGTCCCCGGGCTTACTTGAATCAAGGAGTCCTCTTGAGACTTGTTCTCCAGGACCTGCGAGGGAGAAGGCGGCATAGTTAAGCAGGAGAGTAAGTTTATCAACCAGGCGAAAGGCCTTCGTTTGATATTCAGCTGTAGCAAAGTAAAAACTTTCAGGTTTAGAGATCTGTCCTCTGACAGAGGACTCTTTTCCTTTTTCACTGCCGCCATGAATATCAGTGGTGGGAACGATGTTTCCTGGGTTCACGATTCCTCTTAAAGAGTAGCTATGCTTTTTATCGTCTGAGCTCCCTTTGTATGTAAGAGCAAAACCATCAAAAGGAAGTGAATAAGAAAGGGTGTTATAAGTCCCTCTTCTTTCATCTCCATCTTTTAAATGCTCTGGTGGCCCATCAGTCGTAGGCAATCGACCAGCTGAAAGAACTAGGGTGCCTGGAATAATTTGGTAATCGAGGTAGGCTTTATTAAGTTTTAAAAAGGCCGTTCCATCAAGATGGCGGCTTGTCTCTAAGACTGGTCCAACAGTGGCGACATTTTTATTCATGTAAAAATTTGAATAAAGAGTTGAGTAGAAACTTAGGCGCTTTGAAACTTTAACATCAGCATTTAGTTCAAAGACTATATTGGTGACATTAGAAGATCTATTCTTAGGAGAATTGGCCCACCCGTCAGATTGGTAATTATCGTAATTAACGCCAAAGTCTCCACTAAAGGAGAATTTTCGAGCCGCTTGGCTTAGTTCAATATCTAGAAGAGAGTTTTCAAGTTCTTCAATCCTGTTTTCTAACTCTTTATAGTCCTGTTTTTCGGCAAAACAAAGGAGGGGAAAAGTTAGGAGGATCATTAGAGTTATTTTTTTCATATTATTCACCACCAATAACATTACCTGAATAAACTGACTTTATTTCTAGGTAGAGAGAATTGCTTTGCTTGCAAGAAAAACCTTCATTACACTTTTTAAAATATCTATTTTTGACTTGGTCATCTTCACAGTCCAAGTTTCCATTAGATTTAATAATCTTTATGAGAAGTTTCTTTGAGAGATTACTCGATGCCTCGGGGCAACTGAGTTTAACCTTCTTAGAGAAATCTAAGACAAGGTTTTGAGAATAGGCCTTGTTCACTATAAAAAGTGAGAGGGCCATGAGCGCTATAATTTTCATAGCCAAAGTATACTCAATAATACTTGTTGAACAATAAAATTTTAATCAGTATTTTTTAATCGAGAAGACTAGTTGGTTATCTTAAAATAGAGAGGACAAGGAAGAATAACAGAGTCCAAAGAAGGTTCTCCTTTGATCTGTCCTTTGAAAGTTTGATTTTATTTTCTTTTAAGTTCACCTATTTTAAATAACATAGTGAATGCTGCGGCGCAATTAGAGCCTGAGAAAGAGTAAGATATTCACTATTTAAGTTGTTGATTTTAAATGCCTTAGTCATAATCTCTCTATGAGAACTTTCACAATGATCTCACTTTCACTCCTTGTTGCTTTGCCTTTATGGGCAAAGCTTCCCAATAAAAAAGCACCACCGACCTTTGCCCTAAAAGACATCAACGGTAATACCCATAAGATTCAAGAGTTTCATCAAAAAACTCTGGTCCTTGAATGGCATAATCCGAAATGTCCTTTTTCAAAAAGGCATACGGTAGAGAAGACCTTTATCGATCTTCAAAATAAATACCTTTCTAAGAATGTTGATTTCTTGGCCATCGATTCATCAAACCCAAGTGCAGCCGCCAATATGATTGAATACTATGATTGGATTCAAAGGTATGGAGTGAACTATCCCATCCTTCAAGATTTAACTGGGGCAGTTGGAAAGAAGTACGATGCTAGAGTAACCCCACATATCTTTATCATTCATAAAGGCATCTTGGTTTATCAAGGGGCCGTTGACGATGACACCTTTGGAGAGAAACCTAGATCAAAACGAAAGAACTATGTCGATATGGCTTTGGCTTCTTTAACTAAAAAGGGAAGTTTACCTAAGGGAATGAAGTCTTATTATCCTGAATACGGCTGTGGAATTAAATACTAAGTAAGCTTTTGGTCTCCAAGAAAGCCAACCTTGAAAGCTTGAGTAACTCTTGGAAAGAACTTAGGGTCCCATTTCGTTCCGTCACCTAAAGTAAGCATATCAATAACTTTTTTATAACGAATCTCATCCTCTTCATCTTTAGTCTTAGTTAGAAGGTTATCAATTTCATTGGCCATAGAAACAATCTGAGCGAGAGAGTAAATATTAGAGCCACGAAGCCCACTTGGATATCCCGATCCATCATAGTACTCATGATGTTGAAGCATTATGTTAAAAACTTGATCCGGTATTCCTTCAGACTTACTAATGATCTTAACTGAATTCTCTGGATGATCATTAATCCATTTAGCATAGTCGGGGTGCTCAAGATTATTATAGATCTCTGGTGGTATCTTAGCTTTTCCATAATCATGAAAGATAGAACCCATATATAGATTTTCTAATACAAAGCTATGCCCATGACCTACGGCCATGCCTAGAAAAACGGCCAAGTTAGCCACATTGATTGAATGAGCTGCAATATCATCATTACGCTTCATAATAGCCTCTATGGCTTGAGCTGTAATAGGATCAGATTTTATCTTATCGACGAAGTCTCTAACATTTTCTTGAATGGCTTCAACCTTTTCGGGGGTAAGCTTTTCATCAGAGAAGACTTCGTAAACTTTCTCTTTCATCTCAAGAGAATCTTCTATTAACCCTCTGTTTTCTTCACCAGCATTCTTAACCATATCCTCAATATCTTCTTCTTTTTGATCACTGATCCATTCGAGGAACTCTAGGATATGTTCGGATTCAACATAGATGCTTTTTACATTCTTAGCTAAAAAGAGGTCATACTTTTCTTGGCTTAAGGTATCACCTTTTTCTTTGAATTTTACATGCTTGCCGTTTAAGAAAATATAAACGTCAGCCGGTAGCTTAGCTTCCGGATTTAGTTTTGCGAGCATGACTTCAGAATAATCAGACATACTGAATATTATAAACCATTAATGCGTATCTAGCATAGGGTGCATTGTCTTAAACCAAAGTTTTGGAACAGTAGCGAGAAGTAACATTCCGGGATAACCCGTAGGGAGTTCCGGCGCTTCATCAAAACTTCTTAGTAGTTGATAAGGACGGTCCGCATTCGCATGGTGATCAGAATGCCTTGAGAGCTCAAATAAAATGATGCGGCTAATAGGATGATTTGAATTCCAAGAGTGCTTAGGAGCCACTTTCTCATAGCGACCGGAGGGATTTAACTTCCTTCTAAGACCGTAGTGTTCAATATAATTAACTCCCTCCAAAAGGAGAGTTCCAACGGCGGAGCTTAAGATAAAGCAAACTAGAACCACAGGGCTAAAAATAAATAAAATGAGTAAGCATAGAGTTAGCTGAAGACCCATAAATAAGAGTGTCTGCTTCTTATCGACTCTATAGGCGGAGAGAAAACTTTGATAAAAACTACGTCTTAAGAAGGCATAAAGGTTTATACCTCTTTCAGCTGATGCATGATCGAGCGGGGTGGATACATTCTTATGATGGCTTTTATTATGCTCTATAAAAAAGTGCATATAGAGGCTTGTTGAAAGAATAGCCTGGGCTATAAATTGATTAATCTTTGATTTTCTATGACCAAGTTCATGGGCGATATTGATCGCTAGGCTATTTGATATTCCCATGGCCGTTATTTTTCCTAAGACTGGCCACAGACCGAGCTCTTGATATCCCTCCATCTGATTTAAGAAAAGGTAACCCAAGCTTAAATGAATCGGGATCATGCTAAAGAGTAGGGTATCAAAGAATATTGGTGAAAGCTTTGACCCATTATTATCTTTAGAGCCTTTCGTGAAAAGTTCAGCAATAGGGATTAGTCCAAAAACAAAGACAAGAGTAAGCCACGAAAGAGCCCCGCTTGATTCAAGAGAGATATAAGTAGCAAAAGGAATGGTATAGGCCAGTAGGTACTTCATATTTGGATATTAACATAAAATGAACTATAATATATAAAATAGTTCATTTTTTATAGAGTATCTAAAGGCTTGAATATGGGAAGAATTGCGGGAAAAAAAGGCATTAATAAGGATCACCCTTTTAGAGAAGAGTGGGCACTTAAGCTCTGGCCTTCATTCAAGGAGAAAGGGACTAAGAACTTCAATATGGATGATGCGTCTTTAAAGCTCGGAAAAAGTAAGGCCACTATCTATAAGTATTTTTCTAATAGAGAAGATATTTTAAGCGTGATTCTAGAGCTCCTTTTTAAGGAGCTCTCTAAGTTTAGAGATTTATTAAATGATTCAAGTCTAGATTATATAGTCCGTTACAAAAGATCGGTAGAGCTTCTCTCTAAAGAACTAAAGGGAATCTCAGGAAGTTTTCTCTTTGATTTAAAGAAGTATCACCCTGAGCTTTGGCAGCTCGTAGAAGGATTTAAGAAAACTGTGATCGACGAGCTCGGTGAGTTTTACGCTGAAGGCATTAAAGAATCTATGCTTGGTGATACTAGTGTGCAGCTTTTAAAAGTAGGGGATGAAATCTTCTTGAATGCACTACTAGAACCAAGCTTCTTAATAAAAAATAATCTTAAACTTGAAGAAAGTTTAAGGGCCTATTTTGAGAATAAAATGTTTGGAATGCTTAAAAGATGAATTGAAAAATCGACCTCTTCAAACTCCCTTTATCCAAGGTCGATTCAATTCATATGAGGAATTTGTCTCTGCTATCTACTAGTCTATTCGCTCACAGCGTAAGACAACAGGATTATTTTTCTTACTTTTAATTACGGGGGATATGAAAACAATCGGGCAATGGGATTAACTGCTCGAAACTAGGAAAATTTAAAGGCTATTTATTGAGCGCTCTGACCATTTGGGTAGGCGAATTTTCCTGAAAGTGCCGTCTTAATTAGACCGACGAATTCCGTTCCTTTCGAAGTTCCTTTTTGTTTTTCAATTTCAGACCTGATGGCCTCTAGTGAAGTTTGAACATCTTTGATCATTGTCTTTTTAAAGAGGCCCGCGAGGAAACTTTTTGGATTGATAAAACTTCTATATTTGAAAATAGTTTTTCCATCTCGTGGATAAAACTCTGCAAAACCTTTTACGATTTCTGCTGAATTTGATTTAACCATGTACCATTCCATACGGTAGGTATCGTTATCAATTTGTTTTAAAGTACTAGCATGAACATACTTACTGTTAGGAATAGGCCAAGGCATATCCATTTCATATTCTGTATGAACGAGGATGGGGGATTCTTGTTTGATGACTTTTGATTTGATGATACCAGGAACATAATTTATCTGATGTTCAAAGGCCGCAAATACGGAGATGGCCTGGAGTGGAGTTGCGTCGGTTTCAAAGTAAAAAGTCAGTTCAGGCCATGCTGATTTATTTACATTCTTCTTTTTAATGACAAAACCACGTTCTCTTAAGGTTTTATGGTCCTTTTCACTAAAGACTTTATGCATCTCCTCAGTAATAGGGCTAACAAGCCCATTTGCATAAGCAGGGGAAATATAAAGAGTAACTATGAGCGCAATTAGTAATTTCATGGGGCTATCATAGAAAAAGGGCTTAAGTTTGGCACCCTTAAAATGATCTCTTGGCATAGACAAGTAGTGAATTATAGGATAACTTGCCGCAATATTTTGGAGCTCAATATGAAAAAATACGATTCAATTCGTATCTTTAAAAACCCGATTCTTGAATGGTGCACACATGTGCATCCGATTCTCCCTCTTTTAATGTGGGGACCAGTGGTTTTGATCTTAGGTTTTCGCGGAGTCACTCTATACAACTATAGCTTTATAGAATGGATTGGCGTTTCAGTTGTTGGTCTTCTTGTTTGGACCTTTACTGAGTACGCCCTTCATCGCTGGGTCTTTCATTGGGATTCTGATACTAAGATTGGGCAAAGGTTTGTTTTTCTTTTTCATGGCCTTCACCATGATGACCCAGACGATCCAACTCGTTTAGTAATGCCGCCTGTGCCAGCCATTCTTATCATGGCCCTTTTATATTTCTGCTTTAGCTTAGTTATACCAAGCCGGCACCTAGAAGGCTTTATGGCCTTTTTTATTATCGGTTATCTTTGTTATGACTATATTCACTATGCCACTCATCACTTTCCGATGACCTCAAGACTTGGTCGTTACCTAAGAAAGTTTCATCTTCAACATCACAATTCTAAAGAAGAATCTAAGTATGGAGTGAGCAATCCTCTGTGGGATTATATCTTAGGATCAGTAACTGGACCAAAAAAAGTAAAACGCTAATGAAGTATTTAATAATTCTGTTGACCCTAATTAGTTTAAATCTAGAAGCGAGTGAGAGCGCTCCAACTGACGATGGTTGGACTGATATTAAAACCACCGTTTCCCTTATGCTTCAGGGCTCTTATCTTCAATTTACCACTAGAAATAACCTCTACTATCTAGGGGCTGGAGCTGCGGCTAGCTGGTACGCCTTTGAGCACGACGATAGAGTGGCCGCCTTAACAGCTTCAAAAGATATTAAAAATATTGTGAATCATATTGGAGATGCTGGCGTTTTCTTTAACTTTCCTTTCGCTGCTATGGGAACTTGGTACCTTGGTAAGAAATCTAAGGACACAAAGCTTCAGCGCTTTGCCATGGAGTATGCTGCGGCTATGTACTTAGCTCTCGGTGAGAGTGGTCTGGTTAGCTATATACAGATTCATAAGAGACCTAGTTCAGATAATGTCTCTTTTTGGGAAAAAGAATTTAGAGGGGATTCATCTTGGCCTTCTGGTCATATCATGCCTTATTCAACTCTCTTTTTTAAAACCCTTCAATTCTACGGCCCAGCATGGTCGACTATACCTTTAGTTTTCACCCTCGTCTCTGGGCTTCAAAGAATGCAAGATGGTAAGCACTATCTTTCAGATATTGTAGGCGCCTTCTTTTTTACTGCTTTTGCTTCTGAAGGAGTGAGAAAAGCGGCTAACTATTCTGGTAACCACGAGTTTTATAAGAAGTGGTTAGAGCATGATGTAGAAGTTGGGATGCTTTATTATAAAAAAACTTGGGGACCAAAGGTCAGCTTCACTTTTTAGAGCCAACTTCTCGATTGATAATCCTTTAAAGTAACCTCGATCGTTCTTTCTAAGTTCCATTCATAAGATTGACCTAATTCCTTAACAGACTTCTCAGATGAACAAAGCCAGGCCTTGGGAATAATCTCTTTTAATTTATCTTCTGTTAAACGCGCCTTTGGGGCGAGCTTTGGTATGAGCTTTGAAACAATTTTAATCATCCCTGTTGGAAGGGGAATGATGATGGGATTTCGTTTCTCTAAGTGTGAGGCGATGGAGGTGAGAAGAGAATCAAATCTAATTGGCTTTGGATAACTTGAAAAATAAACCTGAGTTTCTTCTCTTGAATCTTGAAGGGCTAGTTCTATAGTCTTGATCAGGTCAAAGACACAAACAAAACTATAAGCTTTGAGGCCAGCTTTTAATCCAACTCCTGGAACAAAGCCAGATTTAACCATCTTAAAAACATCAAGGACGGCAGGGTCTCTTGGGCCTATGACCATTGGAGGACGGATGATTGTTTTCTCCCATTCTTTAGGAAAGTGGTCTTTGACTATTTGTTCTGCTGCTAATTTAGACTTCCCATACTCGCTTAGAGGTTCTTCTAGGCTCGATTCACTCAGCTCCTTCTCCGAGGCCCCAGCGGCCGCTAAAGAGGAGATAAGAATGAACTTAAGCTTAGGGTAACGCCCCATAAGATCGCTCCCTAACTGAAGAGTGCAATGAGTGTTCACTTTATAGAATTCATCAGTATTACTTGCGTGAACGATTCCAGCAGTATGAACAACCGCCTCAAGGTCCTCAGGAAGGGAAGCTACCCAAGGGTTCTCTTGATGAGAACTTAAGCTTCCTTCTATCAATGTACCTTTGACTTCAAATTCGGCCGCCTTAGCGGGAGATCTGATTAACGAGTAGATCTCATGACCATCTTTATGCAAGAGATCCACTAGATGAGAGCCCACAAAGCCAGTAGCACCGGTAACGAGAATCTTCATAGGTTCTTTTCAAACACGCGGTAGCGCTTATAGATCTTTCCGCCCATAAGCTCGAGAGGCTTACACATCTCTAAATTATCTTCAAGCACCCAGCTCATCTCAACTTCATTGTAGCCACAGGCCACAATATTATCTTGAAGCTGGCGGTACATAACAGCGGCCAATCCCATCTTACGGTACTTAGGCTTTAACCCTAGGGTGATGACTCTGCAGCGCTTAACGTATTTCTTCATATTGAGAAGCTTAAAGATTCCCGTGGGAAAAAGCTTTCCTGAGGGATTATGAGCTAGCACTTGATTAACATCAGGAAGACAAACAGCGAAGCCTACAACTTCACCTTCAACTTCTGCCATTAGGATAAGCCTTTCATCAATAACTGACTTTAGGTCCTTCGCTGTATGAAAGAATTCATTATCAGTCATAGGAACAAAGCCCCAGTTCTTTTCCCAGGCATCATTATAAATATCATGCATACGAAGAACTTCGTTGTTCCAATCACTCTTCTTAACAGTTCTAAACTTAACTTTACTCTTCTCTAGAATTCGATCGGCAACACGGACCACTTTCTCAGGCATTTCAAAAGGAACCATCACCTTATAAGCGATTAAGTCCTTGGCCTTAGTGTAGCCATTCTTTTCAATCAACTCTTTATGATAAGAGGGATTGTAGGTCATCATGATCTGCGGTGGATCTTCATAACCTTCGACTAAGGTTCCCACTTCATAGTTAGTAGAAGGGTTAACTGGGCCCATGACCTTAGTCATGCCTTGCTCTTTAAGCCACTTCTCTGCGGTCTCAAAAAGAGTATGGGCAATAAAATCATCATTAATTGTTTCAAAGAATCCAAAGAAGCCAACCTTTTCATCATGAAATTTATTATGATGATCATTGACCACTGCAACCACTCTGCCCACGATATTACCTTTATCAAAGGCAAGCCAGGACTTGGTTCTGCTGGTTTCATAAAAAGGGTGTTTTGGATTGAAGATATCTTTGAGTGCCATTTTTAAAGGGGCCACCCAATTTGAATCATTTCTATAAAGCTTCCAAGGAAGTTCTAAGAGATTCTTAAGATCTTTTTTCGTGATGACTTCTTTGATTTCAACCATAGTCAGCTCTTAATGCAGTCTGTGACCTGTTGGAATATCTAAGGCCTTCTTAGCTTTTTCAAAGACATCTAAAACTTTTTCTAAATGTTCTCTTTTATGCGAGGCCATATAGCTGGTTCTAATCAAGGCTTCACCTTTTGGAACAGCTGGAGAGATAACAGGAGTAGCAAAGACACCATTTTCTTTAAGAAATTGTGTTACTTGCATGGCCTTTAAATCATCCCCAATAAAGACAGGAACGATAGGAGTTTCAGAGTTATAGGTATAAAAACCAAGTTCTTTAAATCCTTTTTGAATAAAATCTACGTTCCCCCAAAGAGCTTCATGAATTGAATTATCTTTTTCACAAAGATCAATACAAGCTGAAACAGTCGCCACCGAAGCTGGCGCCATTGAAGCTGAAAACATAAAGCTTCTAGCAGTATGTCTTACATAATCCATAGCTTCACTTGATCCAGAGATAACTCCACCAATAGAAGCAAAAGACTTTGAGAAAGTTCCCATATTATAATTAATCTTATCAGTCACACCAAAGTGATTCATAGTTCCGCGTCCACGGTCTCCCATTACACCGATACCATGGGCATCATCTAGGTAGATATGAGCGCCATACTTTTCAGCTAAGGCCACAACTTCAGGAAGTCTAAGGACATCCCCAGTCATTGAAAAGACACCGTCAGCAACAATAGTGACTCTGTTAAAACGGTTGATATTAGAAGCTAGAACCTCTTCAAGAGATTCCATATCGTTGTGCTTCCATTTAAAAGTTGGTCCAAGAGCAAGTCTTGAAGCATCGATCATCGAAGCATGGTTTTCGCTATCAAAGAGCATACAGTCTTTTGGACCACAAAGAGCTGCTAGGGCACCTAGGTTTGTTTGCATGCCAGTTGAAAAAACAATGGCATCTTCATGACCTAAGTATCTGGCTAGTTTTTCTTCTAATTCTTCGTGGATGGTAAGGTTTCCATTGAGAAAACGAGAACCAGTACAACCGGTTCCAAATTTTTCGATGGCCTTGATGGCGGCTTCTTGAACATAAGGGTGATGGGTAAGACCTAAGTAGTTATTAGAACCAATCATCACCATGTCGATACCATCGTGAGTAATAGTTGTTCCATCGCTAGCTTCAATGGCCCTGAAAAATGGATAAAGATTATTATCCTTTAGCATATTCGCCGTATCTAAAATGCGATGAGTATAAGTTGAATTCCCCATTATAGTCCCCAATCTATTCATAACTTTATGTGCACTGTGGTATATAAAGGGCAAGTGTCATAGTCAACTATGTGAGTATTTTGTATGCGGCGATGTAAAGGGGATTAGTTTATTTAGACGCGGCGCGCTTGGCCATCATCTTACGCATCTCTTCAGCCCTTGCTTCAGAGTTAATCTCTTGAAAAAGCTTCTCTTCAGTCTTTTTATCGACATTTAAAAAGGCAATTCCGAGCTTAATATTTCCATTTGGCTGGCCCAAACTATCTTTGGCCACCCAGGATCCTGCTACCTTGCATTGCGCTATATCTGTTTTGAAGGTATTTAGTCTTAATTGGCACTCGCTAAACTCTTTATCTTTAGCGAACCTATCGGCTTCAGATTCAGGCACTTCGATGCTTGTTCCACCGGCTGAGATATCTAGGCCATCAAAGACTTCATCATCAATCTTAAATTGAATAGTAACGCTTGAAGAGAACATAAGACGGTAATTTGATCTTTGTTGAGACTTATAAACCTTACGATCAAAAGTTAAAATATAGTCTTTAGAGGTTTCATCTTGCTGTAATAAAGAAGTCGTAAAATACTGCATTTTCCCTATGGTAAACTTAATAAAGACGTCTTTGTCTTTTAGGGAAGAGCCGGTTAGTTTTGAAAGAAAGCCACCTTGGTTTTCTAAGAAAAGCTGCATGCTCTCTTCGTCACCACTTGTGCATTTATAAAACTCAACATCTTCATGTTTACCTTGTTCCCAAATATTCACTTCCGCCTTTGATTCAATCAAAGTCGGCATAAGGTCCTTCATTTCCTGAAGGGCAACCTCATCGAAATAGTGTTTTTTATTCGGATCTCGTTTAGTCATGGTGCTTCTATTTTAAACTGAAAACGGATTAAAAAAAAGTGAACTAAGTAGGCAAAATTTGTCGCAAGCACTCGAAATCTAAAGGCTTTTAAAAACTGACAATCGTTAGCTTTTTAAGGCATAATCCGAGCCCTATAAAGAAGAAAATAAAGGATACAAAGATGAAACATGCCACTCCTCAGACTATTTATCTCAAGGATTACAAGAAGCCTGATTTTACGATCACTGAGATAAACCTAGAGTTCGACCTCCATGATACGGCCACGAAGGTGCTAAGTACTATGAAAGTTGAAGCTACTGGATCTGTCTCTTCAGCTCCACTTGTTCTCAACGGTGAGCAATTGGTTTTTAAGAGCGCTAAGATTGATGGAGTTCTGCTTAAGGCAGATCGTATGGAATTCACTGATGAGCTTTTAACGATAAAAGACGTACCCGAGAAATTTACTTTAGAAATTGAAAATGAAATCAACCCTGAAGCTAACAAGGCCCTCGATGGACTTTATAAATCAGGTAGCATCTTCTGCACTCAAAATGAACCAGAAGGTTTTAGAAGAATTACTTATTATATAGACCGTCCAGATGTGATGGCCCGGTTCACCACTAAAGTGATAGCCGACAAGAAGCTCTACCCAACTCTTCTCTCTAATGGGAATCCTCTTGAAAGAGGAGATCTTGAAGATGGTAGGCATTTTGTTGTTTGGGAAGATCCGTTTCCAAAGCCTTCTTATCTCTATGCCTTAGTGGCCGGAGATCTAGGTCTTGTTGAATCTAGTTATACCACGATGAAGAACCGTGAGATCTTACTTCAAATCTTTTGTGACAAGGGAAATGAAGATAAGTGTGGTCACGCCATGGAATCTTTAAAGAAATCCATGAAGTGGGATGAGGATACTTATGGTCTTGAGTACGACCTTGATATCTACATGATCGTTGCTGTGGACTCTTTTAATATGGGAGCTATGGAGAACAAGGGCCTTAATATCTTTAACTCTGCCTACGTTCTAGCAAAGCCTGAGACGGCAACTGATGATAACTTCCTTGGCATAGAAGGAGTTGTTGGACACGAGTATTTTCACAACTGGACTGGAAACAGAATCACATGCCGTGATTGGTTTCAATTAACTCTTAAAGAAGGTCTTACTGTTTATAGGGACCAAGAATTTTCTTCAGATATGAACTCTCACGCTGTTAAGAGAATTCAGGACGTCGACATCCTAAGAAATCATCAATTCCGTGAAGATGCAGGCCCTACAGCCCATCCTATTAAGCCGCCATCATATATGGAGATTAATAACTTCTATACTTCAACCATCTATGACAAAGGGGCTGAAGTTATTCGTATGATTGAAACCTTTCTTGGAAAAAAAGGTTTTAGATCTGGGATGGATAAGTACTTTGAACTCTTTGATGGTCAAGCCGTAACAACGGAGGACTTTATTCATTCAATGAGTATTGCCAATGATAATTATAACTTTGATCAGTTCAAAACTTGGTATAAGCAAGCTGGAACACCTGTTATAGATGTAAAATGGGATTATAAGGAAAATGAGAAGACTTACAGCTTAAGCATTACTCAATCTTGTCCTCCCACTCCAGAGCAAGATAAGAAAAGCCCTTACCATTTCCCACTTCGCCTAGCGCTTTTAAGCCGCGCTGGAGAAGAGCTTTCTCTTCAATTAGATAATAGAGAAGGGCAACCACAAATTGATCAAGGCATCCTACATATAACAAAAGAGACTGAGACCTTCACTTTTTCAAACGTAGAAAGCGAGCCAGTTGTCTCTCTAAATAGAGCTTTCTCAGCACCTATAAAAGTTAAGACTCCTTATCTTGAGTCTGATCTTATCTTCTTATTAGGAAATGATACGGATGAGTTCAATCGTTATGAAGCAGCTCAAGTTATGGCGAGTCGATTAGTCTCTCATAACTTAAAAGAAAAACATGCCGGTAAGGAACTTGTTTTAGATCAAGATTATAAAGACGCATGGAAGAAAGTTTTAGAAGATTCTAGTATTGATGATTCAATCAAAGCTGAGATCCTCTCCCTTCCAAGTGAATCAATCTTGCAACAAGGACATAGTCCTATTGATTATCACGGACTCCACGAAGTAAGACGCTGGGTAAAAAGTGAATTAGCAGCACATTCAAAAGAGCTACTTTTAAAGACTTATAATGAGCTTAAGACTCCAAGAGAATATAAGCTGGACCCAGACTCAATCGGGGAGAGAGATCTTAAGAACTCTTGTCTCGGTTATCTCGTGTCCCTAGATACAAAAGATGTACATGAGCTTTGTTATGAGCAATTCAAATCAGCCACTAATATGACTGATGAAATCTCAGCACTGGGCTGTCTTATAAATTGCACCACTGATCTTAAAGATAAAGCCGTTAATGAATTCTTCGAAAAATGGAAGCATGAAACTCTTGTTATGCAAAAGTGGCTTGGGGTTCAAGGATCTTGTAGGTTTGATAACACTCTTGAAAGGGTGATGGAGCTAGAGACAAGCAGTGTCTATGATAAAACAGTTCCAAACCTTGTAAGAAGTCTTCTTGGAGCTTTTGCTCGGAATGCTGTTCAATTTCATAGAGCTGACGGAAAAGGTTATGAGTATGTGGCCAAGAAGATCCTAGAAATTGATAAAATTAATCCACAAATGGCCTCTGGGCTTGCTGGGGTTTTTAGAGACTACAGTAGACTAAACAAAGATTCTAAAGAACTAATGAAGACCCAACTACAAGCTCTCAGCGAAGTAGAAGGGCTTTCAAAAAACACCTTTGAGATTGTTAGTAAGATCTTAAACTAAGTAATATTGGCCCCTATATTCTGGGGGCCTTCTCAGTTACAATAAGACCATGTCCTATCATGAAGTCTTTCTTCTTAAAAAATGTCCGCTCTGTGATAGTGAGCGCACAAAACCAGTTAAGTTTGAAAAAAACGAATTTGGTTCTGGGGTTCATGAAGACGTCGAGTCTTTTACAGGAACTTGGGTCACTCTACTGAAGTGCCAAGACTGTAGTTTTGCTTTCTCAAAAGAGATTCCATCAGATCCGGACTTTTTCACAAAACGTTATCAATTCAATTTTGATCCTGGCTTTGAATATAATGCCAATTACAAAAGTTCTATTCTCGTCCAAACCTTTAAGTTGATTGAAAAATATCAACCTTCTAAAGGAAAGCTATTAGACCTCGGTAGCTTTGGAGGCAATCTTATGAAGTTTGCTTCTGAACATGGTTACGAAGCGGAAGGTGTTGAAGTAAATAAGAACATGGCTGAACACTGTAGCAAGACCTTGAATATGGTGGTTCATAATACCAAGGTTCAAGACTTTGAAGGACATGCAGGAGAGTATGACGTCATCACATTAATTGATGTTCTAGAGCACCTTTTTGAACCAAGAGGAGTCATAGAAGCGGCCAGTAAACTTTTAAAACCAGGGGGAGTTCTTGTGATTAAGGTTCCTCATTATGGTCCTCAGCATTTTAAGCAAAATATAGCGAATTTCTTTGGTATCTCCAATAGAGGTATCTTTCATAACTTTGGGCATATCAACTTATTTTCATCGAGATCGCTTTCAAAGGTTATCTCGAAGTGTGGACTCGAGCCTCTTGAATGTATCGTGGCCGAAAGTGAGATGTGGGGAAGTGATAGTTTAAAGTTTAAGCTAAAGAATATAATAAGGACCGTGGTTCACACGGCCCTTGAAATATTTAGAAAAATAACAGGTCTTAATTTGGGTTTAAACATAACTATTATTGCTAAAAAGAATTAAGCAAGAATAGATTTCCCATCTGATTTTAAATCTTTGATCGATTGAATAATCCTATCAGTCATTCCGTTTTCAGCGGCTTTACTCCAAGCGCGAGGGTCGTATCTTTTCTTATTCCCTACTTCGCCTTCAACCTTTAGGACTTCATCATAATACTTAAACATATGATCAACGACAGGTCTTGTATAAGCATATTGAGTATCCGTATCGACATTCATCTTGATAACTCCATACTCAAGAGTTTCATGAATTTCTTCAAGGTTTGAGCCTGAACCACCATGAAAAACGAGAAGGTGACGATCGTCTTTTCCTAGTTCCTTTTCAACAGCGTCTTGTCCATCTTTTAAAATAGTTGGGCGAAGCTTAACATTACCTGGCTTATAAACTCCATGAACATTACCAAAAGTGGCCGCGTACATGATCTTCCCAAGTGGATTTAATTCTTTTGCAATCTGAACCATCTCTTCTGGGGTTGTGTAGAGTTTATCAGCTGGTGTGTTTTCGTTATTCACTCCATCTTCTTCACCACCAACAACACCAGTTTCAACTTCAAGGATGATTTGGCTTTTTGCGCATCTTTCAAGAAGCTCTCTTGAAGTAGCAATATTTTGCTCAAGGGGAAGCTCACTTCCATCGAACATATGTGAATTAAAAAGATTTGGCTGACCAGCAGCTCTTCTCTTTTCTGTTTCTTCAATAAGAGGAATCATAAAAGATTCGACTTTATCTGGATGACAATGATCCGTGTGAAGAGCAATACAAACATTTAGTTTCTCAGCTACTAAGTGAACATGCTGAGCAATTGAGATAGCTCCTAGGGCCATATCTCCATGCATTTGTCCTGAAGCGAATTGACCACCACCGGTTGATACTTGGATAATCCCATCAGACTTCATATCTGAGAAGGCCTTTAAGGCAGCATTGGCAGTTGAAGTTGAAGTGACGTTAATCGCTGGAAAAGCGAATTTTTCTTTGGACGCTTTTTCAAGCATTTGGCAGTACTGCTCATAATTAGCAACAGGCATGGTGGGCTCCTTTAAAATTGATCTAGATTTGGGCCATTAAACCTTAAGAAAACAGGTATTTCTACGCGCCCTGCTTCTTTTTCACGGTGGGCTTTAAACAGTTCAAAACTATGCTAAAAGGTGGATTCTAATAGTTTTCTGGAGAGAGTGATGAAGAAGCTAATAAAAAGATCGGTTCTTTTCTTAAGCCTAGGGCTCTCGCTTCAGGCTCAAGCTATCTCTGAAATTGATTATCAAAAAACTTATCAAGATAAGGTCATGCCCTTTTATGAAAGCGGATCAACTCTTTCTTTTAAGGCCCGTGACGGCGTAGAGCTGTCTTATCATAAAATAGGTAAGGGAAATAAGAAGCTTATCTTCATCATGACGGGAAGAACTGAGCCAACTAGTAAATACAAAGAAGTCGTCTTTGATTTAAAGGATGCGGGCTTTGATTTTCTTCTTCTCGATGCAAGAGGCCAAGGTTATTCAGAACGTGAATTAAAAGATAAGCAAAAGGGCTGGGTTAAGTCTTATAAAGATTATTTAACTGATATAGACGAGCTCTTTTCCACCGAAGACTTAAAGTCAAAGTATTCTGAGATTGTTTTTCTTGGGCATTCAATGGGAGGAGCTATAGGCCTTCGCTATGCTCAGTTAAACCCGGGACTTTTTTCAAAAATCATCGTCAATTCTCCAATGATAGAATTAAAACTTGGTGATAAAAATGAAAGGTTAGTAGCTACTTTAATGAGGCTTAATGTTCTCATGGGAAAGGGAAAGAATTATATCCCTGGCGGCGGACCTACTCGGGCAGAAGGGCGCTTTGAAGAAAATAAAGTTACTTCAAGTCAAAGTCGTTTTGAAATGGCGAGAGTTCTTGAACGAGAAGAACCAAGGTTAATCATGGGGGCCTCAACAAATCAGTGGGTTCTAGAAGGGATAAAGCTTGGGAGAAAAACCTTTAGAAAAAGGGCCAAGCTAGCTAAGACTAAGATGCTTTTATTCCAAGCTGAGACGGAGCATTTTAGCCGTTATAAAAGACAAGATAAGCTCTGTAAGGAGCTAGTTAATTGCGAGGCCAATCTTATCCATGGAGCTAAGCATGAAATACTTATGGAGCGTGACAGCATTCGTGAGCCGGTCATGAAGAAAATTCTTAGCTTCTTAAAATAAGATTTCAACAGGTTTTCGCCGCGTTGTAAGCATAAGCTTATTGCCAATCAAACCGCCATTAGTTAGTTTCTTTAGTCTATAATCAGGCACATATAGAGGTTCGTATGCTTATGAAAGTGGCGAAGAAATTCACCTTAAAAAACACAGACAAAGACACCCTTAAACAATGGTACTCCCTTTTAACTTTGGGAAGGCAACTTGATGAAAGGGCTCCTAATTACTTAAAGCAGGCCATCGGTTGGTCTTATCATGCTCCGTACGCGGGACACGATGGAATTCAACTAGCTATTGGTCAGGCCTTCACTCTCGGTGAAGATCATCTTTTTCCTTATTACAGAGATATGCTTACGGCCATGAGTGCTGGTGTTAGCGCTGAAGAGATCATCCTTAATGGAATCTCTAAGGCGACTGATCTAGCTTCAGGTGGACGTCATATGAGTAATCATTTTGCGAAACCAGAATGGAATATTCATAACGTAAGTTCATGTACAGGAAATCATACTCTTCACGCAGTGGGTGTTGCCCGCGCTATGAAGACCTATGGTCATAAAGGTGTGGCGATCTCTTCTCAAGGTGAGTCTTCAGTTTCTGAAGGTTATTGCTACGAAGCTATCAATGGTGCTTCTAAAGAAAAGCTTCCAGTCATCTTTGTCTTTCAAGATAATGGTTATGGAATCTCTGTTCCAAAAAGAGATCAAACAGCCAATGAAAAGATCTCTGATAACTTCAGAGGTTTTGGTAATCTTCGAATCATTCAATGTGACGGTAAAGATATCTTTGATTCAATGAACGCAATGGCAGAAGCTAGAAAGCATGTTCTTGAAAAAGGGGAGCCTTGTATTGTAGACGCAGATTGCGTTCGTATGGGTGCCCACTCAAACTCAGATAAGCATGAGCTTTATAGAAGTGAAGAAGAGCGAGCAGAAGCTCTTGAACAAGATCCACTTAAGACCTTCAGAGAACTTATGACGGCAAATAAGCTTCTTACTAAAAAAGAAATGGAAGCTTTAGATGTCGAAGCAAAGGCCATGGTTGTTGAGGCCCATACAAGTTCAATCAAAGCTCCAAACCCAGACCCAGCTTCTATTTACGACTTTGTAATTCCTGATAACCCAGTTAGTGAAAAATACCCAGAGGGAGTCTCTGAGGGGGTAGGTGAGCCGATGAAGTTCATCGACGCTCTTAACTCAACATTAAAAGCAGAATTTAGAGCAAACCCTGATACGTATATTTGGGGACAAGATATGGCCAATGGAGATAAGGGCGGAATCTTCAATGTCTCAAAAGGAATGCAACAAGAGTTTGGTATTGAGAGAGTCTTTAACGCTCCCATTGCTGAAGACTTTATTGTAGGAACGGCCAATGGTTTTTGCCGCTTCAATGACAAAATTAGAGTCGTTGTTGAAGGCGCTGAGTTCGCTGATTACTTCTGGCCTGCTATGGAGCAGTTAGTTGAGACGACTCACGATTATTGGAGATCAAACGGAGCCTATTGCCCGAACTTTACTATCCGCTTAGCTAGTGGTGGTTATATTGGTGGCGGCCTTTATCACTCACAAAATATTGAATCATCTCTTCTTCCTTTTCCTGGTTGTAGGATTGTTGTACCGGCCTTCGCTGATGATGCAGCAGGGCTCCTACGTACTTGCATGAGATCAGAAGGATTGAATATCTTTTTAGAACCAAAAGCTCTCTACAATGCAAAACAGGCCATCTCTCAAGTGCCTGAAGACTTTGAAGTTCCTTTTGGTAAATGCCGAGTGAGAAGAGAAGGCTCTGACCTAACAATTCTGACTTACGGAAATACAGTTCATCATAGCTTAGAAGCTGCTGCTAAGATCTTTGAAGAGGACGGCTCCTCAATTGAAGTAGTCGATCTGAGAAGTTTAAGTCCTCTTGATGAAGAAGGGATCTTAGCCTCTGTGAGAAAAACAAACCGCTGTCTTGTGGTTCATGAAGATAAAGTGTTTGCTGGTTTTGGCGGAGAATTAGTCGCCTTAATTAATGAGAAAGCTTTTGAATCTCTAGACGCTCCAGTGAGAAGAATTGGATCGGAATTCACTCCTGTTGGCTTCAATAGAATCCTGGAGAGGGCCACTCTTCCTAATGCTGATAAAGTAGTAGCAGGAGCAAGAGAGCTTCTTTCTTATTAATAGTTGATCAAAATAGTTCAAAATATTTTTACCTCTAAGTCTGTTAAGATAATATGACTTAGAGGTTATTCATTGAAGAAATTAAGAATTATCATTCTCCTAATTGAGCCGCCACTTCCTTTTGGAAATGCAGCGGCCAGATGGTTTTATGTCCTTTTAAAAGGCTTAGTTGAAAGGGGACATGATGTTAGCGCTTTCGCTACCTGTTCTAAAGAAAATGAAATTGAAAAGGCCTCCAAGCTTTTTCCTAAACCAGAGTTTGATCTAAGGCTTTTCCCTATGCGGACAAGTTCAACTTTAACTCAGAAAGTAACTTCTTTTATTAAGCCTTTTTCTTTCAAGATAAGCGATGCACTTCAGAGAGATCTCGATAGGGAACTTGAAAAAGGCTTTGATATCCTCCATGTGGAGCAGCTCTGGGGGGGATGGTCAGCGCAAAAAGTAACGAGCAAGACCTTAATGAATATTCATCACTTTCAAAGTATCGATCTTGAGTTTACTCATAACAAAACTCTGCGAGAGAAGTATGAGAAATGGCAGATCCTTCGAACAGAAAATAAACTGACGAGGGACTTTCCCTTTATCAGAAGCTGTTCTCCAAGACTTGAAGCTTTCTCTAAAGAGATAAATCCCAGTGCCATGGTTGAGACCATTCCTGTCGGGATGGATGACTCACTTTATGAATACATAAAAGACGAAGACCGAGGTGTTGATCCGACTATTGTGATGATAGGAACCATGACTTGGTATCCAACCTCTTCAGCGGCAGTTCGTCTCTTAGAGAGGCTATGGCCCGAGATAAAAAAACAAGTGCCAAACGCCAAGCTTAAGATCGTAGGTTACGACGCTAGGAGTGTGCTTAAAGAGTACTTAAACTTAGAGGGCGTTGAGGTCTTTGAAAATGTTCCTGAAATTGAACCCTATTTTAAAATGGGCTCAGTCTTTGTTTACGCTCCAGGAAGAGGATCTGGCATGAAGATTAAGATCCTTGAGGCCATGCTTTTTGGTATTCCTGTAGTGACCACAAGCGAGGGTAGTGAAGGGCTTCCGGTTATCGACGGCGTTCATGCAGGCCTCTGTGAAGATGATGAAGGGCTTATTGAAAGAACAGTGGCCTTGTTAAAAGATAAAGAAAAACAAAATAAACAAAGATTAAAGGGAAGAGAATTAGTCTCTAGCTTTTGCGGCGCTAAGGCCACCCTTGATCAACTTGAAACAGTTTATACAAAAATGACGGAGAAGATATGAGTAAGAAATGGATGGTAACTGGAGCAGCAGGATTCTTAGGCTCTCATGTAGTTGAACAATTACTCGAGAGAGGGGATAAGGTTGTTGCTGTTGATAATATGGGCTGGGGTATTCAAGAACATATTGATCCCCATCTAGAACATAAGAATTTTAAATTCTATAAGGAAGATATCTGTAAAATTGAGGCCATGAATAAGATCTTCACCGAAGAGAAAGTCGATGGCCTGATTCACTTAGCCGCTATTCACTTTATTCCTGATTGTATAAAGGATCCTTCTAAGGCCGTAAAATTTAATATCTTCGGAAGCCAAGTGGTCTTAAAAGCGGCTTTAGATTCTGGTGTTAAGTTCTTATGGTTTGCTTCAACAGGGGATGTTTATAAGCCAAGTGAGACGGCTCATACAGAAGAAGCTGCGCTTGAACCCTTTAATATTTATGGAAAGAGTAAGCTCTTAATGGAAGAGCTGGTTCGATTTGGTGCTCAGGAATATCCTGATAGAAAAATTGTTATTGGCAGGCTTTTGAATCTTTACGGATCTAGAGAGACTAACCCTCATATTCTTCCAGAGATAATAGGTCAGCTGAAAAAAGATATTAATACAACTCTTAGGCTAGGGAACCTATACCCAAAGAGAGACTTAGTTCCTATTCACGAGGTCGCCCGCGCCATCTATGAAGTCTTTGAAAAAATAGATGATGGTTGCTTTACTTTAAATTTCGCAACGGGTGTCGCTCAATCCATGCAAGAAGTGATTGATATGGTAGGGGAAGTCTTAGGCAAAAAGATTAACGTGGAAACTGATCCTGCTAAAGTTAGGGCAACAGAGAGACCTCATCTTCAGGCTGATGTTACGAAATTAAAAGAGATTCTCGGCTGGACCCCTAATCATGATCTGAAAAGTGGTCTAACCGAGTTATTAAAAGGTGAAGGTCTTCTTACTTAGAAGTAAGAGTATAAACGCCATCCCAATCTTCCCCTGGAGGATTGGCCTTGAATTCATTACATCTTTCAATATAAATTTCAGAAGGATTGGTTTTCTTTCCCTTGAGTAATGGAAAACGCTGATACTCAAGTTCAAGAGTTTCATTGAATAGGGCTAAGGCCTTATCCCACTCTTGACTCTTATAGGCCTCAATCCCATCTTTAAATTTGATCATCAATTCTTTTAGGAAATCTTCTGCTGTCTCATGAAGACCTAATAACTCAAAAGTTGTAACAGGAACTGACTTTCCTACAACCTTAAGCGTATCGAGTTCTCTCCAGATAAATAAAGCGTCTCCTGCAGCTTCTTTGGTATCTTTTGAAACTTGAGTAAAGATCCCGTATTGCTTAGCAGACTCTTCAAGCCTAGCGGCTAGATTCACAGAATCTCCCATCATTGTATAGTTCATACGACTGGCAGAACCCATGTTTCCTGTCACAATCTCACCGGTGTTAATCCCAATTCTCATTCTCATCTCGTGAACAATAACTGGCCACTTATCGCCTTCAGTAACCCATTTTTCTCTAAGCTTTAAAAGAGACATCTGCATTCTATGCGCCGTTAGACAGGCCCGCTCAGCGTGATCTGGAAGCGGCATAGGAGCCCCAAAGAAAGCGATGATGGCATCGCCCTCGTACTTATCAAGAGTTCCTTTTTCTTCAAGGAGAATGTCTGTCATGGCCGTTAAGTATTCATTGAGAAGTTCAACTAACTGAGTGGCGGAGAGTTTTTCCGAAAAGGTAGAGAAGGATTGAATATCAGTAAAATAAGCCGTTCTGATTCCTGAGTCCCCACCAAGTTTAGGCGATTCACCATTTGAGTACATCTCATCAATAAGTTCGGGGGAGATATAGTTCCCAAAGGCATTCTTTAAAAAAGCCTTATCTTTGTTGGCCATATAGAAGTGAAGAAAAGTGTTCCATGAATAACAAGCACAAATACTAAAGAGGCAAAAGAAGAGCTTGATCTCATAACCTTTTGGTAAGAGGTGAAAGGTGTCTATATAATAAACACCACCAGAGATGGCGGCGACGGAAACTAAATCGATAAGGGCATTTCCATATAATTGAACAGCAAGGATAAAGAGAGTTCCAATAAAAAGAATAAGCCAAGAGTACATGGCGGAATCTTCATAAGGAGCAAAGAACTTTCCATCTAAAAGCATATGGGTCATGTTCATGTGAAAATAAACCCCAGGGAGAAGTGGGTCTACTGGAGTGTGCCGAATATCATGGGCCGCAAAGGCGGTAGATCCTACGAAGACAATTTTTCCCTTTAACATCTCGATCCATTTTTGAGAATCAGCATCAGTAGATTTCAGAAGTTCGATAATTGAAAAAGAAGGGAAACTCTCTGATCCCCCAAGCCAACGAATCTTAGCCTCACCATTGATATTGAGTCCGACGGATCCATTTTTAAGCTTGATGTCAAAGTCACCATGGTTAAGTAAATTCAGGGAAGTCTTATCACCAGTAAAAGCTTCATAGACGGCGAGGGAAAAAGAAGGAAAGTAGATCTCATCAACATTTCCCACTAAGGGGTAATGACGAAAGACTCCATCAGAATCAGAACCAACCTGAAGATGGGTTAAAATGGCATCAGTTTCTTGTAAGGCGGGGATAGGGAACTGTTCTTTCCCAACATGCCAGGATGTTAAGGAGACGCCTTCACCTTGTTTTGTATCCATGATGAAGTTATAGAGAACTTCAGGCATTTCAATACTTTTGCTTACATCCCTTGTCAGTGCATAAGGAAGAATTACTTTATTCTCAGGAACACTTTGAAACTTTCGAATAGCATTTGCGAAGACAGTATCCGGGTTCTCCCCATTACAAACTAATGAAGGCTCAGGGTAGAACACATCAAAGGCGACTACTTTCGCTCCGTAGGTTTCAAGCTTATCAAGCATCTTGGCCCAGGTTTGTCTTCTAAGAGGCCATTCACCAAGACCGTTAATTGTGGCGTCATCAATACTAGCGAGAACAATTCGGTTATCACGAGAGTTAAAATTTAAGTTTTGTCTCATACGAATATCGTAGAAACGATCTTCGAAGAAAGTTGTTAGAGTAAAGAGCTCTTTATACTTATGCCCAGGGTGAACATCTCTTTCAGCAATGGCCAAGAAGATACATGCCGCTGAGAACCCAAGAATACAGAAAATACCAATGTATTGAATTAATTTAGTCATTATAATCCCTTCAAATCTTACAAATGCTAGAAGCTTGCGCTGATCTCAAAACCTGTTACGTGTTTAGTGTATTCGTTTGTCTCGCCAGCATTTGAAACCTTTTTAGAGTAATCATAACTTACTGCGAGTTTTACGTTAGGCCTTACAGCTTTAGTTAGTTTAAGACTTGGGGCAAAGGTTTTCTCCGTGCCTATTCTTGCAAGAGTGGCCAAGACTTTTAGGAATGTAACTGAGAAACCAAAGTGAAATGAATATTGATTTGCAAACTTTGGAAGAATATAATCAACCCTTAGCATTGTTGTATCTGAGTCGTTAGTCGGAGCAAGTCCAAAGCGACTCTCAGAAAAATTGGCCATGAGAAGAAAGAGGCTCCCACTAGGTCTGATCACGGTTTGAGTTATGGTCCAACTTGTTAAGTCATAATCAAGGCTTGGGTTATGATAATCAGTTCCGCCATTTGAGAAACTAATTCCTGAATCCCCAAAACGAAAGAAGCCAATCTTCTCACCTATAGTCCAGGTGGAGCCTTGGCTGTACTTGCCTAAAGATTTTATTTGATACTGATCTCTTGCGGCGTAATCCCATTTGTAATCAAAAGTAAAACTACCAGCTTTCTTTCCAATCTTATGATCAAGTCTATTTTTAATAGCGGGTTTGATCTCGTAGCGGTCGTCTTCATAAACAGCTGGAGTTTCCCTGTCTGAGTGTTTTACATACTTAAACTTAAGCTCTGGAGTGAGAATGTATCGTTGTCCAAAGAGGAAGCTATAAGAAGCACCAGCATTTGTTTCATAGATATAAGAATCTTTCTTAGTTGCCTGCACAGAGGGAAGGTTAGTGGTAAGAGTAATATTATTATCATATTTATAACTCTGAGAAAGAGTTAGGCGGTGTCGCTTTTTTGGAAACATCTTTCCTGAAACAAGTTGATTTGGATCGAGTCCGTAGCGTCTAATGATTTCTTTTTTTCTTTTAGTAATCTCTGTTGCTAGTCTTGCCTTTGGATCGACGGCCAAGGCTTGGTCGTAGCGAGGGATGACATACTTAACTACAAGCTCTTTTGTATTGTCTTTTTTAAGGGCAAGCTCATGGAGGATTTCTGCCAATTGATAATTTGCAATTTGAAGGTAATCCTTACTGGCATCTTTTTGCACAAGCATTAGTGAGTAGTATTTCTTAGCAGCCGTATACTTTTCAAGGATCTGGTTAGAGTAGGCTACGTAGTAATAAGAAATAGATGGCTTGAAGCCTCTCTTAGCAGATTGTATAAAATACTTCTGAGCTTTAGGAAGATCATTATTTCCATAGTAAGCCTGACCTAGTTCATAGTAGATATCAGAACGTTTACTTCCAAGAGCAATTGATTTCAAAAGTGATTTTGTAGAAGGATCAAACTGCTCTAAACGAGATTCTGAAATTCCTTTGAAGTACTCCTTCTCTGAACGGAGGGCCCTCGATTTTGGCCTATAAGTTTTAAGTGATTCTAAAACCTCAGCGAAGGAGCCTTTGCTAAATAAATTAGATATAGCATCAAAGCCTCTTGATTGAGCGAAGGACTGAGAAGAGGTGAGAAGTATAATAAGACAAAAAAGCGTCCTTAAGATTGGCATTAGTTTCATTCCTTGAAAAAAAAGAGGCTCGATAGATCGAGCCTCAAAAAACCTTTAATTATAGATAATTATAGCTAGAAATAGCTTTTATTGAAAAGAATTACTCAGTTGAAAAGTTGAATTGTACATTAGTTGATGACCCAGCGCTTCCGCCACATTGTGGCAATTGAGGGTTAGCAGCACAAATATCTCCATCTAGAGGAGCCACTTCACATAATCCAGGGTCTAAGACACAAGGATCTTCGAGGAGTGGTCCATCCATTCCGAACTCAGGCTCAAATCCTGCTGGTCCTTCAGCTCCGGTTACACCACCACAGCCTGAAAGAGGACAGTCTCCTCCTCCCTCTTCACCACCAAATTCACCAGGGGGGCCACCACCGTCGTCGGCACTCGCTGGTCCACGGCCATCATTAGGTCCGTCCATAGGACCTCCGCCGTTTCCACCATTGTTTGGTCCGCCAGCAACTCCAGGACCACCAGCGATCTTATCACCAGGGCCACGTCCGCCTTCTACAGCAGGAGCTTTTTCTTCTTTAACAACGGGACCTTTATCATCGCCTCCACCAGAGGCAACCTTTGAAGCTTCACCCGCTGAGGAGTTAGCTACATCTTCTTTCTTAGTTCCAGGAAGCAATAGGTTATTACCTCCGACTTTAATATTAGAGTTGCTTAGAGTTTTAAGGTTTCCACCTTTTCCACCAGACTTTACAGCTTCTTTCATAATATTTTCAGGGATCTTTAAAACCGCAGGCATAGCTGAAGGTCCTTTGAAGATGGCCATTTGACCGGCACTAATAGGAACTAATTTTGCTTGATCCCCAAAGAGCTTTGCCATATTTGGTGGTGGACCCATTTCATCAAATGAAGTCACAACAAGGGCACCTTCATAGAGGTTTGTTGTCGTGATTCCGTTCTCAAATCCAACTTCAAAATCGGTACCACGCACACCCATGGCCGCAGTCTTTGTTTTAATATAAAGCTTCTCTTTTGTTTGATCCATTTGCATATAATCTTTTGTCACCTTAGATCTTAGCTGACCTTTCATAAGGGTGATGATCCCGGCTTTTTTCTTTGGGAATTTATTGATGATCATCTGTGAATTAGGACCTAAGTTCATTTGTGATTTATCGATAAAGAGGAGTTTTACAAAAGACTTATCTTCAGTCTTAACCTGCGCTCCCTCTGGAACCCAATCACCTTTCTTAAGAGTCTTAACAGTATTGTCTTTTAGTTTCACCTTCACAGAACCTTTGAGAATGATGACTTTCGCCACATCGCCTTCCGCTGCAAAAACAATAAAACTGAGTAGAAGAACAAAGCTCATTAACCCGGTTTTTAATAGTGATTTCATAACTCTTTCCTTTATGTTCTATCGATATTCCTAATCACTCCTGTATCGTCTATTTTACGCCCGTTCTTTAGGGAAACTAACTCCGAATTATTTAGCCCCTAAGCCTTTGAAAAAAGGTAGGTGAATTCTCCGTCCAAAAAATGGCCGTCCATAATAGTTGTCTAAGGCTGTGTAGGTACTTGAATCTTTAAGTCAGATTAAAGCAAGAATATCCTCTGGGGGCCTACCAATAACGGCCTTTGAACCGTTATCAAAGATAGGTCTCTCAAGGAGAATGGGGTTCTTAACTAGGAGCTGAGCCCACTCTTTTTGGCTTAACTCTGCAGTTGATAAGGAGAGCTCTTTAAAGACGGCCTCACCTTTGCGAACGATCTCAAGAGGTGTTTTATCTAACTTTTTAAATAAGGCTAATAGGTCAGTTTCATCAAGAGGTGACTTTAAATATTCAAGGATTTCAAAATCAACATTGGATTCTTGAAGAAGGGCCAAGGCCTGTCTGCTCTTTGAGCACCTAGGGTTATGAAAAAGTCTTGCGATCATAAGAAATCCTTAGAATAAAGTAATACCAGCGTTGAGCATAAAGAATGATCCTCTGATCTTCTGACGGCTCTCTTCGGTCGTAATTGTTTTAACTTCAGCAAAATCAGTAGTGTCTACAACAGAGACTCTCTTACTAATCTGATTGCTATAAAGCAGTTCAATATAAACCGCATGCATCTCTTTAAAAGGAAGGAGCTCTTCGATTCCGATTGCCGCTGTAGGGCCTCGTGAGATGTAATTGAGTTTGTAATTTGAGTTAAAGCTGCCATTACTAGATTGGAACTCTTTTAGTTTTACTGTCTGAAGAGAGTAGGCATAGCCCCCGCCTAAATAGAGGTTCCATCCCTGTAAGGGTTGAAAGTCGAAGATATATTTTGCGATGGGACCAAAGCTAACATTACTAAAAACCCCGGAACCAATAATAGAAGTATTATTCGCTTCAAAGCGAAGATCATCTATCTTTCCCCAGTAGATATAACTAGTAAGGTTGACTTCCCAATTAGTAAAACGATAGCCAAATTGAGTATTAAAGCCGGTACCAGTCATGTGATCTTCAGAGGAATCAAAGGCGTGAATGGTTGATTGAGCAACACCGATGCCGCTTTTAAGCGCCATCACATTCTCATAAGAGAAGAGTGAAGTTGAAAAGAAAATAAAGATGATGATTAGATAGACCTTCATTAAAAATCCATCACAAAGGTTAGGCTTCCAGTCTTCTTTCCATTGTACCTTGGAATCATTTGAACCTTTCCTTCGTAAAACCAAAAAAGAGTAGCCGGATTTAAGGCATGACCTAAAAACTTTCCTAGAACATTTCCTGAATTCAATAAATACATACTTAGGTTTTCAAGACCGAGGCCTAAAATAGATCCAATGACTGGAGTTTGATAAAGGTCTTGCACACTGGCAGGTTCTGTATAAATCTCTACAGTGAGTTCAAAAAGAGTAGAGCTTATAAAAGACATGCCTAGAGAATCGACGCGGCTATAACCATTGGCGCGATAGAAAAGGTATAGTTGTGAGCCACTAATGGGATGAACAAACCAGTTCCAAAAGGGTTCATCATGATCGAAGACTAATCTGCCAAAATTTCTTTTATAATTCTTAAAACTTCCCTTATCTCTAAAAACTTTAGGCTGGGTAGCAGGATAGAGGACCCAGGTGATGCCATAGACGGCGGCCACGTGAGTGCTGGCTTCTTTAAAAGAATGAGGACGGTTTTTATAGCCATAGTGATAATCAACTTGGCGCTTTCTAGGGTCTCGCTCCCCAGAGTCTAGTTTATCAATAGGATTCGTTTCCTGTGAAAAACCATCAAAACTAAATAAAAGAAGGAGTCCTAAAGTAAGAACCCTGATATTTATCATCTTATTATCAAATCCCTTTCATGTGATTAAAACCAATTATCATGTCTAATACACTTAGAATAGTTAATAGCATTTGATAGAGTGCATTAAGCTACTGTTTGTTTGAGTAATCAAACAGAAAAAGTCATTTTTAGTCTTATTTTTTTTAAGAAAAGAAGATGGTAAACTGCTATTACTTTAAAACGATAAAACAATATAGGTGAACACATGAAAACAAGAAGATCATTTTTTAAAGCAGCTCTTTTAAGCCTTACGGCGATCCCATTATTGAAGTCTACCGGTGCTCTTGCAGCAACTGCTAAGTCTTGCCCACAGAAAGATCCTACTGATAAAAAAGCGCTTAAGAAGCTCCTAAAAGCTGATGGAAAAACGGCAAAAAGATTAGATTATGAAGTTAATGCAACAGCTAGCAAGCATAAGAAATATACGGCAGGATCGAATTGCGGAAACTGTAAGTTCTATAATGCTAAAAAAGAAGTTGAGAACTACGCCCCATGTTCAATGGCAGCAAATAAGTATGTTGCTAGTTGTGGCTGGTGTAAGAGTTATAAGCTTGATAAGAAAAAAGCCTAGGCTTTTTTCTTTTCAAGCTCGTAAGCGACGGCCAAACGTTAGTGCGGCCCAAAGCGCGCGGAGTATATTTGCACTAAATCAAGGCTCTCTTCGTAGAGCCTTTTTTCTTTTCAAGCTCGTAAGCGACGGCTAATAAAAAGCGAAAGCTTTTTATCGTAAGCTCCAGCTGACCCGATAGGGCAGCAAGGAGCGCGCGGAGTATCTTTGAACAAAATCAAGGCTCTCTTTAAGGAGCCTTTTTTTACTCCCGCGGGAACTCATTATCAGTCTATAACTAGTTTGTAGCCCCTTGGTTGGTGCTCACAAGCTTCGCTTATGAACCCCTTTTCTTTTTCTAATAGGGCTTTGAAAAAAAAGAAGGCCCCCAAAAGGAGGCCCAAATATTTAAAATTTTAATCAGCTTCTTATTTAACAAGATCCATATTCATCCAAGGACCAACTTCCTCATCAGGAAATCCACCACGGTTAAGTGACTCGTGCTTTGGCATTGTGTAACCAGAAACATAACCAGCGTCGATATAATAAACACCACGCATCTTCTCTGATTCAACTCTGTAAACGTTTCCAGAGTTACCAGTAGCGGCTTCATTTCTTCCTAGGTCTTCACCAGCTTGATACTCGATAACTGATGGATACTCATCTAATTCATAAGAACCAGTTTCAAGTGAAGTGTTACCTTCAGATATTCCTTCAGCTAGAACTGTTCCAGCACCAGCTTTTTGGTTAGGCACAGTTGTTAGGTTATAGTCCCATGTTCTATTGATTGGGCTATAGCCTTTAAGGCTTGGATCAAGAAGAGCTTCTTTAGCGTAGATCTTGATTATTGGTGTTCCTACAGGAAGAATCTCTCTAAGGTAAGCGATAGACTCATTATCTGTTCTTGAACATCCTGAACTTCTTGGGTTAACAAGAATATTGGCCCATTTCTTTTTTGTATAATGAATATACTTTTTCTTATCAGATCCCCAACCAACAGTACCGTGTGTCCATTGTGAGTTAGAGTTTGGTCCAACGTGAGCCGTAAACCAACCAAAGGCTCCACGGATATCTCCGTATCTTTTTCCTTCAGAATTTTCTGGCATATACTTCTTTCTCATCCATTGTCTAAAACTCTTACCAGCTTTTGGTGGCATGAAGTCTTCAAGAAATCCGTCTTCATTCTTAACTTTCATGAACCATCTTGGGTAATGCTTAGCTGCATCTTGGTAGAACTTGAACCATTTTGTTACACGAAATGATCCAGGCCAAGTACGAACTTTATTGTTCTTATCTTCACCAACAGCAAGTTCTGTTTCAAGGATCATCTTATGTGGACAAGAGTTATCAGCACAGACTCTTTTATAAACTCTTAATCTCTCAGTCGCGATGTTTTGAATAACAAAAAGGTCGCCTTTGAATTCTTTATAATCAACTTTTTCTTTTTCAAGATACTTGAAGCTCATAAAGTAGCGATCAGATTCAACAATGTTTGATCTTGTTTTAACAACTTCAACTTGAACGTAGTCGTCATTAAAAGGACCGACATTAACAACTCTTACTTTGTCATTTCTGTTAACTATTCCAAGAGAGTTTCTAGCGACTTCATCACTTGAACGAATTCTAACTCCAGTGGAAACCCAGTACTCTTCACCAACAACAAGCTCTGATCGGTCACCAATTGTATAACTGACCATTAGTTCGTTGTCTGCGTTTCCAGTATTTGGATACTTTTCATTTGATTTACCACCACAAGCAGTGATGATTAAAACAAGTCCTATAAGGATAATGTTCTTTGTCATGATTTATCTCCCACACAAAGGTTTTAAGTTTTTGGCATTCTTATTTTTAAGTTGGGTTCTTCTACCGAAAAACTGGATTTTTGTCTTCCTTAGGGGAAAGTTCATGTAAAGTTTACCAATTGTGACGCGTCGCATAACCTGTTAAAATTACAGGCTTTTTGCGAAGCGCATAAAGATTTCATGAAATAAGTTTAACGATTTACTTATATCCAGGGATTTGGGAATTAGGTTTATAAATTGTTAACACCCATTGTGAATAGGAGACTTAAAATGAAAAAGTTGATCGTCGCTGCGCTTTTATCAAGTGCGGCCCTAGTAAGTGTGAACGCCAATGCTTCTCGAGTAGAAATGCTTGATAGTATGATGTTTACTATTAATCCAGAAGGAAGAACCGTTGGACCCATCTTTGAAAACAAAGATAGCGTTAAGAATACTTACGGAAACAATATCATGACTCTTCTTTTGAAGAACGCTGATAAAGTAGCTGCAAAATATCTTAAATTAAATGATCCAGAAGCTTATTACTCTTTCCTAACTCTTTCTATGACAGTTCCAATGCACGAAGGTCTTTATATGCATTTTAGAGCTGTAGATAATGATGGAGATGTTTGTAATAATAAAAAACAGGGCGTTGATGTAGGCGGGCAAACGAAGAAGCTTTTTAAGAAGTATCTTCAACCTCGTTTTGGAAGCGCTTATATTCCTAAAAAATGTAAATCAGTAAAAAAAGAAGCAGTTCTTAAGCAACTTGTAAGAGGTGCTAACGGAACAGATATTGGTATGATGCAAGTTTCAGTTCGTTGGCATTATGATGTATTCTTGGCCAACAAGAACTATGAGTCAGTTGATGAAACAATGAAGTATGGAATTGGTTTTCTAATGAAAGGTTTTGAGCCTCTCTATAGAACGGCTAATAACTATGATTGTATCTATGAAAATGGATCTGTTAACTACGAAAGCCTTGTGAGAGGAATCTGGGGTGGTTATTATAATGGTGGATCATACAAGAATGCTTGTCGTTTTGCAGACAGTGCTTCAGCTTACCAAGGTCATGACAGAGGGTTCAAAAGAAACCTAGATAAAGTTTTAGCTTATCCTGAGACAGGTATCATTGGTATGCATGAAGACCTAAATCTTCGCCTAAGTGGAGATGTTAAGGCAGCTGTTATTGAAGTTATTAACAACATGAAGAATAAAACAAATAACTCAGTAGCACTTAAAAGATTATTAAATAAATAATACCGAGAAGTTTCTTTAACGAGAAACCTCTTCTGGGGGGCGAAAGTGAAAGGTTTTTGGCGCAAAGTCTTACTCACAATGGGGTTCGCCCCCCTTCTTTTTTTATTCAATGAGTACTACCTCAAAAAGAATTTTTCAGATGCGCCTGTCAAAGCTAAAAAAACCAAAGAAATTGTCATTAAAGTCGAAGCTCCTGGGGGGCCAACCGCGGAATTAAAGATCCTTAACAGTAAAGTCTCTCGTAAAAGTACAGAAGTGGTGCTTCTTGAAAAGGCCCAAGACTTCTCAAAGTCCATAAAAGAACTCTTACCGGAGCTAAAAGAGAAGTGGCAAGATGAGGCTAAGGGCCTGCTTGAAAACTTAGAGAACTGCCAAGAGAAAGATTTCTGTGGCATGGAGCCCGATGAAGACGGTTATTTTGATGAATCTCAAACTCACGCAAGAAAGAGTCAGTTAAGACTGATTAAGCTCTTAAATAAAGCTTATGAAGAAAAAGAAGAGAGTAAATTTCTCCTACCAACATCGGTTCTAGAGAGTTTTATTCAAAGCGAGAATAATGAATTGGCTGGGGAAGCAGTCCTTCAGCTTCACAGAAAAGGGACACTAAAAGAAGTCCTCTCAAATATGAAAGGTAAAGCGGTTATCAGGTCTTTAGAGTTAATTAACAATGGGTCTATCTCTGACGATGAGATGCAGTCTCTTATTGAAGAATCATTAAGCGGCGCTGATCCCTATACAACTATTTTAGTCTTCGAAAAACTAAAAGGCTTAAAGTTTAATGAGTCAGGTTTTCAAGGTATCTTAAAGGCAGTCTGCCATTTGAAGACCGGGATGAAACATAATTGGAGGGCAATCAATGCGCTTTCTGATGAGATTACAGCTGACCGAAAATTCAAAACTAATATTAAATCAGTCTGTCAGTAATTACTGATAGGGATCTAATTCGTGAACTTTATTATTTAAGCGGTGAAGCTCATTAGACATCTTATTATTGATCATCTTGTATTGCCTAGCGTAGCTCTTTGATTCTTCTAGCTCTTTTAGTGTGTTTTCTAACTCTTGATTCACTTCTTGATTCTTATTTTTAAGGTTCTTAACTTCTTTAAGAAGAAGACTTATCTGAACAGACTGCTCAGCTACAGCTTTTTCTTTATTTTCTACAACTTCTGAATCATGACCGATTTGTGACTGGGCCATATTGAAGGCTGATTCAAGAGAGCGGCTAAAGCGCTCTTTCTTTTCAATCTCAGTATTAAGGGTTTCTTCAAAGGCGAGTCTTTCTTCAAACTTCTTATTTAAGTAAGTGATCATCTTCTCTTTTTGAAAGAGCTCATCTGCAAACTCTGTTGTTGAAACAGAGAGGAATTCACTTAACCTATTAAGCCTTTCTTCTTGAGCAGCATTTTCACTGATAGATTTCTCTAGAAGACTTTTATATTCTTTGCTTTGTTTTTGTTCAAAATTTATTTGCTTATAGAGTTCATCTACTGCGACTTTGAATTCATCAATCTCAGCTTGACGGGCATCCCAAATGGCGCGGAAGGTTCCGTCCATCTTTCTGCCTTCTTTCTTACGAAGCAGGCTAAAGAGCCCTTGGTTTTGTTTTAGTAATTCTTCAAAGCTTTGGTAGATTTTGCGCATAGTAAAATTCTATAGTGCCTAAGGCCAAAGTGAAACTACGCAAGATGTCATCTTTTAATAAAATAGGGGTCTTAGAGATTTCGAATCAAGGGCTCTAGGCCATTTAGCTTGATTTCATAGAGCTCTGCCATAAGGCGGCTAAACTCATTTTCTTTGAGAGCATTTTCATAAAACCATTCGACATAATTATCAGGAAGATCAATCAAGGCAATACCAGAGTACTTACCAAAGGGCATCTTCATGGTCTTGATCTTATATAGGCTATCAGGATTGAATTCCATTTATTACCAATCAGGAGCGACGTAAACATCAATGTCTGGGTTGTACTGATCTCTTAAGATTCCCTTGATCGCTTCTAGAGTTCCTGTTGTTGAAGAAGGACAAGTTCCGCAGGCCCCTTGGTATCTCACAAGAAGAACATTATCTTCGTAAGAGATAGTCTGAATATCCCCGCCATCACCTTGAAGCCCAGGTCTAATAGTCTTATCTAGGATGATTTCAATTTCTTTTAACTCTGGAGGAAGGTTCTCTCTTCTATCTTTTTCAGGATCAGGATCATTATAATCTGGATTGTGGGCCGGCATACTGCCTTGGAGAGTCTCAATGATCTGAGTTTCTAGGATTTCCCATTCTTCGTAGCCGAACTTAGTTATCGTCACAACATTTTCAAAGAAGTGAAGCTGATCAACGCCTCTTAGGGTAAAGAGGTTTAAGGCCAACTTATTTTCCCCACATGCCATGGGAGTCTTATAAGTTGAGTTGCCTTCGTTTTTAACCTTTGTGCTCAAGATAAACTTAAGCGCATTAGGGTTAGGAGTCGGTTGAATGGTGATGTCTAGATCTTCTGCCATATTGGTCCTAGAGGAGTTTGAGAGATTTGATGATTGCGGCCATAAGCGCGTCCACATCTTCTTTAGTATTGTAGATACTGAAGGACGCTCTGACTGTTGCATTGACATTAAATCTCTCCATTAATGGTTGAGTACAATGATGACCGGTTCTTACAGCAATTCCTTGCTGATCTAATAAAGTTCCAAGGTCATGAGGATGAATGTCTTTGATCACAAAAGAGATAACCGAAGTCTTATGCTTGGCGGTCCCGATGATTCGAAGTCCATCTATCGTTAAAAGTTTTTCTGTAGCATATGTTAAAAGCTCATGCTCATTCTTTTCAATCTCATCAAAGCCGATAGACTGAATATAATCAACAGCATCTTTTAAAGCAATAACTTCAGCAATCGCTGGTGTTCCTGCTTCAAACTTCTCTGGAAGGTGATTAAAAGTCGTCTCGGTGAAAGAGACTTTTTCAATCATGGCCCCGCCACCTTGATAGGGAGGCATTTGATTTAAGAGATCTTCTTTCCCATATAAAATCCCAACACCAGTTGGTCCGTAGATCTTATGCCCAGAGAAGGCTAGGAAGTCACAATCTAGGTCTTGAACATCTACCTTCATATGAGGAACGCTTTGAGCGGCGTCGACACAAAACTTAGCACCCACTTCGTGGGCCATCTTGATCATCTCTTTAATAGGATTTATCGTTCCTAAGGTGTTTGAGATATGACAAAAAGAAACCAGTTTAACTTTATCGTTTAAAAGATTTTTATAAGCATTAAGGTCAATATCACCATTATCATCAATAGGAACTTCGATGACCTTAGCACCTTTTCTTGATGCCATAAGCTGCCAAGGAACTATATTTGAATGGTGCTCCATTGTTGAAATGAGAATTTCATCTCCCGCACTTATGAATTTTTCTCCAAAACTAAAGGCCACAAGGTTAAGTGAGTCAGTAGTTCCTTTGGTGAAGATAACTTCTAGGTCTTTTTTTGCATTGATGAACTTCTGAACTGTTTTACGAGTCTCCTCGTACTTTCTTGTTCCTTGTTCACTTAAGTAATGAACGCCTCTATGAACATTGGCGGTCTCTTTTTCATAATGAAGATGAAGGGCGTCTATAACCGGCTTCGCCTTTAGGGCAGAAGCAGCGCTATCTAAATAAATAAGATCTTTTCCATTCACTTTTTGTTTAAGTGCAGGAAAGTCATTTTTTATTTGGTTCCAATCAGTCATTAAGCTTCCTCTCTCATGCGAGTATGGATGTCTTTTTCAAATTCTTCAAAAAGAAGTTCTTCTAATGAAACTCTGACTTCATCGCTCTTGATCTTGTTGAGGGCCTCTTGAACAAATCCATGACAGAGCATAACTCTGGCATCTTTTGGTGAGATGGCGCGGCTTTCAAGATAGAAGAGCTCTTCATCACTTAGTTGACCAACAGTGGCCCCGTGAGCGCACTTAACATCATCAGCATAAACTTCTAATTGAGGTCTAGTGTCGGCGTGAGCTTTCTTAGAAAGGAGAAGGTTCTTATTAAGCTGGCTTGAATTAACAAGCTGAGCGTCTCTATGAACGACAATCTTACCGGTGAAGATACCATGGCTTAGATCATCAAGAACCGCTTTAAATAATTGTTCTGATTCAGTTCTTTCAACGAGGTGGTTAATCGTTGAGAAGTTATCACACTGTTGAGTTCCTCTTAGAGCGTAGAGCCCATGAACTTCTCCGCGGGCGCCAATGGCCTTGAGATCAACCTGGATATTATTTCTTGAAAGCTTGGCACCAGTTGTGAAAGTAAAACTATGAAAACAAGCATCTTTTCCCACTCTGGCCTTTAGTGAACCAAAATGAAAACTTTCACTGCCTTCAGTGACGACTTTTACATGTTCAGCGTTAGCGTTTTCTTCAACACTAATAAAGCTTAGGTGATTTCGGTTTAATCTTTCTGTTGAAGGGGAGGTGAATCTTTCAACAATTCTAACCACACTATTCTTTTCAACTTTGATCTGCACTCTTGTTGAGACAATTGAGTTCTTTGAATCATCAGAGCTAAAGTGATTTATATACAGTGGGCTCTTTAGTGAAGAGTTGGCCTTAACCGTAAGAAGAATCGTTTGTTCCTTTAAGGCAAGGTTTAAGTTCTCTAAAGCATCAAAGTCATCACTAGGTTCAGTTGATTGATTTAAGACTTCAAGAGTCACTGACTCAGGAAGATTAACTGACTTCTCATTGAGATAACCATTATGAAAGCTTAGTCCTAACTTAGTCTTATCTTCAGTTTCAAAGCTCGGGGCCATAGGAGAGAGTTCTAGCTCTGTTGGAAAGTAGGCATCTACATTTGTGTACTTGTAGTTCTCTAGTTTCTTATGAGGAAGTCCTAAGAGTTCAAACCTCTTCATGGCCGAAAGACGATCACCTTTAAGTGCAAGCTTCGAAGCTTTATCTAGAATATTCTTATTTAGTATTTCTCTATTTGTCATTATTGAACCTTTGTCAGCCAGTCGTAACCTTTTTCTTCAAGTTCTAAGGCGAGCTCTTTTCCACCAGACTTAATAATCTGTCCTTTATAAAGAACATGTACAAAGTCAGGAACAATATAATCTAGAAGTCTTTGGTAATGGGTAACTAAGACTACTGCATTGTATTTATTCTTAAGAGCGTTAACACCCTTAGAGACAATCTTTAAAGCGTCGATATCAAGACCAGAATCTGTCTCATCTAAAAGTGAGAGGCGAGGATTAAGAACGGCCATTTGAAGGATTTCATTCTTCTTTTTCTCTCCACCAGAGAAACCTGTGTTTACTGGGCGGTCAAGAAAGCTAGCATTCATCTCAAGAAGCTTTAACTTAGGAGCGAGGAAAGATCTGAACTCTTCTTCGTTCATTTCATTAACTCCCTGAGCCTTACATACTTCATTGAATGATTCATGAAGAAAAGCAAAGTTACTAACGCCTGGGATTTCTACTGGGTATTGAAAACCAAGAAAGATTCCTTTTTGCGCTCTTTCAAAGGCTTCTAGTTCAAGAAGATTTGAGGCTTTATTGTTAATATCGAAATCGATGCTTCCTTCAGTTACTTCAAAGGCGGGATGACCTGCAATAACCTTCGCCAGCGTACTTTTTCCAGAACCATTAGGTCCCATAATTGCGTGAACTTCACCTGGCTTAATGGTTAGGTTTATTCCTCTAAGAATATTCTCACCATTTTCTTCTGCTTCTACTTTTGCGTGTAAGTTTTTAATTTCAATCATAATTGATCCTATCCAATCGAATTTTCTAATTTCATTTCTAATAATTTTACGGCTTCTACACTAAACTCTAGAGGAAGCTCTTTAAATACTTGGCTACAAAAACCATTCACAATCATGGAAATACATTTTTCCATGTCCATGCCTCGAGACTGTAGATAAAAGAGTTGATCTTCACTAATCTTAGTCGTCGATGCTTCGTGTTCAACTGTCGCCGTATTATTCTTTACGTCTATATAAGGAAATGTATTGGCACTACACTTAGCCCCAACAAGCATTGAGTCACATTGAGAGTAGTTCTTAGCTCCATCTGCTGAAGGCATGATCTTAACCAGACCTCTATAATTGTTCTCGCTTTGCTCGGCTGAGATACCCTTAGAGATAATAGTACTCTTTGTATTTTTACCAATATGAACCATCTTGGTTCCGGTATCCGCTTGCATATGATTATTGGTTAAGGCGACTGAATAAAAAGAGCCTTGTGAATTGTCACCAATCAAATTGCAGCCAGGATACTTCCAAGTAATAGCAGATCCTGCTTCAACTTGAGTCCAGCTAATATGAGAATTCTTGCCTAAGCAGTTTCCACGTTTAGTAACAAAGTTATAGATTCCACCAAGGCCTTCTTTATTTCCCGCGTACCAGTTTTGAACAGTTGAGTAGCGGATAGTGGCGTTATCTAGTGCCACTAATTCAACAATAGCGGCGTGAAGTTGATTCTCATCTCTTTGAGGAGCAGTACAACCTTCTAGGTAGTTTACAAAACTTCCTTCTTCAGCAATCACAAGAGTTCTTTCAAACTGACCTGTCTCTTTTGCATTGATTCTAAAATAAGTTGAGAGGTCCATAGGGCAAGTTACGCCTTTAGGAATATACACAAATGAACCGTCTGAGAAGACAGCGCAGTTTAGAGCAGCATAGAAATTATCAGTATAAGGAACAACTGATCCTATGTACTTCTTAACAAGTTCAGGATGATCTTTAACAGCTTCACTTATAGAGCAAAAGATGACGCCGACTTTTTCTAATTCTTCTTTATAAGTAGTAGCAACTGAAACTGAATCAAAGACAGCATCAACAGCTACGCCAGAGATCCTCTTCTGTTCACCAAGAGGGATTCCAAGTTTTTCGAAAGTGGCTAAGAGCTCAGGGTCTACTTCATCTAAGTTCTTAAGATCAACCTTCTTTTTCGGAGCTGAATAATAATACAGGTCTTCAAAGTCAATAGCGGGTACATCAAGCTTGGCCCAATCAGGATGCTTAAGTGTTAACCAATGACGGAAGGCCTTAAGCCTATAGTCTAATAGCCACTGGGGCTCATCTTTCTTTGCACTAATACGGCGAACGATATCTTCGTTTAATCCCTTAGGGAATTCTTCGGTTTCGATATCGGTGTAAAAACCATATTTGTATTCGCCGTCTTGCACTTCATTTTGGCTCATACTTCCATCCTTAATTCAGTTGTCTGTGGTTCATTTTCAAAGAGAAGTTCACTTAAAGTAAGTCCTTCTAAGTAAGTATTTAGTTTCTTATTTAATTGTTCAAGAGGGTCTGAGATATTGCAGCTGCTATGAAGCTCGCAAAGTTCTCCCTTAGAGTTTTGACAAAACTGACTGGCATCTTTTCCCTCAATGATTCGGGCAAGCTCCATATAAGTTATCTCATCGAGGCTCTTTTCTAAATGATAGCCGCCTCTAATTCCCTTAACGGAATTAAGAAGACCATTTGTGTTCATGATCTGAAGAACTTTTGCCGTGGTATCAAAAGGAACATGAAAGGCCTCGCAGATTTCTCTAGCACTGGTGAGGTCACCTTTTTCTTTGGGGGCCATAAACTTCAAGGCCATCAAAGCGTATTCCACTTTACGGTTAATCTTAAGCATAGAACTTCCTTATAAATTCAAGGGCTTCTACTTACCTCAAAAGGGGGCAAAAAGAAACCTATTTAAGGCATTATAACATAAATACGACTTTTTATGACTTATATTAAATGGCTGATATTATTACATTAAAAACATGGTGTAGAATGACTCATAGAGTAACCGACTATAAAGGTAAAGAATGGCTGACCTTTACCGATAAGAGACCTAGATGAAACTTGTTTTAAAAATCATTTTCCTTCTTTTCCTGCAACTGCAATGGATCAGTGTTCAAGCTACTTGTGAGAAAGGGGCAGAGCAGTTAGCTAAAATCCTTCGAAATGAAATGGATGGAATCTCTGGTACGAGCGTAGCGGCAGAAGCTAAGTCAGCGTCGTTGATAAATGATGGAATGCAAGGGGTTGGTGTTAATGCCGCCGCTGAAGCAAAGGTAGTTGTGGTTACTGATTCAGCCGTTGATGCCAAGGCCGGTCTTCTCACCGATACAGAGGCTATTGCTATTGCTGGTCAAGAAGCGAGAGTGTCAAATATGGCAGAGGGCTCAGAACACTTCTCAGTTGTTAGCTTAGACTCTAGGGGTATTGCCCATTCAGATACAAATTCATTTCCGGCAGTGGCTATTGATTCGATTTCAGTTCCACGTTTAGATAGATTAGGTGATGCAGAGTTATTATCTTCCTCTATTAGGCTAGGACCTATCTCTGCAGCTAAGGCATCAGATTTCAAAGCGAGCTTACATTCTTCTTATTCTAGGTCACGAGTCAGGTCACTTCCTACAGTTGAAAAATTTAAGACAGCAAACGCAAAAAGTAATTTAGACTTTGATAACAGGATCTTTATTAACGGGATAGATGATATTCCGACAGGAAAAAAACCTGTTTATTTCGACGTGGAAAATTCTGTTTTAAAGCAATTAAATGATGAAATTATGGAAACCAAAGATTTATCTGATGCAACTGGAAATCTCTTTAATAAAATTCTTTTTGATAAAATTCAAAAGAATCCGGAACTCGCAGGAAAACTAGAAGGTCGCTATCGAGATTTTAAGTCTCTGCGTTTTCGTTTTCTCATAAATGAGGGAGAAGACTCAGCAGCTCTTTTAAGAGCACTTAAAAAGCTTTATCAAGAATCAACAGTTGAGTTTGAAAAGGCTTTAAGCTCAACTGGTTTAAAGCCTCTTTGGGAGAGTCGAAATGGACAATTAGGGGATCCTAAAAAATGGTTCCTTGCTGGAACTGGGGATACTCCTTTGGAAGCGAATATGGCAGCAAGGCAGTCAAGAGGAATGATTCGTGAACCTGGTTCAAAGTCAAAGCTGGTTGAGTATCAAAGCCGAGTCGATAATTTAGCTAGTGATATTAAAGGAGTCGAAAGTATTAGAATCGACTTACAAAGATCAATTGGATTGTCTGATCATAAAATATTAGTTAATGGAGTTGGAAGAAAGAAAGTTTTATCTAAAGATGCTATTGGTATCTTAAGAAAGACTAAATCAACAGACTTTGAAACGCCTGAAAAATACCATGCCGCCTTAAATACTCAATTTAAAAAGATCTTTGGAACTAAAGTTGAACCTCAGACCTTAGACAAAATGACAAGATATTTTGAGAATGTTGATAGTTTGGCTCCTCCATTATTTGTAAGGAATAGGGCGGGGATAGATCTCGGTCAATCAGAAAATGGATTGGTATCAGTGGATTTTACAGGCGTCGGTGTTGATAATGCTTATCAGGCGATGGTGGGACTAGCTAAAAATGCGACTCATAAACTTGATAATAAATCGATGGTTGGAAAAGCTCTTACGGCGGTGGATGAACATGTCGAAAAAGTTACTGACTCTATGAATACAGCAAAAAGAACTTTTAATAGAGGTACCCAAAAGGTAACTCAGACCAGAAAGCCCGCTGTTTTCTCTGGTGACGATGGTATCTATTTTCCAGATGGCGCATGGAGCTCAAAAGATAAGATTAAGCTGGTGAGGAACCTTGGGAGAAAAGATCCTTCTAAGTACCGTGTTACCTTTGTAGAAACCAAATACCCTGATGGATCTTCAATTCCTGTTTCTAGCCGAAGTGAATATATTGTTAGGGCTGAAAAAGTAGAAAAAGATATAAGGAAAGCTATTACAGGTATCGGCCCTGATAAAATAAGTCCAGCAGACGCTAAGAAATTAATGATAGCCATCGATTTTAAACCTTCTCAAACGACAAGTGGGGAATGGGGAGTTTTATTAGGGGGCAAGGTGACCAGAGAACATAAGAAACTCATCGATCTTGCCCTTGAAAAAGTACTAAGCGGACTTTAAGCAGCTTCCTCTGAAGACTCTTCTGCTAAATTCTTAAACTGATACCAAAGATGATCTAGTTCGTGATCTTTATGAGATTCAATAAGTCCTAGAATGACATAGTCCTTTGCCTCTGTTTGAGAAAGGTGAGGGGTGTGCTCTATTTGAAGCCTACACATATTTTGTAGTTCTTTCTTTGGATCACTGCTTTCAGTTAGATGTGAAATTCTTTTTTCAATCTGTTTCATTAATTCATTGCTGTTATATGCCATTTTTCCTCCAGTTACTTAAACCTTTTCGAGCCTGAAGATAATTTCTTTAGGAATTGCGAAAGCTTTTCTCTATCTATAATCTTAAACCATGAATGAATTTGAAAATACGATAAAGATTGGGGAGTTAGCAGATAAGAAAGTAGCTGACCAAATAGTATCAGAATTACTAAAAAGAAATATCCACGTTAGGGTTCATTTAGACAGTGAATCAGGGCTATTTGTCATAACAAGTGAAGATAAGGCCACAGCACCCGACGCTTTTGATTACTATAGAGTAAAAGTCGGTTTTGCTCCTCCACCTCAAGAGATGCCTGAAGAATATAAGAAAATGAAGGAGACTCCTCTTGGGACTATCAGTCTTATATTCCTCGCAATTAGTGGTTTAGTTTTTATTAGTAAGATCTTTGTCGATGATTCAATCTACAAGCTTTTCTTTATGACAAACTTTCACGGGCAAGACAGTTTTCTACCCGAAATTATGCAAGGAGAAGTATGGCGTCTCATCACTCCAGTCTTTCTTCATTTTGGTTTTATGCATATTCTTTTTAATGCCATGTGGATGAAGGACTTAGGAAGTTTGATCGAAAATTTAAAGGGGAAGACTTATTATCTTATCCTTCTCTTATCTTCAGGAGTCCTCTCAAACCTTGCTCAATACTTTGTCAGTAAGAATCCATTCGGAGGTCTCTCAGGCATTGTTTATGCACTTCTTGGCTTTATTTGGATGAATAAACAGTTTGATAAAAACTCGACCTTCGCCCTCCCTAAAAAAGATATTTGGATCTTAATTGGTTGGTTCTTTCTTTGCTTTACTGGGGCCATTGGCTCTATCGCCAACACTGCCCACGGAGTTGGCCTTGGTGTAGGAATGCTTTTTGGAATCCTCAATGGTGCTAAAACCTCAGGTGAATACCCACTGGGTGAAATGCTTAAGTTCTCATTGATAGCAGTTCTCTTCGGGGCTGGAACTCTCTCTTTTGAATTCTTTATATTGCCTATGATTACAGGGCATTAGGTTCAATAAAGCCTCTTTAGTCTTCTTCAAATTATACCGATGAGAAGAAGAGCTATAGAGAGGTAGTTATAAGATTTAGTCAGTTGTTTTTTATTCAAGGCATTTTGCTTTGCTTTTTTTGCGTAGGTTCTGCCTTTGCAGGGGAGCGCTATAGCTTAGAGGCCCAGCAACATGATGAGGGAAGAAGAACTTCTACCGCTATTTACTACGATTCTCAAAAACAACGATTAGTCTCAAAGACCTTTAGCTGGTCTAAAGAATTTGAAAGAAGAAGAGTCGCCTCAGGTAAGGCGCGCTTTGAGTTCCCAAAGAATTCAAGAAGCCTCTCAAATGTATCACCGTCCAATCTTGATGAGCATAATGTTAAAGCTGATTACAGAGTTCATTCTTTATCAAATCCAGGTAATAGATCAAAAACCGCAAATGGGCTAGGTGTACGGTTTGGAACTAAGCAAGCGGCTAAGGATTTTGTCGCAAAGCTTGAAAAAAGGGTTGATAACTCCTCTAATAACTTTGAACTGATCTCTACTGGTAAAAGTGGAAGCGGAAGAAGCGCTAAGCATCTTGGTGTCTATTTTAATAAAGAGAGAGGCGAGTTTGTAACAAAAGTTTTTAAAGCAAAAAAATCTAGCGCTCCTGGTTTTAATTTTCCTCGAAAGATTGCGAGACCAGATCTTCTAAACCCAAGCTCTCGGGATAACAATTTCTCTATAAGTGAAAATAGTAGCCACTGGGCCAAGACTCCCGTTCAGTTTCAATCATCAATGGGAAAGATAAAATCCGAGATGCGAAAAGCTGGTTTTGGGTTTAACAATGATCACTTTAATAAAGCCTACCAAAGTATGCTTAAGCAGCGTGAAGATGATGTCTTAGTAAAAGAGCGCTATAGCGGAAATAATCTTTACCGTGTTTCTTTTAATTTTGAGAGACAAGAGTTAATTTCTCAAAAGTTAGAACTTGATAGTAACGACAGATCAAAAGTTTTAAGAACTATTGATACCGTTTATGATTTAACAACAGAGCATGGCTACCAAGCTGCTAGAAATGACTTGGTTTCAAGCAGAATTTATTCTGAAACAGAACTAGATAATTTTAGAGGCTCAAAAGCACTTCCTTGCCGGGACGTGGTTGAGACCCATATCCTTCCAGACCTAGGTGGGTTTGAAAACATCACTGATTCTCTTTGGGATCAGCAGCTGCATAAAGCGGTGGCCAATAATATTATCCCAAGCACTAATAGAAGCCTCTTCCTTGAGCTCAATATTCTCGATAAACCTAGAAGGGTTAAAGTCTTCCTAGATGCCAAGGGTCAAGTTGCTCGTATGGAATGGGTAGGTATGAGTGATAAAGAAGCTTTGAAAGAAGGGCTGAAACTCGACTTTAAGACTGATGACGAAGGTCAAAGAAACTATCTTATCTCAACAAACTATCCAGATAAAAAAGAATGGAAGTCCGTTATGGGAATCAATGCGGATAATATCCGTGTCGAAAATGGTATTTTAAAAGGTAACCTAGCGGTCTTTGTTAAAGGACGAAAGTCAGGTGAATTTGAATATGAGGGTTTTGAGAAAAATATCTTTCCTTTTTCTTTTGATAAAGACAGAAGAGAGTTAGCTTCAAGTGGAAGTCGGATTCGTTTAGATGGATCGGCAAAGAACTATTATGATATTGATGCTCCTTATGTAGAAGGTTCTGGGGGCTTAAAGAATGGCTTCTTTAAGTTATTCTTTGGAAAAGAAAGTAGAAGAGAATTTGTTAGAGATTCGATATATGAAAATGCAAATGAAACATTAGCTGGACCAGACTTTAGTCACTTGATCACAAACCGTGAAATTTGGGCCATCTCTAATGATATTTCAATAGAGCTTGGTAAGAAAACTAATAATTTTAAAAGTGGCGTGACTGACATTACGGCTAAAGGGGCACAGTTAGCTTATGCCGCCTTTGGTGATCAGATTCTTTTGAGAGTTATTAAAGAAATGCTACCAGAGGAATCTGAAAGGGCGATAAAAACCATTGTCCTTAACGTAACAGATGCTTTTAAAGAGTGCTTGGCACGGGCAGGTAAGAACCGCAATAAAGAAGTCGCTGATAAATGCATGGATATCTTCAAAGTTGAAGCTCCTATCTTTGTAGGTAACGAAATCCTTCTCTTAAAGCTTAAGCAAAATGATCTAGCTCATATGAGTGAAGAGGCCAGCAAAGTTTATATGGCCTGTATCAAAGAAAATTATAGACCTGTCGCCTCTGAAGCTGATTCCACAAACAAAATTAAAGGCTGCCTTTACCAGGCTTTTCTTTCAACTGTAGATAAGGCACTAGGCCCTGTTCTCGATACTGAAGTCAAGGCCATAGCTGATTCAAAGGGCTATAAATTCACGTTAACAAGTAATGAAAAAGAAAAAGTCTTAAAAGATGGAAGAAATTGTTTTAATTCAACAGGACTTCAATCAGATGGCATTTTTGGAACTAAGTATAATACAGAAAAATTAAACTCTATGGAGCCAGTAGACTTTGAAAATAGCCTTATGGGTTGTGTGAGTGAAATCAAGGTTGATACAGGCCGAGTTGTTATTGATAAGATTCTAACGATCGAGTTAGCGAAACAAGACCTTACCCCTGAGATGAGGCTAGAGACTAGTACTATGGTCTTAGAGAAGGGTTATGAAGCTTGTATTAATAAGCAGCGAGAAGTTATAGCCAAGATTAAGATTTCAAACTCAGTTGACGATGTAAAATATCAAAATGGAAGGCCTAGACCTAAGTCAGAGAAGATCGTATCAGTTCCTTCTCTTGAGCCAGGTGAATGCGCTAACTTAGTTCTAAACAGAACTCTATCAAGAGTAGTTCCTGAAATGGTTAAGCAGGCGATTGGTCCCGATTTTTATGACAGCTTATCCGAGAATCCTGAAACAATGCCTCGTTTTCTCTTTTGCTTTGATAGAGAAGAGAAAAGGATTACCGATGAAATTCAAAATACCCTACCTAAAGAAGTTGGACTCTCTAAGGATGAGAAGGTCATTAGGGCCACTTATAGAGCAGAATATGCAGATAGTGCTCATGCTGGATGTTTAAAAGAAGCCCTGTCTTGGGCAAGTTTTCATGCGGTTGGAAAAATCGTTGAAGACACTCTAGCCGCAGACCCTGAGCTTGGAAAATTAGTCAATCTAAGTGCCGCCAGTAAAATATTAATGGGTAAAAAAATTCAGGCATGCTTTGATCGAGAATTAAAAGACTTTAAAACGGTCAATGAAATGACTGATGCTCTGGATCCTCTCAAAGAGAAATGTGGTGTTGAACTATTACTAGATGGCGAGATTCAGGCCATTATCTTTCAACCCATTGTTGAAGGTTCGCTTAAAGACGCCAATGTAAAAGAGGGCAATTTAAAATCCTGGGGTAAGGTCGTTCTTGATGGCATGGATAAAGACATGCAGGGCTCTAAGACAATTGATGAGTTAGTCTCTAGAGCCAAGGCCTATAAAGGAAAAGCTGCAATTCAGATTATAGACTTTAGTTTACAAGAGCAGGTTAGTGACCTCGTTTCATTAAATGACCCTCTTCGTAAGGATAAAGAAGTTAGCCGCATTGTGGCCCGTGCCCAAAAAGAACTACTTAGTTCTGATGGACTGGATTATAAGGCCCGCATTCTTGAGGCTTCAAAAGATGAAAATGCGAGGGTGATGGCAGATACCTTAGATAATTTTAAGGTGGATGCCACGAGATTGATCGGTCCTGAAATTGTGGGTCTCACAGCAGAAGGGCTTATAAAAGATGGTCTTTTGGAAACAGAGCAAGATGCTATTGAGATGAAGAAGAGATCAATCGCTATAATAAATAAGTGCTTAGATAATAGAGCTCCTGGGGTCTCCGTTGATAAGCACCTAGACGAATGTGTGGTTGAATTAAAGTCAAACTCAACGGTATGGGTTATAGGTAAGACTTTGACGAAGAACTTGAATGAAGAAGAGAACTCTAGGATCTTTAATGGTAATGAACAAGAAAGAATCATTGGAACTATTTTAAATCCCGAAGTTAAAAAAGAAATTGAAAATATAAGTAGGATTAAAGATAAAGCCGAGGCAGATAAGGCCTTAAAACGTTTAACTATCACGATCAAAGCAACTGCAGGAGCAGAGATTGTAAAAGGAGTGATCCCTTATACTCTCGATCAAACGGTTAAGATTAGCGGCGGAGCGAGTGATCAAATGCGAGCTCAAACAATTGCCTTTAAATCTAATCTTCAAGAGCAATTGATTGGCGACTTTGATAAATGCTTAAGCAAATACAAAAAAGATGCTGAAGCCGCTCTCGATGGTAATTGGTCAAATGAAAAGTATAACCCAGATGAAGAATTCGATGCTTGTTCAAACAAACTAAGATTAGACTCAATGGAAAAGATAATGCCCTTTAAGTTTAAAGAGATCTTAAGACTTCTAAGCAAAAACGAGAAACAAAACTCTTCCGTTATAAAGGATAGCCTTCTCTATTTTAATAAATGTACGAGGGAAGTGGATATTTACTCAAAGACAAAGGAGTATAAATACAAGGTGGATGCCTGTGCGGCCATGACAATCTTTGGATTTACTAAAGGCGCGATTAAGTACGCAAGAGACTTAGGCGATGGGCTCTTTGTTCAAGATGAAAAAACGATTATTGAATGGGACGCTTGTATTCAAAGAGTTCGGTCAGATGTTGCAGAAAAACTCTCTCCTTTTACCAGTATTAAGTCTCTCGAAGGAAGGAAAGAAGACTTTGAATTTATTTCAGAAGCTTTTAGGCTTAATGCTTCGATTAAGGATGACGCCTATAAGCCTGTTGATACAGATTGGATAGCTGGAAAAATTAAGGATTGTGGTCTCGAGTCTTTAGCTCCAAATCTTATTCAAGAATATAAGATGAAGCTTATTACCGACCCTAAGTTAAAATTGAATGCTAAGGAGCAAGTGGTTACGAGTGCTTTTCTTGACTCACTAAGCAGCATCTTAACAACTAAGTATGACGGAAAACCTACTAACTTTAATGTCGATACTTTTATCAAAGATATTAATCAAGAAATCGATAGAAAACCTGAAGTAAAGAATTCGGCAACTAACGAAAAAGACTATATTACTATCATGGAAGAGTTTCAGCCAATGATCGCTTCTTATATTAAAGATCTCGTCAGCTATGACCAACAAGGTTTTTTAGAAGGAATTAGGGATTTTGAAGAAAAAGTTAAAAGAGCTATTAAATTAAATAAAGGGAATATGTCAGTACAGCAGTTAAAAGATCTTCTCGTAAGTTCTAAACTCGGAGACATCTTATTAAAGTCACTTGTCTCTAAGATTATTAAAGATAAATCAACTCAGGCCTTGAAAGACCAAGGTGTTGATCCTGGGGGAGTTGTTTGGCAACTCTCTTCAAAAGATATGCTAAATAGAATATTTGCAGGAAAAAAAGGCAATCAGGCCATGACTGATATAAAGAGAAAACTAAAAGGACTTGAGTTAAGTGAGATCTTTGAACTTCTTGATACGAAGAATCCAAGTTCTAAAGTGAAACTTGATAGTCTTATGAAAGATATAAATGGAAAGGTTATTGATACTCTCGCAGATGATTCTGCAAATGGGGGTTTTGTTGAAACGCTCTTTGGACCTATCGTTCAAAAAGGATTAACAGAAAAAAGAGATGGAATTGAAACTGGTTTCTCTGCTCTTTTTAAAGTCCCAGCCGCTGGGCTAATGGGCTATAACCGACATGAATTTCACTGGGGAACTAGGTGGGATAATCGGTCTTACTCACTTAGAAATACTCCAAGTGGAAAAAAAGCTGTCGAAAACTTTGCTGATAAGATACTCGCACCTCTTATGAAAGGGGAACTCGGTGAAGGCAGTTCTCAAAAGAAAAAGATTGATGAGAGAACTGAAAAGTATATCACTCCTATGATTGAAGATGCCCTTGGTGAGAATGGTGTTGGGCTATGGGAGTAGAACTTTTTTTAGTTCCTTGGGAAATTACTTTGTAAACCTTAACGATTAATCTAGCCCTTGGTTGGTGTTCACTAGCTTCGCTAATGAACCCCTATCTCTTCTTTTTATTTTGTAGAGCGATGATTGTTTGCGTAGCAAATGAGCATTGCCACGAGGCGCTTTGAATCTATAAAGAAAATGAATAAGTTCGCTTCGTAACGAAGCGAACTATAATTAGAAATAGAGTAACTCTACATCTTCAGAGGAGCAGGAATCCCAAGAATCTCAAGACCCTTATTCATAACCTTACCCGTGGCAACAGCAAGAGCAAGCCTAGTCTTTTTCAATTCTTCCGTATCTGCTTTTCCGATGGAGCATTCTGAATAAAAAGAATTAAAGAGTTTTCCTAGCTCATAAAGATAAGAGCATAGATGAATTGTCTTTAAAGAAGCAACCGAGCTTTCAACGATAGAGTTAAAGAGAGAAAGCTTTTGAAGAAGTGCAATTTCTTGGGAAGCTTCTAGAAGAGTCCAGTCAACAGCTCCTTCTTTGAAGCCAAGCTTACTTGAAAGTGAACAGATTCTAGCATGAACATATTGTAAATAAGGACCAGTCTCGCCATCGAGCTTAAGCCATTCGTCCATATCAAAGACAATCTTTCTATTATTATCAACACGGATCATACCGTACTTGATAGCGCCATTAGCCACCATAGTAGCTGTTGAGTTAACTTCTTCAGCACTCCAGCCAGATTCTTCATCTTCTAAGTAGCGGTTGAGATAATTCTTTTTGATGGTCTCTTCCATTTGAGCGATTAGATCCATAAGAGGAACAATATTTCCACTTCTTGAACTCATAGTTCCATCAGGAAGATCAACGACGTCATACTGAAGATGATGACAGTCTTTACTTTGTTCAAAGCCCATTAGCTCTAAGACTTTAAAGACTTGTTTAAAGTGGTGAGCTTGACGGTTATCAACAATATAAATATTACGGTCGATCTTATATTCTTCAAATTTCTTCTTTGCTAGGTGAAGGTCTTTTGTGGCGTAGAGTCCTGTGCCATCTCTTTTGATTAGAATGCAAAAACCAAGCTTATCTTCAGAGAGGTCGATGCCAATGGCGCCGTCATCTTCTTTAAAAAGCCCTTTTTCATAGTATTCCTTTGCTAGTTCAAGTGAAGGAGAGTCGACTTCAGACTCCCAAAACCAACGGTCAAACTCCACATCGGCCCAAGAATAAGCTTCTTTCATGAGGGCGATTGACCATTCACGAGTATCAACCCAAAGGTCGAAGTATTCACCTTTCTTTTCTTCAAGTTCTTTAAGAATAGAAGTTAAGATCTTTCTGTTTTCATCTTCTTTATCTGTGCCTTTTTGATCTTCAAGAAGATTACTGGCATTCGAATAAAGACGACCAAGCCAAGCTCCTTTATTAGTTTCAGGAGCTTGTTCTTTATTATGATATTTATAATACCAAAGGCATTTGGCCACGTGAGTACCAACATCACCTGGGTAAGTCACAGGAATAGTTTCAATCCCGGCATACTGACTCATTCTAACGATGGCGTTTCCTAGGCATAGATTTCTCATATGGCCTACGTGAAGTTCTTTATGGGTATTTGGCTGAGAATACTCAACCATAGTCTTACGTTTATCACTTGAGATAGCTTGTTTAAAATAGCTTCCTTCTAGGATGCTCTCTACAACAAGTTCTCCGTAGGCTTTTGGTGTTAAAAAGAAATTGAGATAGGGACCTTGAGTGATGATTTCAGCGACCCATTCAGGCTTTTCGATATTTTCTAAAAGGGCTGCACTAATTTGTGGAGGACCTTTTTTAAGAGGCTTTGCCAAGATAAAGCACGGAAAAGCAAAGTGTCCCATCTTAAGGTTAGGTGCGCCTCCAATCATGGAGATGATCTCTTCTTGATTTAAAGTAGTACCATCGAAAGCTTTGGTAACGGCTTCCCCGATGAGAGTACTCAGTTTTAGATATATTTTATTATGAAATTCGGCCACGCAGCTCTCCTATAATCCTAAGTATATAGTATAATTAATGGACTATGTCCTCAATTATGCTTTGCTTTACTCTATTGTCTTTTTGCTTCTCAAGCCTTTGCTTGGGGGATGTGAAGGACCCTAGGGCAGGGACCTCCTATATTGATAAAGAGACCTTAAGTGAGATGGAAAGAAGAAGAAAAGAGCCTAAGATCTCTCAAGAGTTCTCACGAGGGCGATTCTTAATCTACGATTGTAAGCAAAGAAGCTTTGTCTGCGTGAATGAGCCTAGTTACTTACTTTGTAGGGAAAAAAGGAATCTCGGTTATAGAGCGAAAAGGCTGGCCCTTCCCTGCGCTCCTTTAAAAGAATTTAAGGAGCAGGTGGAATGCTTTAACAAGCAGTATAGCCTGATTCATAGTCAGAGTGAAAAGTCGTATTGTCAGAATTCAAAGAATGCTAAATACTAGCCTAGCTTTTTGTACATGAGAAAATGCGGGCCAACAGTTGGAATTTCAAACTCTTCGCCCATCTTTTCAAAACCCGCTTTTTGATAAAAACCAACAGCAGAGCTTCTGGCGTTACACCAAAGAAGAGAACAAAAATTTTGTTTGATAATGGGAAAGGCCATCTTAAGTAATTCTTGAGAGAGACCTTTTCTTTGGTGATCTGGGCTAGTGGCCATGCCACGAAGCCTATATTGATTAGGTTCATCGAAGTCATGATTCCTATCAAAATAGAATGAAGCCACGCTTACGAGTTTCCCTTCAACAAAAGCCCCGAGGTGGAAGCTTTGGTCGTCTTCATCGCCTTTGAAGACGCATTCATCGATGGGAAGGCCTTGCCTAAGCATCTTATGACGAAGTTCATGAGTATCGTTCGCGTTTATCTGTTTAACTTTCAATTAGTGCCCTTTGAAGGACTGTTATAGTAGGTGCAGGGTCGCTTTTGAACCGCAGCGCGGTACTGTATTAATTTCCACCACTTACGCGGAAAAGGTTTTCAATAGCAAGGACGGCTATACCCTTTGAAAAGAACTCAAAAAGGCTGTTTGAAAAGCCGGTATCAGGCCCTTCCCAGTTGGCAGTAACATAGAAGAAACACTCATTACCTAGGGGGCTTACGTGAATCTTACCCTTTAGGTCTTTAAGAAAACCTTTATCAAAGACGAAGGGATAGGCGCCAGGCTTCTTGATTCTTGGGATGATAAAGTAGAGGACCATATCTATGGGAAGGATAACGTGGCTAATCTTTAAGTAAATCCTTGAGGTTTTCTCATCATAAGTGCTATTTTTTATAAAACCCATATAGTCTTTGTATTTCTCGTAAAGAGAGATTTTCTTCAAGGCATAGCGGCAAGAACGTTTGTGGACTCCTGCTAATTTGAAGTCTAGAGATTGAACCTTTTGCATCGAAGTTTTTAGTGGGCCTACGATCTGAGAGGACTTTTTGTGGTTTTTGACCTCAGATTTGGCATAGATCTCATGATCTTTAATAATTTTTTTTTGCTTAGAAGTTAGACCAGCCGAGTCTATGGTGAAAGGAGCATTTGTAGGGGATATGGAGCTTTTTAGGTCCTGTGCTAATGCTGAATAACTAATTAAAATTAATAGGATTATTAAACTTAAATAACGCATATACCCTTTTCACCGATAATCCGGCCCTCTACCCTTGGTTATAATATCAAAATTGTATCAACTAGCATGACGCATGGAGTTGCATTAATTATGGCTGTTGGAAGTGTCAAAAGAAAAGGCAAAGCAAAAGACGCGCAGATCGAAGCAAAAGATCAGCGCTGGCATTGTAGAAATAGAATTACTCTTGTTTTTGGAAGTAATGACGTCGAAGAGCTAGATACCTACGTATATACGGAAAAGGGTATCGAGTTTAAGACTGTTCAGTTCCACCAAGCAAAATCAAAGGCTATTGAGGAGATCCTCGATAACTGTATTGATGAATATTATCGTGGGCATGTGACGGAAGTTCATTGCTTTTTAGATAAAGCTGGAAAGAGAGTCATCGTTCAAGATAATGGAATTGGTTTTCCTTTAAATAAAGTTCCTCAAGTTTATTCAGAGTTTAGAACAGGCTCAAAGTTTAAAGATGAAGAAGTTGATGAGAAGGGGTTCTTACATAGGACACTCGGGCAAAACGGTCTTGGTGCCGCTGCTACTTGTTTAACTTCTGATGAATATATAGCGACTGTCCGCCACTATAATTCAAAAAAAGAGCAAACCTATAATTTTATCGATGGCGCTTTAAAAATTAAGAAATCAAAGCCAAAGTCCTACAAAGGGCCTTCTGGTGTAAAGATTGAATTAGTCCTCTCTAAGAAGGTTTATAAGAACAATACTATTGATGAAGAGCTTCTAAGAAAGAGGATCATCGATTTAGCCTATAACAACCCAGGTCTTACTTTCTATTTTAATAAGGAAAAGTATCACTTTAAAAAGGGGATGTTTGAGCTGGCTCAAAGAATTAACAAGGATACAGCTCAACTTATAGGGGACGAAGTCTACAAGTACGAAACAACCAATGTTAAAGGGAAGAAAGTAAAAGGTGCTATTGATATGCACTTTTCTCTCGTTCTTGATAAGAAAACTGAAGATAGAGAAAAGTTCATCTCTTTTGTGAACTCTACTCCTACTTTTGATGGTGGATTTCACCAAGACCGTTTTAGAAGGGTTTTTATCAATGCTGTCAAAGAAAAGACTGAGCGCCTAGCTAAGAAAGCTAAAGTGGTTGTTCACGATAATGATATCTTAGCGGGAATGACCTTTATTTTAGGTATTACAATGCCTAATCCCCGGTTTGAATCTCAAACAAAAAGAAAATTAGTCCGTGATACTAACCTTGAAAAAGGTATTGAAAAATTCATGGGTCGTCATATGGATAAGTGGATGCGTAAGAATAAGGAGTTTATTGAACTCGTTATTGATAGAGCTAAGAACCGCCATAGATTTCAAGAATTCAAAGACGCAGCTAAAGTCGGTCGTAAGCAAAAGAAAATTAGAGTTGAAAAGCTCCTTGATGCTAACGAAAGAAAAGACCGCTCTAAATGTACCCTCTTTATTTGCGAAGGGGACTCAGCTATTGGTGGGCTTCGCTCTGCTAGAAATAAGCTGTACCAAGGAGGGATTGCTCTTCGAGGTAAGCCCATGAATGTGGCTCAGTCTTCAATTAAAGATATTTTAGAGAATAAAGAATTTGCCAATATTATGGCCTCAGTAGGGCTGACTATCGGACAAGAAGTAGACTGGAAGAGCCTTCGATTTTCAACGATTGTCTTCCTTTCTGATTCGGATGTGGATGGTGGGCATATTAATACGCTTTTAACGAACTTCTTCTATCAGTTTTGGCCTGAACTCTTTGAGCAAGGCTCAATTCAGATAGCTAAAGCGCCTCTTTTTGAAATTGTAACGGATAAAGACACTCAATATGTAGAGTCTCCTGATCAGTTAGAGAAGATGAAGAAACAAAAGAACCTTAAGATTAAAGCTATTCATAGAAACAAAGGGCTAGGGGAGATGTCTCCTGAGGCTTGGAAATATGTTCTTCAAAGAGAAGAGTTTACTAAGATCACAGCTGACAATGTTAACGAGGCTAAGGCCATGCTTGATGTTTGCTTTGGTAAAGACTCGGCTCCTAGAAAAGAATTATTGATGGACGGAGAAGGTGGCTCTTCAACTAAGTCTTCTAGAAAAGCAGTTCGTGAAGCGAATGCGAAGTCTTCTTCTAAGAAAAAAGCAGCTAAAAAAGCTGGGAAGAAGAAGGTTGCTAAGACCACTTCAGCAAAAAAGAAGGCAAAGAAGAAAGTAGCCAAAAAGAAAGTAACTAAGAAAAAAACAACCAAAAAGAAGAAGTAATAGCTTATGGAAATTGAATATCTACATAACCTTGAATCAGTACCTCTAGCGGCGATTGTTAAGGAAGAATACCGAATCTATCAAATCTATACCTTGATGGACCGAGCTATTCCTTATCTTCGTGATGGCTTAAAACCAGGTCAGAGAAGGATCCTCTACACTCTTTACAAGAATCAAAGTAAAGGGCTGGTTAAGGTTTCAGCAGCAACTGGTTTAGTCCTTACTCTTCACCCACATGGTCCCGCTTCAATTGAATCAACCATTGTAAACTTAGCTCAAGATTATACTTTCTCTAATAACTATCCTCTTATTGAGAAGAAAGGTTATTTCGGGGAAAGGATGGAAACGGCGCCAGCCGCTGGACGTTATATTGAATGTAAATTAGCAAAGATTGCTGAATACATACTCTTTGATGATATGAACCAAGTTCAAATGGTTCCTAATTATGATGAAACAGTGATGGAGCCAGTAAGTCTTCTTCCAAAACTACCCCTCATGCTTCTTAACGGTTCGGAAGGGATTGGGACTGGATTTAGTTCTGCGATTCCTAGCTTTCACCACAAAGATATTTGCGCCTCAATGATCAGCATTGTTCAGACTGGGAAGCCTAAGAAGATTAGCCCTTATGTGCATTACTATTCTGAGAAGATTCAAAATGATAAAGGAAAGTTCATCTTTCCTATCAGAATTGAAGAGATTTCAGGAAAGATAGTCATCACTGAACTTCCTAGAGGCTACGATGCCACTAAGACTTATAGATACCTTACAAAACATATTGATAATGATTACATAAAAGACTTTATCGACTCATCAGTTGATAACTTGGTTCATATTGAATTGATCTTCAAAAGAGGGGCGCAGCCATCTCTTAATGAAGTCAGAAGTAAAATGGGCATTGTCTCTTCACTATCTCCAAACTACACACTTATCTCTGAGCGTGGGGTTAAGATCTTTAAAAAGCCTGAGGAGATTCTAGAGATCTTTACAGAACAAAGACTTGTAGTGGTTAAGACTCGTTATGAGCTCTTATCTGAAGAGTACAAGAATAAGATCAGGCAAAATAACGAGATCATTAAGTTTATTAAGAATAAAGAATATATTGCAGCAACTAAAAGTGCTAACAGGAAAACCTTTGTTGAGTACCTAACTAAGAAGAAATATTTTTATAGTGATTACCTCGCTGATATGCCTATCTATAGAATGACCAAAGAAGAGGTTTCTAAAAGAGCTCTTATGGTTAAAGAAGATACGGCCAAGCTTAAAGAGTTCCAAAAGATCGCAGGGTCGACGAAGTTAATCAAAAAGAAATTAGTGGAAGAGCTAACTGAAGTAAGCGCGAAACTAACAGATTGGATGAAACTTAAAGACGCTAAGAGAAAAGAGCTTTATAAGAAGCTTGAAAAAACGGGTAAGAAAGCTTCTAAGAAGAAGACTAAAAAGCGTTAAAACTTAAAGACTTCATCCACTAACTCAGGCTCTAGTCCATAAGCGACGGAGCCTAGCTCTAGTATATAGATTCGAATAATCTCTATTTCACTTAATTCAGGGAACTCTATCTTTAGCTTTCTAAAGAGTTCCGCCTCAGCGTTTCTCATTAAAGAACCTGCTTCTGTATCTTTGGTTCTTTCTAAAAAGAAAAGTATATAAGCGTAGGGCATTTCTTTTAAGTTCTTAAGAACAAGTTTCATTCTTTCTCTAAGTCCTAGGCTTTTCTCAATGTTTACATTGAAGAAAATCTGAACCATATAGCGGTAGGCTTCCTCTAGGAGAGTGATCTTTTCTTTTCCAAAATAATAATAAATTAAAGAGCGTGTAACACCGCTGTCCTTAGAAACTTCAGAGATGGTCCACTTAAGATGGCCCTTATTTACTTCTAATTTAAGAACAGAGTTACATATTTTAAAATGTACTTCTTCTTTTTCCTCTAGATTTTCGCTCATGACATCTATTCGGCTAAAAGGGCCCTAAAATAGAGTCTAGGGAGTTAAAATCATGGGTTTTTCGTTAGTACTTGAGTGCCTCACTCTGGCGTGTAAGGAAAAATAACAAGGAAATTTGTTTCGGGTAAAGATTTTAATAGCTAACGGCGGCGACTTACCTTAAACTATTAATATTAGGAAGAAATCCATGTTTTATTCACGGAGGAAGATGACATGAGTCTTACAAAGGCAGACATAGTAGAGAGAGTATACAAAGAAGCAGGTTTCTCAAAAAAGGAAGCGGCTGATCTTGTAGACTTGGTATTCAAAGTAATCAAGGACACACTTGCTAGAGGCGAGAAGGTGAAGATTTCCGGTTTCGGAAACTTCTCTATTCGAGATAAGGCAACACGTGTGGGGAGAAATCCTCAGACGGGTGACGCTATGGAAATTAGCGCGAGACGTGTTTTAACATTCAAGCCATCACAGGTTTTAAAAGAAGATGTGACAGCTCGTTACTCTCATCGTTTAGATGATAAAGGTAAAGAAGATAAATCTTTACCTGCAAAAGAGGGTACGGCCAGAGCACTAAGTTCTTTTATGTCGAACTCTGATGAGGGTATGGAAGATTAAGTAATTTAGGAGGAGCGTCTATGATAAAGATCCCTAATAAGTCTCATTTCAAAGCAAATGAAGTGTGCACCTTAACGGGTGTTAAGCCTTATGTTCTTAGGTTCTGGGAATCAGAATTTGCAGAGATCTCCCCTTTAATTTCTTCTTCTGGGCAAAAGCTTTTCGAGCATAAAGATATCGAAGCTATTGTTCTTGTTAAGAAACTTCTTTTCGAAGATAAGCTAACAATTGAAAAAGCAAAGTTTGAGATTCAAAGGCTTTATGCGCTTCAGGAACAAAACCCTGTAGTCGAGGAATTCAGTGAAACTGAGATGCCTCCATTGCCTGAAGAAATGCCTTCAATGACATCTAGAAACTTAGAAGAAAATGATATCCAGAAATTGGTTATGGCGAAATCAAGGCTTAGTGATTTACTAAGCGTGACCCAAAACCTTCAAGAGCGATATAATTGGTCCTAAGTCTTCATCACTTATAAATTGATTGAGAGGGTCCATATTGGGCCCTATTTTTTTACCTATTCCCGCAAAATACATCGAAAGAATTTCTTGAAGAAGAGCTGCTTCTTTAGGAACTAACTTTGTGACTAAGTTTAAGTTTTCGATTAGGGAAGTCTTTGCTTCGCTATTCGCCCATATCCAGGGGTTCACTTTCTTTTCATGCTCACCTAAGCTCTCTGTTAATTCAGTGAGGTCATCGAGTAATTGAAAACTTATTCCAAGAGCCTCACCTAAACGGTGGTAAGCCTTGGCTGTTTTTATATTAGGTTCGGTACTTAAAAGATAACCACCTACTAATGAGGCCTGAATTAAGCGGGCCGTTTTCAATTTATGAGTTTCAATTAAGTTATTAAAAGAAAGAGTCATCTCTTCAGAGAGGTCTAAGACCTGTCCTTGTAAAAGCCCTTTAGGGCCCAAGCACCAAGTGGCGTAGTTAAAATAGGTGAGAAGGTCTTTATGCTTAATCTGGGAGAGTAATTGCCAACTAGCCCCAAGAAGACCATCGCCAACGAGAAGTGCCTGCCATTCACCAAATTTCTTGTGAGTTGATGGTTTACCACGCCTCATGTCATCGTCATCCATGCATGGCATATCGTCATGGACAAGAGTGTAGGCATGATGAAGCTCTAAAAAAGAGGCTAGTTTTGATGGAGCACTGTGGTGATCTTCAAATTCATTTACTTGATCAGGGTTATGAAAAAGGAAGACTCCGGCGCTTAAAAGGGGGCGGAACAGCTTCCCAGGGGGGAGGCTGGCATATAAGTAAGCTTCACTAATAGAATGCTTAGGAAGCATTTTTCTTAAGTGAACCTCTAGATGAGCTTCAATATATTTTTGCAACTGATCAATCTTCATGGTGGGAAATTATCAAATTCAGGCAGTTCTTACAAGTCTACAGAAGCTTTGGTCTTAGTTGGCTAAGAAGGCCCTTGAGCTCAATAGTATAGAAGCCTTTTTCATCTTTTTTAGCGTTTCCTAAAAAGGCATTGATGATGGGATATTCTTTGAGAAAGGCCTCCCCTAATCTAAGCTTTCCTTCTAGGTCTGCTTTATGAAGACGGGGGTTCTTTGGGTTTAGAGTAATAACACCGTTTGTGAAGATAGCTTCAATCTTACTTTGGGCATTTCCAACTTGAAATCGAAGCAGTCTCACAATCCCTTCTTTTAAATTTCCTTTTAAAACTAAAGGAGCAAGGGAGAGGTTCTTTAATTGAAAGATCTTAATCATCTGTGGAGGGAGGGTTAAATCTTTTGAGGTGATATGAAAGCTTCCGGCTGTTGGAATCTTATAATCAGTATCAATTAAGGCGTCTACTGAGAGAGAGCCTTTTAATTTAAGAGGGAGGTTACCTGCTTTAGCAATAAGGTCACCTTCCACTTGAGATTTCTCTACTCTAAAAGAGGCAGATGTAATCCCCATTGATGCGAAAATACTGAGATCCGTTACTTTATCTTTAATCTTCGTCTCTATTAGTACCCCTGGAGGGAGAACAGTCGGTCTTACTATATCAATATCAACGGTTGAGAAGTTAAGCCCAGCTGATCTCGACTGACCAAAGCAGCGACCTGGAAGGGTTACATCTTTTAGGTTGAAGCTTGGAAAAAGAAAGAGAGAGAAATCCATCTTTGAGTACGAAACTTGGCATGATTTATTTGATTTTAAGGCCTTTGTAATGGCCCCTTGAACTTTCTCTTCTAACGGGAAATTCAAAATAAAGGCTAAACTTATAAAGACAAAAGAGAAAATCGCGATAGTAAAATAAGGGGTTTTATTTAGATAGATCTTATCTTCAATTTCATTTTCAACTGACTTCTTATCAACATTGCTCATTTGGCTCCCTCGGGGGCGCGACCATAATGTTGTAGCTGAACCTGACCATTTACCACATTATCTTTTAAGTTCTTCTTTACCATTAAGGCGGAGACTCTAAACTTACTTCGTCCTGCTAAATCAGCTAAAAAATCACTTAAGACTTTAGTACTAATATTATTAAACTTGGCAACACCTGTTGAATTGACAATTCCATCTTTGGACGAGGATTCAAAATTTAAAGCTTTTACATTCGCTCTATCAGAACCAGCCGTTGCCATTGAATTACTAATTTGTTTTCCAAAATCTCCACGGTTATTAATAGCAGCTCCAGAGATTATATTCCTCCCTAAAGACTGCAACTGTTTTTGAGAGCTGGAAAATTTATTTATTTCATTTAGGATTTCACGTTTCTTATCAAGGCTATTATTAAAATTGATGTTAACTATCCAAAGAATAATAAAAAGAAGGATGGGGAGAAAAACAAGTAGTAAACTAATGACTTGATTGACAGTCTTTAATTGAAAGTCAGAAAGAGCACTCATTTGCCTAATCAGATCTTGATAGGGCTGACTTGATTTTAAGGCATCAACTTGTTTAAAGATAAACTCGTCAACGAACCTGAAAATTGGTTTTTTCTCTGTCATTTTTGGTCCTCACTAAATTCCATCATTAAAAGAAGAGGATTACTCGATTGGTACTTAATCTTTTTTCTAAGTAAGGGTAGGTCTGCTAACGTTCTTTGGAGAACCTTTAAATCATCTGCTGAATTACTTCTAAACTGAGTCTTGATTTGACCGTTCGCAGATTCAAAAAGAGTTAAATGAATATTTTCATTCTTTGATAGGTAACTATGAAGGTCACTTAGAGACTTCAGAGCATTAACCTTTAATGCTTTTTTGATAGTTTCAATTTCTTTTAAGACTAGAGAGTTCTTCTTTTTTAATTTCTTTAGTAGTTTAGTAGGATTCTTTCGATAGTTATTGCGATCTGTACTGTTTGTTTTAAGAGTAGGTAGCTTCATTAATTTTGTGATCTTAATATCTAGTTTCTTCTCTTCAGATTTTAAGAAAAATATTTTCTCAGCACCCATAAATAAAGTGAAGACGGCCAAAAGAATGAGCGCCCTAGAAAGAATAAATGAAGTCGAGTGTAAGGGGAGGCTTGCCGTCGTTGAGCCAGAGAAGTTCCCACTTAACATATTTGCAGGAGGATTCTTCGCTCTCTGAGAAGCAGTCATGGTAAAGATTGAGGAGAGTAAGTTTCCAGACTCTTCTAAAATATCATCATCCAAGATAAAGTCATGAGGTTCAGGTAAGTGCTCAACCTTGATACCTAGTTCAATGCTTAGAAAATTGTTAATATTATTGATATTGCTCGTTCCACCAGTGATGTAGATTCTATCTACTGGCCGGCCATATTTAACTCTAAACCCCAGTTCCCATCTTTTTAGATCCTGAATAAGGGGCGTAAAAATCTGCTTCATAAGAAGAGCAAATTCTTTTTGGTCCTTGTTAACAGTTTCATACTGAGCATCAGTTAAAAGAAAACAGTTTTGATGCTTATAGGTTACTGATTGATCAAGTGGGATCTCATAAGTTTCAGAGATAACATCGTCAATGACGGAGCCCGCTATATAAGAGAGGTGATTAGAGATCACGTTCTTATTATGAATAAAATAACCCTTAGTAAACTGATGACCAATATCAATGATTGCATAAGAGCCAGAGTTTGGGCTTTGTTCCGCGTAAGATTGGATATAGGCCAATTCTGATGCCATCAAGTGAGGCATGATTTCTTTTTTTTCTAATTTTAAGTAAAGGGCTTCAAATTGCTCAATAGGAGCAATAGAAACTTGAGCCTCAGAATGATCATCAACCTTTTGAATATAGCTAGAATAATGAGCATTAGTTATTGGAAAGGGAAGGTTTTCGTCTAACTGAAAAGGAATCATTAGTTCGGCTTTCTTTTTATTATTAACCGGAAGCGAAAGATACCTAGTTGTGATCATATCAATTGGGATATGAGTGATGATCTTTGAATCAGGAAATTCTTGAACAAAGTTTTTAACAATATCGAGTTGGATTTCCTCTAAGCTTAGATCTTCAGAGAGGTCCTTTCTAATTTCATCAATGACGACTAGTCCATGAGACTGAAGAATGATTTGCTTTTTTTCTAGTACGCAAAAAGCATATTTTACTGCATATGTACCTAAGTCGATGGCCAATATATTCATGTATTTATTCTACCTTAGAGCATTAAATTTTGGTACTTTAAGTTACTTGATTAGTTAAGTCGGATTTCAACGATCCTTGGATTCATTAATTGGAGGGGCGGGGCTTTAGCTTTCTTTTTATCCTTATCAGGATCATTGTCAGCAACCTGGTCATCGTCATCATCAGGGTCAGTATCAGGGTCGACCTCAGGATTGACCTCTTTATCATCTTCCTTCTTCTTTTCCTTTTTAACCGGTACTGGCTGAATAGGTAAGTCAACAAAGGCCACCAGTCGATAGCGGGCCCTATTGTACTCACCAATACTCTCGACTTTATACAGTTTTCCAGCAACACCGATCTTAAGACCTGCATTTTCAAATTCTTTCGCTCTTTCTTCGTAATCCTTATCAGAGACAACTCCAAGGGTGCCTACTATGAGGGCCTTGAATTCTCCTGCATTCTTAAATTTCTTAGGCGGATCTCCAGTCTCTTGATCACCGTCACGGTGCTTGAAGAATTCCTCTTTTTGTTCATCTGTAATGTTGGGAAAGAGGATCTCTAGTTGATCTTCATTTAGTTTATTAACTGGAATGATGGTCACTTCATGAGTTGCGAGCCTGTCTTTAATAAGAGCGACTAATTCATCACTCCAGCCTTGAAGGAGGTACATCTCATCGATTGTAGTCATAGGAGCGTGTTTTGGGGTCACTTCCGCTTTTGAATAAATTTGTTCAATCTCAGCCTTTTCCGAATCAACAAAGTTCTCTGGTGAGTTAACAAAGTATTTCAATTCTTTGATAAGCAGTTTCGGTTCTAGATTTCCGTAGAGGTTATCGAATTCATCATCACTTTCTCTTTTATCATTGAATGCCTTTGCAAAGGTCTCAACTAATTTATTTTCGATATAGGCCTGAGGGGCAATCTTCTTTTTTCCGTCATCATCTTGGTCAGAATCACTATCATTTTCTCTTTCTTCTTCACCCTTTTTCTTCTTTTTAATCCTCATGTTGTTTGGGTTTAAAAAACCACCAACTGGCGTAACGGTTAGTTGAAGAGACCCTTGGAGGATGGCGGACTTGCTAAATTCTTGAATTGCAGTCTTGGCCTGAAGGTCCTTTCCTAAATTAGCTGGAATAGGGAAGACAAAGGGCATTGTGACTATACTTTCAATATCACTTGGATTGACGACACCTTTAAGCGCCTCAGTCTTCTCAATATAGTTTCGCCCTTCTTGGTAGAGCTTTAACTTTGCCATAGCAAAAGTAAGACCTGCTTCGGCATTCATCCTTGCCTGGTCTTTTTCGATTTGATTATAGGCCTTGATCTTATTGAGCTTTGTTTCGAAGGTAAAATCGACTAAAAGAAAGGTCATTAAGGCGATAGCGGCCATGACCATTAAGATGGCCACTCCGTCTTCGTTTCTTAAGAGACTCTTTTTATTCATCTTCATCCTTAGCTGCATCTGGATCATTACCAGTTTTAGGCTTTAAAGCGGCTTGACGGTCTTTCTCATCATTGATGGTATCAAAATATGGCCACAGAGGCCTAAAGGTTCTTTCAAATTCTACTTCATTTCCAAGATCATTCACCCAAACTAAATTGATCCTAATGGCCCTTGGTGTTTCTTGATCAACACCAGTATCCGAGAGCTTGTCTACCCATTTTTCTTTAGCTTTATCATAGAACCAGAAAGTTAGAGATTTCACATTTTGAAGGAGGACTTGGCCTTCTGTATTCTTCCAATCAAACTCTTTTGCATAAGGATCCTGGGCAGAATAGTTTCGAATAAGTTCTTCGCCCTGTAGGTCTTCATCGTCAGAGATCTTTCCAAGAGAGTATTTTACCCAAGCAAAACGAGATTCTTTAGCATCTTGAATCTTACGTCTATTGCTCATTGTAGAGAATATTAAAGAACTCTTATCTTCGTTAACAATAGCTCCAATAGGTTCACCTTTTCGGCTAATCGTGGGATACTTTTCACTTCCTTGATAGGCAAGATTTGGATTGTCGTAAGTATCTCTATCAGAGGCTTCGTCCTCAGCTCGCTCTTTAGCCGCTTCATCTAGGCTCTTTTCTTTAACAGTAAAATAGAGGGGAGAGTAGATTTGAATAAAGTCGACTTCGAAACGATTGAGGGCGGTATAGATTTGGAGATAGGCCCTATCTTCTTTTGTTACGGAATCTTTTGTATCAGTGCTATTGGAGACAATCGTATTCACGCCTAACATAAGAAAGGATAATATCGTCGTCGACAATAAGACCTCTAAAATGGTGAATCCTGATTGGTTTCTTATCATTATTTAAAATCCAGAAAGTTTAACTTTTGCATCATTATTGTAGATCCAAGTAGCTAAACGATAACTCATATTTGAATCAAGGCTTCTCACTTCAACGGCTAACTGCCATACCATGAGTTCCATATTCTTTTTTACCTGCTCAAAGACTTTCTTTTGAAAGGCTGCTTGAGGGTCATCATTATTCTCACCCATCATTTTAGTATAGTCCGGGAGTTCAAACTTCTTCCATTCAACTGTGTAGGTATAGCTGGGGTTATCTTCAAAAGGTTTTGTTTCAGGGCTTAGGGTAAGTCCCTCTGTCAAAGTGGGAGGATTAACAAGGAGTTCGTTAATAACAGTTGAGGCTAGGTCTCTTAATTTAAGTTCATCTTTAAAATTACGAGAATCTGTTAGGTTTTGCCCATTAGTCATGACAAAGACAGAAACAAAAACAGCGAAGACTGTCATGGCGATCATAACCTCTATAAGTGACATTCCTTTTTGGTTATTGACTATTTTTTTACCCACGACTCAAACATCTCCTTAGCCATCTTGTCTTGCTCTTCAGGCAATTCATCGAGGCTAATATCAGGGTCAATATTCTTTCTTATTTTATCAAATCCTAAGAGAAAAGGGGCAAATGTAACGCCAACAATCTGTTTTTGATTAGAAAGGATGACGATTCCACCATCTTTTTCCCCAGTAGGGTAGGCGTAGATTGAGCCTTGACCATCTAAAAAGAGAAGACCGGTTAAGGCAGAGCCAACACCAACAATTCTGACTGTATCATTTACTTCTCTAGGCCCGTCGCTAAATTCGGGGACTCGATTGAATTTCTTATTAAACTCTTTGTCTTCTTTATCATTTTCTTCTTTATCTAAAACTGAAGAAGTAGGAGGCTCTACTTGGCTAAGAGGAATGACAAAAGAGTCATCTGGCCCGTACTCGACTGACATCTTTTGAGGAGAGCTATCTAGGTAGAATCTAGTTCTGACGATGACATTTCTAAGAGCCGCTTCGTCTACACTGAATCTAACAGCTCGTTCAACGTCACTTACGGCGCCTTCAAGGTCATCGGCTTCACTAAAGGTGAAACCTGCAAAGATAGCAAAAACAATGGATACTAAAGTGATGGCCACCAAAACTTCTATAAGGGAGAAACCCTTTTCATTCTTGATGGCCTGACTATTCATGGGGTCTTAGTTCTTTTTCTTTGCAGGGTAGAAGATATCCGAATCATGTGGACCATCTCCGCCTTCTTCACCATCAGATCCTAAAGACTTGATTGTGAACTTCTTACCATCTGATTCGTAAAGGAATTCGTTTTCCCATGGATCAAGAGGAATTGTTCCTGAATCTAGGAAACCATCTGGCGGATAGTTCTTACACTCACGTCCCGAAGGAGCAGAGATAAGAGAGTCTAGGCCCTGAGCTGTATCAGGATAAAAGTTACACTTTCTTCTAAACTCTTTTAGCTGATTGGCAAACCCACCCATTTGAATATTGGCGGTACTAACTTTACCGTCATCTAAACTTTGAAAGATTTTACCAACAACAAAAGTACCGGCCAAACCAATAAGGGTAAGGGCTACAAGGATCTCAACAAGTGAGAAACCTGAGTTTGTTTTTAATACTTTTTTGGCAACGCTAGCCTGTCTTTTCCACAGATTCATAAAATAAGCTCCTTAAGGCTAATATAAACGAAATTAAATTCTTTTTGTCAGGTATAGGTCAATTTAGTGTTTTAACGAACCTGATTAAGCTCCATCATAGGGACAACTACAGCAAACACAATAAAGGCTACAGAAATTCCCATGGCGACTATCATTATAGGTTCTAGGGTGGAGGTTAGTCCACTAAGCTTTGCATCAACTTGATCTTCATAATTTTCTGCAACAATTTGCAGCATAGGTTCAATCTCACCAGAGCTCTCACCAAGTTTAATCATATGAGTTACCATAACTGGGAAGTGACCACAGGCAATGAGAGGCGGCGCCATGGAGGCACCTTCTTGGATGTTTGACCTAGACTCTTCAACGGCCTTTTGCATATGCACATTTGAGATTAAGTTTTTGACGATACGCATGGCCGTTAAAATAGGAACACCTGAATTTAAAAGAGTGGCTAAAGTTGACGAAAAGCGACTGACATTGATCATCGTGACGAGCTTTCCTACAATGGGAAGTTTTAAAACTATAGCATGCCAAGCAGATTCGCCTTTTGGTGTGGCTTTCCACTTATTAAAGAGCCAATAGGCTGCAAAAAGGGCAATGGGAATTGACCACCAGTAACTTTGTAAGAACTCTGAAATCCAAATACAAATCTTAGTAGGGAGAGGAAGTTCTTTTTTCATGGAAACAAAGATCTTTGTAATCTTAGGGATAACAAAGATAAAGATGACTCCCATCATGAGAGAACCAATTCCTGACATGATAAGGGGGTAGAGCATGGCCCCTTGGACTTTTCTTTTTAATTTAACTTGCGCTTCGGTAAAGTCAGCAAGTCTTAGGAGAACTACTTCTAGGTTTCCTGAGGCTTCACCAGCTTCAACCATATTGACGTAAACATTATTAAAAATCTTTGGGTAGGCCGAAAGGGCGGCACCGATTCCTGTTCCTTCATTCACTTTTTGCCGAACTTCAGCAAGGATGACTTTAAGCTTTGGATTCTCCGTTTGATCCATAAGGGCCGAGAAGGCTTCAACAATCTGAATCTTAGCTTTTACTAAAGTGGCGAGCTGCCTTGTCATTAAGGAGAGGTCTTCAAAGCCAACGCTACTTCCAAAAGTGAGTTCGCCCTTTTTTTGAGTATTAGACTTTTGCGCCTTAATATCAATGAGCATAATCCCAGAAGTTCTAAGTTTGGACTTTGCCTGACTTAGAGTTTCAGCGGAAATAGTATTTTTAATTTCTTTGCCAGTCTTATCGAGACCTTTGTAACTGTACATGGCCATAGGGCAATATTATTCCTTTTCTTCGCTTGAGGCTTCGTCTTCATTAATAACACGAATCATCTCATCAACTGAAGTTATACCTTGAAAAACTTTATACAAGCAATCTTGACGGAGAGTTGTCATTCCATCTGCTATAGCGGCTTTCTTCACTGAACCTGCGTCAGCTTTCTTTAAGATAAGAGGGCGGATATTGTCAGAGATTAATAAGAGCTCTGATACAGTTGTTCGGCTGTTATAGCCTCTATAATTACACTTGGGACAACCTTCTGCTTTAAAGAACGTAGCGTCCACTGGGATCTCTCCGAGTTCCACGTCATCTATTTCTTCTTTAGTAATCTCATGAGGAACCTTACAAGCTGGGCAAAGAGTTTGAATAAGTCTTTGAGCTAGAACTCCCACTAGGGAAGAGGCGATCAAGAAAGGCTGCACTCCCATATCAATTAATCTGTTAGGTGCTGAAGAAGCGTCGTTGGTGTGAATAGTAGATAAAACCATATGACCAGTAAGTGATGCTTCAATGGCCATTTGCGCGGTTTCTAAATCTCGTGTTTCCCCAACCATGATCACGTCTGGATCTTGACGAACAATTGATCTAAGGGCGCGGGCAAAAGAGAGGTTAATCTTATGATTCACTTGAATCTGACTAACTCCTGGGATTTCATATTCCACCGGATCTTCAACGGTGATGATCATCTTATCGGGATCATTGATTCTATCGAGGCAAGCAAAGAGAGTGGTCGTTTTACCAGAACCAGTTGGTCCTGAAACGTAGAGGACCCCATGTTTTCTTTTTACTAACTCATCAAGGTTCTTAAGAGTTCTTCCGTGAAAACCTAGGTCTTCAAGCCTTAGAACTTTTGAGGACTTCTCTAAAACCCTCATGACAATTCTTTCACCTGTTTGCACAGGAACAGTCGAGAGACGAATATCAACGTCCTTTCCTGCCATCTTAAGAGGGATCCTACCATCTTGAGGAAGCCTTTTTTCAGCGATATCAAGCCTGGCCATAACTTTTATACGGGCGCTCACTGCGGAGTGGGTCTTAAGAGGTTGCCTTAAGATCTCCGTCATAATCCCGTTAATTCTAAAGCGGTAAACCGTCTCTTTCTCATAAGGTTCGATATGAATATCTGAAGCGCCTTCTTTAACAGCTCTAAAGAGAATGGAGTTCACAAATCTAATTACCGGGGCTTCATCAGCTCCAGCATCTAGAATATCGATTGGTCCATCAAGGTCTAGGTTTTCATCAAACTCATCTTCAAGCGTATCAACTAAGTTACGGCTGGCCTTTTCATAGACGCGGTTAATAGCGTCTTGAATCTTAAGAGGTGGGGCTACAACTATTTTTAATTCTTTTCTAAAAATCTCTTGAAGGTCATTAAGAGGATCAAAGTTAAAGGGATCCGTCATGGCCACTGTTACTGAGTTATCAGTTTCAAGTAAGGGAATAATTTCATGGTGTTTTGCGTAGTTAATGGGGAGCGCTAAAGTAATAGCCGGGTCAATCTCATCTACTTTTAAATCAAGAGTATAGGGAATATTGATTTGGTGGCACATTACTTTTATGACATCGTGAGGATGAATATAATTTTTATTAAGAAGAATTTCACCAATTAAAGATCCCGATTCTCTTTGAGATTCAAGGGCCTCTTCTAATTGCTCTTCAGTAAGCTGTGTATGTTTTAAAAGTAGTTCACCAATCTTTTCTTTTTGACCTTCTACTTGCTCTAAAACGTGATCGGATATCTTCACCAAATCTCCATTATTTCTTTTTAATTGCTGAATTCTTTAACTTAACTTGATCTAAGATCGCTTTATAATCTGGTTCTTCTGCTGAAGATTGATCAGGAACATTAGAGTCATTTAAAAGACCTAAGTCATCATCAAGAGTTGTGCCTGATTTAATCCCACCATTTTCTCTATTTGAATTTTGGTATTGACCGGCTTCTTCTTTATTATAAAGAGGACCTTTTTCTTGTCTAACAGCTTTTTCGTAAAGACCTTTTGTAGTGGCCTTGAATGAATCTTCATCACCAATAACTTCTTCAAGGTGAGCGCTTCGTCTATTAAGAAGATCTTTCACTGTTCTCGCTGCTGTTACTTGTTTAGCATCAAGAATCTTTGGCGTTAAGAAAAAGAGTAAGTTCACTTTTTCAATTGCATTTCTTGTGTTCTTAAAGAGCCAACCAAGAATAGGGATATCCCCTAAAAGTGGAACCTTTGATTCAGTTGAAACTTCTTTATCTCGCATAAGACCGCCCATGGCGATGGTATCTCTGTCTCTAACAACAACAGTTGTTACAGCAGCTCTTTCAACTGTTGCCACACCATCAGCACTTACTCCATCAGGAAGAGCACGACTTGAGAAGTCTTGAATCTTTTGATCGATCTTTAATTTAACAAAACGAGTTACTTTATTAATTTGAGGTGTGATCTTTAAAGTAAGGCCAACCTTTTGCTGCTTAATCGATGTCGTTGAAGACCCGTTAGCTGCATTTGTTCTCTCTGGAGTTGGAATACTCTCACCCACTTCAAAGACGGCCTCAGTATTATCAAGAGCTAGAATTTGAGGGGTGGCTAAAACATTAGTATCTGAGTTTGTTGCAATGGCCGTAACAAGGGCGTTCACTGAATTGATCTGAATAGTGTTTCCTGTCCCAGGGTCAAAATCAATCGAACGACCAACACCGGCACCAACGAAGAGACCTCCAAGACTTGTAATATTATTAGTAAGAAGGTTAACAAGGTCCGATGAACCACCAGTAAAACCTGCTTTTCTTGCATTTCCTGATCCATAAGCACCAAGAACTGAAATCCCAAAACCTCTGTTTCTATTAACTTGAGTTTCCATCATAAGACCTTCTACATAAACTTGGTCTCTTGGAATATCGAGTTTAGAGATAACTGATTTGATTGTTAAATAATCAGTAGGGGAGGCTGTTACCACAAGGGCGTTATTGTCTTTATCCGCTGTGATCTTAACTTCATTATTAAAGAGGCTATTAGAATCATTACTTGAAGACTTAGAAAAACGAGAAGTTGTCTTAGATGACCCTTTCGTTGTGGAGACAAGAGAGCTTAGAGTCTTAGCTAAGGTTTCTGAATCTCCATAATTTAAATAATACACATGAATTCGGCCGCCATTAGAGGCGATGCCTTTAACATCTAGACGGTTGATTAAGGCCCTAAGTCTTTTAGCCCCATCAGCATTGGCCATAGCGATAATCGAGTTTGTTCTAGGCTCAGCGATAATCTTACTAATCGTTTCACCTTTTTTAGAGGCGCTTGCGCTGCTAAATTTCTTAGAACTTGTTGAGCCACCACTTTTAAGGATCTGATCAAGAAGCTTCGCGATCTCTTGAGCTGAAGAGTACTTAACCTTGATGATTTGAAGTGTTTCTTCGTGACCAGGAACATCGATAAACTTAATCAAACGGACAAGACGATTAATATTAGAACCCGTATCTTGAACGATGATGGTATTGGTTTGTTTAATATCAATAATACGTCCATATCGACTCATAAAAGGACGAAAGGATCTTGTTACTTCAGTTGAATCGATATTCTTTAGAGGAAGAATTCTCATCACATAGTTTTCTGTATCTGGAGTGTAGTTACCGGTGTAAATCTTAGTTGGCGTATAACGGATATCTCTAGCGTTAACAATCTTATAAAAAGAACCAGACTTAACAAGAGTATAACCGTTTAGGTTAAGAGCCGTTAGATAAGCTTTCCAAGCGTCACCAACAGTAATCGCCGTTGGGGCTAGGATAGTGATCTTACCTTTTAACTCTTTATCAAGGATCAAGTTGATCCCGGTAAGCTTTTGCATGAATTTAGTTAAATCAATAAGGCTAGTATTTGGAAAATCAAAACTAGTCACAACTTCTGGACCAAAAGCCGTCTCAGGGTTTAAGTTTACGTACTTAGGGTTAGTGGGACCGTTTGCTCCGCCTTCGTTAGAACGACCAAAGACATCGTCCCCACCAGCAGATACTTTTACGACTGGGGCAGCATTCTTCTTTTGATTGATAAAGTCTTTAGTAGTGACTTCTTTCGCCTCTTTATTAAATCTAGACTTAGATTTGTATTTCTTAAATTGGCCGAAGCCAGTCGAAGGGGAGAGGATCATCAAAAGGCAAAGGGCTAGCCCTGCAGGTTTAAAAGTAGCCAACATAGTTCCATCCTTGAAACATTGATCTATAAGATCTTGTCTATTATTTATTCGAAGTCATAATCTTTATTAACTTCGGCACCATTTCTTATAATTCCCAATTCAAAATGATCAATCTGCCTAATGTTTCCAAAAAGAGTCATGACTTCATTTATATTGGTAATCTTTTTTCCATTAATTGTTTTAATGACATCATCGTTTTGTATATCTAGCTTCGAGTAGATGCTATCAGGAACGATTTCAGTTAGTTTAAAACTTAAAGAGCCATCTGGATTATTGATTTGAACGGCCCTTGCCTGAGTTAAGACTTCACTAATATTAGAGAGCATCTCTTCTCTGACTTTACTTGGGATCTTATAGTTATCCCCAGCATTCTTAATGCCACTTTTTTGGGTATTAAGAAGTTTCTTACCTTCTTTTGGCTTAAGGATCTTAAGAGGTGTGATTCTTTTAAGGTTCTTATCTTGATTAGAGATATACTCACAAGTCCCAGTCTTTAGATTCTTAAAGATCATCCTTTGACGGTCAATCCTTCCAATTTCGGCGATATCTTTAATCTTTTCGCCTTCTCTAATATTAAGGACCGTTTTTTCGCTTCTTACTTGAACCGCCGCAATTGATTTAACACTGTCTTGAAGAACTAATGTGTTTACAAGTTTTAAGGAAAGCTTTGATTCAGTATCTGAAGTATCGCAGACTTTAATATTATTCTTAATAGGTTTCTTAATGGCTTTCTCGATAGGAGTCTCGGTCTTTCCTGGAGCGTTAAAAAGATCCGTGGCTGTGACTTTATTCATTTCTCTTTTGGCCATATAAGTGTTCTTGACCCCGGAAGAAGTAGCTAAAGAAGCTACTGGAGGGTTGCTTCCTTTAAGACCAAGAGCAGTTAGCTTGCCCATTCCGTAGGTAGAAAAAGCAAAGAGGAGGGCTAAAAAACCTCTGTGTATTGTTGGTCTTAATTCTGGAGAGAAAAGTGAATCGAAAGTTTTATCCCAATCAAAATTCTCCGGTAGCTTAAAGAAGCTAGACTTCCTAGGAGTGAAGTTTGTCTTATGAGACTTCCTTCTCGCAATAGACTTAACTCTTTGAACGATTCCTATAAGCCTACTTTTCATACTTGGCTTTGATCCAGGGAGAGTGAACTCACTGAAGTCACCATGATCGTCTTCGAAGTACTCTTCATCTTGATCATCACTACTCATCTGATTGAGATCAATCTCGCGAGTTTTATCTGGACGAGGCATCTCCATTGGAACTTCAGGGTAAGCGTCGTCTATCTCATCTATTTCTTCTTTTTGATCTTTTGAGAGGTTCATAGGCTCGGCTACAAAGTCTTCCTCTTCCTCTTCCTCTTCGTCTAAACTAAGGGGAGCTTCTTTTTGTAAGGCCTCAAAAATCTCGTCATCATCAGCATCTTCGTCGTAAGAGGGAAGGTCGGGCATCTCACCACTTTCTTCACTCATGACAAATCCAGGATTGGTTATATCCTCTTCATCACCATGATAGCGCTCTTCATAATCATCACTGACGGCATCGTAATCTTCTTCTTCATCGTCGATGAGTTCAAAGTCGCCTTCCTCTTTCTTATTGAAGAGTTTGCTTTTTAATCTTGAGAATAGAGATTCTTTCTTCTTATTAGTCATTATTTAAATCAATTGGCTCAATTACCTTAAAAGCTATTAATACTAAAATTTTAAGGTACTTATACCCAATGCACAAATCATTATTTGGAAAGTTCTTTGTTAATTTTTAACCGAGACATTTGCTTGGTTAATGTCAAAGGTACTTGACTTAAATGATTTGAATCCATGAAGTCATTGTAAGGCCATTATTGATGGTGCTAAAATCTTGGCTTATCAGAAATTGCTTAAATCAAGGAAGAGTTTATGAGTGAAGAGAATACAACAAATCAAGAGCTAGAGTCCGTTGTTGGTGGGCTTTTTTACGGAGAGATTGACGAGAATTCAATATTTCCCTTTCCTCGCTTTACAGATGACCAGACAGAAATGGCCAAGGCCATGACAGACGCCATTGATAAATTTTCAGAGGCTAATATTGATTCAGAAAAATTTGATGATCAGGCCTTTATTCCTGAAGAAGTGATTCAAGGCCTTGCTGAGCTTGGTTTATGCGGCTTAGCCGTTCCAGAAGAGCATGGGGGAATGGGACTCGATTATTCTCTATACTCAAGGGTCTTTGGGCAGATCGCATCAATAGATGGCTCAATCGCTACAATGCTTGGGGCTCATCAATCAATTGGCTACCGCGCTTTGATAAACGAAGGAACTGATGAACAAAAAGCTAAATGGCTTCCCAGACTAGCAAGCGGTGAAGCGATTGCAGCGTTTTGTTTAACAGAGCCAGGGTCTGGATCTGATGCTTACTCAATTAAAACAAAAGCCGTCGATAATGGAGACGGGACTTATACCATCTCTGGTCAAAAGCTATGGATCACTAATGGTGGACGAGCTGAGTTCTATTCAGTCTTTTGTAAGACTGATCATGTAATAGATGGAGAAACTAAAGAGAGGATCTCTTGTTTTATCATCGAAAAAGGAGCTGAAGGTTTAAGCTTTGGTGAAAAAGAAAATAAAATGGGAATCAGAGCATCAGAGACCAGAGCTGTTTACTTTGATAAAGTTGTCGTGAAATCAGACGCCATTGTTGGAGAGCTTGGTAAAGGCTTTAAGATTGCCATGAATGTTTTAAATTCAGGGCGACTTTCTCTAGGTGCGGGTTGTGTTGGTGGGATGCGTTCAACTTTAAAGCTTGCTACTGATCATGCTAAAGGAAGAAAGCAATTTGACCGCTCAATTACTGAGTTTGGTTTGATTCAAGAAAAGTTGGCCGATATGGCGGCTAAGATCTATGCCACTGAGTCTGTTGTTTATATGACCACAGGGAATATGTGTAAGGGCCTTAATGATTACTACTTAGAAACGGCTGTTTGCAAGATCTATGGATCTGAAAACCTTTGGAGCGTGGTAGATACTGGGCTTCAGATCGCAGCCGGTTGTGGTTATATGAAAGAATATCCTTATGAAAGAATTATGAGGGATTCAAGAATTAACCTCATCTTTGAAGGAACAAATGAAATCCTTCGCGCTTTCTTGGCTCTCTCCGGAGTAAGAGGTCCTTCTGAGCAACTTAAAGAACTTGGGAAGATTTCAGACTTTCAAGGAGCCTTAAATGATCCTATTAAGTCTCTTGGAGTTTTAACTAACTTTGCAAAAAGTAGATTAAATAAAATGATGAGTTCTAGAAGCTTAACCAAGGTACATCCTGATTTAGAAGATTATGCTGAGCATTTCTCTTCAATGATGAGTGGGTTTGCCATTCAAGTTGAGAATGTTTTGATTAAGTATGGAAAAAATATTATTGACCATGAACTTCCTCAAGCAAGACTTTCAAACATGGTTATTCAGCTTTACGCTATAGCCTGTGTTCTTAGCCGGACAACTTCTATCTTAGAAGATGAGAGTGTTCCTGAAGACAAGAAAGACTATGTGAAAAAGTTAACCCGTTATATTTGTCATGATGCTAGAAGAAAATTTGTGACTGATCTAAAAGGAATGAATAAGAATTTTGATAAAACGATCAAAGCTCTAAGTGAACATGTTTGTAATAACGATGGCTATGGCCTTGATATTATCGACTACTAATAAAAGGGCCCGAGCATGGGCCTTTATTCTTTTCACGGGCCTTCTTTCTCTAAACGGTTGCTCTAGTAAGAAGAAACTCTCTCAAAATCCCTCGTTAAGAGAGGGGACTGAGAAGTTTTCTAAAGAAAGATCTAAAGAGGAAAGGCAAGTTATCTATGGGCCGACTTCCAATTCGGCTAAGGTCCCAGGCTTTGAGAATAAGACTCTTGAATATGGGCTCCACGGACAAGCGGCTACTGCTTTATATGCAGTAGACTTTGATAATGATGGTTTTACTGATTTAGTAACTTTGCCTAGCCATTATAGTAGCCCAAGATTTTTCCGTTTTAATAATATAAAGAATGTCTTTGAACCTCTTCTTTATAATCCTTTTCCTGAAAATTTTAGAGCAAGCTTCCTCTCTTTTGCCGATTTTAATAGAGATGGCTTTCTTGACGTTGTAGTCGGAACATTAAATCAAAGGACTGAGCTCTCTAAATATCCTCTTCGCTTATTTAAGGGGAGAAAGTTTAGAGGTAAGGTTCGTTACAACGAAGAAAAAACAGACCTACCTGCGGGCATTGTTCCTAACTCATCTGTTGCCATCTTTGACTATGACCTTGATGGGTGGCTCGATATCTATCAGGCCAATTGGTATAATGTAAAAGGCGCTAAACCAAAGGCCATGCCTGACCGTCTTTTTAAAGGAAAAGGTTTTACCTTTAAAGATGTTTCCATCTTACTAAAGGATGAACACGAATTTAAAAAACCTTTAAAGCTCTATCCAAATGCAAGGCCTAGTTTTGGCGTTAGCACTTGTGATATTGACCAGAATGGATACCCTGATATTCTCGTGGCTAATTCAAGTGGATATGAAAATAAACTTTGGATGAACGTTAATAACCGGGCCATCAAAAGTAGAACCTTTAAGGACTATGCAAAAGCCTCGGGAGTCGCCTCTGATATTGATGGGGACTACGATCCCCTTGGTGGCGGTAATACTTATTACTTAAACTGTAGCGACTATAATAATGATGGGATCTTTGATTTAGCTGTAGGTGAGCTCTTTCATTCTTATGATCCAGAAACGAGAGACAGATCAAGTATATTGACAGGATCAACCTTCGGTTTTCCTCCTAAATTCATCCGCACTGAATATCATATGGACGATGGAAAGATCTCTTGGTCTCAGGGAGATAGAAGAGCTTCGTGGTTTGATTATAATAGGGATGGGTTACAGGATTTAATTATAGACAATACTGGTTTTCCACCAAATTCTCGCTTAATCCTTTTCATGCAAGAGGCGAATCATGCTTTTATGGACGTAAGTGAAGACATGGCGATTAACTCGTTAAATCCATCAGGAACTATCATTGCTGATTTCAATGGTGATGGGCGCTTAGACTTTGTTACAGGCCAAACTTCGATTAGGAACTCGAGCATCAAAGGACAGATCTTCTTCTATGAAAACCAAATGGACTTTTCTAAAAATAAGTCAATTACTTTTCATTTAATAGGGCAAAGGGCCAATCGTAATGCTATTGGCTCAAGCCTCATTCTTAAAACGAAGAACTTTCAAGCAAAGAAGTTTCTCAGCTTACAAGAGGGCGGACTTCCTAGTCAGAATCAGGCAGGAGCTTATTTTGGGCTTGGAAAGAATAATAAGCTCTACTCAGTAACTGTTAAGTGGCCTGTGTTAAATATTCAGGGATATCCATTAGAGAAAACTTACCTATTAAATAAAGTTAAGATCAAAAAACATGCTGATATAACTCTTTGCGAGTCTGGAAAGATTATTTATTCGAAGAAGAAAAGCTGCCCAAAAAATTAAGACTTCTTTTTATGCAAAACCCAAAGAAGAAGAGAAAAAAGATCTCTAAGAGTCCAGCATCCCATGATTTACTAACGACGCCTTCACCAGCAACAGCTGAACAACCGCCGCCACCTGCACTAGCCTGACTAGTCGTAGGAGCAGCTGAGATTGGCTCTGAATTAAAGACAGCTGCAGGCATCTTCATAGAAGGGTCCCCAATAAGAACCATACTTTTAACCGTATCATTTGTTACAGCATCATTTGATTGCTTAAGCTTAGAGGCTAAAAAGAGATCTCCAATAGTTGTGTCCTTAGAATAATTGGTCTTAGATTCTCTAACGAGCTCGTTCATAAAAGAAGTCGCAAGGTTGTTTTGTGAAACAGGAGAGGAGAGTGTAGTCGATCCCCAAAAGGCCACAGCACCTCCATCTTTATTCAAGACCATCTCTTCAGCTAAGGAAGTAGAGGATCCATTAGCATCATAGAAATGCCCGTTAAGGCAGTTAAAGGCCATGACAATAGGAAGCTTTTCATTATTAAGCGCTTGAGCGTCACTTACTTCATAGAAAGTATCTCCATCATAGCTTCCCCATTCACCTTCTCCTCCATGCCCATAATAAGTCACAAAGAGAGGAGCATCATTGAAGAGTCCGTTGATAGAGGCCTTAGTACTAGCATCACTTCCAAGCTGATTTCTGTCGATAATTTCATCAGATGTTGAGCTAAATTGGTCACTAGATATTTGACTTAAAGCTGAGACGTAATTTGAAAAACCTTCAGTAGATTCAGTTCCTACAATAAATGAAGTTGTTTTAACTCTAGAATCTAGAGGTGCTCGTTCACCAGATTCATAAGCTAATAGTTTTACTAAATAGTTTTCAAGCTTAATAGGGTCTGAAGTTGGAATACGTCCAATACTTAATCTTGGAGCACCTGTTACTCTATCTTCAGCAAACCACTGATCCGAGCCATAATCATTATGAAGACCTTTTACAAGAGGGATAGGGCTCTTCTTAATTCCAGCACTGACGGCCAGAGCAGCTTTAGAGTCGTAAGAGGCATCACCTAGAATGAGAAGGTATCTAGGTTTAACCTCATAAGTATCAAGAGCGTATTGAACAAAGTCTTTTATGGCCTGTACTGAGATTCTTCCATTGCTAAATTGAGCGTAGACCTGTTCAAAACTTGTGGCCATCACTTCAAGACCCTGCGCGCGGCGGGCCTCTATTAATGGCTCTGCCACATCTAAGAGCTCCTGATCAGAAAGGATTAAAAGGTCAGCGCGGTTCTCACTTAGCTTAAGATCATACTCAAAGCCTTCTACTAACTTTAAGAGACTAAGCGAAGAATATTGATCCTTCTCTTTAACCCATAGGTTTGAACCACTAGCTCCGTAATTACCTGGATGAGTGTTAAAAAGGGTATAAAAGCGAGTTCCTCCATCATCGGTATTAATAGCTTGGTCTAAATACTTAAGACCTTCTTTTGGATTTGAGATATCAAAGACTTCAATTTGATCACTCGAAAAACCTCCAGCAATCATTTGTGAATGTGCAGTAGTACCTTTAAGAAGAAGTTCATCATTTTCTGAGTTACTGAGAGAGTCATAAGTAATCTCAATTTTATCGATATGAATGATATCGTAATCACCAGCAAGCTCTAGTTTATCTCCTTGAACTTCTAGTCCTAGGATATTAGCGCCTTGAATGAATTCACTCGAAGGAATCTCAAATGTATGGGCCGTCGGTGCTGTCGTTGAAAAGACAACGTTATCAAGGACAGCAGAGCCATTTACCTTAAGACCAAGATTATGCTTTGTGGTGTTGTAGGAAAGAAATGACATTCTGCCTCTAAAGAAGACTTTTACATAAACAGTCTTATCAGAGTCTTTATTTAATGAATTCAAATCAATATTCACATCGAGTCTTGAGTTAGCATTAGGAGTGCTTCCTCCCACAGTATAAATTTGCTTCCAATAAAGATGTTCAACATTATCACCAAGTGGAACATTAAAAAGAGCGATTAAGTTTTCTTCATAAAGATCAGTCCTCTCAAGAGAGCCAAAACTTCCGTTAGGAATAGCATCATTATTGGATACAGGATCAAACCTACGAGGCGAATCCCAATTTTCATGATCATTCGTTTCATCTAGATCAAAGAGGCTTAAGACAACTTCATCCTCATCATCTTCAAATGAGTACTCAAAAGGAGCGTAGAAATTTATTTTATCTCCAGAGTTGAAAGCGCCATCAGCATCAATAATCTCTAGAGGAAGCTCGATGCCGTGATAATAAACTCTAAACCCAGCAGTTGCTTGATTGTAGAAAGGACCTTCAAGATTTTGATTAGATAATTGATCAAAGGTAATTTGAAAAAATCCTTCTTTTTTATACTTAACTCTTAAATTTCCTTCTAAAGCGGCGGGCTCAATAACTGAATCATCGGCGGGAGGGTCATAAGACCAAGCATCACCATCAAGTCCAATATCTACAACAACTTCATCTAGCTTAATTAAACTATCTGTTACAGGGTTATAGTTAAGGGGAGTGACGTTAATCTCCAGATAGTATTTGTTCCCAATCTTTTTGGCTTCCTCAGGAAGGGCATAAAAACTTTGAGGTAGTACTTGGTTAATAGCATAAAAACTGTTGTCGACATTATAAGTTGGCTCTAGGACACCAGTTCCTCCTAAATTCCACTCTGGAGCGGGGGATACTTTATTCCCACTAAGCGCTGCTGAGCTATCGCTTTGAATAAGGTTAATCTCAGTTGAAGTCAAAGAAGTGAAGTTTACATCAACTGGAATTAAAATAACTCTATTTAAAAGCGCTGGCCTACCGGCTTCAATTGTTTTTGAATAACCTGGAATAGAGAGATCACTATAAGAGGGGTTAAAGCCAGAGTTTGTGACGGTTAAATTTTGTGGCGTGATTTTAATTCTTAAACTTGTTTTAGTTTGAGAGAGTATACTAACTCCTGTCCCTAAATCAACGACTGGGTTTGGAGTAGGGAGTTGATTCTCTCCTGCGCCAACTGCGGGAATAGCCCCATTGGCGGCATTTGTTTCTGCGCTTACAGGTCCATGAGCCTTTTTGTTTCCATCTAATGAGATGTCTTCAATCTTATAATAATAGCTTTTTCCATTTTGAAGACCTAAGTCTTCGAATCGATAGTATCCGCGAAGTGACGAGGAGGTTAAGTAGTTTCTAAGTAGTTCACTATTGATCTGAACGTAATTTCCGTTATAGGTATCACTTCTGTAGATATTAAATCCTAAATGATCTGTCTCCATGATAGTAGACCAGCTCACAAGAACAGACTCGTCATGCCCCGTAGCTTCAAAGTTTTTAAGGGTGACAGGAGAAGCTCCTACGTCCATGACAATTTGGCAAGTCGATCCAGAGTCATCTAGATCAAAAATCTTTGTCTCAGGGGAAACTCCAGTTTGATAAAAGTCTCCAAACCACTGATCAAAGACTAAAGTATTTCCACCACAAGCGTTGGCATAAACAAGGTAATAGTTATCAGCTTGAACCGGATCCCCTGCATAAGTATCATTAGCAGCACCCCAATTAAATCCTACATTCGAAGCAATAGCCGCGGAGATAGGGGTGCTTGTATTTAATGTAAGGGCCTTAACTGGAGTAGCATAATCTTTTATAAGGTTTGTGAACTGGCCACCTTGGAAGACTGTTAGATTTGATGATCCATTGATTTGAATCCCATCAATATCGATTTTATCAATGATAAAACCTGAGAGAGAAACTTGACCTGAGGTGGCGTTGAAGGTCCAATCGCCAGTTCCACCAGCTACTGTAATAAGCGCTTTGTTCGTAGTATCTTGGGTATGGGCATCATTGATACCAGTTGTTTGAAATGTACCTCCATTAACGAGAATGGTTTGGTTGTTCCCTACTTCCAAGACTGCTTTATTATCTAAAAGGAAAGTTCCTTTTTGAACGGTAGCACCGCCAACAAGAGTTACTGTGCTATTAGATTCTACTTTAAAGGTAGAAAGATTAGTTCCTGTGAAAATTAAGTCATCAATCGAAAAGCTACTCGTTGAAGAAGATACTAGGCCCCCAGCAGATTTATCAACCTCTACATTTCCTAGGTTTTGATTTGTGAGGATATTTTGATCTGCAGAAGTGGATCCATCATCTTTAAAGCGAAGAACTCCACTGTTATAATTAAAAGTACCTGTATTGGTGAAATCTCCATGAACCTCTAAGGATTCAGTTGTTCCACCATTAAGGGTAAGAGTTCCAGAACCTAATTCTACATCTTTACAGACTCCAGTGGCAGAAGTGATGACTGGGTCGTTGGCCTGATCGTTAATAATGCAATCTAGGTCTTTAGTGGGGACTCCGTTACTCCAATTTGCTGGTGTAAACCAATCTGTATCCGTACTTCCAAGCCATTCAGTAGTAGACGGGGATATACCCCATTTGACCATCAGATAATTTTCTACATCGAGAACTTCTAAGGCGGTTAAGACTCTATCAAAGATAATAAGTTCTGCTAAGTTTCCACCCCAAGTTCTTCCACCACAACAAGAAGTTCTATCTCGTGAGAAAGAAGAAGCTGTAACATTTCCTGTTGTTGTTAAACTTAAGACAGCAGGAGAAGAGGGCATAATAGTGCTTGTTCCTGTAATTGTCGTAGAGTCATGCTTTAGGGTTCCACCAGTAACATTAGCAGAAGCAGAACCTCCAAAGATATTACCGCCAGTTGAAGCGCGAGAAAAATGTTGGGTGGTTCCAGCGGGATCACCTAATAAAAAAGACGTATCTCCAAGATTAGAAGTATCTTCTTGTAAAACCCAAAAGACAGTTCTAATTGTTGACTGAGCTCCAAAGTCTAAAAATTCATTTTGTGAGCCATCAAAATAAGCACTTTTTAATCCATTAAAATCGCTAACTCTTAATTTAGGACTATTAGAAGTATTGGCATTAACGGCATGGTTATCGCCCCCACTTTTATCCTTTAAGCATCTAAGCCGCTCATCGTTGGTACTGGCCACAGTAGAGCAAGAGCTATCAGTAAAAAGCTGATCAGCATCTTCCATGTCTAGCCAAAGGTTCATTCCTGTTGCACTAATATTTCCTGGGCTCGTTAGTTCAAAAGATGCACTTGGTACTGGTGTTGAGTTATTACCAGCCAGGTCAACTGCCTGTACTGTCATAAAATAAGGCTGGTTATAATTTAAATAAGGTGAAACTCCTGTAAATTGATAAGATGTGACTAATCCAATATTAGTAAAGCCTGATATATCCGTTCCACCAGATGTTGTTCCTAGCGCCACTTCGTAATGAGAAAGTCCACAAGCATCAGTACTACCCGTAAAACTTAAAAGTTTTGATTTTGAAAGCCCTGGGTCTTGAGTAAGGTTTAAAGTTGAAGGGTTTGTAGGGTTCGTAGTATCAGTTGCAACGCAAGTTGCAACCTGCCAAGAGGCGCTTGATTTAATCGTCGACTTATTTCCCGCCATATCAACTGAACGAACTGAGATAAAGTAATCAGTAGCAGTGCTTAATACTGGAGCTATGCTATTAAAGATATGAGAATTTGTAATACCAACATTTTGCCAATCAATAGTTTCATTTCCACCAGAAGTCGTTCCAAGAGCAACTTCGTAGTGAGAGAGAAGGCAGGAATCAGTCGAGGTGGACCAAGTAAAGGTAGGAGAAGTGTCATTGCTTGCAACGCCCGAAAGTGATCCCGATCCAGGTTCAGATGGGTTTGTTTGATCAAAGTAAAACTCACTACCCTCAGCTACTGGAGAGGAGAAAGTGTCTGTATCAATGGCCTTAAGAGATACATAATAAGGCGTACATTCAGTCGTTGAAATCCCTGTAATAGTTGTAGAGTTTATAAGCCCAATATCAGAGAAGCCATAAATATCATTGGCGCCTGAAGAAGTTCCGATAGAGAGTTCGTAGTTATTTAAATCTGGGGCGCTAGAGTGGGCCCAAGAAATAAGAGGGCTCGAGTTTGAAACTGAAGTATAAGTGGGATCATAGGTAATAGCAGTTGGAGCGTCAGGAGCAGCATCAAACCATTTATTATAAAGGTAATCTTCAACATCTTCTACTTCATCTGAGGTTAAGACTCTAGAGAAGACGATGACTTCAACTAAGTCTCCTTGGAAAAACCGCCCAGCTACTTTTCTATCAGAGGAAAGATTATTCGCTTCAACATTTCCTGAAGTCGTAACTGAGTATAATGAATACTGTCCAGATTGATTAAAGTTCGTAGGATCAGACTCTGAAACTCTGTTAACCCGCCATGAACCAGAGGTTAAATTACTATTGGCCGTTCCTGTATTAAGAAGCGTTCCATTATCTGTATAGAAGTCTTGAGATGAGTTATGACCTAGAAGTAATTGGTGATTACTTGAATCAGATTTATTTACTATAAAGACTGTTCTAATCGTCGAGATATTAGTTCCAAGATCTAAAACGTCATTCGTGCCATCAAATCTTATAACTGCTTTGCCATTGAATTCATTTGTCTGATAAGTAGGATTGTTCGCAGCTATTGTTGCGTTATTAGAACTAGCTGACTTATCCTGCCAGCAAAGTACATTTTGTCCATCTGTCGTGACTGGGGTAGAGCAGGCGGCGTTTTGATAAAGAGTTCCTAAATCATCTGCATCAAACCAAGCTTCGAGCCCTGCTGGGCTAACTCCTCCTGGAGAGGGAAGTTGCCAAGCAGCTGTGGTTACTGTTCCTGAGTCATTGCCAGCTAAATCTACTGCTTTAACTGAGGTAAAATAATCTGTATTCGTCGATAAGCTAGGAGTTATAGAGAAGAACTTGTGAGTTAAAACATCTCCTACATTGGTAAAAGAGACTACATCAGTAGATCCTGAAGTAAGGCCAATAGCAATTTCATAATGAGAAAAACCACAAGCATCGCTACTGGCGCTATAACTTAGACTAGGACTTGTTGTAGGCCCCGCATTTCCTGATATTATTAAGCCCGATGGATCTGTTGGGTTGGTTGTATCTGTTGCAACACAAGTGTCTATTTGCCAAGCACCGCTGTTTAAAACGGAAGAAGTATTTCCTGCACTATCAACTGCTCTTAGTGTGAAAAAGTAGTTTGTAGCGCTTAAAAGACTAAGACCTGTAAAGATATGGTCAGTAGTGTTTCCGATATTAGTAAAGACCACCGTATCAGTTGCTCCAGAGGTAGTCCCAAGTCCAATTTCATAGTGAGAGAATGAACAAGTATCAATTGAAGGGGACCAGTTAAACTGTTTTGAAACTGAAGTTGATCCTGAACCTGTAATTGCTGGGGATGAAGGAGCGCTAGGAGCAGTTCCATCATATTTAAAAAATTCTGTTGAAACTATTGTTGATTCTTTGGGCTCTGTATCGATTGCTTTAACTGAAGCAAAATAATCTGTACATTCACTAAGAGTTAAGCCTGAAATTGTTGTGCTAGTGACTAGCCCTTGATCTGTAAAAGCTAAAGTATCAGTAGCGCCTGCACTGGTTCCTACCGCTACGTCATAATGATCAACATCGGGGCTAATACTTGCCGTCCAAGAAATTAAAGGAGTGCTACCTGTTGCTGAAGTATACTGTGAGTCTAATTGAAGGTTAGTCACTGGTTGTGGGTCAGGCCATTTTTCTACGAAGTAGTCATAGATATTTATGGCGGTTCCATCATCAATAGCAGAGTTCCACATAATAAACTCAAAGATAGAGCCATCAAAGTAATTTCCATCTCCACCTTGGGTGCCATCATCAAAATAACTATCGTTTCTCATAGCACCAAGACCTATGAGTCCTGCGTGAGCGTAGAGCTTACTGGTTGTTGTTCCAAGGGCCGAAAACTTAACCCCATTAATATGACCTCTAAGCTCACCATCAGGGCCACTGGGTCCTGAGTAATTTGAGTAATCAAAGACTAGAGAGACATAATAATGAGTATTGGCCGAGACAGCTGTATTAGAAGAGGTAAAGGCCTGGACTCCATCTCCGTCATTTGTATTATTCCAAACCCCAATATATAAATTACCGGCCCTGATATAAACATTAAGGCCCCTAACTGTCCCGCCTTCTTCGTAAATAACTTGGCGAGAGGTTACATCAGCGTTTGTTTTAAAGGCAATGGCAAAAGTTCTTTCATCTATAGTAGATAAGTTAAGGTCAGCGTGATTATTAAAATCAAAATAATCATCTGTCCCATCAAACATCATCATTTTATTAGCAGTATCAAAGTCTGGTCTTCTTCCCGCTGTGTTTTGAAAGCCGTTATGAATATTAGTTGAGCCAGATATATCCTTGAAGGTTTTAACATCAGTATCAGTAAAAGAAATATCATTGGCATCTCTAGAACTACCATCTAGAACACTTGAGAAGTCTGAACCATCTAGATGAAGGACCTTATTTGGAATATCCTCAATATCAAAAGTTGGGATTTCATTGGTTTTCTTTCTAATAGTTAAATAAGAATTTCCTGTCGAAGTGGCCGTCCCTGTTTGCGCCTCAAGAGCAGTTTCAATTTTTAAAATATCTCCTGCATCAATTCCTGTTAGGGGAATAATAGTTGAGCAAGAACTATTATTATGACCTTCAGCATTTCTCATATAGTGAGTGCTACATTCACCCCCATCTATCGTAACGCCATTTATTTTAAAGTTAATATTAGGATTAATTCTGGCTGAGGCAGTAGTTAATTCATCACTATAAAAAAGTAAGTAATCACCTGGTTCATTAAAAATTATTTGTTCAGGGTTAGTTGAAGTTGAATGATTAAAAGTAGTAGCATCTTTAAATTTTTGACCATTCCAACTAAGAGCGACTCCAGAGGTTCCCGTATTCCAGTTCGTTCCAGAGGTTAAGGCAGTCGAAGAAAGAGAAATTGATTCAGAAGTAGAATCAATTCTTTCTAAATAAATGGAACCTTCTCTACTTCCAGGGACTGTCACTGTGTTAAGAACTGTTCCTTCAGCAATTAAAGAGATGCTCAGGTTATCAAGAGAAGTTAAATCAACAACACCAAACCAGTGTATAGAAGAGCGAGAGTGACCCTCTAAACAACGTATATATCCTTGAGAGAAACTACCACCAGAAAATGGAGAACCATTAATTTCAATGTCAGCTAAAATATTCACTCTGTTACCAGTACAGGCGACACTATGATCTAAAGGAATATTAACAAAGACAAAATAACTACCTGTAGTGCCTACTTGAATCGTCTCAGGAGATGCCCCAACGTTGTGAGTATAAATGGAATCTTTAGTCGCTACTGTTGACCATTCAAAATCAAATGCGGTGTTCTGATTGAGGTTGGTAGAGCTGGTCGTTCTCGTTCCTGTCGCTGAGAAGATATCCTTAGCACTATCAACATTTTCCATAAATAATTTAGCGCCTGAAGTGTCTAAGTCTCCAGCAGAAGTCCCTTGGTTGAACTTGACTTCAACTTTATCGTTAGCAGAGAGTCCTTTTAAAAGAATTCCTAGGTGTAGGGATGATTCTTGGTGGTTATTAGCATTTCGTATATAACTTGATTCGGCAATCCCATGGGGAGTGACAACTCCATTGACATAAACTTCAGCTCTGACTGATCTTCTAGATCCTGTCGTTGTCGTCAAATAAAGCGGCGCTGCTAAAGTTAGTTTATAGTCTCCTGCAAGGAGAACCGTCACCTGATGAGAGAAACTTCCTGTTGAGTGAGAAAAGTAATTAGTATCAAACTTTGATTGATCCCATTTCATTGAATAGGCCGTTGCCTGATTTAGATTGTTTGAAGTTGTTGGGGCCGTCGTTTCAGTTCCGCTAAAAAAACCGACTTTAGAAATGAGTGCAAAGGAATCTACCGGTGCTAAAAAACAACACGCTACTATGAGTAAATAGGGTAATAACTGAATCATCCTGATAAAGTTCTCCTTCGTTATCTTTTCGACGGAGCCTTATCCTTGGCTTACTAACTCTATCTATTTTAAATCAGATGGAAGTTATTACCTAAAGAGCTATAGGGCATTGTTTTTATTGAAGGCATTTATGATGTCCTCTTCATAAACCATCCTTTACTGCCTAGGATAGTTGATAGGAGGTTTTTCTTCTTTCCATATTTATTAATAAAGACTTAATTCTAAGGACTTAAGGTGATGAAAATAAAATGCCTCTAAGTAGCTGAAAATTAGTTAGAAGATTACTTTATGATGATTTTTTTGATGTTCTTAGTTCTGGAGTTAAAGACTTTGAACTTTTTGATGGCGAGAGAAATCCCTAAATAAGTAAAAGTGATAGCAAAGTCAGTCGCGTATTCTTGCCAGTTTGAGTAGTAGTGAAAAAAGTAATCATTGGCCTCTTTTAATCCAGCGATAGTGACTAGGGCAAAGAATGTATAAAAGTAACCAATTTTTTTCTTAAGACAGAAGATGGTTATCATCCCTCCGATTAAGCAATGAAGAAACAAATCAAGGGGAATGATATCAAAGATCATACCTTTAGAGATTTCACCTAGGATTGCATTCATTTAGGCTGCCTGTAAGGTTTTAGTCTCACTATAACCAAGGGCTATCTCAAGAGCTTCAACTGCCAAGGTGAAGTTTCCTTTTCCAGCGTACTTTACTTTAAACTCACAGAGAATATGATCTGTGTTGATTTGATTGAGTCCACATTCATAGATAGAGGTGACAAAATCTTCAGCTACAATAAAAACAGCTGCAAGGGAATAGATTCGCTTCCATTCAAGTCCTCTAGGAAAACCCGTACCATCTGGTCTTTCATGATGTTGAAGAATTATCTTATCAACGTCAGGAGGGAAGCCGTGAAACTTATCCAAGATATTAACGGCATCTTGAGGGTGATTCATCATCTTTGATATTTGTTTTTGGCTAAAAAACTTCTCAGTGGAAGGGGTGATCACTTCTATCTTTGCCAATTCTTCATCATCTAGGCTGATATCATGAAAGAGTGCGGCCATGGTTAGTTTTTCAGAAGTTGTGACTGAGTGCCAACCCATATACTTTGCTATAGAAGAGGTTATAAAGATCAGCATCATTGTGTGTTCGCTTAAGAAGTCTCTACCATTTAACGAAGTAGATAAAAGCTTTAAAAGGTCTTTGTTTTTCTCAATCATAGAAGTGCTTAGTCCTAAAACTTGGTTAGTAAGAACCAAAACTTCTTCACGAAGACCTAAACGATTAATGATCTTATTAACTTTATCTAAAGAGAAAAGGGAAAGGGCCATATACTGTTCAACTCTTAACTTTTTAACTTCAAGGGCACTAGACATTTGATTAGAAAAGGAAATGCTCGCTTCAACATAGTCCTCAGATTTTAGGAAGACAGTCTTAACTGATCTCTTTTGATATTTTTCAAAGTCTTCTTTTACTAAAACTTCGTCGCTTTTAAAGACTTTGACATACTTATCCTCTGACATCTTTAAGTAGAGGTCATAACTTATCGTTTGCTTTCTCATAAAGAGAACAATAGGTAATTCCATATAAATAAGATTCTCTTCCTCAATAAGAGCTGCCTTCTCTGGAGCAGCTTCAACTTCTTGTCGGAGGGAGATACGTAGCATTCTCTTTATGGCTCCACCAATAACCATGTCGCTTAAGTTATAAGAAATCTTAGCGCAAAGGGGGTGATAAGGAATATACTCGCTAGCAAGATGAATATGATTGTCATCGGCGATAAAGAGGACTGGAACTTTTTGCTTTCCATCAACTTGATCAAAGAAATCTTGAAGCCCTTCTTCTTGAGGAAGTTCAACAATTATAAGATCAGCTACTGCATCTTTTTGCATTTCTGATAAAGCGTGTTGAATATTAACCATGACAGTTAACTCTGCTTTTAAAAATTTAAAAACGATTAAATTCAAGTAATCTGAAACATCGTTATTATCAGTAACGAGAATTATCTTCTTTCTATCTGGCATAATATCCTATCGGAAAATATTCTCAGCGGGTGAAGATTTTTTTAAAAGATGAATCTTGTCAGTCTTTATAAAGTGTCGAATTTTAACAATGAAACGCCGATAAGAAGATAAAAATCAGGAGAGAGAGATGCCTATCTTACATATTAAGTCCTTGCCTCAAAAGGACCCTTCAATAGTTACTTCTGCCTTAAAAAAGACGGTCCTAGCAATAAGCGAGTGCTATGACTGCGAGCCAAAGCATGTCTGGGCAACCTGGGAAGTTTTAGAGCCTGGTCACTATCTTGAAGGTGAGCATGAAGTGCTTGAGCAGCCAAGATCAACCCATCCACCAATTTGTGAGTTAACCTGTTTTGAAGGAAGCTCGGATCTTGAGATAGAAAAGCTCTTAGAGATAACGGCTACTACTTTAAGTCGTGCACTCGGAATCGAAGGAAATATCTTTATTACCTACAAAGAAGCAAAGTCTGGGAAAGTGATCGCGGGGGATGGAGTCGTTAGAAAGAAGTCATAGATCAAGAAGGTTGATTGAGTTTGAGTAGTTGTAAGGAGTAATCCTTTTGTAAACAAAGACCAAAAGCTCATCGCCACTAATATAACTTTGGCCTCCTTTAACTGAGGCTAAGTCTCTCGAGTTTATCTCTTTTAGAAAAAAGAGTTTTATCTTTACTTTTTTTGAAGCGGCTAAGTTTTTCCAAAAAGGAAGGTTCTTTCTATTTTGTTGTAAAAGATAGTTCCAGACATGATCACATAACTCTTTATTCTCGCCTTTAACCTTACTCGTCGAGGGATCTACGTTTCCCTTTTTATCAAGAGATAACCTAACTTCGACAAGGCCATTTAGGCCTATATGATTAATATTAACGACGACTTGATTCCTTAAAAAGCCGGCAAGTCCTCCTCCTAATTCACTTGAAGAGTCATCGCCCTCTTGTAGGGGACGAAAGGAATAACCTTCACCCATAGAAAGTGCTCTGAGACCTTTCATAGATCTTGAGAGTACTTTTCTTTGAATCGCCTTTCTTAATTCAATACTAAGAGTCACGGGGAGGATCTTCACTTTAGAGGCAGGAGTGTCCTTTTTTATTTGCTGCATAAGCAAGATAAAGTGGAGCAAACTCAAGAGGATGATCCATGGGAGGGTTTTGTCTTTAAACTTCACAGTTGATTCTAAAAAAGGGGAATTGATCTAATGTCAGGGAGGAGTTAGCTTCTTGTCATTAGGTGTTTTACCTAGATAATTCGTCATGGCTAAAGATCAATTGCGCTTAGCATGCTAATTCTTACTGTACACATTTGAGTACAGGAAACCCTTCAATTTATGGTTTGAGTTAGACTTCAAATCAATAGGATCCTAGAACTGGCATAGGAGATTCAATGAAATTACTCTGCATACTCACATTCCTAATATCACTTTCTGTTATGGCAGAAGTTGAAACAGGAGTTATCTCTCTTCGCCTTGAAACAGAAGAAGAGATAGAGCCTAGGATCAGAGAAGTTATGGATCTGGTTAAAAGAGGGCGTTACAGAGGTCCTCATTATAAATGTAATGGGATGGGTAGAGGCCGAGTCTACGCCGTAGATGTACCTGGTCTTCGTTATACAACTGACAGAGATGGGAATATTAAGGCCTTCTACTTAGCTCATCTAAAGTATAGGTGCCGGTAATGATAAATACTTTAATAGTCTTATCTCTTTTAAGCTTCGCTACAATGGCAACCGCTAGGACAAATAAATTCTACTTTAGGTTTAAAGGGCAAAGCGATGCTGAGGCCCTAGATAAAGTTGATGAGGCCTTAAAAGGACTTAAGAATGGAAAGGGTGTGTATCAACATCAAAGGGTAAGAAATATCTACTCTCAAAGAGGCTGCGGGGTTACTAGGCCTAGGTACGTCAATTTAGAAGCTGTTACTGTTAAGAAGGCCTACAGAGTTAACCGCCACGGGGAACTTGAAACCTTTCAGCAGGCAACAGTTAAGATAACCCACAAGAGATGTTCAAATAGCAATAACGATTAATTCCTCGCAGGCCTTTTATTTAGGCCCGTCAAACACATCATCATCTTTTATTTTAGAGAGCTTCTTACAATTCTTGAGAAAGACTCTTAAGTGCATGGCGACTTGGCCTGTCCTTTTTACCGAATCTTTTTCAATAGGATAGAAGTCAAAGAACTCAGCATCGTTAAAGACGCTGTACTCTTTTTCACATCCGCCTTCTCTAATAAAACTATTTACTCTTGAAGAGTTCCCAGCATTTATTTCAGCAGCCAACTTCTTTAAGAGTTCAACAGCTTGTTCTTTAGTTTTAATACCTTGATTAATATTGATCCCAGCAATCACATGGCCATTACCAACTCCTACGCCTCCTCTCGCTGCAAATGAATCTAATGAAAGAAGTGAAAGTGTGCAAAGACAAAGTAGTTTCTTTTTCATTTGTTAACCTCTGTGAGGGGGAAGAAGTGGATGTTCATTTGGTAGACTTCATTAGGGTTTTCCATATTACTAGCGACTTCATTAAGCTCGATTCTAAAGGCCCTAATCATCTCCTTTACAATATCTAGTTTATTAACATCAATAGGAATGGTGACACCATTAAATTCTCGGTGTTCAACTTTTTCGTTCTCAAGAGAGCTTATGGCAAGCTCTCCCATGTTCTTATGATAAGTTCTGAAGGCTAAGCTTTGCACCTGATCACTTGTGTCGAGGGGACCATTCGTTTGGACTAATTCACCTTTATCATTTTCAGCTATAAGTTTTAGTCTTTTTAGTTCACTTAAGGCCTTCTCTATATTTTGAAGAGAAACCTTCTTTTTTAGCTTTGAAGAAATCCATGCGGGGTCTGAGTTAAAACCCTTAAGATCAAGGAGGCAGTAAATAGCAACATAGTGCCATTTTGATAAGAAGTCGTACTGGACTTCTTCAATATCTGAGAGTCCTTTCTTTCTTCTCTCATTCATGATCTCTTGAAAAAGAGCTATTTTCTCTTCATGATTCGATTCTTGATTATAGTTCACCAATAAGGAAAAGAAGTTCGCCTCTTTCTTCTTTAGGCCAATTGCACTTATATATTTCTTAAGGGTTTTGCCCGTTAAATTTCTTTTTCCATCAATGACCATCTTTAAATGACTAGGGGAGCTCATCTCTGCCTTTCTAATAAAGACCCTATGGCTATAGTTTGAGTTCTCTGTTTTCTTATATGAAAAGAAATCTTTTAAAAAGACTCTGTAGTCTGAATAGCTTCTCACCTCTGGAGGGAGGTTAATCTCTTGATCCATTTTTGTACTCCCTTGGTCCACGTAAAATATAAGTTTCAAAATTCACTGTCAAAAAGTGTGACGACGAAACTTCAGTAAACATACCTGTAATCAACTACTTTAACGTTTGATTTCCTCCCGTGACGAACATTCTCTGTACTCAAAAAGGTACAGATATTCTTGTTAAAAGATTTGTTTGGTTGAGGAAGAAGGCGGCACTCGATAAATATATTTCAACAAATCAAAACATTTCTTTTTAAAGGAGAGAAACAATGAAAAAACTTATCTTAGCTTTCGCACTACTAACATCAACGGCCATCTTTGCCGAAACTGAAACTGGTGTTCACACTGTCTTTAGTCGTATTAGTTCAGCGGACGCTGAAGCAAAAATGATGGATGTTGTTGAAGCGATCAAGAGCAGAAGAATTAGACTTCAGAATTGTAATAGCAGAAATGCTAAAGTTTATGGCGCTGGTGTTAACGGAATGTCTTACCGAGTAAATAGACATGGTGAGCTTCAGAAGCAGTGGTCAGCTTACGTAAAATACAGATGTAACTAAGTCTCTTATTGAAGGGTCCGCCTCCGGGCCCTTCATTTTTCTTTAATTTTAAATATCTTAAATATCGGATTGAACCATATCAGCGATTTCTTTAATATGACTTGGCATAGACTTATAGTTTAGCGTCGTTAGATAGATCTCTGACTTAGGCAGACTTGGTAGTTCATAAACATTTAAAGTCTCATTCTTTTTTAGTACGTGATCGGGAACGATGGCGATACCAACTCCAGATCTTACAATATCCATAATCGTTTCAATAGAATCCACTTCTAAGATAGAAGGGGAGACTTTTTTACTGAGACGGTAGAGCATATCATTTTCAGAATAGACCACCCAACGGTACTCGTGGAGTTTCTTCTTATTAACTTCAGCTTTAGAGATTAAGACCATCTTCTCATCAAAGAGTTTTAAAGATGAGATAAGCTCTGATTGAATATTCTCTGTTGTGAAGATGATATCAAATTTTCCGTCTTCAATCCCTCGCTTTAAATCTGGGTGATCTTCTATTTTCATAAAGATAGAACGGTCTGTCTTTTTGAGAAAGCGGCTAAGAACCGGCGTGAACCAATTCTTAAGAAGGCCGTGAAGGATCCCTATGCGGATGGGTCTTGAGTCTTCCTTTTGAAAGATATCTAAGGCGAACTTATCAAACTGTTGAGCCGCTATAAAAAGTTCTCTTCCCTTATTAGTGAGGAGAACTTTCTTTGAAGAGCGGATGATGAGCTCTTCGCCTAGGGACTCTTCAAGCAACTTGATCTGACGGCTAACAGCGGACTGAGCAATCTTTAAAGATTCAGCAGCTTTAGAGAAAGAAGCGAAGTGAGCAGTAAGAATAAAGGCTTTTATATATCGGTAGTCCATGATTTATTTTTTTAAGTCTTTGTTAAGAGCAGGATCAACTAGTGGTGGAGTTAACTCTGGCTTTCCACGCCAGAACTTTCCGTGAAAGTCTTTTTGGTGATGATTGACCACGAGGAAGCCTTCAATATTCTCTTCGAAGTCTTGAATATAATCGACGCTCATCTCTTCGCCATAATAAGCAGCAAAAGGATCAACAAGGACTTTAAGGTCCGGTGCGTTCATAACAGTGACTAAGAAGTCATCCTTGTTTTGTTCAGTAAACCCAACATTGTAAGAAAAGCCATCGCAGCCCTTGGTGGCCACGAGAAGGCGTAGGTGCTTGTCTTTTAAGGTATGGTCGTTTTCTAAGATAAGCCTTAGCTGGGAGATGGCGTTTTCCGTAAACTCCACAGTAGGGGCTTTTACTTTATCTTTATCTATTTTTACGAGGCTTTCGGTCATAGGGTCTTGATTTTTAGGGTTTAAATGCAATAGGGTATGTAGCCAAGAACAGCATAAATTGGCAAGCCCAAAGATAAGGAAATTAGATGAAACTCCACTATTCTATCTCTATTGAGACACCTGAAAATCATATCGTTAAGGTCAAATTAACGGGAAAAAGGGAAGCCTCTGATAAGGCATTGAATTTCTTTTTACCTTCATGGAGCCCTGGGTCTTATTTAATGCGTGAATATTCTAGGAATATTAGATGGTTTAAGGCCGAGACCAGTAATGGTGAAGTGCTGCAGCATGAGCAAACCGCTAAGGGCATCTATGCCGTAGACTTTGAAAATTCAGATTTAAATAAAAAGGATGATAACTTTTGCATTACTTATGAGATCTACTGTCATGAACTGACCGTTAGAACTTCTCATGTTGATGCCTCTCACGCTTTCTTACATGGGCCTAGTTACCTAATGGGTATCATGGATAAAGAGTTAGTTAACCCTGAATTAAGCCTTAAGTTTCCACCAGCATGGTCAAAGGTAACGACGGGACTTAAAGATATCTCACCTAAAAGAGAAGAGTTTCTCTATAGCGCTGAAAATTATGACGTCCTTATAGACGCTCCTATAGAAATTGGCTGTCACGAAACTGATGGCTTTATGTTTGAAGGGAAGGAGCATCACTTGGCATGGTATGGAGATCTTCTTCCTCATAATGAAAACTTAAAAAAAGACATTGAAGTTATTGTAAAAGAAGTCAGTTCAACCTTTTCTTCAATCCCTTATGATAATTATACTTTTATCACTCATTTTGTTCCTGGAAAGTTTGGAGGGCTAGAGCATCTAAACTCTACGGCTCTTCAATTTAGCGCCATGGCCATGCAAAATAGAAAGACCTACCTTCAATGGTTGGCGCTTGTGGCACACGAGTACTTTCATACTTGGAATGTTAAGAGAATCCGTCCTAGAGAACTTGGACCTTTTGATTATTTAAATGAAAACTATACGAAGATGCACTGGCTTACTGAAGGACTAACTTCTTTTATGGACGAAGTCTTTATCTTAAGGTGCGGGCTTTGCACCATGGAAGAATACTTAGAGATGCAAAAAGAGAATCTTAATAGATACCTAGCTACTCCTGGTAGAAAGTTTCATAGCTTAGAAGATTCATCGTTCAATGCATGGATAAAACTCTACCGCCCAGACGAGAACTCTTTAAACTCATCAGTGAGTTATTATAATAAAGGTGGCATTGTCTTTTGGTGCTTGAACGCTCTATTTGTTAAGGAAGGTAAAAAGATTGATGACCTCCTTAACCTTCTTTGGAAATCCTACCTCGATAGGCCTGAAGTAGGGCTTGAAGCAAGTGAAGTCTTCTCCATGGTAAAAGAAATTGCTGGAGAGGAAGTCCTTGGGAAATTTCAAACATGGGTTCAGACAACTGAAGAACTCGACCTCGATGGTCTCTTTAAGGGAGCGGGTTTTGAGATTGAGTATGATACTAAAGAGAAACCTTGGCTCGGCCTTCGTCCTGACTTCTTAGGTGATAGAGTAGTGATTAAAGATGTGGCCCTCGATGGACCTGCTTATAAAGCCGGGCTTAATGCTGGGGATGAGATCATTGCCATTAATAAGATGAGAATTCTAAAAGATAACTTTAATGAACATGAGAAATACCTCTTTAAAGATAAGCCCTATATGGTCACAGTGAATCGTCTAGAGACTTTAGTTAACCTTGAAGTCATTCCGAGTAGTGCACCTAGAGTCATTAAGAATATAAAAGTGACTGATTCAAAAGTGGCAGACGCCACATTAAAAAGATGAGTAAAGATGTAAAGGCCCATAACAAGAAGGCCTGGGATCTAAATGTTGAAATGGGGATTCGTTGGTCAACGATAGTTGAAGAAGGGCCTATTGAAAAAGCCCGCCAAGGAAATCCTGATATCATCATGACTCCTACTAAGAGTCTTCCGAAAGATTGGCTTGGAGATATATCTGGTAAAGTTGTTCTTGGGCTTGCTAGTGGGGGAGGTCAACAAGGACCACTCCTTGCTGCCGCGGGGGCAAAGGTTATTATTGCTGATCTTTCTCCAAAGCAATTAGAGCAAGACCGTAAGGCCTCTGAAAAATATAAACTTGAAATTAGAACCATAGAAACTCCTGCCTCGGATCTTTCCATGCTTGAAGATGAGTCCATTGATCTTATCTTAAACCCCGTTTCAAACTGCTTCTTTGAAGACCTAAATCCCGTTTGGGATGAATGCCAAAGAGTTTTAAAGCCAGGTGGAAAACTTATCTGGGGGTTTAATAATCCTGTTAGTCATCTCTTTGATTATGACCTCGCTAATTTTCAAGGTAAGTTTCATTTAAAATACTCTCAGCCTTACTCAGACCTCGATAGTCTAAGCGAAGAAGAGAAGAAGAAGTTCCTCGCTAATGAGAACCCACTTGAGTTTGGTCATAGCTTACAAACGCAAATTGGGGATCTCTTAAAACGCGGGTTCTTACTCTCGGGGCTTTTTGAGGACTATTGGGATGATGAAACGGAAGCTTTGAACAAATACTTCCCTCAGTTTATATGTGCAATGGCTATACGGTCGTAGCTTCTTCAAAAGAGTCTAAATCATCTCCAAGCTCTTCACGTTGTTTAAGAAGAGCTTCAATCTGAGGGTCAATCTTTGCCGTAAGCTTTTCTTTTTCAGTTAAGATGTACTTAATCTTCTCTTTAAGTAGCTCAACCTTCTTTAAATGCTGATTGGCCAAGTCTTCTATCTCTTTAGCTTTTTCATCATACTTAGAAAGCTTTTCTTCTTTGATATTATAGGCACTCGCAATCTTTTGTTCGAGGACTTGAATCTTTTTACCAATGACAAGCCTAGGGTGGTGGCTTCTCATGAAGACAAGAGTCTTATTTTTTATTTCGTTGTAGATATTTTCATTTTCAATATTCTTATCTATAGACTGATTGATGTCATCTCTGGTTTTAACCTTAAAGATATTTTCATCCATATAGATGATGATCTGGCTGCCAAAGATTATGACATCAAAGCATTTAAGGGCAGTAGCTTCAGCCTTAGGAAGAGGTTTCTGATTTAAGTAAGTCCCATTTCTACTTTCGAGGTCAGTAATATAGCAAATATTCTCTTCGATACTAAACTGGCAATGAGAACCAGAGAGCTCACTATCTTCATATTGAAAATGACCGTCATTTCTCCCGCAAACGATGACATCTTCATCGAAGGGCCAAAATTTATTGCCATAGATATCCCAATAAAAATGTGACCAAGGTTTAACTGTTGATTCAGAATCACTCATAAAAATCATTATAGACTATGGATACATTTGTATAAATACCTAATTTTATAGGCCTAAAAAGATTACTCCATTCCTTAGTCTGGCTAAAGATTTTAAGGTATTAAACCGAATAGTTGAGTGGAGTGCTTTGGAAAATATGGACTATAAACAAGAAAAGTACATTCTACGTTTAGCGGGAAAGATGCTTAAGGCCTTTGATCAAATGGCCGTAGAGAATCTTATGGAGATTGGTGCGTTTCATCCACAGGACTATATCTTTGATATCGAAGCAAGAGTCTGGATTACACCAAGTGAAAATGAAAGCCTCTTTAAGCTGCCACTCTTTTTTGATAAGGCGGTTTTTGAGAAGCCAAGTTTTAATCCACCAATGGCGCCTTCAGTAGGGGTAAGCTCCAAAGAAGCTCAAAAACTTAGAATAACGATTGAGGACCTTAGAGCCTCTCTTCAAGAAAAAACTTCAGTGATTAATGTTTTAAAGACTACTCGTAAGGCCTTAGAAGAGGACTTCTTAAAGGGCGTAGATAGTCATATAGAAACCAAGGAAGAACTCGAGGAGCTTAAGGGGACTTATCAAACATTAGAGCTAGAGTTTAATAACGAACAAGCAGAAAAAAATAAGTTGATAGATCAAATGGAAAACCTTGAAGCTCAGGTCGAAGACCTCCTTCTTATGAAGGATGAGCTCTTTTTAATTAAAAATGAGCTTGATGAAAAACAAGCTGCCTTAATTGAAGAGTTAAACGAACGAGAAGAAAGTTTTCGTCAGGTGAACGAAGAAGTGGCCTCTCTTAAATATGAGTTATCAAGTTTTCGTGAAGAAAAGGATCGTCTCTTAAAGAAACAAGAAATCTATAAAAATTATGTGAAGACCGAGAAGAAACGAGCTGATAGTTTTGAAACTAATGTCTCAAAACTTAACCAAGGCATCTTAAAACTAAAAGACCTTCGTAAAAAAGATAAGATCAATATTCAAAACCTAGAGAACTATAAGAAGACTCAGTCTAATAAAGAGGCTAGGGAGCTTAATGTTCTCATAGGAGATTCTTTTGAAATTGATAATAGCCCTCATTGGTATATTGAAACAGCTGGGGAAGTTAAAGGGCCTTTTAGCTTTCATGATATGAAGTCACTTCAAAAGTATGGAAAGATCAATCTAGATACGCCGGTCAAAAAGAAAACAGATGCCTTTTGGAACTCTGTTGGGCAGGATTATGAACTGACCGCAAATATTATCACTCATACTGAAAATATTAATGGATCTGAAGTCTTCCGCTATTTTGTGAATAGATCAGACTACAGGGCTCCTTTTCATGGGGCGGCCACCATTGAAATTGATGGGCAAGAGATCACTGGCTTTTGCACCAGTCTTTCCGTGGGAGGATCCTTTATGGAGCTTCCTAAGTTAGACCTAGATATAATGAACAAAGGAGGAACGGCGACTCTTAGGATCAACTCCGGAACCCTCTCTCAAGACTTAGTCGCCCCCGTCATCATGAGGAACTTTAGTCATGAGAAGCCCTGCGGTATTGGACTTCAGTTCCAAAGCCTTGATGACGAGCAGCGAAATATCATCATTTCATATGTTTCCTCGTACTTAGAGAACTTTAAGAAGACGGCCTAAGAGAGTTCTTTCTTGATGAATCGAATGCATCAGGATATATCTAGGCCCTATGACAAAGCCTCACGCGACTTACAAAATTTTCCTTTTGTTTTCAGTACTTATCTCTAGTTTTGCGTTCTCAGCAACGACCAGACTTCCAATTATTTCAATGGAAGGTAAGACGGCTAAGAACAATGAAAGAGTTAGTATACATGTTAGGCTTGAGGCCTCAAAGTTCGCGCCTCCCTACTGTTATAGTGAAGTGGCAATGCCTGATGGGACAACTCGTTATCCACATGCTTTTTATCTTTATGCAGTTACAGTATCAAACTTCCATATGACCTTTTCTCTAGATCTAGATGTTCAACTTAGACTTCAAGAAAAAGTTCTTGGGTATTACCCTAGGGGAGTTAACTTTGAAGGGACTCAGATTCCGGCCATTGATTACTTCAATGCCTGTAGGTTTAAGCTGAGTGAAGTCACTTTTTATAGCCAAGAAACTAGTCTTATCATTCGTGATTCATTTTATAATAGGCTTGAATCAACTTTCAGAGTTTCTGAAGGGACAACTCAAACAGCTGACTACTCACTCAATAGAGCCGGTAATAGTTTGAAGTTTAAAGTCTATATTAATAAAGGCGAGTAAATTTTTTAGGTTGGTGTTGTCGATCAAGAGTTTCTAAGAGAATATCGAGAAACTTTTTATGGAGGCGGGATGTATCCCCACGAAGTACAGGCCCTTATGGCCAAGCTTATTTTTTTCATCTTTGCTGTAACTCTTCTTTGTATGGGAAGAATCAGTGCAAGTGAGTCTCAGACCGCTGATCTTCTCCATAATCCATCTCCAATTAAGACCTCTAAGTATAAGTAAATCTAATGCATTTTATTAGTTTAAAGTCATGGACATTCCTTCTCGTAAAGGATTAAAATTTCTATTATTAATAACTTACTAGGTATCAGGAGATTCCATGGCCACTGTAGAAACAAGAGACAATGCTCGGCATATCGCCATCCATAGAGAGGTTCAATTCATCGATCGCCCTATAAATGATGATGGAAACTACAAAAAGATAAGCGAGTACTACGGAGAATTGGTCTTTGATATTCAAGAAAGCGATTCTGTTCCTCCTGCTATAAAAAAAGCAGTTCTAGAGAGCTCAAGGGGTGGAAAGAGTCTTACTCCTGAATCTATCGAAGTTATTGCAAATGCTGTTACAAACTGGGCCATAGCAAATGGCGCCACTCATTTTTGTCACTGGTTCCAGCCTTTAACAGGCGGGACAGCTGAGAAGCAAGATTCATTCTTAGACCTTAAGAATGGAAAACCAATTGAACGCTTATCTCCTTCTCAATTGATTCAAGGGGAACCTGATGCTTCTTCTTTTCCTAATGGTGGATCAAGGTCAACTTTCGAAGCGAGAGGTTATACTTCTTGGGATCTTAGTTCTCCAATGTTTTTAGAAGAAACACCTAATGGAACAACTCTTTGTATTCCAACAGCATTTGTTTCTTATACGGGCGACGCCCTTGATATGAAAACACCTCTACTTAGATCAATAACGAGACTTAATGAGGTAGCGACAAGGTTTTTAAAGCTTGCAGGGCATAACGAAGTAAATGACGTCACGATTACTTGTGGTTGTGAGCAAGAGTATTTTCTTATTGATAAGTCTTACTATTATGCCAGACCTGACCTTGTGCAAACGGGAAGAACTCTCTTTGGAAAAGCCGCTTCAAAGCATCAGCAATTAGATGATCATTACTTTGGTATCATTCCAACAAGAGTGATGAGCTTTATGCAAGAACTCGATCAAGAACTTCACCGCCTTGGGATTCCTTCTAAGACAAGACACAACGAAGTGGCCCCTGGGCAATTCGAACTAGCTCCTATCTTTAAAGAGGCCAACGTGGCTTCAGATAATAATCAATTGATCATGGCCATGATTAAAGAGATCGCAGCGAAACATGAATTCGTAGCTCTTCTTCATGAAAAGCCATTTGCGGGAATCAATGGATCTGGAAAGCATGTGAACTGGTCTATGGCCTCTGATACAGGCATCAATATGCTTGAACCCGGAAATGAGCCTCATCAAAATAATAGATTCCTCGCTACTATCGCCATTATTTGCGAAGCGGTTAGCCGTCACGCAGGCCCATTAAGAGCCGCTATTGCTTCTGCTGGAAATGATCATAGACTTGGGGCTAACGAAGCACCTCCTTCGATCATCTCTGTTTTTCTTGGTGATACTATTAACGCAATCTTTGATTCTATTAGAGATGGAAAAACATTTAAGCCTTCAGGTGATAGCACGATCGACCTTGGGGCCAATCAATTATTTAATCTTTTAAAAGACAATACTGATAGAAACAGAACATCACCCTTTGCTTTTACAGGGAATAAGTTTGAGTTCAGGGCCGTCGGCTCTGCTGCCTCTGTTAGTTTTCCTGTGGCAGTTCTTAATGGAGCGGTTACTGAAGTGATGAAAGAGTCTTGTGAGCTTCTTGAAAAAGACTTAGCCGCTGGAAAGTCTATTGACGACGCTCTTTTTAATATCACAAAGAAATGGGCCACAACTTCAGAGAGCTGTATCTTTAACGGAGATGGATATTCAGATGATTGGGTAGAAGAAGCCGCAAAAAGAGGTCTTCTTAATTTAAAAACAACCGCTGACGCTTTAAAAGTGATGGCCGATAAGAAACAAATGTCTTTTTTAACAGAGGCAGGAGTTATGTCGCCTAACGAACTTGATATGCGCTACAACGTCCTTTTGGAGCGTTATATTACTCTAAGAGAGATTGAATTTAGCGCATTGATCGACTTGATTAACCAAAACGTTATTCCTTCGGCCATTGATTATAAATTAAAGCTAGGGACTGTTATCGCTAATCAAAAAGCAATAGGTCTTGAGTGTACCGTTGAAGTTAAGCTCTACGAAAACCTTAACTTTACTATGGAATGCCTCGCTACTCAGCTTAATGTTTTTAAGATGAGTATAGAAAGCTTGACTCATGATGAACAAGATCGAGCAGAGGAAATTGCCTCTACTCTATTTCCTAAATCAGAAGAGCTAGGAGCATTATGCGCTGATCTTGAGGCCCTGGTTCCAGATAATATTTGGACTCTACCTAAGTACTACGAGATGCTTCACCACAAATAAGATTCATAGGAGGTCTTTAACTTAAAGGCCTCCTTTAATAACTTAAGATTCCCAGATTTCTCGGGCTAAGTTCTTCGTTAAATACCTGCAGTAATTCAACCTTATGACCTTGTTCTAGAAGAAAAAGGCAACGGTCTAATATAATCGTAAACTCTACGGCCCGGCCAAGTTGCCAACGGATGATATTGGCCAAGAACATATGATGAACTTGTTCGGTGATCTTAGGGTCTTTATAGAATTGATCGAGATCTCGCTTAGTAGGGAGGTTCTTTTCTCCAAGCTTTTCTAGCTTCAAAAGGGCGTAGTCACTAAAGTCTCCCCAGTAAACACTTGGTAGAGCCTCACCAATAGTAGCAAACTCAGTATGGCCTAAGACTTCTTTTAAGAAAAGATGCAAGCTATAGCGAAAACTCTTAACCCTCTTTTTTAACAAGAACTCTTCAAAGGTCATTGTTGAATGGGAGCGCGTCGCTAGGGTTAGGCCATGAATGGTGAATTCTAGTGGATGCTCTTTAGCGAAGCTCGAGATATTCGTTTCTTTTATGGGATCGAGCTTTGCGTAGCAACAGCCAAAATTTAACATGGCGTTCCCTCTATAATGATGAAAAGACTTAATATGTTCTAAGGCCAAGGGGCCACAAGTATGAAGGCCCAAGGTAAGTGAATCAGTAGCGAAATGTTTTCTTACAACATCTCCAGTATCAGATCCAAATTTAAACTTTTCAAAATCTAGTTTTGCCGCTTGCTCCGGTAGAGGATACTTAGACCTTCTTAACTTTCCTTTTTCTAAAAAATCCTCATTCATATCTAAGCAAGTAGTGGGGAGAGAGTGGTAATGGGCCATGATGCGTGAGAGGTTTCCAATCCCGCCACCAATATCGGCCATCTTTGTAAAACCAGCTTTTTCTTTTAGGGGAATGATCACTTCTCGCAGGCAATCGATTTCATGCTTCTTTTTTTCTTTCACTTTCTTATAGGCCCATGCCGGAAGAGGCTCTGGGTTATAACTCTCTTTAGGCCAGAGAACTAAGTCTTGGGCCTGCTGGATAAAGTCTGCCAGGCTAGATCCTATTAAGGAGTCAGGGTTATTTCTGCCATCAATTTGGTGTAGTTCCTGATCCTCTTTGGAGGCTAAAAGATCAAGCCACTCTTTGGGATAAGCATCCATAGTCACAGGATAATTGTTCAAGACCTCATGCTGCCAAAAAGGAGCATAAGGGCGTAGGAATTCTACTAAGGAAAGGTATCGGTTTTGAAGATTCACAGTTAGAATATTTATCTAAAAGCAGCTATTATGACAAGGCGCGATGATGAATTTAAATGGTAAAAAAGTAGTGGTCTTCGGCCTTGGTGTCTCTGGCATGGGTGCCCTTCGTTTCTTAAAAGATAAAGAAGTAACCTTGTGGGCCATTAACCAAGGAGAGCCAAGCTCTTGGGCAGATTTTGAGGAAGTATCTACGATAACCTCAGCCCTGAATTGCATCTCTGAGAGTGACCCAAAGGCGTTAGAGCTCTGTGAAAAAGCTGATCTAGTCATCTTAAGCCCAGGTATTCCGCGGGATCATAAAGTTCTCTCAAAGTGTGGCGCACCTATCTGGAGTGAGATTGAATTGGCCTTTCATTTCGCTAAAGCCCCCATCATTGCTGTAACTGGAACAAACGGTAAGACCACCTCCGTTTCATTCTTAGATCATCTTCTTAGAGGCATTGGAAAGAAAGTTTTTACCGGTGGAAATATTGGAGTCGCTTTTTGTGATCATATTAGATCAAATGAAGAAGTTGATTATATCTTGCTTGAACTCTCTAGCTTTCAATTAGAATCAACCTTTGAATTCAAACCAGATATTGCGGTTCTTTTAAATATCTTTCCTAATCATGGAGAGCGATACTCTGAGAATGATGATTATGCCAAGGCCAAGTTTAATATTAGTAATAAAATGGATAAGGATGGCACTCTCATCTTTGATAGCGCCAATGAACAAGTCAATAAGTGGGGAGAGTCTTTTGTTGGAACGAAGGTTCCTGTTCAAACAAACGATACTGAAGGAATCAAAGCTCATTTAAAAGGAATGATCAGTCTCGATCAATTCAAACTTCCAGGTATTCATAATAAGATCAACCTCGACTTTTGCTTAGAAGTTCTTAATGCCCTAAATCTCTTAGAAGGTAATGCTGAATTAGTACAAAAGGGAATTGATAGCTTTACAGGCGTAAGTCACAGGATTGAATACGTTCCGAGTTCGGAATCTTTTGATATCTATAACGATGCCAAGTCGACAAACTGGGATGCCACTATGACGGCCATTAGTTCTATGGATGACTTTGATAAAGACTTAGTCCTGATTCTAGGTGGCAAGCTTAGAGGTCATAACGATGAGCCTCCATTGAAAGCGGAAGCCTTCTTCAAACAAAAAGTAAAAAAGGTTTTCTTAATAGGAGAGTCAGCTAATCTATTAGAAAAAAAGCTAAGTGATTGGGTGCCTTGTTTAAATGTAGGAACTCTAGAGGAATGCGCCATTGAGTTAAAGAAAGAGAAATTTACAGGAATTGTTTTACTCAGTCCGGCGTTTCCAAGCTTTGATCAATTTAAGAATTATGTTGAAAGAGGGAATGCTTTTAAGAGTTTATTTGACTAATTTAGAAGCGTACTTCCGATCTATCATAGGTCTTGTAACCTGATCTTCGCTTCTCCAATTATCTCCCACTGAGATTTTTAATAAAAAAATCACAAGTATAAAAAAGACTAATTGATGTACCTTTACTTCCATAAAGCTATATCGGTATGTTAGCTTTGCAGCTGTAGTCATTTCTTAGATTTAGCGCTATCCTAGCTACTAATGGATTTTTATCCGCGTTAAAGGCTCAGGTATGAATGGTTTAGATACTCAAAAGATCTCGCAAATTATTAGCAAGCTTAGGAAGTTTATTAAGGATCAAGGCCTAACTTCCTTATACATTCCTAGTTTTGATCTTTATTTAAGTGAGTATGTTCCTCTTGAGGATTGCCCTAGGTACTTTGTCTCTGGCTTTACGGGCTCTGTGGCCGAAGTTCTTCTGACTATAGATAAGAATTTCCTCTTTGTTGATGGGCGCTACCATGAGCATGCCGCCCTTGAATGTGACCCTGATATAGTCGACGTGGTGCCTTGTCCTTATGGAGTTTCAAACTTTGATGCACTTATTGAAAAGGCTAAAATCGCTGGCGGAACTCTTGGTATCTTTTCCTCTAGGACACCCTTTAATTCATATAAGATCTTAAAATCAAATATGAAGTTAAAGCTTTTTAATGAGACAACCATCGATTCACTTTTTCATTTCCCTGGAAACTCAACAACAGGAACTATTAAAAGAATTCCTGATAGCATTAGTGGTCAGAGTACGATTGAGAAACTCGATGAGCTTATCAATGGGGGACAGGCCTGCTTTGTTAGCGCCACTGATTCAATAGCGTGGCTAAGTAATTGCCGAGGCTATCAATTTCCCTATATGGCGAGTTTTAAGGCAAAGGCCTTAGGTCTCAGTGGGGAACTGCACCTTTTTATTCCAAGTAAAGATAAGGTTTCAAAAGAACTTCTTCAAGTTAAAGAACTTCACTTTCATCTTCTCTCTGATTTAGAAAAGGTCTTAGCGGAGAAACTCTCTAAGGTTGAAGAGATCATTGTAGATCCTCTTTCTATTAATACTCAAGATCACCGTTTCTTAAAGGGACTTCTTGAAGAAGAAGTTCATGAAAAGGAAAACTTTGTCGTAAAAAAACAAAGCCTAAAGAACTCAAGTGAAATGAAGCATATAGAAGAATCTTTTCATAAATCTAATCAAGTCATCTTCAATAGCCTGACTTGGCTAAAGAGCCGAGTTTCGAAAAAAGATAAGGTCACAGAATTTGATTTCTTTAATAAGACTAATAGGATCTACAAAGAAGCAGGCGCCATCGGAAATAGCTTTAATACTATTGCTGGCTCAGGGGCTAATAGCTCAATCATTCACTATAAAACACCAAGCCCTCAAAAGAATATCGAAGAAGGAGAACTTGTTCTTCTTGATTCTGGTGCTTATTACGAAGGCGGTTACGCCACTGATACAACTAGAACTATTATCTCTGGAGGAGAAGCGACTTTAGAGCATAAGAAAATGTTTACTCTTGTGCTTAAAGGGTTTCTTAAGGCCATGCATGCTGAGTTTCCAGAAGGAACCTTAGGTAAGGAGATCGATGCCCTTGCTAGAGGACCTATTAAAGAAGCGGGTTATGATTATTCTCATGGAACTGGGCACGGCATCGGAGTTCATGTCCACGAAGGAGGTTATTCAATAACACCTACTTCTGAAGTTATTTTAAAAGAGGGCTCACACGGATCTATCGAACCGGGACTTTATTTTCCAGGAGTTGGTGGGGTTCGTATTGAAAACACTGTCTTCATTGAGGCTCATCCTGATAAAGAAAAGACTCTTAGGTTTAAGAACTTAGTTTGGATTGGAATGGATCCAAAACTTATAGATCTTGATCTTCTTGATAGTGAGGAGAAGGCCCTTTTAAAAGCCTATGAAGTTAAGTGTAGAGAAATAGGGCTTTCTTTTGGAGCGGATAAACTAGCTCTTTAAGTTTTTCCTAAAAACATAGCCACCTAAGAGCGCAAAGAGGAATCCTAACATTAAGGGACCCATTTGACTTGGAGGCTTAGTACCTAGGTCAACACTTCCGCAACCACTGATGGGTTGCTCTACTGGATAGAGAAAAGTGATCCCATCAATATCATCCCAGCCTAACCGAAATCTCGAAGCTAAAGATCTATAGTACATAAGTGAATCAGTCACAGGTGAATGGCCAAGACCAATAGCATGACCCATTTCATGGGCCAAGATTGAAATCTGCTCAGCGCGAGACTTACTTTGAAACTGGTTCCCCGCATTGTCGTTGATAAGAAGGGTTGATGAAATAATATTTTGTCCCGCCACACTATTGGGAACTGTTAGTGCAATGATCGATGTGTTCGCAAAATTACTGGCATTTGTATTACAAGTTATTAAAACTTCATGAGAGTGAGTGAGATCTGGGTTTGGTATGCAAGGATTATCAGTGCTACAGATAGCATCAGTTCTAAAAGCTGCCGCCACGGAAACTACGGCTCCTTGCTCAAGCCTTAGCCTACTAGTTGGGACTTTGTTCCAAAACTGTTCAGCAGCCTCTACGGCTAAAGATAATAGACCATCACTTGTAACTCCAAGGTTCTGGCAATTATCTCCAATATTTACCTTAACGATATTCTCTTTAAAGAAAGCGCCATTTGATACTGAAAGAGAAAAGGCAAAAGCCTTCGTACTAAGAAGTAAGCTTAAAGCAATTAAGATCTTTACCATGAGTCATCTGCCTTTTCTTTTATTTTTGTTTTTGTCTTTGATTTATTTAATCCAAGAATATCGTGAAAGTGATAGTGAACGGCTAATTGATAAGTGAACGAACGGTTGCGGCTATTGACCGGGTTATAAATACTCGTTTCAGCTCTAGCAGACCAATCTGAGTGAACAAAATAATCAGTCCCAAGGTTTAAGATTACATTTCGGCTAGTGGCCGATCCTTCTGGCATGGGGAAACTCTCTGGCTGGTTTCCATTATTTAAAACTTGAGTTCCACCTTTGCCACTAATCTTAGTCATGGAAAGACCAAGACCAGCTCTTAGGACCCAGTCTCTAACTTCATAACCCAAGGATCCTAGAAAGAAGTAAGTCATCTTTGAGATGAGAGGATCTTTTGTACTATCAGGATAGAGGAAACCAAACTCTGGATAGAAGGAGAGATTCTCCGTTAAAGACACTTCTGCAGCAGTCGTAAAGTAAGGATTGAATTCAAACTTATTAGTAGAGCCTGATTCATCTGTTTGAACCTTTCCTACGAACTGAGTTTGAGTTCCAATACCAAAGCTGACGTCTTCGATCGCACTTAGAGTAACAGAGGGGTAGAGTAAATAAACCGATAGAATCAGTAGGGCATTTCGCATAAATCTTTCCTTAAATTATTGTGACAAATGTAAATGTCTATTGGCAATTTAATTGTTTAGCTTCGTTATAAGTATTAGAGTAGCTATTAAATATTAAGGAGAATATATGTTTGAGAATTATGAAGCACCGAGTGATTTAAGACCCTCTGACCCTAGATTTGGTTGCGGACCCTCTCTTGTGCCCGTAAGTTTTCTTAAAAGCTTAGCAGACACTGGAGTTGAACTTATGGGGACAAGCCATAGGAAACCTGCTGTTAAGAACTTAGTCAAAGACGTTCAAGAAGGTCTAAGAAGCTATTTTAACCTTAACGCTGACGCGACTGTTGCTATGGGCAACGGCGGTGCGACTCTCTTATTTGATATGATGGGCCTTGGAATGGTTGATAAGTCTTCAGCCCATTTTACTTGTGGAGAGTTCTCTCAAAAATGGTTTAAGTCTCATAATAGTATCCCTTGGATCGAGGCTTCTGAGCATGCTGTAGAATATGGCAAAGGCGTTACTCCAACTAATATAGACTCCGTAGATTTTATTGCGGCAACTCTGAATGAAACTTCTACTGGAGTTATGATCGACTCTCTTCCAAAAGTGGGAGAGAACACTATTCTTGCCATAGACGCTACAAGCGGTGGGGCTCAATGCCCTTGTGATGTTAACCAAACAGATGCTTACTTCTTTTCACCACAAAAAGTTTTTGCCAGTGATGGGGGACTTTTCGTTTCTATCCTTTCACCAAAAGCTAGAGAGCGCGCTCTTAAGATTGCCTCTGATAAGAGCCGTTATATTCCTGGGATCATGGACTGGAAAACATGTATTGATAACTCTGATAAGAATCAAACTTATAATACACCGGCCATTGCAACTCTTTGGATGCTCAACGAACAGATTAAACTAATGAATAAGGTGGGCTATCAGGCCGTTCAAGATAATGGAAAAGCAAAAGCTGATCATGTTTATGGATGGGCCAATGAAAAATCTTACTTAAGCTGCTTTATCGAAGAAGCTCAATATAGATCAACGGCCGTGGCCACTATTAATGTAGATGAAAAGTTTAATGCCTCTGATCTTTGTAAGAGGCTTCACGAATTAGGCTTTGTATACGGGATTGAATCCTATAGAAAACTTGGTAAGAATCAGTTCAGGATTGCTCTTTTTTATAATATCACGCTAGAGGATATCCAAAAACTGACTTCTTTAATCAGTCATGCGATTGAGTCAGAACTCTAGTCTTTATTAGTTTATACCTCGATAAAGGCCCTTAAAAGTACCTGAGGGCCTTTATTTTTATCTTATCTAATTGCTTGAAATTACCGAAAAGTATTCATGGCAATGGATAAAGAGACCTTTCATAAATTACTAAAATCAGCCACGGTTAACGGGGTTAGTGATATTCACTTACGTGAAGGTGAGTTTCCTTATTTTAGAATGAAGGGGGGGCTTAAAAAGATCAAGGCCTCCGCTCTCACTAAAGAAGACATGCTGACCATTTGTGGCGTCATCATTCAAGATAAAGAAATCTTAAAAGGAATTGAAACTCTCAAAGAATATGATGGCTCTTATCAGCTTGGGAAGATCTGCCGAGTACGAGTTAACGTTCTTCGTTTTCAAGGAAGGCTTGCTATTATTATGCGAGTGATTACTATGCAAGTTCCCACTATGAAAGACCTTGGATTGCCAGCAGCCCTAAGTAATTTTGTTCAAGCACAAAGGGGATTGGTTCTTGTTACTGGTGTTACAGGATCTGGGAAGAGTTCAACTCTTGCTTCAATTATTCAAGAAATTAATCTTACAAGAGAAGAACATATCTTAACCATTGAAGACCCTGTGGAGTTTATCTTTTCTTCAGAGAAAAGTCGTATCACTCAAAGAGAACTTGGTTCTGATACAGATAGTTTTAAAGACGCACTAAGAGGCGCCTTAAGACAGGACCCAGATATTATTGTTATTGGGGAATTAAGAGATGCGGAGACTATTCAAATCTCTATGAAGGCCGCTGAAACTGGTCACTTAGTTTTTGGAACTGTTCACACAACTAACGCTCCTTCGACGATCAATAGGATCGTCTCAATGTTTCCTCCTGAAGAGCAGGACAATGTTAAGCTGCGCTTATCAGAGTGTCTCTTTGGATCAATCAGTCAGCGACTATTACCTACTAAAGATGGAAAGGGACGAGTTTGCGCCCAAGAGATCATGGTTAACAAGGTTGGGATTCAAGATTGTATTAGTGGTAAAGAGCCTCTATCTAATATGTATATTACGATAGAGAAGACAAAAGGTGAGATGCAATCATTTGATCAGCATCTAACTAAGCTTTATAAGAATGATGAAATTTCTTTTGATGTGGCCATCGGTGCAGCATCATCTCCATCAAATTTTGAGAGAAACTTACAATTTGGAGGTGAAGACGAAGATGGCGAAGAGAGTGAGAACGTCACTCCCATTAATTCAAAAGAAGAAGGCGAAGAAAGTAAAGATGATAGTGATGAGCTCTCTTTAGATGTAGCAGAGTAATTACTTTCCTAAATAACCAGCAAGAAATTCAGCTTTAAATTCAAGATAACGATCTTCTAAGATAGCCTCTCTGGCTTTTTCAGCAAGGCCTTTATAAAAAGCAATATTATGATTGGTGGCCAATATGGCGCCTAGGATTTCATTTGAATCAAAGAGGTGTTTTACATAGCTACGAGTAAAGTTCTTACAAGTATAGCAATCGCAGTTTGGTTCAATAGGGTAGAAGTCTCTTCTATAGTTCTTATGCTTGATTCGAATCTTTCCACGGTTAGTAAAAAAGGTTCCGCCTCTAGCAAACTTAGTTGGGATGATACAATCGCTCATATCAATACCATGTTCCCAGATCATAAAGAGGTCTTCAGGGTTACCAACGCCCATGACGTAACGTGGCTTATCTTTAGGCATCTTAGGAGCAGCGTACTTAACGGCTTTCTCCATAAGTTCCGGTCCCTCTCCAACACTGACTCCACCAATGGCGTAACCAGGAAGGTCTCTTGAGACCACTTCTTCAATACATTCATCTCTTAGATCATCATAAGTTGAACCCTGAATGATGCCAAACAGGGCCTGCTTTGGATTAGTCCAAGTATTGATACAACGATCAAGCCATCTATGAGTTCTATCAATTGATGTCTTGGTATATTCTCTCGTGGCTGGATAAGGAATACACTCATCAAAGGCCATCATAATATCACTACCGAGGTTCTGTTGAATCTCGATTGAAGTCTCAGGAGAGAGTAGAATTGGTTTTCCATTTTGATCTTTAAACTCAGCGCCTTCTTCTTTTAAGCTCTTCCCTTGAAGAGAAAAGACTTGAAATCCACCTGAGTCAGTCAGGATTGGCCGGGGCCAGTTCATGAACTTATGCAGGCCACCAGCTTTTTTAATAAGCTCACTACCTGGAGATAAATGAAGGTGATAAGTATTTGATAGGATGATCTTTGTATCCATATCTTCAAGCGAGCTTGGCTGTAAGGCCTTGATAGCTCCATGAGTTCCAACAGGCATAAAAACAGGTGTTGGAATAACTCCATGAGGAGTTGTTATTTCGCCTGCTCTTGCCCCTGAATTCTTATCTTCATGGACAACCTTAAACTGAAAATGTTTTTTTACTTCTTCGCGTACACTCATTTAGCCTCTTTATTATAGTCTGGAAGCTGCTCCGTCAACTTAAGCAGTTCCATTGCTAGCTTAGATTCTCCTAGCGCCTTAGATGTACGGTTAAAGCTATCCTTGAGAAGCTTCTCGTAAGCCTTCTTAGACCTTGCTGGAAGCTCTTTAGGAGACTTAAGGACTTCGATCTTAGATTGATAGAACTCTAGGATACCTGTCATTGCGGCTAAAGGAGGCTCAATATCTTTAGCGAAGGCAAAGAAATCGATGAGGCTAAGAGCGTTCCATTGCTCAACCATAGAGGCATCGTAGGTAAACTCTTTTGGAAAGGTTCCAGATGTCTTAAAGAAATTAAGCAAGAATGTTTGGGCCAGGCTAGATGATTTCTTATCAAAGTGGATCTTGAAAGGCTCGATCTTCATTGAGCCGATCGGAAGGATATAAATGGACTTGTTTAGAGTGTTCCCACTTTCTTCAATGGCCAAATAGTCTTTTCTTCCAGCATTAAAAAAGGTTGTTTTAAATTTTTGAACAATACCAAGCTCTTTTAGAATCTTGAGGCGAATCTCCATAATACCGTTTAAATAGGGACCATGATCTAGAAGAATCTCATGTAGCCTCATAGGGGTTATACCCATAGCGTCTTTTTGAAGATCAGCTATCTCACGAATGATCTCATGGGAGTCTTCCTGCTCGTTCATAAATTTGTAAAGGTGTGGAGTAAAACTAGAAAAGAAAGGATTGAGTTCAACCATCTTTTGAAATTCAGTATTCAAATCAATCTCTTTAACTTTGCTTAAACTTACTTTAACCCCTTTTTTCAAATCCATTAGGTGGAGGGTTGGGCCTGCTCTTTCAATAGAGGGAATAAATTCTAATGTATCTTTTTTATAAAACTTAGTTTTGATCTTAAAATAGGCAGAGAGGGAAATGAAGTTAGCCTGACGCTTACCTTTTTTTCTGACTTGATTTTTTACTTCTAAGAACTCAGGGCTCTTTAAAAGAATGGGGTCTGCAACAAGTGGCCAGATCACAGTGGCGATTAGAACAATAGGAAAAATAGTAAAGCCCAAAAAGAGGCTTAAGAAGTTACTTCTTTTTTCTAACTGGCTATAACTGAGGAATTCTTTTAGAGAACGTATTCTCAAAATAACGGGAGCATCAAAGATAAGAAAAGGTGAAGTTATAAAACCGATTATGGTTCTAATAAGCGCTTTAATTCTTTTGCTAAGAAAACCACCATTTCCTGTAGCCCCTAATAAAAATAAACCAATGCTGCAGCCGAAGAATAAGGCCGCGATAATTTCAAAGGCTAAATAAAGAGAGAGAATCTTTAAAAATGTATAACTGCTTAGGAATATAAGAATGTTCTCTGGGACATGAGGGCTTAGAAGAGGCGCCCCTTTTTGAATAAAGGGACTTAGAAGATCAAAGCCTTTTTGAAAGTAAGACTCAAGCTTTAGCAAGGGAAGAGCGTAGAGATAGATTGAATAAACAAGGGCTAGATTAATAATAAAGCCCAAAAGACGAACAATAAACCCAGCTCTTCTCTCTAACGTAAAAGGGGAGATCTTTACTTTCTTAGACTTTATCTTTCCTAAGGAGCCAGAGGAAAAGGATCTATTAGGAGCAGTGTCTTCGTCTTCGTCGATTTCCTCATCATCTTCAACTTCATCTTCATCTTGAATTGAGTGATCGATTACTTGAACATGACCAATATCTTCTTTTTCAGGTTCAATTAAGTCCTCTTCTTTATTTCTTTTAAACATAGAAGAGATGCGAGAGATGATAGAGCTTGTCTTAGCATCGTCTTCATCCATTTCTTCAACGTCAGTAAAAGTACTTGTTAAGGTTTCACCTTGTTTATCTACAAATTGAACATCAACCTTTTCTGTACGAATAACGAAAGTAAGATCTCCAATCTTTACGGAATCTCCCTTATCAACAATGTACATCTTTCCGTGATTAAGCTCTTGCTTACCAACGATGACTCCGCCATCGCCAGCTGTGTTTTGAACAGTTAAGACTTCATTATTATCGCGAAAGATACAATGGCGAGGAGCGAGACCGAATTCTTCAATACAGATATCAACATCACTGGCAGAGCCAACTGTTATCTTACCTTGGACAGGGATTCTTTGAGAATCTTCGTCTGGAATTTTGATATCTAAGATATAAAGGGTTTGTTTTTTAGCCAAGGCTTCCTCTTTAAGTGCCCAAATTTACAAATAAATTCTATACCTATTTTGCGTGCTCGGTCTTTCTTTTGCAACTTCGCAGCACAGCTTTTTTGACTTTTAAGCCTGATGAAAATGCATGGGTAATTATAAAAATTTCCAGTATTTACAAATTCTCAAAATTAACTATCCTAGGAGGACTTACAAAATTTATTTTTCAACCTCTAAGTTTAAGGAAGAACTTATGAAGCCATCAATACAGACTTATCTGCGTCTCCTCTGTCTCGTTTTAGGAATTATCTTTTTAGCCGAAGCGCAAGCTGCTGATCCAGTAAAAAGATATACTTTACTCGAAGATAAGTTCCGGACTATAGAAATGCTAAGGGCCCCAGGTCATGACTTTCTTTTTGATGTAAGCGCCTGGCTTAATGCTGACGTTCAAGAGGTTATTGACGAAGCTGAGGGTCTGTCTAAGACTCCAGGTGATACAGCCGCTAAAATCGCTGCTGCAACGGCCTTCCTAAATAAGTACGATAAAACAGAGCAGACTCTAAGAGTGAACGTAGACTTTGGGATTCCTATCTTTAGTTTTACTATTGGTGGAATCAAGTTTATCCCTGACTTTAGGTTTGGTTTTAACCTAGGTTTTCATCTTGGGATTGAATCACGTCCACTAACAGCTGCTGATATAGCTTCCTTAGTTCCAGCGGAATTCGCTGAAATCGCAAGTTGTGGTCTTAATCCTGCAGCTGGTGAAGATATTGTAGCTCTTTATATTGCTGCCGCTTGTTCTGACGCTTCTGAAGAAGCCGCAGCAACCCCATACTTAAATAAATACTTTTGGCCAAGTAACGCTGCTACACCTTCTCTCTTTCCTTATATTAAAGGAGAGGCTCATGCAGGCTTCTTGGTTAATTGGATAAAAGGGGAGAACTGGTTTGGGCATGTGAATCTTTATGCACTTGGCCGCTCTGATGTGGCTCTTCGAGTAACAGCAGACACTCTAGCGAGAAATGCTGACACAGTAGATCTTCCGGAAGAAGATAACACTACTATCAACGCCGCAACAGATATCCAACTTGGATACACTCATAACAAGATGACGGCCTATGCTTCGATCAATGAAATTAAGATCGCCACAGTTTCGGATAATATTGCTAAGGGTGGAGAAACTAATTATGGATTTGATCCTCTCTTTAGACTCCACGGAGAGTACGAAATGGAACTGGCCTTTCTTGACTTCAAGCCTTTTGCTGGTCTTCATAAAAGAAAAGCCTACGACTTCACTGATGGCCTTTACGTAGGTGCTGAAGTAGGAGCCTTTGTATGGGGAGACCGATTAGGGCTTATGTTCAGAGGAATGCTTGATACTGAACATATTACTTTTACTCCAAGAGCAAAACTGTGGTTTGCTCAGCTGGAGTACAGTCTAAAAGTCCCAGTAAAGGGTGAAATTGACGGAGTTAAACCTTCATCACTTCACTCACTCGATTTTAGATTATTTTTCTAATTCTCAGGAAGAGATATTAAACCAGCCTAAATCAAACCCCGGTTCGCCGGGGTTTTTTTATATGTTATAATGAAACTTATGAAATTATTCCTTAGTCTTATTCTTGTTTTTTTTATCACTTCTTGTTCTTGCTCTAAAGAAGAAGAGACCTTTTCCCCTTCTCAGATGTGGAGGCTTGCTCAAAAGAGTGACCCTAATATTGAGTTAGTTTCAATTGGAGCTAGTGAGCCCCATAAAAGAGTTCTGTGTAAGAACTATGGACCTGGCTGCGTAGTAGGATCAGGTAAAAGAATTAAAGTACGAAAGGTTGAACTGATCACAATCCAATTTGAAACAGTAGAGCAGGCAAGACAAGAAGCTATCAGACTAGATCAGTATCACTTTGCCAATTGGCTCTTTGATGAAGTCGAAGAAGAACCTGTTCTTAAACACTTTATTAAAAAAGTCTTTAAAGCGGTAAAGCCTAGTGAAGAAGGAAATCAGGAAGAGAATTTAGAACGAAAGTGACGGGCCTTTAACTGCCAAGTTTCTTTAAATTCTTCAGTGCAGTCAGACTCATTAATAGTCTCAATAAAAAGCAAGAGCCACCTATCAATCTGTCCTCGTCTTAAACCTAAGTACTCATGAGTCTTAAGCAAATTAAAGGGGACTTCTTCTAAGTTCTTTTCTTCTAAAAGTTGCATCCGCCAAAAATTAACAATCCTAGGGATATGATGGGCGAAAGCTTCTATTGGCGGCTTTAAGGGATCACTTCCTTGGAAGGCCTGAATCTTTCTAAAATGGAAACCGATAATGGGGTCTGTAATAGCTTTGGTATAAAAGCTGGTGACGACTGAATGGATTTGATTGGAATTACTCATAGGTATTTTGTTGGCCCCTTCATCCGTGATGAGGCCATCAAAAAATGCTTATCTAACCTCGTTGAGAGCTAATCCTAACGACTTTGATCGTTTCCATGATGAGTTCTCAACCATTTCATTTTCTTCTTTACAGGCAATACACATCTCAGCGGTTGGCCTGGCTTTTAAACGAACAAAACCGATATGGAGGCCGCACTCATCGCACTCGCCATAACCATCTTTTTCAATTCGCTCTAATGTCTTGTTTAGTTTCTTTAGGTAGAAAACTTCACGATTTCTCATACGAAGTTCTCGTTGTGCCTCAATATTTGCGGAGGCTTCGTCTAGAGGATCCATAAGCTCCTCCTTGTCGAGGCAAAAGCTTTCTTGCCCCTTAGCATTGTTTAAAATTTCTTCTTTAGCTTTTAAAAGGATTGATTTGATTTCTTTCAATTCTTTCTTATTCAATGGTTTGCGTTTTGCCATAGAATCCTGCTCCTGTTTTTATCGGTCACCCGATAGTCCCTGTCCCACCTACTCACTACTCATACTTTGACTTCCAGTCTTTGCATTTGAATAGCCTTTCGGTCTAAATGTCCTCGAAAAGATTTCTTGAATTTATAGGGGGGACGACTGGACGTAAATCATCAACTTCTTACAAAGATTTACATCCCCCGATTTTAGTCAGTTATTCACTGAATGCAGCGCCGCACATGGGGCAAAATACCCAAAATTGCTTGTCTAGTGACTCTTTGCATCCAGAACATTCGATGATTTCTTCGAGATCCTCGAAGCCCTCACCACCTAAAAAAATGTCTTTTCTGACAGCTGCGATGGTCTGGGGATGGGCCTTGTAGGCTCCGGGGAGGAGATGATGAGGGAGAAACTTCCCCGGACTGACTGTTTTGTCTGGAAGAATCTCAACATTTTCTTTTCTTTCAGGTTCTCTTCCAAACAAAGGCCGGTTAGTTGCATCGAGAACTTTTGATAAAGTCCGGGCCATCTCTTCAGGAGTAAACTTCTTATCAGCCAAGAGGACCTCCCTTAAGCGGGGCCCACCTTTTTTCTAGATGCTCTATTAACTGGCGGCTTGATTTCTTATGTTGGTTAAACAATGATCCAAGACCTGGTCTTAAACTTAAGATTTGTTTCTTAAATAAGATGCTCTTCATGCCTAATTGCTCAATAGTCCTAAGGGTCCACTCAAGAACTTCAGGGTTTTTTATATGAGGGGAGGCTAAGATGAACTTCAAGGCATTTAAGAAATCTGAACTTGGTGGAAAACCGTCTTTGGCCCTAGCTGCAATAGAATGTTTTTGTGCTGCACCTAGGAGAAAGATAAGAAGCTCAGGGTCAGTCTCTTCATGGATTGATTTGATGATAGGCTCATCAAAACATACTAGGTCTTCAATAGAGTGATCGAGGATACAGAGGATCAATTTTAACTGATCTCGGTTCCAATTATTGATGAGACCTTCAACTTCAGAAGGGGAAAGCTTACGCAAGCCTCGTTTGCCTTGCTTTAGCTCAATGATAATATCGTTATAGAGGTTCTCTACATTCATAATTCTATTATCTTAGCCCATTTTTTATCTCTTGAGTACTTGATGGTTTCGTTTTTTATGTTCATCTAAATAAAATTTTCGCTTTAGGAGAGGCTTTGCTATAATTTCATGGCCTACAAGGGCGTAGCATCTTAGTGGAGAATTAATGGTCAAGATACCAGACCTAACAAATAAGCAATTGGTTTCGCAGATTTCTAAATATGCGAAGATCTTGGCTCAATTAACAGGGGAGCGCGATAAGCGAACTCAAGTTAATGACACTGATGATCTCTATACGAAGAGTGAAGTTGAACAAAGAATTAAAGCCAGAGCAGCTACAGCTCCCGCTGCTGAAGAAGATAACCTCCTAAGTTTTGATGACGAAGAGATCAACGCTATGGATGATCTTGCTTCAAAGCAAGATATTAAATCAGAAGGTGAAGACGAAGAAGTGAGGGTGACTCAGCTTCTTAAATTAAGCAAAGAGGATTTAGCCGCCCTCCAAGCCAATAAAAAGAAAATTCAAAAATAGAATTTTCTTTATAAACATTAATGCTGCTATCAGGAAGATAGAATTATGGGACAGGAAATCCAGCAATCTACGTTTACAGAACTAGATAAAGAAGAATTCTCTAAAAAACTCAAAGAAGAAACAGAAATCCTAAGAGGTTGGTTTAAGCGTAAAGCTTTTCTCCCTCAAGATAATATGTGTGGCCTTGAACTTGAAGGTTGGATTCTTGATAAGGATGGACTGCCAACTGCAGAAAATCAGAAACTGCTTCCCTTAGTTAACGACCCGCAAGTGGTTCCAGAGATCTCTAAATTTAACTTTGAAATTAACTCTAAGCCTCAGGTTATCGAGGGAAAATTTCTCTTGGCCCTTGAAGAAGACCTTAGGGGTCTTTGGAATAAATGCGATGAGAAGGCCAAGGAATTTGGCGCTGACGTTGCCGCCATTGGTATTCTTCCTACCGTAAGAGATGAAGACTTAGTCATGACTAATATGTCAGCCTTAACTAGGTATCAGGCGCTAAATGCCGAGTGCCTAAAGATTCGTGGTAATAAACCTTTTGAAATTAAAGTAGAGGGCAAAGACAAACTCGATATTAAAAAAAATGATGTCATGATGGAGGCCGCGGCCACTAGTTTACAGATTCATCTGCAAACGGCTCAAGAGGATGCTGCCGATCTTTATAACTTAAGCTTAATTCTAAGCGCGCCTATGGTTGCCTTAACTGCTAATGCTCCAACTCTTTATGGAAAAGATCTTTGGGCAGAAACGAGGATTCCGGTCTTTGAACAAAGTGTGCAGCTTGAAGCTTTTAAAGCAAAAGACGGCTCAATGGTTGAAAGAGTCACCTTTGGAGATGGCTATATTAATGATCTTATGGACCTCTTTGATGAGAACTTAAAGTTTCCTGTGCTTCTTCCTTATGTCATTGATAAAGACCCAAGTTGGCTAAGCCATCTTAGGCTTCACAACGGAAATATCTGGAGATGGAATAGACCTATCATCGGTCTTGATGGAGAAGGGGCGCCTCACTTAAGAATTGAACATCGCGTGAACTCCGCAGGGCCAAGCATCCAAGATGTAGTGGCTAACGTAGCGCTTTATATTGGGATGAGTAAAGCGCTTCTTCCGATGGCATCGAGCCTTAGTAAAAAGATAAGCTTTGATCAATCTAAAGAGAACTTTTATAGCGCAGCTAAAGATGGCCTTGATGCTTTGATTAAATGGAATGGATCTGAAATTAGCGTTAAAGAACTTTTAGTTAACGAGTTGATTCCAGCAGGAAGAGCAGGGTTAGCTGAGTTAGGAGTAGATGAGTCAACATTAGTGACCTACTTTGATGAGATTCTTACGCCTCGAGCCGAGACCGGGAAAAATGGGACAAGCTGGCAGCTAGATTTTCTCAAGGCCAATAATTTTGATACTAAAAAGTTGGTTAAGGCCTATTTAGAAAAGCAAAAGTCCCATAAACCAGTGCATCTCTGGTAGAATGATTGGACCATGCTTGAAGTTAGAACTGACCTTCCTAAAGGTCTCCTTGATTTAGAACCTAATGAACTTTCAAAAGTTTTAAAAGGACCGACTCTTATTCATTTGAAAGGGAAGATTGATGAACCCCTTTTCTTATCAACTCTTCTTCATGGAAATGAAACTTCAGGCTTCTATGCTTTAAAGAAACTCTTCAAAAAATATGATCCCAATAATTTACCAAGAAGTATTTCACTATTCTTAGGAAATATACCCGCTGCAAGCGAAGGCCTTAGAAAGTTAGAGGATCAAGAAGATTATAATCGAATTTGGGCCGGTGGAGATTCTAAGGCTGAAAAGATGGCCACTTCTGTGGTTGATCAAATGAAAGCAAAGAAGACCTACGCCTCCATTGATATTCATAACAATACAGGGAAGAATCCTTTTTATGCATGCGTGAATAGGTTGCTTCCAGAGTTTGTCACACTTGGCTCTTACTTCTCTAAAACCTTAGTTTACTTTATAGAACCTCATGAGGCCTTAAGTATGGCGTTCTCTAAGTTCTGCCCCTCAACTACAGTTGAGTGTGGAAAGCCTGGAGAGGGGATTGAAGAGGTCTTCGACTTTATAGAGAAGGTCTATCTCTCAACAGAAATACCGCGCAAGAAGGCGAGCGAACTTGATATGAAGATCTATCATACCTTAGCTAGGGTTATGATTCCTGTAGAGGCAACGGTTAGTTTTGATCAAGATGATAAGGATTGTGACTTTTGCTTTATTAAAGACTTTGAAGAGTTAAACTTCGAAGAGCTCTCTATCGGAACTCTTCTTGGGAAAAGAAACTCTAAGAAGTATGAAATTATTATTCTCGATGAAACGGGTGTTGATATTAGTGATCATTTAATAAGTTATGAAGGTGATAAAATTGTATCTATGCAGCCTCTAATTCCTTCAATGTTTACTAAAGATCTAAAAGTCATAAAGCAAGATTGCTTAGGCTACCTCATGGAAAAGATAGAACTCTAAGAGTCCTCTTCATCCTTTCTTTGTTTTTCTTTTCTCGATTTTTTAAGAAGAGAAGAAATCTTTTCAACGGCAATGCCAGTTATATTGGTTAACTCATTAAATCCGTGACGGGACTTCTTATCATCTACCAGCTTTTCTTTGGACCTTTGCGATCGAGAGAGATCCGGAATAGTTAAATTGCCTTGAGGGCGGTCAGCTTCTTTTCTTTGACTCTTAAGAGTACTTCTCTCTATTGTCGTCAATGAATCAGTATGGACCTCTATAAAGGCTTCTCCAATTTGAAGGATGTCATCGACATAGAGTTTATCTTTATTGAACTTAGAACTATTGATAAAGCTTCCATTTTTACTCTTTAGATCTTGAACTGCTATATGAGAGCCTTTATTGGTGATCTTTAAATGAGTTCCACTACAACCATCATTCTTAATCGTATAATCACACTCATCGCTTCTCCCAAAAGTTAGGGGATGAACAGCTTTGGTTATATCGAGAAACTTATGAGTCCCGTCGTGGGTAATCCTGAGAACTACGGCCATTTTCTATTCCTAAGAGTTAAGAGAAGCCTGTTTATTATAGCTTAATTTTAAAATTTATTTAGAAAAAGCCGGGCTTTAACTAGGCCCTATTCTTAGATAAAGGGTTCATAAGTACCTGAATAAGCTAATAAATCAGATAGTTAACACCCCCCTGTAAAGGCTTCATACAGTCTGTTTGGAATTGCGCGTCGTGGTATAAAGAGGCAAACAAAATAACGAGGTCTTTATGAAAGGACATTTAATTCTAAGCGCTATGCTGCTCCTAAGCTTCAACGTATCTGGTGAAGATATTGTTAAGGTTGATAAATATATGGGCTCTTGCGAGATTAAAGACTCAAAGCTTAAGGCTCACTTTTCTTATATTTCTGAAACTGGTTATAAAGACGGCTATTCAAATAAGGGTCTTCGTATTCAGTTCGCTGATAATGAAGGTTATTTAACCCGCCTAACTAAAGAGATTAAGATCCTTGATCTAACAGGGTTTGAAAAGGACGTAAAAGTTAAGAATAGCGGTTACAAGTTCCAAGTCGAAAAAAGTGGAAACCTCTTTGGTGGTGTTGCGGCAGAGATAAAGATCTCTAAGATTAGAAAGTCTGGAAAGATCTCTTATGAATACAAATGTTACGCTGGAAGCAATTGCGGGGAATACCAAGTAGACCTTGAGTTTCTCAAATGTGACTTAGACTACAAATTCAAAGGTAAACGTCTTAAATAGAATTCCGTTTTAACAAAAACTGAAGTGGGTGGTGCACTCTCCGTGCCCAATCAAGTTCCGTGTGATCAGCATAGGGAAAGACTTCGTACTTTAGTGATTCTCTTGAAAATCCTTTAAGACTTAAAACTTCAATAAAACGTAGGACATGCTCTAGATAGGTTCCATCTTGTCCGACTGTTCCATGATCTAAATAGAACTCGACCTTTTGTGTCGGAAGATCAATCGTTTCAAGCCAATGAAAGAGATTATCATCGTGAGCAAAAGGAGGAAAGGAGAGTCCAGCGGCCTTAGAGAAAGTATCAGGATGTTTTAAAAGAAGAGTAAAAGAAATAAGAGCTCCCATCGAAGAGCCCATTAAGAAAGTATTCTTTCTTGATCTTAAAGTTCTAAAGCTTGAATCTATAAAGGGTTTTAGATTTTCTACTAAGAACTGACCATAGAGGTTTCCTTCTCTGTTAAAAGTATACTCACCATTTCTATTATTAGGACTACTGCTTGAGGCCACAACAATGGCCTCTCTTACTTTCTTTTTTGAGATTAAATCGCTAAGCACTTCATCCACTGACCACTCATTGCCAAAACTTGCAAGGAGAGGGTTAAAAACATTTTGACCATCATGCATATAAATGACTGGGTATCTCTTGTGAGGCTGACTTTCATAACTAGGGGGAAGCCAAATCCAAACATCTTTTGTGCCCTTTAAGGGGGAAGCTTTAAAGTTTTTAAATTCTTTTAGAGCGCCCTTTATTCCTAGTCTTTCTTGATCTGACCAATTGGCGATAGTAACGATCGTGCGGCTATGCTCTATTATCGTTTCAATTTTTTTATTGGGATAGATTCTGCCACTAGAACTTGTAGCTTGAGTGGACCAAGATCCTTTTGTTATCTTAATTTGAACTTGCTCTGTTGAGTCATGAAGATCTAGGACCGTTCGGTAGACACTAGGAAAGATCTCTTTTAGCTCTAAGCATTTAACCTGCCATGAGCAATGTCCTGGTATCTCACCTGTTAAATAAACCTTTTGTTTTGAAGGAGTATTAAAAGGAGCATTGATGATGACCTCTAAACTCTTTGCTTGAAGCGCTGGGCTTAGGAGCATGAGGAATATAATAAGTTGCGCCATTTTCATGGAGGGAGCTTATCAGGGCACCAAGTTAATTGAAATGGTGCGTAGCGGTAGATAAGACGAATTGCCTTTGCTAGGCTGTGGCATGAAAAAACGAGCCGACTTGCACCGCCATTTAGATGGATCTTTAAGGGTATCTACAGTTAACGACTTGGCCCTGGAGCTAGGTTTAGAGGTTCCTAAGGACTTATATTTTAAGCCCCATATGGACCTTCATTCGGCGCTCTCCTATTTCGGCTTTACTCTTTCTCTTTTACAAAACAAAAAGAATATCACCCGCGTTGCTAGAGAGATCTGTGAAGACGCTCTTGAAGATGGAGTGGACCTTTTAGAAGTGAGGTTTGGTCCTCATCTTCATTTGGATCTTGGGCTTAAACTTGAAGAAGTCATTGACGCCGCCCTAGAGGGGCTTGATGGAAAAGCCGGGCTTATTCTTTGTGGGCTTTACGGTGATGATCCTAAGCTTATTGAATCATTCGCTAAAATGTCTAAAAAGAGAAAAGGTGTTGTCGCCCTTGATTTAGCTGGCGGTCCAACTAGTGGACAGAAGTTTTGTTTAGAAGACTATTCAAAAGCTTTCTCTATGGCCGCTGATTATGGAATGGGAAGAACGGTCCATGCCTCAGAGGGAAGAAGCCCCCAAGAGATCATTACGGCCATTGAAAAACTTCATGCTCAAAGAATTGGTCATGGTGTAACTTTACTTGAAAGTGAAGAAGCGACTCAGTTGGTTCTAGATAAGAAGATCGTGATAGAAGCTTGCCCAACTTCAAACCTTCAGTGTGGTGTCATTTCTAGCCATGAAGAACATCCTATTGGGAAGTGGTTAGAGCTAGGCGTAAAGGCCTGTTTAAATACAGACAATACCTTTTTCTCCCAGGTCAGCTCTTCTGAGGAGCATCAAAGGGCCCTCAAGATTCAAGGAATGGATCAACTAAAGTTAGACAAGGCCATTGAAAATGGACTTAAAGCTGGCTTTCATCGCTCCTAAGCTCTTGAAGCATAGTCTGAAATTTGATAAAAACACCCCCTAATTATTAATATAAATAATCGAGAAAACGCCTATGAAACCAGGACTAGAATCCATTAAAAATATTATTGCTGTCGCTTCCGGAAAAGGCGGCGTTGGTAAATCAACTGTCACTACTAACTTGGCCTTTGCATTAAAAGCAAAAGGCTTTTCTGTCGGAGTTATCGATGGAGATATTTACGGTCCAAGTCAGCCAGGTCTTTTAGGATCTAGCGATAAGCCAACAGGTCAGGGGGGCTTTATTGTTCCCGTTGAAAAAGAAGGGGTAAAGTTTATCTCTATGGGTGTGATGAATCCAAGTGGTAAGGCCGTTATCATGCGTGCCCCACTTGCTATCCGCGCTCTTTCTCAATTTCTCTCAGGAGTTCTTTGGGGTGAGTTAGATTACCTCTTAATCGATCTTCCTCCTGGGACAGGTGATATTCAATTAACATTATCTCAGCAAGCCAGGCTTACAGGAGCTGTGATTGTAACAACTCCACAGAGAGTGGCCCTAGAGATTTCAAGAAATGGCGTTGATATGTTTAAGACTGTTAATGTTCCTATTCTTGGAATAGTTGAGAACATGAGTGGTTTTGATTGTAAGCATTGTGGTGAGAGCACTCCTATCTTTAAAACTGGTGGGGGAGCGAGCTTAGCGACTAAAGAGGGAGTTCCTTTTCTTGGTTGCATTCCTCTTGATCCAGAAATCATGGCCAGTGGAGACGAAGGGGTTAACCTCGTTTCTCATCATAAAGGTCAAGGACCAGCTAAAGCATTCGTTGATCTCGCTGATAAAGTTATCGCGAATCAGATTGAAGCTAAGTTAGAAACTTCAGAACCAAAAGAAATTGAAGTTGTTAACGGTAAGCTGCAAGTAAGCTGGGAAGAAGGGAAGCCTGCGAGCTATGAGACCTTTGATCTAAGATTTGCTTGCCCATGTGCTAATTGCATTGACGAAAATACAGGAGTTCAAATCCTGACTAAAGAGAGCATCGCTACTGATATTTCAGTTGTCCGCCATCAACTTGTTGGGCGTTATGGAATGTCGATTCATTTTAGTGATGGTCACAATACTGGGATTTATAAATTCTCAAAACTTAAGGGATTAGAAAATGGTACTAGACAAGATTCGTTCAGCGTTTAAAAAACAACGCCCAGAACTTAAGATACAAGCTTCATTAGCCTCTTCGAATATGGTCCTTTTTTCTCTTTCAGAAAAGATCATTGATGGCGAGAAGTGCTTATGCCAAAGCGCTGAGGCAGCGAAAGGATCTCACTTATTAGAGAGCCTCTTTCTTTTAAATGGCGTCGTTGAAGTCTTTGCTAACGAAGATTCTATGCGAGTTAAGTTTAAAGAGGGCGCAGACCTTAAAGAGTCTGCTGCCGCTGTTGGAAAAGTTATTCGTGAGCTTTGGAATAGAGGAATTGAATTCTTTCCAAGTGACTTTCTAGCGAAAAGCAATGCTCCAAAAGAAGAAGTCTTTGTTTCTGAATCTGCTCAAGGTGAAATTGGTCAGCAAATCAGAAAGATCCTTGAAGACTCAGTAGCTCCTTCTCTTGCTGCTCACGGGGGTCATGTGACTCTTGTTGATCTAAAAGATGATTATATTCACCTCAACTTTGGGGGAGGCTGTCAGGGCTGCTCTCAGGTGAGCACGACTGTTAAGGATGGAGTTGAGAAGATCCTTCTTCAGAATTTTCCTCAGTTTAAGGGCGTGATGGACGTGACCAATCACTCCACTGGTGAGAATCCATACTATCGTTAGGATTCTAGACAGTACTACCAGTCTAAGTGCTTGATTTTAGTACTTAGAACTGGCTCTTTCCTTGCACTCTATACCTTACTAGTCATAGTCGGAGGTAGAGTGAGTTTCAAGGGCATCGTTCTTTTTATTCTTTTAGGGTTCTTTACCCATCTCTCTGTTAACGCCAGTGAGGCCAATCTCTTTAAGCTTGATAGCGAGCTTAGAACTCTTCACACCCGCTTTCAAAAAGACTTTCTAGCTCCTGCTTTTCAAAGTGAATTAGAAAAGAAACTAGTCCTCCCCATAGAGCACCGGGATCAGTTAATTGAACACCTAGGTAACTATAAGAAAGTCTTCGATGAACTTGAAAGAATGACTCAGGGGAAGGTTATCATTGCGGGATCAACAAAACTTGAAATCCAAGAGGCCCTTACGGCAAAGATCATTCTTCACGCCCATGGAGCAAAACTCTTCTCAGAAGTATTAAACTTCCCAGGTGCTGTTGGAGTTATCAGTGAACATAAAAACTTAGGGTCGATTCCGGTCGATTATATTCATAGGCTTATGATGGCCGTAGCTAAAGGCTCAACGAGAAAGGTTAGGCGCCAAGGAAGAAATGGCTTCTTAGGCATGAGAAATCCTAGGATCTCTGAGCTCTTAAATCACCCTAGACCCTTTTCATTCTGGCTTAAGAACTTTAAGTCTAAGAAGTCTGCTTTTTTAATTCATGAACTTCTTGAGAATTATATCTCTTCTCAACAGAGCTTTTATCAAAAGAAAAATGCCCTTTTAAAGAATAGGATTTTAACTAAGTACCTCTATAAAGTTAAGGCAGGATCTCTCGCGTGGCTTGGGCGCTTTGCTCTTCCTGCTAAGAATGTCCTAGGTCCTAAGTATTTAAAAAAGATGGAAGAGCATATGGGCCCAGGAGATATTGCTGTGGTTAATCAAGATGGTCGTCTTACAAACCTAGTCTTCAATGGAACTTGGTCTCATGGCTTAATGTACCTAGGACCTTTTGAGAAAATGAAAGAGATCTATTCTAAAGATGATGAGACTAACTTGGTCTTTAATACCAAATGCGAAAGACAAGGCATGAACTGCTTTGATTTTATCAGCTATATGATTGAAAGATTCCCTAAGGGATTTAAGAAATATGTAGAGAAGGCAGGGCAAAAGGACGAGTACACTGTCATAGAATCCTTGGCCCCTGGAGTGATCCTCTCATCAACTAAAAAGGCGCTCTCCTTAAATAGGGTAGCCGCTTTCACGCCGCTCTTATCAAGGAAAGATAGGGCCCTCGCCATTGAAGAGGCCTTTAGTAACTTTGGTAAACCTTATGATTATAATTTTGATAATAGAACCTACGGGCGCTTAGTTTGTACGGAACTTATCCTTTATTCTTATATGGCCGATTCAAGAGTCAATAAAGAAGGGCTTGATTGGTTTCAAAGTGTAGTGGCAGGAACTCCTGCTATGTATGGCTATGATCTGGTTGAATCATTCTTTGAAACTAAACCAGAGAAAAGAAAGCTTAAGTTTCTTTTCTATTTTGAGTCTCCAAGAAAAGGTGAAGGTGTAACAGAGTTGGATCTTAGTGGTCTTCGTGGAACTGTAGAGCCTGATCTAAGCCTATTAGATTAAGGCGTGCTTAATTTATTAACTAAGAACTTCAAAACCTTTTGATGAGAATTATAACAAGCTGGGTTCTTATCATCAGTCAGCGCTTTTTGCGCGTGCTTTATAAAGCGCGAAGAAACTTCAAAACTCCAGGTGCTCTCTCCACTAACAAAGTAAAAGGCCTTCATCTCTTCAAGTTCTGCTAAGAGGCGTCTGTATTTAAAATAGCCAATGCCAATAGATTCAGAGTACTGAGGCAAGAGGATGTTCTTCCAGATACCTTCAATCTCTCCTGCGTCCACCCACTCAGGTAGCTCGTTAAGTCCCTTTTTGACGCTATCCCAATCTTTAAGGGTGAGCATATGTTTAGTCCAAGAACGCATGCCTTTCCAGCTTGTGCTTTGATTTAAAGTCACAAAGCTACTGGCAAACTTATCTTTAAACTTAAACTGAACCTCTTCATCCATGGTTGAAAATACATGATTAAGGATAAGAGCAACCTTTGCTTTTTTAGCAAGGGGACTCTTTCTGACGGAAGTAAGGTAGGCGTTATCAATGGAGTTGGTTTCTAAAAAGGCCACCACATTAAAATAATTAACGGCGCCGTCTTTTAAACCTGCCTTTCTGATAAGAGACTTCCATCCAAGCTTAGTCTCAGAGTCCATTTTCCAGAGGATCTTCTCCCAAAGGGTTCTTTTATTAATGACAACAGTTGAGATCTCACCATCTTTTGTCTTTAAAGGAACAATATAACGGTCAAAGTTCTTTCGCTGAAAGGTATCGGCCAGTCCTTTTCTGTATTCTATATACTCGTTGTATTTCTCTACGCTTCCAAGAACCTTGATCAACCTCTTTTTCATATTAAGCTTTGCTACGATAGTAGAGCCCGATACCCATAGGACATTGTAGGGGATTGAAAGAGTGATGCTTAAAAGCCAAGGATTAATAGACCATGCAATTAAATCAAAGATGGCCTCATTGACAATCCCGCACATCATGGCGATCCAAAAGCCAGCGCCTCTTTTTTTCAGCCCAAGCTTCATGTTCTTATACATGACCTTAAAATCTTCTAGGAGGACTTTATAATTGACGGCCTTATAAGCGTCTTTAAAGATCTTTAGATGTGACTTCTCGATTTCAATTCTTTTTTCATAGAGATCTATATAACTTTCAAAAACACTTCTTAAGTATTTCTCCATCTTGATATTATCAATCTCGCTAATATTCTGCTCACCAATCTCTCTATTGAGCCGGTGACCGTTTTGAATAGTGACACTTGTATAATCAAGAGCGAAGTCGATCTCTTTAGCAAAGTGACTCATATCAAACCTATCAAATTGAACCGGATCAGAGGCCATGAGGGGGCCTTGAATGAGGACAAGAGAGAATAGAGTTATGATTAGATGCTTCACCACCTCATTTTTCGGTATAAAGGAAGAGAACCCTTAGTAACCGAGTCCCTTTCACGGTTACTCAAGAAGTCCACCTAAATGATCGATAAGGACCTGTGAGAATCTTTCTATTAAGTTTTCTATTTATCTTTATCCAAAGCTGCGCAGGGACTAGTTCCTCTAAGCGTACACCGAGTTCAACAGGTACAAGCATGCCTTGCTCGCAGGGAATTCAACTCTTCTTTGAAGAGAACACTAGGCGAGAGCTTGGGCATTTTAGTGAAGAGGCCTTGATAGACCTTGGAGTCTTAAGGCCTAATGAACTTCAGGGCATCAAAGATGATGTGGTCTTTAAAGATCTTATCCTCTCGGAAGATGAACATTTAAGAGATGAAAGCGTGAAGATTATTGCGCTAATCAAGAGACAGAGGCCTGATTTACAGCCCTCTAAAGTAAAAGACTTTTATCATGAGCTCTTTGAGTCCTGTAAGCTCTAAAAAAACCGTGTAATTGACGTATTGCGTCTTAAATGACCCTGCTAAGCCTGCTATATCATATTCTGTAATGAAAGATTTTCTAATCAACTCTATTTATAGGGCCTCCGAAGGTGAGGGTGTCAATATTGGTACCTCACAGGTCTTCGTCCGTTTTCAAGGCTGCGCCGTTGGTTGTTTAAACTGCGATAGCATGGATACGTGGGACTTTGATCCTTCAACTGTCATGAGCTTAAATGAAGTCATGGCCGCTGTTGAATATCAGGGGAGAATGGGAAGCATTAAGAGAGTCTCTATCACTGGTGGAGATCCTCTACATCCAAAACATACTCCTCGCGTTTTAGAACTGGCTAAAGAGTTAAAAGCAAAAGGTTATTGGATCAATATTGAGGCCGCTGGAACAAGAGTTGTTGATGAACTCTTTGACCTTATCGACTTTATCTCTTTTGATTTTAAGACTCCTTCAACTGGTGTGGCCACAAACCCTCAGCTAATAAGACGAGTCTTAGAGCAATACGGAAATCGATCTCAAATCAAATCAGTCATTGAAAATAAAGCCGATTTCTCAGCAGCTCTCATGGCCCATCAATGGGTTTTAGAGAACACTGATATCTTTTTGACTCCTTGGGTTTTAACCCCAGCTTATAATCTAAACGAAGAGTTCCCTCAACAGCGCTTTCAAGATATTATTAAGTGGAATGAAGAATCAGGCGCGCCCTTTCGAGTTATCGGGCAACAACATAAGTGGATCTTTGGTCCAGATAAAAAACAGGTTTAAGCATGGAGCTTGAATACGGAGCTCTTTCCCAAATCGATTTACCCTTAGAAGAATCTCTTTTTCAAGAACATCATCATCTTATTCCGCAAAGCTTAGAGCAGGCCATTGAGTCAAGAAAGAAAGAATTTGTGGCCGGTAGGCTCTGCGCCTTTAGGGCCTCTAAGAAACTGGGGCTTGAATTAAACTCTCTTAAAGTAGGCGAGAACAGAGAGCCTCTTTGGCCTACTGATATAGTGGGAAGCATTAGTCATACAAAGAAGATGGCCTTGGCCATTGTTGATTCAACAAAGCATTCAAGGTCTTTAGGAATAGATGTTGAAGAGATCATCGAAGCTAAGAAAGAGGCAACTATCGAAAGAATGGTGGCGACTAAAAAAGACTTGGCCTTCCTAAAACTTTTTAGTGATAAGCTCGCGGCCTATACGGTTTTGTTCTCAGCTAAAGAAGCTCTTTATAAATTAATCTTTCCTCTTTGCCATGAGTTCTTTGGTTTTATGGAGGCAGAGCTTAAGGCCCTTGATATGGATAGGGGAGAATTTGTTTTAAGACTTATATCTGAGAATCCAAAACTAAAGCCCTTTAATACAAGTTATAGGGGGAAGTTTTTTAGAAAAGACGGACATATTATCTCCGTTATTAGGCTCCCTCACAATTCCAAATAGTTAGATAAAAAATAATTCCTAAAAAAGGCCTTGTTTAGGGCCCATTTTCTCAAATAAATTAGCGACTTAGCCGATAAGAAACCAAGTGAAATTTAATTTTTAGACTTAGGAATTTTCGAGATGAAAAACTATGTGCACTTTCTCGTAGAGAGCTGTGTAAATTCTCATCCAGATGATGTTGCCCTTAGATTTAATGGCAGTGTGATGACGTATGGTGAATTGAATTCTAAGGCGAATCAATTAGCCCGCGAACTTGTTAAATCTGGTGTAAAACCAGGAGATAGAGTTGGGGTTTGCTTAGAGAGATCCTTTGATTTGATCATTTCACTTCTTGGGGTTTTAAAAGCAGGTGCTTCTTATCTTCCGCTTGATCCTGAATATCCAAGTGAGCGCTTAAGCTATATGATCTCTCATGCTAGGCCTACTAAGATTATCTTTCACCAAGACTTAATTGAATCCCTTCCTATAAAAGCAGAGGATCATCTTTGTTTTGAAAAATTAAACTTAACTAAGAATGAAAGAAGCAATCTTGATCTTAGCCTAAGTGAAGATTCCCTTTGTTATATAATCTATACTAGTGGTTCTACAGGAACGCCTAAGGGCGTTTCCATGGGGCATGCGGCGCTTTATAATCTTATTGTTTGGCAGAACATCCAATCAAGTAGGATTGAAAAACCGATAACCTTACAATTCACTCCTGTTAGCTTTGATGTTCATTTTCAAGAGATCTTCTCAACCCTTTCAATGGGAGGGAGTCTTGTTTTAGTATCTGAAGAGGAGAGGTTAGATAGCTTAAAGCTTCTTGAAAAGATCGAAAGTGAAAAAGTAGAAAGACTCTTTCTTCCCTTCGTCGCTTTAAATCATTTAAGCGAGATGGTTCATACCTATAAAAAGATTCCAACTTCACTCAAAGAGATTACAACAGCAGGTGAACAATTAAAGATCACAAAAGGAATCCGTTTCTTATTTAAGAACTTAGTCGATGCCCGTTTGCATAATCACTATGGACCTTCTGAAACTCATGTTGTGACTAGCTATACTCTTGAAGGGGATGCTGATCTCTTTGAAGACCTACCTTCAATTGGTAAAACTATTTCAAATGTTAGCTTATATATCCTTAATGAAAACTTTGAAGAATGCCCGGAAGGGGAGCTCTACTTTGGCGGGGTCTGCCTAGCAGAGGGCTATCTTTTTCAAGAAGTGCTGACTTCTGAGAAGTTTATTGATTCTTCAAAGTATGGCAGGCTCTACAGAACGGGAGATCTAGGACGCATCAATGAAAAAGGAAATATAGATTTCCTCGGACGAATTGATGGTCAGGTAAAGATCCGTGGTTATAGGATTGAAGTCGGTGAGATTGAAGTTCTTATGGAGAAGCTTGACGGGGTAGAAGCCTCTGCCGTGAAAGTCTTTGAAGAGGGAGATGAGAAATTCCTCGTCGGCTATATAGTCGGTAGCAAGAAGCCCCTAAGCGTGAAAGCCGAAATTGGATCAAGCCTTCCAGGATATATGGTCCCAAGTCATATTGTCTCTCTTAAAGAGATGCCTTTAACTCCAAGTGGAAAAGTTGATAAGAAATCTCTTCCTCTCCCCGGAAATGAAAGACCAGAATTAAATGTTGAATACAAAGCGCCTCATAGTGATCTAGAGAAAACCATCTCTTCACTCTGGTCGCTTCATCTCAAGATAAATAAAGTAGGAGTGCTAGACAGTTTCTTTGATCTAGGTGGAAACTCGCTTATGGCCCTTCGTATCTTAGCGGAGCTAAAAGAAAAGCACTCTGTGGATATCTCTATTGTTAAGATGTTTCAATACCCAACTATTGAGGGGCAAGTCTCTTCTTTAGAAGGGGATGATGATTCTTCACTTAAGAAAAGATTAGAGAACTTCTCTAGGAAGAATTCTGGATCAAAGAATAGAGACATCGCCGTGATCGCCGTTAATGGGAGATTTCCAGGGGCGAACAATGTTGAAGAACTTTGGAGTAACCTCTTAGAGGGGAAGAACTCCATCTCTAAGTTTACTAAAGATGAGTTAGATTCATCTATAAGTGATGAATTAAAGAATGATCCAAACTATGTAAGCGCTCGGGGTATTATGCCAGAGTTTGATAAGTTTGATGCAAGCTTCTTTGGGATTACTCCAAGAGAGGCAGAGCTTATGGACCCTCAGCAAAGGGTCTTTTTAGAACTCGCTTATGAGTCCTTAGAGAAAGCTGGTTATACTAGCGAGAAATATGACGGCTCTATTGGCGTCTTCTCTGGCATGGCGAATAATACTTATTATCAAAAGGTCTTAAAAGAAGTTGATAAAGTTAACTCTGTAGGTGAGTTCAATGTCATGCTCGGAAACGAGAAAGACTATATAGCCACTAGAGTTTCACATAAATTAAATCTTAAGGGACCTTCTCTGAGTCTGCATACAGGTTGCTCTACTTCGTTAGTGGCGATCATCCAGGCAGTGCAATCTCTTCGTAATGGAGAGTGTGATATGGCCCTGGCCGGAGGTATCTCCATTCAAGGGGCGCCTTACAGTGGTTACCTCTATCAAGAGGGCGGCATCTTTTCTAAAGATGGACTCTGTCGGCCTTTTGATAGTGAAGCTAGCGGAACTGTCTTCAATGATGGTGGCGCTATTGTTATTCTAAAGTCATTAAGTGAAGCACAAGCCGACGGGGATGAAATCCTTGGGGTTATTAAAGGCGTTGCCATCAATAATGACGGCGCTGATAAGATGAGCTTTACCGCTCCTTCAGTTACAGGACAGGCCGAAGCAATCGCTCGCGCCCAGATTGATGGGGGAGTAAGCGCTTCAGAGATTGGCTATATAGAGGCCCATGGAACAGCGACTCCTGTTGGAGATCCTGTTGAAGTGGAAGGTCTATGCAAGGCCTTTGAAAGCGCTACTGATAAACAATTTTGTACCCTAGGATCTATAAAGAGTAATATCGGTCATCTCACTAGCGCCGCTGGTGTGACTGGCTTTATCAAATCACTTCTTGTTGTTAAGACAGGAGTGGTCCCAGGAACTCTACACTTCAAAGAGGCCAATCAGGCTATCGACTTTTCAAAGACTCCTTTTAAAGTAACTTCTGAGACTTCGGACTATCTTTTAGAAGGAACTCGAAGAGCAGCGGTCTCTTCTTTTGGAGTCGGTGGAACCAATGCCCATGTCATTGTTGAAGAGTACGAAGATAAAAGAACAGAAGTTGAAGCAGATGATAGTTTTCTTTATAAGGTCTCAGCCAAGTCTGAAGAGGCCCTAGAAGAACTTACAATAAATCAACTTGCGATCATTAATAATTTATCAGACGTTGATAAAACAAAAGCCGCCTTTACTCTTGATAGAGGAAGAGCTGATTATTCCTACCGCCGCTTCTTTATTGGATCAAACGGAAGGATAGAAAAATTAAACACACAAAACTCAGCAAAGAGCCGGTTTAAAAAGAAGCTTCCTCTCTACTTTATGTTCCCAGGACAAGGCTCTCAGTATATTAATATGGGCAAGGGTCTTATGAAATACCCGGTCTTTAAGGAATCCTTTGATAAGTGCTGCGCGCTTTTAAAGGGTGTTCTAGATAAAGACTTAAGAGAGATCATCTTTCCCATTGATAACTCTGATGAATCCATAGCAGACGCTTTAAAGAATACTTATTATACTCAGCCCGCTATTTTTACTTTTGAATATTCATTAGCGAACCTTCTTATGAGCTTTGGTTTAACACCAGACGCTTTTATAGGTCATAGTGTAGGTGAATTCGTAGCGGCCACTCTCTCTGGCGTCTTTACCCTAGAAGAGGGGCTTAAGTTAATTGCTAAACGCGGGGAGCTTATGCGAGATCTTCCGGGCGGCTCTATGCTTAGTGTGCGCCTTGATGAATCTGAAGTAACTCCTTATTTAAATGAATATGTTCAATTAGCTGCTATCAACGCCCCCGGGCTTTGTGTGGTGGCGGGCCCAACTGATAAGATAAAGCTCTTTCAAGAGTCCTTAGAAAAAAGAGATATTGTTTGCCGCTTCTTACACACAAGTCATGCCTTTCACTCGGCCATGATGGATCCTATTGTTTCAACTTATAAAGACTTTGTTGAAACTATAGATATCAAAGAAGCTCAAATCCCTATCTTCTCCACTGTTAAGAAAGGGGCCAACCTTAGTGAAGCTAATTATTGGGCGAATCATCTAAGAGCGACTGTTCGCTTTTCTCCTTGTATTGAGGATTTAATGGAAGAGGAAGACGCTGTCTATCTAGAGATTGGTCCGCGTAATACCTTAACTAGTCTTTCTAAGAAAGTCTTTCTAAGTAAAAAGAGAAAAGACCTCGTTTCCATTCAAACGGGAACAGATAATCCTGAAACTGAAGAGCAAAGCCTATTAAAGGCCTTAGGCTCTCTTTGGCTTCAAGGCATAGAAGTGAATCCTGATCTTTATTATGGATCAAGAAACCCTGGCAGGATCGCACTAGCAACTATGCCCTTTAAAAGAAAAAGAATTTGGATAGATCAAACAACAACATATATTGAAAAATTAGCAGACGAGGATACCAAGATGACAGCATCAACAAATGATGGATTAAAAAGCAAGTTAACAGAAGTCTTTGAAGAGGCCAGTGGCATGGATATTTCTGAATTTGAATCAGATACCAGCTTTATGGAAATGGGTATGGACTCACTCTTTTTAACTCAAGTAGCTCTAAATTTAAAGAAGGTCTTTAAAGTGGAGATTGGTTTTAGACAATTGATGGAAGAGCTCGCTACGACTAACGAGCTTTGTGAGTTCTTAGCGAGTAATTCTCCTTTAAATTTTGACGAAGCTAAGGTGGAAGAAGTTCCAGCACCTGTTCCTATAGCAGCTCCCGCTCCAGCTCCGGAAATTAGTCCTGTTGCCCAGGCGCCAGTTGTTCAATACCAAAGTGCTCCCGCTGTACAAGTAGCGGCGGCAGCGCCTATTCAATTATCAAACGGATCAAACCTAGAATCCATTGTCGCCAAGCAGCTCGATTTGATGAGTCAGCAAATGCAGATTCTCTCTGGTCAGGCCGTTCAAGCGGCACCCGTTCAGGTACTTCAACAAGTGGCTCCTCAAGTGGTAGGCCCAATTGCTGAAGCTGCAGCGCCATCAAAAGCCGCTAGTGCTCCGGCAGCAAGTAAAGCACCAGAAGAAAAATCTGCAAAGAAAGTATCCGTGAATAATACTAAGAAGGCCTTCGGGGCCATCGCTAGGATTAATATTAAGAAAAATGCAGAGCTAACAAGTGAGCAGGTGGCCTATATTGATCAGCTCACTAGCGAGTATAATAAAAGAACAAAAGGTTCTAAGGAATTTACCCAAAAACATAGAAAGTCTCATGCTGATCCAAGAGTGGTGACAGGATTTAGACCTGAAGTAAAAGAACTGGTTTATCCAATAGTCATAAATAAGTCAGACTCTCAGACCCTATGGGACGTTGATGGAAATAAATATATCGATATGCTTTGTGGCTTTGGCTCTAACTTTTTTGGCAATGGTAATGAGAAGATTAAGAAATATGTCTTAGAGCAAGTTGAAAAGGGCTACGAGATTGGTCCACAGCATGAACTAACAGGAGAGGTTAGTAAGCTTGTTTGCGAACTCACGAACTCTGACAGGGCAGCCTTTTGTAACACTGGATCTGAAGCGGTTCTCGGTGCCATGAGAATTGCCCGAACAGTTACGGGGCGCGATACCATCATAGCCTTTGAAGGCTCTTATCACGGCATCAATGATGAAGTGATTGTAAGAGGAACAAAGACTGGAAAGTCTCTTCCAGCGGCACCTGGAATTACTAGTGGCGCTGTTAAGAATATGATCATCTTAGAATACGGAACTGATGAAACATTAGAGAAGATTCGCGAGCTCTCTAAAGATGCTGCCGCGGTTTTAGTTGAGCCCGTTCAAAGTAGAAGAAGTGACTTTCATCCAAAAGAATTCTTACAAGAAGTTCGTAAGATTACTTTAGAGAATGACTGCGCCCTTATCTTTGATGAAGTGATAACAGGTTTCAGAATCCATCCAGGTGGAGCTCAGGCCTACTTTGATGTTAAGGCTGACCTTGCTACTTATGGCAAGATCGTTGGCGGCGGAATCTCTATTGGAGTGATCGCTGGAAAGGATAAGTTTATGGACGCCCTTGATGGTGGTCATTGGCAATTTGGTGACGCTTCAACTCCAACTGTTGGGGTGACTTATTTTGCAGGAACCTTTGTTCGCCATCCTATGGCCCTCGCTGCAGCAAAAGGCGCCTTAGAGATTATCAAAGAAGGCGGCGTTAAGCAGCTTAGCGACTTAACCGCTAAGGCCGATAGGTTCGCCGATGAGATGAACCTCTTTTGTCAGCAAGTTGGTCTTCCTTTAAAGATGGATAATTTTGGGTCTTTAATGAAACCAAAATGGAAAGAAGATATTAAAAATGGTGACCTTCTCTTTGCTCTTCTAAGATTCTACGGCGTTCATTGTTATGATGGCTTCCCGTGGTTTGTAAACTTAGCGCATACTGACGAAGAGCTTCAAATAGTCTTAGCTACTTTTAAGAAATGTGTAAGGGCCCTTCAAAAGGTTTCACTCTTACCAGGAATAGCGGGAAGTGACCCCGTCTTTGATATGCCACCTATTGATGGGGCTATTCTCGGAAAAGACGCAATTGGAAACCCTGCATGGTTTATAGTTGACCCTGATAACCCGGATGAATATCTGGAGATTGAGGCTTAGTAAGTGGGTAAGTTAGAAAAGAAGAAAATTAGCTACGACCCTTTTGAAAATGGTGAAGTTATTTTAACCGTGCCCACTACTGAATCTCAGCGCGAGATGTGGGCCACGGTCGAAATGCTTCCAGAGGCCAGTCTTTGCTATAACGAATCCATTCGAATCTCTCTTAAGGGAGATTTAAAACAAGAGGTCTTTGAGCGCGCCTTTCAAGAGATGATTAGGCGCCATGATGCCTTACGTTCAAGCTTTACTAAAGATGGGCGCTTCTTCTTAATTACCGATAAATTCAATTACCCACTAGAGACTTTGGACTTGTCTGAAAGTAAGGACAGCAAAGGCGAGATCGATAAGCTGATCAAAGAGTGCACGCTCTTTAAGTTTGATCTCATTAAGGGGCCTTTATTTCAAGCAAGACTCGTAAGGCTCTCTTCAACAGAGCACCTGTTCTTCTTTAGCGCCCATCATATCATCTGTGATGGCTGGTCCATGGCCGTTATGGTGGGGCAGATGAGTGAGATCTATTCTCATCTCCTTGAGAATAAAAGAAATCAATTACCATGGCCTTCACAATTCAGTGCCTATTCAATCAAAGAGCATAAAGGGGAGGTTATTAAGTCCTCTCACGCAGAATACTGGAAAAAAGAATTCAGCAGTATCCCAAAGCCTTTAGACCTTCCGGGGGATTTTGAAAGGGAGAGCTTTAGAACTTATGATTCAAAAAGAATTGACCTTGAAGTTGATGTTGAAATTGTAAAGAAGGTTAAGAAACTCGGTGGAAAATTAGGCATGAGTTACTATACAACTCTTATGACGGCCTTTGAGATCTTGATTCATAAGCTAACTGATAAAGATGACTTAGTAATAGGGATCTCTTCAGCGACTCAATCTGTTCTTGGAGAATATGACCTCTGTGGGCATCTTGTAAACCTACTTCCTATTCGTCTACCCTTTGAAAAGAGTGATAGCTTTGAGAGTCTTGGAAAGAAGTTAAAGAAGAAGATGCTTGATGGCTTTGATCATCAGTCCTTTACTTTCGGCAGCCTCCTAAATGAACTTAAGATAGAAAGAGATCCTTCAAGGATTCCCTTAATCAATATAATCTTTAACGTCGATCAGCAGTATGAAGGGCAAGGCCTAAAGTATTCAGGCCTAGACGCTTCTTATACATCAAACCCAAGGCATTATGAGAACTTTGAGATCTTTATCAACGCTACTAGTTGTGGGGATAAGCTTGTTCTAGAATGCCAATATAATACTAAGCTCTTTAAGCATGAAACTATTTATAATTGGTTAGAGAACTATATACAGATCTTAGAGATGGCCATCTTAGATAAGTCACTAAGGCTAAGTGAGCTTAAGCTAAAAGATCTCTTAATACCTCTTCAAAAGAATCTTGATAAGAAGATTGTAGAGAAGAAGGTTGATCAATCAGTTCATCCTGAAGAAGAAAGATTAACTAAGATCTGGGAAGAAGTTCTTCAGATTGAAAACATTCCAAGGGATATGGACTTCTTTAGCTTAGGCGGTCACTCTCTTTTGGCGAACGATATTCTGTTAAAGATTAAGAATGAGTACGACTTAAAGTTAACCCTAAAAGATTTCTTTCTAGCTCCTACTATCTATCAGTTCTCTAAGCTTCTAGGTGGAAACTCTGAACCTAAGGCCATCGTGCCTGAGATAATCCCTGGTGCTGCCAAGGAATTTAAAAAGATTCCTCTTAGCATCAATCAAGTGCGAACTTGGTACTTAGAGGAAATTCATAAAGGGGCGACTGGTAACACCCTGACCACAACCTTTGAGATGGACTTTGCTGTTAAGGTTGATCTCTTAGAAGAAGCTATTAATTTAATCATTAAAAGACATGACGCTTTAAGAACAAGGTTTCTCAAAAAAACAGAGGGTATCTTTCAAGTTGTTGAGAGTGATCTTAGGATAAAGCTTGATCAGGTTGACTGCGCCAAAGATAAAGTCTTACAGTTTCTTAGGATTGATGCGGCAAAGCCCTTTGATCTCTCAAAGCTTCCTCTCATAGAAACAAAGCTCTTAAAAACAGGAAGATCAAGTTTTGTCTTCTATATAAAGGTTCATCATATTGTATGGGATGGCTGGAGCTTTGATATCTTCTTTGAAGAGCTTAATCATTTGTATTCTGCTCTTCTGAAAAAAACAGAACCAACGCTCTTAGATCTAGGAGGAGTCACTTATGCTGACTACGCTCTTTATAATGGAAAGATAAACTCAAAAGAATTTTCTTTATCAGAAGTTCATTTTTGGGTTGATAGATTAAAAGACCTGCCAGTTCTAGAATTGCCAATTGATTTTTCAAGACCAGTGGTCTTCTCTAATATAGGAAAATCAATTCCCTTTGTTTTATCAGATGAATTATCAGGTAAGCTTAGAATCCTCGCTAAAGAAAATGGAGTCTCTCTTTATGTAGTCTTCTTAAGCGCATGGAATCTCTTTTTATCAAAGCTCTCAGGTGAGTCAGATATCGTCATAGGCACTCCTGTCAGAGGTAGGCATACCGAGGAAGTACAAAGATTGATTGGCTTCTTTGTTAATATCATTCCCCTTAGGAATACTGTTAATCTTAGTGTTAGCTTTTCAAGTTTACTAAAAGAAATAAACCTACAGATGATTGAGGCCTTTGATCATCAGCATGTGGCCTTTGATACGATCTTAAAGGAGCTTAGCTTCAAGAGAGACAATAGCCGGACAGCGGTCTATCAGGCCTTCTTTACTTATCAAGATGTCTCTAATAGAGAGTTCATGCTGGGAGATCATCAGATCAATCAAAGAAGCATCGGAAGAAGCGCCACTCATACTGATCTAGATCTGTGGGTAAAGACCACTGATGAAAAGGTTGAAGGGGCCATTGAATACAGAACTGAGCTCTTTAAAGATGAGACCGCCAAGTTCATGCTTGATTACTTTGTCAGCATCCTTGAAGTTGTCAGTCATAGGTCTGAACAACCAATCAAAGAATTAAATCTTATTCCAAAGGCGCAAGAGGATCTCTTTGTAAATAAATGGAATGATACTTGGACTGACTGGAAAGAAGAGGGAATCTTTTATAAGTGTTTTGAAAAACAGGCCCTTCTCACTCCTGATGCTATTGCGGCTTGTGATGGACTAGGTGAGCTTAGTTATAAAGAGCTCGATAGAAAGGCCAATGCATGGGCGAATCACTTAATTAGTGAAGGGGTTGTTCCTGGAGATCTCGTTGGTCTTTCAGTTCACCGCCATAATAAGATGTTAGTCGCCCTGCTTGCTATCTTAAAAACAGGGGCAGGCTATGTTCCCCTTGATCCAGGATTTCCTCAGGACCGCCTTGATTATATGATCGAGAGTTCAGGGCTTAAGATCATGATCGTAGAAGATTCACTTCTTCCTCGCTTTCAAGAAGATAAAGCCGTTAAGCTCCTCTTAAGTGAAATGAAGGGTGATAATGAGGTTCACCCAGGCGTTCATACCAATGAGAATGCTACTGCTTATGTAATCTATACCTCTGGATCAACGGGTCTTCCTAAGGGAGTTCAATTGCCTCATAAGGCAGTTCATAACTTCTTAAAGACGATGGCAGATCGTCCTGGAATGAAAGGCACTGATAAGCTCTTGGCCGTAACGACCTTAAGTTTTGATATTGCCGTACTCGAGCTCTACCTTCCGCTTATCACTGGGGGAGCTGTGAGGATCGCCCAAAAAGAAGAAACAATGGATGGAGAAGCGCTTAAGAATATTATTGAATCCGAGAACATAAATATGATGCAAGCCACTCCTTCGACTTGGCGTTTATTATTAAGCGCCGGCTGGAAGGGTAGTAGCGACTTCAAGCTTCTTTGTGGGGGAGAGCCTTTTCCAAAAGATCTAAATAAGAGCCTCCTTCCTATCGTTAAAAGTGTTTGGAATATGTACGGACCGACTGAGACGACGGTTTGGTCAACGATTGAAGAGTTAACGGACCCTGAAGAAAATATTCTTATTGGAAAACCAATCGCTAATACCGCTTGCTATATCTTAGATGAGAATCAAAGACTCCTTCCTCTAGGTCACCCGGGGGAATTATATATTGGAGGCGAGGGCCTCGCTGACGGTTATAAAGGCAGGCAAGACTTAACTGATGAGCGCTTTATCCCTAATCCCTTTCGGGCAGGGGAGAAGATGTACAATACTGGCGACCTGGCCCGTTTACATAGTGATGGGCGGATTGAATGCTTAGGACGAAACGACGGGCAAGTTAAGGTCAGAGGCTATAGGATTGAACTTGGTGAGATTGAATCAGTCTTAAGTGAATTTCCTGGAATCACTCAATCAGTTGTCATAGTCAGAGAAGACAGACCTGGGGATGTGCGACTAGTTGGTTATTATATAAAAGAATCTCCTATTGATCAGTTAAAGCTGCGCTCATTCTTAGGGGAGAAGATTCCTTCTTATATGATTCCATCAAACTTTGTAGAGATGGATGAGTTTCCAAAAACCCTTAATGAAAAGATTGATAAAAAGAACCTGCCGGCACCTCAACTTGGGGCAGCGGCCAAAACAAAGACAATTAAGACAAACCTCTTAAAAGAGGGAGTCATGACGGAGCTGCACATGATTTGGTGTGAGCTTCTTGGCCTTGAAAGCATTGATGTAGAGAGTAATTTCTTTGACGTAGGAGGGCATTCTCTTCTTTCAGTTCAGCTCTTCTCTATGATTGAAAAGAAGTGGAACCTAAACCTAGGACTCGCTACTTTATTTACTTCAGGCACTATTAAAGAACTCTCTGAATTGATCGAATCAAAGACGAGTAACTCCTCTGGTGATAGGCCAAATTTATCTGAAGCTTCTTCACTGCTTCATTCCTTAGTTCAAATTAAAAAGGGCGATAAACTAGCCCCACTTTTTTGTTTTCATGGAGTTGGTGGAAATATCTTAAACTATATGGCCTTAGTTCCAGGTCTTGAAGAAGGACGGGGTCTTTATGGTCTTCAATCCTTTGGAGTCGATGGAAAGTCTGAGACTCTTCCTACTATTGAGGCCATGGCAGAAGCTTATGTACGAGAGATTAGAACTGTTCAAACAGAAGGTCCTTATTACCTAGCAGGGGGCTCCATGGGAGGCTACCTGGCTTTAGAAGCCGCTAGAATCCTGCAAAAGGCGGGAGAAGAAGTGGCCGACATCATCATGTTTGATACCTTCGGTCCTGATATCAATTTAAAGAATTATTCAACGGGAACTAGGGGTTATATTGATAACCTAAAGATCATGATTCCTTATAGGCTAAAACAAATAAATTATACCTTAAGGGCAAAGTTTCTAAGATTCTTTGGCCTGACCATCCCCCATAATATCCGCCATTTCTTTGTTGAGTTAAAGAACTACTCGGCCATATATAAGTATAAACCGTCTAAGTTTGATGGAGGGATCACTTTATTTAAAGTGCCTACGACTGAAGAAGGTATTTATAGTGATCCAAAACTAGGCTGGGGTAATTCTCTTAAAGGAGAATTAACTCTGTATGAAGTTGAAGGGGAGCATAATAATATTATCGAAGCCCCTGGTCTTCCAAGGGCCTTAAAGAATCACTTATCTAATTCTAAGACGTAGCTTAGACCAAGCTTAGCAAAAGAGACGGCGTGAGTGGCGTTATTACCCATGACATCAAAAGTATCATCAGTTGTATGAATCCTTGGATTCTCTTCTAAAACTCTTGCTTCTCCTGGAAACGAAGCGCGAAAGTTCTTATAATCAAAAGAATAATGATCACTACAAGCGTAGTTACACTTATCATAGCCCCAAGGAAGCTTTAAGTAAGTATCAGAGATCTTTCCAAGAAAGGCGTTCTGTTCTTTATCAGTATCGTCGGCAATTATAGCAAAGTTGATATCAGAGCTTCCTTTGAAGTTCGTTCCATCTAAATTTAAATAGCCTCTAACTTTTATAACTTCGGCATCATACTTTGCCGCAATATCCATGCTTCCTCTAAGACCAACTTCTTCAGCAGAGAAGGCCATGAATTGAAGATTATGCTTAGACTTATAGTTTGTTTCAACAAGCACTCTTATTATTTCTGTAATAGTAGAAATTCCCGAAGCATTGTCATCAAGACCCGGAGAGTGAGAATGAGGGCCTTCGTCGTCAGTATTAATACTGTCACCATGGCCACCAACGATGATATTTTCTTTAGTCTCACCCTTAAAGGTTAAGATCACTGTTGGTTGTTCCCAATCAGCATGCTTAAAAAGCTCGACCTTAATATCATTTCTACTAGCGGCGATCTTGCTCCACTTTGCATGCAAGTCTTTCATGGCCTGAATGCCAGTCTTTGAGCTGTAATATCTTGTATGGTAACTTGAGAACCAAGTCATATCAGCAAGTATTCTTGCCTCTTGAACCTTTTCAATTGTGTCCAAGACTAGAGCTTCTTTTGTTAAACTATAATCAACTTTATAACGGTTATCATCCCAGCCTTTGTACTTTGGGTAAGCAGACTTTAGAGGTCTTGCCACAAATCCACCACAGCGCTCGTTATGCTGATGAAGAACACCAGAGATCTTTGATAAGTCTTTCTCTTTTACTTTTAAAGTGACGGCACCTTGTTTCTTAATCAATTTATAATTAATTGAACTAGCTTTTATATGTTCAAAAGAGCTCGGTGGAAGGTCCACGAGGACACTTTTTGAAAAGCAAGTAAGAGGTAGAGTCAGAGCGAAGATGAGTAGTTTAGTTTTCATGATCTTTATATACCCTAGGATAGGTTTTGAAGCATTCGTTTTGAGCCTACAAGGTAGAATCTACCATGGTTAAGTTGTTAAGATTACGAGGATAAAAGGACTCTCTTAAATTTTTTAGTCTTTAAGAGAGTTTAAAGTTAACTAATCTTCATGACACTCAAATGGATCCCCTGCACCATGACGATGACAACCGTATTTTATTTTTGTTTTATCTTTAAGAAAGATCTCGACGGTAACTCCGTGACTATTGGCCGAGGCTTTAATTCCTTTAAAATTGGCAACTGTTTCTTCACTATTGCTATCTTCAAAAAGTCTAACTGCTTCGACTACACCTTCGGCAGTTTCACTTGAGTTTGTGGCAGCGAAACCTGTTGCTGAAATTAAAAGGGCTAATCCTATTACTAAGTTCTTCATAATCTCTCCTTTAGAGTATTAAAATTCATCATTATCAAATTCATCTTCTTCATTGTTCTCGTCACCAAAATCATCTTCATCTCCAAAGTCATCTTCGTCCCCGGAATCATCTTCACATTTCTCAGGAACCTTAGAGACATCTTCTTTAGGAGCGCAGGCCTTAATCCACTTGGCGATAAAGGCAATCTCAGCGTCATGCAAGCGTTCTCTTATTGGCATACTTCCTTTGAATACTTCTTGGTAAAGCCTACTTTTTTCAGGCACACCTTTTTTAAGAAGGGGAATAAACTTCAAGCTCATAGTCGACTCATAAGTATCAAAATCAATGGGGTCGAATTCTGGTTCTGCTCTTCCAGCTTTAGAGGAATGACAGGACATACACTTTGGCTTGAGAATAAATTCTTGGAGGCTTTTAAACCCAAGGCTGGCCTTTCCCGTTATGACGGCATTTTCTTGAAAGGGGTTTGATCTATCGATTAGTCTCAACTCACCCTTTTCAGAGCGGCAGGAAAATAGGGCAAAGCCTAGGAATGAAAAAACGATAAAATTTTTCAACATGATGTGTTTTAGTTGAATTGTAACATTTGTTCAAGTACCCTATAGGGGTATGTAACTATTGTTCGTTTTGTCATTTTTACAGTCATCTATGACGAATTGAATCGTTTATTTTGAAAGGCGTACTCCTATGACAAAAAAAGGCGCAGATCATAAGGCCCAACTTAGCAGAGTCAATCGTATCGAAGGACAAGTTCGGGGTATTGGCAAGATGATCGAAGATGATAAGTATTGTATCGATATCCTAACCCAGGTTAAGGCCGTTAGAAGTGCCATGAAATCTCTTGAATTAGAGGTTCTTGAGGCTCATCTTAACTGCTGCCTAAAAAAGGCCATTGATTCAGAGTCAAAAGAAGAAATGACTGAAAAAGTGGACGAAATCATCGATATAGTACGAAGAGTGAGTAAAAGCTAAGGCCGAAAACTAAGAAGATAGGGAATACTTCCGATAAGTTAGGGAGTTGACCTAATATTGACGTGACAATTTTTTAAGAGATGGTAACCTATAAATAATGAAGCTAATAACTCTGATACTCACATTCATCTTAAGCTCGCAGCTAGTCTATGCTAACGCTACAGTTTGCGCGAACTTTATGACTTGTGGACAGAAAACGGTTAGTGCTTCAAAAGGTCAGATGAAGGATTGTCCTTTTCATGCCTCTTCAAAGTCTAAGAATAAAGAATCAAAAGAAAAGAAACAAAGCCAGTGTAAGTGCTGTGCAATCTTATCCCTTGAAACTAATTTTAAGAATGGGCCTGTTCAGGTTTCAGCCTTAAGCTTTATTGAATTTAACTACTTTGAAAGATCTCTTCAAAGAAGCTCAACCGTTTTTCTTAGACCTCCCATCGCATAACTTCTAAATTTTTTAATACATTTAAATTTTAGGAGTTAGTTTTGAAAACTATATTGATACTAGGTGCTCTTTTAGGGAGTGCTATGCAAGTGGCCTATGGCTACAGCTTTAATGATGCTATTAAGCGGATTGAATCTCACGAAGCAGTCGGGGCCTTAAAAGCAAAAAGTGCGGCTTTTACTGAACAAGGAAGTAGTGCTAGTTCATGGGGAGATCCCATGGTGAAGCTGGCCGCTAAGAACTTTCCTAAAGACTCTCTTGAGTCTGATCAGAGCCCTATGACCGGGATTGAGATAGGCCTTTCTCAAAAGGTGGCCCTGACTAATAAGTACGGAAATCTAAAAGATTCTTTTGAAAAGCTAGGGGAGGCCACTAGGCACTCTTCTGAGAATAAAAAAAATGAGCTTATCAAGAGTTTTTGGGAAGTCATCACGAATCTTAATCAATTAAAAGAAGAGATTAAGATCAACGAAGAGAACATCGTCTGGATTGATAAGATCTTAAAGGTATCAAAGAAGCTCTATACTAACGGAAAGATCTCTCAACAAGGTCTCCTCGATTTAAAGATTAGAAAGTCAGAACTTGATGCCGCTTTAAGCTCTAAAGAATATGAATACAAAGAAAACGAATCAAGGCTAGGTTATCTTCTTGGGCTTGAAGGTCAGCTTGATCTAAGCACTGTTCCTTGGAAGCTCTCCGCAACTGATTCAAGGGTTAAGAAGGACTTTAAGGAGCTGGCGCTAAATGCCAACTTAGATTCTAAGAAGTTCTTGTTAAGCGCTCAAAAGAAAGGCTTTGTGCCTGACCTTACTTTCTCCATGGGCTATACCAAAAGATCTAATATCGACAATAAAGGGGACTTTGTCTCCGCCTCCGTGGCCTTTCCCATTCCTACCTCTAGCACTAAGTATGCAGCTCATTCAGAGGCGGTTCACAAAAAGACTATGGCAACAAAAGAGCTTAAGAACTATCAAAGAAAAAAAGAGAGTCAAGTTGAAGGCCTAAACTTTGGGATCAATAGAGTAAAGAAAGAACTAGAGATCTTAAATAATAAAACAATAAAGTTCTCTGAGAATTCAAGAGACATTACGGCCAAGTCCTACCGCTATGGCAGGGCCAGTTATGTAGAGTTATTACAATCAGAGCTTAAGCATCAAAAGCTACTTATTAAAAGAAGCATGCTTAAGAGTCAGTTAACTAAGAAACAAATCGAGAAAAAGTTCATCCTTGGGGAGAAGCTATATGAATAAATTAATCTTCGTCGTACTACTAATGTTTATCTCCTCTTGTCAAAAAGAGTTTAAAGAGGGCCCTGAAGCTACTCATGCTCACAGTACAGTGGAGAGTTATTATACTTGTTCCATGCACCCAGAGATTAAAGAGACAAAGGCTGGAAAATGCCCCATCTGTCATATGAACCTAACAAAGGTTGAAGTTGAGATTGACGAACCAGGCACCAATAAAAGTGAGATTGTTCCTGTAAAGACGAGCTATCAATGTAAAGACTTTCCAGATGTTACTAGCGAAACCGCAGATGTCTGCCCTTTGGACGGGACTCCTATGGTTAAGGTTAAAGCACCAAGCATGGCGGGAATGAATATCGCTAAAGTTAAATTAAGAAAGGCTCAGCTAAGTCATTTTAAACCCCATTACTTTCCCGTGACGACAATGTCGATGACGAAGAACATCAGGCTTCTAGGAAGCGTTCTTCAATCTGAAGATAAAGAAAGTAATATTCCTGCAAGAATCTCAGGAAGGGTTGAGAAGGTCTACGTTAAATCTACTGGTAGTTTTATAAGCCTTGGTGACCCTGTGATTGATCTTTATAGCCCGCAGTTAATAACAGCAGGTGAAGAGTACTTGATTGCAAGAAGAAGCTTTCAAAAAGACAAGTCAAAAGACTTTAAAGAGATGATGCTTCAAAGTGAGGAGCGCTTAAAGTTATGGGGAATAAAGAAGTTTCAGTATGAAGGATGGTTTAAGAAAGGATCAATTCCTAAGAAGATAACCATCTATTCTCCGGCCACTGGAATAGTTCGATCAAGAAACGCAATTGTTGGAAAGTACTTTAAAGAAGGGCAGAACTTCTTTGAACTTAGTGACCTCTCTGATGTTTGGGTAGAGATGGATGTATACGAGCAAGACTCGGGCCTTGTTAGCCTTGGTCAATCAGTTGAGATGAAGTTTAGTGCTCAGCCAGGAGAGATCTTAAAAGGGGAGATTGACTTCGTCGCTCCTGTTCTAAGTTCAACCTCTAGAACCTTAAAAATTAGAACAACAGTTAAGAACCTAAACGGAAAACTAAAACCAGGAATGATCTCTGACGCTACTTTAAAGATTGAACTCGAAGGAATGCCCTTAGTTGTTCCGCGCTCAGCGATCATTGACACAGGAAAAAGAAAGGTTGTTTGGGTCAAGGTAAGTGATAAGCAGTTTCAGGCCCGCGTGATCTTAACCGGACAAGAATCTGAAGGTTATGTAGAGATCAAAGATGGGCTTATGGAAAATGAGCAAGTTGTCATGGAAGGAAACTTTCTTTTAGACGCTCAAGCTCAATTATTTGGTGGCTATATAGACATGTCGACTTCAACTGGTCATCAACACTAAAAGGCAAGACTATGATTCAACGACTCATTGAATTTTCCATTATAAAAAGAAACTATGTTGTCTTCAGCTTTGTTTTAGTGGCGCTCTTTTCTGTCTTTAGTATAAGGACGGCCAAGGTAGATGCTATTCCAGACATTGGGGAGAATCAGCAGATTGTCTTCACTGAATGGCCCGGGCGCTCTCCTAAAGATATTGAAGAGCAAGTGACTTACCCTCTAAGCATTATGCTGCAAGGGATTCCTGGCGTTAAGAATATTAGAGGGATTTCAGCCTTTGGCTTCTCTACTATCTACGTCGTCTTTAAAGACGATGTTGATTTCTATTGGAGTCGATCCCGTGTTTTAGAGAAACTCTCTTCAGCCGGCTCTTCCGTTCCAAGTGGAGTCATTCCTCTTATGGGGCCAGACGCTACTGGGCTTGGACAGATATTTTGGTACACCATTGAAAATGCCGAGGGAGCTTTAAAGCCAAAGTCTTTAAGCGAACTTAGAACTCTTCAGGACTATCACGCACGCTATCTTCTTCAAGGAGTCGAGGGAGTCTCTGAAGTGGCCAGTATTGGTGGCTTTGTAAAAGAATATCAAATTGATGTTGATCCAAAGAAGCTTTTTGCTTATGACGTTCATTTTAACAAACTCATAAAGGCCATTCAAAATAGTAATATCGATGTAGGGGCTGAAGTTGTTGAAGAGGGTAATAGAGAATTCATTGTAAGAGGAAAGGGGTTCTTTAAATCTCTCTCTGATATTGAAAATGTTGTCATCGCCATTAAAGATAAAACTCCTATTAGAGTTAAGGATGTGGCCTCTGTGGGAACAGGTCCTGCTTTTAGAAGGGGGGCCTTAGATAAGAACGGGCAGGAGGCCGTTGGCGGCGTGGTTACAATGCGTTTTGGTGAGAACCCAAAGGAAGTCATCGATAGAGTTAAGAAGCGCTTAGAAGTAGTAAGAAAAGGACTTCCCCGTGGAGTTACTCTAACTCCTTTTTACGACCGAACTATTCTCATAGAAAAAACTATGTCGACAGTTTACTCCGCTCTGACTGAAGAGATCATCATCACAATCATTGTGATCCTTTTATTTCTTCTTCATTTTAAGACTTCTATCTTAGTCTCTCTAACTCTTCCCTTTGGAGTTGGGATTAGTTTTATCTTAATGAAGCTGATTGGTATTGATTCAAACGTGATGAGCTTATCTGGTCTAGTCATCGCCATTGGCTCCATGGTTGATATGGGCATCATCATGACAGAGAATATCTATTCTCATCTATCTGAAAAGCCAGAGGCTTCAAAAGAAGAAAGAATCAAGATTATCATTAGATCAGCTAGGGAAGTCGGTCCTGCTATCTTAACTGCCGTTCTCACTACCATTGTGACCTTTCTTCCGGTCTTTGGACTTGAAGGTGCCGAAGGAAAACTCTTTGGTCCTCTTGCTTGGGCCAAGACTCTCGCCATGTTTGGATCAGTTGTTGTTGCCCTAATCTTAGTGCCAGCCCTTTCTGTTTTCTTCTTAAATGGAAAACTTAAACCAATAGAGAAAAATAAGGTTAGCTCCTTAATTGTTAATACTTATAAACCTCTTTTGAACTGGGTTCTAGATCATAGGGCTACATTTTTAATAGCGCCCCTTATTCTTTTAATTGTTGGAGGTTACGCCTTTACTCAATTAGGAAAAGAATTCATGCCTTCTTTAAATGAAGGGGATATTCTTTATATGCCAGTGACCACTCCTGATGTGAGCATGACGAAGGCAAGAGAACTTTTGGCTTATACGGATAAGGTCTTAAACGATCATCCTCTGGTTGAATTTGCCGTAGGAAAGCTAGGGCGCGCTAGCACCGCCATTGACCCCGCTCCAGTGGCCATGTTTGAAACCATTGTAAAGTTAGTGCCTAAAGATAAATGGCCCTCTGGGAAGAGTATCTATGAGATCATGCAAGACCTGGATCAAACTCTTCAGGTTCCAGGTCTTGTGAACTCTTGGGACTTTCCTATTCAAACTCGAATTGGGATGATCTCAACAGGAATAAAGACTCAGATTGGAATAAAGATCTTCGGCCCAGAGTTAAAAACTCTAGAATCATTAGCTACTCAAATTGGTGAAGAGGTCGAAAAAGTAAGAGGGGCTTATGGCGTCTATGCCGAGAAGATAACGGGAAAACCCTATATAGAATTTGATATTGATAGGGTGGCTGCCTCTAGGTACGGAGTTAATACTGGCACTGTTAATCAGATTCTCCAAACCGCTGTAGGGGGCATGAATATCGGCCAGTTCTATGAAGGGCGTCAAAGGTTTCCAATTCGGGTTAGGTATAAAAAAGAGCTTAGAGATCGTATTGATGATCTTAAAAGAGTTTTAGTGCCAAGTCCTCTAGGTCAGCATATTCCCTTAGAGCAACTTGCAACGATAAATGTAGTGACAGGTCCAGCCGCTATTCAATCAGAGAATGGTCTCTTGAGGTCTGTAGTCTTATTAAATGTTAAGAACCGAGACTTAATTGGCTTTGTAGAAGAAGCTAAGGAAGCTGTGGCAAAAAAAATAGAGCTACCTAAGGGATACTCCATCGTTTGGGCAGGTCAATACGAGAATCAAGTAAGGGCCAATAAGAGGCTTATGGCCTTAGTTCCCATAGCTCTACTCATAAACCTTTTGATCATCTTCTTTGGAATTAAGAACCTTAGAAACTCAGCCATCATCTTTAGCGCTGTTCCTATCGCTTTGGCAGGTGGCCTTATCCTCTTATGGATAGGAGGCTTTAATACCTCTGTAGCAGTCTGGGTTGGATTTATTGCTCTCTTTGGTATCGCAGTAGACGATGGAGTAGTGATGATGACTTATCTGCAAGAGAGCATCAGAGTCCGCTCGCCAAAGAACTGGAATGAGTTAAAAGATTGTATTGTTGAAGCAGGTAGTAGAAGGATCAGGCCTCTGGTGATGACTACGACTACAACTGTGGTGGCACTCTTTCCCATCCTTTGGTCGACCTCAGCAGGAAGCGAAGTCATGAAGCCCATGGCGATTCCTACTTTAGGGGGAATGTCTGTCGAGCTGATAACTCTTTTTATTGTTCCTGTTACCTTTTCATACTTTGAATATAAATCTATTTTAAAAAAGGAGAACCAAAATGTTTAAATCATTAATCTTCATATTAGGGCTAAGTCTTAGCCAATCGGTATATGCTTCAAGTTCAGAGCATAAGGATCATACCAAGGTGGAAAAGCCCAATAGAATAAGCTTGAACGAAAAAGATAAGAAAGATGTTCTTCAGGTCCTCGAATTAAACCATGCCTTACATAGTTCTTTCTTCACTTATGTAGCAACTGAAGTAGAAGTTAAGGCTAAAGCACTTTCAAATAAGATAGATCAGATCGAAAACAAAGAAATTGCCAAACTTTTAAACTACTCTAAAAACAAGCTTCTTGAAATCAAGCGAGATAAAGAACGAGAAGAGAACAACAAATCTTATCATTTAGTATCTATGGCGCTAATTTATATAGTTAATAAGTATGACGTAGGAAGCAAATATAATGCCTACTCATGCCCAATGGTTAAAAAGAAATGGGTTCAAAATAGTGTTAAGATGAGTAAGGTTCATAACCCTTACGCACCCGAGATGCCTCATTGTGGTTCGCAGGATTCTAAACATTAATAAGAAGGGATAAAATGAACAAACTAATCTTTATAATATTACTTCTCTCCTCTCAGGCTTATGGCAAGATTATTCATAAGGGAGTAAGTGAGGGACAGAGTTTTTCCGTAGAGCAAGTTGTCACAGGATTGGATATCATTTGGGGCTTAGACTTTCTAAGTGAAAACGAAATCCTCTTTACAGAAAAATCAGGAAAGCTCTCAAGGCTTAATCTTAAGACTAAGAAGATCAATAAGATAGAAGGCGCCCCAAAGGTTTCAACCAGAGGGCAAGGAGGCTTTTTAGATGTTAGAAAAGACCCCACTTCAGATTGGATCTATTTTACCTATGTTCAAAGAAAAAATGGTTTTAGCGGAACAAACCTTGGGCGCGGAAAGATTATCAAAGATAAGTTAATAAACTTCGAAACTCTTCTCTCAACAGATATCAACTCAAAGACCGGCAGGCACTTTGGGTCTCGCATCAGCTTTGATGAAGACTATGTTTTCTTTACCATGGGGGATAGGGGAATTAGAGAATCTGCTCAAGATCTTAGCAATCACGGAGGCTCTGTCATGCGCCTTCATAAAGATGGCCGTGTTCCAAAAGATAATCCCTTTGTTAAGAATACTAAAGCGAAACCTGAGATTTGGAGTTATGGCCACCGTAATCCTCAGGGGCTTGTGTTTGATAAAGAGCGCGGGGTTCTCTTTGAGATGGAGCATGGGCCAAGAGGCGGAGATGAAATCAATATCATTAAAAAAGGCGGCAACTATGGTTGGCCTGAAGCTAGTTATGGAAAAGAATATATGCTGCCTATGGATGTAGGGGAGAAAAAGGTGAAGGGAACTATTCAGCCTATGAAGTTCTATGTTCCTTCCATTGCCCCAAGTGGTCTTGAGGTTTATTCAGGGAAGGTCTTTAAGAAATGGAAAGGGGATCTTTTCTCAGGTGCCTTAAAGGATCGACACTTAAATAGGGTAAGTCTTACAAATCGAAAGGCGGTAAAAGAAGAGCGCCTTATAGAAGACTTAAAGTATAGGATCCGCTCTGTAAGAGAAGGCCCTGATGGTCTTCTCTATCTTTCTACTGATAATGGGAAGATCTTAAGGATTCTCCCAAGGTAATCTACTTTCAGGTAAGTAAGTCTTTAGGCAAATTAAAGACTTACATTGAAGTTATAAAGCCTCTCTAATCTTCCATTAGATCTTAAGATCTCTTGCCTGGCCTTGATCTTCTTAAGGATCTTTGTAGCTGGGGCACGATTCTCTACCTTATTTCTCTGTGGAAGCTCTTTTAAGACTGACTCTTTATTCTCAAACCTAGCATCTTCAGATTCAGAGCTATGACCAAGCAAGGGAAGCGATAGCATAAGGACTAGGGCCAGTGATTTAGTGATATTGTTCATTTTTAACTCCTGTTTACTTACATGTTAGTAAGTGGTTGGTGAAATTTTTTTATCAAGGTTCGTATTTTGAAACCCAAGCTATTAGAGTTCCTTTAACTTGATCTACTTCAGCTTCATCTTCTAAGAACAGAGACATCTGACCGAGACCAAACATTATACAGCCGGCCTCTCTAGAGATCTGCTTAGGGTCTGTCTTAGGGCAAAGTGTTCCGGCCTTTTGTGATTCAATCACTTGTTCAACAATGATTGATCTAAACACATTGAAATGCCTCTTAGCTAAATTTAAAAGAGACTCTGGAACTTCAGGTTGTCTTATGATCTGCTCGCAGACACAAGAGCCTACAGCGCCATTTGATTCTCTATGACTCCAAAGCCATGCTTCCATTGCTGCTATTAGCTTTGGAAAATCTCCCGGGAACTGAGCCGCTGCTTTCAATATATCTGCTTCTTGATCGGCCACAAATCTTTTGGTCACTTCAATAGCTAAGGTTTCTTTGTTCTTAAAATGATAATGAAGATTGGCCCGAGTGGTGCTCAACTCTGAAGCGATAGCGCCAAAACTTAAATGAGAATAGCCACCGGCCTTCATTTGTTCTTGTGCTATCTTTAAAATTTCTTCTCTCATGTTGAGCTCCTGAATATAAACTAACTTACATGTATGTCAGGATCAAGCTTAAACTTAGAAGGGTGCCTATATATCTCTAAAATTTAAGTTATTCTAGTAACTTAGAGGCTTAGTTGAAAGGAGACCTTTTGCTCTTCTTGACCATTAACTTGAACTGAGAGGTGATGTAGGCCAGGGTAATGGGCCCTTGTTGTGACTTTCTTAAAAGGTATCTTCTTCTCAATTTCAAGCGTCTCTAGGGAGCCTAGGCTGCCATCTTTTAGTCGAAACGGCTTCTTAGAATAGCTTCCGTCCTTTTTTAAATAGTGGATCACGTATTCAAGGAGAAGCTTTTCTTTTCTTTTACCTTGGTTCTTAATCTTAAAACTTAAAGTAAAAGAGCTGCCTTCAATCACGCTCTTTGTATCGAGCTTGATCTTACTAAGGCTTGTCTTTATCTTAGGGTTATAACCATGCAGCTTAAGAGCGCTAGGGTGACCTTGTTTTAAAAGACTTCTCGATGCGTGTCGGATAATCCAGGCGCGCTCTTCGCTGCAATCACTCTTTGACCATTGAGTAGCTGTCTTTAACATGAGATCTATATCGAGTCTTGAGATGTCATTTAAATGATTCGCTACGGACCTTCTCACGTATTCTTCAGGATCATCTTTAAGAGAATCAATGAGCTTTAGGTTCCTTTGAAGATCATCATTGATCCCTTGGACCTTAAGTCCCCAAGGAAGATTAGGGCGGATACCTTCACTACAAAGACGGCGCACATGTTTGTTCTTATCAGATTTCCATTTCTCTAAGATTTTAAAGACCTTTTTATCATCTTTGATTAAAAAGGGACGAATCGCAAATTCAGCAGAGAATCTTTTAGTCATCTCCTTCATAGCAGAGAAGGAAGTTTGAAAGTCATGAAGACCATAATCTTCAACGAATTGAAGTAAAGGCCAGGCGATAAAGCCGGTGATACCTTCCTCTTGATCTTCAGGAGCGAGGGACTGGAGTAAAATCTTAACTGAAGCCTTGTAATCAGTTTCTAGATGTTCATTAAGCTTCTTACTGATAAGGCGAACCCTATCTTTCATCTCAAGACTCTCTAACTCTGTGTTAACTTCTTTGAGAAATTGAGATCTGTTAAACTTCTTTTTAGAAAATTTTTCGATTGTCCTTGAGAACTCTTTTAATGATTTTTTGTTATAGATATTCTTGAAAGGTTCCATCTTAATGAATCTCTTCTTTTAGAAGGCGAGGAGCTGAAGGTGTTTCAATAACTTCAAAGTTTATCCTAGCAATCTCAAGTTCATCTTTAGTTTCAACCTGTACCCGCCAGCTTCCAGGAGTGTAATTTGATTTATAGGCAAAGCCGCGAAAGCCTTCGCCGCGACCACCAGTGATATTGAGAGGGATCTTATCTGAAGTCTTATAACCGTCTTTAGTCTCTTTTAGAAAGTGAAGAACGATCTTATCTTCAAAGCCCCCTGGGGCAAAGATCCTAGTGAAGACAAAGATCTTATCTTCAGGCATGGCCCTAAAATGTTCGTCCCCTGTTTCCCAAAACTTCCAACGCGGTTTTTCATGGGAGAGTCTGTAGTGAGGAAAATCTTTTTCAATATTATGATAGATCCCAAGATGCTGAGCCGAGAGGGGAATCGGGGGGATGAGTTTAAAGAGATAGAAAACGATAAAAAGAGCCACGAGTCCCAACGAGGGATAGACCATTCCTTTTTCGATTCTTTTTTGATCACAGCCTTTCTTTCTTAAAAAAGAGGCGAAGGCAAAGAGGATTAAAACAGGAGTGATTAGGCTAAAAATAAAAGGAAAGAAGCCAACCTTTCCAATGATCAAGGGAATAATATAAAGAAAGTAAGTTACTAGGCATAAGAAGAGGAGAGTCGACTTAATTAAGAGACCAAGCTTTTGAAAGATCTGTAATTCATTGATGACCAATAAGATAAAGATGGTCAGCATAAAGACAAAGGAAGCTGAGAGGCTTGCTGATTTAAAATAAAAGAGAGTAAAGGCCGAAAGGAGCGCCCCTAACAAGAAGTGAAAGATCTCATCTTTAAACTTAAAGAGCTTCTCTATTTTTTTATGTTCAGGTGTCCCCGTGAATTCAAAGTAGAGAAAACTATAAAGGATTATAAGATAGATCCCCTGAGAGATTATATTAAGAGGATCGTCAATTCGTCCTAAGGTTAGAACATCAAAGAGGAATCCGAAGAGAAAGAAAAAGGGACCAACCCAATCTTCATACTTGTTATGGAGTTCTAGAACCTTCTTATATATCTTTGAGTCTTGCATTAAAGGATCTTAATAGAATTAGAATACTTTTTCACGGGTGGATGCTAGAGGATCTGAGTTAATTTCTTTAGAACGCAGATCAATCATCTCATCCCCAAACTTAGCTAAGACATCTAGTGTGACTAGAGCGTAGCCCTCTTCTCTTGAGGCCTCTAGCTGCTCTTCAGTATGCTGAGCCGTTACTACCACAAGGCGCATATCGCTTACTTTTTTAACGGCCAATTTGATAAGGGACTTTGAAGTATCTAGTTTTGGAGCGCAAAAGACCGCGTAGACCTTGTCACCTTCTTCGTTCTTGGCCACAAAGTTCCAGATAGTGGATTGAGACTTAGAGAGTTCACACTTATAGTTGAAGGCCTTAAAGGTCCCCGCACAACTGGCAATAAATGTTTTAATTATCTTCTTTGAATCTGACACAGGGAAATTATATCAACAAATAGTGTTTCAAGAAAATTTTATTTAGGTGGTCTTTGTTTCCAGAGAAAAAAAGTCCTTCTTTGAGGCAGGGTAGAGGTTAAAGGTCCCAAGTCCCTTAGCAATCAGCTTATCCTTGGTTCTAAGGGTTCCACTAGTTACAACCAGTCTTTGACCTTTATAGTCTATTACTGCTTCCCCAAAAATCTTATCGCCTTTAAGCGCCGGGTTTAAATAATTTATCTTAAATTCTACTGTTGAACAGAGCTTATCCTCAGTGACGGCGTAAGCCAGGGCCGTCACGCCAAGGACATTATCCATAAGCCCCGCTAAGACACCGCCGTGGCAGGTATTAGGGCTTGAGAGGTGCTTATCTTCAATAAGCACTTCATAAGTCACTTTTCCATCTTCAATCTTTAAAGAGAAATCCATATGCTTATCAAATTGATTAATCTTTTTATAAAGTTCAATTAACTCAGATGGGCTCATTTTAAAAATCCTAGGAGTTTTGGTTTCTTAGCTTCGTTTAAACCTTTCTTAATCTTTAAATCTTTTCCCGCTTTAAGCCCTAGGGCGCGGGCCTCATGATCTACCTTTTTAGATGAACTCGCAGAACTTCCCATACGGCTATAGACCATTTTCACTTGAGACTTAAGAACATTATCTAACTTAACAAGCTCTTTACTAAGCCCTGGGTCAGATTTCTTTTGAGCGATGATCTTAGAACTAAAGCCTTCAGCTATTCCTTTTATAAAAGAATTCTTAGCTGAAACCCCCTTGAGTCCTGAATCTTTATAGAGCCTTTCAAATTCTGCTACAAAGAATTTGGCCAGGTAATCGGCCATTTCAACATTTACTCTTGAACCTATGGCCTCAAGATAGACCTTCTTACTTGTTCTATTGAGAACAGGCTGGATATAAAAATGAATTAAGATTTCATAGAGGGCGTTCATTTGAACATTTGTTCTTTTCGCCTCATAGATATTCTTAACAAAGACTTCCTCTTCAGCCTCACTGGGATCTTTCTTAAAAAGCTCTAAGTTGTACTTCATCAGAAGTTCGTTCGCCTTGGCCGTGGCGGCCGTGGCCTCATGCTGATTGGCGCTTTTTGCTAGGCTCAAGAGTTTCTCTATTCGAGAGAGGATCTTCTCAAACTCCGGGGCTGAGGTTAGCTTATTTTCTTCCTTGATATCCGCGTAGGCGCTAGAGACTTCTGTGCCCCAGCCAAACTTGGTACAGACTTCACGAAACGAAGTGCCATGGGCCTGCTCAGTCGGGCCTTTAGTTAAAAAGATATAAAGATGAGCCAGTTCATGGCGAAGGATATTCTTTAAGACTTCTGGCTTGGCCAGGTAGACTAAGTTCTTATTAATTCCGATTTGATAATTTTCCCCGTTAAAATAGCCGAGCTGCTTAGGGGATTCAAAGGTGATGATACTAAAGGGGTAGAGGTAGCCGTTAAAAAGAAAACGGCTCCGCTTGACCTCTATCCCCATCTCAGTGATGAGGATAGTTTTTACTTCTGCCTTAAGACGAGTGCAAAAGGCATTCAGTGTTGAGGAGTAGACCCGCATTAGGATCTACTCTTAACCGCCGCTGAAAGAAACTCACGGTTTAACCTAGCAATATTTGAAATGCTAATCGCTTTAGGGCAACTAGCTTCGCATTCTGCTTCGTTTGTGCAGTTTCCAAAACCAAGGCTGTCCATCTTATCGACCATATCAAGAACTCTCTGCTCACGTTCAATCTTTCCTTGCGGAAGAAGAGCGAGTTGAGAAACCTTAGCTGATACAAAGAGCATCGCTGAAGCGTTCTTACAACTAGCGACACAAGCGCCACAACCAATACAAGCTGCTGCATCCATGGCGAGATCTGCGTCCACCTTAGGGATTAAGATAGCGTTGGCATCTTGAGCGTTCCCTGTATTCACATTGACGTAACCACCAGCTTGAATAATAGCGTCAAAAGATGATCTATCTACCATTAAGTCTTTATGAACCGGAAAGGCCTTCGCTCTAAAGGGTTCAATAGCAATGGTATCGCCGTCTTTGAACTTTCTCATATGAAGCTGACAAGTTGTTGTCTCCGCTTCAGGACCATGGGCCTGACCATTGATCATCATTGAGCACATTCCGCAAATTCCTTCACGGCAATCGTGATCAAAAGCGATCGGCTCATCACCCTTATCAATTAATTTTTCATTGAGTTGATCAATCATCTCAAGAAAAGAAGAATCAGGAGAGACATCATCAAGACTATAATCAACCATCTTGCCTTTTGATTTCTCGTCGTTCTGACGCCAAACTTTTAACTTAAGGGACATATTATTTGCATTACTCATCTAACACTCCACCTATTTATAAGATCTTTGAGTGAGGGCAACATTTTCAAATGTTAATTCCTCAATGTTTCTAATCGGGTCATTGTTCTCGCCAGCATATTCCCAAGCGGCAACGTGAGCAAAGTTATCATCATCACGTTTAGCTTCATTTTCTTCTGTCTGAGATTCTTCTCTAAAATGACCACCACAAGATTCAACTCTTTCGAGTGCGTCTCTTGCCATTAGCTCACCAAGTTCTAAAAAGTCAGCAACTCTGTTTGCTTTTTCAAGCTCAACATTGATGCCCTCGATAGTTCCAGTGACTTTAACGTTCTTCCAAAATTCAACGCGGAGTTTCTTAATCTCCTCGATGCCCTTCTTAAGACCGGCTTCGTTTCTACCCATTCCCACATATTCCCACATAAGAAGACCAAGCTCCTTATGAAAGCTATCAACAGAGCGGTTTCCACCGATGCTCATAAGCTTATCAAAGTGAGCTTTCGCAGAACTTAGAGCTTCGTCGAATTCTTTGTTATCAGCGGTTACATTTTCTTGCTCAGGCTTCTCAGTTACTAGGTAGTTACCAAGAGTATAAGGAACAACAAAATATCCATCAGCGAGTCCCTGCATAAGAGCAGAAGCACCAAGACGGTTAGCACCGTGATCAGAAAAGTTAGCTTCACCAAGAGCGAAGAGACCTTTTACTGAAGTTTGAAGGTTATAATCAACCCAGATTCCGCCCATAGTATAATGAACAGCAGGGTAGATCATCATAGGTTCTGAGTAGGGGTCAGCATCCGTGATACGGTTGTACATATCAAAGAGGTTTCCATACTTTTCTTTAATCAGATCTTTTCCATCACGCTTAATAGCGTCTCTGAAGTCAAGATAGACAGCAACACTAGTTGCTCCAACACCACGCTTTTCATCAACAACTAACTTAGCATTCCTCGAGGCGACATCTCTTGGAACCAAGTTACCAAAGGAAGGGTACTTAGTTTCAAGATAGTAATCACGTTCCTCGTCAGGAATGTCAGCTGGTTTTCTTGAGTCGCCTTTTTCTTTTGGAACCCAAACTCTTCCGTCGTTTCTTAAAGACTCACTCATAAGCGTTAGCTTTGACTGACCTTCTCCATGAACAGGAATACAAGTAGGGTGAATCTGAGTGTAACAAGGGTTGGCGAAATAAGCGCCTTTTTTATAACACTTCCAAGCAGCAGAACTATTTGAAGTCATGGCATTAGTTGATAAGAAATAAACATTTCCATATCCACCAGTACAAAGAAGAACAGCGTCAGCCGCATGTTTTTCAAAGGCGCCAGTGATGATATTTCTTGTGATCACTCCACGGGCCTTACCGTTAACCATAACAAGTTCAACCATCTCACTTCTTGTATGAACTGTGATCTTGCCTTTATTTACTTCTTTCATCATGGCCGAGTAGGCCCCAAGAAGAAGCTGCTGACCTGTTTGTCCTCTAGCATAGAAAGTTCTTGAAACCTGAGCTCCACCAAACGATCTGTTTGATAAAGTTCCGCCATACTCTCTAGCAAAAGGAACACCTTGAGCCGCGCATTGATCGATAATATTATTTGAAACTTGAGCAAGCCTATAAACATTGGCCTCTCTAGCTCTATAATCGCCGCCTTTTACTGTATCGTAAAAAAGACGCCAGATTGAATCCCCATCATTTGGGTAAGCTTTAGCAGCGTTAACCCCACCTTGAGCCGCAATTGAATGGGCACGTCTGGCTGAATCTTGAATACAAAAAGCGTCAACATGATAACCAAGTTCAGCAAGTGTAGCTGAAGCAGAAGCTCCGGCCAGGCCCGTTCCAAGAACGATAACCTTGAACTTTCTTTTATTAGCTGGGTTAACCAGTTTCATATCAAACTTATACTGATCCCATTTTGTTTTAATAGGACCTGCTGGAACTTTTCCGTCTAGTTTCTTAATGCTCACGACTGACCTCCTTGAAGAAAACAGAAGATTGGTAAAGATGAGTATCCAAGAAATACAACTACGGCAAAGATCTTACCGAGAGTATTAATACAGGGAGTGTACTTTGGATGATTAAAACCAACCGATTGAAAGGCAGACCAAAAACCGTGACTAACATGGAGAGATAAGGCTGCCATGGCCACGATATAAAGAACTACGTTTACTGGGCTTGTGAAGAAATCAATCACAGTCTTATATAAGTTTCTCATCGTGACGCCATCAACTGTGGTTTCAAAATAAGTTCCATACTTAAACTGAATCAAGTGAAGAACAAGAAAGATAAGAATGATTAATCCCGTATAAGGCATCGTCGACGAAGCAAAGGTTGCTCCGTGGCCTGTAGGCTTTTTCACATAATAAGGAGTCGGTCTAGCTAATTTATTTTCGATGACTAATCTTACGGCCATAAATAAGTGACCTAAGAAGATGGCCATTAAAATAGCTTCTGCTCCATAGATGAGAGGGTTAGATGTTAGTGTATGGGCATAGAGGTTAAATGCATCTGGGCCGACGAAGATTAAAAAGTTACCGGTAAGGTGACTGATTAAAAATCCGCACAGAAGAAGACCTGTAATACCCATAGCCACTTTCTTAACGACTGACGTGCTAAATCTAGCAACCAGACTCGTGCTCATGAGAAAACTCCTTTTCATATTTCTAGTAATTTCAAACAGATTCATATTACACCTAAGCGTTCAGGGAGTTAACTATAAAGATGGGCTGGCCTAAAAAAAGCTAGACTTGCCCTATGCGTTGATATATAAGTTTTGATTATCACCAATCGGTTTGTGATAAGTAGACGGGAGTCAGTATGTTACCTAATGCAGCAGATCTAAGTTTCTTTCTTGAAGTGGCGAATACAGGAAATATGAGCCGCGCAGCAGAAAGACTCGGCGTAACTCAACCCGCTCTTAGTCAAAGTATGAAAAGACTTGAGATCGCTTTTGACCAGCAGCTTCTTTTAAGAGGAAAGGGCGGAGTGACCTTAACCAAGTCTGGTGAAAAACTCTTCACTGGGGCCCGGGCTCTCCTTGATGATTGGGAATCTCTTAAAGAAGAATCTGCTAAGGACGCAGAGAACTTAAGAGGACGCTATAGTCTTGGTCTTCATAGCTCCGTCGCTCTTTATACTGTTAAGCATTTTGTGCCTCAGTTATTAAATCAATACCCAGGTCTTGAGTTTAAGTTTGTTCATGACCTCTCTAGAAAACTAACAGAAGACATTATTAGCTTTAAGCTCGACTTTGGTTTGGTGATCAACCCCGTTTCTCATCCAGATCTAGTAATTAGAGAGCTCTTTAAAGACGAAGTCTCTTTTTGGAAGAGTAAAAAGAAGACCTCTGCCAATGATATGAATAGTGATGAGAAGGTTTTGATCGTAGAACCTGATCTAAGTCAATCTCAAGACCTCCTTGCAAAGCTAGCTAAGAAGAAGATTACTTTTAAAAGAATCATCACCTCGAGTAACTTAGAAGTGATTAAGGAACTTGTTCTAAGTGGAGCAGGAGTAGGGATCTTACCCGGGAGAGTTGTAGGGGATGAAGCTAAGAAGATGGAAGTCTTAGGTAGCCAGTTTCCAAAGTTCTCAGATCGTTTGTGCTTAATTTATCGCGCTGATATTCAAAAGAGTACGGCAAGTCGACAACTTACTGCACTGATTCAAGAAGCGCTACGCGACATCTAGTCCCCGCTTTCTTGACGCAGGCCTGCCTTTTACGTAAAACTTTTACTATAACTACTTTTTAGAGGGGTCTAAAATATGTTCTTCCTACGATCATTAGCGGCGCTTGCCATCTTTTTCATAGCAGCATCTTCTTTTGCACAGGGCCCTCACTATAAGATTCTTCGCGCTAAAGAAAACTTTGTTAAATCAACTCAGCTTGGAAGACTTCACGCTGGCTTTTATGAGAATGTTCACGGCGCAGACCTGATTAAATTTGGAACTATGAAAGAAGAGTATGAGATCAAAAGTTCTTTTGGAAAAAAGATCTTGAGACTAAACTGGGCCCTTAGAGCAGCAGGTCATGAGTATATCTCATGGATTCTTTTTCAAGGCCTTGTTAGATACGACCTAGAAAAAAAGCTTGGGGGAGTAAAACTGCCTCATATGATTGAGATGGATTATTATATCTTTAAAAAATCTATGGAGTACCTTGACCAAACAGGCATGATTATCAGTGATGATATGGATTACGCCAATCATCCTACTTTTAACTTTGGCAGAAATAGACTTCTGTCCATCTCACTTTTTTATGACCTATGGCTTGAAGATGAAAGATTATTTCTTCAATCAGTTTGGGTAAGAAGAGAGAAGCTTAGTGGAAAAGTAGAGAGCGTTCTTGATTATCTAAACAGAAGAAATCTCAAAGCTAAGCAGAGAACAGCGGCCGAAGAGCTCAAGTCCCTCTGGTATGACTACGCTAAGTATCAGTAATTCTTAATACTAAAGTAAATTTATCAACTAACCGATAAGCTCTAGAGAACTATGAGAACTGCTTATCTAATTCTACCATTTATTTTACTAATGGCCTCTTGCAATCCTTTTGCTAAAGCGCCCCTTCCTGATAAAAGGGCCGGCATTCCTGGTTCTGCTCAAGTGAATAATTACCTAGAGCGAGCGGTAACACCTCAGTCAGTTCACTGCTTAGAAGAACAAGCAGCAACTCCCAAAAATGAGAAAAAATTTTATCACGATGGTTACGCCAAGATCTCAACCAATCTTGTGGGAAGAGATATCTCTTATAGGTGGGATGATAGTTGGAATAAATCTATTGGGGAGAGCTTAGAAGAAGATCATCCTGAATTCATTAACGATGACCTAGGCCTCTCAGGTGATGAGTTATCTGATCTTGGTTGCCGTGGATTAAAAAGCGCCGGCAAGGCCGATAAGAAAAGATTCTGGGCGCTTTTTATGGCCTCTATTGCTAGATCTCAAAGTGGCTTTGATCCATCCTTTAAAGAGGGAAGCGGCCGCGGTCTGTTTGGATTAGACCCCTCAATAGTAGGACCAGTCGGTGGCGCCTGCGCTGATAAAGACGAATGGGATTTTATGGAGCCGAGTTATTCTTTTAGCTGCGTCTTAGAGATTTTAAAGAAACAAATTAAGACCACCGGGAAACTCTTTGGGCCAGCTCCATCTGAGAATTTTTTACTAAAGGCCTTAACGGGAAATAATAGGGGAGAGTTCTTTAAGTTCTTTCGCGCTCACGCGGCCCCGCAGTTTTCTTTTTGCACCGAAGGTTTTGAAGCGCCGGAAGCTTTAGTTAATTCTAATGTTGAAGGAGAAAAAGTATCAAAGGACTGCACAGTTAAATCAAAAGACCGCGTCTTTGAGGGCCTTGATAGGTCTCAAACGAAGGGGCAAAAATCAATCGATACAGATTCTAAAAGTAGTGAAAATGATTCAAGTCATCAAGGCGGAGAGGGCTCTGGCGGAGACTCTTTAAATGCCCCTCAAGATTCAAAGACTTCCGGTGGTCTTAGCAAGTAAAATGGGCAGTCGCCTCTAAGTTAAACCCCTCAAATCATTAACTTTACTCTTAAATTAGGTCTCAGCCTAATAGACTCTTAAAATAAGAGTATCTAGGGGATAAAATGAAAGTCGTAGCAAAAGAGAAAGTGAAGAGTGTTAGTAACGGACCTAAAGAGATGATGGACCCGCCAGCGAAATCAAACTTCACTCCCACCATCAGAAAAGAACTCAATAGCTTTGGGAAGATCTTCGTCCTAGGCCTCTGGGGTTTTATCGCTTTTATTGGCGGCGTAAAGATGACGATGGACCGAAGCATAAGCGCAGAGAAAGTTACTGACCTAGAGAAGAAATTTGAAAGACTCCGCATGGAGAGTCAAGAGCAGGCCAACAGAATGGGCTCAACCTATAACGCCAGAGTAAAGTACGTGGCAGGCTCCATTGAGAAAAAGGTAGACGATAAGCTCTACGAGTTAACTCTTGAACAAGAAAAAACGCTCAGTCAAAAGAACCAACAGATCCAAGATCTAAGAGACGAGCTTGAATACAGAGACGCAAAAGAGGTCATAAGAAAACCTGGCTCCATCATGGACTCAAAAAAGGTCATCCAGTACTCCTACAAGAACCTAGACATCCTCCGCTACGCCCATAACCAAAAGGTAAAGCGCCTAAAAGAACTCCAACGAGTTCGCGAACAAAAGTTCGTAGACGCTAGTGATCTTAGTAATCCCTCTAATATGTCGAGCTTTAGAAAACTTAAAGAAGAGCATGACCTTGAACTCTACGCCCTCAGAAGAACCTTTGAGGATGAACGTCGTAAGTTTAGGAAACAGAAGTTTTATGTGAAGTACTGAGGGTATTTCCAATCTTAAAAGAAGAACTGTCCTTCGCGAACCTCTCTCGAAAGGGATCTTGTGTATAATAGCCCTATGCTAAAAAATATTTTTTATATCAATTTGTCTTTGTTCTACTCTTTTGAAGTTCTTGCTCGCGCTGGTGGAGGAGGAAAAGGTAGTGGAACCGGTAGTGTTGTATCTATTGGGGTCTTTGGATTATTAATGGCCATATATAAGATACGCCGAATAAGGATGATGAATCAGGCGAAACGAAAGTTTTCAGAGGCAACAACAAAAGATCCATCATGGAATATTGAAGACTTTAAAGAAAACGGAGAGAGAATCTTTCGCAACTATCAAAAAGCCTGGATGGAAAAAGATCTACGCCCTCTATTGGAAGACTTCGATATCCGATATCTTAGTAAGGCGAATGATATTCTTAATACAAAACTTAAAGATAAAATTAATATCTTAAAAGATATAGAAATTAAATCAATAGAGTTGATGTCTGTTTTGGACGTTCAAGGAAAAGACGGAGATATGTTTGTCTTAGAGTTTAATTTTAAACTAGTTGACTACACTATAAATGAGAAGACTAAGGACTTTATTGATTCTGAACTTGTTCAAGGGAGATTCGAGAGAGATATTTGGTTCGAATCTAGATCTAAAAAAGAAAAGAGCCAGGCCGTCGAGTATTGGGTTTTTATTAGAGAAGGAGAGAAATGGAATCTCTTTAATATTCATCAACTCAGCTCATTCTTCGGAGGACTTGGAAAGGTTACAGTTTCTCAACTCAGAAAAATCCTTGAGAAAGAGAAGGCTCTTGGAGAGCACGATCCAATTGATGACTCATTTCTCTACAAAGAATAGTGTCTTGGATATGCGGATATAGGGGGGAAATGGCGCCAGCAGACTCATCCACACTTTTAGGTTATTCATTAGGCTAAAGCCCTAACTCGTTGTAAAATTAATAGATGAATAAAATACGTACTAGTCTACTGGCACCTTGTCCATGGCACCTTGTCCATGTCCAAAACAAACACGGATTGAATAATGAAAAATAAAATAATTCTCATTCTTTTGACTGGGCTGCTTCCATTTCTTAGTGCAAAGGCAATGCTGATTCACCTACCGGAGAACTTTTCTTCTAAAAAAGTGACTAAGGTTTTAGTCGTTATTCACGGTTGTCTTCAGTCTGCAGAATCAATCTCTTTAGGATCTGGTTTTAATGAAATGGCAGATAAAAAGAATTTTGTCATCATTTACCCTCAAGTCGAAGCAGAAAGTAATTACTTTGATTGTTGGAATTGGTTTTTAAAAGAAAATCATGGAAGTAAGAAAGGGCAGCTTAGCGAATTAAGTACTCAAATTCAGGATACTTTAAATAAGTTGTCCCTAAAAGACTCCTCAGTCTATTTAATTGGAATGTCTTCAGGAGGAGCAAGTGCGGCAGGATTAGTCGCCTGTTTTCCAGATCAATTTAAAGGAGTTGCTCTTATCTCTTCACCAACTTACGCCTCTGCAAGTAATGTTTATGAATTGGAGGGGGTCTTAAAGAAAGGGCCTATGAATAATGATACAAGAAAGCTACCTTGCTCAACTACTGACTACAAAGGTTTGTTGTTCGTATCTCATGGTGAGATTGACACAGTAGTAAACTATAAGCACGCCCTTGGAAACATAGATCAAATTCTCGATAAAAACTATGATTCCTCTATCACTAATAGATTTGAGAACTCTAAGAAGTATTCCAAAACTGATTATAAAAAAGACAATGTTTTAAGAGCGAGGTTTATTCTCATTAAAGATTTAGGCCATACTTGGGCAGGATATGGGAACAACTTTAGAAAGAATAGCTTTGTTGGACCTTCAGCAAAAACGCCAACAGTAGTTCCTTTTTTCAGTAAAGATGGACCTAATCTAACTAAAAAGATCTCAGAATTTTTTAAGCTTTAATGAATATGAAGGTACGCGGTTACTTTTGGCAGTTACAGTAACTTAGGCATTGTAGGCAGTTCAAATGCTATTCTAAATACAAATTTCTTTAGGTTTTTTCCAAAAATAGCTCTGATTTATGAATTCTTCTCCATTGGATCTCAATTGTGAGCCGTATGGGGCTTTCCATAAAGAAATATTGGCATTTTGCAGTAAAAAGTTAGCTTAGAGCCGTGAAGATGGCTTCTAAATACCTGAAACTTCCAAAAGTAACCAAGTAGCTGTCTAGTTCTTAGACATATAAAACTTATCCATTTCATAGGGGAATTTCCCTATTTTATTTAAGCCGCGATAAGATTGCTTTACTAATAATCCATTGGAGACACCTTGAAGTTTAGGGCTTTTATCTTAACTATTCTCTTCTTAAAGTGCAGTTTGCTTCAAGCAGATGAATTAAAGATCTATGTCATCAAGCCTAGAATTAAAATCAACTGGAGCTCTCCTGCGACTCTAGGAATTACTTCGGCGCTTAATTCTTTGAGAAAGGACTATGCTCCTATTGGTCACTTTGCTGTTGAACTTAACTGTAGCCAGACTCTTAGTAATGGCGTGAGTAAGGTTCTTACTGGTATGGAGCGGGTTAGTAAGAAAGAAAGTAAACGAATCACGCTTAAAGAAAAGCTAGGCCTTGGGAGTTTGTTTTATCCCTTTAGAGGCGCCCTTACGACGGCGAAGCTTTCTAAGTGGGAAATAGAGAAGGCGACTAAGCAAAAGCGTTTGAGAACGATTATTATTCCGGTCTCGAAGGTTGATTGTCATAGGGGACTTCTCTTTGTTGAAAAATGGATTCAGCATGGCTCTTATAATATCTATGGTGGCGGCCGGGATTCTCTTCGCGGAGAAGGCGGAGGCTGCGCTCATTTTATGTCTTCAATTTTTAAAGTCGTGACGGGAAAGCTTCCTCCTAAAGAGTGGAGCGTTCACCTCAATGTACCAAAAGATTTAATTGGTGACGGTGATAAGGTAAGAGTTCCTTTTACGAGGATCCTAACTCGTTTTAGATGGGTTAAAAAAGGCGTTGAAACTGTTCCTTATGAAATTGCTGATACCAATACTGTTCATAAATGGTTAAAGAAGCGCGTGAAAAAAGAGAAGGTCTATTATTATACGGATCATCTTCCAAATTTTGATAGAGAGAATTCGACGATTGAATCAATTAAAGAGGCGGCAGAAGTCTCAGAGCTTTCAAAGCCTCTAGAGCCGTTTCTTTTTCAACAAGAAACAAGCCCTGAGATTGAAGCTGCGGTCTGGGAAAGCATAATTCTAAAGTAACTAAGCTCTTTTAACAGGCTCGTAGATAGCGGAATTCTTTTCGTTTTCACGAACTTCAATTTTTTGTAGCCACGCTCTATCATCACTTCCTTCTTTGATCATCTTATTTACATGATGAAAGACGTAACGAGCTGTTCCTTCCATGCCAATATTATCAAAGGTACGAAGCTGGATGATGCCATCTTTTTCCATTTGAACAAATTTCTCTAAGTAAGGATCATCGTCAGCGGCGAGGAAGGTGTGATCAAACATATGATCAAGCCAGGCCTTGACTTCTTTGAGTCCTCCAAAGTCTACCACCCAGCCTTCTCTTGTGAAGGTTGTGCAGGCGAATTCAAAATAGAACTCGCGGCTATAGCCATGAACGAACTTACAATGAGAGTCTGCTTTCCATTGACGGTGAGTACAGGGAAAACCAGAGAATCTTTTAGTGGAGGTGAAGTATTCTTCTTTCATTACTTACAACTTCCAAAGGTAGCAGCTAGGTCAATCTGAACATCAGACCAAGTCTTACCTTCGTGTTTTGCTAGGCATGCCTTATTAAGAGCGGCGAGCTGCTTATTCATGGCGAAGTCTAAAGCGTCAACATGACCGCTTGCCATTAATTTATTGTTCTTAAATGTATAAGTCATAAGAACTTTCTTAACCATCTTGCCATTCATAGTGACGGCCAGAGTTAATTGTTTTTTCTTTTCACTGATCCTAGTGACAGTTGCCTCTAGGCTTTTATTTTCGAAGAAGAACTTAGCAATCTTCTTATCTCTGGCCTTATCGCCAGTTTCGATCTCTGAAGCGTCGATAGTGATCTTATTGTTTAAGGTGGCTTTATCCCATGAGTCTCCCTTAGCGGCTTTTGCTAGGGTCTTCTTTGGAAATGTTCCGCTAACACCTAATTTAAGAGGGGTTTTATAGGCCGTGAACTTAACCATGATCTTGTCAGCACTTGTTTCAAGACAGGCTGAGTAAACTAGGCTAGAACTTAAAAGAAAAACTAGGCTTAAAAGGAATTTCATAGGGCATTCTCCTGAAGTTAATTTTAAAACAACGCTAGTTTAAAGGCGGCTTAACAAGTCATGCAAATGAACAAAGATGTTTTTCCAAAAGAATTCTTCGTAGAGATCAATAAAGATGAGTTTCGCATTGGTCGCCTTACTGTAAATAAAAACAGCCGAGGCTTTACTTGTGAAATTGATATCGTGCAAAAAGAAACAATGAAGATCTGGCAGCATGTAGATTTCTTGAGTAATTTAATTGATGAACACGAAGCCACCGAAATGGGCGTCCATGGTCTGACGCAATACCTAAAAAAGTCATAACCCTGACGTAATGACACGGGTGGCCTGTCAAAGTTTTAACGTCTTCGGCTCTCCGCGTACAACCGAATACCCCATGCTTAGGGAACTTTACATAAAATCAAAAGTTGGCACGACTCGTGCAATAAGAATAAGTGTGTGTGTGTAGGAGTTTCGAAAAAAGGATTTTTTCTGACTCCGTAAAAATGTCTCTCGAAAAGGCCCAGTTGAGTCCCCCTTAACTGGGCTTTTTTATTTTTAAAATCCCAAGTGAAATTTATAAAGGTCCAGGTCCTAGATGTGAGACTTGTTTCGATCCGCCTTCACAAGCGAAGTTTAAGGCGCTCTGAAGGTCTTTGCCTAAAACGAATAAGGAGTAAGATATGTGGGCCATAAAGGCGTCACCGGCTCCTGTAGTGTCTGTGACTTGAAGTATTTGAGGAGCTGCCGAGTTATAGGTTTTCTCTTTTTGATAAGCGCGGGCCCCATCTGATCCAAAAGTATCAACGATGATCAAGTCCTGCTCTGCCACGGCCTTTGAAAAAAACTCGTCTCTCTTTTTACATGTTGGTGTTCCTGAGAACTGAGCGTAGCTTAAAAAAGGAAGGATCTTATTTATAGGTGTCAATTTTCCGTCATAGTCTGAGAGGTTTCCAAAGTCACAGGCCAGCTTGGCTTTGGGATTGAGTTTGAGAAGGCTCGATACCATGGATTCAACTTGCTTAAAGTAAGGAAAGACAATCAGGTCTTTAGAATCAAAATAGAAACCACCAAGGTCTGAGACTTTAAACTCAGGCAGGACGCCATCGATATATTCTTCAAAGTGACGCTCACCGTTTTCATCGACCGTAATGGGCTGAGAAGGTAAGGCGCCGGAGTAGGGTTTATAGCGAACTTCGAGGGCAAGACTCTCTAGATAAGCTTTTGCCTTATTTGAGTTCTCATCATTTCCAAGGGGAACATAAAGAGAAGTTTGCTTATGGCCTATGACTTCATAGAGTTGGCGCGCCACATTTAGGGAGCAGCCTCCAAAGAAAGTCTTATCTTGTTTTAAATAATGATCGAGGCTTAGATCCCCTAGGCAGAGAATATTCATACTGAGTGAACCACTTCCATAAGCCTTGAGGCGCGCTCATAATTTAAGATTGAGTTCTCCATTAAACTTGTTCCCACTAAAGCTCCGTCGGCAAGGCTTAAAGTCTCGCGGGCATTCTCAATAGAAAAACCACTCCCTACAAAGATCATCTTATCACCAACAGCAGCGCGGACCTTTTCTAAGTCTCGAAGGTCCGACATCTCTCCTGTTTGAGATCCTGAAACAACAACCGCACTGGCCCCTGCTTCAAAAGCTTCAACGGCCGAGGTGGCGATGGATTTTTTCTCTCTCATGGTAGCGTACTTAACTTGAATATCTGCGAAGACCTGGACCTTATCCGCACCGAGACTTTTTTTAAAGGCATTGAATTCATTTGTGTCGACTTCAAGATCTCCGTACTCTTCACGGTGCATCTTATCCACCCAGTAATCTGTGCGGATAAATTGGCAGCTGCTTTGAAAAGCGACTTCGAGGGATGCTTTAGGATCGTTTATAAGAAATTCCACTCCCAGATTGAAGTCGAGTGAATTTTTTTTCACGGCCTTAGCGGCTATGGTCATGGAAGATTTTTGATCAATACTCGCCAGAACGGAGTAGGGGTGATCGTTCTCATTCTCTAATAAGATCCCCGCCAGTCCGGCCTTTTTCATATCACGAGCTTCTTGAATCGCCTGTGCATCTATCCCCTCTTGCCCTTTGTAGTGGGGCTTACCAAGAAGAGCAGGTAAGTGAGAGACGGCGAAGATATATTTCTTTCCAGATATTAGTTTCATTAAAGTCCAAGGATTAAAAAATTTTGGGCAGGCTAACACGGGCCATTTGCCTTCGAGAAGAAAAAGCATAATTTCGCACTTGGTCTTAATCAGATGAAGGCCCATGTCATTAGTTGCTTGAGAAGCTAAGGCGGAGGCGATATCATTTATAAGTATGGAAAAAAACTGGTTTATTTTTAAAGGTGATCACCACCTAGGACCTTTTTCGAGCGAAGAGCTAGTCAAAATGCTTCAGCACGAAAAAGTTCTTCCGGATGACTTAATCTGGAAAGAAGGTGAAGCCGACTGGTTGCCCATGACAAAGCATCCGGCGCTTCTGGCCTTTTTTGAGCCGCCTAAGAAAGAAGAGCCAGCTCCTAAACCTGTTATAAAAGCAAAGCCTAGGCCAGTAAAGATACCAGTGGAGAAAACACCAGTTGATGAGATGCCACCTCCGCTACCGCCACTTCCTATAGAAATAGAAATCAACGAAGAAGTCATTGAACCACTGCCTAGCTTTGAAGAAGTTGAAGCTCAGCACAGGGGAGAGGACTTTGATGAGCCTCCCATGCTCCCGGATCTTCCTAAAGAAGAAGAAATTCCCGTTGAGCTAGGTGAGCCAAATCTTGTTGATGAAGTAGAAGAAGTAGAAATAGAGGTTGAAGAAGAGAAGATCCTCTTTGATGACTTTGCTATTGAAGATTATCAAGATGAAGTTGAAGAAGACGCCTCTGATAAAACAGGTGAACATACAATCAATCCAGAGAGCCTGTGGGAAGAAGCGCCTAAGTGGCAAAAAGGGGCCATGGTCTTCTCCCTTATCGTAGGGGTTTTAATGAGCCTCTACTTCTTTGAATGGGAAGGAGACGATTATGAATCTAAGAGGTTCTCAGGCCTGACTATAGATAAAAGAAAAGAGATGGAAGTGGTCTTAACGAACTCCTTTAAAAGAGGAACTAAGGCGAAGATGGCCCTCTCCAATACAGGTAATGAGATTTGGCTGGCAACGAATCAGCCCGGTGAAGCAAGCGTCTATCTGACCATGAATTCAATAGAAGGAAGGATTAACTCGACTTCAAACCTGCCTATTCAGTTGCGCTCAGTAGGTCAATTGCGTGCGGGGGGAGCAAAATTTAGGGAATTAGAATTAGTTAAGGGTCACTTTCTAGCGGAAGGCGAATATGAAGCGGTGATAGTTGGTTACGCAACTGGTTTAAAGAGCCGTCTTGTAAACTTAATGAAGAAGTATCCTTTTTTCAAAGATTTTAAGATCGTCAAAAAGTTTCAACCAGAGTTTAAGTTAAACCTAAGGTTTCTCTATTCAACTAAGAGGAGTGAGGTCTTTGAAAAAGAGCTGGTGGAGCTCTCACAGGATAAGAGAAAGACTCAGTTAAAACCATTCAAAGAATTAATAGAAAGGCATAAGACCTTTGCTGGACTTCTTTCTAATATCAAGATCCTTTATTCTGAATCTTTAAAGAAAATGAAGAGAGGCAGGGACGTTACTCTCTTTGTAAAACGCTACGGACTTGAAGTGGAGCCTATCTTAAGTGATCTCTTATTAGATTCAATTAAGCAGCAAGGTAAGTTCTTAAATACAGATAAGAAAAAAACTGAGGACTACCAAAAACTTATTGATGAAGGAAAGGATATAGGGATTCTCGTCAGTGATATTGTGACAAGAACCAGGCGCTATTCAAATCTTACCAATAAGAAGAGGGCCAAGCTTGAAGGCATCTTTGCCCCAAGGATTGAAGAGATCTTACAAAGAAGTAGCAGCGATGTTGTTCGAATTAAAGCAGAGATGGCGAGCTTCTTAGCTAATTAGATAAGCGCCTTTCTCAATCATTGAGTCCGCATCCTTACAGATATACTTACCCTTTTCATTTTTTTCGATCTTAGAACCCCAAAACTTAGGATCATGTTCAAAGATGATCTTTAAATCTTTCTCTATGACAAAGTCTAAAAACTCGCGTTTGTACTTAGTGGTGACCCCAGGCTCAATATCATAGCCCATGACCCAAGGGACATGAACATGATTACTAGTAGGGATAAGGTCCGCGAGGTAGATGTATTTATCTGAATAAGGATGCATCAAATAAGGAGTATGACCAAAGGAGCACTTAAATTTTAAATCTGTTTTTCCAAGGCTGAGGAGAGTTCCTTCCTCACCTTGGTGCCATGTAAGTCTTTTCTCCGTTTTATAAAACTCTATTAAGGAAGAGAAGTTCTTAACGTGAAAGCTTCCTGAGTCTCGCTCTGTTGGATTAAGAGCGTAGTTATAATGATCTTTATGAAGGTGAAGAATAGCGTTCTTAAAGACGGGGCTAAAAGCGTCTCCCGCTTTTTTTCCAAGACCGCCGACATGATCAAAGTGGAGATGACTAATGATGAGGTCCGTCACGTCATCGGCTTTAAAGCCAACTTCCTCCAAGGACTTCTCTAAGGGAGAGTTAGAAACTCTGACATTAAACATAGTATTAAAATTATCATGGTGATAATCACCAATTCCGGTGTCGGTTACGATGAGTTTATCTTCAGTTTTGATGCACCACAAACGAAGAGAGAGGTCTATACGATTACTCTCGTCAGCGCTGTGTACCCGTGACCAGAGGGGTTTAGGGATGATTCCGAACATGGCGCCACCATCGAGCATAAACAGGCCAGACTCTAAAATATAGTTTGAAACTTCCATAAAAAACCTTTGAATAATATCAAGTAATTATTGGGCGATGCTCCTATGAACTTGAGGGCTTAGCCATTAATATGACGCTTAATTTATACCTAGTTGAAAGATAGGAAAACACTTAATTTTCCAATCAAATGATAACCTCTATTAAGGAGACTATTGGATGAATGTCCATGAGTATCAGGCCAAAGAATTGATGAGAAACTTTGGTATCGCGACCCTAGACGGGAAAATGGCCACTTCAGTTGATGATGCAGTTAAAGCTGCTGAAGAACTTGGTGGGAACCTTTGGGTTGTTAAGGCCCAAATTCATGCTGGTGGCCGAGGAAAGGCTGGCGGAGTTAAGATTGCAAAAAGTCTTGATGAAGTAAGAGAGCACGCTACGAATATCTTAGGTGCAACTCTTATCACTCACCAAACTGGACCGGAAGGTAAGCAAGTTAACCGCCTCTTTATCGAGCAAGGCTGTGATATCGATCACGAATATTACGCCGGTCTTGTTTTAGATAGAGCAACGGGAAAGATCACATTCATGGCCTCTATTGAGGGTGGGATTGAGATCGAGAAAGTTGCTGAAGAAACTCCAGAAAAAATTATCAAAGTATCTGTTGATCCAGCTGCTGGTTTTACTCCGTTTATCGGACGTAAGCTTGCTTATGGTATTGGCATGAAAGATAAAGAGATGGTTAAGAAAGCCTCTAAGTTCTTTAAAGGTCTTTATGATCTTTATGTAGCAACTGATTGTACGATCGCTGAGATTAATCCTCTTGTGACGACAAAGTCAGGTGATGTTATCGCCCTAGACGCGAAACTTAACTTTGATGATAACGCTCTTTTTAGACACCCAGATATTCTTGCTATGCAGGATGAGACGGAAGAGTCGGCTCTTGAGCTTGAAGCTGCTGAGTACGGACTTTCTTATATTTCTCTTGATGGAAGCATCGGTTGCCTTGTTAATGGTGCCGGACTTGCTATGGGAACTATGGACATTATTAAGCTTGAAGGCGGATCGCCGGCAAACTTTTTAGATGTTGGTGGGTCAGCTACTAAAGAAGCTGTTGAAAAAGCCTTCTCTATTATTTTATCAGATCCAAATGTTAAAGCTATTCTTGTGAACATCTTTGGTGGGATCATGAAGTGTGACATTATTGCTGAAGGTGTTGTAGCCGCTGCTGCATCACTTGAATTAAAAGTTCCTCTTATCGTGAGACTAGAAGGAACAAACGTAAATCTTGGTAAGAAGATCTTAAGTGAATCAACTCTAGATATTATTGCTGCCGAAGATTTAGGCGACGCTGCTAGAAAAGCAGTGGCCGCAGCTAAAGGGGAGGCATAATGGCCATTTTAGTTGGAAGAGACACAAAACTTATTACTGTTGGATTTACTGGAAAGCAGGGAACATTTCATTCTCTTCAATCTCGTGATTACGGAACAAACTTTGTTGGAGGAGTAACTCCAGGAAAGGGTGGAACTGTTCATGAAGGTTTTCCAGTCTTTAATACAATCGCGGAATCAATGGAAAAGACAGAAGCCAATGCGGCCATGATCTTTGTACCACCTCCGTTTGCAGCTGATTCAATCCTTGAATGTATTGATGCAGGTATGCCACTTATTATCGCTATCACTGAGGGAATCCCTATTGTTGATATGGTTAAAGTGAAAGCAGCTCTTAAAGGATCAAGCTCTAGATTGATTGGACCTAACTGCCCAGGAATTATTACTCCGGGTGAGTGTAAGATCGGAATCATGCCAGGACATATTCATATGCCAGGTAAAGTGGGAGTTATCTCTCGCTCAGGAACTCTAACTTACGAAGCGGTTTATCAATTAACTTCAAGAGAAATTGGTCAATCAACTTGTGTTGGTATTGGTGGAGATCCGGTTAACGGAACTAACTTTATTGATATGTTAGAGCTATTTGAAAAAGACCCAGATACTGAAGCAGTTATTATGATTGGTGAAATCGGTGGTTCAGCAGAAGCTGAAGCTGCTCATTGGATCAAGAAGAATATGACAAAACCTGTTGTTAGTTTTATCGCAGGAGCTTCTGCTCCAGCTGGTAAAAGAATGGGTCACGCAGGAGCTATTATCTCTGGTGGAGATGATACGGCCGAAGCAAAATTTCGCATTCTTGAAGAATGTGGAGTGACTATCGCGAGATCACCTGCGGAACTTGGTGAAAAAATGGAAGAAGCATTAAAAGCTAGAGGTTAAGCCTCGTTTTAAGGAGAATATTGTGGAAAGAACACTAAGTATTGTTAAGCCAAACGCTGTAGAAGACAACAACATCGGTAATATCGTAGGTCGTTTTGAGAAAGAAGGACTAAGAGTTGCTGCTGCAAAACTAACGCGTCTATCAAAAGAAAAAGCAGAAGGTTTTTATATTGAGCATAAAGAAAGACCATTCTTTGGTTCACTTGTAAGCTTCATGACTTCAGGACCAGTTTTACTTATGGCCCTTGAAGGCGAGAATGCCATTACTAGAAATAGAGAAATCATGGGTGCGACTAACCCAGCTGAAGCCGATGAGAATACTCTTCGTAAGCTTTATGCAAAGTCACTTGAAGCAAACGCTGTTCATGGGTCTGACTCAAAAGCATCTGCTGAAAGAGAAATTGCTTACTTCTTCGACAAGAACGAAGTTTGTGATCGTTTCTAATAAGAAATTAAAATGATGATAAAAGAAAGGCTCCTTTATAGGAGCCTTTTTTTATCTAAGATTTGAAAAATGTTCGAAGACGTTAAGAGTGTCATCCATGCTGGTTAGAAAATCAAAAGACTTAACTTCGCGCTTTTGCCCCTCGTTATTATAAGGAATTACTCTTTCAGGAAGCTTATTCTCTGAGCCTGCATGAGGAACAAAGGTAACTTCGAGGAAGTAATCTTCTTTCTTAAGATCTTCAATAATGGCTCTTAAGATAAGTGGGCTATAGCTGCCTTCTTTTTTCTTAACACCTTTATAAAAAGCATTCAGGATTCCTGCTGAAACTTCTTCTTCATCCTTAGCCGTTTTATTTATCTTATTGATTCTAAGGGCAAACTTCTTTAGGTCTCTAAAGAGATTCTTATAGTAATACTTCTTTCCTCTATAGCTAAACCTTGGGTTCTTGATCACTGTATTTCTATTTGAGTGAGTTGCACGCATAAGGCTTTTATAAAGACCAACTAATTTAGGGTAACTGTCCCCCGTGATCTTAGTCGCGGCTTTCATAAGAGTGCTAAGTTTTAAAGTAGCTATCTTATCAAGACCAGTCTTATAAATATCTAAGCTAAGCCTAATATCAAGATGTCCCCATTCTCCGTTAGAAGTATGCTCTTCAGGAGTAAAGTTGATCATCTCACCATTTTTACCAACAGCGTTGAGAAAATTTAAGTAAACATTTTTAAGGTCTTTATTTGTAACTCTGTCATCATCATGAAGATAGTTTAGTTTTAGAACGCTTTCAGTTACGTTACCTTGATTATCTTTTTCAGTAACAATCTGTGAGAATTCTTCGAAGACTCTAGACCCTAGCATTGAATACCAAAATGATCCCTTCACTCTTTCCATTTGAAAGATGGTAGTATCATCTTCAGTAGAAGCAGTCGTTCCATAGTTTGTTACATAGTCTCTTCTTGTGTAAGAAGTCTTTCCGATAAAGCCTAAAACATTAAGCTTAAAGTTCTTCTCTACAAAATCACTAGAGAGTTTTGTCGGAGTAGCAATCTTTTTAATCTGTTCATGATCTTGATTATCAATAACGGCCTTAACGGCTGCAATGGCGGCTGGATCAAGTAACTTATCAGTTGAGACAGTATAGATCTCACGGTTGATCTTTCCTTTAGAGACATTAAGAGTCGAAAAAGGAATCTTGAGAAGACCAGCAGTGACAAAGGCCCTCCATGCTAGTTTATTAAAGTTAGACTTATCTTCGTAGAAGATTAAATCCTTTGACTCATTCTTTGAGATGATTGTTCTACCAAGACTTAACTTAGAGATAGTGCCTTCAGTTCCAAGACCAATAAGGGTCGCCCCTGGAGTTTGTAGCTTTACTCTACCTCTAGTTTCAAAATAATCAGCAATAGAGAGTATATGCGACTTTGGTAGCTTCTTTAACATTACTTGAAAAGGAAGCCTTAGGTTTAAGAAGAAGTTATCTTTGTATTTAGCATCATGTTCAGTTCTAGCAGTACGGATTAAATTGTACTCTCTGTATTTAGCGACATCGCCAGAGACGACATAACCAGCTCCAAGTCTTGTTCCTATAAGAAACTTATCTTTAATAAGAAAGGTTTCATCTTCATGTTTTGGATTAGGGTTTCTAATGATCTCTCTTGTAACACTAACAATGATCTGAGAGATGACGCCAGCATCAAGACCCAATTCAAGGGGATCGATCTCAAACTTTTGAATAGCGCTAACACCAACCTTCATAAGATTGACGATCATATGAGGGATTTCCCTAAAAGGATCGCGAACAAGCGCCTTAATCTCACGGCTAAAATCTACAGTGTATTCACCAATATACTCTGGAACATCTTCAATATCTTTTTTCGTAAACTCCATCCACTCAATAGTCTTTCCATTAGGAAGAACTTCTCCAATAAGACCAAAGGTCTTAACAAAGTGATTTCTTCTTGAAATAAGCTTTTCTACTAAAAGACGGTGGATATTATAAGGCTCAGTCTTAGGCCATCCGCCAATATCGACTGAAGCCTCGATTTGCTTACGAGTTAGTTGAGCGATCTTTCTAATCATCCATTTAGCATCTGAGTAAGTTACATGCTCATAGCCAGAATTATCTTGAATATTTAGAAAATCAAAAACGATCTCATCTTTTTTAATCTTTTTAATTGGGTTCCACTTTAGGTTAAGCGGCTTTTCACTAAGAAGGTTTCCAAGAGAGAATCCGATATCATGCATGACCTTAAAGGTTTCAATTGAGTCCTTCTTCGTTCTAACGATTAACTTATTATTCTCTGCTTCTTTTAAATCCGTGTTACCAATCCAAACACTGAAAAGGAAAAGCCCTCTCGCCTCACGGAGGTGCTTATGATCATTTCCACCCCAGGCCCAAGGACCAATTCTCTTATAAGAATCTTCTTCTTTTAATTTTTGCTCAATCAGCCCATCATAAAAGATAAGGTAATCACCATTTTCGTCAGATCCTTTCTCTTTAACCAATCGGTCAAGATCAAAGCCATCAAAGTATGAATACCAATCATTTCTAAACTCGTTATAAGATGTCTCTCCAAGATGAACCTTGATATCTCGAAGGTTCTTAGAAAGATCTGTATAGATCCCTATTGTATTGGCCAGGGCCGCAACGGTTCCTTCAGAATGAATCTCTTCAGCAAGCTTAATCTTAAAGACCTCTTCTTTTCCGGTCTTAGGATTAACATAAAGAACATCTAACTTAGGTTTTGATTGAGTCTTCTTAATCTTTTTGAACTTGAAGACATTAGTCGCTGGCCACCAAACATCGAGACCTTCATAAAGCTTATTTTTTCCGCCAAGATAAGAATCTTTAACATCAACCTTAGAGATATCTTCACGTTGAAAGATAAAAGGAGAGTTAATGGGTGGCTCTAACAAAGATATATCTTTAGAAGCTTTCTTTAGCTCTTCAAGTTCACTTTGTTGATAAAAGACCTTTGAACCTGAAGGAGCGACTAAGTTCTTAGCTTCTCCTAGAGGTAAGTTTGTGATTTGTACGGCGTATTTCTTAAGAAGACCTCTTGCTGCTTCTAAAACGTCAGCAATAAAAAGAGGGTTTCCTTCTTTAAGAAGGGCATAAGAAATTGATTCAATTGATTGTAAGTACTCTATTTGTGAGGCATAGCCTTTAACTTCTTTTAAGCTATCAATCATTCCAACAAGAAGATCATAGTTCGCCACGTCTTCTAGAGCCTTTTTACGGGCCTTCTTTTTAGATTGCCCCTTTCTTTTAACTCTTTCGTTATATGAGATGTCATAGATCTCATCTCTCATATTCTTAATCTTGGCGCGGTAAACAGCGACCTTCTCTGAGTCTAAAGAATTATCAGCATCGAAGAAGATCTTATTGATTCTCGAGACTTCACCAGTAGAGTTAGATATTGAAGAAAAACCCCAAGCTTGCACAGAGAGGAGAAATCCTAAAAGAATAATCAAGTTGTTTATGTTTTTCATGTGAGAGCAAAGTACCAGAGCTCAAAATTATTCATAGAGTTTGTGTAGTTATTACAGCGATAAATTGGATAGGGTCTTAAATCATTAGAATCCTAGTACTTAGGCCGTAAGTATAAAGTTTTCACTGTCCTATCTATATAGTCAGTTTTTGATAATGTCCGATCCTTAGATGAAATTTTTTGGGGAGCAAAAATGAAGCTTATTTTACTGGTTTGCTTAGTGCTTGGTTCAACGGCCTTTGCTAGTGAGAACTTACCTTTTGGTAAAGACTATAAGGCGAAGATAGAGAAGACCTTTTATGAAGGAGGCGTTCTTAGCGAGACTAAGATCGAGGCCTATAAAGGACAGATCTCTAAAAGGGCGGATCAGCTCTTTAATATAATCTATAACTATAGAATCAATGATAAAGGCGACTCTAAGAAAAAAGCAAAGAAGAAGGCCAATAAAGACGATACAGTTGTTGGTCTTAGAAGCTTACTTCCACTAGCTGATAGCATGAAAGCTCTGTCAACTAAGTTTGAGCAATATCAGGTGGCTGAGTTTATGCTTGATCAAGACGTAGCTCTTTTATCAGAGATCACGCCTGTAAATTCAGTGATGAGTAAGCTTGAATCCTTTAATCAGTTCCTAAGTCTATATAAGATCTATAAAGATGACAGATCTCCTTATGGAGAGGCCTCAAATCTTGTGCACCCTGAAACTGGTAAGGTCTTATCTCAAGAAGAACTTAAAAAGATGAAGAAGGCTGGCTTTGACCTATCTCTTCTGAACCCACTTCCTAATAATGGTGTTATCGGCGAAGTGGCTGATATTGGATCTGTTGATGTGACTGATACTTTCTATAATGGAAGAGAAGCGCTTCATGCTGGTCTAAAGGTTTCTTGGCCTGCCTTAAATGAAGGAAAGTTCGTAAAGATTAGAAAGACTCAATCAAGACCAAAGATCATGTTTGAGGGAATTGACAAGGACGGAAATGTTCGTGAGTGGAAGCTTAAGATGGGAATGGAGATTCACTCTGAACCAACGGCTGCCGCTCTTGGAACGGCTCTTGGGATGTACACGGATCTCTCTAGGCATGTGGATGATTTTAAGATCTACCTAGGTAAAGTCTCTTGGGATGAATTCTATGTTGATTTTACTTCTTACTTTGAGCCTGAAGATCTTAAGAGGTTAGTGAAGAGCAGAGGATCTGATGAAAAGGGTGAATTCATAATCTTTGAAGAGGGAATGCTAGAAGCTCGTTTTGACGATAAGAGTATCACTAGAGTTGGACCTTATTACCCTGCCCATAAGAAAGGTAAAAGGGAAGTAAGAGGCTGGCAGATCTTTAATATCTGGATCAATAATACCAACCTGAAAAAAGGTGAAAACAACAAGCTTATTAGACGTGACTTTGAAGGCGGATCAAAACTATTTGCTCTTCAACATGATATTGGTTTTGCTTTTGGTAATTGGAGAAGAGAGAAGCCAACTGATTATAAATGGAAGGCGATTCATAAGAATAAGAAAGATGAGATAGTCTTTAACTTTAGATCTGCCGTTCTTCACGCTGGTTGGGATCATGTCACAATGAGTGATGGAAAATGGTTCACAAGAAAGATCGCTCAACTTAGCCGAGCTCAGATCACGGCTGCTGTTAAACTAGGTAAGTGGCCAAGAGTCGCTCCTTATAATTACGAGCAGCTCCTTATTGAGAAATTGATTTCTAGAAGAAATGATATGGTGGTTAACTTTGGCCTTTTAGGAGAAGTTCTTCCTAATGGGAAAAAGATCGAACTTATCTCTTTTAATAAAGGAATTGAAAAAGAAGCAAAACCAACTAATGATTACTTACCAGGGGAGACCGTTGATTTTCGTAAGGAAATCAGGATGATGTTTGTCAGTGCTCCCCTTGAGGCCTTAAACGATATGATCGTTATGGGCGCTAAAGCTATTATCGTTGGTATTCAAAAGATTAGCGTTAACCCTGTCTGGTTTGGGATTGACTCTGGTGGCGTCGTCACTGAAGTCCTAACTCATGTTAACAGAACCTTTACAGCGAACCCCGATGCCAAAGGGGAGAATGATCAGTTTATCGTTAGAGATGATTTCTCCATTGGAATTAGGCTTGGTAAGGGCCTTGGTCTTGGTATTGAGACAGTAGGGGACCTAGCTTACGTTAAAGAATATTCACTTATCTACCCTGCTGCTAGTAAAGAAGAAGTGAGAAAAAGGAAGAAGTTCATCGTAGATTTTAAGATGCCTTATACAATTTTAAAGAAGGGTCTACCTAAAGAGCATATCTTTATCTCTCAGAATATTATTGAGGGCAGAGGAAGAATCAAAGCCGTTTTAGGAGCATCAGTAGTTGGTCCTGGAACTGAAGCCTCAGTCTCTAGAATCCTCTTAAATAGAACTGTTCTAGGTCATGATAAAGACGGAAATATTACTCTTTATGAAGATAAATCTAAGTCAAATGAGAAGAAGATGCGTCTTTATATGCAGCTTGGTCTTATAAAGATTGATCAATTCTCTTCAAGTACTGAAATAGGAAAGATCGAAAGATTTGTGACTAAGTTAAAAGGTAATACTGAAAGTGAAGACATGGAAAGGGCCATCAATGATGCTGTCTTTAACCACAACTTTGATAAGTTAAAGAAGTTTAAGGTTGATCAGAAGATCACTTCAGACTTTATCGCCAAAGAATCAGCGGTGAGCCTCTTTGGTTTTCGTAGCTGGTCTAAGGAACTTCGTATTGATGATTTGAAAATCTTTAATTTTGACGAAGACGGTAAGATTATTGGCCAGGATCTTCAGATGAGCTCAAAGCTTCGTAAAGAGAAGCGCTGGAGCTTTGTTTCTAATGGGGAAACTAAGTTTAAGGATGTTCAATTAGACTCTTCATATGACGCTGAAACAGGGGAGCTTGTGAATCCTTATGTTGAGCTTCAGGTGGGAGTGGATGATCTCTTAACTGAGACTAAAGAGATTAAGAATACTTACCTTCCTTTTTTCAATGGAGCGGCAGGTTCTGATAAGTTCTTTGATTTTAGCCCAGAGATGATGATCTATACAGATTCATGGGGACAGATAGAGTTTCTTTTAACTCTTCAGATTCACCGTAAAGGTATTGAGAAGCTTCTTGAGCTTACCGAGGATGATCTTATTAAAGAGATCGCTAAGATCACCAAGAGCACTTCTAAAGACGTTACAAAAGCTTGGAAGAGCTCATCAGTTTCTACTAGCGCTAATAATAGCAATAGAAGATCTAAGGTTATCAACTACTTTGGAGAGAAATACTCTATAAGCTCCATCGTTAGAGGGGCTAAGAAAGTCTTAAGGCATATCAGAAAGGCCAAGAGAGAGGATTCTCGTAAGAAGAAGATGGAGAAGCTTACTAAGGCCTTAAGTCATCTTGTGCCTAATAAGAGCGGCTACTACAGTCCTGTCCTTATTAGGGCCTTCAATAAGGCCATCGGGAAGAAGAACTTCTATATGGTGGCTGAGATGAATATCCCAACTGTCCGTGAACTTGAAAATAAGCTTCCGGCGAGGATGAAACCTTATTTTACGCAAGGCACTAAGAAGGACTATGTTGAAAAAGATAGGGTTCTCCTTAACATTTCTGACGCACTAGACCTATATAAAATGCATTTTCTTCATTAATCTACGAAGCCTCTTATGTTTTCAGGAACTTAAGGGGCCATTTTTCTAAATTTAATGCCATAAAACCTTTACCCGATTGTTAGACAAGTGTTAGGAAATGACACTTTTCGTGATAAGTATATGGCTCAAACAGAAGGTAGATATGTTAGATATTTTCGCACTAGAGGCGACCGTAAAAAATCCAACGACTTTGTCCGTACTATATTCAGTATGCCTTAGTTTTTTATTGTCTTGCGTTATTGCTTTTACTTATAAAAAGACCTTTCAAGGTCTCTCTTATTCGAGAAGCTTCTTACAAGCTATGATCTTAAGTTCACTGGTAACCGCTCTTGCTATGCAGGCCATTGGTGACAACGTTGCTCGTGGTATGGGAATGATGGGGGCTCTAGCGATCATTAGATTTAGATCTTCTCTAAAAGATCCGCGAGATATGATCTTTATCTTTTCAACTTTATCAATTGGCATGGCCTGTGGTGTTTATAGTTACCAAATCGCAGTGATTGGGGCTTTTGCTTTTTCAGCTACAGCTTTTGCTATTCAATCAGTTCCTTTTTCAAAGGAGTCTCACTTTGATGGGCTTTTAAAGTTCAACATGGAAAGCAATGATACGGATAAGAATAAGCTTCAAAAAATACTTAAAGATGAATGCAAATATTTTGCCTTAGTTACTTTAAGAGAAGTGGCTCAGGGGACAAGATTAGATTATGCATACCAGATTAAGCTGAACAAGGGACAGGATAAAGCGGAGTTCATTGATCATCTTAGGGAAATCGAAACAATAAAAGGTTTAAGTTTGCTGTTGCAAGAATCAACAGTTGAAATTTAATAGGTGGGAAATATGGGAAAATTAGCTAGGCAAAAGACAATTTTCATTAAGGCAATCACAGAGAACAAGCGTTTCTCAGCTGCTATTCTTGTTTGTTTAATTGCTATCTTAAAAATTCAATCATCAAATGTTGTCTCAACTCAATACTTAGGTATTGCTGATACTAAAGAGATCAATATTAATTCTTCGCATGCTGTGAAGATTAAAAATATTCACGTCATCTCAGGGCAAACGATTGCTGAGAATGAACTTCTTCTTGAACTTGAAAGACCAGATCTTGAGATGAGTATCTATGAATTAGAGAGTCAACTAAACGAGCTTAAGGCCGAGAACTCTTTTAACGAAGAGATGAACAAGAAGCTTAAGAGCGTTAAAGTTAAATCAGGAACAGGACAGAACAGTCCTCTTCAGATCAAGATCGATAGCATTGCTAAGCAGCTTGAGCTACTTAACCGTAAGAAGAGTGATCTTTTTGTTTTCTCTAAGAGAGCCGGTGTTATTGGTTCAGTTAATGTAAAAGTAGGCGAAGACGCTTCTCCTTTTACTCCTCTTATTACAATGCATGATAGTTCACCTTCACTTATTAAAGGTTTTGTTCACGAAAGCATCTATAATAAGACATTTAAGGGACAAAAAGTTGTCGTGACTTCTATCTCTGATGGAACAAAGACGATGAACGCGGTTGTTGCCAGTGTTGGGAACAGAATCATTGAGTACCCAGTAAGACTAAGAAAGTCTGAAAATATTATCGCTTATGGTAGAGAAGTTGTGATCTTCGTTTCTGAAGATAATCCTTTTCTTATCGGTGAGAAGGTTCAGATCAAGTCATTTGAAAAATCATCAAAAAGCATTATGGCCGCTCATGCTGATACCGTTCCTTCACCAAATACTGAGAACTACTTTGACCTAAGCATTGATGTTGATATTGAAAATGTAAACATTGAGCCTTCAGGACTACTTTTTATTAAAGACCTAAATCAAACTCTTGTCATAAGCGATGATACAGGAAAGAAAGACCGTCCTTATATTTATACAATGAATAATAAAGGTGAAATCGATAAAGAAATCGAGATCGCTGGAGTTAAGGGGATCGCTGATATGGAAGCGATCACTCAAGATGAAAATGGTTTTATCTATATCGCTTCATCAATGTCTGAGAAAAAAGACGGAAAAGTATCTAAGAGAAGAAAGCGTTTTCTGAAGGTGAAGAGAAGTAATTTTGAGTTTACAGCAGTTGCTGATATCAATCTTTATGATGCTCTTAATAAAGTAGCTTTAAAGAATCAAAAAGAAGACTGGGCACAGATCTTACTTAATCCTTCAAAATCAAAGGTTAAGATCAATATCGAAGGGATCATTGTTAAAGGGAACACTCTTTTCTTTGGTCTTCGTAGTGCAAGCTCAAAGCTTAAGGATCAATTTGTTCTTATCAGAATCAACGACCTTGATTCAGTTCTTGAAACAGAGAAGATTCAAGCAGACCAAGTTTCAATACAGGCCAATAGCGCTTTTCCTAGAGATCACTTCTTTAAGAATGAAGGTGTCTCAGACATGGCCATGATTGATGGTGAGCTTTATGTTCTTACCGTTAACAATAATGGTAAAGAAGGCGGAAGAGTTTTAAAGACTGTTCTTGAAGATCCTTCTAATCACCTTCAAGAAGTTAAGACTTTTAGAGGGCTTAAACCTGAAGGGATTACTTTTAATTCACAGACTAAGAACTTCATCATCTCTTTTGATCAAGGCAAAAAGACGGCCCAAATACTTGTAACAGATAAGCTTTAAGAAATGATCGTTTACTTAATAGGCCTATTTATCTTTTCGACGGATGCCTCAGCGGCAATTAACTTTAAGACGATTTATAAAGAAATCGATGTCGAAGTTAAACCGACGGAGTCGAGAGACTACAAAGCACCATCTTATAACTCTCTTCAATGGCGTCTTAAGGGCGATAATGACGGAGCCGTCACTAATACGATTAGAATCGAGCCTCTTGCCATTGGGCAAAAAGCGCATGAAGTAGAATTGATCGAGCAAAGAAATAAGCTTGGATCTGCCTACTCTTCGGAAGTGAATGCTGAGAAATGTTTAGATAAGAACCTAACCTTTCTTGAGCTCTTCTATGCTAAAGACTCAATCAAGCTACATCATCAACTAAAACTCTCTTATACAGATTTAACTCGAGTCCTTAACCGCGGGGTTAAAAGAGATATCCTTAAATTTAATGAGCTTCTTAATATGAAAGAGAAGCTAGTTGAAACAAAGCTTAAGTTTAATGAGCTTGTTTTAAGATCACGCTCTCAATTAGCTCAGTTAGACCTGCCTCGTAATCTAAAGCCAAGAAAGATCGGTTCACTAGATTTTAGCGGCTTTATTGATGTCGACGATATTAAAAGAAAGATCACAACGATTAAGATGGAAAATATTGAGCTCTCAAAGCTTGGGGCTGTAGCCCGTATTAAGCACCTTGATTACTTAGCGGAGAGAAGAAAAGAATCTCAGATCTTTAGCCACTTTCAACTAAGTCATAAGAAGACCATCTTTGAAAAAGACGACGCAATTAAAAACAATATTGCTGATGATAGCTTTAGTATTGAAGTTTCTTTTAATCTTCCAGGGAATTCTTATTCAAACTCTCAAGGAAAGTTGATTGAATGGCAGAAGTCTCAGGCAGAGTTTAGCGCTGCTAGAAGAGAAGGGGCTACTGATTTAAATCTCAATAAGGCCAATTTAAATATTAAGATTAAGAACTATATTGATTTGAACTCTGAAGGTTACTTAAAAGACCTTAATAATTACCTAGAACTCTTAAAGAAATCTAGTTCAAACTCACCTTATAAGATTGTTCAAGTTAGAGAGAAGATCTTAAAACAAAAGATTAAGATCTTAGACCTACGTTATGAAATCACGAAGGACTATCTCTATTCATTGGCCGAGCAAGGAAAGTTAGCTGAGTGTAGCTTATCGCACTTAACGAAGGCCAACTAAGAAATGGAAGCGAGCTCGCCCTTATTCTTTGAAAGATATGAGTTAAAGTATCTAATCCCTGAATCGATGATTGAGCCTATTTCTCAGTACGCTGAGACCTACTGTGTGCTTGATCCTTATAGTGACCGCTCTCCTGATAAGTACTATGGCGTAAACAACCTCTACCTTGATTCACCAAACTACCTTTTCTTAGAAAGAAGAAAGGCCGGTATGGATGATAGGTTCAACCTGCGTATACGCTCTTATGGAGAGAATCCTGTTCCTCCTTACTTCTTTGAAGTTAAGTTTAAGTCCCGTGGTTTTATTAAAAAGAAAAGGGCCAAGGTCTCGGGAGATAACTGGGCCGATGAGCTTAATGGTATTGTGGATCCTACATTCGAAGGGGAGGGGCTCAATAGTGATTATAAGAATACTTTTCTACGCCTAGTGCAGGCCTATAATGCTGGGCCTAAGGTTTATACCCAATACAAAAGAAAGGCCTATCTTTCTGTTTATGATGATTATGCAAGAGTGACCTTTGATAAGCAGCTCCGCTATATGAGAAAAGAGCATTATGACCTAACTCCTGTAGAGGGACAGATGTCTGCTTATGACTTTGAAACAAATTATAGAGAAGGGGCGAATATTATTCTGGAACTTAAGTGTACTTCTAGGATGCCCATGTGGATGATCGATTTAATAGGATACTTTAACTTAGAGAGAACGAGTTTCTCTAAGTATATGACTGGTGTGAATGAAGTGATTCCTGACTACTACGCTCCAAAATTAGATAATATCTCACCGCACTTTGGAAAATAATCTTATTTAGATAACTCGATATCTTTGATACCAACAACTTTACCTACCCATTTACGAACGATGATCTTCATCTTAGTCACAATCTCAATATCATCAGTTTGTAGGCGCCATTTGCCACTCATATACCTAAGAAAGATCTTCTTAGAGCGCCATTTTCCTTTGAGTCCATTGAAGAGATAAGCAATCTTAAGTTCGCCGCCCACAAAGCTATCAAAGTTATAACTGGAGAGAATAATAATATCTCGGCCCTCTTGGTGCTCCATAACAAAGCCGCCTTCCATATCTTCAAGGGCGTAGGTAAGTCTATTTTCGACTTCTCCAGAGGGGCCTAGCTTGTCTTTATGGAAACCGACGATCTCCATATCCTCTTTTACTTCAACCACCATACGGAAGATCTCATCTTCTTCTCCAGGCATATCTGAAGAGATCCTCACCATTTCAATATCAATAGCGAAAAGGTTTATAGACGTTAGTAGTGCTACTAAAAAGAATAATCCCTTCATTCTTTCTCCAGATAAAATCAATTAATTTAAGATAAATGAAAACATGGCGCATCCTAAATGACAAACCGTTAGAGATGTGTTTAAGTAGTCGAAATTATGTGGTGAAATCGGGTCATGGCGAGCTAAATTCGTGTAATTAATACAAGGGCCCTATGAATAAGCGACGCAATGCGATAGTTTGAGAATGTGTAGTCCGCGTTGCGGTTACACAGTACGTATGTTCCTAAGGGTGATGGAGGTTATCCATGTTTAAAATCGGTGATTATGCTGTTTGTCCAGGCCACGGTGTTGGTCAGCTTGTGGACGTTGAAGAGCGCGACCTGGGGGGCGAGAGTAAGAGCTTTTATATCCTAAAAGTCATTGCAAACGGAATGACTGTTATGGTCCCAACAGATTCTCTTGAAGGAATCAGAGGTTTAGTTGGAGAAGAAGAAATTGATCAAGTTTACGACCTACTTAAAGAGCACGATATCAAGATTGATAACTCAACTTGGAATCGTCGTTACAGAGAGTATATGGGTAAGATCAAGACTGGTAGTTTATTAGAGATTGCTGACGTGCTTCGAGCGCTATTTCTCTTAAAAGAAACTAAGAATCTTAGTTTTGGTGAGAAGAAGATGCTTGATCAGTGTAAAGAACTTATCTCAGAAGAGATCTCTTTAGCGAGAGGCGGAGAAGTTCCAGAGATCAAAACAACTATTGATAGTTGCTTTCAGTAAGAAATTCTAAAAATTTAAAAGTATAAAAAGGCCCTTTTAGGGCCTTTTTTTTTTCCCTCATTCGAGTATAGTTAAGGGCAGGAGGTGCCCTATGGCCGTTGAAATCAAGGTTTTTAATAACCTGACCAGAAGTAAAGAAGTTCTCAAACCCTTGAAGAAGGATTGTGTGAGTTTCTACTCTTGTGGACCAACGACCTATGACTTTCTTCATGTAGGAAATGCTAGGGCCCTTGTTGTAGGGGATTTGATCCACCGTATTCTAAAGAGCCTCGGCTATAAAGTGACCTTTGTTAGAAACTTTACTGACGTGGACGATAAGATCATTGAACGAGCAAATGAGCTTGGAGTAGATCCTCTAGTGCATTCTCAACAATATGTTGATGAATGTATTACGGATATGAACTCTCTAGGTATGGAGCCAGCCACTGAAACCCCTAAAGTCAGTGAGACCATGGATGAGATCATCGAAATGGTTAAGACCTTAGAAGAGAAGGGCTTTGCTTATAATGTGAATGGAGAGGTTCTCTATCATGTTCCTAAGTTTGATGATTATGGGAAATTATCTAAGAAAGACTTAGATTCTCTTCAGCATGGAATTCGCGTCGACGTTGATACTCATAAGAAACATCCTTCAGACTTTGTTCTTTGGAAGCCCGCTAAAGAGGGAGAGCCTGCGTGGGATTCTCCTTGGGGCAAGGGTCGTCCTGGTTGGCATATTGAATGTTCAGCTATGAGTAAGAAGTTTCTTGGTGAGACCTTTGATATTCATCATGGTGGAATTGATTTGATGTTTCCTCATCATGAAAATGAAATTGCTCAATCTGAGGCGGCCAATGGTTGTCCTTTTTCTCACAACTGGGTTCATAATGAGTTCCTCAATTTTGGTGATACCAAGATGAGTAAGTCTCTTGGCAATGTTGTGACGATTAGAAACTTCGTTGAAACTTATGGTGGTAAAGTCTTAAGGCAGATCCTTTCAAGCACGCACTACAGATCAGTTATGGGCTGGAGTGAAGAAGTGATTGAAAGATCTATTTGTGATCTTGAAAGGATTCATGAGTTTACTTTTAAGCTGAATTCTATGAAAGAAGGAAGTGATGAATCTCATCTTGAAGAAGTAAACTCTATAGTTCCTAAGATGAAAGAGGAACTTGCTAATGACTTTAATGTTCCAGGCGCCATGTCTCATTTCTTTACGATCATTAGATTATCTAATAGAGAGTTCTCTAAGAATGCACCAGGACCTAAGACCTTGGCGGCCTTAAGAGAGGTTGCTTTATTTACACAGTCTTCAACAGGACTTGTTCATGATAATCCTGAAGCCGTTTTAAAAGAGGCTAACGCCGCTAAAAAAGCGCTTCAAGGGGATTCAGAGGGAGCTTTATCAGATGACTCAATTGATGAGCTAATAAAGGAAAGACAAGCGGCGAGGGCCAGTAAGGACTTCGCTAAATCAGATGAGATCAGAGATAAGTTAAATGAAGCTGGGGTTGTGGTTAAAGATAATCCTGATGGAACTTATTCATGGTCTTATAAGTAAGTTGAAGATCATTCTTTTCACAATAACACTTTTATTAAATGGCTGCTTCTTCAAATCTGAAGAAGCAGTCCTTATTGATACCTTAAAGAATAAGTACGCCAATCTTAAAGTGAATCAAGGTCATAAAGATCAAGTTATCGCTTCAATTGAGGCCTTAAGTAAGGATAAGAAGTTAAGAGATCACCTTCCTCTTTATCAAAGCCTTATTCAAAAGATGGGAGATGGTCATCTTGTCCTCAATGAAAAACGTGAATTCAAAGAGGATTACTTTCAAGTAGAACTTAAGATTCAAAAGAAGGTCTTCGCCAAGGTTCCAGGTGAAGTAGAATTCAAAGAAGTCCTTGAAGTGGATTCAATACCAGTAGAGAAATGGGTAGAAGAACATAGTCATCATGTAAGCGCTTCATCAATTCACGGAAAAAGATATAGAACCCTTAAAATGATTGAATCAAGAAATGAGGGGCTCTTTGATGTTGGCCGTCTCGGTCTAAATGATAAATCTTCTCTGCAAATAGAAAAGAAGAAGAGGCCTTCAAGGCCCGCTTGCATCACGGGTTATCCCTTTGATGAATCAATCTATGTTATCAAGGTGAATAGCTTTTGGTGCGAAGGAAAGTCTGATAAGAGAGAGGACATCTTTAATAACTTTAAGATTGCTCTTGATAGGCAGGTTGAAGTTGCGGATTTTTATGAAAAAATTATCTTAGACCTCCGAGATAATGGAGGGGGAGCTGATCAAGAAGTGCGCTACCTCTTAGGTCATTTTATTTCTAAGAAGGCCTTTCTCTATAGCTATCAATTTGTAGGTAAAGAGAAGATCACAGAATTCATCGAACCACTACCAGCGAGCCTCGGAGAAAAGCCTATTACTGTCTTGATCAATGGGGGCTGTTTTAGTGCCTGTGAAGTAGTGGCAGGAGTTTTAAAAGATGCTGAGTCGAGAAACCTTGTGGGTGAGAGAACTCACGGCGGAGCAGGAGATCCTTTAAAAACTGAGTTTTCAAACTCAATCCTAACCTATCCTAGCTGCTTAGTTTGGCGGCAAAATGGATCTCTCTATGAGGGCGTAGGTGTTATGCCTACAGTTATGGGGGAGAGTAATTCTCTTAAGAGAGCTTCCCTTTTAGACTAATCACAACTTCTTTAGGAAGATTTCTCATATTATAGTGACTCGCCATTGAAAACCCATAAGCTCCAACATCAGATACAGAAATTAGATCTCCAGCTTTTAATGAAGGAAGACTCCTAGCAGTTCCAAAGCAATCAGCCGTTTCACAAATAGGGCCTACAATATCGGTCTTGATAGTTTTCTTTCCGGCTTTTTTCTCAGTTAAGATATCGTGATAAGCGCCATAGAGTGAAGCGCGGACAAAGTCATTCATCCCGCCATCGACAATGGCAAAGTGACAATCTTCACTCTTCTTTGTTCTTACTACGCTCGTAATAAACGCCCCGGCCCGAGCTGCGATAACCCGCCCTGGCTCAAAGACAATCCTCGGTTTTTGATCAAAGGAATACTTCTTATAGAAACTACTAACGAGTTCAGAAGAGATAATCTCCATGTATTGTTTTGGAGTAGAAAAACGCTTTTCTTCCTCAGGCCCATAATCAACGCCGAGCCCACCACCAACATCTAGAAACTCTAAAGGTCTATTCACTTCTAAGGCCAAGCTTCCAAGTTCTTTGATGGCCTTCTTTGTGGCCTTAAGACAAGTCAGCTGAGAGCCTATATGCATAGAGAGCCCAACTAGATCAGTATCGCTCCAGAGGCTCTTCTTTTTAAGCGACTTAAGAATATCTTCTTTTAAGAGACCAAACTTATGCGTCTTAAAGCCTGTTGATATATGCTTATGTGTCTTAGCGTGAACCTTCGGGTTTAAGCGAAAGGCCACTCTTGCTTTCTTTTTAAGTTTACGAGCTTCAGAGTTAATAAGCTCTAACTCTTCAATGGATTCAACATTGAATGAATAGATGCCAGCTTTTAGGCCTTTCTTTATCTCTTCACCAGTCTTACCAACGCCAGAGAAGACTATCTTCGAAGCTTTTATTCCCGCATCAAGGGCCCTTTTTAATTCTCCCTGACTAACAATGTCAGCGCCAGCGCCAGCACGGGCCAGGGACTTAAGAAGCTTTAAATTAGGGTTTGCCTTAAGAGCAAAGCAGATAAGAGGCTTTTCTATATTGGCCTCTAGGGCCGAGTCTAAGAAGAGGCCGTAATTGTCGAGCAAAGTCTTTTCGCTATAGAGATAAAAAGGGGTTTTAACCCTTTGAGCGATTGAGGCCAGTGGTATATTATCAAAGTGAAGCTTGCCCTTTTTATAAGAGAGCGGCGAAGAGTTTTTTATAGTCATTTAAAAATTTTAACGCGAAAGCGAATCGGATACAAGATTTATGAGTGAGTCAGTCTTTAAATTAGTCAGCAAGTTCAGCCCCACTGGGGATCAGCCCGCTGCTATTAAGGCCTTAGTTAAAGGTTATAAAGACGGAAAGAGAGAACAAACTCTTTTAGGAGTAACTGGCTCGGGTAAGACCTTTACCATGGCCAACCTTATTGAAAAGACTGGGAAGAAGACTCTTATCTTGGCCCATAATAAAACCCTGGCGGCCCAGCTCTACGCTGAATTCAAGGAGTTCTTTCCTGAAAATGCCGTTGAGTACTTTGTTTCATACTATGATTACTATCAGCCTGAAGCCTATGTGGTGGGATCAGATACCTATATAGAAAAAGACGCCTCAGTTAATGATGAGATCGATAAGCTCCGCCATAGCGCCACCCGTTCTTTATTAGAGCGCGATGATGTCATTGTTGTGGCCTCGGTCAGTTGTATCTACGGAATTGGTTCACCATCAGAGTATGGGGATCAAAGGAAAACACTTTTTGTTGGGGATACTATTGATAGGGATGACTTTCTTAAGACTCTTATCTCTATTCAGTATGAAAGAAATGATATCGACTTCTCTAGAGGTTGTTTTCGCGTAAGAGGAGACTTAGTGGAAGTCTTTCCTGCCCATGAAGATAGTGATGTTATACGAATTGAATTCTTTGATGATGAGATTGAAAATATCTCTGTGGTTGATCCTCTTCGAGGGAAGACTCTTTATACGCTTAAGAAGGCGACAATCTATCCGAAGTCTCATTACGTAGTAAGTGAAGATAAGTTAGAAAAAGCGACAGAGGCGATTAAGTTAGAGCTTCGGGCCCGTCTCCAAGAGCTTCAGGCGCAAGAAAAATTAGTTGAAAAGCAGCGCTTAGAACAGCGGACAATGCTTGATCTTGAGATGTTAGAAGAGATGGGGTTTTGCTCTGGGATTGAAAACTATTCCCGTCATTTAACCGGAGCTAAAGAGGGGGAACCACCTCCGACTTTGATTGATTACTTTGGCGATGATTTCTTAATGATCATTGATGAATCTCATATAACTGTCTCTCAAGTAGGTGCCATGTATAAAGGGGATAGGTCTCGAAAAGAGAACCTCGTGGGCTTTGGCTTTAGGCTTCCTAGCGCCCTTGATAATAGGCCTCTTCAGTTTCATGAGTTTGAAAAGAAGCTTAAGCAGACCATGTATGTCTCGGCGACTCCAGGTAATTATGAGTTAGAGCATACTCATGGAGAATACGTAGAACAGATCATCCGCCCTACGGGTCTTCTTGATCCTTTGATTGAAGTGAGAGACGCCACTAACCAAGTAGATGATCTTTTAGTTGAGGCCAAGAAAGAAATTAAGAAAGGCTTTAGAGTCTTGATCACGACTCTAACTAAGAAGCTTGCTGAAGAATTAACAAGTTTTTATAGAAGCGCCGGTATGAGGATTCGTTACCTTCATAGTGATATTGTGACTCTAGAGAGGATGGAGATCCTAAGAGATTTACGCCTCGGTGAATTTGATATCTTAGTAGGGATTAATCTTCTTCGAGAAGGACTCGATTTGCCTGAAGTTTCCTTAGTAGGAATCTTAGATGCTGATAAAGAGGGCTTCTTAAGATCAGAGCGCTCCTTGATTCAGACAATTGGGCGTGCAGCGAGAAATAGTGAAGGGAAGGTAATCCTCTACGCTTATAAAGAAACAAAATCCATGGCGAAGGCCATGTCTGAAACGGCCAGAAGAAGAAGTATTCAAGAGGCCCACAATACAAAACATGGAATTACCCCAACGACAATTTCGAAGTCTATAAGCTCGGGGGTTATTGAAACTCTCAGAGGAAAGAAATCTAGATCAGATAAGAAGACTGTTAAGTACGAAGCTCTAAGTGTTGAGAATATCGACGCTCAAATTTCTGAGCTCAAGATACGCATGAAAGAGGAGTCAAGGCAGCTCAACTTTGAAGAAGCGGCCAAGATTCGAGATGAAATCAAGCAACTTGTAGAGGCTAAGCTCTTTATTTAGCCTGTCATTTTTTCACTAACCTTTAAATTCTAGCTCACATTTGGTCTACTCCGGGCCTATTGTGAGGGTAAATTCGATGCGAGCGTTCTTATTATTAATAAGTTTAATGGCCACTTTGAGCCTTTCGGCTTCAGAGTATAAATGGCAATTAAAAGAAGACGGAAAGATCCGTTTTGCCGTCGCCTATGAAATTGACGGTTCTTGGCAGCTTGATCAATTTGCCGCCAAAACTGGTGAGTTTCAAGAGAGGACTTCGTCAAAAAGGTTTGATTCTCTGGCCGAAATTAAAACAATCCTTAAATCATTTACGAGAACAGATAAGATCAACTACGAAGTCTATGAAGATATGGACCCAGCTAGGAACAAACGCCTATGGAAGGCGACTGAAACTTGGTCTATGAAATGGGAAGCTAGGTACGCTGAGTGGCTTAGGAATAACCTAACAACTGATTTCTTTGTTGAGTATGGAATTGAAACTGATTGCGCTGATGTGATTATTGGCCTTAGATGGATCTTCTCTAGAATTCACAAGTTGCCTGCCGCTAATACTATGGCAGGATCAAGTAAGATTTTCTCTAATGAAGATATGGTGAAGAGCTGGAAGAAGCTCCCCACTCATCAGACATGGCATAAAGATAAGCTCTTTATGACAGCTCTTAATTACTTGATGAACAATACTTATACTCATTCCGTTTGGAAGGATAGTTATCCTATTAAGATCAGTTCAGAGACTTTATTAGAGGGAACCTTCTTCTTAAATCTAGAAGACGTCTCAGGTCATGTTCGGATTGTGGCGGAGACAAACTTTTCTAGCCTAACTGAAATTCCCCTTATTATGCGCGCCTCTACTGTACCTCGTGGCCTTAGGCGCCTTAGTGAAGAAGTCTTCTTAAACTTTGAAAGACCCCTTATTGATTCTAGCGGCTTTCGCGCTATGAGATGGGCCGTGAAAGATGGAAGAGACTTTGAATTAAAAAGAGAGAAGAGTCATTCTTCTTATGGGCTTAATCAGTATGATGATGACTTTGTAGGCCCTGGAGAATCCTTTGCTCTTGGCGTCTTTAAAGCGGTAAGGCCTGACTTCTCAAAAGAGATCTTAATCAATGCTGGATTAAAAGATGTCCTAGAGACTCTAGAGTTTAGAAAGTCAGTGGTAATAGAAGGCTATGAGGCCTGCCTCATCGTTGATTGCTCACCAGGAAGCGCTGCTTATGATGCTTATTCAACGCCCAGCCGAGATAGAAAGATTAGAAAACTCTTTAAGTCGCTTGATCTCTTAGTTGAGAGCTTAGTTCCCGTCTTTCCTAAGATGAAAGAGCGTTGGCTAGAGGCCTTAAAGAAAGAAAAGTTCACTGTCCAGGGCATCACTATCAATATGGATCAGGCCCGTTACCTCTTTAAAGAAGGTCAGGTCTCCTTTGATCCAAGAGATCCGCTGAACGCAAGATGGACTATTACAACTGAAGGCATGGCAGAACTTATGGCCTCAAGACTAACTCCTTTATTTAAGGATCGAGAAGCGCGAGTCAATGAAAGAGGCAGCTGTGAGAAGAACTGTTTTCCTAAGGGAAATTGGTTCTGGGACGCTAATACCTTTGAGCTTGATCAAAAGATCTCTCAGCATAATTACTTAATAAGAAACTTCTGCCAAATGTTTCCAAGTGAGAACTGCCAGAATGATCTTGATATTGACCTTAATGCTAAAATTATCAAGGCCAGTAACCTTGAGATGTCACTACTGGCCTGGAATGACCGGATTCCATTCTTTAATAGTGATCCAAGAGCTAGTAAGAACTTTAGTTGGGGCGAGGCTCTTGCCAACTCCTTTCATCTTCCTGCCTCTAAGCATATAGAGATAACAGATGATTCTGTTGCGGTCTTAGATAACTCTCAAGCTTATGATCTTATCTCTCAATCTAGAGTTAACTTCCCAAAGAATGACTTCTTAAGTCTAAACAATCTTGGAAAGGGCCTTATTAAGGTTCAGGATAAACTATACCCCGTTGATTCTAAAGGAGCTCTTGGAGCCCCTGTTACTCTTAGGGCAGCTCTTGAGATCTCAAGAGTCTATTGGACTGGAGCTTTTGGGGCCATCGTCTCAAAGAATAATGATTCGATTCTTTTTGTAGAAAGAAGAGGAGATTCACTTCTTATAAACCTAGAGAAGTCGGCTCCTATTAAGGTTCTTGGAGAGAAGATCTTTTTCCTAGAAGGGGATGTTAACTTTTATTATGTCCTTAGCGAAGAAGGCCTTAAAGAGTTCAAGCTTGGAGCAAAAAGACTATGGTCTCAAGTCTTTAGAGGCATTGATTCTAAGACGGCGATTATAGCAGGGACTAATAGTGATGATGAAAATGTAGAGCTTCTCTTTAACCTTGAAGCTAGTACTGTCAGTTCAGTTCTCACAGAAGGCCGTGAATTTCTCACTTCATTAGAAAATGGTCTTTGGATCTATAAAGAAAATGCGCAAATGTTAAGAGTAGGTGACACTCTGGGACTAAATATTCTTTACGAAGGCGAAGTGGATTATGTAAATCATGGGTCCAATTACGTCACTCTTATTGAAGATGATGTTCTTAAGGCCTTCAAGATTGAAGAGGGCCTAAGAGCTATAGGTCTTCCTAAAGGTTCTCTTTTAAGCGGAACTGCTGGGAAGACAATGGGAATTGAGATTGATGGAATGATTCATCTAATGGATGAAGCAGGTTCAGTTCACGGACCTCTCTCAAGTGGTGTCTGGGTTGAATCAATAGGAAGATGGAGCTCTTATGAAAATGATAGCTCTCATGGCGGCTTTCAAGGAACGGGTGGATTCATTCTTGATCCTGTTAAGGGCGAGCAAGTGCCAGCGGTGACCTTTCAAAGATCAGTTCACCATAAAGATGATGGAACAGGTAAATATTTAAAATTAGATAGATTAAGGAAATTGAAACGTGGGGTTTTAATGCAAACTTATCCAGGCAGCTACACTTGGCTCGATAGATAACCCAGAACATTTTTCAAAACCCTTACCTTTTTACAGAGTCACCTCAATGAAGTGGTTAGTCACACATATATGATTTAGTTTAAGAAGCTTATAAAAATATAAAATGTAACAAAATATTCAAAACTTATTAGGGTTTGGGAGAACACAATGAAAAACGCTGGCTTAAAATTATTACTCATCTTAGGGATCTTTTCCCTGTCATTTAGACTATTTGCAGTCGATGTGCTTACGCTTGAAGACGTTCGATCAGAAGTTCTAAGTGACAACTTAGATATTAAGATTCAATACGAAAAATACTACCAGGCTCAAAAGGGCGTTCAAGTTGCTCTTGGGCAGTTCTTACCGCGTTTAAGCATTGAGATGACAAGACTAAACACTACTCTTGGCGTTGCTCAAGCTTTCCTTCCTACTCCTTCTGAATGGTTTGAGTACCAAGCCTCTCAAGAATTTGCAGTAGCAGAATCTTTTGCAACAGAAGCTTTAAGATTAAACATCCTTGAAGGACTTACTAAGAGTTTTATCAAGATTAAGTTTCAAGAAAAACTAGCTGTATCAGCTGATGAGCAAACTAAACTTTTAACTGAAATCGTTAAGACGATGGAAGTTAGAGAAGCTCTTGGAGCTGCTACTCGTGGACAAGTCTTCGTAGCTAAGAAGAACCTTAAGAGTCATAAGCAACAAGTATTCGCTCTTAACAGCATCATTAGAGCCGAAAAATACGCCATGAACATGGCCTTAAGTAGAGTTCCTACTCAAGAGTATGTTCTTGCCGAACTACCAGAGATGACAACTGATATGGTTCCAAATTCAATTGAAGAAGGAACTGTTCTTGCCCTTAATAACTCACCAGAACTTGCTCAGAACTTCTTCATGAGAGAAGGCGCTAAGTATATGGAAGCATCAGCTAGATGGTCATTCATCAGCTTTGAAGGGATTGGATTTGATTACCCAGCTCTAGTTTCTATTGAAAAAAGTAAAGTAAGAGTAATCGAGCTTCAGGGAAAAAGAACTGAACTTAAGATCAGAAATCAAGTTTATGCAACTTATAAAGACATCGCGATCATCAATGAGAGAATCGCTATTCAAGAAGAAATCATCTTTGAAACTAAGAAAGACGTAGCTGAGAAAGAAATCCTTTTTAAAGGAAATCAGATCAGCTTTGATGACCTAGTTTCTGCTAGAACGACTCTACTTTCTGAAGAAAGAGCTCTTCTTTCTTTTGAAGCAGAAAAAGAAGTTAAGAAGGTCACTCTTAAGAGAATGCTAGGGTTTGATGCTAGCTTAAACACTCTTAATGCTGACTATAGCTCATTAGATCTTAAGCTTACTATGAAGAACTCAGCTGTTGCTAAGAACAAGAAAGTAACTGCTACAGTTACTGGATCTGCTGAAGCTCTTGCTGACATTGTAAGTGTTAAGTATTCAGTGACGAACCTTTTTAAAGGATCTCGTGCAACTGATAGGTCTTCAAACTTTTCAAAGTATTTTAAAGTTAAGAAGAAAGGTACAACGACAGTTACTGTTGAAATTCTAATGCTAAATGGAGAAGTTTTAACTCGCGAAACTCAGATGAGACGATAGTTAGAACCATAAAGAGGTAGTTATGTTTATTAAAAAGACAATATTCTCCATGCTAGTGCTGCTCTTTGCTTTTCAAGCAATGACTGCAGAGCTTACTGGGCTTCATTTAAACCTTTTAAACAAGGCAGATGAAGTACTAGAGCAGAAAGAGAACGCAATTGATTTAAAAGAAGTAAATAGATTAGTGATCGATAGAAATACTGATCTTAAAGTAGCTTACGAGAGACTATATCAAGCTCAAAAAGATATTTGGGTAGCAAGGTCGAGATTCTTTCCTTACGGAACAGGGATCGTCTTTGGTTATAGTGCAAGTGCACTTTTTGGAACACTTATCCTAGTTGAGCTTGTAGCAAGCCTTCCTAGTAAGTGGTACCAGGTTCAGTCAGTAAAAGCGGTGAGAGACTCTCAACGTTTTAGTCTCTACGCTCTTAAAGAGAATTTAAGAAATGAAGTGGCTCACCTTTATTACTCACTTCTTAAAGAAGAAGGTCTTCTTGTCTCTGTAGAGATGGAACTAGAACTTCTTGAGAACTTAATGGTTGCAACTGAAGTTGAAGTTGAAGCAGGACTAGCTAATCAAGATGATGTTGATAAGCTAGACAGAAGAATCCTAGATCTTAGAGATGAGTACCTAGCTTTCAAACAACTTCACCTTTATACAAAGTCTGCCTTCAACGTAATGCTTGGTAAGACTCCTGAACAAGGGAAGAAGCTAGTTCTTCAACCAGTATCAGAGATGCTAAATATTGAAGACTTCCAGATGGAAACGCAGGAAATGGTTGACGCTTCTTTATGGCGTTCATATGAAATCATTGCTGCTAACTACATGATCAAAGCTGCTAGAAAGAATAAGAAGTCCACTGTTTGGTCTATCCTTAGCTTCTCTGGAATTGGTTTTGGTTACTGGGCCAATGTTCAAATCGCAGGATCTCAAGTTGATGAGGCCATCCTAAGAAGAAACATGGTGAGAGAGAATCTAATCAATCAGGTAACTATTGGTAAAGAAACTTTAGAAGATGGTCTTGAGTACCTAGAACTAGAAAAAGAGATCTTAGCTGGGACTAGAACTTACTTAGAGCAAAATATGTTTAGCTTTGATGCTGGAGATATTGCCCTTAAAGAGCTTCTAGAGTCTCAACTTGTATATATGAATGATTTCAGAAGTGCCGTTATGGTTCACTACCAAACGCTTTCTAAGAAAGCTGATATGGAAAGAATCGTTAGAGGTTCTGTCACTAAAAGCACTTATACTACTGAGCAAATAACTTTAAAGGTTAAGAGAACTAAGCGTAGAGCTTACCTAAGTATCGACGAAAATAGCCTTAGTATCAATGAGATTTCAAGTGTTCGTTATACTTTTGATAACTCAAGATTTGGTCAACCACGATCTGAGAGAAGTGAGAACAACTTTAAAGAAAAAATCAAGGTTAAGAAGAGCTATGGTGAAGTTAATGGAACGGCGTTAATTCGTTTCAAGAACGGTGAATTACTTAGAAAAGATTTTAGAATTAAATAACTAATATAATATATTTCAGGAGTTTGAAAATGATGACAATGATAAACAAAGTGGCCGTAGGTGTAATTGCTTTCGCTGCTTTAACAAATGTAAGTATGGCAGGACCACTAGACGACGGAATCGAAGTTTGTGGTGTTCCTGTATGTAATTTAGCTGAATCAATTGAGGAGCTAAAGAAAGTAGACCATAACAAGCGTGGAACTTATGCTATTTCTTTAATGAATAAGTATAGTAAGTCTACAGATGTTAAGGCCCTTGAAAACTTATATGCTGCTTCAATTGCTATGGCACCAGTTTATGTAGAGCTTGGTGATTCTGATTGGGTTTTAAGATCAATCTATGATCTTAAAGATGAGATCGTCTCTGCTCTTTCAAAGAACTCAGATGTAGATGCTGACAAGCTTGCTGGATATTACAAAGAGCTTTCAGGTCAAAACTCAAGATTTGCCATGATCGGATACTGGTCTTCAAAAGCTAAAACAATTGAAACAATCTCTGAGTTAGAAGAGCTTGTTGCTTTTGGTATCATGGCCAGAGAGATTTCAGCTGAGCTTGGAGATGAGGCTTGGGTTGGAAGATCAGCTACTGAACTTGTTTCAACTGTAACTGTTAAGTTAACAGCACTTGATCCTGCTCACGAAGGTCTTTACTCAGTAGAGATTGACGAGTCTAACCTTGAAGAAGGTTTCTTTGGATTTGATAAAGTAACTGTTCTTGAATCTTCAAGCAGCGACAACTTGATTGTGACTTTTATCAATACTAAGTTTCAAAATACAGTTTATACTTATACTCATGCTGAAATAGTAGGAAACACTGTTCAAGGTCGTTTTCTTAGTAATACAAGTGTTGCAAACACTTTTGAGTTCACTCTTGATAGAACAACAAGAACAATTGTTGGAAAGATTGAGAAGACTGATTCTCCTGTGATCAACTTCGCTGGAAAGCAAGATGTATCAACTAACCAGGTTTTCGGTGGTCAGACTCCTTATGAGCTCTCTGAGGCTGATATCCTTGGATCACTTAAAGGTGAGCTTGCTGGTGTTAAAGGATCACTTAAGATTAAGACTTTTAAGAAAGATGTTTACTCAGCAACTTTTAGATCAACTAACGGAATCCTTCTTGTTCATTTTCAAGGAAAGTTCTTCCCTAAGACTGGAGTTTTATCACTGACTAACGGTGAAAAACTTAAGCTTACAATCTCTCTAAGAGAGACTGAAGAAGGGATTAACTGGAGTGGTTTTGCTTTTAATACTAAGAACGGAACAGCTACAAAAGCTAAGTTTTCGCCTCTAAAGTAATCGTAAGTATTAGAAATTACATAATAAGGGCCTCTTTTTGAGGCCCTTTTTTTTTATAACAGGGCTATAGTTTTTACAACATACCTATATTGGGTCACGGATTAATGGGATAATGCGTTAATACAAATAAAGGGATGGTTAAAAATGAAGCAACAAGACAGTGCCTCGTTAGCAGTGCACGAACTGGTTAAGAACCTCGATTATTCACTTAGGTTAAGTGGAGCATCAAGGGTTTTGATAGCCTCAGATAAGCAAGGGGAAGGAAAGTCTACTTTCGCCGCAAATTGTCTTCCATTATTAAGTGAGATCTATAACCGTAAGGTTCTTTTTATAACTGATCAATCAGCAAATGCCATAGAAGGGATAGATAACCTTTCCTCAAAAGACTTCGCCTTTCTAACAGGGCTTAAGAAAGAAGAATCAGAAGCTCAAAGAGAAGCTTATATGATTGAACTCTCTAAGAACTATGATGTGGTGTTTGTAGACTCTTCGACTTTAAAGCGAGCAGAGAAAACAAGACTTCCAAAGATCATTGTTGATGGAGCCGTTCTTGTTAGAACTAAGAGTACAGTTGGTAGCAAAAGAAAGCCAGTAACTGAAGAAATCCTAGATAAAGAAATTCCTGTTATTGGAATTGTATATAACGAGGCCTAGTCATGGGAACTGATAAAGTAGCAATTAAAGATTTAGTTAATATAATCTTAAAGTATAAAAGAGCTATTATAGCGACTGTTTTTCTAACGGCCGCCTTCTCCGTTCAGTTAACTTTCTGGATGGAAAAAAAATATAAAGCAGACTTTGAAATCAATGTATATTCGAAGTACTTTAAGAATCCATTGATCTCTGAGATCATCCCTGGGGTTTATCAAATTCCTGAGATGAGATTTACGATTGATTCGATGATTAAAGAAGCTATTAGCGATGACTATATCGACTCAGTGGCCTTTGAATATGGAATCTACTCTAAAGATCTAGTTGAGCGAGAGCTTGCCGTACAGAGGCAACATCTAAGAGATAGGTTTTCTTATTTCTCAACAGGTGGTCAATCTTACAAGATTTCTTTTATTCATACAGATCCTTTTATCGCTAAGAAAGTAGTAGAGAAGACTCTTGATCTAGTTAAGGGTCATTTTATCAAGACAAGAATTGACACTATTGAAATGGTTAAAGAGATCATGGTTAAGAGGCTTCAGTCTTTTAATGCTGCTCAAAATATTTCAAAGTCTGATAGTAGTAATGCACTAGCTTCTAAGAATCCAGATGTCTTAAAGTCAGAGCTTGAAAAGTTAAACTCAAATATCGCCGCTCTTACAAAACAATTTAATCAGAATCATCCTAAGGTGGTTTCATTAAAGAGTAGAAGAAATGTTATTAAGAATTGGCTTATTGAATTTGAAAATAAAGGTGCTGGCTTTATCTCAGCTGAAGCACCACTTGCTTTTACAAGTGATAAGAATACTGTTGAGGCCTTATCGGCCAAGTTTTATACAAAGTATCATGACTTCACGATTGCTCTAGAAGTAGAGAAAAGGTCTCTTGAATCTTATATTGGAATCACAAAGCAGCCTTCACTACCAATCTCGCCAATATCTCCTAAAAAGAGGTTGTTCGCAGCAGTAGGTTTGATTCTAGGTCTTCTTTTTGCCTTTATCTTTGTCTTTTTTAACGAAGTCATGGCACCAAATAGGGAAGAGCAGCTTCTTGTAGAAGCCGATGAATTTGGAGCCCTAGTCTTAGGTGTACTACCAAGAATCAATAATGAGGTGATAAACGGAGCCATAGCTCAAACTGACGATAGTAAGGAAGCAAGGGTCCATTAAAAATGGAAGAAGTTAAGCTCTTAACCATTGAATTGCACCAATTCTTCTTCTGCCTAACACTTCTAGGTTTCGGGGCTTGTTTATTTAACGACCTCGGAACTATCTCTAGAAATAAAGACCGTAAAAAGATTGTTGAGATGACTCTCATCCTAGGTGGTATCACTCTTGGAAGTTTTCTCTATCTATTGTCATTTTGGGGAATCGAAGGGGTCTTTATGGCCATCAGTTTCGCTGGTCTTATTGGTCTTAGCGTTTACAGGCCAAAGTACGCCGTTGGACTCTTTGTTTATATCCTGCTCTCAAGACCATGGGAGACTTATGATAATCAGATGATGGGCTCCATGCCACGGGATATCTCCTATCTCGTCATGTTATCTTTAGTTGGTCATAAAATCTTAAACAGACAGTTTTATTTTAGGTTCAATCTTGGAACCTTCTTTTTTGTCCTCTTTGCCTTATGGATGTTCCTCTCTGCTTTCTTTGCTAGTCATCAAGCGGATGCTTTATCTATGTATAACGAGATCTTCACCAAAGGGGTGATTCTCTTTATCTTGATTCAAAATGGAATCGAGAGGACTACGGATATCCTTCCAACAAAGATTGCCTTAGTTTCTGCTATTTTAGAGAAATCTGTTATCAGTTTTTTTAAAACTTATCTTCAAGATAAAGGAACACTTGGCGAGGCGCAGGAGAGATTAGTTAGTATTGGGATCTTAGAGAATTCAAATGATATTGCGGCCATCTTTATCTTGGCGGTTCCTTTTACCGCCTATTTTATTTTAAATAGTAAGCTTAGACCCTTTAACTATATAGCTACCATTATAGCAGTTTCTGGTATGGGGGTCCTTATTATGGGGGCCCAATCAAGAGGAGCGGTGCTTGGTCTTGCGGGTCTCATTGGGGCATTCTTCTTTACTAAGCTTAGGTCTAGAAAAAGCATTGCCATTGTTATGATCCTGACTTTGCTTGGTGGAATCCTTGTTATGGGGAAATTAAGTAGGTCAACAAGCGACCTTGAAGGCTCCACTGGAAATAGGGTTATCTACTGGAAAGCAGGGATCAATATGGGGCTTAGAAATCCTCTCTTTGGAGTTGGTTTTTGGGGCTTTCATGAACACTTTAGTGAATACGCCATTGACGGTGAAACTGGCTCTGAAGCCGGTCATAGAGAAGTGCATTCGGCTTGGCTTCAAGTCCTCTCTGAAGGGGGAGTCATCGCCTTTACTCTCTATCTTCTTCTTTGGGGCTATGGTCTTTACTGCGGCTTTATGATTAGAAAAAAGTCTCCAGAGTATCTCATCTCCTTGGTGGGGTATGGCATAACTATTACGTTCTTATCTCACGCTTACTTATTATACGGCCCTATTCTTTTGGCCTTAACGATAACTCAGCATCATATGCTAAATCAGCCAGAGCAGGCAGCTCTAAAACCAAGAATGCCTGGCTATGATAGGTTAACAGCATGAGTTTAACTATTCTAGCGGCTCTTATCTTAGGGCTTATCTTTTATACTTACTTTGGTTATATGATCTTGGTTCTTATCTTAGGAAAGCTTCGTAATAAGAAAGTGATTAAAGAAGAGATCAGGCCAAAGGTTGCCCTTATGATTGCGGCCTATAATGAAGAAACTGGAATCAAAGAAAAGATAGAGAACTCGCTCAAGTTAACTTATCCAAAAGAGTTATTGAGAATCATCGTTGTAAGCGATGGATCTACAGATAAAACAGATGAGATCACTGCTTCTTACTCAGATAGAGGAGTCGAACTTATTCGTGTTGAAGGAAGAGTGGGAAAGACTGAGGCTAGAAATGTTGCCGTCTCAAAAGTAGAAGAGGAGATCATCGTCTTTAGTGATGGCACCACGGTCTTTGAAGAAAACGCCATTGAAATGCTTATTAGAAATTTTGCAGACCCTGAAGTTGGTATGGTCTCTGGCCATTTAAAGTACCAAGATAAAGGGGAGACCAAGATGGGAGCCGGACAGACTCTCTACTGGAAATATGAATGCGCTATTAAGCGGGCGCAAACCTATATGGGAACCTTAACGGGGTCCTTAGGTTGTATGACGGCCTTTAGACGCGCCTATTATTCTTCGCTTCCGGCGAATATAATTGAAGATTTCACAGAGCCTTTAATGTTTGTTCAAAAAGGCTTTCGTGTCGTCTTTGAAGAAGATGCTGTTTGTTACGAAGAGACCACCACTAAGACTCAAAGTGAATGGCAAATGAGGGTGCGGGTTATTCGCGGCGGGATGACGGGGATGCTTTATGCAAGAAAGATCTTAAACCCCTTTAAGTTTCCTGTTCCGGCATTACAATTGATCAGTCACAAGGTTTTAAGGTGGCTTATTCCTGTCTTTGGATGCCTGCTCTTTCTCATCACTTGCCTTGGTATTTCAATAGATTCTAGCAATGCTTTTTTAGGCATTCTCTTTGTTCTTCAATTGGGTTTTTATTTAACCGCCTTAATGGCCCTTGTCTTTGAACAGCTTGGGATTCACAATAAGATCCTTGGAATACCTTTATATTTTATTGTTGTGAACTCTGCCGCTTTGATGGCATTAATAAAGACCTTAACAAGTTCTCTCGAGGCGACTTGGGAAACTAAAAGATAGATTGTGGAAAAAGAACTTAATATACTTTGGATGATACCCAAGTGGACACTGCCAGCTACTGATGGGGCAAGGGTTGCAACGGACCGCCTCTTAAAGAACTCTGTGAGAGCTGGGGCAAAGGTAGATTGCCTCTTTGTTCACCCTGAAGGTGAGGCCTATAATATCGAAGAGCTCAAGGCCGCCTGGAAAATAGGCACTGTCTCTAGAGTTACCAGAAGTTATCCTAGTAAGAAACTTCCAAGGCTTATCAACTTCTTAAAGAACTTTCTTTGCTCTCCTTTAACGCCACTTACAATATCAAGCTTCAGCGGATCTAGAGTCCGCTCTGAAGTTAAAAAAGAATTAGAAGGAAAGAGCTACGATATTCTTGTCTTAGACGCTCTTCATTTAGCCGCGTGCTTTTATGATGGTAAGAACTTTAATTGGCCTAGTGAGGTTAAGAGGGTTGTCCTCCGCGAGCATAATTTTGAGCAAGAGCTTTGGTATAAAGCGGCCATAGAGGAGTCATTTCTCCCGTTTAAGCTGCTCTTAAAGTTCCAAGCTCATCTTGTTCGAAAATTTGAAAATAAGTGCTTAGAAGAGGTCTCTGCCATTGCGGCCATTAGTCAGGAAGACTTAGAGGAAATAAAAACGATTGCCCCTAAAACAGAGCTTACTTTAGCGCCTCTAGGGCTTGATTTTAATAACCCACTCTCAAGAGAGGTGGTCATCGAAGGGCGTTTTCTCTTTGTAGGTAAGCTTGACTGGCCCCCAAATAAAGATGGCCTGAAGTGGTTTTTAGATAATGTTTGGGAAGAAGTTGTTAGGGCAAATCCGAGCTACGAACTCCAAGTCGTAGGCAGTGGTAATGGCACTTGGCTTGAAGCTTATAGGGGAATGAAAGGCCTTCTTATCCAGGGTTTTATCGATGATATCGACGACGCTTATGCACCGGCTGAGTTCACTCTTATTCCTATGCGCTATGGCTCTGGGACTAGGATCAAGGTTATTGAGACCTATGCAAAGGGACGTCCTATCATAACTACTAAGATGGGAATTCAAGGGGCAGACCTTGATGACTCAAAGGTCCTTCTAGCGGAAACTCGTGAAGAATGGGTAGAACTTCTAAATGGACTACGCTCATTAAAGACAATCGATTCAGACTTTCAGGCCAACCGTCAAAGGATCGCTGAGAAGTTTGATGAAGTTGAAGTGGGTGTGACTTTCTACTCTTGGCTTAAACAGCTCTTATAAACTTCTAAAGTATTTTCTGCCCACTTATCAGGACTATACCTCTTTAAGAAAGTTGAACTCATCTTCGCCGCAGTCTGTAAGTATTGATTCTTATCATTATCAAGTTCTGCCAAGCATCTCTTTAAGTCATCCGCATCTTCAGACTTGAAGAGGATTCCATTTACTTTATCTTCAACAAGAAGAGGAATTCCTCCAACACGAGATCCAACGACAGGAAGTCCCATACAGCAGGCCTCGATAAGAGTCATAGGAAGCCCTTCTCTAAGAGAGGGGATAACGAGGGCGTCAGCTTGGATAAGAAACTTCTTAACATCTCTTTGAAAGCCAACAAATTCGACGGATCCTTCTATACCAAGTTCCTTGGCCTGAAGGATGAGCTTATCTTTTTCTCTTCCGTCTCCTACAACAACTAACTTAAAAGGCAGAAGCTTAGGCAACTTTGATAAAGCCGTTAAAAGAGTGTGAACTCCCTTTTCTAAACTAAGCCTTCCAACATAGACTAAGCTCAGGGGAACGTTCCTTGGAATCTCACGGGGGATAACGGCCATGGAGAGTAGGTTTTCAACCACCCTGATCTTACTAACCGGAACGCCTCTTCTTTCGAGATCAATCCTCATCATCTCTGAGACGGCAATAACTTTATAAGCTTTTTTCATGGTCCATTTTTCTATGGCCTCATAGATCTTAACTTTAAGCGTATGACTTGTGATTCCATGATGAGTGATGATTAAGCGGGCCATGCTCGGTGTACAGAGGTGACCATAGAGGGCCGCCTTAAAACCATGAGCATGAACAATATCTGGTTTCTCTGAAAGTAATTTCTTTGTTAATCCTTTTTTAAGTTTTCGGTCAAAGACTGAATAACAAGTATAGGCCTTTGTCTTAAGACCAAGTTCATTGGCCTCTGTTAAGAAGTCATCAGCGCAATAAGGAACACGGTGCTCTTGAATTACCCAGATCTCTGTTTCAAAGCCGCTCTCTTGAAGGGCCTTTACTCCGGAGAGAAGAACCTTTTCGGCTCCGCCCATGGGTCCTGGAAAGAAGAGCTGAATGACTTTCATAGCTTACTCCTTAACTTATAAAGTGTTCCAAGATAGACAGCAGCAAAGATAGGGGCGCAAACAAAGAACCATATTAGCTCGGTTGTAAAAAAGCTCTTAACAAAAAGGCTTATCAGTGAAAGGGCGAGGGCCACCATCGAATAAAGTAAGATCCTTGAATAAGGAAAGACATCCTTCCAACCCCAGTTCATCAGCTTCTTTGAATACAATATGCCGAAGAACTTTGGAAAGAACTTAAGGATAATAGCCGCTGTTAAGGCAGCCTCTGCTCCGCTGTATTTAGCGGCTAAGAAGACCGCCACTAAGGAAATAGGCGTTGTGACTAAATAGATCTTTAAGATCCAACCGCTATTTCCTGAGGCCCGAGGAATTGCATCGTGAGGAATAGTGTATTGAAGGTATCCAATGGCAAAGATCTTTAAAAAGATAGCAGAGCTTTGATACTTGTCGGTATACAAGAGAGTGACAATGGGTTCGGCAAAAAAGATTAAGCCAAAGATGGCAGGTATGATTAAGAAGCTTGTATCACTGATGGCCTTTCTAAAATGCTCACTAGCCACTTCAAATTTCTTTTCGTTATAGAGAGTTGATAGCTTTGGGATAAGTACCTTTTGTACAGACATGTCTAGAAGGATAAGAGGTGGAACAACTAAGCAGCCCATAGAATAAAAGGCAAAACCTTCAGAATCTAAGTAGCTCGAAAGAATAAGAAGGTCTATCTTATCTACAAAGAAGCCAAGTAAGGCTGAGAGTGAAATCGGGAAGCAATACCAAAAGACTTCCTTTATTTTTTCTTTATCAAAATTAAAGCTAAGAGTCTTAGCTTTGTAGCCTAGTATGCTCGAGATAATAAGTTTGCTTAAAAACACTATAGTATAAGCGAAAAAGATGCTTCCTACATCTTTTGTGATCCATGCGGTAATGAGAATTGAGAGAACCTTTATTACTTCGAAGCCAGTGTTAAAGCTGGTTCCTGTGATCCTATCTCCAAGAGCGGTCTTGGCCTCCCCGTAATGGCCTGATAAGACCAACAAAGAGCCTGAAAAGATCATAAGAAATGAATACTTAGTGGGGAAGTCTAGCCAACTTGAGATAAAATTAATAAAGGGAAGACTTACTATTAAAACTAAAAGAGATAATATTGCAGTAAGGGCCCATGTAGAGTGAAGGTAGCCCGCTCGTTCTTCTTCCTTTTTCCCCACCCAATAATAAACAGATTGAACGGGGCCCCCAATAAGAAAGAGAAAAGGAAATACCATTAGATGAATAAAGAAGATCTTATAAAGCCCAATTTCACTCGGAGCTAGGATCCTAACGAGAATGATAGGTAGAAAAAGATTCATGAAGGATGAGAAACTAGAAAGAATAAATATAGGCCAATGACCTTCTTTAAGTTTTTTTAACATTTCTTTCCTGTATAGACGGCTTGATAGTTTAAGGCCATGGCCTTTGAAGAGTAGTCTTGTTTGACCATATTATAAGCGGTTTCTCTAATTTCTTCTAAATTAAACTTAGGGTCTAAGAACTTATTTAATGCGTTCTTTAATTCACTAAGGCTTTTCATTTTAAAATAAAGAGCGACGTCCTTTGTCATGTTTTCCTTTAAAGTTAAATGGCCTGGAATATCAGATAAAAGGCAGGGCACACCAGCTGCCTGAGCCTCAAGGACGGAGATAGGAATTCCTTCGTGATGAGAGGCAGAAAGAAAAAGATCTGCTCCACTTAGGATTTCATTGATCTTTGATTGTCCGCCTAAGAGATAAACATTAGCTGTCTTCATAAGTTCTAGTTCTTTGTAGTACTGATCGTTTCCTGAAGGACCGATAACTAAAAGGAGCGCCTCTGGGTAATTCTTCATGGCCTCAACTAAGATCTTTTGGTCTTTTAAAGGAACGACTCTAGCAACAGTGCAAAAGATCTTTTTTCCCCTTGGAAGTGAGAACCTTTTTTCTAGTGCTTCTTTTCCTTCTTTATAAAGAGGAAGGCTAGTGGGTACGGGAGTTCCGTTATCTATATTATAGATTTTAGAAGGGTCGACCTTAAGCTTCTTCTCATAGTAAGAACAAATGGCTGGGCTAACCCCTATGACCGCTTCAGTCATGGTAGCGATAAATTTTTCATAAAGAATTGTCCGCGGCTCAATGTCTATATGTTCCATTCCATGAGTGGTATGAACGATCTTAGGAAAGTTCTCATGACCTTTTATCTTGCTTAGAATCCTGGCTGGGCCTAAGTACATCATTGGGTTTAAATCATGGGTATGAACTAAGTCAAAGTCCTGAACTTTATTTGAAAGATACTTAATTAGGTTTAGATCGTAGCCAGGCTTTTTTTGAAACTCTGTTGTTACATTGATTCCAATAGTTCTAAATTCTTCCACCCAATCTTGATTATGATCATAGACCATAAGCTCCACTTCATGGCCCATGGCCTTTTGTTCGATGATCAGGAGCTCGAGAACTTTCTCGAGGCCACCTACGCCTAAGAATTGGACAAGATGGAGTATCTTCATAGTTGTTCCTTGTTTGTTTTGTTTCTAGCAAGCTAATGGCTTTGGCTCTAGGTCAAATTATTCACCCTGTAAAAAGGATAAGGTATTGAAAATTCTTATGAATCTGTTAAGTTTTAACTTATAACAAATCCAAATTAATTAAAAGTTGAGGAGTTTTGTCATGAACCAGTTGGTACGGGTTGGTCTATTATTTTTATTAATTATAGGCCTAGTGGGATGCGGATCATCAAATAAAAGTGATGTTGCCTATGAACGCTATAATAATGTTTATAAGGCCTCTGCAGCTGGCACTGGATCGAAACTTGCGGGCCCCGATGAAGTTCCAAGCTTTAAGAAGTTAAACGGATTAGTCGCCCCAGGGCATCTCTTTTCTCTTTATCATCCTTCAGATGATAAATTACGAGGAAAGTTCCGTACTCGCTTTGATGGGATGCTGGCCCTTCCTTATAATGTAAAGATCAACGCTACTGGAATGAGTTTTCAAAAGCTAAAAGACGCTGTGATTGACCGTTACTCCAAGTTTTTTCAAAGAGGGGTTAAGGACGTTCGCTTTAGACTCCTGAGAAGAGACTACTGGGTCGAAGTTAGAGGGCTGGTTAAGAAGTCAGGCCGCTATTTAGTTAAGCAAAAAGATAGTATCGATAAGGTTATCGATCAAGCCGGCGGATTAAAAGGGGAGCTTCAAAAAGACTTCTTTGTTGCGGCCATTCAACAACAAAATAAAAAATACACTATTTCATTAAACCAATACTTTCAATCAAAGTTCTTTGGAAAGTCTCCTACCTGGACTGGCGGGGATTCAATCTTTGTGACGAGAATGAGTGAAGGGGGAAATAATAGTGAGCTTCCCTTTGTCACTATGCTTGGGGGTGTGAATCAGCCGGGGAAAACTCTTTACCAAGAAAATGCCTCGTTGTTTTACTACCTCTCTAAGACTGGTGGAACCATTTCTAATTTAGACTATCAAGAGTCTTATATTATCCGCCGAGGTCCTAATGGGCTGGTTAAGATTCATTTTAATATCACTGATATGAAGAGCATTCCTGCTATCTATCCAAGTGATATAGTCTACCTAAATGCTGAGAAAAGAACTTTCTGGGACCGCTTTTGGGAGAGAACACTGCAAGTGGCCAGTTTAATCTCAACTATCGCTGTTCTTATTATCGCTCTTTAAGTAGCACTAGTATTCGGCCCTGTTTTAGAAAACGGGGCTTTTAAAGATCTAAGAAAATCTCCTACACCACAAACTTCAGCCTCAAATTGAATCAAACTTAATTGCTCATTATCAAGAATACGGGGAAGCTCTAGCGGGTGGGTGTCCTTCTTAACAAGGCCCGGAACTAAAGTGGTTGCGGTGAGAACTCCAGCTTCATCGAGCCAAGGAAATTGATCCCTGTCATAGATCCCACTTGGATAACAAAAATGAACGAGGTCTTCACTAGTGAACTCTTTTAAGATCTCTCTATTTTCAAAGACCTCACTCTTACAGCCTTCTCTATTAACAGGAAGAACATGGCGGTGGGTATGAAGTTGCAGGTCTAGCTTTCTTTTTTGAGCGTCCTTTAATTCTTCAGCATTAGCTATGGTAAAAGACTTCTTTCGCTGCTCATCGCTGAGAGAAACCTTTAGCGCTACTTCTAGTTCATTTAAGAGTTGGTGACGCTCAGTTTCAGATCTATTTTTCTCAAACTCTTTGATGATCTTCCATTTTTCTTTATAGGAGCTAAGATCAATCTCTCCTTCAATGGGAAGCTTTAGGCTAAAGAGTTCACTTGTGATCTTTAAGTCATTTGCTTTCCATGTAAGGTAATTAAAGTGAAGCCTAAAGATAGGGTTCTGTTTGAGATGATAGTAAGTAGTTACATAGAGTGTGGCTGGAATATTAGCTTCCTCTAGGATGGGCAGGCCCTCAGTTAAGGTGGAGACAAAGCCATCGTCAAAGGTCAGGACTACTGGGAGCTTTGGAAGCTTATGACTCTTGATTATATCTTCAAGAGGGATGAACTCAGAACCTAGTTTCTCTAAAAGCTTAAGGCGCTCTTTAAAGGTCTCAGCTTTAATAAATGTACCAGGAATGAACTCGGCTTCATCAAGGATATTGAATCCGTGATAGCAGATTATCCTTGGGCTATTTCTGTAGTAAAACTTCGCAAAGGCAAAGATTCCTGAGTATTTGAGTAGGTGAAGAGTGAAGATCTTTAAGCTTTTGTACATAGTCTTAATTTATTCCGTATAATAAAGGAAATGTTCAAATATAAAGTCTATCTTAGCATATTCAGCTGTCTTTTTACATTTTCCGCATCAGGAGGATTTAACTTTGATAGTGGCGCCAATGGCTGGGCCTTCTATGGTCAAGGTGAAGGACGCTGGGACCAATCTGTTGGACGAAAAGGGGATGGCTCTCTTTATCTCTCAACTCAGTTTGGTGATGAGAAGACCGCTCACCTCTACGCCTCTGGGTTAAAGCCAGGCACTTATCGTTTTACTGCTTGGATAAAACTCTTTGAAGTAGGGGAAGCCGAAAAAGGCAGCGATTCCCTATGGCACTTCTACGATAATGGATCTGGAATCAAGACTCTCTTTAGGGACCTTTCGGGGAGTACGGAATGGTCCCGCGTAAAACACGAAGTCACTGTCACTAAAAAAGGGTCACTTGATATTTGGTTTCGCTTAAAGACTCCTGGTCAAGTCTGGTTAGATGATATCTCACTAGAGCCCGTCTTAAGATCAAGTGGGGGTGAGAGGGTCTTTAATCGGGTTCCTTTAAAAAAGGAAAATCTTTTAAAGGCGATTAAGTCTGAAAGAGCTAATCAAGGATCAGCATCAAGAGAGATAGGGCTTTATAGCTTCGAGAAATCTCAAGAAGAAATAGAGCCTGGTCATCCCTTTCAAAAGTTTGATACTTCAAAAAAGACAGACGGGCTTAGAGCCGCAGTTCTAGAACAAGGTGAGTATTATAATTTTGATTATAATCAAATGAAGCTCAATGATTGGTCTGCTTTTGAATATATTCAACTTGATGTTTATAACCCCATGAAGAAAAGCACTCCGTTTTACTTGGTGCTTGCAGATAAATTTTCAAAAGGTTATTGGACTAAGCTTAATCATAAAACGAGGATCACTCCGGGCTGGAACAAGTTAACTTTCAAATTAAAAAGATGGGTAGGGGAGAGAGGTTCAGTTAAAGTTAAGAGATATCTAGACTTAAAGAACTTAAAGCAATTCTTTATTATTGTTGACCCAGATAATGAAAATACAACGACTAAAAAGTTCTTAGTCGATAAGATCAAACTCTTTTCTGAAAAATCACCTATACCTCCAAAAGAAGTCTGGGCCTTTGATTTTACCAATCATCCTAATAACGCCATGAAAGGCTTTATCCCCGTCACCACACAGAGCCAGTATAGGGGCTCTAGAGGTTTTGGTTTTATAGGGCCTAAGTTTTGGCGTCTCCTAGATTCAGTCTATGTCGATACTCTACATAGGCACTCAATTGGAATCAAAGAAGGAAACTTTAGAGTCAAGCTGCCTAATGGGCGCTACCGCTTTGAATTAGTGATGGATCAATTAGGCTATTGGGATGTTCCTTTTTGGACAAACCGCATGCTCTACGTAGGGGGAAAGCCCGTCTTTAAGGAAACCCGCGCTTTTGCTAAAGACTACCTTCGGGACTACTTACGTTTTGAAGAGGTAGAGCCGGGCAGTGGAGATAACCCTTTTGATACTCATTTAAAATCTCTTTTTAAACCTATCGTTCAAGATGTCTTTGTGGAAAAAGGCTATCTTGATATTGGTTTTGAAGGTGACGCCTCAGGGATCTCTCTTAACAGCCTGCTTATCTATAAGATCAAAGACGCAAAGAAAGCTTCAGTGTTTAAAGAAGAGCTCGTTAACTTTAGAAGAGAAGAGTACTTAAAGCTAACCAGGGCCATCTCGCCTCGAAAGCTTGGTGAGAAAGTCCTGAGAAAAAAAGAAGTCTCATTGATTAGGCTAAGGCCTCACCTTGAGCCTACTGATTACTTTGAAGGGGTAAAGTCCTCTATAAAAAGAGTCGTCTTTAAAAGTATGAGAGTAAGAGAGATGATTCAGCTTCACGACTTAAAGGGGCAAACTTCTTTTAAGCTAGAGCTCTCGAAACTAAAAAATAAAGAAGGAAAGATCTTTGACACAAGTCAGGCACGAATCTTAAGGCTGGTTAACTCGTTTGTCTCAGAAAACCTTAATCATGAAACCTACCTCTTAGCCGGAAAGTTCTTCAAGGATGCAAAGGGAAGGACTCTTCATTTTCCAAAAGATGAAAGCCGTTTTATCATGCTTGATATTCCTGTTAGCCTTAATCAAAAGCCTGGAACCTATTCTGGTTATTTAAAAATATCAAAAGGCTCTGTAGTAGAGTCCATTGAGATTGAAGTTCAAGTTAAGAATAAGAAACTTCCTCTTGTTAAGATTCCCGTAGGGTTCTTAGGGCTTGACCCCATTGGGAAGACTTACTTTAAGGGAAGAGACTTTGATAAATTAAGATGGCTTTACAGAGAGAAGGTTATTAAGGCCCTAGGCGAGCGAGGCTTTACTAGTTTTAGTTCATTGCCAAAGGTTCCCATTATAAAAGAAGGAGACCAACTTTTCTTAAATTACAAACCTCTTGAGAGGCTCTTTGTCATGGCCAAGAAAGCAGGTCTTACGGGGCCTTATTTTTCTTATGGAGGAGAGTTTCCCGAGGACTACTTTGAAGAGCTCGATAGTGAGAACAAAGAACAAAGGGCCAAGTCTCACGGAGCAATCGCTACTCAATTCAAAGAAGGGCTTATTGAGTTTGGCAGTAAGAACATCGTTTATACCTTTAGTGATGAAGCCTCAGGTTATTCAGATAAGGTGGGTCATGACTTAGAAAAAGCCAACTTTATTAAAGGCCTGTACCCTGACCTTCAAATCGGAGGCTTTTCAACTCTTGGTTCAGGGGAGCTTGAAAAGTTAAACGATTCATTTGATTACGGCTTTTATGCTTATCTAAACCCATCAGTGAAGAAGAAAAAAAGAAAGTGGGGGACTTATAATGGTAGCCCTAGGGCCCTCGATGATCCTCGACATGGCTTTGGTCCGGCTCTGTTTAGCACCACTAAAGAAGGACTTTCTTATTATCTTGATTGGCATATGGCCGCTTATAATAACTATCCTTACTTCGATTTAGACGGACGAGAGACCGAAGTCGCCATGTTCTACCCTAAAAGCGATGGTAGCCTATTAACAAGCTTAAAGTTTGAGCTCTCGGCGGAGGGCCTGCAAGATTATAGGCTTCTCATGCTTCTAGAGAACTCTCTGAAGAGAAAATCCGCTAAGAATAAGCTCTACTTTGATGAAACTAAGAAGTGGCTCCGTAAGGTATTGAAAACATATACTATCTCAGGCTCCAAAGAGCCCTTTTCAGCAAAAGGGCGTAAAGACTACGCCGAGTTTAAAACCCAGCTGCAAAAGCACCTAGACCATAACTTCTAGAAACGCAGCGGCCAGGGCCTAATTCGCTTCTTTTTTTCACGGTTCCTCACTTTTTCTGTATCCGACTATATAAATCTATTATAAGACGTCCAACTCAATTTTATTATTAGATAAGGATGCACTTTGAAAAGTATAATCGATGGTGAAAACATTATCTCTCCCTCTTTAAAGGGTAAGAACTTCAGAGAACTTGATGATTCAATCTCATGGAGAAACCCTCTTTTTAACTCATTCTTTGATTCAGCCAAGATTAATCCAACGGCGCATAAGAAAGATATCTTAATTGATGCCTTTGAATTTGTTTGTGCCCTCATTTTAGTTGTTCTCTTTGCGCCTATTATGATCGCTACTGCCATTGCTATTAGAATCTCTTCTAAAGGATCAGTCTTTTACAAGCAGATAAGAGTAGGTAAGAATGGGGAACATTTTAATATCTATAAGTTTAGATCAATGATCCAAAACGCAGAAGTTCACACAGGGATCACTTTAAGCTGGGAAGGGGATCCAAGGATTACAAAGCTTGGTGATTTCCTAAGAAAGTCTCATATTGATGAACTTCCACAACTTCTTAATATCCTTAGGGGTGAGATGTCTTTTATTGGACCTCGTCCTGAGAGACCTGAGTTTACTGATGTTTATGTTCAAGACATCACTAACTATAAAGTAAGAGAGAACGTAAAGCCTGGTATTACAGGGCTTGCTCAGATTGCTTGTGTCTATGATGCAAAAGCCCCTGATAAGCTTAAGTATGACCTTCTTTATATCCTACATAAAGACTCCTACCTCTTAAACCTTCTCATTGCTTGGTATACGGCTAAAAAGATGCTTTTCCTTAAGGGAACAGCAGAGCTTGTTTAAGACTATTTTTCCAGAGTAAATTACGCGGCTGATTATTTCTCTATATCTGTGACAATAGAGAGATAGGAGCCTATTTATGAAAAACACCGCTATTATCTTAGCCTTAATCTTTAGCACGCAAATCTTTGCCAAAGCCCCAAAATGCCATGTTAAACCAGGTAAGAAGGTTTGCATTAACGACTCAATAGATGATTGGATCTTTGGTGGATTGAACTCTCTTAGTGAGTTAGATTTTACGAAAGTATGCATGTGGCATAAAGGATCTAAGATTGTCTTTGAAATGGAGGCGAGAACAGCCGGCCTTTCTGGATTCTCAACAAACCCTCGTTATTATGACCTCTATATCCTCTCACCAACTATAGGCGGCTTTACTGGGTTTGATTCACATGAAGACTTAGTTCTTGATAAGAAAGACGGCTGGCATGCCCCTTGTTTGGTTGAAGCTTATGCTGACTCTGGTGGATTAAGTAGTGTTGAAGCAGTTGATCACTATGCTCATGACGGAGTCGATCATTCAGATTTTAATTGGGCCTATATGGAGGGAGTTGATTATAGAACATCGAGTTCAAATGGTGTTGAGACCTTAAAGTTTATTCTGCCTAAAAAGTCAGTTTGTCCTAAGGGAAAGTGTCACTTTAAGTTTACCGCCACAAGTTCAGAGCATTCAAATGACTTTGATGATGACCGTGTTGGGACTCGAGAAGTTTGCTTCTAATCAATGATTATGAGAGAGGATCATGCTCGTTAAGCGGGCGATCCTCGTTCTTGTTTCAATAGTCGGAACCTCATCCATTAAGACCTCTTGCAGCTCATGTCCAAGCCCCATATCGTAAGCAAACTCATCAGCTTCGCACTGTGCCTGTAGCGGATCTATCACTTTAAAAGAATGTCCTTTTACAATATGACCTAATTCATGGGCCAGAACCGCTACGCCCATAAGAGGGGCACCAGAGGTGAGCATCTTGACGAGGTCTGGGTAGACGAGAATGAGATGTGTGTTCTTCTTTGTTCCAAGGGCGGTTCCTAAGCGGCCATTTCCTTTGATAAAGAAAGCTTCTCTTCTATTAGGGTAGAGAAAATTGATGGCCTCTTCACTTAGATTATCTAAAAGAAAAGCAAAGGCCCTTTTAATATAACGGTTGTCATTGATCCATGAGTGGTGGGGACTTTGGAAAAAAGCCTCTTTAATCTCATCTCTCTTTTGACCTAGGGTTTTAGTCTTTCTTTTGAAAAAATTTAGCATAAATGCCTCCACCTATCTTTTCGGTCAGGTGTTTAGGCTTCTTAGCTTTAAGAGATCTTCCTCTAAGTCAGGCAAAGCTTACCAGTTCTAAACGCAACTAACGTAAATTCGATAAGATAGATCTAATGAAGAATCAACTCCTTATCATTCTCTTCTCTATATCACTCTCGACTAGTTTAGGAGCTGTAGAGCGTAGTGATGCTTTTATCGTAAAAGTATTTGAGAAAAGCATAAAAGTCTTAGCTCCAAAGAAAGATGAAGCAAAAGTAGGGGTTATTGTTGAAAATAAAACTCTAGTAAAGTGTTTAGCTAAATTAGTCAGAGAGAATGGGAAAGTGATCGACTTTGTTTCAGTAGAACCGGGAAAATTCAAAGTTGTAAATGTCAGGCGAAAGAAAAGGGAAGTGATCTATTTCATCCCCATTTCTCCTCCCTTTCAAAAGATAGACCTCATCACCGGTAGAAGGCCTTATGAGATTCCTCCGCAAAGATAAAGTCGACAAGACCATTCTTGTCATTTCAGACATTCATCTAGGGGCTGGGGCAATTGTTAATCAAAGACGGAACTACCTAGAAGATTTTCATTATGATTCAGAGTTAGTTGATTTTTTAAACTTCTATTCAAGCGGGGATTATGCCGGACGTGAAGTGAAGCTTATCATCAACGGCGACCTCTTTGATCTCTTAGCTGTTCCTTTTGTTAAGTACTATGATGATGAGTTTTGGAGTGAAGACGCCTCCTTAGCCAAGCTTAAGATGATCCTCGACGCTCATCCTGAGGTCATTAAAGCTCTTGATGAATTCTTATTACAAAAGAAAAAAAAGATCGTCTTTATTATTGGTAATCACGACGCAGAATTTGTCTTTGACTCGCTTCAGAAGATGCTTCTTGAGCGATTAAGCGAAGAGTCTAGAGAAAAATTTGAATTTCGGTTTGATCAAGGTGAGTATATCCCAATCAAAGGGATTGTCCTTAAGCATGGGCATGAATACGAATTGGCCCATCAGTTTGATCCTAGAGAATGCATTGTTGAAGATGATGATGGTAAAAGATACTTTCTCCCTCCTTGGGGTTCTTATTACGTCACTAGGATCATTAATAAATTTAAAGAAGAGCGCCACTGGATCAATGGAGTGCGGCCTATAAAGAATATGCTTATTCATGGCTTTATCTTTGATACTCTTTATATGCTAAGGTTTGGATTAGCGAATGCCTATTATTTCTTAATGGTTAGGTTCATCACTTTCTTTAAACAAACAAAGTCCATCTCTGATCTCTTTAAGATGGCCAGAAAAGAGTTAGAACTGTGGAAAGACTATGAAGAGTTAACCATGGATGAAATCAATGAGAGAGACGATGTCCTCGCTCTTATTGTTGGTCATACCCACGAGCCCGTCTTTAGAACCTACGCCAATGGAAAAATGTTTATCAACACTGGGACATGGACAAAGATGTATAATATGGAATTTGGTAAAGGTGGGGACGAAGCAAGGCTTACTTATGCCATGATTGATGTCCGTTATAATAAGAGTGAAGAGCCTGAGTTAGATATTGCCTTAAACCTTTGGGAAGGTAAGAACAAGCATCCCTTTAGCGAGTTTCGTTAGGCCGCTTCGGTCTTGATTTCTTTTTTTACAAAATTAACTAAATTCTCAATAATATGTTCACCAAATTCTGTCTCTAGACCAGGCTTTCTCTCACCCTTTTCATATATCTTGATAAGAGGGAGGATCCGCTGTTTGTTTCCATCTATCAAACCACTTGAGAACTCTATTAAATGACTAGCAGCTCCTAGGACTAAGGCTAGAGGCTCTATATTGTACTTAGACTTATGATTCGGGTATCCATTTCCATCAACTCTTTCATGATGCTCATTGACGATTTTTTTTGCACGGCTAGAGATATCAACACCAGACTTTCTGATCAAATGCTGAGAGAGACCTAAGTGCTTCTTATTTTCATGACCCATTCGCTCTCCCATGGTTAAGCTTGGGGTAGAACAATGCTTTAGATCTAGTTGAGTAAAACCTATATGATAGAAATAAGAGGAGACAATGATATCCCCTAAACTCGCTGTATCTTTAAGCTCTATCTCTTTAGCTAAGAAGTAAGATAAGCAAACCACTCGATTAGTAAAGTTATCCTCATCACAAAGATTTTCAATTAGGTAGCGAGCAAGGCTAATCGTATGGCTCATTTTTTGGCTAAAACCGCTGACTTCAGTTTTCATCTGAGATATCAAACGGGAATAATCATTTTCTTTATCGGCTGAAACAAACTCATCTTCAAAGTCAAAATCAATAACGATTTTGGCCTCAGCCTTTACTTCAGATGAACCGAGCTGGGGACAAGTTAAAGAAGGGATATCTTTGTCTTCGTAGTTCATATGAGAGAGGAAGGTTTGTTTTTGACCATTTGAAATAGCGACCTTTCCTTTTCTTTGAAGGATGTATTGAATAAAGGTTAATTTCTGGTCTGTGAGGGGAGTATTCGCCTCTAGATAAAGATTATAACTTTTTTTATTAGGATTAAAGACATAGAGATGAAAGGGAAAGACATCGATATCTTTTAGATGATCAAGGCTAATTTCAAATAATTCAGATTCATTTAATTCTTTCATTATCCAAACATCCTATTCCAAAGCTTCTTAACGAGCCCTGGCTTCTCTTCTTTTTCACGTTCAATTTCTATCGCTTTCTTCTTAGCTTTTTCTTTTTCTAAAAAGATTAAATTATCAGATCCCTTCATAAATCCTTTTTCTTCTGTGTGTGCTTCTTCCTCTCTAATCGTCTTCCTTTCTGAGTAGATAGCCTCGTCACCGTTTTCATTATGTCTTTGCGTTAAATAAACGGCTCTTGCGGCTTCAAGAGTGATCTCAATTCTTTGGGCATTCTCACTTTTCATTCCATGAGAAAAGTTAACGACGGCAAAACCTAAGTGATCCACTCCCTCATAAAAAGGATAGATAAAGTCGATCTTAGATTCCCTAAAGGTCTTATCACTCCAAGTCGGAAGCTTAATAGAGGCCCAATTCTTAACCATAAGCTCCTTATCATCTTCCCACATCTCTAGTCGTTGATCATTACTAAAGAGACTGTGGCCATTAAGGATCTCAGAGAACTCCTCAGTTTCAAACTTTCTATAGAAAAAAGAAACAACGCCAAAGCCTTTTTCTTTATTCATAAGTTCAGCCGTTCTATTTAAGACCTGACTTGGCTTGATCTCTTTATCAAAGTAGAGGTTTAGGATCTGTATGACGGATTCAATTCCTTTAGAGTCAGCGTGAATGACTTTGTCGCCTTCTTCTTCCTCAACTTCTTCTTGAAGATCACCATCGATAATGGATCCTTTATATGTCTTTTGTTCTTTCTCAACTTCTTTTTCAGTCATCTTAAAATCAAACTCTTTATCAGTTGATTCTCGGTCAGTTGAAATAGCGTTCTCTCCCGCTTTAAGCTTACTATAATCAATAGTCTGCTCTCCCCAATCTTTATTGCTATTCATTAACTCTCTTTCAATATCAGTTAAGGAGCTGTCATCGAGAATAATCTCTTCACGCTTGTGACGGCTTCTCTGATCCATGATCTCTTCAGAGTAACTGTCTTTTTTTACTAATTCTTGTGCCGTTAAGTTCTCGTTCTTTGAGCGTTCATAATTAACTGCTTCTAGGTTCTCCTGACCCGAACTACCATATTCAACCTGGGATAGATTCTCGTCTGTTTTTTTAATCTTTTCAGAATCCATAGAGAAGGCCTTTTCATCCCAATCTCTGTCTTTCTTATAATAATCTTCCTCTGTTGATAGGGCGGAGGCTTTCCGGGCCTTATCTTTTAGCTCTTGAAGCTTCTTATCTTTGAGAGCGTAGAGCTCCTCAAGTTTTCTTTTCTTTTTGGCAACTTCCGCTTCTTCTTCGCTGCTTCCTTTGCTGTCTTTAGTTTGTCCATAAAGAGCATCACCTTCAATTTGGTCAACAGAGGATTCACCCTTATAGCCTTCAAGAGAGGATGCAATATTTGAGTCTCCCTTTAGGTCTTCAAGTTCTTCACTTCGAACTGAATCGCCAGATAAGTCAGAAGCGGCTTCTTCAGTATCATTCTTTCCTTCAAGGTCATTTTCATACTCTTCAGCTGCCCCTTTTCCTGCTAAGTCTTCATTTTCCTGATTCTCTGTCTCAGCAATACCTTCATCATCTTCAAATAAGTCTGAGGCAAAGTCAGAAGCGGAGAAGGCAGGCTTCTTAGGGGCAATAGGGGTGGCAGCCTTGATTTCATCGAATGGATTTTCTGGACTTTCTGGCTCTTCGTTCTTCTTGGCATTTGGTGAGCGCATAAAACCGTCCATCGGTTTATTCTTATCCTGGCTCTTTCTATTCTTTTTTATTTGATCTAAGAGTGACTCTCGCCTTGTTTTTTCTTTATTCTGATTGATTCCTTTCCCCAGCTGGCTTCCCATTGCTTCATTATCAAGACTGTCTGCACTTGAGTCATTAGTTAGGTTTCGATCTAAAAGATCACTGCCTAATAGATCAGCTTTAAGATCTTCGTCTTCTAGTGAATTTAGTGTTGGGTCTGTCTTAAGAGAGGAATTCTTGTTTAAGCTTCTTAGCTCTTCGACACTGGCCTGTAACTCATCATTGATCTTTCCAGTTTCACTCTCTCCATGCATATTGCCATTTGTATTGTCCGGAGTATCTTTACTTTTTCCTTTAAAGTCACCTTCGAGTTTATCAACAGAGCTTGAATCATTCTTCATAGCCGCGTTGTTCATTTTAGTGGCAGCGGAGTCACCAGTTAGGTTTCCTTCGTCCTCTTCTGCTTTTGATTCCCCAGTCATGGAGTCAATATTATTTTCTTTAAAATTACTTTCTGCCGTTTTAAAGTCTTGATTGAGCTTATCAGGAGACTCAGTCGATCCTTCATAATGTTTATCAATCTGCTCTTTGTAGGCATCCTCTTCACTTTTATCGGAAGAGTCATCTGCCTTAGAATTTTTAAGACTTCCTCCCCAGTGGGTTTTAATAGATTCTTCTTTCTCGGCTCTCGATCCTTCTCTTTCTTTTTTTAGCCGGTCTGTAGAAGTCTTTCCTTCAATATTTCCTTGATCTTCATTCTTTGATGATCCAGAGTCTTTTTTATTCGACCAGACATTATCTATTTTATCAGTCTTTGATTTTGCCTTTAAATTATCTTCATCTTTTTTATGCCATGGAAGATTAGCCTTCTTCTCGGCCGTCTCTCTTTCAACGTCAAGTAGAGTCTTGGATTCGCTAGGCTTCTCCGTTTCTCCTTCTCTGGTCTCACTAGAACCACCGACTACTGTATCTGGGTCAATATCTTCTTTTATTTCAAGCGAGGCTTTTCCTGGGTAGGACTTTTCTTTTTCAGAGTTAAGGATCTTATCTTTTAAGCTTTGAAGCTTCTCTTCTTTTTCAGTCTTAGTGCGAACATCATTTTTAACTTCTTCTTCAGCTTCGTCTTGCTTGATTAAGACATCCGCCACTTCCTCTTTTTGTGCCGTAATAGATCTAAGTTGAAGTTTTACTTTATACTGGAGAGTCTTAGGTGCTACTGACTCTAGAATAAGATCTGTTAACCCAAGCTTGTTCAGTCTATCGACGATCTTTGGTGAGAAGAATTGATTGGTGACTAGGATTACTTTGGATTGATCTTTTCTAATCCGCCTCGTGTTAGCTTGCAAGAAAGCCGCGCAATACTTTGGGGTGGCCGTTAATAATAAGAACTGACCAAGATGAGGAATAACTTGATTTAACTCTTCAAGAGATTCGATATCGTATATTTCAATGTTTTCTTCTTCAGCAGTCGACTCAATTGATTCTTTAAGTTCTTTCAAGCGGTCTGACAAAGGGCTTAAGAAGATTAACGGCTTAGTTCCCATACCTTGTTCTTATCGCCAAATAGAGGGATTTAATTGAGATCTTTTACCTTTATAGGGGATTAAAAATGAGTATTTTTAAAGACCGTTTTTGTCGGGTAATTATTTTCAAAATAAAGGCAAATTTTTCTCAAGACCTGCAGAAATTACCCGAAAAGCTTTATGTCAGCGCATAATGCTCTGTCAAAATTTAAAAAAAAAAGCAGTAAGCTAAGGTCGCTCAAGGCGAGTGATCAGATCTAGGAAATAGGATCAGTTTTTTCCAAGGAGGATCAATGGGCTTACGTATCAACACGAACGTCGCTTCACTTTCAGCAAGAAGAACCCTTGGTGTCAATAACACAGAACAGGCGAAGACTTTAGGTAAGTTATCGTCAGGATCAAGAATTGTCCGTTCTGCAGATGATGCCGCAGGTTTAGCTATTAGTGAGAAACTAAAAGCGCAAGTACGTTCAACAAATCAAGCAGAAAGAAATGCTAACGATGGTATTTCACTTATTCAGACAGCTGAAGGTGGATTAAACGAAGTTAGTAATATCCTTATTCGTTTAAGAGAACTCGCTATCCAGTCTTCATCAGACACGGTAGGGGACTCTGAAAGAAAGTTTACAGATCTTGAGTATCAAAACTTAAAATCAGAAGTTGAAAGAATTTCTCAGGTTACTGAGTTCAACGGAAAAAAACTTTTAAATGGTGAAGGTGAGAAATATGATTTTCAAATTGGTATCAACAATGATGATTTCAATGACAGAATCTCTTACAACGCACAATTAACAAACTCTACAGCTGCTGGGCTTGGTGTTGACTCTCTAGGAGTTGATTCTAAAGAAAATGCACAACAAAGTTTAGAGTCAATTGATGCTGCTATCCAAAATGTTTCAGGTCAGCGAGCAGAACTAGGTGCAGTTCAAAACCGTCTGACTTCAACAGTTCAGAACTTACAGGTTTCAAGTGAAAACTTAAATGCTGCAAATTCTAGAATTCGCGACACTGATTACGCTGCGGAAACTGCGAAGAACGCGAAGCTTAGTATTCTTACTAATGCTGGTACATCAGTTCTTTCTCAGGCCAATGCTCAAGGTGCTAACGCTCTTAAGCTTATTGGTTAATTTCAAATTTAGTCCAAAAAACTATAAAAATGGCCCCGAGAATTCGGGGTCTTTTTTTGTTTAAACGCCGCGCTAAATAAGGTATGTTTTCTCCTATAAATTCATATGAGGAAGCCCTATGCCAACTGATAGTCAGTATCTCAATACTAAATATACTCCCAATCAAGTTCCTACTAAGTACGGAGAAAATGTTCATATTCTAGTGGACCCTTATTCGCTCTCTATGTTGGCAAAACTAGGGAGCCCAAAGACAGTTCAGCCACAGTTAAATACTTATATTAAGGCCCTCTATACTTTTTTACTAAGAAATGTTCTCAATACCTTAGCCCCCACCGAAGAAGTCAGCCTAGATACGAGAATGATCGATCAAGTAAAAGAAGGCGTCTATTCTGGAATTGCTTTAAAAGAAAATCAGAGTTTTATTTCCGTAAACCTAGCACGGGCGGGAATCTTTCCAAGTCATATTTGTTTTGAAGAACTTCATCATCTCTTTAATTTTGAAGGAATCAGACAGGATCATTTTTATATCAATAGAAAAGTTGATGATAAGGGGAAAGTTGTTGGGGTTGATGTATCAGGTTCAAAGATTGGTGGTCCTCAAGAAAAAGCGATTGTTCTTTTTCCCGATCCAATGGGCGCTACAGGTGGATCATTAAGCCATTGTATTAGTCACTATAAAGAAAATGTTGAAGGTAAGGCCCTTAAGTATGTGGCCATGCACTTAATTGTGACTCCTGAATATATTCAAAGAATGCAAAAAGATCATCCTGATGTGGAGATCTTCGCCATAAGATTAGATAGGGGACTTAGTTCTTCGAGGGCCCTTCATTCAATGCCTGGAGAATTCCCAGAAGAAGAAAGGGGCCTTACTGATAATCAGTATATTGTCCCTGGCGCCGGCGGAGTTGGTGAAGTATTAAATAACTCTTTTGTTTAGGAATCCTTATGGAACTTGTTAAGAAAACCGTCTTAGGTTTACAAATGCTTTTTACGGCCTTCGGTGCCCTTGTACTTGTTCCTCTTCTTACTGGAATGGATTCAAATATTGCTCTTTTTACAGCTGGAGTTGGGACACTTATCTTTCAGCTTTGTACAAAAAGATCTATCCCCGTTTTCTTAGGAAGTAGTTTTGCTTTTATTCCTGCCATCGTTTACGGAACAAAGACATGGGGCCTGCCATCAACTCTTAGTGGGCTTGCGGCAGCGGGCGTCTTCTACCTTATTCTCAGTTTTGTTATCAGAATTAAAGGCAATGACTTTCTTGAAAAGATTCTTCCGCCTTTAATTACGGGGCCTATCATTATGTTGATAGGTCTTATCCTAGCTCCAGTCGCCGTTAATATGGCCATGGGAAAAGCAGGAGACGGATCCATTCAATTAGTCGGAGCCTCCCAAAGTTATCTTTTGGCCTTTGTTACTTTAGCCACTACAGTGATCGCGTCGATTTGGGGAAAAGGCTTCTTTAAGCTCTCTTCAATCTTAATAGGTTTAACTTGTGGCTACCTACTCGCTTTAATCCTAGGAGTCGTAAACTTCGAAGCCGTTACCAGTACTAGCTTTATCTCTATTCCTAAGTTCGTCCTACCAGTCTTTAACCTAGAGGCCATCCTCTTTATCCTTCCCATAGCTATTGCCCCGGCCATTGAGCACTATGGCGATATAAGCGCCATCTCAAGTGTGACAGGAAAAGACTTCGCAAAAGAGCCAGGCCTTCATAAATCTCTCATGGGAGATGGAATCGCCACTTTATTTGCAGGCCTCGTTGGTGGTCCACCAAACACGACATACTCAGAAGTCACAGGTGCCGTGGCCTTAACACGTGCTTTTGATCCAAAGATTATGACCTTCGCCGCTGTAAGCGCCATTATCTTAAGCTTTGTTTCAAAGCTTGGAGCCTTCTTACAGACGATTCCTGTTCCAGTTATGGGAGGACTCTTTATTCTTCTCTTTGGAAATATAATCGTTATTGGTCTTAGCCTCTTAATGAAAACAAAAGAAGACCTTCACCAGCCGAGAAATATGGCGGTACTCTCAATTATGCTAGTAACGGGAATTGGTGGGATGACTTTAAGCGCGGGATCAGTTTCTTTAAAAGGAGTTGGGCTGGCCTCAATCCTTGGCCTTGTTCTTCATCTTATATTACCAAGGGCCAAGAATGTTTGAATCAGAGAACTTCTTCTATTGTCCTTATTGTGGGGAGAAGATCTCAATGATTCTAGAATCACTTTATGGGGGGCAGACCTATATTGAAGATTGTGAAGTCTGCTGTCGTCCCATTGAGATCACCTATAAGGCTAGTGATAACTGCATCACTTCACTTGAAGTAAAGCGTCTTGATTAATACTTAACTGAACAACCATAAGGACGGGTCTTGGCCTGCTTAATGGGTTTTCCACTAAGGGCAGAATCTAAGGCGCTAGCTATATAGTTTTCAGATTGTTTAATGTCTTTTGAGTCTGCACTTGCGATTGAATCAATGGCCCCTTGATAGATAAGTTCCCCTTTAGGGTTAATAATATACATATGAGGAGTAGTCTTTGCCTCATACTTCATTCCTATCTTTCCACCAGGATCTTTTAATAATGTCTTGGCCATCATCTTTTCATCATTAAATCTTTTCTTAGCAACAGACATATTCTCTAAATGCCCTTGTTTTCCTGGAGCTGAACTATTGATAGCAACCCAAGAGACCTTGTTGCCATACTTCTTTTGAAGCGCCTGCATATTTCCAGAATCATAATGCTTTCTCACAAAGGGACAGCCATCGTTATACCACTCTAGGACTACAAACTTTCCTTTATGCTGACTTAAATCAAAACTGCTAGGGTGACCCTTTAGGTTTATTTGAGGCGCCTTATCACCGATACTTAGTGACCAAGCGTTGCTACTAAAAAGAGCTATTAAGATTATAATTGTTTTCATTCTTCCTTCCTTGTTTTTGATCATTTTACCAATCTTTAATGAGCAATGATATGAGGAGGAGTAGAATTGACTAAAAGTTTACAATTCTTAAATGATAAAACTTATGATCTTATCGATTAAAAGCGCGATGATCAGTATAGGAATGGGAAGACCTATTAAAGCCCCTAGGAAATAATCTTTAAATTTAACACCAGAGAGAGCAAGAGTATAGTTGAGAGGAGGTAGGGTTTGGAAAAGAAACCGAAGAACTATATTAATCTTGAGAGGCTCTTCATCAAGTTTATTGAGAAGTTTTAAAGCAAAGGGATGCTCAAACTTCCTTAATCCATCTTGCCCTATAAGCCTTACAACAAAAAAACTGATACTAATGCTTATAAAGGCAGCCGTTAAAGTCAAAAAGTAACCCTTGGTTGTTCCTAGACCATAAACAGCAGCTGCTAAAAAAACTCCCCCTGGGACTCCTGACATACTACCTATAGTGAAGGCGCTAATAAAAATCAGGCTCGCCATTAAGATATTTTTCTCAAAAAGTAATTGAATCTTAGAAATGGTGAATTCAGATCTAAGACCACTAAGCTCTAAAGTGAGAGTTAAGATGATAAAGAAAAGCAAACAGCTAACTAATCGTAAATAGGGCTTGAATCTATAAATTAAGGAATTCATATAAAATAAGTATAACAAAGAAGTTCTGTGAGACACTTATTATTATGAAACTTCAAAGAGTTCTTTTTATTCTCTTTTTGACCGGAGCCGGGTTCTTCTTAGCAACACAAAGAGGGCTGTTTTTGCCAGATGTTGCGGTAGCAAGTTCTTGCAAAGCTGGTAGCTTAGAATCACCTAAAACTCGTGTTCATTTGTTAGAGCTTTATACCTCAGAAGGCTGTAGCTCATGCCCGCCAGCAGAGAAATGGGTGAATTCTCTTAGGAATAGTTCAGAATTAGGAAAAAGCTTCTTTCCCATTAGCTTCCACGTGGACTACTGGGACTATATCGGTTGGCGCGACCCTCTTGCTAAGAGTGAGTATTCTCAAAGACAAAGAAACTACGCCTCGAACTGGAAATCCCGAAGTGTTTATACCCCAGGCTTTGTAAAAAATGGGGAAGAATGGAGAGGGCTTGCGGTTAGGTCTCTCCCGCCAAAGTCTGACGAGGAAGTTGGAATCTTAAAGGCCACTTCTTTAGGAGATGACAAATACCGTCTTAGTTTTTCAGGAAAGAACTCTGGTCTAAGAGTCAATTACGCTCGCCTTGGAAATGGAATCCTTTCAAATGTCACCTCGGGAGAAAATAGGGGTAAGAAGCTAAAGCAGTTCTTTGCTGTCTTAGAGTTAAGATCTAAAGAGTTCAAAAATCATATGGAAATAGAAATTCCAAAGACTAAGATCAAGGCAAGAGAGAGCATGCTGGCCATCTGGCTAGACGATCCAAGTTCAATGAAGCCCGTGCAAGTCGTAGGTGGTTGTCTTTAACAGTTTCTAACTGAGAGGGCGACACCTTGCCCAACACCTATACACATAGTTGCAAGACCTTCTTTCAAGTTCTTATCTTTAACCATTTGATGAGTGAGGGTTGTTAAGATCCTGGCGCCAGAGCAACCTAATGGATGCCCAAGAGCGATAGCACCGCCATTACGGTTAACGATCTCAGGGTTAAGCTCTAAGTCTTTCATGCAAGCGAGTGATTGAACGGCAAAAGCCTCATTCAGCTCTACTACATCAAAGTCAGAGGTCTTCTTTCCAAACATTTTACAGAGTCTTTTGGTAGCTTCAACTGGACCTAATCCCATTATATTCGGGTGAAGCCCTTTAACAGCTCCACCGGTGATCTCTACTAGAGGAGTTAGGTTATGTGTCTTAAGAAATTCTTCAGATACAACGCAAACAAGGGCCGCCCCATCATTCATCGTGCTAGAGTTTCCGGCCGTAACTGATCCGTCCTTTCTAAAGGCAGGTCTTAATTTAGCTAGTACTTCTAGAGATGAATCAGCTCTTGGGCCTTCGTCTTTTTCAACAGTATATGATTTCTTTCTAAGTTCTACTTTATAAGGGATGAGTTCAGCATCAAAGGCACCAGATTCTTGAGCCTTGATGGCCTTTATGTGAGAGTTTAGAGCAAACTTATCTTGCTCTTCTCTAGATATTTTAAACTTCTCTTGAACTTCTTCAGCTGTCTCGCCCATACCATAAAGAGGAAACATGGCCTCCATCTTTGGGTTAGGAAAACGCCAACCAAAAGTTGTATCGTACATCTTAGCATCTCGTCCAAAAGGAGTTGATCCTTTAGAGATAACAAGAGGCCCACGAGTCATGCTTTCTGCGCCGCCAACTAAGATGCATTCACCAAAGCCAGCGCTGATTCTACCTACAGCGCCCATAACTCCATCTAAAGATGAACCACAAAGGCGGTTGATAGTTGTTCCTGGAACTGAATGAGGTAGGCCTCCTAAAAGGGCAGCCATCCTTCCTATATTTCTATTATCTTCACCGGCCTGATTGGCACAACCAACAATGACATCGTCGATCAGGGACAGGTCAAAATCCATCTTTGAAGAGAAGTCTTTTATTAAATGCGCCATTAAATCATCTACTCTAACAGGAGCGAGAACGCCTCCAATTCTTCCGATTGGTGTTCTTGTTGCATATGTTAAGTAGCACTTTTTCATTGGGTGACCTCTTTTAATTTTTGGCAAGGGCGGTAACGCTCTTTTTGTGTTGATGTATAAAGCTCTTCAAGTAAAAGAACAGCATTACTAAGCCCTGCTTCTCTTCCCCATGCGAGGGGACCAAGAGGATAGTTAACTCCAAAGAGCATGGCCGTGTCGATGGCCTTATCAGTAGCAAGCTCATCTTCTAGAGCAAACCAGGCCTCGTTAATTATTTGAACTAAGGTTCTTGGAAAGATAAATCCAATCCCTGGGGTACTAACCTGCAAAGCCTTAATCTCTAATTTATAAAAAAGTGATTCTAGATCCTCTAAAACTGATGAGTCTTTAAGATAAACCTCATAAGTCTTTTTAGGAGAAGGAAAGACGGTAGCTATGGCAGCTTTAACATGAGGGAAGTCATTTATTAATTGATCCCCATTATTTAAAGAAAGATCCGTTATGATAGGGCCTTTATAACTTGAAAATAATTCTAACTTAGCTTCAGTATGACTGGCAGAGAAATCAAATAAGAGTGCTTCAGAGTTTCTAGGCACCTCTTTAGTAAAGCCCTCTAATTTTGAGAGGCTTAGATAGAGGGGATGATTTTCTGTGGCATAGATGACTCTATTCATAATCAAAGAATCCTTTAGAAGACTTTCTTCCAAAGTGTTTACTCTCAACTTTTTCTTTTTGTATCTTATGAGGAGCAAAACGAGGGTTCTGATCAAAGGCATTCCAGACACTACAGGTAACATCATAGTTGATGTCAATTCCGATAAGATCCATCAATTCAAAGGGGCCCATACGAAAGCCCCCAACTTCTCTTAAGACTTTATCGATCTCAGAGTACTCATGTCCTTCTTCAGCAATACGAAGAGGTTCTCCATAAAAATTACGAGCGACTCTATTGACGATAAATCCTGGTGAGTCTTTACACTGGGCGGGTTTTTTCCCACGATCAGTGAACCATCTTTCAAGGTCATCACAAATGTCTTGATCAGTCGATTCACCTTTGATGACTTCAACTAACTTCATGATAGTGGCAGGATTAAAAAAGTGAAGCCCTAAGAACTTCGCCTTTCTTTTCTCACTTAGACAACTAGATAAATCAGTGATGGGAATACTAGAAGTATTTGAAGCGATGATTGTCTTATCATTCATAACTTCATCAATATTTTTAAAAACCTTATGCTTAATCTCAAGGTTTTCAATAATGGCCTCTACCACAAGGTCTGAGTCTTTGTTTAAAGAATCAATCTTTGTGGCCTTAATATTTTCAATAAAACTGGCCACTTGGGCAGAGTCGAACTTTCCTTTTTCACAAAGCTTACTCCAAGAGCTATTGATCTTCTCAATAGCGCCTAGTGAAGCTTCATGGTTGGCGTCCGTAAGCTCTACCTTAAGACCCTGTTGTGCAAACCACTGGGCAATTCCTTGCCCCATGGTTCCTGCACCTATAATCGTAACTAGGTTTAGATTCACTTCTTTAGATTCTCTGCTTCATTGTACTCAGGAAGGGTAAGTCCACATTCCTCACAAAGCTCTACAATCTCAGCAACGAAGCTAGCTCTAATTTCTTTATTAGTTCTCTTTTTAAGACCAAGCTTCATATAGAACTCATTAGACTTTCCAGTTGATTTACCAAAGACGTTCATCACTCTTGGCCACCAAAGGTTAAGCCTCTTTTGAAGAAATTCTTTTTCTTTAGGCTCTTTTGAAAGAATACGCACCCACTTATCTCCGTGAGCTAAGTGCATAACTTCTTCTTTATAGATGCCTTCAATTCCTTTTTTCCAAGGAAGGTAACTTGAATCAAGTGTATCTTCTAATTGATGTCCGGCAGCTCTATCCATAAGAAAGTTAAAAAGGATAAAATCAGTCCAGTAGTTGATTCCGTAATAAAAGATATTGACACGAAAATCATCTTTCATTCTCTTGAAACCAATATTGGCCTCATCTTCTTCAAGCTTATAACCAAGTTCTGAGTTCTCAACATGAGTCTCTGTATCTTCACCAAGCTCTTTTAGAAGTCCGTAAATAACAGAGGCGTGTCTCATCTCATCTTTAACGATCTGAGCGATAAGTACTTTTTCTCTTACTGAGGGGGCTTTTTCAATCCAAGGCATATATCCAAGAGCACCTGAGTACTCACTGTCTCCTTGCATCCATAAAAGGTTCATAAGAGGCTTGCGGTAAATCTCCGGCATCTCATCATCAGCTTCAAATCGTCTTCCGTTCTTAATCTCGTCAAAAAGTGTTAGTTCTTCTTGGCTGTATTCAATTGCTTCACTCATAAATATCTCCTTCTAAATTATTGTCCTTTAAATTCTGGTTTTCTTTTTTCAAAGAAGGCCTTAAGACCTTCTTTATAATCATGACTATTCCCAAGGAATCTTTGGGTTGAAGTCTCTCTTCTCATACTCTCTTTAAAGTCTTGATCAAGAGAGAATTGTAAGTTCTTTTTAATATTAGTTATTGAAAGGGGGGCCATAGCGTTTATCTTTTGAGCCATCTCATTTGATTTCTCTAGGAAGTCATCACCTACATAATTGATAAGCCCAGCTTTTTCTAAATCTTCAGAGAGAAGGGGCTTATTGGTTAAGAAAAACTCTAGGGCCTTTTGATAACCAAAAGCGCGGGAGAAAATAAAACTAGATCCAGCGTCTGGGCAAAGACCGATATTAGAGAAGCCACTGACAAACTTGATTCCTGGAGCTGCATAAATAAAGTCACAAGCTAAAGCGACCGAGATTCCTGCGCCAGCGACAACACCATTAATGGCGCCGATAACAATCTTACCTGACTCTCTTATAGCATTAACAAGAGGGTTCCATTCTGTTTCAAGAGTGTAGCCTAGATCAACAGGAGCATCAGCACCAGAGACGGTGCGGTCATTTAAATCCTGACCTGTAGAGAATGCTTTTCCTTCTCCCGTTAGAACAATTGAGCCAATAGATTCATCTCTTGAGGCTTTTCTAATCTCAGTGATAAGAGCAAGTTTTGTTTCTCTATTAAGGGCATTATAAACCTGCGGTCTATTTAATTTAATAGTGCAGGTGCCATTTTCTTTTTCAATTAATAAATCAGGCATTTAAAGTCCCTCGTATGACGCGCTTCTCTTTTCTAAAAAGGCATTGATGCCCTCTTTAGAATCTTTTGTTGAGAAGGTTAAATAGAAATTTCTTCTTTCAAAATCAAGCCCATCTTTTAGAGGCATCTCAAATGATTTGTTCACAGCTTCTTTCATAAGGCGCATTGATACGGGGGCCTTTGTCGCTATCTTCTTAGCTGCTTCAAAGCTTTCTTGCATTAGCGTATCTTTAGGAACAACTTTAGCGACTAAGCCAAAATCAAGGGCCTCCTGGGCATCAATCATCTCCCCAGTCATTAAGTAATAATTGGCCCGGGCCTTACCAAGAGCTTTGGTAAAACGCTGAGTTCCACCGGCTCCAGGCATGATACCAACATTGATCTCTGGTTGCCCAAGCTTGGCCGAATCAGAAGCAATGATAAAATCACAGCTCATAGCAAGCTCACAACCACCACCTAAGGCAAAGCCATTGACGGCGGCTATAAGGGGCTTTGAAAAAAGAGCTAGCTCTTTCCAAAGTCGGGCGCGCTCATCTAGGATTTGATCCACTGTAGAGGCCGAGGCAAGGGAAGCCAAGTCGGCACCAGCAGCAAAGGCTCTATCGTCGCCGGTTAAGATGACGGCCCTAATAGATTTATCATCATCAAGATGGCGCAGATGATCTCGAAGTTCACGAAGAACTTCGTTATTGATGGCGTTTAAAACCTTAGGACGATTGATCTTTAAAAGAGCAATATGGGGATGGTCCTGAAAGTGAGGAGTGCAAAGAATATTACTCATCTTTTAAGTATCCTCGTTTTATCTGATCTAGTTCAATTGAATCAAAGAGGGCCTGGAAGTTTCCTTCCCCAAAGCCATCGTTGTTCTTTCTTTGAATGAATTCAAAGAACAAAGGTCCTACATAAGTATCTGAGAAGATCTGCAGAAGGTAACCTTTTTCATCCCCATCAACTAATATTTGATTTTCTTCTAGGACTGAGAGGTCTTCAGTCACTTTAATTCCACGCCCCGCAATTCCTTCGTAATAAGTACTAGGAGTGTTGAGGAAGCGTATGTCTCGGCTTCGAAGTTCACTGATGGTCTCAACAATATCTCCAGAAGTAAGAGCAATATGCTGAACCCCAGCTCCTTTATGACGGTCTAGGAATTCTTGAATCTGAGACTTTCCATCAGGAACATCTGGCTCGTTGATAGGAATGATGACTTCCCCTTTAGGCAGTTGAACAACCTTTGAATCAAGGCCAGTCTTAGCGCCTTTAATGTCAAAGTATCTTGTTACTTTAAAGCCATAAATATCTTCGTAGAACTTAACCCATTTTTCCATTTCCCCGTGAGGAACATTATTGGTTAAGTGGTCAATTCGGGCGCATCTTTGCTTTAGAGGCTTACCTTCAGGGTCTGTTTCAAGTTTTGTATAGTTAGGTCTAAAGAAAGGTTTAGGTCTCTCGACGAATTCGTTCAAGACATCACCAAAGCCTTTTATGGTTCCAGTGATAAAGACTCCATCCTTGCATTCAACTTTTTCAAGAGCGTTGACCAGTTCTGCGCCTCGTTCAGCGGCGGTCTTTAAAGCATGCTCACAATCTTCAACTAAAAAAGAAATCTTACTAACGCCTTCACCATGGTTATTAAAATAAGTTCGGCTCCAAGATTTCTCATCAGTACTAGCGTTTAAAAGAAAACGGCATTGGCCTTGGCTAAAGAGCTCTGTTTTTAATTCAAGGTTTTCAAATGTTTTTTGAAAACCAAGTTTATAAAACAATTCTTTTGTAGGGCTTGAAAGAGAATCACAAGTGAACTCTAAGTGATCAATGGCCAAAATACCGAGAGGGTTCCCCTCATTAATGCTTCTTGTCATATTCAACCTTCTATAAAGAGGGATTTTCTATTAATTTCCGTATTCTGTACTAGTTTTCTTTACCAATCAAGGGACAAGACTAAGGGATTTTTGTGCGGCAAGCTAGAGTGCTAAGAATAGCTTACTAAAATGATGTATTCTGCGATATGCTCTTGAAATTAGTGATTAAAATCAGGAGTAAGTCTTGTCCATTGAAATAATGGGTGGAAATGAATTGATCGTTCAAGGGGGCCTCGAAGCAGGCTTCTCCCTCTATACGGGATATCCCGGTTCACCACTGGCCGACTATTTTAATATCCTCTTTGAAAAAAGGGCCGAATTAGAAAAGAAAGGCATCAAAGTTGTGATTGCCAATTCTGAAGCAAACGCTGCTGCTATGGCCTCTGGGGCAAAGCAAGCTGGGCGTGATTGCATGGTGGCCATGAAATCAATGGGTCTACACGTAGCTTCTGACGCTTTAAGCGTAGGAAACTTTGCTAATCCTGGTGGATCAAAGATTGACCCTGATACTGGAGAAGAGATCTTTCCTGGCATTGTCATCGTCGTAGGTGATGACCCTTGGTCTATTTCAACTTCAACACCAGCAGATTCTCGTTACCTTTTTAAACATCTTCATATTCCCTTCTTTGAACCATCGACTCCACAAGAGTTAAAGGATTGGGTTGAGCATGCTCTTCACGCTAGTAAAAGAACCAGTGTTTATCATGGTCTTCTACTCACTACCTTTATGGCCGAAGGAGGAGGACGTGTTGAGATTGGCGCTGAAAAGCCTGTTGATCAATCTCTACCGCATATAGACCCTAGAACTTTTGATCTGACTAAGAATGTTATGGTGCCGCCTAATTCATTAAAGGCCGATGTAACTATGACTCAGACAAGGTTTCCAAGAGTTCAGGGAGTCTTAGCAAAGCTAGCTCTTGATCAAGAACTCGGAGAGCCTTCCTCAAAAGTAGGGCTCTTATCAACGGGTGCTATCTTTGAAACCTTAAAACAGGTTTTAGAAGAAGGAGAAGTCTTAAATAGTTATAGTGTCTATAAAGCTGCGGGCTCTTTTCCCTTAGTCGACGAACTCTTGGTTCCTTGGCTTAAGAAAAGAGAAACAGTTATTGTTGTTGAAGAAAAACGTGGGTTTCTTGAAGCAGAACTAATAGCTTTAAAAGAAAAGCATCAGTTAGATTTCAAGATCTATGGCAAGTCTCTTCCTAGTGGGAAAACGGGCTTTGTCTCTCATGGTGGTCTTAATTACGAACTCATCCGTCAGAGCCTTCTTGATTTTTCAAGTGAACTTGGTAGTGGCGCCTGTGGAGAAGTGGGATATCACTTTGATCCACTAGGAGAAAATCTCCCTAAAAGACTTCCGACCTTTTGTCCTGGTTGTCCTCATAGAGAAACCTTAAGTTTATTAAAAGATTTAAGAAAGACCTTAGATAAAGAAGGCATTCAACTTATCAGTCATGGTGATGTTGGTTGTTATTCATTGAGTTTCCTAGAACCCTTCAAAGAAATGCATAACCTCTCCGCTATGGGGCAAGGTGGCGCTCTTGGGGCAGGGATGGATATGTTTACTACTAATCCTAGTGTTGTCCTGATGGGAGATTCAACCTTCTTTCATTCAGGACTCACTGATATTAGTAACTCTGTTCAATGCGGTCATAATATAACTTATATCTTATTAGATAATGATAATACGGCCATGACTGGTCATCAGTTCACTCCATCAACTGGAATGAGTGTTGATGGAAGAAAAAGACCAGAGCAAGATATGCTTGGTCTTGCTAAGAACTTAGGTGTTGAAACTTGCCTTGAAGTCAATCCAAGTGATCGTTACTTTTACAAGAATACTCTAAATGAAGTTGTCAGAAAGCCTGGCGTAAAAGTTATTGTTTCCAATAAAGAATGCGGACTGACTTTTCATGGCAAGAGAAAGTCTGTTGAGAGAAAGGTTTTCTCCAAGAACGAGACAGTGGCCGTTCAAGAATTTTTTCAAGTTAATACGGAGGCCTGTGAAGATTGTAGGGTTTGTGTTGATATGACTGGTTGTCCAGGGCTGACTCAGACTGAAGATGCTTATGGACCTAAGATCTCTATTGATCCACAGATCTGTGTTGCCGATAGTTATTGTACTAAGATTAAAGTTTGCCCAAGTTTTGAAAAAGTCTCTGTCTTTAAGTACCACCCAAGTCTATATCTTGGTAATAAAACCGAGATAAATTCTAATATTCCTGAGCCAACGAATGCCTTAAGTTTTGAGGGTCTCAAAAGTTGGCGGGTAGTCGTCACGGGAGTTGGTGGCTCTGGTGTGACTACAATTAGCCGAGTCTTAGCGGAAGCCGCTAAAGAGATGGGCGGGAGAGATGACCTCGACTTTAAGTTCGTCGATCAAAAAGGACTGGCCCAAAGAAATGGAAATGTAACAGGTCATCTTTGTGTCTTTAAAAAAGGGTCTAGCTACGGAGCGGTAACACCTCTTGGTAGTGCTGACTTATTAGTCTCTCCAGATCTTCTTGACGGCTCTGGTCATATCAACTTCTTAGGACCTAAAGGGATTGCAATCTTTGACAAGAGCTTTCAAACCCCATTATCAATCATTCTTGATAAAGCCTTAGAGGAAGATCCAATAACTGAAGCAAATTTAAGAACTAGTTTAAAAGATAAATTAGGCGAAAGGCTCTTTCTAGGAAACCTAAAAGGAAAATGCCAAGAGAGATTTGGTAAAGCTGTTTACGCTTCTGCCATGATCTTAGGAGCGGCTTATCAATCAGGGAAACTTCCTTTTTCTCATACTGATCTGATTGGCGCCTTTAAAAGAACCATGAGACCAGAAGAACTTCAGAATAATCTGGAGGCCTTTGAACTAGGAAGAGAGCAGTATCATTTAAGAGATTCAGAATCCGTTTCAAAGATTAAGGGTAAGGCGACTTCTAAGGTTATAAGAGATAGCTTGAAAGAGAGCTTCATGCCTTGGCAATCAACTAAGGTCATCCTTGGTATCTTTGATAGAAACTTAGAGACTCTAAAGAAGTATTTTCCAAAGGTTTCAAATTTTCATCTGGCAAAATATCTTCACGATATTCTTCTCTATGACAGAGGAGCTCACCTTGAGAGCTTTATGAAAGAAGCTGGTAGTTTAAATAGTCTTTATAAAGACGATAAACTAGTCTTACGCGCCTTACGTACCTTGGCCCGTACTTATTTTATTAAAGATGAAGTCTTTGTGGCCCATCAGATGATTAGTCCTCTTATGAAGCATAGAGAAAGTGAACTCTATCTAAAATTAGGCTCAAGCTTTAAGACAGAACATATCAATAGACCACATTTTGACATCTTAGGCTTCGATATCGAATTTGATATTAACCCAAAAGAGTGGATGCTTAAATTGATGAGGCATATGAGGATCTTTAGGTTGATCCTTCCGGCATGGCATAAAAAAGAAAGGTTTATTGCTTCAAAGATTAAGCATGAGCTTCTTAACTCTATTCCTTCGTTAAAAGGGGATGAGCTTAGAAGACGTTTAGTTGAAGTTGAAAATATTAAGGGTTACCGCGAAGTTCGTTATGAGCAATTTGAAAAGGTTTTTGGAGAAATTCTCTCATGAAGCAACTTATTCTCTTACTAATATTTCTAACTTCAAGCCTTTACGCAGATGAATATAATGGTTTAAGAAAGCTAAAGAGAAAGATGCAGGGGGACCTCTATAAAGCTGTCCACTGTTTACCAGGGATTAAAAAAGATGGTTCAGCAGAGTTTTGTACTGGGTTTTCTTTAAGTAAGACTGAATTAACTTCACTTAAGAATATGAGTTTTAACCAATGCAAGAAAACGGTTAAGAAGAAATTCGGCTTTACTCTTTCTCAAGAAGTTCAACCAAGACAAATCAAAGAACAAGAATATTCAACGTTTATGAACTCAACCAAGAGAGCTCAGGTGTATTATCCTGAGAGGTTGGTTCTTATGAAGCAAGAGACAGGTAGGATTGATTGTATTCATGAACTTCTTCACCTTTATCAGTACTTCTCTAAAAATAAGAAAAAACACTCAATCTCTAATAGAAAGAAATTAGAAGATCAGATGGTGGTTCAACTTCAAAAACATATTACGCGTGTCAGTTTGTTAGAGAAGAAAAAAGAGATCCGTGCGGCCCAAAGAATAGGAGCTAGGCTTCAGCCCTATATAAAGTTCTTAGGGTATTTTAAAGATCAATCAAGGTGGCTTCATGAAAAAGAGATCTACTACTTCCTTTATAAAGAATGCGATTCCTTTAAATGCTCTGTTATCGATAAAGATATAGCTCTTGCGAACCTCTACTTTTATAGAAGTTACTTTCCTTGGAGGACTAAGGACTGGCTCATTGCTGAGTCTGCAGAACTAATCAAACAAAAAGAATTCCATGTCTATAAGAAGCTCTCTAAAAAATGGAAACCTCAAAAAGAGTTTTCAAAGAAAACAATATTAAAGATGATCGACACTAGCCTTGAGGTCCTTCAAAAAGATCTCAAAGAAGAGGGGATCTACTTTATTAAGAACTCTATCTTCAAAGAAGGCGTGGTCTGTGATGATAAAAACTTAGTCATCCTTTATAATGGTGAACTAGATCATGCTCTAGTGGTAGCGGCCGTCATGCGTAAAGAGCAGTTAAAATTAAATAAAGGACTCTGCTCCTATTGGCCTGATACGAGAGTGACCTCAAAGAAATTCAACCAAGGTATCATTAGTAGAGAAGACTACGAATCTATTGTTCTCACTTCTAAGATGGCCAAAGTACTCTCAGATCAAGAGGTCTATGACTCACTCTTTAAACACCAAAATCTTTTCCCAACTGATGAGACCAGCCTTATTTTAGACCGCTGGCTTGGAGCAAAAACAAGAAGTGTCTTTACGGTATGGAAGAATAAACTGCCTGAAGTCTTTAGTCCGGGAATGAAGATTCGTTTCTTTGAAAATAATGATCTCCCTATGATCTATGTCAATTCAAGAAAACTTGTTCTTGATCTAGGTGCTATGGACTCAGTCATAAGACCAATCGCTCTTTCTTCAAACGAGCTTAGATCAATGATCGTCTTAGAGTCTAAGACCCTTAAGACGGCAGAGGGAAGGACCTTGAATGCCCCTAAAGTCATGCTGACTACACCACTAGCTCACGGCAGTCATAAGCTTATGAGCACCAGATGGGTCTTAGCTGATCTCAAAATTATTGGGGTAGACGGAACCTTCGGGCTTAATAATTTTGATAGAAGTGGGTTCTCTTTAACTCCAAAGACCAAAAGAATTGAATTTAAAAATTTTACAAGTAAGCCTCAAGGAGCTTTAGATCTACAAGCTAACTTTAGGTCTGAATATGACGCCATCGAATTTAAGTGCCCTGAAGGATATATCGTAAGAGTTGATACAGGCTCACAAGTGAGAGGGGATATAAAAGTTGAGAACCTTGGAAAGAATTATAAGAACAATATCCTTAAATGCGGTGGGGTTCGTTTTAAAGGTCCTTTTGAAGAATTAGACCTTGAAGGCCCTATCTTCAGCCGAGATGTAATCTTAAACCTTGGTTGGCCCGCTATTAGAGAATTCAAGAGTATAGATATTTCATTAAAAGATGGATGGATTAAATTCAATTAGTGAGTGATAAATGACTGAGTATAAAACATTAAAAGAGTTCTATCCTTATTATCTGTCGGAGCATAACCTCGGTATTTCGAGGAGCTTACACTTTATTGGGACTTTCTTAGTTATTCTGAACTTAGTAGCTTTTATAGTAAGCCTAAATTTTAAATTTATTCTTCTTAGTGTTTTCTTTGGCTACTTCTTTGCTTGGCTAGGACATTTTGTCTTTGAAAAGAATCGCCCTGCCACTTTTAAGTACCCCATCAAAAGCTTAGCCTCAGACTTTATTATGTTCTGGCAAATGCTGACCTTCGAATTACCTTTCAAAGGGAAGCTAAAAGAATGAGAAAAGCAGTCACGGTTGTGTTTACTTTTGAAGATGAGATTTTTTCCGTAAAACGTCAGAATTACCTAACTGTCTTTCCAGGATACTTGGCCTTTCCTGGAGGAAAGGTAGACCGTGAGGATTCAAAAGAGCCTACAGGGCATAGTGAATTAGATAAGTTCTCGCCTGAATTGATGCAGGCCTTGATTCGAGAAGTTAAAGAAGAAGTTAATATAGATCTAAAGTCACTTCCTATCAAAAGAGTTGAAGAGATAGCTTTGGCCGTAACGCCTGAATTTAATCCTTATCGTTTTGAAACTTATTTTTACTGGGTAGAACTGACAGAAAAAATAGAATTTAATTGTGATGAGGGAGAGGTCTTTGAAGCCAGTTGGAAAAAAGGAGCGGAACTTTTAAAAGAATATGAAGATGGGCTTCATTTAGCGGTTCCTCCCACAGTGAGAATCATTGAACGTTTTGCAGCCTCTTTATTTAGCAATGAGAGGGCAGAGCTTAGGCTTCCCTATAATCCCGAATCGCAGGTTCCTTGGATTGAAAGTATAAGTGGAATTAAACAATTTCTTCCACTATCTCATACCTTTCCCCCGGCCAATAGAACAAATTGCTTTCTCATAGGGGATACTCTTATAGATCCTTCCCCAAAAAATGAAGATGAATACTTAAAACTAAAGAATTCAATTTCTTCATTAGAGATAAAAAAGATTTTCTTAACTCATCATCATCCTGATCATCATGAATTTGCCCCGAGGCTAGGCCTAGAGCTTAACCTGCCTATCTTTATAAGCCTTGACTCAAGAACTAGGATTGAAGCTAAGTGGGGACAAGATTACTTTAAAAGAAATAATGTTTTTAAGGCCTGTGATGGCGATATCCTAACGGACTGGAAGGGAAAACCCGTTCTTTTAATGGCCGTTCCTGGGCATGACGAAGGGCAATTGGCCCCTTATGTTGAATCTAAAGAATGGATAATAGCGGGAGATCTTTTTCAATCAGTAGGCACCGTTGTTGTGGGCGGTGATGAGGGAGACATGGCAAAGTACTTTTCTTCTTTAGAAAAGGTGATCGCTCTTGAGCCAAAGGCCATCTTTCCTAGCCATGGGATTGCTCTTGGGGGAGTCCATAAACTTAAGATGACTCTGGCCCATAGAAAGAAGCGCGAGGCCCTTGTCTTAAAGCTCGCTAGTTCTGGAAAGAATACTGAAGAGATCTTTGAAGAGATCTATGAAGGTCTAGAGGCGAGGCTTAAGATCTATGCCGTCGCCACTATTGAAAAGCATCTTGAAAAATTAGTAAAAGAAGGCTCTCTTAAAGAGCCCCATTCTTAATCTCTTCAACCACTTCAGGGTTAAGAAGAGTTGAAATATCTCCCATATTCGATGAATCCCCAGAAGCGACCTTTCTTAGGATTCTCCTCATGATCTTTCCTGAACGAGTCTTTGGTAGACCAGAGACAACTTGAACCTTGTCTGGCTTTGCAATGGGACCGATCATCTTGATGACCATATCATTTAATTCTTTATGGATTTGCTTAGGGTCCTGAGTATTCTTACTTTGTGGATTCCAGATAACATAGGCGTAAATCCCCTGACCTTTTATATCGTGAGGGTATCCAACAACGGCCGACTCAACAATATCCTCATGTTGATTAAGGGCATCTTCAACTTCCGCTGTCCCCATTCTATGGCCACTAACATTGATGACATCATCCACTCTACCAGTGATCCTGTAATCACCTTGCTCATTTCTCTTTGCTCCATCTCCAGTAAAATAAAGTCCAGGGTAGGTAGAGAAGTAAGTTTGGCGGTAGCGCTCATGATCGCCCCAGATAGTCCGCGCCATGCCGGGCCAAGGAGATCTGATGCAAAGGTTACCTTCAGCAGGGTTACCAGTGACTTCGACTCCTTCAGCGTCAACAAAGATAGGATCAACTCCAGGAAGGGGAGATTCAGCAAAGCTTGGTAGAAACTTTCCAACACCAGGAAGAGGAGAGATCATGATCCCGCCCGTTTCTGTTTGCCACCAAGTATCAACGATAGGGCATTTTTCTTTTCCAATATTCTTATTATACCAATCCCAAGCTTCTTCGTTGATAGGCTCTCCAACACTTCCTAAGACCTTTAATGAAGAGAGGTCATGACTCTTAACATAATCTAGCCCATGGGCCTCTAGGGCGCGAATAGCTGTAGGGGCCGTATAGAAATGAGTGACCTTATGCTTTTCTGTGGCCTCCCAAAAGCGTCCGGCATCAGGGTAAGTCGGAACTCCTTCAAACATAACTTGAGTAGAACCATTAAGAAGAGGGCCATAAGTAATATAACTATGTCCTGTTATCCAGCCAATATCTGCGGTACACCAGTACACATCGTCCTCACCGACTTGAAAAACATTCTTATAAGTTTCTCCGGCCCAAACCATATAGCCAGCAGTAGTATGAAGAAGGCCTTTAGGTTTACCTGTAGAGCCTGATGTATAAAGAATAAAAAGAGGGTCCTCTGAGTCCACATAAACGGGATCACAGTTATTATCGGCCTGATCAAGCATTGGTTGTAGCCAATGATCGCGGCCTTCAATCATTTGAATATCTTCGCCAACTCTTTTTGAGACTAGAACCGTTTTGATAGTAGGGCAGCTTTTAAGCGCCTCATCAGTTATGGCCTTAAGAGGAACTGTTTTATCTCCTCTAAAGCCAGCGTCGTTAGTAACAATAATAGTCGCTTCACAATCTTGAATTCTTCCCGCTAGAGCATTTGCAGAGAAGCCGCCAAAGACCACTGAGTGAATCGCTCCGATTCGAGCCGAAGCAAGAACACCAACAAGAAGATCTGGGACCATAGACATATAAAAGATGACTCTGTCGCCTTTCTTTACACCTCTATCTTTTAAGACATTTGCAAATTTACAGACCCTAGAATGAAGTTCTTTATAGGTGATATGAAGTGATTCTTCATCTGGGTTATTCGCCTCATAGATGATGGCGGTTTTATTGGCTCTTTTTTCGAGGTGCCTATCAATGCAGTTCTCGGTAATATTTAACTTGGCGCCTTCGAACCATTTTACATCAAGGTTATTAAAGTCCCCTGAAGTTATCTTTTCAAAGGGCCTATTCCATTTATAATTGGAGGCGACTTCCGACCAGAAGGCCTCTTTATCATTCAAACTCATGTCATAAAAGCGTTTGTAATCGTCAGCATTTTTAATTGTGTTCATACTCATTCTTAATATTCCTAGTTAATCGAATTTCTCCATTTATCTTAGGATATTGTTTGCGAAAGTGACAAATTTCTAAGGCAAGAGCAAAAGGTTAAAACATACTTCTTATTTAGTTGAAAACCCAATTAATTCAGCATCTTATAGATATGATGCCCATATTTAGAGGGTATTTCTAGGTCTCTAAGTTAGCTTAATCTATACTTAACACAGTGAAGCACTCAAGTTATATAGCCGACCTTCCGAATAGAGTATAGACGAGGATAATAAAGATGAAGAAACAAACCTGTAATTTCAAAATAATGACTCTACTTGGAAGCTTATTTTTTAGTAGCTTATGTTTTGGTCAATTCAACTTCTGGCAAACCTATATGGAAAGTCAGAATGAAACCAGCCCATATAGGCAAGGTTATTATCCAAATGGTGAGGCAGCTGAAGCTTCAGTAGTTCCTGTAGGCCTAGGCTTAGGACCATTAAAAACTTCTTTAGATACGGATGATGATAAGCATTTTAGTTTAAGCATAAATCCCAATTTAGGAACGACTTACCAAGCGACTGGAAATTCTTTTTTAGATCAACTAAGCGGCCGTAGAGATGATAGAGCGGAAGGTCGAGGTTACGGGTTTTTATATAATGACCAAGATCTTTATAAATATAATTTTTTTAAAGATAAGCAACAATCAAGTTTGTTTCAGTTTTCAGACTGTACTAAGACTTGTGATAAGAACCAGCCTAATTGCGGGTGGGGGCCTCTTTCAGAAAAAGCATTAAAATCTAGGTTATATAGCTGTGGAATGAGTATGGGGGACCTAACTCTAGAGCCAGTTATTATAGGTAAAAATGGACTTGTTAGCTGTCAATCATTGGCCATTGAAAACCCAAGTGAGTTAAATTCTCTTGCCCAACTTATTGGATATGATTGTAATATTCAAAGAAAGGATGATGAAAATGACGCCAGTTTTTGTGGATGTATCTTAAAAAAGGCTGCGAACCCAAAAGAAAAACTCTTCTCTCCTTTAACTGATAAAGAGAAAAGCCGGATTGCGGCCCTTACTCAATTAGACGATTTTCAAAGAAAAACCGCAGAGATTCAAAGTTCTCTTTTTCAAGTTTCTAAGATCTTAGGAGCGGCTTCAAGGGATGCTGATACAAAGCACCTTTTTGCAGGGGAAGGAAATGAGTCTCTAGCCTGCGTACCAGGTAGTTTTGATGCCATTGGAATGAGGTTTAATACGAAACAAACGGATGATAAGACACTATGTGGCGAACAAGGGGCGCATAGATTAAATGAGTTCTCTAGAAGAGCAGTCTTAGATTGTGCAGATTCAAAAAAATGCTCTAGTCAGTGGCGAGGTTTAGATCACCTTAAAGCAAGGTTACAAAAGAGAAAATCACATAAGAAGTTTAACTTCTTTAGGTTTGTTCAAAGACAGTCATTGGCCAATCATTATGGAAATTCCACTAAAGCATCAAATAATAAATCTGCCAGTGCAAGTGAAGCTGTTGATGAATCTGAAGGCCTTTCTGTAGATGTTATTACAGAAGCTAGACTCCTCTGTGATAATGGACCTCAAAATGAAGAAGAAGAAAGACGTTATCTTGAAGAGTGTAATCAGGATGTTGATGATCAAGGTCCCAAAGCTGCCCTTGCAAATCTAGCTGATGTGGTTAGTTTGGTTGATGCTTATAGAAGCGGCAATTATAAAAGTATTGAAGAGTTCGCAGCTGAAATTGAAAGTGATCCACAAAATGCTGAGCAAGTAGCTAAGGTTGTAAAAGGAATGGATGAAGCACATAGAGTCCTAAAGGCAGGAGTCTTTGATACTCACTCAAACCAAAAAACACCGTTTGCTAAGATACTAAGCTTTGTCGATGATACCATTCCAGAACATATTGAACTTAATAGTGAAGATGCTAGTAGCTTAAATGAAGCTTCAGGAGACCTTGGTGAAGGGTTTAAAACTTCTAAGATTCAAATTGCTAAGCAGGCCATAGAGACCTGTAAATCTACCCTAGCGGAACTACGAGTGACTTGTAAGGAAATGGATGCAAAGCCTGAAGATATGGCAAAGAAGCCCATCTCTCTCCTTGATATGACAAATTTTTCTCCTAAAGGAGCGGCAAAAAGGCTTCAATCACAAGGTAAAATCTTAGGCAATGACATCCATCCTATTTCAGTAGATGGCCTAAGAAGAAAATTTGAGCTCTATCGTTGCGGAAACCTAATGAGAGATCCAAATCTAAGCTCACTTGCTTTTAATAGCGATTCTAAACTCGATGGAAGTGTCTTTAGAGAAGTTTTTGGAGTCGTAAGTGATCCTGATCTTAAAGAGGGACTTGCTTCAAATGTCGATGTATCTAAACAACGTCATGCTATTGACCCGTATGCTAAAGATGAAAAAGGTAATGGCTTTCAACATTTTCTCTCAAACTCAGGTGTTACTGAGATGGAAAAATTTGGAAAGGCGATTGGTAAAGCTAATAAGAAAAACTCTTTTACTGGTAATTTAAAGAGTGTAAGTGATAGCACCTTAGGTAATACCGCTGCACTAGCGGCAGCTGATACTACAGGGCCTACTGCCGATTCACTTTCAACCCTTAATAATATTGCCGATATGGCAAAAAACTCACTTCAGACAGGCGATAATACTTCTTCGGGAGATAGTGCCAGTTTTAATTCTGAAGCTAACTATGCCAAGAACTTATCAGGATTTAATAAAGATAAACTTGAAAGTGAAGAAGCAAAAGTGGCCCAAGATAAAAAAGCCGCTGATGAAAGACTCGATGTTATCGCAAGCCGCTTAGCAGACCTTATGGCCTCTAAGAAAAGAAACGACGAGGCTAGGTCTCTGAAAGAGAAAACGTCAGACAAAGATTCACTAAGCTCTGATCCTAAATATCAAGAGATGCTTATTGAAAAGCTCAAGTTAGAAAAAGAGATTGCTAGTCTTGGGATTGAAAAGAAAAGAAAACTCAAAGCTAAAAAAGAATTTGAACAAAAATTAACGGCAATTGAAACTGAAAAAGATTATAAGGCCAAACAAGCGCAAAAGACGGCGACAGCTAGTAAAGCAGCTCCCTCAAAAACGAAAGCATCTACTAAGGGTGGCTCTGGAAGCTCTGGAGCTTCACGAAAGATTGCCTCAGTTGGAGGCGGTGGCTCTAGTAGTGCCAGTGGTGGTGGTTCTGGAGTAGGCTTTTCATCAGATGCTAATTCAGCTGGATCTGCTCCTTACGTGATTACTTTAACTCAAGATCAAGTAACAGCTATCAAGCAAAAGTTTCAAGTCGTAGAGAATCCTAATAAATGGGTCTCTGGTGGAAAGCCGCCTGTGATCAGAGAAGGAAATATCTTCTATGAGCTAGAAGTAGCTGATGGAAAGATTGTTGTTCCTTTTAGGAAAAAACCTCTTAATGGCTTCAATGTCGCAGGGCTAAGAGTGCCAGCATCAGACATCGAGCCTCTTCCTATGAAGATAGATAAGAAGGACGTTAAGCGCCGTAGAGCGGCACGTGTTAAAGAATTAAATGCTATCTTAGATTCAAAATAAGACCTATCAACGCAGGGGTTCGAAGAGCCTCTGCGCCTTGCCACATTAAGCAACAATTATCATAATTTAAGCTATTTCTGACACCCGAGGTCGTAGTGGAAGCGCTTAATTCGCAAATTGAAAAAGGCTCTAAAGCCTTTAAAGAAAACTTATCTTTTCATCAGTCACTAAGAAGTGAACTCTTGAATAAACTCGAAATGGCAAAGCAGGGAGGAGGCGAATCTTCAGTAGATCGACACCGCTCTCGCGGTAAAACTCTTCCTAGAGAAAGAATTGAATCCATCTTAGATGATGGCTCTCCCTTTTTAGAACTCTCAAGCCTTGCGGCCAATGACCTCTACCCTGAAGGTGAAGTTCCCTCAGCTGGTGTTGTTACAGGAGTCGGGCGTGTTCACGGCGTTGAGTGTTTATTCGTGGCTAATGACGCCACCGTTAAGGGAGGAACCTATTTTCCCATGACAGTGAAGAAGCATCTTCGCGCTCAAGAGATTGCTCTAGAAAATAAGCTTCCTTGTATTTATCTTGTTGATTCTGGTGGGGCCTTTCTCCCACGCCAAGATGAAGTCTTTCCCGATAAAGATCATTTTGGACGAATATTTTTTAATCAAGCACAAATGTCAGCAAAGGGGATTCCTCAGATTGCTGTCGTTCTTGGTTCTTGCACAGCTGGTGGAGCTTATGTTCCTGCCATGAGTGACGAGAGTATAATTGTAAAAGGAAATGGAACAATCTTTTTAGGCGGGCCACCTCTAGTTAAGGCCGCTACCGGTGAAGAGGTTACCGCTGAAGATCTTGGAGGGGCAAGAGTTCATACAAGTGAATCAGGAGTCGCTGATCACTTTGCTGAAGACGAAGAAGAGGCCTTAGCCTTATGCCGAAATATCGTTGAGAACTTAAATTATAAATCAGCGGGTATGTTACAAGGGCTTAAGAAAGTAGATCCGGTTGAGAAACCGCAATATCCCGCTGAAGACCTCCTAGGCATTGTGCCAGCAGATACAAAGACGCCCTTTGATGTTCGTGAAGTTATCGCTCGCTTAGTCGATGGATCAAAGTTTCATGAGTTCAAGGAACGCTATGGAACAACTCTCGTTTGTGGCTTTGCCAAGATTCACGGACAACAGGTTGGCATTGTTGCCAATAATGGAATCCTCTTTAGTGAGTCCTCTTTAAAAGGCGCTCACTTTGTAGAGCTCTGCGGACAAAGAAAGATCCCTTTAGTCTTTTTACAAAATATAACCGGTTTTATGGTTGGAAAGAAATATGAAGCTGGCGGTATCGCTAAGGATGGAGCCAAATTAGTAACGGCCGTCTCAACTGTGAACGTCCCTAAGTTTACCGTTATTATCGGAGGCTCTTTCGGTGCTGGAAACTATGGCATGTGCGGAAGAGCGTATTCCCCAAGATTCTTATGGATGTGGCCTAATGCTAGGATTTCCGTCATGGGCGGGGAGCAGGCAGCGGGAGTTCTTACAACAGTAAAACAAGCGGGCCTTAAAGTTAAAGGCAAGCAGGAATTATCAATTGAAGAAGTCGCCGCCTTTCAAAAACCAATCCTTGATAAGTATGAAAAAGAAGGTTCTGCCTATTATTCAACGGCCAGACTCTGGGATGATGGAATTATAGACCCAACTCAAACAAGAGATATCTTAGGCCTTGCCATAAGCGCTTCTCTTAATTCAGGAATAGAAGACACCAAGTTTGGTGTCTTTAGGATGTAGAGATGAGTGAAGAGTATTTTAAATTTATTAAAGGTAAGAAGGGAATTGTTCGTATTGTATTGAACAGGCCTAAGTTACACAATGCTTTTAACGATGAGATGATCAAAGGTTTGATCAAGGCCTTTGAGGATATTGAAAATGATAAGAGCTTAAGGCTCGTGACGATAACAGGAGAAGGGAAGTCTTTTTGCGCCGGCGCTGATTTGAACTGGATGAAAAAGATGGTGAACTACTCTGATGAAGAGAATTACCAAGACAGTCTTATGCTAGCAAAGCTCTTTGAATCTATCAATAATTGTAGCCTCCCTGTTTTAGCTAAAGTTAATGGAGCCGCCCTTGGTGGTGGGACTGGTGTCTTAGCCGCCTGTGATTTTGCCTTAAGCGCAAAGTCAGCGGTCTTTGGTTTCACAGAAGTTCGACTTGGGTTGATTCCTGCTGTGATCTCGCCTTTTGTCATGGCGAAGATTGGGGAGAGTAATGCTAGAGCGTGGTTTCTTTCTGGAATCCGCTTTGACGCTTTCAAAGCTAAAGAGATGGGACTCGTTCATGAAGTTTGTCCTCTTGATAGTCTTGATGGAGAGTTTGAAGCTCTTGTTGAAAAGTTTCTCAAAGCTGGACCAGCTGCCGCTCGTGAGGCTAAGAGTTTAATAAAAAATGTTCTTTCACTAGAACCAAAAGAAGCTACGGCTTTTACTTGCAAAACAATTTCAAGAATTAGAACAAGCGACGAAGGTCAAGAAGGCATGCAGGCCCTCTTAGATAAGAGACCCGCTAATTGGTTAGACAAATGAATAATAAAATAACAAAGATCTTAATTGCCAACCGTGGTGAGATCGCAATACGCGTGGCTCAGACTTGCCGCGAGCTTGGGATTAAAACGGTCAGTATCTTTACAGACGAAGAACAAGAATTACCTCACTCATCTATTGGTGATGAAAATATCAATTTAGGTGAGGGAAGCTTAGCTGAAACCTATCTCAATCAAGAGCGCTTGATTAAATTAGCGATAGAGTTAAAAGCTGACGCTATTCATCCTGGTTACGGCTTTCTCAGTGAGAACGCTACCTTTGCTAAAGCTTGCGTAGAAGCGGAGCTCATCTTTATTGGACCCCGGCCGGATTCCATCGAGTTGATGGGGGATAAGAAGACCTCAAAACAAGAAATGGAAAAGATTGGAGCTCCTCTTATTCCTGGTTATCATGGGGATTCTCAAGAAGCAGGTCTCTTAAAAAAAGAAGCTGCAAAGATTGGCTACCCTGTTTTAATCAAAGCCTCCGCTGGTGGCGGTGGTAAAGGAATGCGAATCGTAAACTCTGAAGAGGAGTTTGATGAATCACTGGCCTCTGCTAAACGAGAAGCTACTAACGCATTTGGGAATGATATTGTTCTTATTGAGAAATTCATTCAAAACCCGAGGCATATTGAAGTTCAAGTCTTTGGCGACTCTCATGGAAATTGCGTTCATCTTTATGAAAGAGAGTGCTCTATTCAAAGACGGCACCAAAAAATAATTGAAGAGAGTCCATCAATGGCCTTGACCCCTGAGTTAAGGGAGGCCATTACAAGTTCCGCGGTTAAGATCGCTAAGGGAATTAACTACCTTGGAGCAGGGACCGTTGAATATATCTTTGATGAAGATCAAAAGTTCTATTTCTTAGAAATGAATACTAGGCTTCAAGTGGAGCACCCTGTAACTGAGATGATCACGGGGCAAGATTTAGTTGAATGGCAGATCAAGGTTGCTGTTGGGGAAAAGCTTCCTTTAGAGCAAAGTGAGATCACCTGTAGAGGTCATGCCATAGAACTTAGGATCTATGCTGAAGACCCTGATAATGGGTTTCTTCCCTCTATTGGTACCTTGAATAAGGTAGGGAGCGCAAAGCTTCGCGGAGTCAGGCTTGATTCAGGTTATCAAGATGGAAATGAAATCGGAGTTAGCTTTGATCCCATGCTGGCCAAGCTTATTGCCTTTTCAGACAATAGAGAAAAAGCTATTCAAAAAGTGAGAGAGTCTCTTAAAGACTTTCCCTTTATTGGTTTGAAAACCAACAGAGAATACCTTGGACGAGTCCTAGATCACCCGGTCTTTCATGAAGGTCGTACCTTTACTCACTTTGTCGAAACCTATAAAGATGACTTAAATCCAAAGAAACCTTCAATAGAAGAAATTGCTTTGATCATTGCTGCTTCTCATAAGTCTCATCATATTAAATCTTCATCTTCAGAAAATGCAGCTTCTGCTTGGGATGAGTTAAAAGGGTTTAGGAACTGTTAATGGCCAAGAAAATACTAATAAACAAAGAACAATATGAATATGACCTGATCCCTGGGAGTTCTGAGATAGAAATCATCCTTGAAGGAAAGTCTTATAAATTCTCTAATAATGATTTGAGAATGGAGAACGATGGCGCCCATTTTGTTTTAGATAACCGGGACTTCTTCGTAGAAAAACTTAATGGCAGAAAAAGAAAAGCTGCTGATGAAGGCGGATCAGTTTCTCCGATGCCTGGTAAAATCCTTAAGGTTCTAGTCGAAGTTGGGAGTCTTGTTAAAAAGGGCGACCCTTTAGTGATCATGGAGGCCATGAAGATGGAGCATACTCTAAAGGCATCAAAAGACGGAAAGGTGATCTCAATTAAACATAAAGAAGGTGATCTTGTTCAAGGACAAGTTGAACTTGTGGAGTTAAGTCTCTAATGTTTTCAAATCTACCGAAATCTATTTTTATAACTGAAGTCGGGCCTAGGGATGGTCTTCAAAATGAAAAGACTGTCCTCTCTACCGAGCATAAGATCGAATTCATTCTTATGCTTCAAGAAGCCGGCTTAAAAAGTATTGAAGCTACTAGCTTTGTAAGAAGAGATAAAATTCCTCAAATGGGTGATGCAAAAGAGCTCTTCGAAGGATTAATGAGCTTAACTCAAAAGCCTATTTCATATCCTTGCTTAGTTCCAAACTTAAAAGGACTAGAACTAGCGATTTCAGCTGGGGTAAAAGAAATCGCTCTTTTTACGGCCACAAGTGAAAGTTTTAATAAGAAGAATATAAATGCCAGTATTGATGAATCTTTTGAAAGAATGGCTAAAGTGGTTGAGCTTGCTCAAGAAAATAACCTTAAAATCCGCGGCTATATCTCAACTGTTTTTGGTTGTCCCTATGAGGGAGAGACTTCTGTAGAGAAGCTAATAGAAGTAGTAAGAAGACTCAAAGACTTTGGTGTTTATGATATCAGTCTTGGAGACACTATAGGGGTCGGCACGCCAAAACAGGTTCAAGAAATAATTAGTAAGTTAAAGACAAACTTTGAGCTAGATCTTTTCTCCATGCACTTTCACGACACAAGAGGAATGGCCTTAGCTAATATCCTAACTAGTCTCGAAAATGGAATCCGTAAGTTTGATTCATCTGCTGGAGGTCTCGGTGGTTGTCCTTATGCTAAAGGTGCCACTGGAAATGTGGCCACAGAAGACATTGTTTACCTATGTGAATCTTTAGGTATTGAAACTGGAGTCGATATGAAGAAATTAGCTCGGGCCAGCGAATTTATTCTTACAAAGGTTGGACGGCAGAGTTCATCAAAATACTTAACGGCCTATCTCGGAAGCCTTTCATGAGCCAATTTAAATCAACGACAGACTTAGACCTTATTCAAAAAGATGAGGTCCTTTTTATTTATCTAAATCGCCCTGAAGCTATGAATGCTTTTTCTGATGAGATGATAAACTCACTAGTAGACGCTCTTGAGCGAGCAGAGAAAGATAAGTCTGTTAGAGTCTCAGTTATTAGTGGAAGAGGAAAAGCCTTTTGCGCTGGTGGAGACCTAAAGGCCATGGAAGAAAAATCTGGCATGTTTGCTGGAGACTCAGCTGAGTTAAAGAAGCGTTACGAAGAAGGGATTCAAAGAATTCCTTTAACAATAGAGTCCTGTCAAAAACCAATCATTGCTATGGTCAATGGTGCCGCCATTGGTGCAGGGCTTGATCTCGCTTGCATGTGCGATCTTCGCGTAGGAAGCACTTTTTCAAAATATGGAGAGACCTTCGCTAAGCTTGCCTTAGTTCCAGGTGACGGAGGATCATACTTTCTCCAACGAGTTGTCGGTTTTGCTAAGGCCATGGAGATGACTCTTACAGGAAGAGTCTATGACTCTAATGAGGCCCTGAGTATGGGGCTTATTAATAAATTATCCACGCCAGAGACAATTGAAAGTGACGTGGCTGATTTTATTAACGCCATTTTATTAACGGCACCTCAAGCTGTCTCAATGGGAAAGGAAGCTTTGAAGCGAGCTTATCATGATGAAGTTCCAAAGATGCTTGATATGCTCTCTACCTTTCAAGGACAAACTCAAAGAACTAAAGATCATTTTGAGGCCATCCGCGCCTTCAGAGAAAAACGAAAGCCCCAGTGGATCGGCGAGTAGATCAATTTGACAATAAGCTATAGCTCACTCAAAATTTAAGTAATCCAATAAATGACTCGATTCAAGGAAGAAAATGAGATTTGGTGCAATGGCCCTCATATGGGCAGTTCTATGCCTAAATTCCTGTACGACGATGCACTATCGATCGTCGGGTCTTATTTCTACTAGCTTCTCTCCAAAACCCGGTCACGATACTTTAAGAGAAATCATTGGAAGAAAAGAGTTCTATCTTTGGGGGCTTGTTCCTCATGATCACATCGTAAAAGTTGACGAAAAATTATCAGAGAGCGGGCTTATTAGCGCTGCCAATATAAGCATCGAAGAATATCAAACTACAGAGGACCTTATTTATTCGTGGCTCTCTTTTGGTTTGTATATTCCAAGAACATATAAAGTTAGAGGCTTTGGGATCAAAACTGATGATAGGATCTAGAATCAAGCTCATCATTATAGTAGGTTTTTTGTGCCTGAGCTCATGCTCTCAGCATATTAAGGTAAGCCCTAGAAAGTGCTTGGCCCCTAAGGCAAGATGGTCGTTACCGTCTGATACCTATAACTTTCAAATCAAACATCATATTAGATCCGACGGGCAGTCCACCTCCCTTAGACGGATCTTTGAAGACTATAAACGTGTTTGCGGAGACTTAGAGCATCTAAACCTAACCCACGAGTACACTTGGGGCGATGCCATCTGGAATCTCATCCCATTCACCGGACGCTCCACACTGATCATTAGTGGTAGCGCTTCGGCCTCAGAATCGACTAAAGATTAATCATGAGATGCAAGGAAGCGTCTTAATCATGGAGGATTTGCTCATGGATGAGCACCCTTTCACCTCTGAAGGCCTATAACAGCAATTCTGGCTTTGATGACAGGATTCTGCCACCCGTGTAGCAATTACAGAGCATAGGGGTAATTTATTGTAAATTCCCCCTAATATCGTATATTTTGCTGAAACCAAAACTTAAAAAACCGTTATTACTGTGTAATTACAAGGGATTAACTATGTTGAAGCCATTAATCATAAGCATTTCACTCTTAGGTAGCTTTTACGCAAGCGCAAACACTATTGAAGTGGCCACTGATCTTTTCTCTAAAAGAGGCGAAGATGCACAAAACGCTAAAAAAGCCGCTTCTATCTATGAAGCCTTAGCCGCAAATGAAGTTAATACTGTTAAGAAAGCAGAGTTATTAGTTTCTCAGTCGGAAGCTCTCTATTTCTTAGGAACTCGTCAAAAGTCTTCATCTGATCAAATCAAAGTTCATACTAAAGGTGAAAACGCCGGTCTTGCAGCGTCTAAGATGCTTAAAGATGATGAATCAAATAAATCTTTAAGAGCTAGAGCTCTTTATTTCTATGGATCAAATATTGGTAAAAGAGGACTTGCTGAAGGTGGTACAGAACCACTTAAGCTTTTTAAGAAAGTTCTTAAGCCAAAGATGAACGAGTTAATCGACCTTGATGAAACTGTTGAAGAATACGGTGTCTATAGAATCTTAGGACTAGCTTACGTTAAAGTTCCAGGACTTCTTGGTGGCGATAAAGAAAAAGGTCTCAAGATGATTCGTAGAGGTTTTGACGCTACTGTAGTTGAAGGTGACGACTTTACTGTTGCTTCGAATTCGACAACAACTCGTTACATGCTTTTTGCTCTAATGAAGAATAAGTATAAGACAGAATTCTGTGCTCTTGCTGATGAATTCTATGCTTTTGCTGAGTCTGAAAGAGAAACTCAAGATGCTCATAATCCAAATCTTATTCCTGAGACTCAAGATGAAGTTAATCAATTCCTTGATCCTAAAGAAGATACAGATCAAGAAGAGATCATTAAGTACTACGATAAGAAATGTAGCTAGAAGGTTACAGTTAAGCAGCAGAACCGGATGTTCTGCTGTTCCACTCACAACGTGGGGACGATGTGAGCGAGAATGAGAGTCAATAATAAATAAAACAAACGACTATGGAATATAGTTGAAATTTTAGGAGTTAATGATGAACAAAAAGCTCGTGGCTATAACGGCCCTACTATTGAGCACCTCTACTTTCGCTGCCGGGCTAGGGCAACCGATTGCACTTCCTTCTGCGAAGGTCTTACCAAAGGGTGTTAGAAACTTTACTTACAAAGGTATTATCACAAACCCAGACCAAAAATTTAATGGTAATGGTGATAATGTTGTCCTTGCTGATCCTCTTATGAAGAAGATCACTTTTGGAGATATGATCAACGGTCAGTATGACCCAGTTGATAAAGGCTCATTAGAGCAAAAGATGATGGCCATCGGTGCTAACGAAGGCACTGAAATGGGCGAGACTGTTGGTCAGATCAATATGTCTGTTCAGGCCAATGTTCCTATCTTTGCTTTAGGTTTAACAAAGAAACATACGCTCGCTATTGCAGTTCCAGTAACTAGATACAGCACAAACGTAGCAACAGGTGTTCGCCATACAAACCCTGGAATGATTGATGCTTTAAGACAAGAGCTATCGGCTGAGACAGGTTCTCCATTAAAGTCAGAAGAATTTGATGAAAAATTTGGTGACCCAATCAATGCAAAACTCTCTGAATACAACTACGAAAAATTAGAAAATGAAAACGATACTAAGCTTGGAGATATTAAATTAGTTTCTAAGTATAAAGCTTTTGAAGGTAAGAAATCTGCCTTCACTTTCGTTTCTGCTCTAACTCTTCCTACTGGTAAAGAAGTTAACCCTGATAAAGTGGTTGATATCGGTGGCGGAGACGGACAAACCGATCTTGAACTTGGTTTTGCCAATGATTTTTACGCAAATAAGCATATTACTTTTACGGCAGCTGTAAGTCATACTCTTCAATTCGCAGACACAGTAGCTAAGAGAGTTCCTTTTACTCATACTTCTAGTTTAACTCCAGATGTTGATAGAAGTACTTCTCGTGACCTTGGAGATATCTCTAAAGCAGAACTCGCGGCTGCATGGAATTTTCATGGAATCAATCTTGGTGCTGGGTACGCAATTCAGTACAAGCAAGGGGATGATTACTCAGGAGACCAATATGAAGCCTCTAGATATGAATTACTTAAGAAAGACTCTGTTCAAAATATGCAGACTCTTCAAGTAACGGCAGGGTATGACACTATCTCGCTTTTTAGAGCTGGAAAATTCTTTGCTCCAATGAAAGTAAGTGTTGGTCATAGCCGAGTATTAACAGGGAAAAATGTTGTCGCTTCACCATTAACGACAATTGATTTCTCAATGTTTTTCTAATTATTAAAGATAAAGTTAAAAGGATATAGAAATGAAAAAACAAATAATCATACTTTCAGCGACCTTGGCCCTTGGCTCCCTTATGAGCTGCGGTGGTCCTAAAGCAGATAAAATTGATATTACATCAGATATTCACCACGCAAAGGAAGTCAGTCAGTTCCAAGTGAATAAGACTTTTGATGGTACGATTGGTGACGCAACAATTTTAACTTTCCCGCAAGGTGAAGATCTTGTTGGTTATTCTTATGCTTACCCTGAAATGCAGTGGAAGACAGTAATGTCTAGACTCTCTTATGGAGATCAACTTCCTCTTACTTACGCCGCGGAATCAACAAGTGGAAGCAAGATTGCTCAAATCTCTACGGCCATTTTAAGTTTAGGTAAGTTAAAGGACAATTCACTCAGAAAATTAAAGCAAGTACAGTTTGGAATTAAGGCGACTGAAGCACAGGTTCAGCCAATGATTAAGTCAGTACTAAGTCAGTTTCCTTGCTTTAAATTAAAAGAAAATAAAAGAAAGTGTAAGCTTGAAGCAGATGAGACAACTATCGCTAAAGCTAAACTTCCAAAGAAATGTTCAGAGTTAAAAAGAAACTTAAAGAAGTTTGACGAACTATCAGTAGAGCAAGAGTCATCTTATCAAGAAGGAATCACTCAATGTGGAGCTCTACAAGATAAAATCTCAGCTGTTAGAGATCTTGAAGAAAAAGTTCTAACTATCAGGCAAATGGGAAGAGACCTAGGTGTTGCTCTTGTTGAAGATTATAGCGCTTACGCAGGTTTTAAAGGTCTTATCGTTGTTAATTCAAAAGAGAAAGAAGAAGGTGACTTTACTTCAACACTTAAATTTAACGATACAAAAACAAAGGTTGATGTTTTCTCTCTAGGAGTTAACTTTGGATCTGGTTACCAAGAGTATTCAATCGAAAATGGTGGAATCTCAAACCTTGTATATGATCAAACAGCCAGAGGAACTAGTCGTTTAAGTTTTTCAATAAATGGGGACTATAGAATCGATGCTGTTCTCTCTGTTTCTTCAGAAGTGATCGTTCTTCATAAGTCTGGAGCGACTTATACAAATATTAGACTTAAAGGTACAACGACTAATACTTTTCCAGACGGGAAAGTAAGAAAAGGAGTCATGGCCCTTCAAGTAGATACTTTAGATTAAAAAAGCAATTGATTAGGAAGATCTTTGTTCATCATACAAAAAGCCCGTCTAGCCACGGGCTTTTTTTTTATTCATCGAGTCCATCGATAAGATTATTAAAAAAACTTGATTTGTATTCTGTGGCCTCATCTTCAGTAAGATGGCCAAAGGTAGTGCGGTCTTGTTCTGTGTAGAAGTTTCCAAGTTCGTTTAGAAAACGGCTTTTATGCCTAACAGAATCTCTTCCGTAGAGCTTTCTCTCTTTACAATAGGTCATGACAAGCTTTTGCTGGGCCCTAGTAATCCCAACGTAGGCGAGGCGTCTTTCTTCTCCAATATCTTCACCTAATTGAAGAACTCGTTTATGGGGAAGGGTCTCTTCCTCCATACCTATAAGGAAGACCGTATCAAACTCTAGCCCTTTCGAACTATGAAGAGTCATCATAGTAACTTCGTTCTTTCTTACGTCGTCGTCATCATCTTCATCGCGCTCATCTTGATTATCCTGAAGAAGAAGTCTTTCAACAAACATCTTTAAGGAGCCCTGTCCTTGATTGTATTTTAAGAACCTGACAGCGGATTCAACGAACATATGAACATCATTTTTTCTTTGATCGACTTGTTTTACGGAGTCATATGACTTTTCGACAAACTTTAAATATTCAATATCATCCACCATTGCAGATATTGCTTCAGGAAGGGGAGAGTTCTCAAAGCTGTTTTGAAACTTTCTAATAAGCTTCGTGAAATGAACAATTTGATCATGGCGTCTTGGATCAAGACCAGGCTCTAGTTCAAGGGCCTGAAAGAGAGTGACTTGCTTTTCTTCAGAGAGGTTTAGGTACTTCTCTAAAGTGACGTTACCAATTCCCCTGTGAGGGATATTGAGAATTCGTCTAAGAGCAATCTGATCTTTAGGATTTAAGATAACACTAAGGTAGCCAATAAGATCTTTGACTTCTTTTTTCTCATAGAACTTCTGACCACCAAGAATAGTGTAGGGAACTTGCGAGAGTCTTAATTGATCTTCAATGGGCTGAGCCTGAGTATTACTTCTGTAGAGGACCGCCATATCACCTAAGTGGCCGCCTCGTCCTTGATGCTGAACAATCTCATCGACAACCACTTGCGCCTCATGATCGGTATCAGCAGTTAACCAAAGAAAGGGCCTATCAGAGCTTTCTATCTTAGACCAAAGAGATTTCTCTCTTCGGTTTTTATTTTCTTTAATGACTTTATTGGCAAGGTCCAGAATAGGCATAGTAGAGCGGTAGTTTTCCTCTAACTTTACTACCTTTGCACCTTCAAATTTCTTTTCAAACTCTAGGATATTAGAGACATCAGCTCCTCTAAATGCGTAGATGGCCTGATCATCATCACCTACCACACAGAGGTTATTATGGGTCTTAGTCAGGCCCATGATCAATTCAAATTGAAGGGTATTAGTATCTTGATACTCATCAACCATGACGTACTTGAACTTCTCAGAGTACTTAGTCGTCACATCAGGAAATTCTCTAAAGAGGCGAACAACTAGGTTTAAGATATCATCAAAGTCGATGGCATTATAGAACTTGAGCTTATCTTGATAATAGCGGTAAACATATTCAACCATTAAGTCATAAGGATCATCTTCATCAAAATAAACAGAAGAGATAAAGTCTTCAGACATGATTCCTTTATTTTTTAAATAACCAATCTTAGACATGATCTGTTTTCTATCAAAGGTCTTCTCGGTCTTAATCGACTTTAAGGCCTCTCTGACAATGGAGGTTTGATCAGAGGTATCGTAGATCGAAAAGTTCTTATGGTAACCAAGGAGGTGGATTTCTTCTTTTAAGATCTTAACCCCAAGGGAGTGAAAAGTGGCCAAGGTGATGCCGCGGGCCTTTCTTTTACCAAGGAGAGTAATCACTCTCTCTTTCATCTCTTTAGAAGCTTTATTGGTGAAACTAACCCCTAGGATCGTTTTAGGATCCATTTGCAGGTTGTCCACCATATGGGCGATTCTATAAGTAATAGTACGGGTTTTACCTGAGCCTGCCCCTGCCAGTATTAGAACTGGTCCATCGATAGTACTTGCAGCTTCGCGCTGCGGGTCATTAAGGCCTGATAAAGAAATCACCCCCATTTTTACCACCGCGAGGGGGAGCTGTTAACAAGGTTATTTTCAGAGACGCGTTATTCTCAAAAGGGTGTGGAAATTGTTATACTCCCTAAGTCTGAAAACAATTAAAGGGGATTCCTTCATGTCTAAAAAGAAGGCTAAAAAAGCTACGAAAAAGAAAGTAGCTAAAAAAGCCACGAAAAAGAAAGTAGCTAAAAAAGCCACGAAAAAGAAAGTAGCTAAGAAAGCCACGAAAAAGAAAGTTGCTAAGAAAGCCACGAAAAAGAAAGTTGCTAAGAAAGCTACGAAAAAGAAAGTTGCTAAGAAAGCTACGAAAAAGAAAGTAGCTAAGAAAGCCACGAAAAAGAAAGTTGCTAAAAAAACTACAAAAAAGAAAGTAGCTAAGAAGATTACGAAAAAGAAACCTGTTAAGAAAAAGGATCAACTCTTTGATTCTCTTTTAGAGCTTATTCGTATCACTTCAACTGTGCTTCCTGATGATATTCAAAAGGTTGTCCTCAAGGCCCTACACGACGAAGAGAAAAACACCACGGCTGAATACGCCATGGGTATTATCAAAACAAATATTGAACTCGCTAAAAAGAAATCTCAGCCTATCTGTCAAGATACTGGGACCATACTTTTCTACGTAGAGCATCCTCCTGGTTTTAGACAAAATGACTTTGTGAAAGTTATTCATAAGGCCGTAGTCAAAGCAACAGAGCTTGGCTTTTTAAGACAAAACTCTGTGGATTCATTAACAGGAAAGAATGAGACTATGAATATTGGTCCTGGGCATCCTGATATTCATTTTCATGAGCATAATAAATCTACAGTTGAAGTTAAGCTTATGCTTAAAGGCGGCGGTTGTGAGAACGTTGGGGCGCAATACAAGCTTCCTGATACAGGCCTAAATGCTGGGCGAGATCTTGATGGCGTAAGAAAGGTTATCTTAGACGCTGTTATTCAAGCTCAAGGAAAAGGCTGTGGACCTGGAGTTCTCGGAGTTGCTATTGGTGGAGATCGCGGAGCCGGTTACGCTAAGTCCAAAGAGATGCTTCTAAGAATGCTTGACGATACCAATGATCACCCAGATCTTAAAAAACTAGAGAATGATATTGTTGAAACCTCTAATAAATTTGGGATTGGACCTATGGGCTTTGGAGGGAAGACGACTCTTCTTGGCTGTAAAGTAGGAGTCCTCAATAGGCTCCCTGCCAGTTTCTTTGTGTCTATAAGCTATATGTGCTGGGCCTTTAGGCGTCAGGGTATTGTTTTAGGAAATAATAACTCAGTAAAAAAATGGTTGTACTAAGATGAAAAGATTAACTTATCCGTTTAAAAGAGAAGATGTTAGAGATTTAAGAGTCGGTGATATGGTTCTTATCTCAGGAAAGATGTTCACGGGACGAGATGCCGTTCATAAAAGAATTCATGATGGAACTCCGCCTCCTGTTAGCTTTGATCAACAGATCATCTATCATTGTGGTCCGGTCGTTCTTGAAGATAAAAAAGGGGGCTATGAAGTTAAAGCCGCTGGGCCTACTACTTCTATTCGTGAAGAGCCTTATCAATGGGAAGTCATGCGCGACTATGGCATCATCGGTGTTATCGGTAAGGGCGGTATGGGTCCTAAGACTCTTCAAGGCTGCAAAGACTATGGCTGTGTTTATTTTCATGCCATTGGCGGAGCCGCTCAAGTACTAGCAGAGAAGATAAAATCAGTTGATAATGTTTATTGGAAAGACCTAGGTTCACCTGAAGCAATTTGGGAATTAACTGTTGAAGACTTTCCAGTGGTTGTGACGATGGACAGTGTAGGGGGATCTCTTCACGATAAGGTCTTTGCTGCAAGTGATGCTATCTTTAAAAAAGAGTTATAGATGGCAAATGATGTTCTTTGGAGTCCAAGTAAGGAGAGAATAGGGAAAACCTCTCTCTTTCAATTTCAAAAAGAAGTTGGCGCATCGTCTTACAAAGACCTTCATTCTTGGTCAGTTAAAAAGCCTGATGAATTCTGGACAAAGTTAATTGATTTTTATGATATTAAGTACGAAGGAAGCCTGACTCCTGTTTGTACTGATTATAGCTTTGAGAGCTATGGCTGGTTTCCTAACTTAAGATTGAATTTTGCAGAGAACCTCCTCTCTAAAGGAGAGGATGAAAGTATTGCTTTAAATTTTTGTCATGAGTCCGGAAATAATCGAAAGATAAACTATAAAGATCTTAGAGAAAAAACCGCCTCTCTAGCTTCAGGACTAAAGGGACTTATTGGGGAAGGGGACGTTCTAGCCGCTTATATGCCAAATATTCCTGAGACCGTAATCTCAATGTTGGCCGCCACAAGTTTAGGCGCAAGTTTTACTTCAACTTCTAGTGACTTTGGTATCGAGGGCGTTATTGACCGCTTTGGTCAGAGCAAACCAAAAGTTTTGGTTGCAGCAGCAGGTTATGAGTACAATGGAAAATACTTCGATCAGTTGCCTAAGATCAAAGAACTTGAAAAGAAACTAGATTTTCTAGAGAAGATTGTCATCGTGGACTTCCTTGAAAAGGGAGTTTCTCTTGATGGCCTTGATAAAGCTGAGCTCTACTTAGATTTTGAAAAACAAGGTGAAGATCTTTCGTTTAAGAAAGTCCGCTTTGATAGCCCACTCTATATTATGTATTCTTCAGGAACCACAGGTAAGCCCAAGTGTATTGTTCATTCAGTTGGCGGCACTTTACTTCAGCATATAAAAGAGCTTGGCCTTCATACAGACTTACAAAGTCATAAGAATATCTTTTTCTTTACCACTTGTGGCTGGATGATGTGGAACTGGCTTGTAAGCTCTCTTCATTTTGGATCCACCGTGACTCTTTACGAAGGAAGCCCAGGTTTTCCAAGCTTAAAAGAATACACAAGAATAATAGAGCGAGAAAAATTGAATATCTTTGGAACCTCTCCTAAGTTTCTAAGGGCCTTAGAAGATACTGGTTATAAAAATGATTTTAAGCTCGATAGCCTTGAGACTCTAATGAGTACAGGCGCTCCACTACTACCTGAGCAGTATGACTTTGTTTATGATTCTTTTAAAAAGGATGTTCAGCTTGCCTCTATTTGTGGCGGGACTGATATTCTTGGCTGTTTTATGCTGGGAGTCCCGACTCTTGAAGTTCGGCGTGGGGAGATTCAAAACCTAGGTCTTGGCATGGACGTTTCTTGCTTTAATGACTTAGGGGAAGACCTTAGGGACCTTGAAGGAGAGCTTGTTTGTAAATCAAGCTTTCCTAGTAGACCAATCTCTTTTTTAGGAGATAAAGATAATAAGAAAATAAAAGATGCCTATTTTAATAAGTTTGAAAAGACTTGGCATCATGGTGACTTTATCACTATTACAAAGGACGGAGGTGTTCAGGTCTTTGGAAGGAGTGACGCCACGTTAAATCCTGGTGGAGTAAGAATAGGAACGTCAGAGATCTATAGGCAAACAGAAGCTCTACCTTATTTAGTTGATAGCCTCTGCGTAGGTAAGCAGGTCGATGGGGACGTAGAAGTGATGCTCTTTGTGAAGCTTCTTGAAGGTGAAACTTTAAATGAAGAAAAGACGCTTGAGATAAAGAGATTGATTAAAACAAAGACGACTCCGAGGCATGTTCCAAAGGAAGTAATCGCGGTTAGTGATATTCCCTATACGCGCTCTGGTAAGAAAATGGAGCTTCTCATTACTAGAATCTTAGCGGGAAAAATTCCTTCAAACTTAGAAGCTGTCTCTAATCCTGAATGCTTAGAGCAGTTTAAGGCCTATATTTAGGTATTATTTGCCTAGGCTTTTAGTCAGTTATTGCCCTTGATAAGATGAGGTTGAGAAAATAGTCAGCCAAGTGGAGCTTGGATGACCGACTACATAGACCCTTCATCGATCAACTCATTTATAAATTCTATAAATAATTTTAACTTATCTAAATTCCATCCCATTTGGAATTATAGGAAATTCCTATATAATTTAACTATGTTAAATTAGAAAAAAAATTAAGAGTTCAATATCCATCAAGGAGGATATCATGAAGAATTTTATTTTAAGTTTTGCATTGCTTACCATGGTTTCTACCAGCGTTTCTGCTGGAATTCATTTAGAGCCCTATGTGGGCTACGCTAAAGGAAGTGAAGGCAATCATACTCCAAGTACTGGGGATGTAAGTGCTGCTGATTATACTGGTCTTGGTTTTGGGGCTAGAGTAGGTGTTTCATTTGTAGGGCTTTTAGCTGGACTAACTTATGACTCTCAAGGATTAACCTCTTCAGATGACGATACTCCAACTCTTGAAGTTGACTACAAGGGAACCAATATGGGGGTCTTTGTAGGTTATGAATTTCCACTTGGCCTTAGGTTATGGGGAACATACTATGCTTCAGCAAAGTTTGAATTTGACAGTATTACAGGCTTCTCTGGCTCTGGTCTTATAGGTGACGCCTATGTAGGAAGTGGTATTGGTCTTGGTGTTGGGATGAGTGTTATTCCCATGATCTTAGCTGTCAACTTAGAGTATAAGTCATTTACTTATGACGAGTACGATGATGCTCAAACCGGTATAACAACTAACTTAACAGGAAATAATGAGGCAGGATCTAGTTACTTAGTTCTAAGCGTTTCAGCTCCATTAGGTTTCTAAGAAATATCTTAATTGGCCAACGGGTGAGTCATCCCCGTTGGTTTGTTTCTAAAGTACTCAATCTTCGTTCTATCATAAGTATAAAGAATCCTACCATTAGATGAATCTACCATGGCCCTGTAAGAGCTCTTAGTTCCATTAGGTAATTTAAAATTGATACTTACTTGCTCGCGGTATTCTGCTACGCCTTTATTGATATAGAGGATGGGTCTTTCTTTTTGGATAAGAACTTCTGTGCCTTCATCTTGAAAACGAGCCAAACTATGTCCAAGCCTCTTTTGCCAATCAGGGCTTACCTTGTTCTTATACTTTAGGGGGACGGCCATATTGCTATAGTCTTTTGCTTTAGCGCCATCTAAAAAACGACCATTTCTCATGGGCAGGATTCTTGATCTAACAGAAGCAGGAGCCCTTTTTTGAACTAACTTATCTTTGACTAATTCTTCTTTTTTTATTGTTGTGGCGACGGTCTTATCTTTGACCTTTTGATACTTCTTCCAGCCTTTTGCAATTTTTTTAGATTCACTTCGTTTAGTTTTATCTAGAGAGTAATAAAAGACAGTGGCCAAAGCGATGAATGAAAAGAAAAGCGCTATTTTTTTTAACATTAATCGATAACGATGAATTCAAAATTGATAATCTTGAATGGATCGCCTCCAGAATATTGATAGTCTTGGTAGTCATCACCTTTAGTATTAGACGCAGCAGGATCGACCCAGCAGTCTTCACAGTTAGTAAAGCGAACTCTAAAACGACAGTTAAATGTTGTTCCAGGAGGGGTGGAAGGACTTACTTCCATAAAGATCAGGTTACTATAATTAAAGGTAGGAGTACCATTAGGGGCAACTGTACTTGACCAGTTACTTTTAGGGTTAAGCATTGAGTAAGTAGCCTGATCAGTTCCTTGGACGACTCTAACAAAACACTCATTAGGATTTCCACCAACTCCATCGAGGCAGTTTCTATCTTCGATTCTTCTTTGTGTTTGAAGAGCGCCTTGGAAAGTCCATTTTGTAGCGTTATCTTCGGCCACTTGAACCATACATACTGGCTGCATGACTTCTAAAACACTATCATCACCATTTTCTCTTGTAATATATTGGCACTGACCTGCAGTAGGAAGCCCTACTTCGTCAGAGGCAACAACCCCACCTTCACTTGAACTTGGAAATTGATCTTGAAAAGTACCGCAAGGTTTACCATCGGCATTGCCATGGTCCCAGTCATTACCTAGAACCTGAATACCGGCCATTGGTGAATTTGAATCGTTGTAAAGATTAAGGGCGACACCAACAAGCTCTCCAGGTGAGATGGAGATATTTCCGTTATTATAAGGCAGGCCGACATCGATAAGATCTGAGAGTTGACCGATTCTTCCGCCAATACTTAAGCTCTTATAAGCTTGAACCAAGGCCTCTCTATTATCAAATATAAAGGCCTGAGAGGCGTTCTGAGTCGGGTCTAACTTTAAGAGGTCCTTAGAGATGGTTACAGTTTTAACTCTGTTAGCAGCCGTTATTTGAGTGTTCGAAAGGCTTCTCCCTGCTGCAATAGAGCCACCATCTTCATTGTAGTTTTTAAAGAGAAGGAGTCCATAAGCATCAAGAAGTTGCTCATAAGAGTCCATGTCATAATTAGTGCTATTACAAGATGTTCTTCCTGCTTGACCATGGATCAAAAGAAGATATTTAGAGAGGACCTGAGTAAACCTTCTAAAGTTAATAGGGTTGGCTATCCTTGACCATGTTAAGGCATGGGCCTGAGATAAATTAACACTATTAATGCCACCAAGTTTATCAGCATTAGAACCAAAGGCCTCAAGGTCACCGAGCTCTACGAATGTTTCATAGAGAAGGTATTGAAGAGTTGTAATTGATGTTGAAGTCGACCATCCACATTGAGTGCTCATGTCTTTACCTAAGGCCACAAGGAAATGGGATATAATTTGACCAGCCGTATGAACATCTTCAATGGGTTCATCAGGAAGGTTTGGATCATAAAGAAGATAGGCCGGGTAACTCAATCGTGAGTTATTATCAGCTGCAATCCCAGGAGCGTGAAGAGGGTCATCTTCACTCATAGGGCGAGAGAGATTAGCAAAGCGGCCAAGGGCCCATTCTGCAAAGTGAGCTCGCTGATTCATAAAGTAAGACCAAAGATCAGCGATGCCTTCATTGATAGAACCAGCCTCATCATAAAAGAGGTGACCTAGATCAGCTGAAGGAGTTATCCCTGCATCTCTATTTCTAACATTAACCAGGATATGATTAAAAGCGTGTCCCATTTCATGATAGATAACAGTATTATCTTCAGCAATCATAACCTCTGGAAAGACAGAGTCATTTCCAAAACAAAGCTGAAACTTTGAAGGTGAATAAAAGGCCTGATCTTCTACTCCGCAATTAGCAAAGGCGACCAGTGGAGTTGCTGTATTCCAATGCGTTGAGTTTGAGAAGAGGCTTGTTGGTAGGGAAGTCTCATATCCTAAAATAGGAGCAGAGCTATGGGCATTCTCTAACGTGGAATGAAAATTATCTGCCACTCTCATCATATGACCAAAGGTTTGTACCTGAAGCCATTCATCAGTGTTTGTTTGAAAGGCCCATTTCTTATCAGCCGCTTGAAGCGGAAGCGAAGTTGAGTTTGTTCTTACATCGATACAATTAGCAATTGATGTTGAAGCTCCATCGCATTCATCTGCGAGGAATTGATTATTGGTTATAAAATCTTGTCTTGAAGATAAGAGGGTATTTAAATTAGTGTCAGCACTTAAGTTATAATTGCCACTTAAGATGATGGGGTTATCAGCAAGAATTCTTCCGTAACCAGCGGCGACACTTGAAGGGGAGTTTGAAACTCCACCAGATTTTTTTCTATTTCCTTTACTTGGACTTGATAAACAAGATGTGAGGAAAAAATGACAAAGCACCAGAAGGATGAGTTTCCCCCCGTTGCTTGAAAAAAGCATTTTGTTCTTTTGATTGAATGAGAGATTTGCAGTTCCGTCTTTAATCTCTTCTTCCTCCGTTTAGGGGCTAGCTACTTGCCAAGCCCGAGAATGGCTCCGGCGTTCGGGCCTAATATACTTGCATCAAAGCTACTAAAGTCACCGGCCCCAAATCTTCCTGGGGTAGCAGAAGCAGCACATTCAACATCTGAATAGTCTGCTTGACCAAAGCTAGATACTTTATTACTTAAAGGAGCACTTGATAGGCTCGCAATCGAGCGACCAACTTCCTCCATTTCATTATCATTACTTAATTCATTACCTTTTTCTTCAATCAACTTAATCATTCCAGATTTAGTATCCACATCCTTAACAACTTTTATGACATTAAATAGGATTTGTTGATTACAGAACCCACTATCTTCTTTAAGCTCTTTTGACTCACTAATGTACTCTGCTGCTTTAGAAGCGATCTTTGGATTGTCCAAAGGGTCTTTAGCATCAGCAAGTTTCTCATAGAAATCTGCCTTTTTTGCGAGCTCGAACTTTGCCTTTACTTCATTATTTAATTTATTGAGAGAAATATAATTCTCAATGGCATCGATAATCTTTTTATCATCTTCAAATTCCTTCAAAATTTTCTTAACCTTACTACCTTTAAGGTCTTCAGCTTTTGCAATAACTTTAGTCTGCTCTTTTGTAATGCCTGTTAGTTCTTGAATTTCTTTTAAGGCCTTTGCAAGAGTATCTTCTGACCCTCTCTTCTTACAATTAGATAAGATATAGTCAGCTCCATCTTTAGCCTCATCTTTATCTTCAGTTCCATTTTCTTTTTCATTTTGTGATTGAGCGCATATCTCTTGATACTTTCTCACTAATCTAATGGCGTCATCGTTTACATGAGCTAAGACTTTATGTGAATCTTTATAAAGACCCTTAACATCATAGTCGTCATTACAACCAGCGGCTGGGTTCGTTTGCTTAAGGGCATCAAAGCGGGCACAGAACTCACCAACTTTTTCAGCTTTTTCTCCGTAAGCTTTTTGAGCTTTCTCATTTTGTTTTTGAATAGCCGCGACAGACTGAACTTCTGTATTTTGACATTCGCCTAGTAGGCCACGCCATTTATCTTGATTAGCTATCATGGCATCTTTTTGGGCGTCTCTATAATCTGCAATGACTTTTTGAATTCCTTTTCCACCAGCTCCGCCTTCCCATTGATCTTTTAGGGCACCTTGAAGCTTAGCGATCTCTTCTGGAAGTTTCTTAAGTGTTTCAATATCTCCACCACCACGAAGCTCAACACCTAAAGAGCCAAACTCAGAGAGTTGTGGCATCTTAACAAAAAGGCTTTCAGGGTAGGCGAAGTTGGCTCCAGGAAAGAAACTCTTGAAGAAGTTAGCATCTCTTTGCACTTGCGCTTTAACCTGTCCAAGAAGGGCTTCTTGAGAAGTGATAAGGGCAGCAACATTATTATTATAAACAGTTGCTAAGTTAGTCATATTCTCTTGTCTTTTCTTAACTTCTCTATTGATCTGTCCATAACATTTATTGGCCTGATCAGCACAAGTTGAAGCTTGTGATAAACAGAACTCACCATTAGAAGGATCCATGGCCTCTTCACCACATTGACCAGCATCTAGGCCTCTGCCTGAACAGTTTTGAACTTCTGAAAGGATATGGTTAGACATCTCTGAAGCAAAGGTTCTCTCTAGCTTTTGAAGATCTCTCATATAAGTCTTTGCTCGCTTAATCTTATCAGCTGTTGAGCGACCTACGTTACTATCATTTTGCTCATCGATTACAGCTTCACAATTTGAAACAATTTGTTGAAACATCTGATAAGGAAGCATTGTTCTCTCAGCTGAGTTCTCGGCTGCATTAACAATAACAATTTGTCCTTGAAACTTTGCATCAAGATCTTTAATACGAGTCTTCTTAGTTTCAGGAGTCGTCTGCGTGTCATCAAGGATATACTTTAGAGCGCTACGGTAATTATCAAGAGTATTACCAGTAACGGCAGTTGTCTCATATCTAAGGCTTGAAAGGATCTGATCAGTCGAAAGACTAACACCGCTATTAGCGCCAGTAATACACTGACCCATCTTTTCTCTTTTTAATTGTGATTCAGCTACATCAGCAAACTTTGCAAAGTCAGCTCTGAAGTTTTGATCCATTCTCATAAGGCTATCAAGATCAGTAGAGGTTCCACCTACTTCTGATCTAATATTCTTTTTAATATCAGCAATCTTAGTTGCAATCTGATTGGCTTTATCAGTAAAAGCATTCTTTAGTGATCCAAAAGACTTTTGACCATTTCTTTCAAAGGCAAAATTTCCAGACTGACCACCATTTTGATCTAAGAAGCCTTCAAGGCCGTAGTCCTTAATGTCTTTTTTCATTTGGATGATCTTTGTGTCGAGGTCTTTCTTATAAGATCCATAATTCGACTGAAGGTTTGTAGCCTTAACGTTGAGTGAACTTAGGGCTCCATCACGAATACCAAGAAGACCACCTCTAAAGACTTGCGAGTTAACAGTGGCGTTTCCACTATTGACGATGATGTTTTTACATTCAGGAGACATCATCTTATCAAACTCAGCTGTCTCAAGGTTAACGTCGATCTTCTTACCACGTTCAGCACCAAGAAGAACATTTCCGTTTCTCTTTATGTCTTCAAGAACCTTTTTATTTTGTTCTTCAAAGAGTTGATTTGATTTTGCAATCTGCTCTTTCATTCTTTCAAGACCATTGATTCTATCTTGAATAGAAGAAGCAACTCCATCCATCGCTTGATCTAGACAGGCGATACCAGAAGGAGTCGCTGAATTTTGTGCTGGGTTTAAGAGTTGATCATAGAAGTCAATATTCTGTTGAGCGATTGTCTGGAAGGTTTGTGCTTGTTGAATTGACTGCATTGGGTTCCCTGCAGGTTTACAAGCTTGTAAGGGAATCTGTGCACCGGCTGGAGCAATTCTACATTGTGGAAAGAACTTTGCCGGAACAACTTGTGGTCTTGAGCCTTGAAGAAGAGCCGCTTGTTGCCTCATGGCAAATTGCTTTTGCTGACTCTGCAAGACAGTGCTACTGACTTGGCCTAAGATTCCGCCAATATTACCGACCCAGTCACTATTGTTAACTTCTACTTTACCTTCACTATCGCTTGCTGCGAATAAGGGAAGAGGCGCAAAAGTCAGACTAAGGCTGATCAGATGTACAGTAAGCGTTTTTAAAAAGTTGTTTCGATTCATTATAACGTTCCCGTTTTAGGGTTTCCCACAATCTATTTTCGGAATTTTCCCTACATTTCATTAACTTAGTTTCACCTCTTATTTTAATAGCTGACTGAATTAGTCACAATTAAACTATTCAATTGCCAATTAACCTTGGCAATTTTTAGGGAAAAGGTAGAATAGTTTATGAGATTACAATGACTTTGAAGATTGTGAAGCTATCATAGGGCCTTTAGTAAAATGCCCATAAAAGTTGCATCTCTTCTCTAAGTAAGGATAACTAGTTGAATAGTAGTGGTGAGTATTCTATCAGTTTCGAGGGGCTTAGCCGGCGGTTCTTGGCCTTTTGGGCCGATATGGGCTTCGCCTACATAGGCTTCTATACGCTTTTATCCTTTCAGGTCTATGAACGTAAGTATTTAAGCCTTAGCCGGAGCATAGGATCGAGTCTAGAGCTTGGGCCCTCATCAAAAGAGCTCTATCTTTCTCAAGGCCTTGCTACCTTAGTTTTTGTTTTTGCCATCTATCTTTTAATTCGTTTTTATATGACTCTACTTTTAGGGGTCTCTCTCTCTCAGTGGCTCTTAGGTCTTAGAGGCCTTGGTACTAAGAGTTGGAAAAGAGTAGGGGGAGCAGCTCGGGTTGTCCTCGAAGCAATCCTTGGACCTTTATTAATTGGGGAGCTTTTATTAGTTTTCAAGAAACCAAGCCTGAAAGAGGTATTTAGCCATACTAGAGTTTATAATGTTGGTGGGAAGTTAAGCCTAATCCTAGGAGTGATCTGGGTAAGTGGTCTTCTTATCTTTTCAACTGTTTCTCCTCTTCTAGAAGGCTTAAGCTTAGTAGATGGGATGGTGTTAAACCCCGTCACTGAGAACTTAGATTTAAAAGACGAAGGCTCTTTAAAGGAATTTAAAGAACATACAAGTAATAGGTTTAAGTTTAAATCCTTAAGCTCCCTCTCTGAAGGCAGGTTTATTTTCTTGCCTAGCTTTGAGTTTATCAAGCGAGGAGCTAATAACCCTAAGATAAATGCTTATTTAAGAGTTTATGATAAAGATTCGAATATGGACGCTCTCATAAAGGTAGAAGAGCGCTTTTCTCTTCTTAAACTTTTAGAACAAGGTAAGCTAGGGAATCCTTTTTTCACTTCTCAATTTCCTGTTCTTTCTAAAGGGTTTTTAGAACCTAAAGACGTTTTTTATAAAAGAAAGTATCAAAGCTCTTACGGTACAGATAAGATCTTAAAGCCAAAGATGAGAAACGAGATGGAGAGGTTAGTTCGAGCCTCACTAAGCTTAGGCAGCCGTACAATAATCGGTCATCTCTTAACATTCGGTCCTTTTTATAGAGGCTTTGTTAAAGTTCGAAAAGAGCTCTTGAAGAAAGGCCTCGATGGGGTTCCTCCAGAAATTGATTTTGGAAAAGTAGGGAACTATAAGTTTCTTCGCTATAAACAATTATTTGAAGAGAATATCATCTTAGATAAGAAAATGGTTGAAACCTATATTCCTATTGAGACTAATAACTCAGTCGCCCTTCGTTTTTACTGGGGAGGTGGTCTTCAAAGCGCATTATCAAGAAAGAACTTTAGAAGAAGCTTTCTTCAAAGCACTCTTTGGTACTTTGACTACTTCAATATGTTTGAATACCCAAAAAGAAGTGATGATATAAATTCCTTAACTATCTTTGATCACTTTATAAAAACGAGCCTGACTAAATCCGAGCGGGAGAAGATGGAAGAGGCTGTTTATAGAATTTATTTTAAGTTAGGGAGGCGTGCTCTACAAAATGGTGATCACCGCTTGCAAGATATCCTCTTTGATAACCTCAATAGGCTCTTCTTAGTGGCCGCCCATTTAAATAAAGAAACAAAGAAAAGATACTATACTGAGAAGTTCTTAGTTCACTTAAAAGATCTTAGAACTTCGATTAGAGATAAAGAATTAACTTATTTTGGGCTGGTAAAAAAATGACTTGGTTAGATGCTACTTTTTATGGAGTAATTCAAGGGATCACAGAATTCTTACCAGTAAGCTCTTCAGGGCATCTGGCCCTTCTTCCTCATTACTTAAAGATTGATGACCCAGGTGTGGCCTTCGATTTAGCTATGCATGTAGGAACCGCTCTAGCCGTCTTTGTTTATTTCTTTAAAGACATCAAAGAAATTGTGACCAGTGCTTTTTCTGAGGGAATCGAGAAAGAGAAGGGGAGAAACTGGTTATTCAATATTGGCCTAAGTACCGGGATTACTTTTATCTTGGCCTACGCTCTTAAAGATACAGCAGAAGTCTATGGAAGAAGTGCTGTTATGATTAGCGCGAACCTCGTTCTTTTCGGAGCCTTGATGTGGTTCTTTGATCACCGAGGGACCAGAAGTGAAACTGAGTTCATGACGGCTAAAGTCGATTATAAAAGATCTCTTTTAATAGGCCTCTTTCAAGGTCTAGCGGTCTTTCCTGGAGTAAGTAGAAGTGGAGGAACTTTGACTATTTCGCGTTTCCTAGGCCTCTCACGCATTGAGGCAACAAGGTATAGCTTCTTACTAAGTTTACCCGTAATTGGGGCAGGTTTTGTTTATAAATTGCCCCAGCTCTTTTCTGCTGAGGCCGCCTTTTCGATTACTTCTCTTGTCGTGGGGCTTGTTCTCTCTTTTATAGTGGGCTTGGCGACTATTCATTACTTCTTAAAATATGTTTCGAGTATGGGCTTATGGATCTTTTCTATCTATCGCTTCATATTGGCCGTAGTAACTTTGATTATGTTCTATTAAGGACAAACCGTAATCTTTAGCGCTGTTGAACCTGTTTGCGCAAGACCCGCTGGAGCGCAGTAAATATCATCATTCCATCTAAGACCAGAATCATAAAGGTCAGCGAGTCCATTTGCATTAGTGGCCTGAGAAGTCTCATCGATAAATCTTTTAAAGGTCTTAGTGCTACTTTCTTTTCCAGGTATCTTTAGATTACTAAGAGCAACACCTCTAGCAAGAGTTCCTGAGGCGCAGACTTGTTGCTGACAGGCCAAGTTCTCAACAATAAGTGGGTTACTAATATAACCAGTTTGCGCATCTACTTGGGAGTCATTAATATCTTTTGCCGCTGAAGAAACATAACGGTTAAAATAAACTGTTACATTCGTAAAATCTGGTAGAGCACATTGATTATTGTTTCCATTTATAACACCTGTGCAACAAAGACTAGGATCATCACCCTGGTTCATAACTGTTCCTGTAGGAAGGCAGCAGCTAAAGGTATCTTCAGAGAAGACTTTCTTGATACCTGTGGCAAAGTTTCCGGCGTCATTAGCAGAGTAGAGATTAGAGGTTCCGTCGGTGTACTCAGCATTAGCAAAGGTTGTCCCTAAAATATTAGGCAGTGCAATTGAACCAGGAGCCAAGTTTTGTTGATTAGTAGGATCAACCTTACATAAGATATCTGTGAACTGTTCAGATTTAACAGGAACTTGTGGAATACCAGTTAACTCTAATGAATTCATCCAATTAAAAATAACGGTGGCTTCTGAGTTACTGGTTTCTCTTTGCATACATTTTAAATCATCCGGCTCAACTACGTTGGTATCGCAAACAAAGTCAGTACTTCCGCACTCACCTTCAGCAGCATCGCAAGGAAGCCAGTTTAAGCATTTAAGCGAATCTTTTGGAATATCTTGGTGCTTATTGCTGCCCCAATTATGTCCACCACCATTACCGGTTGTGTTAAAGTTTCTAATCCAGTGACCAGAGCAGCATGTTCTTGCTGCGACTGTTGAGATTGTTTTCCATTGGTTATCTAAGATGCTTGTGTTCTGACAGCCAGGTCCACTACATCTGTCAGCTTTTCCGGCTTGAATCTGAGGTTGTTGGTCGGTTGCGGATCTAAGTTTATCAACCATTGTTGAAACTCTAGAATAGCGAGCGGGGTTGTTTAAATCTATATCCACCCCTGGAATAGAAGTATTATCGATTGCGATAATAGAAGCATCGACTGGAGCTGAGTTATCATAGAAGTTACCAATAGTAATTGAGTTACCAGTTTCTCTACAGCATCTATTGTTCTTTAAATCAAAACTAGGGTCAGCGGGGTCAAACTCTTGCCCACAAACAAGCCGCTCTTGCCAAAACTGAATCTCATATTTATTTAAGCTAGAGTAGAGGCTTGAATCTAAGGGATCTAAGCCGTTCAACTGCTCAGAGATAGTCTTAGATGGAGCGCATTCAAAATCAGTATGGCACGAAGAGCCGGGAGCTCTTAGGCATCTGTTTTCTTGGAGAGTAGGTCCCGTTACCTGAGTACTTTCAAAATTAACGAGAAAGTCTTTAGAGGCCATGGTCCCAAGAACTTCTAAGGCATTTGTTGGAATGGATTGATTGCCCGCCAGTGTTTGAACATCTACATTACTAAGAGCTAGGGCCTTTAAAGTAGTGTCAAACTGGATGTATTCACCAGTAGAATTAAAGATAGAGCAAGAGCTTAGGTAATCACTTGATCTAATCCCAGTAGCTGTCATTCCGATCCCGTTTACTAAATCACCAAGATGGTTAGAGCCAGGGATATTTCGATTGCTATCTTCGACTAAGTCATCACTTGGGTCTCGCCCAGGAATACAAATAGCGGAGATACTATTATTACTAAGAGCAGATTGAGCATCGGTTCTAATCGCCTCAGTTCCATGATAAGCATAAGGTCTACCAATTGATCTCACACCAAAGCCAAACTCATCTAAGTCTGTCTCTGCAACAGTGGAGCTTGAGTTTTGAACCTTTACTGATTTTCCGTAACGAGAAATTCGATTATTAAATTTCTCTACCTGGACTCCTTGTAGGAATTGCTGACAGTAATTATTATTTGAACAAGCATGAAGCTTTAAGCTATCTGTTCCTGAATAACTATTAGCAGGATCATTGACATCATAATTTGGCGAGCAAGCAGCCCCGCGGCCCCTATAAACACACCTCTTAGTTGAAGAACCAAGCCCTCCAATTAAGTTAATAAGGTTCTCTTGATTCTCTAATTCAGGAACTTCTAATCCATTAGCATCAAAGCTAGGCCATTTTGTCTTAATAGTAGAGACAGTCTCGCATGAGTAGTCCCAGCCAAGTTGAGTGGCGCAGTCTTGATCAACAGAGCAGAGGTGATTTTGCTGGCATTGAGCGCCATCTGAATCAAAGTCCTTAGTAACTGAAGATCCACTTTGAGCAGTTGTAGAAGCATCTGAGACAACAATTGTATAAGTGCTCTCTATCGTTTGATCACCAAAATAGGCGTTAACAGCTAGAAAGAGTTTCGTTGTATCTGCTTTGATTCTTCTTTGATTTCCAATGGCGAACCATCTTACTCCATCAAAAGAGCCGATGATTGATCCGTAATCAAATCCATACCAATCTCTCTGGTAACCATTTGAGAAGAGAAAATGCTGAGCATTCATTCTTGCTATTCTTTGTTGCTGACGATCTGAGGAGGTCTTATGAGTCCAAGGAATCATAGTGGCTGGCACAAAGCAGGCCCTACCAAAGATCTTATCGTGGGCAGGGTAGGTTGATGCTATTAAAGGATCAGTCGTAGTAAGGTCTGGGGTATAGCCAGCTCCCTTAGATTGAAAGTTTGCTGGAAAGAGCTTTGTAATACTACTAAAATAATCAGTTCCACAAAAGTAGCAACTTGAAAATGTTCCAGTATCAACAAAGATGTCGTAGGTTTTACCTTTTGTAACACTTACTTCTTTAGCAGCATTAGCAGTAGTTCCAACCGATGATAAGCTACCATAGATCTCATTGAACCCGACGTAGTCAGTGACGTTATTAGGCTTTAATAAATCACCATTAGTGTATTTGAACTCATTACCTTCTTGTGGCTTAGAATCAAAGGTAACATCTTTTTGATAAACGCCATCTTCATCATAGTACCTAACAGGCACAGTTTTTGATGAGAGTAAGACTGTTTGTTGAAGAGGAGCATCTGGTATATCCGGTTCAGGGTAGATACAAGTGTAGTCAACTACAGCTGAATTCTCTACTACTTCTTCTAAGGTACAATCAGTTGTACCGCAATCACAGATGGTCTTAATTTCATCTCTTGCCGTCTGTAAATTCTGAAGGACATCAAAGCTATTAAGATCAACAAAGTATGTGATCTTTATTTTTTGGGTATCATAGACTTGAAGACCAACTCCTTGAAAGGTAATCTTCGCTGGGGAAGTTAAGGTAAGCGCCCATTGAGAGCCTTGAAGCTTAGCCGTATCATCAACTTCTACTTTTATAGATTTATTAGTGTCAGCATAAAAAGGAAGAAAGAATTCATTGCTAGCAGGGAAGTGATCCGTAACCTTACTTAAGTTTTCACCTTGAACATAATGCTTTTCACATTTTGCAAGTGAGGTACTGACTTTCTTACATGAGCCATCAATCTTATATTGAATCTTTAAGTCCTGATCTGGCGCTGAGGCTGAAATGGCGTAAGCGGGATCTAGAAAAATACTAACAGGATCCGTTAAAGTGTCATTTCCGAGAGGAGATCCACTAGAGGCTTTACTGATTCCGTTTATAGTAAAATTATCTTTCTTAAAAAGCCTGTCCTCAAAAAGGATTTCGCCTGCGAATTGAATCTTATTGATAGAGTGACTAGGAACAGGGTTTGTTCCATTATAAATATCCACGAAGCTACGGTCATCTAATCCTGTTAGGTAGGTCGCGTTTAAACTAGCGTTCTCTGTCGAGTTTGTGCATAAGCTCATCTCTCCTTCACTAGGAGTCGTACACTCAAAGAGCTCTTTTAATCTAATAAACCTTTTGGCAGCATTTACACTTGGGTCTACTAGAGGAGTCGGAGTTGGTACTGGATTAACTGAGACCGAACATAAATGGAAAAAATTAGGGTAGTTAAATATATTAGAAGCAGCGGCAAGAATGTCTTGCTCAGCTTGTAAAAAATCTGATGAATTAGTATCAACGCCGTCTTTTAACTGCTTATCATTTACACATTGACCAAAGCTACAGCAATCAAAACCTTTTGAGACACACTCAGTGGTTGACCCACATTGTGGCCCTATTGGTGTTGAAGTACCACTATTTGTTAATTTGAGAAAGAGGTAACTTGTATCGATAGAGCTTATCTCAGTACCAGAAGTTGTAAGAACCTCAACCGCATCAGAAGTTAAAACTGAATTGCTACACGTTGGGCATAATTCACTAAGAGAAAAAGAAATACTCTCACCAGGGAACCTGAGAGAGAGGGCAGAATTTATTCCAGGCTTATTACAAAAAGTTTGATTGGTAGCTTTCTCTGATGGAGAAACTAGGTAATAGTACTCTTGAGTTTGAGTCGCAAAGTTAAAAAAGAACTGAGGCGAAAGGGCCACGACTAAGAGTTTATTGGTAACGCTTTGAGGATACCTAGCTACGAGACATTGCACGACACTTTTATTTGAAGGATTAATCACAGAGTTAATTTCTTCACCTCTAAGATAAAAGGTATTTTCAAAAGAAGTATCGATACTTAAATTTGAGCTTGATTGGCTTGCGCCATTTTGAAAGAAGTTTAAACTCTCTGAAAATTCTGGAGCATTAGGAGTCCCGGTGTCTGTACTATTTGAACTAGCTCCTGAAGTCTTTCTTTTTCCTGACGGGGATTGAACGCATGAACTTAGTGCCATAACAGACATCAACAACAGGACTGTTGTTAGTTGTTTATAAAAATGGGCACTCAGTTTCTCATTCATCACTAACTACTTTTCGGATTATTCATAATGTTCTTTATCTCTATAGTGATTATCATAGAGGTATGGGCAATCTCGTTCATACTTTTCTTAAGTGATTGAAAATATTAAGTGTTTCGATAAAATCACAACTCATTTTCGCCTTGTTTCGTTGGCTTTTTGAGTCTTTTTTCACTAACCGACTAAATTAATCAATAAAAAAAACCGATAACTAAGTTAGAATCAATATTGAGCAAAATGAAAGGGGTTAAAGATGAAGAAGATATTTGGACGTTTTTTAGTAAGATCACTTGCCACAGTTTTAATCTTTTCCTCATTTAGTTTAATGGCCATGGATGAAGGTATGGTTAAGATGCTCAAGACCATGAAGCTCGATAAAACTGAAGTCGCCAATATGGTCGATCAGCTAGTTGAAATGGGAAGGATCACACCGGCTCAAGCTGCAAATGCTAAAAAAGAGTTGAGTGGTTTAACTGAAAATGACTTAGATAAATATAAAAAAGTCGCATTAAAGAAAATTGAATCTGGTGAAGCAAGTCGGCTTATAGATCACGATTATAAAAAAGGGATGCCATCACTTGATACTCCTAGCGTGGTTGAGAGACAGAATCCTCCTAGTGGAAGAAAACCTGCAAGTATCCCAGCCCCTGAAGAAGCTCCAAAGAAGAATACAAAGATTGATTTTTCAAAGCTTGGTCAATAGTCTCTGATCATTTGAAGTAATTTAAAAAGGCCCATTTCAGAGAACCTTAACTTCAAGCGTTCTCTATCACCAGAAAAGTGAAAGACCTCTGAGTTAACATTTTCTTTATTGGCCCAAGATAAAGCTAAGGTTCCAATTGGTTTAAGGGGAGTTCCCCCAGTGGGACCTGCTATTCCACTAAAAGCTAGAGCCAGGTCAGCGCCAGTTTTATCTCGGACACCAACAACCATCTCTTCAACTGTTTCGATACTTACGGCTCCAAACTTCTTAATCGTTTGTCCTCCGACGCCTAAGATATTTGTCTTCGCATCGTTTGAGTAAGTAACCAAACTGGATAGTAAAACTCCGGAGGATCCAGGGACGTCGGTGATACGGCTTGCCGTTAGACCGCCTGTACAAGATTCTGCGAAAGAGAATTTTATTCCTTTTTCGAGAGCTTCTTTAACGACAAGTTCAGGGAGTTTTTCATTACCCCATTGCCAAACATGTTCTGCGAGGTTTGATTTCGCAATATATTCTTTTATTAATTTTTCATTCTTAGTGGCATCTTTCTCACTCATGGTAATGATGATATCAACACCTATAATTTGAGGAAGTGAGCTTACTGAGCCAAACTTACTTAAGTCATTCCAAAGAGTTGGGCAGAGCTCACCAAATATTTTCTCCTCTGGGACTCTATAAGTACGGATGACAGTTCTATATTTCTTTTCAAATCGGCCCTTAAAATAGTCTTTGATTAGAGGGAGAAACTCCTCTTCTGCCATGGCCTGTAGTTCTCGAGGAACTCCAGGAGCGGCCATGATCATCTTGTTTTCTTCTTGGTAAACTAGCCCAGGAGCCAGACCTTTTGGGTTTGGTGTCACAATAAAGTCTTTCGGAATATGATGGTAGGTGTTTAACTCTGGAGTCCACGATCTATCGTAGTATTTATAATTCTCTACAACGATGGCCTCAGCCTTTTTAGAGGGGATAAGTTCTTTGTTGAAGAATTTTGCCATGAGGCCTTTGGTCATATCGTCAAGAGTTGGACCAATCCCACCGCTGGTGATGATCAACTCTGTTGATGCCCAAGCCTTTTTAAAAGCATCCAATAAGTCCTTTTCATCATCTTTAACAATAAGGATCTCTTCAAGTTCTATGCCCTGATTATCCAGCCATTTTGCGAGCCATGGCCCATTGGTGTCTCTAATACGACCATAAAGAAGTTCGTTTCCAATGATAATGACTTTGGCCTTCAAGTTTGACTCCTGTTTTTAATCTGGCGGTGGTATTATAAATGTATTATGCCATCGAGACTACAATTTACATTAGATTTTGAAGCTGATTTGGAGCAGGAAGTCACGAAGCGGGCGCCTGATTCCGTGGACTTTAGAATTCTTTCCCAGAGCTTAGATGCTAGGGGGGCCAACCGAGGGAAACGCCCTCGTTATCAGTATAATATTGAAGTTATCTCTAGTGGAGAGAAGTTCACTAAACAACAAGAAGAGTTTAAGAACTTAGGTGGTCTCTCCCAAAAACCCATTATCATCGGTGCTGGACCTGGAGGCCTTTTTTGCGCTCTACGTTTAGCTGATTATGGGGTTCCTTCAATCATTATTGAAAGAGGAGAGCGGGCCCACGAGCGTATGAAGGACATTGCAAAAGCATGGCGTTATGGAGAGTTTAATCCTGAAAGTAATGTTTGTTATGGTGAAGGGGGAGCAGGACTTTTTAGTGATGGAAAGTTAATCACTCGTATCAAGTCTCCCTTCGTCAGCTATGTTATGAACCGCTTGGTTGATTTCGGAGCCCCCGAAGAAACGGCTTATATCTCTAATCCACACCTAGGCTCTAATAAGATTAGAGTACTCATTGGGAAGATCTCCGAATTTCTCATCTCTAATGGCTGTGAGATTCACTACAAAACTAAAGCGACCGAGCTTATCTTTGAAGATAATATTGCTGTTGGGGTAGTTCTTAGCAATGGAAAAACTTTAAGATCAAATAATATTATCTTGGCCACAGGTCATTCTGCTGGAGATATGTACCAGCATCTTGAAAAATTAAAAGTCTCTATGAAGCCAAAAAGTTTTGCTGTCGGAGTTAGAATAGAGCACCCTCGGAAATATATGGATGAACTTCAATACGGGGATTTTATAAAGAATGAGCTAGGGGCAGCAAGGTACCGCCTCTCCTACGAAAATCCTGAGACCTCTAAGGGAACTTACTCTTTTTGTATGTGTCCCGGAGGCTATGTCCTCTCAAGTGGTACTGAAAATAATGGACTCGTCGTCAACGGCATGAGTAATTATGCGAGAAATTCTCCTTGGTCTAATAGTGCCTTAGTAGTCTCTGTTGAAGCAGGCGTCGATTTTGAAGGAGGCCTCTTAGCAGGTCTTGATTTTCAAAGAAAGATAGAGAGCGCGGCTTTTAATTGCTCTGTAGAAAAAGCAACAGGTAAAGAAGTTCCTTTTATAGAGGTTGATCGTTTTCTCGAAGGGAAAGTCGGAAGTGGCGACTTACCTAAGTCTAGTTGTCCTTCAGGTTTATTTAGACAAGATTTAACTGAAGTCTTACCAAGCTTTATTCTTGATCATTTAAAAACAGCTTTTAGTCATTTTGATAAATCAATAAAAGGATTTTTAAATAAAGCTATTCTTATAGCACCAGAGTCAAGAACCTCTGCTCCAGTTACGATTGACCGCGATTATGAAACACTTGAGTCAACTTCTCACGCTGGATTATACCCTTGCGGAGAAGGTGCTGGTCATGCTGGAGGAATTACCTCGGCTGCTGTAGATGGTGTAAAAATAGCAATGAGCATCCTTAAAAAAGAAAAGAACATCTAGTGACTCTAAAAGTTGTCATATTCTCGAGTCTTTTAGAGAAAAGCAAAAAAATCATCTAATAAACAATATTCAGCAGGTTCCGATAGGAATTCATGCCTAAGTATTTGGAAAATAGACATTTAGATTCGGGGCCATCATTTGCCCTTGAGGCAGAGGGTGGATCGGTTAATCTTCCCTCCATGAGTCTTTTAAAGTTTCTACCACTTTTAGTTTTTCTTCTCTTTGCTTTTGAAAAAGCTTACGCCGTTGATACTAGCTTTAATAACTTTGTCGTCATTGATGAAGATGCCTTCTTATCTGGATTAAATGGAGACCTTACAAAGGAACATCCTCTTTATAAAAAGATCATGGATGAGTTTGGAGCTAACTATGAAGATATTGGAAAACGCCAAGCTGAAAGGGCCCTCGCTGGGAAAGATGTTTTTGTAGGTGGAGGTCTTAACAAGATAGGTATTCGCTACGGAAAGGACTTTATTGATTTCAAAGTGAATATTGAAAGACAATTATCTCCTGATCTTTTTGATGATGAGCGCTGGATAGTTAGGGATATGTTTAGCTTTGAAGTTTCCGCTTCTACACTTTTATCTAAGCTCTCAGATCAAGGGACAATTGATATCGGTGAATCACAGGCCGCTCTCTTTGCTGGTTTAAGCTTTAAAAGAAAGTTCACTTGGGTCCATTTTGCTGATTCATATAATGAAGGACTGACTAGGAGATTTGATAAATTATTCCTGCCTTTTCTCAGTATAAGTCCTAAAAAGCTTTTAAATATCCCTGAAGGGGAGATCTTAAAAAAAGAGGACTCATTAACTTTTAGCGCCGGCGCCATAGGCAGCCTTCCTGTATCTGGTCCCATTTGGGCCAGTGCTGGAGCCCTTCTTAAGTATAAGAAGCTCGCTAGTATTCAGCTTCAGGGCGTAACTGATGAAGAACAAATTAAAGAAGGTGAAAAACTAAGAATTCAAGTTGAAAAGAACTTAGGGGTAGAGGTTGGAATTAGGGCCTCACTGCAAATAGATTTCTTAAAACTGCTTCGCTTTACGCTTTTAAGTTTTGATTTCTCCTATGAATTAGATCATTCCTATAAAACACATTTAAGTTTTACTAGTAGGGACCTCGAAGAAATTAACTATGACGAAGAGCTTCAAAGGCAATTAAAAGACGCCTTTCGCTTTGGGCATTTTGATGGAAGACGTTATCCTCACTTAGTCTTAGCTACTGAAGAATCTAAAAAAGCGACAATGAACTCAAAGTACCTCCTACTCCTTTTAGGAGGAATAAAAGATCAGGCCACAACTCATGTTGAGGTTAATAAAGACAATACCATTCATACATTCTTTAAACACTACTTTGAGAAGACCACCTTTGTTCAAAACTTTTTAAGCCGCTTTATGAGTGGAGTGATAAAATCCCTCTTAGGTCTAGGGAGTAGTATCAATAATGCTCTTTCAGATGTCAGGCGATTCGAGCTTGAGTATAAAAGCACAGAGAATCTTTTAGAATCTAAAAACAAATACAAAGTAACGAAAGAAAACTTCTCAATAACTATTGATAGGAGTTTTGATTCTGGGCGCTTGAATAAATTAACTAAAAGAGCAGCAATCGAAATCCTTGAAAGTTATGGGGGCGTAGATCCTTTGGTTTGGGTTCTTCTTCGAAATGATCGACTTAATGGACCTCTTCATCTAAATGGTAGGTTTATCATAAAGAAGGAAGGGTTAGGTCACCTAAATACTCTTAGTTATAAAGAGGTTTACGCAGGCATCAAAAATATTTGCCGAAGTTTCTTTTGTAGAAAAGGAATAGAGAAGAAATTCGATTTGTATTGGAAAGAATTAAACCACAAGAGTTATGATCATAAGACTTATAAGAGCTGTAAGCCTAAGTTTAAACTATTTCAATCTGCTAGGAAGAGGCGCTACCTTTGGGAATCTTGTTTACAAAAAAGAACCAAGGTCACTCTAGAAGAGAAGATGACACATATCCCTCTTTGGAGGCTTAAAGACTTTATGAATAAGCTAACAGAGAAGAGTAGCTCAAAGGTTGATCTTTATAACTTCTTTGGCATATCAAATGTCTTTTTACACGGCTCTTTCGAGGCTCTAGACACCAATCAAAGTGAATTTGTCTCCTATTTTAGAGAAGGTAATTTCGATGGTTTGGGTGTTATTGATGGTTTCCTTATAGGAAATGGATTAAAAGCCGATTAGTTCCTGTGAGAATTCTTATATTATCCTTTTGTTTTTTATTAGCCACTTGTAGTCATTATACAAGCCGCGAACCTGCATCAATAACTCAAAAAACTTGTTCAGCTCTCATACAAGACCTCTTTACCTCACAAAAAAAGGACCGCTTTAAAAAAGCAAGAAAGAAGATCATCGACACAAGTGTTTCGAAGTTAAAGTCAATGAGCTTAAAGGCTAAACTTAAATTCTTAAAAACATTAAATGCTAGGCGAGGAAGGTTTAAAGGCTTCTCCGAGATGTATGCAAATACAATCAATAAGATGTTAAGTGAAGGGTTAATCTCAGCAGATGAAGTCCCTGCATTAATTAAAAATGAAAACAAACTTAAGTACGCCTTTGATTTTACTTATGGCGAAGTAAGGGTAACACCTAGTTCATGGGATGGACTTCCTAATCTTGATGAAACCATGGATCAAATCCTAGGAAGACTGAACCCTAGTTCTGATCAAGTTATGCGCCTTAGAAGATTATTAGAGGAGTCAGACTTTAATCCCGAAGAGCTTCAAGAGTTTAGCCGTTATTTCTCTCGTTTTCCGGAATCTAATGAAGACTGGAAGATCTTAAAAGAATACCTAAGTTACGCAACTGCCATGAGAACTAAGAATCAAATGGCGGCCTTAAGAGACATGCCAGGATTGTTCTTTAAAGAGAATAAGGCCAAGCACTTAAGAAAGTTTAGAAAGATCAGATCTAGTATCGATAAGTACGAAGTTAAACAAACTCGAAAGTTAGAAAAGAAGGCCCTCAAAAATGGAGCTTCAAAGGCCGAGGCAAAAGAAATTGCTAAGCGTGAAGCAAAAGATATGACAGAACTTTATTCTAATCTAAAATATTCTTGCCGTTCAACAAAACCTACGGCCGAGAGTAAACAAGCAGCAAAGTCGACATCGAAGTTCTTTATGGGAATGGGCATTAGTGCAACTGCTGCTACTTACGCCTACGCAAACTGGGATAAGGATAAGACAAAATTTGATTGGTACGGAAAGCTAGGACATGACTTGGCATGGAAGTTCATCTTTCAATACGGCTATAACGCCGTTATGACTGATCAAGCCGCTACTTTCTTAAAGAAGAATATATCTCTTCATATCTTTTATACTCCTGCTGATTATATTGAAGCTGCTATGTATGAAAAAGAATTTGGTGAAGAGAATTCTTTTCTGACTGAAGAATATGAGAGAATGCTTAAAGCTAGAAAGCAAGAAGACCCAGCTTTTATTGAAGAGTATAATAAGATGATGTCTTCTCTGAATAATGAATACTTTTTTGAAAAGGTTAAACGATACTCTAATGATCTTTTCACTGGAGCTGAAACAGCACCTAAGAACGAATTTGATGAGATCTTAAGCTTACAAGATATAAGTGTCGGGGAGCTTGAAGACGAAGAGATGAAAGAGAGGCTAATGGAAGCCGTTGCCCTTAAGTTGTATGATGAAAACTCAGGAAATATTAAGCTTGGAAGCCATACGCTGGATCGATACCTCTTTGTAAGGTCTTACGATGTGGTGGATGTTCCAAAGAGTCTTCTGATGGGACTTTGGATCTACAAGACAATGTGTATGGGTGGGATGAATATGAAGGCCGCTATTACTCAGGCATCAATTATCTACGCTATTGATCAAGTTGTTGGAAAATTTATTTATTATCAAATTAGGCGTGACGCCATCAATATGTAAGAAGGGGGCGAACGCCCCCGGATCTAATTGAATTTATACGGCATAAGATGTCGGTATACTAAAAAAGAATTTCTTCCTTTGCAGGTTTTTTTCGAGCCTCTTTTTCAATGCTGAAAAAGCTCGCCCAATGGATTCATTGGCAGATGCGCCAATTTTTTTTGCAATCAATTTCTTCTTTCCGACTCGAACTTCAAGAGTTGTCGTGAAAAACGAGTGTGTGTCTTCGGTTAGAGAAAATTTAAATCCCCTTGCTTCTGGATATTTCTTTAATAAGCTGTTTAATATTTCTGTTGATCTTTGTTTTACTTGTGGCGCTTCTTCGCCTCTTACAATCTTCATATTGATTCCTTAGTTTAATTGAAATAGTTAAAATTATTTATTTAAACTAGAGGAGGTGAAACACCAGAGTAGCGCGAGAGATGACCTTTAAAACTTAAAGAACAAAAACCGAGAAGTTCAACTTCTGACCCTAGGTCTACCTTCTTTAAGCGAGGTAGTACAACCAGATTAAGAGGGCAGAGAGAGTCTACTTTCTTAAAGGAGCAGCTATTGTGAGAGGTTTTATTAGGAGTAGAACTTATGTTCTTCCCAAAGGCCGTAGAGTTAACTCCTACGGCAAAGGTGCTAGCAAGGAGGCTTAATTGAATAAGTCCTAGGCTTAGCTTCTTGAATGGAATATTTCTATAACCTTTCATACTTCTAAGATGGGAGTCCTTTTAGGGATGGCAAGGGTGATGTTAGTTTTTTTTAGATTGAGTAGTTTTGAGATAAATGCTGTAATAAGATGACTCTTTAATACAGGAATATATTGTGTCAAAAATTCACTATTTACTCATCTTTCTCATCATTACGACTGTAGGCGTAAGCTTTTGGTTATTAGTAGATGGTGAAAACATTCCTACTGTAAAAGAAGAAATAAAGGCTCCCACAATAAGCAAGGGTGTCGTCTTAAAAAATGGGTATGTTCAGGGTTATATAGAAGTCCCAGACCTTGAAGCCGGCTTTAACCGTTGTTTAAATAGAGGCTATAGTGATATTCAAAAAGAAGTACTCGCACTAGCACAAGCGTACTTTTCTGAGCGTGATTTCAAAACTGGAGAGTTCGCTTGGAATAAGATTGTTGCAACTAATGACTTTGGTGAAAGTGAAGAGTTTTATCTTGAAAACACTAGTGAAGGAATGATGTTATCAAACTTTGATTTAGAAAATGGTAAGCGCGGGGAGCTAAAGAAAAAAGAAGCTTCAAGCTTAGAAGAATTAAAAATGATTGTTAAGGATATGAATATTAATTCAAATGAATATGCTCAATACTTTAAGGATGAAGATATTGAAATGACCTTAATTCTCGGAAACGGAATTATGAAATCTTTAAAGATTGTCTCACCTAAGAAATCCGTTACCTGTAAGCCTTAAGTTTATTTAAACTTTAAATTGGCAAAGATCGGGAAGTGATCTGAGGCCTGCTTGAATTCATAGAAATCTCGGTTTACCGTTACGAAACATTTCTTCTTTTTCTTTCGGTCATACCAACTTGTAAGAACCCGATCCTCTGGGATGTTCTTAAATTTAGCTTTGTTATTATTACAACCCATATAAACTCTGTTCTCAACGGGCTTAACCACTCCAGCTGTGACAACTTCAAAGTGCTCACTAAACATTATATAATCAAGAGTTAGCTTTAATCGCTTCTTAGCAAAACCTGCTGATTCATTGGTCGTCTCGGGCTTACTCATCCACGGAGTGAACTTTGTAAAGAGTCTTCTTAGGATCTTAGAACCCATGTTTTTCTTATTGGTGATATCAGTATTCCAATCGCCCATAGCGATAAAGGCTGTCCCTGGAGGGAGTGGCTTAACATGCTCTAATTCAACAGGGAAATCTGTCTTACCGGTAAGATACCATTCTAAGAATCTTAACTGATCGGCGTTTCTTTTATAGTTAGGGCTTTTCTTATTTCCAAAATGATAGGCAGGAACAGTATGGAGAAGGATAAGGTGAACTTCTTTTCCTTTGATCATGACGGTGACATCACTAAAACCTTTATCAAAGAGTTCCATATCTTTTGGAAGCGCCTTTCCATTTGCCTGCTTATAACGAGTGATCTTGATCGACTTATTAAAGTCCATCCATTTTAAATCTTTGACTAAGACTTCATAGGTCTTTTTAAAGTCAAAGAGGGCGCCTGTTGAGTACTGGCCAGGAAAGAGACCAAAGTTGACTTGGTCAGCATAATCTCTCGAATTTTTACTTGAGAAATTAGTATAGTAAGTCCCGTTTTTTTTCTTACGAGCGAAAGCTCCTGTATTGGCCGGGTGAAATGAATAATTCCAGTCACTGTATTTTTTATCTAAGAATCCCCCAAGCAGTCTCAGGTTCTCACCTCGGGTCTTAAAGCGATAAGTAGGAACTCCCGGAATATCATACTGGACTTCATTTAGGCTTAGGATATTGAAGTCATGCTTGGCCAAAATCTTTTTGACTGCTTTTAACTGGGCACCTGGTTTTTTAATCTTTGTGCTATCAAGCTCTTTTATATTAAAGTGAACAATTCGAATAGGCTCTACGTTGGAAAGACTTCCACAAGCACTAAGAGTCGTTAAGGCAATAAAGGCCAATAATAATGATTTTCCCATGGGGTATTCTCCAATATAATCTATTCACACTAAAGATACTGGTAAATGGGAGAATACTCAAATGCAGGTTCTAATTTTAGGGTCAACAGGACTCGTTGGCTCTCGTTTGTTAGACTTAATGCTTCAGGACACAAAAGTTGAGCGTATTCATCTTATTTCAAGACGCTCTTGTGGCATTGATCATCAAAAAATAATTGAGTACATAACGCCTCTTAACAAAATGGAAAATTTTGAAGAAGCTTTTCGTGTAGACGCTTGTTATTGTTGTTTAGGGACTACTATCAAAAAAGCTGGTGGTAAAAAAGAGTTTGAACTTATCGATCATGCATTTCCTCTCAAGGCCGCTACCTTAGCGCGAAAAAATAATGTTCCTCAATTTGTCGTGGTAAGCGCGTTAGGAGCAACAACCGAATCTTCATTCTTTTATAGCCGAGTAAAAGGGAATCTTGAGAGAGATCTCAAGAAGTTAGACCTTGAGTTTCTTCATATAGTTAGGCCTTCACTTATAATTGGCACAAGAGACGAGAGAAGACCAGCGGAGGCCCTCGCTATGATTGGCTTTAAGCTGTTCAAACCTCTCTTTGTAGGACCCTTAAAAAAGTACGAAGGAAGTGAAGTTATAGAGATCGCTAAGACCATGGTGGCCCTATCTCGATCTGAGGAAACTCAATTTAATATTGAATCTTCTTCTATAAAGAGAAATTAAAAGACTTAGGGTTATGAAAGTTAGGCTTTGAATCAATATGATTGAGGGCCCAATAACTAAGTTCTCCAGAAGTAGATTCGATAACTGAAGTAAGGCCTAGGGACATTTGACCTTCAATCCAAAAATCAATAGGTAGTTTTTTTAGATCAATCCAGAAAGAGACAGTGAGCTTATCCTGCTTTAGAACCGAACTTGAGGCAAGGTTTGTTATGGATGTAAATTCTTTAAGGGCAGCTCTTTCTTTTGGAAAATAAAAGATATTCCAATTATTAGCACTAGAGCAATTAAACTCTAGGTACTCTTCTTTTTCGTTATTCTTAATAAACATCTCAAAGCAAGTCGATTCCCATAACCCAATAACCCGGGCCGGTAAGTCTACTGGCTTGGAGATTAAGACATTCTCAAGGTCACCAATTAATTCAAAAGCTACTTTTAAGACAGAAAGTTCCACCCAGGCCCTACTCCTAAGAGTAAGGTTTTCCTTGGGGGAACTAAAAGCTTTTAACTCTTTCCACATTTATTTTGAAATCATCGTTGCTAAGAAATCAACTGGTAGAGGAAAGAAAGTCGTCGAAGCATTATTACTTCCAGAGATCTCTTTCATCGTATCAAGGTATCTTAAAACAATGGCGTTCTTTTGAGTATCAAGGACTGCAGCTGCTTCAGCTAATTTCTTTGAAGCTTCAAATTCACCTTGAGCTGAAATAATCTTGGCCCTTTTGTCTCGCTCTGCTTCGGCTTGCTTGGCCATGGCCCTTTGCATTTCGATAGGAAGGTCAATCGCCTTAACTTCTACTGCTGAGACCTTAATTCCCCAAGGCTCTGTTTGATCATCAAGAATAACTTGTAGCTTACTATTGATTTCATCTCGCTTGCTTAAGATATCATCGAGCTCAAATTGCCCAATCACAGATCTTAGAGTTGTTTGAGAGATTTGATTGGTGGCCTGAATATAGTCTTCAACGGCGATGATGGCATTCTCTGGGTTGTTCACTCTAAAATAAACAACACCATTAACCTTAAGAGTCACATTATCTTTTGAGATAATATCTTGGCTAGGAATGTCCATAGTGACAGTTCTTAAATCAACACGCCTCATTTTCTCTAAGCCAGGGATGAGAACAATAAGACCAGGTCCTCTGACTCCAGTAAAGCGCCCAAGGCGAAAGACAACACCTCTTTCGTATTCTGATAGGATCTTTAAACTGTTAAAGATTAATATAAGTGCAATGAATATAAAGGGAATAAAAGTCATTGTTTCCTCCGTAAAATCTAATATTTATTGCCAAAGCTTAACGGTTTTACTCTGGTTATACAATTCAAGGGGGAACCTTTTTAGACCGAAAAGATGGGGTGAGAGTTCTTATAAGCTTTATATTGATAGTGTTTTTGTCAAGTATTTCTAATGCTGGTGAAATCGAACGCCTTGGATCAATGAACCCTATGGAAGATAAAAAAGCCTTTTTGAAGCAAGCCGTCAAAGCGTACAAAGAAGTGAACTCTAGAACAACCGCTTATAAAGGTAGTCCCGAATACCTTCAGTTCTTAGAAGATAAAAGAAGAGAAGAGATCGACCTAGGAAGTGTTTGTGTGGGTTGCCCTAACTTGCTGCTTCTCACTGAGCAGGTAAATAAAATCCTTCAGGAACAAAAGAAGACTCTACCAAGAGGGACACCTTCTTCAGTGTATAACGAGATTGATGCTCTAGAGGGGCTCTTTTACTTTACACAAGCTGAGAATAGGCAAGGAGCTCTTAATGGATCTGCGGGAGGCTGTAAAAAAATGGACTATGGCTTTCAAGGTCTATTTCCTAAGAATAAAAACTTAGACCTAAATAACCATGTCATGCTTTTTACAGAAGAAGTAAACTTCAAGAATATTTCTCAGATTCACTTCACTGAAGCAGGAGTAAAGAAGACATACTACCTAAAGGCAAAACCTCCCCATCAAGATGTGGTAGTAAAGGTAGTTACTAACGGGAGTGGCCTCGCTTCAGTTAGTTACTATAGGCATAGTGAAGTCGTTTTAAGAAAAAAACTACTAACCAAGAAAGAGCAATTTGATAAAATAATTTCTCCATCTAAAACTATTAAAAGTAATGCTGTTGTTAAAAAAGGAAAGGAAAACACTTTAGTGCCAGAAGATGAACTCACTGTAGACTATGGAATAGAAACTGAAGATGATAGTTTTATTCCTAAGAAGGTTACCTTAATAGGATTAAAGGGAATCTCTCACTTTGAGTCCGCAACTCTAAGGGCCGGGACAGAGGTGTCTAGCGACAAACAGATGGCCGAAGTGGAGTTGTCGAGTAAAGACCGTAAAGATTTTTTAAAATTAGATGTGGACGCCACTTCTACTGTTAGGCTCCAAGGAAGAACAGATTTTGATAGCTTTGCCATTTCAAGTCAAATTGTTCAAAGAGATGGAGCGGCTACAGCGGCCATGCAGTTGCGAGATGATAAGAACAATGAACTCGTGGGTCTTAGCGTGAATGAACAGGGCATGGCCCGGGTTGGAGTTCCTTTGCAATTTAATGTTTACGATACAGGTCTTCTTGTTGATGGCAGAGTGGTTGCCGGACAGGATGGTCAATATGGCGGCACTTGGGTGATCAGTGATAGAGAGACTAAGACTCAATATGTTGATGTAGGAATGAGGACGAATAAAGATGGCGCGGGAGTTTCAATAGGACACTCTCGAAAAGCATTTAAAGATAATTCTAAGATTAGCATAAAACTAACTCATGATGATTTTAATAATCATAAGGCCACTGCAGGATGGGTTCAGTATTCATTAAAGTTCTAGATGATGAGCAGCATGCTACTGGTATCTTGACTCTTAATCTCGTAATGACCTTCTAATTCTAGTTCAACCTTACTTGAGGCCTTCCAAAATTCTCCACCGACTTTAACGGAGTAGAGATAATCTTTCCCCTCAGAGTCTAGGGCCTCAACTATCAAAGCCTTCTTTCCTTTTAACTGATTAAAACGACCGCTGCCTATATTCTTATGATCTTTAAAGATATACCAACCAACAAAGGCGATAAAACCGCCAATTCCGCCCACAGTAGAGACAATCAAAGAGGTGCTTAAGCTTAAATAAGAGTTATCGGTTCTATACAAGAACATAGAACCAAAGATGAGAGCAATGATTCCAGCAATGGAGATAAGCCCATAGCTGGTAATATAAATTTCTACAACAAAAAGCACAAAACTGAGAACGATCAATCCTAGTGCGCCTAAGTTTAAAGGGAGGACTTGAAAACCAATCCCTGCGACGACTAAGCAAACAGCTCCAATACTTCCTGCAATAAGTCCCCCAGGTGCTTGAAGCTCAAAATAAATAAGGGCGGCCCCTATGAGAAAGAGAATATAGGCAAGAGAAGGGTTAGAGAAGATATTGAGAAGCTCTTGACCCATATCCCAATTTTGATCTTTCCACTCGAGAGAATTGGCCTTGATCTTAAAATGCTTTCCCTTAATCTTTATAACCTGACCATCAATGGCCTCTTTAAATTCTCTTCTATTATTGACGATGGCATTAGCTAAGTTCTTAAGCTTTGCTTCTTTAGCTTTATAGCTAGAGGCATCTTCAATCATAGAGCCAAAATGTTTTGGGTTTCTGCCCTTAGATTCACTTAAGCTTTGAATAAGGGCCACAAGATCATTGATGGCCTTTCTTCTAACATCCTTTGATTTTATATCCCCGTCGTTATTGATAGGAGTCGCCGCGCCAATATTAGTGCCATCAGACATAAAAAGGAGGTGAGCACCACTGGCTATAATGGCCCCTGCACTTGTTGCGCTGGCCCCTTCTGGTTTTACCCAAACAACAACAGGAATCTCACTTCTTCCAAAAACCGATAAGATATCTTTTGTGGTTGAAACAAGCCCACCTGGAGTGTTGATCTCAATATTGATCAGATCAAACTTCTCAGAAGCAGCGCGCTTAAATCCTGTTTTAATATAGTTCAAGGTGGCCGGGTTTATGGTGCTTTCAATAGTTAAGGTCAGGACCTTATCGACGTTAAGCGTTGTAGGAACTTCTTCAGCCTCTGCAAAAGAGAGGACAAAGAGAGAAATTAAAGGCAATAATAATAGACTCTTTAAAAACATAAGCATCCTGGAGATGAATTTGGCTCGTGCCCAATATAAAATATTTTTGGCAGATTATTTAAATCCCCTTAATGATAAAACCTGCAGTTGGGTCAGGCAAGGGGCACTCGTCGCGCGCCTCCGCAGCGATGGAAGCTATAAATGGTGTTTTATTGGGAAGGAAAAAGAGGCCCTAGCACTCTATGGGCAAAAGCCTGATATTGAGGTTTGCGAATTTCCGGGTGGAATCATCTCTCCTGGGTTTTATGATATGCATTTTCATTGGGTTCAAGATGAAGTGCGAACCATGCCAAAGGATAGCCTCTTAAAATGGCTCTCTGAGTACACATGGCCTCACGAAGCTAAGTTTAAGTCTTTAGACTTTACGAAGAAAAAGGCCAAGACCTTTTCAAATGACCTTCTTAAGGCCGGAACTATTGGGGGAGCTTGTTATGCTTCCATTCATGGTCACTCAGTTGACTGGGCGCTAAAAGAATTTAAGGGTGATTATATTGTTGGCAATGTGCTCATGACGATGAATTCTCCAAAGTATCTTACTCAAACGAAGTCGCAGGCCTTAAAGCTTATCAAATCTAAATCAAATAAATACTTAAAGAAATATGCCATGACCCCAAGGTTTGCACCCACAACTCATCCTGAAGTGATGACCGAGGGAAGTCAGGTTGCTAAGAAAAATAAAAGCTTTATTCAAACCCATCTTAGTGAAACTAAAAATGAAATCAACTATGTCCTAGGGTTATATAAGGAGCATAAGGGGTTCGAGAAAGTTAAGTCTTATACTGAAATTTATAAAAAATGTGGATTGCTAGGTCCTCGAACAATCATGGGGCACGGAATTCATCTAAGTAAAGATGAACTTACAATGCTTTCAAAATCAAAGACTGCCGTTGCTCATTGCCCTACTTCAAATGCTCCCGTTAAGGACCTGGGCCTAGGTTCGGGACTCTTTGACTTTAAGAAGGTTGAAAAAGCTGGCGTCCGCTGGGCCTTGGCCACTGATATTGGAGGAGGACCCTTCCTCTCAATGCTTGATGTGATAAAGTCTTTTGTTACTCAAAACAAAACGAAGAAAGTCTCTGGGGCAACCTATACAAAAGCCCTTTACAGGGCCACTCAAGCAGGAGCAGAGCTTCTTCAGTTATCAAAGACTCGTGGAAACTTTCAAAAGAATAAACTGGCCCATTTTATTATTTTAGAAAAACCTTCTCTTAAGAAAGAAGATAAGGCTGAAGACGTTCTTAAAAGAATGCTAAGAGGTAATCGAGAAAACCTAGGAGAGCTTGTCTCCCAGACTTTCTTAAACGGAGAGTCCGTTTATCAAAATAATTAGAATTTTAGTTCAATACCAATAGGACAATGATCAGATCCTTTTACTTCAGGGCGGTGAAAAGATTTCTTTACTTTATCTCGCAGCCCTTCAGTGACGTAAACATAATCAATACGCCAGCCTACATTCTTCTCTCTACAATTCATCCTATAGGTCCACCAAGTATAATGTTCTGGCTCGTCCTTATGAGTTTCTCTAAAGATATCAACAAAGCCTGCTTCTAAGAGTTCATCGAGAAAAACCCTTTCATGGGGGAGAAAGCCTGTGGATTTCTTATTAGATTTTGGATTCTTTAAATCTATTTCATGATGAGCGGTATTAAAGTCACCGGTTAAGATGATCTCTTTGCCGGTTTTCTTTTTTAAGGCCAAGGCCTTCTTAAGCATGGCCCTAGAGAAATCTAATTTAAAATCTACTCTTGAATGATCACGTCCACCATTAGGGTAATAGCCGTTGATTAAAATAAAGTCTTCACTCTCTAAGATTTGAGTTCTACCTTCATCATCGAAGATCTTCTTTCCAAGTCCATTAGTGACTTTTACGATTGGGAACTTCTTCTTAATATAAAAAGCCACTCCAGAGTAGCCCTTACGGACTCCAGAGAAGTAGTAACTCTCATAACCATTAGGGGAAAGAACTTCCTCCTCTAGCTGCTCTATATGGGCCTTTGTCTCTTGAAGACCAATAACGTCGGGCTTTTCTGTTTGTAGCCATTCTAGGAAGCCATGCCTTGTACAGGCCCTGATACCGTTTACGTTCCAACTCATTATCTTAAATTTCGCCATCTTTGCTCCGCGTTGTAAATGTAGGTTATTTGTAAAGAAATCTTCATGGGACTTCGCCCTCATAAAATTTTAAAATACTTTTAGAGACATCTTGTTACAGGAGGAATCATGACAGGTAATCGTTGCTTTGAAAATATCGCAAAATTAATAAGAGATAGAAGAACTTCACACCCTAAGGGATATTCACAATCTGAGCTTTCACATTTGCTTGGGTATAAGAATGGACAGTTTATTTCAAACGTTGAAAGAGCACTCTGTAATGTTCCGCTGAAGATGCTTAGAAGAGTTAGCGAAGTCTTAGACATTCAGCCAACTGAGCTTAAAGCCGCCATCTTAAGAGATCAAGAAAGCACTTTAAACAACTTCCTAGAGTCTGCTGCCAAAGAAGGCATCACAGCTCCAGTTACAGTCTAAACACCTTTATAAGAGAGGTAGTCTTCCATAGAGCCTACACTCTCTTCAACATCTTCACTAAAATTCGAATTTTTCTGAGTCTCTAAATAATGAGGCTCAGCCGCTCCTGAATCAAAAGAGACAGGCTCAGCATCAAAAGCTATTTCATGATTTTCACTGTAAGTAGAATCGTTCTTAAGACCATTAACCTTGGCCTTAAAAGCGGCTAGGTCTTCTTCAGAAAGAGCTTCTTCAAACTCTCTGACCTTGGCCATAGACCCAGTAAAATTTCTCTCTAGCTTGGCCTTTTGTTGCGGATCGGCCCTATCAAATAAAGCAAAGTACTTCTTTCTAGCACTCAAATGATGCTCCATAAGAGTCAGGTATTTTACGTAGATTGATTCATCTTTGGTTAATTTATAGCGGCGCTTGTTATTAGTAGGGCGCTTCTTTTTACTTCGGTTTTTATTGCTAGGGGCTTTTTTATCGCTATCTTGCGTAGAGCCGCTATTGGTTCTGTTCTTGTTTCTATTCTTATTACGATTACGGTTTCTATTCCTATTTCTATTATTAGGTTTTTTCTTTTCGCCGCTATCCTGATTTTCCTCAGACATAAGTATTCTCCTGCCTCAAGTCTATAGAACTAGATTAGGTATGACCAATATGGAACGTCGTGCCATAACACAGCATACCTATATAAGAACCTTGTCTTCTGTTATTTTCTTGGGAGTTAATAAACTTAAATAAAATAAGGAGATTAAAGATGGCCAATAATCGCGTCAAAGTTGCCGTAACAGGTGCTGCAGGACAAATCGGGTACGCCCTTTTATTCAGAATAGCTTCAGGAGCTATGTTTGGACCAAAGACAGAAGTTGAGCTTCAACTGCTTGAACTTCCCCATGCACTAGACGCCCTAAAAGGTGTTGCCATGGAATTAGATGATTGTGCTTTCCCACTTCTCAAGAATATTGTGTGCACTGATGATCTAAACGTTGCCATGAAAGATGTTAACTGGGCCATCCTAGTAGGATCTGTTCCAAGAAAAGATGGAATGGAGAGAGCCGATCTTCTTAAGATCAATGGTGGAATCTTTACTGGTCAAGGAAAAGCCATCAATGACAACGCAGCAGATGACGTTAGAGTTTTCGTTGTTGGAAACCCATGTAATACAAATTGTCTTATCGCTATGAACGCAGCACCTAAGATTTCTAATGATCGTTTCTACGCCATGACTACACTTGATGAAAATAGAGCTAAGACTCAATTAGCTCAAAAAGCTGGCGTTGATGTGGCCTCAGTAACTAATATGACAATCTGGGGAAATCACTCAGCGACTCAATACCCTGATTTTCATAATGCTCAAATCAATGGAAAACCAGCACCTGAATCAATCTCTGATTCATCTTGGTTAGAAAATGATTTTATCTCCACTGTTCAAAAACGTGGGGCCGCTATTATTAAAGCAAGAGGACTATCTTCTGCTGCTTCAGCTGCAAATGCTGTTGTAGATGGAGTTTGGAATCTAACTCACGATACTCCCGCCGGACAAACCTATTCAATGTGTCTTTGTTCAAATGGACAATACGGCGTAGACGAAGGACTTATCTTCTCTTACCCATGCCGTACAGAAAATGGAAAGCTCGTTGTTGATGAATCTTGGAAGCATGGAGAGTTTGGAACAGCAAAGTTCAACACAACTCTTGAAGAACTAAGAACAGAGCGCGACACCGTCAAAGAAATGGGTCTTATTTAAATTTTAAAAGGTACCTGGTTACTTGTATAATTGAAAAAAGGGGAGCGTTGGCTCCCTTTTTTATTGGGCTTTGTACTTTAGATACATCTCAAACGGAATGACACAAAGTAGTCCAGCTATAAGTCCCACTATTAGGTTTTGAATAATTTCTGGCACGAAGTAAGGAATATGAAAAGTGTGACCAATGATTCCACCGCCTACTAGAAACATAGCAGTAGTTCCCACAATTCCTAGACCTTTCATTATCTTTGGCATGATCCTAACCAAGGCAAGCCCCGTCTTTTTAAACTCTTTTTTTATAAGGAATAGGCCAAAGTCATCTATCTTTACAATAAGCGCGACTAGCCCATAGATTAAAAAAGAGGCTGCAAGTCCTACAAAAATAAGGGCTATAATTTGATCGAGCATGCTTCCACTTAGTGAACTCTTTGCAATGACAATAATTTCAATTGAGAGGATTAAATCTGTCCGAACGGCACCTTTGATTCGGCTTTTTTCAGTTCCTACGAACTTTTTCGATTGCTCGATCTTCTCCTTGGAGTGAAATAATTTTTCATAAACTTTATGACCCCCTTCAAAAGAAAGATAGAGTCCTCCTATTAGAAGTATTCCTATCAAGAGGGGGGGATAGATTGCCATTATGATTAAGACACCAACAATACAATAGACCTTATTAAGAAGGGAGCCATAGAATATCGCTTTCACTATGGGAAGTTCTCGATCTGCGGCAGCTCCATCGATGACTCCAGCATTAACGGCAAGGTCATCAGACATGAGAGCCGCGGTCTTTTTCATGGCGACTTTTGTCATGACGGCCACATCATCTAAAGTGGTGGCGACGTCATCAAGTAATGTTAAGAGACTGAACATAAGTAAATGATACTCTATTAATTTATAAGGTTGGTTAATTTTTCCATAATTTTATCCACTTCTTCAGGCAAAATATTAAATTCTTCAAGAAGCAGGTCCTCTTTCATATGCTCCTCTGAAGTCGTGCCGCATAAAGGGATGATGCCAGTTTCACTAACCGCTCTGTAAAGGATAACTGCTGGTGTGACTGAATACTTCTTTGCTAAGGATAAGATGTACTCAGTTTCTAAGAAGTCTCTATTATGACTTAAGGTCCAAAAACTCTCATAGATGATCTTCTCCATATGGCAGAACTCTCTAAGTTCCTTATCAAAGCCTGTGTCTCTATAGAATCTATTTTGAAGAACTGAAGGCTTAATCGAAGCTTTGAGATAAATCTCTTTAAAGAACTCAGGATCATAACAATTAGATATACCGATCTGACGAACCTTTTTATCATTAACAAAGCTCTCTAAGACCTGCCATGCCCTAAGGGTCTCACTTAAAGTCGAAAGGGGAGAGTGCAGGATCAGGCCATCAAGATAATCAGTCTTTAAGTTCTTAAAAGAAACGCCAAGCGATGTGATTATTTGATCTTCTATTGAAGCTTTTGGGTCATAGGGACAATCATCCGGATCTTGCCCACCAAAGGGAGTGAACTTTGTCTGGAGGTATAGTTCTTTTCGCTCAATCTTAGAGCGTTCAATTCCAAGACCAACGCCCGCTTCGTTGTAATGCCTTGGTTGGCATGCGGTATCGATGCCTCTAAAACCAGAGTTTATGGCAAGTTCAACTAAACTTGCCGTCTCCTCTTTCTTCCATGCCGTTCCGTAAATGAGTTTAGGCATTTTAACGTCACGGTTTGAATTAAAAAAGGTCATACTGAATCCTTATTATAATTTATTAAAGCGAGCAAAGCCCTGAAGCTTGCCTCCTTCATAGAAGTTTGCAATATCAAGCTTCTCACCTTTAAAGTGAAAGAAGCGACCAGGTCCGGCCTCAATAATAATTGAGTCATCTTTTATCTTGATATCCCCATTTCCTCCTTGTCCCTGAGAATTTGAGTAAACATCTCCATCAGCGGCAAGTTTTAAGGAGAAAGATCCTGTTATAGAGTCATCATCTTTTATAGAAAAATCTAGGCCCAACTGAACATCGTCTCTTCGGCCTTTATTATCCCCAGCGATCCTATAAAGAACGCCTTTATAATTTCCTAAGAACTTTTTTATCTTAGGAAACTTCTTTATAAGATTTGAGCGCGCATAGAAAAGGGCAGGGTCACTTAAGATAAAGCTTTGAGCTTCACTGATAAGTGAGTCATCAGTGATATGTTTGAGATTGGCCTTTTCTTTTTGCACGAACTTTTTAAACCAATCGCTCGGAGTAAAGTCTATCTCTCTAGGGATAAAGACCTCTGTCTTGCTCTTCTCTTTAGTCATTGCAAGATACTCACTCGGGTCTTTTAAGAGCTCCTCAAACTTTTCTTTTTTACCAGAATCAAGTTTTAGACCTAAGTTGGCCAAGAAAAGCTGAAAGGCCTTTGCGTAGATTTCTTTGGCTTCATTAAGGCCATCTTCATCTCGAACAGAGATGGTTTTCGTTTTAGTAATAGGGACTAATTCAGATTTAACATGAGTGACTATTCTTTCTTTAGAGAAGAACTCTCTCCCGAGGTAGAGACCGAGGATGAGGAAAAGAAGTGCGATAAGAGATGTTTTTTTCATAATGATAAAATTAACAGAAACTTTACATTACCGGAATATTAATAAAAGTCGGTTATTGCGAAACGTTAAGTCGTTAATTTACATGAGTAATAAACTTTCTAAGGGAGAATTTCCGTAGGGGCAAAAAAAGGCGGGTCATTTTCCAGGGCAGGCTATTAGCTTACAATTAAGAGATACGTCCTTTTCAAAGGTATCTTATGAAGTTTTATTCAGTCTTCTTTTTCACCTGCTTTTTATTTCTAGTTTCTTGCACAAACCCTGATGAGACTACAGAGGAGATAACTCTCTTTGACCCTGTTGACGGGGTTGAGTTAATTAAGACTGATGTTCACGACTTCTTTGTTTCCCTTGGGGTCCCAAGTAAGGGCCTCAAGAAGGCTCTTCTTTATCTTCAAGAGAACAATAGTGAGGTTGATAATCAAGACTATTTAACCCTCGTCGATTTTTCTAAGCATAGTGGAGAGAGACGGATGTTTATCCTGGATCTTGTGAACAGAGAAATGGAGAGTCTTCATGTGGCCCATGGAAAGAACACTGATCCAAAACATACAGGAATGGCGAAGTATTTTTCAAACGTAAATAATTCTTTGAAGTCGAGTCTCGGTGTTTATTTAACTGCCGAGCGCTATTACGGAAAAAATGGATTATCAATGCGTCTCGATGGAAAGGAAGCAACGAATTCAAATGCTAGAAGAAGGGCCATTGTTGTTCATGGGGCAAAGTATGTTAGCCCAAAGAATTCTAAACAAGGACGAAGTTATGGATGTCCTGCAGTTCAAAGCAATAAAATTTCATCATTGATTGAGCGCACTGAGAATGGATCTATTCTTTACGCCTTTAAATAAATATGAAAAGCCCAGGTAGCTGCGGACTACCCGGGCCTCTCGTGAGGGAGAGAGTCCTAGATCTTTCGACCTAGGGACATTGAATTTCTTTTTTAGTAACTGTCTAAGAAGGCGTGATAATTATCACGAGAGATCTTAGGAGCTTTAACCTTAAGCTTTCCTTTATAATCATTTTCATCAGGATACTTTGAGGTCTTGGCCTCTTGGGTTTTAGCCGTCGTGTTTTGATTAGCACAACCAGTGCTTACAAGACCTAGGACAAACAATAGTAAGATTAACTTAAGTGCGGATGCTGTCATCTTTACCTCCTTGTAAGAGAAGACTGCTGCTTTTCTTCCCATCCTTGGGAAGTTCTTATTATTAATATTGCGAAGGTCGTGCCAAGTTTTGGCAGCTGAAAATAGGGGGATTTGGGGGCAAATTGACTAGTTTGAGGTCATTTCGCCGCCGACTACTTAGGTTTTTTGGTTTTTTAGGCGCATCTTGTTACCAGTACCTGAGGGCTATCCTTCTATATTGTTCTCACTCTTAAACTTTTCAACAAGTTGGTAGTAATGCCTTTGCTCATCCATAGAAAGGGGCTTTATACTCTCGACGTTTTGTTTTCTGATGCCTTTTTGTCTAATGACATCCCCAGTTCTTCTAAGCTTTGAAGTAATGTTCTGGGCAATTGTAATAAGCCATTCAGGAAACTGCCTCTCTAGTTCTTCAACAGGTACTTGAATAAGAGTGGTAGGTTCTAAAGTCGCGACATGAGCCGAACGAGGCATATGATCAAAGAAGGATAGTTCACCTAAATATTCTCCCTCTCCAAGGTATGCAAGAGGAGTCACCTTAGTTCCGTCATTCACGTAGATGAGGAGTTTTCCTGTGTGAATAATATAAAGATCGAAATCCTCTTGACCAGCACAACAAACAAGCTCGCCTGCTTTTAGATTAAGAGTTAACGGTCCACTAATTTCATCACTCATCTTTTACTCCTATAATTTAAACTTTACTTTGATGGCCAATTCTAATTCTTCTATAAAATGCCCATAATAGATACTTTGAGGAAAATGGTCACTGAGAAATAATTCATTTAAACCTAAGTGACGATTGACGATTTCATCAAAGTCCAAAACGGCATTTCCAGATATCTTACTTTTAGATTTTATTAAGCTGTTAAAGACCGGATGGGCGCGCCAGTTTCCACAATCATATGCGGCAGCATTGATGAAGGCGCTGCGAGCTTCTTCATAAAAGCCGGAGCCTAACGAGGCCCTGCCTAAGAGGTGATAAGTTATAGAGTTCCCAATAGAGGTCTCGCTAAGCCTTCGAATCTTATTAAGGACCGCTTTATGAGAGCCTGCCTCTAAGCTGTTCTTTAAACTTCTTTGATAAGTTTCAAGTGACTCAGTTGTTGAATTAGCACAGGCCTTAAGAGGGCTTATCTCTAAGTTGAGGGGAGCCGTCACTAGAACAAGATGGCTTCCTTTTTCTTTGGAAAAAGCTATGAATTCATCAAGCTCAACTTCAAAAAGATTGAAAGTCACTTCCATCTTTTGTTGCTGAAGGAGTGAGTCTAAATCTCCTGGATCTTTTACAATTGAAGCTCCTAGAGTAAGAAACTCAACGGGAGCATAGATTAGCTTTGAGATAGGGGGGAAAGTATAAAGGAGAGTTGATATATTCTCTTGTCTGAATTTCTTAACATTCTCTAGGATCTTGGCTGAATCCTTTATTTCAAATCTCTTTTCATAGAACTCTTCGGAAGCTCCTAAATAAATGATCATCTTAGGAAGGACCTTAAGACTCTTTAGCTTATCCAGACTTCGCCCAAGGCTTTCATGGGGGGCAGACCAATTCACTATCCTAAGCGGTTCTTGCAAATTCTGGCTAAGGTTTGTGATCATTTTTGGAATATAGCTTTTTAAGCTATCAGCTAGGCGGTCCCCTAAAATGAGAACATGGGCGGCTTCAGCTATGTCAGTTTGATTCTTATAATCGATGTCTACATGATAGGGCAGAGGAGCGATTAGCACGGGCTGGGTTACCCATAAATAGGCAGAGTAACCAATAATGGCCATAAAACTAGCTAAGATGAATAATGCAATCTTTTTGACCATCTGTGTCGTTCTGTTCCGTTTAATTAATTTAAATATTTAACACTCTTTATTGTATAGGAATTTTCTGCTAACACAATGAATCAGTATGAAGAATATACCAGAACTCCTATCTCCAGCGGGCTCCTTAGATAAGCTCAAGATCGCCATCCTCTATGGTGCGGACGCCGTATATTGTGGTGGTCAAAAATTTGGACTGAGAACGGCCTCCGATAACTTCACAGAAGCAGAACTTAGAGAAGGGGTTTTGTTCGCCCATGAGAGAAACTCAAAAGTCTATGTCGTCTTAAATGGTTTCCTTCACGATGAAGATCTTGAAGAACTTCCTTCTTTTTTAAGACTCCTCGAAGAAATCAAAGTCGATGCCGTCATCGTTAGTGACCTTGGCGTTATTGAAACTGTTAAAAATAATTGCAATGTCCCCGTTCACCTTTCGACCCAGGCCAGTTGCTTAAATACAGAATCAGCAAGGTTTTGGAAATCCAAGGGCGTAGAAAGAGTTGTTCTAGGAAGGGAAGTTACCCTTAAAGAAGCAAAGAAAATAAAAGAGGAAGCAGATATAGAAGTTGAAGTCTTCGTGCATGGGTCTATGTGCATGGCCTATTCAGGTAACTGTACTATTAGCAATTATACCCAAGGACGAGATAGTAACCGAGGTGGTTGCGCTCATAGTTGCCGCTTTGAATACTCTATTGATTACAAAGGTGGTGCCCAGACTAAGTCTACCTTTATGAGCTCTAAAGACTTAGAGGGAGTGGCCTTGTTACCAGAGTTTGTTCATTCGGGAGTGGATTCAATAAAAGTAGAAGGCCGAATGAAAGGGCCTCATTATGCTGGGACTATAACTAAGATCTATGCTGATGCACTAAAAGAATTATCCCTTGAAGGGGAGATTTCAAAAGAGTCATTGGCCTATTATGATAGTGAGTTAATGAAAGTGACTCATAGAGATTATTCAAGTGCTAGTTTAGGCGCACCTGCTGGAGCAGATAGCATCTACAACGAACGTGAGCACGATGAAAAAGAGTACGAAGTCTCAGGAGTCGTGGCGGACCTAGTTGAAGGAGAGTTCATTCTTCTTGAAGTTAGACATGCCTTTTATGTAGGAGATGAGTTAGAACTTCTTCCCTTTAAAGGAAAGAGTCAGCCTTTTCGTGCATCAAGTGTTTTAAACTTTATTGGTGAAGTTAGAGAAAAAACAAAACCTGGGGAGCTCGTTAAGATTCCTTGGATCAGTGGAGCTGAGAAATTAAACCTTGTTAGAAGGAGGCTTGCACTATGAAAGGCATAACCTATCTAACAAACGCAACAGAATTAAAATTTTTAAAAGAAAACTTAATAGATCAAGTCATTATTGAACCCATTTCTCTTTCTCGTTTAGGTAAATTAAGCATTGATGAAGTAAACGCACTAGCTAAAGATGCAAGTGAAAATGGAATAAAGACTTATCTAGAGTGGGACATTCTCATGGTGGAAGATAACTTTATCTCCTCCTTAGAAGAGTTTAAAAAAATAGACCTAACCTATATTAGCGCTCTAAGAGTTCAAGACCCAGGCGCTTTATTATGGTGTTTAGAAAATACTGACCTAGATATTCACCTCAATCTTGAGACAGGGAATCATAACCTAAGAGGGATTAACTCTTGGTTAGATACTAACAGATCAAGGATAACTAGAATCATCCTCTCCATCGAGTGGAGTCAGCAGCAATTAAAGGACCTACTTCCTAAAGTCGATTGTGAAGTTGAGTTCTTAGGAATGGGAAGGATTCTTCTTTTTTATACACCTAGGTACCTCCTAAAATCCGGCCTTAGCGAAAGTGAAGCCGCTTTAGAGATGAAAGATACAAATCATTGGATAGAAGCCTCTGGTCAAAGTGAAGAGAGTCCTCATAAAGGATTCCCACTTTTAGAGAATAAACATGGCACCTTTATGTTTCTTCCAAGTGATCATTGCCTCTTAGATCATCACAAAGAATTAACTGACCTCGGCATCAAGCATTTAAGAATTGATAATAGGTTTATGGATGAAAGTTTAGAAAGAGTAGTCTATCAATTCTTAAAAAGCCCTCTTGAAGAGAGCTTTGATAGGATCAAAGAGCTCTCACCTCAAAGACTTATAAGAGGTTTCTTTAACACCAATAAGTCTGATGTCCTCTTTAAAAAATTAAAAAACCATAGAATTCAAAGGATAGATGAAAACTATCTAGGTCAAATTCTAGAAGTTAATAAGAAAAACTACTTAGCGCTAAAGTTAAAGAATCCCGTAAGGCATTTAACTTGTGGAGCAAAACTTAGATTGATCACTCCTGATGGAAAAGAAAAAAAGTTAGAAGTTCAAAGGCTTCAAGACTGCCAAGGTACTGACTTAGAAACGGCTACTGGAGAAGACTTAGTATTTATCAATCACGTAGGAGGAATCAGCGTCAAAGCTGCTGTGTACTTCGATGAAATCTAAGCTCTATTTAATACCAACTCCCATTGATGATAATTCCCCTTTAGAACCAGTTGCCTTAGCACTCCTACATAAAGCCGTTGAAGATCAAGATATAATAGCTGTTGAAGATCCAAAGCCAGGAAGAAGAAGATGGCTCCATTGGGGGCTTCCCAGAGAGGCGATAGAAAACTTTGTTCATTATAATGAGCATAGTAGAGAAAATGAACTCTCTCGCTTAATTGATCATCTTAAAAATGGTAAGAATGTCTTCTTGATGAGCGATGGTGGACTACCTGCTTTTTGCGACCCAGGAGTTGAACTGGTCAACACCTGTCATAATAATTCAATCGAAGTAACTTCAACTCCCTTTTGTAACTCAATTTCTTTGGCCGTTTCTTTGAGTGGATTTAAATTAGATGAATTCATTTTCTGTGGATTCATTCCCGCGAAAAAAGAAGACCGGGAAGAGAACTTTAATAAACTTAAAAGGGAATCAAGATCTCTGATCATCATGGATACCCCTTATAGATTAGGGAAGACCATCGAAGATGTGGCCCGGCACTTCCCTGATAAACAAGTCTTTATGGCCCTCAATCTTAACCACCCTAATCAAGAATTGTTGAGGGGCAAGCCCTCTCTATTGCAAAGGAAAGTAAAAGGCCAAAAGGCCGAGTTTATTTTGATAATATCCCAATAAAATCCGGTACATTCGCTACGTGTCATCAGCTAAAAGATCAATGACGTCCTGTGTTCAATATGTTAAAAAACGCACCTCACAAAAATAATATCTTATTGGAGAAAAATGGATCACGATCCCTCATCCGAAGAACGAAAGTTGGCCCATATTAACTTGGCCATGGAATCCCAAATATCGGGAGTTCTGAAGGATAAAAGATTCAATTATGAACCTTTGTTCGAGGCACATCCCTCAGAAAATGAAGGTCCTAAAAGTCTAAATTTTCTTGGAAAGAATCTTTTAGCCGGTCTTTGGGTCTCTAGCATGACTGGAGGAACCGGACCGGCCCGTCATATCAATCAAAACCTTGCCCGCGGTGTGGGAGAGTTTGGATTAGGCATGGGATTAGGTTCCTGCCGTTCTCTTTTAGAATCAGATAAGTTCTTCGATGACTTTAATTTAAGACCTCTAGTAAAAGACCAGCCTCTCTATGCCAACCTAGGTATCGCTCAAATAGAAAAAGCTTTTGAAAATGGAAGCTGGGAAAAAATTGAAAGAATGGTCTCTTCTTTAAAAGCGGATGGTCTCATCATTCATCTCAATCCCATGCAGGAGTGGTTTCAACCTGAAGGTGATCTTCTCAAGAGGAGCCCACTTGAGAGTATTGATAAAGCTTTAGAGAAAAATTCATTCCCTCTTATAGTTAAAGAAGTAGGACAAGGGATGGGACCTAAAAGTCTTAAGGCCCTGATGAAAAGAAAGTTAAAGGCCATCGAGTTTGGCGCTTTCGGAGGAACGAACTTTTCGCGCTTAGAGCAGTTAAGACAAAAAGAAGAGAAGGGCTTTAGAGAACTTGCCCTAGTAGGTCATACTGCAGATGAAATGGTCTCTTATGTAAATCAAATATTAAAAGAAGAAAAAGATATTCTCTGTAGTGAAATCATCATCTCAGGTGGAGTGCAAAACGCACTTCATGGTCATCACTTAGTACAAACCTGTAAAGCCAATTCTGTTTATGGTCAAGCTAAGGCGATGCTAATAGCCGCTCAGGGCGATTATAAGACCTTCGAATTGTTCTTAAAGAATCAGATTGAAGGACTAAGTATGATGGAGAAATATCTAACCTCAGGGGCAAACGGTGAATAAGGTAAGTGGATTCTCAAAACTAAGTAAGCTAGAAAAAATTAACTACTTAGTTGATGAAGTGTTAGAAGGAAGACCATCAGTGAATAAACTGATCAAGTCATTCTGGCACGACGATAAAGAAGAGCAACAAGTCTTTGATGACTTCTCAGAAAATACATTAACAAATTTTTACTTTCCTTACGGAGTCGCTCCAAACGTTCTTCTTAACGATGAACTACTTTGCGTTCCTATGGTCATTGAAGAGAGCTCTGTTGTGGCAGCAGCTGCTAAGAGTGCAAAGTTTTGGATGGATAGAGGTGGCTTTAAGTCTGAAGTCATCTCCTTAAATAAAATCGGACAGGTACACTTTATTTGGGAAGGGGCAACTTCAAAGATTGAGACTCTCTTTAATGAAGTTAAAGATGAACTTCTTGATTCAGTAAAGTCACTTACTCGTAATATGGAAAAAAGAGGCGGCGGGCTCCTCGATATCAAATTAGTCGATAGAACCTTTGATGAGCCTGGTTATTATCAAATTTGGTGTGAGTTCAATACTTGCGACGCTATGGGCGCAAACTTTATAAATTCCGTATTAGAATCATTGGCCAAGAACTTTGCCGATATAGTTGAGAGCAAGTTTGATGGAGCTGACTCAGAGATTCAAATCGTAATGGCGATCCTTTCAAACTATACCCCTGATTGCCGAGTTAAAGCATGGGTTGAATGTCATGTGGATGATCTAGAAGATCCTTCACATGGAATGAGCGGGAGAGAATTCGCAGAGAAGTTTTCTCGCGCCGTTAGAATTGCAAAGATCGATGTAAATAGAGCGACGACTCATAATAAAGGGATCTTTAACGGGATTGATTCAGTAGTGCTGGCAACTGGAAATGACTTTAGAGCTGTAGAAGCTTGCGGTCATACTTGGGCCTGTCGTGACGGCTCTTATAGAGGCCTGACAGACGTATCAATTGTTAATGATATCTTTAGATTTAAATTAGAACTTCCTTTATCTCTAGGAACAGTAGGAGGGCTAACCTCTCTTCACCCTTTAGCAAAAGTTAGTCTTGATATGTTAGGGAGACCATCGGCGGCAAAGCTAATGGAAATATCCGCGACTATAGGTCTGGCGCAGAACTTTTCTGCTCTAAGATCATTAACAACAACAGGAATTCAAAAAGGGCATATGAAAATGCACTTAATGAATATTCTCAATCAACTAGAGGCGACGGACGCAGAAAAAGAAATAGTCCGTAATAAATTTGAAGATGAAATAATATCGTTCGGCGGCATAAGAGAATTCTTAAGTGGCCTTAGGAACTATCAGTAGGGTTTGGGGGAATGACTGTGAGAATTATAGAATCAACAGAAAAAGATAATCCACTTCTCAAGTATGTGGATGGAACAAATCAAGAAGGGCCTCGTTTAGATGGGGAAAGCTCGGATCATTTTTACTTTGGACAAGGTAAAGTCCTTTTAACAGGTGAGTACTTTGTTCTTGATGGAGCAAAATCAATCGCTCTACCAACGAGAGTAGGGCAGAGCATGGCCGTTCATTACTCACCAAGCTTTAACCCAGTAATGGTTTGGAAGAGCTTTGACGTAGAGGGAAGACTTTGGCTTGAGGCCAAGTTTGAATTCTGGCATTTCAATTGTTTAGATGAAAACCCTAGCCAAGAAGTTCTTTTCCTTCAAAAGATCTTAAGACAAGCTAGAAAACAAAACTCTCATTTCTTAAGGGATGAGATGGATGTAACGGTTGAAACTCGTTTAGGTTTTCCACTCGAATGGGGACTAGGAAGTAGCTCAACTCTTATTTATAATATTGCTCAATGGGCCTATGTAAGTCCTTTTGAACTTCAGTTTAATACTTATGGTGGTTCTGGTTATGATATCGCCTGCGCTCAATCTGATGGGCCTATCATGTATGAAAAAGATAACGAAGGACCACATTGGTCACCAGTTCTCTTTGAGCCAAGTTTTCATTCCAATCTCTACTTTGTCTACCTTGGGAAAAAACAGGATAGCCGTGAGGCCATTAACTATTATTCTGAAAAGAAGCCTTTCTCTCCAACTATTTATAAGACTCTTAGTTATATTTCTAAATCAATCCTAGATTGCCAAGAGATCAATGAGTTTGAGGTTCTTATCAAGGATCATGAACAAATTGTCTCAGATAACCTTGGAATGAAAACAGTCAAAGAAAGAAACTTTTCTGATTTCTGGGGAGAAGTAAAATCCCTTGGCGCATGGGGTGGAGACTTTGTTCTAGTCACTTCTAAAGAGTCTACGGATAAAACAAAAGAGTACTTTAATGATAAAGGATATGAAGTAGTCATTCCTTATAATGAACTTATATTAACTCACGAAGGCGGAGCCCCAAATGGTCAACTCCATTGAGTATAGAGCCCCTTCGAATATTGCTCTCATAAAATACTGGGGTAAGAGGGGAGTTCAAATTCCTCAAAACCCTTCAATGAGTTTTACTCTTTCAAACTCGGTTACTAAAACTAAGATGACTTGGTCTGAAGGAGACTCTCAAACTTTATTCTTGTTTGAGGGTGAATCCAATCCTAGTTTTGAAGAAAAGATCCTTAAGTTTAGAAAAACTTGGGAAGAGAAGTATCCTGTCCTTAAGAATCTAGATCTAAAGATTGAGAGCAGTAATACCTTTCCGCACTCTGCTGGGATAGCTAGTTCTGCTTCTTCTATGGCCAGCTTGTCACTGTGTTTTGCCCATGTCGTCTCAAAGCTTACTAATAACCTAGATCATAAAAATGACTTCCTTGAACAAGCCTCTTCATTTGCGCGCTTAGGTTCAGGCTCTGCTTGCCGTAGTCTCTTCGGAGGCGTTGTAACTTGGGGTGAGTGGAATGATGAGACAAGCAATCAATTCGCTTCAAAAGTGGATGCTCTTCCACTATCTTGGAACGAATGGGGAGACGCCATATTAATAGTCTCTTCAAAAGAGAAACCTGTTAGCAGTAGAGAAGGTCATGCTTTGATGGACTCTCATCCCTACGCAGAGACAAGATATAAAGAGGCCACTGACCGAGTTAGTCAGTTGCACCAAATTATGAAAGAAGAAAGGTTAATGGACTTCTGTGATCTCGTTGAGAAAGAGGCCTTAGAACTTCATGGCCTTATGATGAATTCAACCCCTTCTTTTATTCTTATGAGACCAGAGTCCTTAGGAATTATTGAAAAAGTGAGGGCCTTTAGAAAAAGAACAGGTCTTCCGGTCTGTTTTACTCTAGATGCTGGGCCAAATGTTCATTTACTTTACGCTCTTAAAAATAAAGAAGAAGTTAAGAACTTTATTGAATCAGAACTTACTCCTTTTCTTGAAGAGGGAAGGTGGATTGATGATAAAGTTGGAAATGGTCCAGAGATAAATCATGGATAAGAGAACTTTTAATTCTAAAGTACTCCTTTTTGGTGAGTACTCAATCATCAAAGACTCCATGGCCTTATCTATTCCTTATGGTAAATTTGGTGGAAGCTTAGACTTTAAGAATGACAAATCTATCGACCCTGAACTTAGAGACTTTTCAAAGTATTTAAAAAGCATGTTCGCTAGAAGTGAATATGACTCTAACTTTGATATTGATAGCTTTGAGTTCGACGTAGGTCGCGGGCTCTTTTTTGATAGTTCAATTCCTCAAGGATATGGTTTAGGTTCTAGTGGCGCTTTAGTGGCCGCTATTTATTCAAGTTATTTTAAAACAGGTGATAAGAAACTTAGCATCTCAGTTATGAAGCAGATCTTCTCTCAGATGGAGAATCATTTTCATGGCTCTTCAAGTGGAATAGACCCTCTAATTAGTTTTGAAAATGCTCCTATGCTTATCAATGGAAAAGGCCCAGATGTCTGTTCTGTTAATATTCCTGATTATAGCTCTGGAGATGGGGCAATCTTTTTATTAAATACCGGAAGGCCCAGAAGAACTGAACCTCTTGTTAATTTATTTCTTGAAAAATGTAAGGGTGAGGAGTTCGATAGGCTTTGCCAAAAAGTCCTCCTACCTATTACTAATGGCTGTATCACTTCATTTATGGAAGGTAATGTAAGTTCACTCTTCGAGTTCTTTAGACAGCTCTCTGATTTTCAATATAGACATTTTACACCAATGATCCCAACCCTTTATCAAGAGCTCTGGAAACGTGGCATTGATGAAGGCCTTTTCTATTTAAAACTCTGCGGAGCCGGTGGTGGAGGTTTTATCCTCGGAATGACAAAAGACTTTGAGAAAACTGCTCAAGTACTTGGTCACTATGAAATAAGACCACTATTAAAAGTACGGCCAAACTAAGAAATGCCGAAAAGGAGTCATGAAAAAGCTTCTGCTCCTTTTCTTTATTCTGATCAGCTCTTGTACATCTACCGGGCATCGTTCTCCTGCCAACAATCCTGATGCCATAGACATCGTCTTTGATCTTGATTGGACTTTAATAAGTAAGGTTGATGCTAGTTTAAAAGGAAGAAAAGGAATCATCGAAATAGGGGATGAACTCTATAGAGTTCATGACTGGGCAAGAGAATTAGTCACAGCTTTAGTTCTAGACCCAAAATATAGAGTTTCCTTTTTTAGCGGTGGTCCATCTTCAAGAAATATAAAGGTCCTAGAGGCCATTACTATTCTTGATGGAAGCCAAAGAAGCTTTCTCGAAGTATCTCATAAGGCCCTGCATAGGGAAGATCTTTTGTTAGTAGAGCCTCCAGCAGATCTTGAAAACCCAGCACCCGCCGATAGATGGAAGAAAGACCTTAAGTTAGTAAATGAAGACTTGAAAAAGATCGTTATGTTTGAAGATGATTATAGGCACGCCCTTAATCCCAGGCAAAGAGAGAACATCCTTTGGATGGGCATGTCGTTTTACCATATCGATTCAAGCAAAGAACTTGAAGAAGCGCAAAGAGTTTTAACAGATGATAGCTTTGTTCCTCCTTCTATAGCTAAGTGGCAACTGCAAAGAAACAAGCTCGCCATCTCTTTTGGAGTCCTAGAACAAGCACTAGAAGATAAGAAAAACTCAGAGCTTGGCCTAAGTGAGCTCGTTCAAGAACGCTTAAAAGAAAGTGGAATTGAATCTAATAGTGTGACTAAAAAAGGAAGAAACTTCTTTGATAAAGGCTCTGCTCTTCTTCGAGCTGTTAATCCAAGGGCACAAAAAGTGGCCCTTGAATCTAATTGCCATGGATTAATTTCTTTATTCTTTTAAACAGCAGTATCTTTTCTTTCACCGCGAATAGATTGTCCCCATTCTCTAGCAGAAGTAAACACACTGTGAGATTTTTCTCGAAGGTATTTTAAGAAATCGCCAGTGATATAGGCTCCCATAGCTATCTTTGATTCAACAGCTTGAGTCTTTCTAATATCATCCATTAAGAATTCACCAAAAGTTTTCTTCGTTTGAATTCTAGCAACAGGAGACTGATGTGAGATAGCGTCTAAAAGAGTATCTGTATAACCGTCTTGAAAATTATAAACTTCCTGCACAAAGCCTGAAGAAATTAATGAATGACTTGGTATCGGAAGGGAGGTTTGAACCCAGTTCTTAGCTAGGGCCTGACCCATTAGAGCACTTAGGAGACCACAACCACCGGAGGCCGGTGCCATTCCTTGTTGAAGATGGTCAAAGACGAGTCTTCCACCTTCTTCCATGATACGAAGATCTGCTCCAAGAACTAGTTCAAGACTAGCGCCACTAGCGCCTCTTTTTAAATCGGCCACTACAGTTTGAGGGACCTGGATAAAGGCAAACGAGAGCTGTCTTAGTTCTTCTATGTAGAATTCAGTTTCAGTGGAGGTAAGGGTTTTCCATTCTTCTTGATTCCACCCACTCCCAAACTCTGAATGAACAGTTCCTAGAAGGACTGAATCCACTTCAATATGAGCGTGAAGCCAATCGATAATGTCCCTAAGGTCTAGAAGTGTTTGTTTTTTAATGGTTTTATCTTGAAATTGGACATAAAGATTTCGCACATCCGTTTGCAAAAATACTTTCAATGTCTCCATTTGAAATAGTGGGGTCATAGCACCTTCCTTGGTTTTCCCAAATGAATCTCACTCCGTAAGATCCTCTTTTATAATTTTTCCAAGACACGCGTACATCGTCAAAAATAAATGAAGCATAGGACCAAAAAAGAGAGAGAATCGGGTGATTTCAGTCACTTCCGATTCTCATACTTTTTAAGTCAGTTGAGTTTTGTGGTTGGGTTTAAGCTTGGTCTTCGATGAATTTTTCAGCACGAATAGCGGCCATACAACCAGATCCTGCAGCTGAGATAGCTTGTCTATAATATGAGTCCTGAACATCGCCGCAAGCGAAGACACCAGGAATATTAGTATCAGGGTGTGGCGAGTTTGTGGGAACAATAAAGCCATGATCATCAAGATCAATTTGTCCGTTAAGAAAACCAGTATTTGGTGAATGTCCAATCCCCATAAAGAGACCGTGAGTATCAACTTGGTTTTCTTCTTCAGTTTTTAAGTTCTTAATCTTAAGACCAGTAACTCCAGTGTCATCAAAAAGAATTTCTGAAACAGCGCTATCCCAAAGAAAATCAATCTTTGGATTATCGATGGCCCTTTGTTGCATAGTCTTACTAGCTCTAAGTGTATCTCTTCTATGAACAATAGTTACCTTGCTTGCAAACTTTGTAAGAAAGGTTGCTTCTTCCATGGCCGTGTCTCCACCACCAACAACATAGACAATCTTATTTCTATAAAAGAATCCATCACATGTTGCGCAGGCACTGACGCCTTTACCAATAAGTTCTTTTTCGTTTTCAAGACCTAAGTACTTAGCCGATGCACCTGTGGAGATGATCAAAGTTTCAGCTTCGAACTTATCCCCATTATCTGTTTCAACTTTGAAGGGTCTTTTAGATAGATCAACAGAAGTTACCATGGCACTAAGGTATTCTGTTCCAAACCTTTCAGTTTGTTTCTTCATATTTTCCATTAGCTCAGGGCCTTGAATTCCTTCTGGGAATCCTGGAAAGTTTTCTACTTCTGTTGTTGTTGTTAGTTGTCCGCCTGGTTCTGAACCTAAGATAACAAGAGGTTTTAAGTCAGCTCTTGAGGCATAGAGGGCCGCTGTATATCCAGCAGGACCAGATCCTACGATGATTACTTTTCTTGATTCCATGAATTTTCCTTTTTACTGCTGCTGTTCTTGTTCTAGCTGAACTTTTATATGTTCTGGACGGTCATCCTTATCCGGATTTAATTCGTAGTAGGCCTTCACGGACATAAGGTCATCAGTGTTTTTACACTCAGTTGTTACTTTAAACTCTTCACCAGTTAAGGTGCATGAATAGCGGTAGATCTTTTTGAATTTCTTTCGGGCCACAGGGCACTTCCTTTTATGTAATTTAAGATAGTTATATATAGACTGATTGGGTCAAGATTTCAATATTGATGCATGGCAACTTTTAACTATTTTATGCACCCTCCGCCTATCTGTGTTAAAATTCTAATGAGCTGATATTACTAAATAATTGAATCCAGGGAAGGATGATTACTAGAAAATACTTACTCTCTATAGTCTTTTTACTCACAGGGCAGGCCTTTGCTATGCAAGGGATCAAAATATTAGAAGTCTCTAGTTCGGGTTCTAGTATCGTTGTTGACCGTGGCTCCCTTGAAGGCGTGAGTGAAGGCCAGTCAGGTCAATTCTATTTTCAAGCAGGCACACCTGCAAAACCAAAACTATATTTTGTTGGCAACGCTGAAGTCATCAAGACTCATAGCGAGCGATCTTTTTGGTTCTTTAAAAACATTGAAAACTTTCAATTTCTAAAAAAAGGAAAACAGATTCTCTTTTCAAGAGATACTGTCGTTCTTGAAGGAAGACGAGCTTACAAAATCCGTGAGAAAAAAGTTCTTCTCCCAAGGGCCAAGAGCTTAAGCGAATATGTAGATGATAGAAGAAGAGGGCTTCCCTCTGAGATGGTATTCAAAGAAGGGGATTATAAAAGCTCTCTTTCTTTGAATGAGACTAAACCTACTGTGGACTATGATGTTGAGCAAACAAAATATTTAAATTGGAAAGGAAGAGGGAATCCTGAGTTCTCTGACAATTATTTAGATGAAATTGAAACTCTTTTTATCGACCAGTCTGAAAAAGGAGTAAAACCTGATGCCATTAGGTCTGCTCTTGATAAAGAGATTGCAAAATCAACAACTGATGGAGCTGTCAGTAAGATTAATGATGAGCCAAATGGGCTTGCCTCACTTTATAAAGATTCAGCAGGTGAAAGGTCCACTCAAAAATCAGTCTTTGATAATGTTATGGGAAATAATAAAAAAGAGAGTCGTGTTAGTAGACGAGCATTAGCTAAGATTGATAGAGATGGCCAAACCTGGTCAGCTGACATGGAAGATAAGCAGCTAAGAAGATTCTTTATTAGATCAGGAATAGCTGAAGAAAGAGCACGCCAAACAAGAGCGCTAACAGAAAAAGTTGGTCATGAGCTCAATATTAAGATTACCAATGATGTCGATAATGTAACGACAGAAAATGATCCTAATAATACAGGTATAGGTTATGCCTTAAATATCACCTACGAAACACCCTTAAAGGGAACTGTTGATTTCTTAGAGAGCTTTAGTTTTGAAGTAGGCCTTGAACAAGGGAATACTTACTACGCAGTAAATAGCGAAACTAACGCTAGAGTTAAATTTGGAAACTTTCGAGGTTTTTTAAATTATTATTTCTGGAATGAGCCAATTTCAATTAAGAAAGTTGTAGGCTATGTAGGAGTCGGAATAGCAAGAGGAAATGGAACTCTTCTCTCTTCCGAGCTTTTTCAAGAATATAAAGTTTCAATCCTTTCTCTTCCTATTTATCAGTGGGGATTTAAGTACCGTTTTAAGGCGGGAGACACAGAAGACGAAATTCTAAAACTAGGTTTTGGGCTCGGGCTACATTTTAGCTATGAGCCTACTAAGTATTCTATATTGGATTCAGTTAACTCATTAGATTCGATCAATGGGTCTGAAACTTTAAACCGCTTTAAAGTGGCCGTTGGGCTAAGCGCGTATTTTTAAGGATGGAAAGATGAATAGTAAATGGCTAGTCATACTCATGTTGTTATTTTCTGGAGCTGCAAGCTCTCTTGAACTCGATGAAAAATTAACAACGAGGATCTTAAGTGTTTCCTCTACAAAAAAAACAGTCCTCTTAAATAGAGGTCTTGAAGATGGTCTGGTTGTTGGTGACCATGCAAAGTTCTTTTTAACAACGGGAGTGATTGCTAGAGGAGTTGTTTCAAAGGCTTCGCCTACAAGAAGTATCTGGTCTATTTATAGAATTATAAATGTAGACGCCGTCACAGTTGATAGAGTCGTAAATATAAAGATCTCAAGCCCGTTAAAGCTTACAGACGATTCTTCTAAGAGTTTAGTCCTAGAACCAATTCCGTCCGGTGCAGATACTATTTCTATCTCAAGAGGGGATACAAGAAGGTCTCGTGGTTCTAGCACATCTATGAGTGATGAAGAAGAGCTTGGGTCTTTAAAAGAAGGACCTGTTCTAGATGAGACTGTTAATCGACCAATGAGAAATACTGGTGGTTCTCGAAGCGCCTACGTAAGAAACCTAGATTCTAAAGAATCTTCATACGCTACAGGTAGAGGTGTTTTCTCTAACAAGTCTTGGGAGATGGTTGGTCGTTTTCAATGGCACTCTTTAAGCACTAGTGTTGATGATGGGGTAGAAGGATCAGAACTTACAACGGGTAAAGAGTCTACAATGGGAATAGGCATGGCCTTAGAGAAGTACTTTCCCCATAGGAGAGATTGGTTGAGAAAATTGTCATTTTACGGATCCTTTGACTATAGTTCAACAACCACAACTTCTGATACGACGACAACAGAAGTTAAAACCTCACAATCTAATATTGGACTTGGAACAAATTGGCATTTCTTTAATGATATCCTTTCTTTTCAAAAGCCTATTGGTTTCATTAGCGGAAGCTTGGGACTTATCAATAGTTCAACGACTGCAGGAGATACTACAACTAAAGGTAGTGGAACTTTCTTTAGTCTAGGTATTGGAGCTAAGTATTACACAGCTTCGGGCTTCGGCGTTCGAGGAATGCTTGATTTTTACAGCCAAGGGATTAAAAGCGCGGTTACAGATACTGATAGTGAATCCGTAACGACAAAGTCCGGACCAAGATTAATAGTTGGAATGAGTTACTTATTTTAAAAGTGGGTTGATCCCAAAATGATTAGTAAGTTCTGGCTCTATTTCTTTAAAGAATTCCTCAAAAGATAATTCATGATCCCAATGATCTAGGCTTGGAATCCCAAGCCTCCTAATAAGTAAGTCTTCAAAGGTCCGAACAAGCTCGTTCTCCATGGCCTTTTGTACATTCTCGATTGTAAACGTAGTAGGATCAAATGGGAGAACCGCTGAAGGTCTCTTTAAGGGCTGCTTAGTCTTATTTGAACTATAGGGAATGCGCGCCTTAGAACAAATCTCTCTAGCTACATCAGAGGCCATGGTTCTAAAGGTAGTATATTTTCCACCAAGCATTAAATAGAGGTTAGACCTTGGCTGAAAAAGCTTATGCTCTCTTGCCGTCTTACCTTTATCTCCACTGTCAGCTTTTACTAAAGGTCTAATGCCAGCAAAAGTAGAGAGGATATCTTCCTTTTTAACCTGAGCACTAGGAAAGTATTCATTAATATTATGAATCAAATAGTCCGTCTCTAAAGGAGAAGAGTCGATATCAAAAAAGTTCTCTTCAGGTTGAACTTCTGTAGTTCCAACTAAGACTCTACCATTTCTTGGAATAACAAAGATCACTCTTCCATCTTTTGGTGTAAGAACAACAGGATGCTTTATGGGAAGTGCCTCTTTTGAAAGCCATAGATGACTTCCCTTTGAGGGGAGAAGCTTTGGGGCCCATTTAACAATATCTAATTTATTCATTAATTGATCTGTAAAAGGACCTGTGGCAAAGACTAGATTATCGGTGGTGATCATTCTCATATCACCGGTGAGACCATCTTTGAGATGGCACTTATAAAGCTTTCCTTCTATCTCGACCGACTCAAGCGCCACATGATTGAGGGCCTGAGAGGCTTTGTGTGTAAGACCATCGTAGATAACTTCGAGTGTGAGTTTCGCATCGTCTACGATGGCGTCGTAATAAACTCCAGAGCCCGTAAGGCCTGTCTCTCTAAGGTGCTTTATATCTTTTAATGTTTTCGCCGTATTATTGGTTTGGTGAGGAGAGTTTTGAAAACTACTTAGAAAGTCATAAAGAAAAAGTCCACACTTAACCATCCATAAAGGACGAAGGGCATCTTTATAAACAGGCATATAAAAAGGCTGCTCATAACATAGGTGGGGAGCTAGCTTTAACCATAAGTTTTTTTCATGGAGGGCCTCAAAGACTAGGGCGAAATCTAAGTTCTCTAAATAACGAATTCCGCCGTGAAGCATCTTGCTTGAGCTTTGAGAAGTTTGAGAGGAGAAGTCTTTTTTCTCAACGAGGAGAGAAGGGACGCCATGCAAGGAGAGGTCTCTAAAGATACCAGCTCCAACAATTCCTCCACCAACGATTAAGACAGGGTAATGATTCTCTGCTTCTAGGAGGGGTGAATTAAGCTTCACTTCTAGGGGCCTCTTTTCCACCAACCCAAACAGTATTACCAGTGCAACTTATCTTATAGTTGATACTCGGACTTTGGTCAGATGGTTTTTGATTAATAAGAGGAGTAATTTGATAATTAATTCCCACAACAGCATTGCCCTTCATCTTAAAGGCCTTTGCTTTTAGAGACTCAGCTAGGTTTTGATAGATTTCTTCAAGACCAATTTCTATTGAAGAAGTCTTTGATTCAAATTGATCTTGATCTAATTCCCTTAGTAACTCATCAGGGTCTACTTCTTCAGCATTCTTATTCTTCAGATCAGTTTCTTGAAGTCTTTGAAACTCTTCTTCTTCGATCATGATATGGGCGCTAACAAGTCCTAAGTAACGATCGATTCTATAGTTCTCTAATGTCGGAGTTGTTGCTAGTAAGATGGCCTCAACTTGGATGACCTGCTCTTCAAGAGAGAATGTTTCATTCTTGTTTTGGGTAAGATTCTCTTTTCTTACAAGACCTTTATAATCCATATCATAGTTCTTAGAAGGGTGAACCTCATCTGAAAGACCAACTAAGATCTCAAGATCAAACCTTCTAAATTTATGAGCAAGATAGATCGCTGAATATTCGTTGAGCTGACTGATAAGCATAGAGCCATTATTGAGACCTTGCTGAAAATCAGCTTCGTTTGATTCATCACAAAGTCCATGCTCTCTTAGAATCTCTATTATTCTCTCACTATCTTCTAGGTATCTTATTTTTCTGAGAACTATGCTAAAGGGAGGATTCCCGCCAGCTGCTACTTGGCCATATGAGATGGCATTTCCAAATTCATTTAAATCTTTAAAGGTTTCTCGTTGCTGTGCCTTTGGGGTGGCTTCTTGTTGATGGGTCTGTGAGAAGCTATCTTCAATTGGCTCATTTATTTGCTGAACCATAGGAGTAGTAGATTCTTCTATTGCCTCAAAGGAATCACTAGAGTCTTCATCAGTGGATTCAAATTGAGCGGTTTCAGGTTCAAATTCGTTATCATCTTCTTCGCTATCAACTTCTAGATCTTCTTGCTCTTCAACGGGGTCTTCCTCTTCTGTCATTTGAAAGCTATCTTGACTTTCGTCTTCATCTTCCTCAAGGGCCTCTTGAATTTCATTATCAACTTCTTCTTGAAGCTTTGCTTCTTCATCTAAAGTATCCATTTCTTCTAAAGAGAAATCTTCATTATCAGTATCGTCTTCATTTTCTTCAAAAGAGGCGCTCTCAAAAGTTTCATCCTCACCAAAGGAAGTACTTTGAGATTCGTCATCTTCTTCTAAGCCAAAGGTGGTCTCTTCATCTTGTCCAAAAGTAGTTTCTTCTTCATCTGTTTCTTCACTGAAACTAGGGGCTTCAAAGTCAGGCTGAGTTGAATCTGATGAAAACTCATCACCAGAGTCATTATCATCTTCCCCAAAACTAGTTGGCTCAACTTCAGAATCATCATCTGAAAAAGCAGGAGGGGATTCATCTTCTTCTAGATCATCAAGAGACATAGTCTCAAATGATTCAGCATCTTCTTCTTCATCTTCTTGGTCTGGGGTTGAAGGGAGGCCTAACTGAGCGTCAGCCTCCGGATCTTCTGGGTGTAGAAACTCGGACAAGTCCTCGATTCGAGTCATGTCCGGTTTTGTTATATCATCATCATTGTCGCTCATAAAACCCCTGTTAGAGGATTATTAAGCTCCGTGGCAATGCTTGAACTTCTTGCCTGAACCACATGGGCAAACCTCGTTACGTCCTACTTTATTAGAACCACGTTGAACGGGAGCAGGATTTGCTTTTTGTTCGGCTTGCTCTTGAGCTTTTTTAGAGGATTCAAGTTGGGCTTCAAGTTCTGCTTGCTGCCTTCTTTTAAGTTCCTCAATTTCCTCTACTGTATATAATTGTACACTAAAGACGTTATTAACGACTGATTTTTTTACTTCAACTTTCATGGCCCCAAAAAGACCGAAGCTTTCTCTCTTGTATTCAGTGAGCGGATCTTTTTGAGCGTAGGCTCGTAAGTTTATCCCTTCTTTCATATGATCCATCGAAAGCAAGTGATCTTTCCAATGCTGATCAAAGATTGAGAGAAGGATTTCTCTAATGGCGTATTTAACTTGTTCTGCATCGTAAGCAGAGAGTTTTTTCTCGAGGAGTTCTTTACCAATAGAGGAGAAGTAACCAGGAATATCTGAATCATACTTCTCACCACATTCTAACGGCGAAACTTTATAATCAGAATGATAAGTTACTTCAAATCCCTTTTGCATCTCTTCCCAAGGCCAATGATCTAGTGGAACCTTTCTCTGAGGACGGTAGTTTTCGATAAGAACTTCAGATACTTCTTCGATCATCTCGTGGATGAACTCCATATTTCCTTGATCACCTAAGATATCTTTACGAAGCTTATAGATAACCCTTCTTTGCTCGTTCATAACATTATCGTATTCAAGAAGATGCTTACGAATTTCAAAGTTATGTCCTTCGACTTTCTTCTGAGCTTTTGCGATGGCGTTAGAGATCATCTTATGTTCGATAGGCTCATCTTCTCCCATCTTAAGTGTGTCCATAAACTTAGAAATTCGGTCACTTCCAAAGATTCTCATAAGATCATCTTCAAGCGATAAGAAGAACTTTGATGCTCCAGGGTCTCCCTGACGACCAGATCTCCCTCTTAGTTGGTTATCAATTCTTCTTGATTCATGCCTTTCAGTCCCTAAAATATAGAGCCCGCCTAAATCAATGACTTCTTTAGTAAGCTTAATATCGGTACCACGACCGGCCATGTTAGTAGCAATTGTTACTGCGCCTTTTTGACCAGCATTAGCAACAATCGTAGCTTCTCTTTCATGTTGTTTAGCATTTAAGACTTCGTGTGGAACTTTCCACTCATTTAAATAATTTGAGAGGATCTCTGAACTATCAATAGAGATTGTTCCAACGAGAACTGGCTGACCTTTTTCATGGAGGCTTTTGATCAGTTCTGCTGCAGCTTTATACTTAGCGGCTTTGTTCTTAAAGATAATATCGGCCTGATCATCTCTGATGAGGGGTAGGTTAGTCGGAACGACGAGAACATCAAGGTTATAAATCTTTCTGAATTCCTCCGCTTCCGTATCGGCTGTCCCGGTCATACCGCAAAGAGTATTGTAGAGCTTAAAATAGTTTTGAAAGGTGATCGAAGCAAGAGTCTGGTTTTCACTCTTAACTTTTACGCCTTCTTTAGCTTCAACAGATTGATGAAGACCATCCGACCAACGTGATCCTTCTTTAAGCCTTCCGGTAAACTCATCAACGATGATGACCTGACCATCTTTAACAACATAATCCACATCGATCTTAAAAAGATAATGGGCCTTTAGTGCTTGGTTAAGATGGTGAAGAAGTTCTGAGTGCTCCATTGAAAAAAGATTTGGAATCTTTAGAATCTTTTGTAACTCTTCAATTCCGTCATCGGTATAAACACAAGAACGCGCTTTTTCATCAACCGTAAAATGTTTTACAACAGTTAACTTAGGGATGATCTTATTCATCTCACCATAAAGATCAGTATTGCCTTCACTAGGTCCTGAAATAAGAAGAGGGGTTCTTGCCTCATCAATAAGAATAGAATCGACTTCATCGACAATACAGTAATTATGATCTCTTTGGACGTAATCCTCGAGGTCGAACTTCATATTATCTCTTAGATAATCGAAGGCAAATTCATTATTTGTTCCGTATGTGATGTCTGCTTTATAAGCATCCTTTCTCTCTTCATCATCCATATCATTGACGATACAACCAACTGAAAGGCCAAGCCATCTAAAGAGTTGACCCATTTCTTCAGCATCACGAGAAGCTAGGTAATCGTTTACAGTTACAACATGACAACCTTTTCCACTTAAGCCGTGTAGGTATAAAGGGAGAGTGGCGGTTAAGGTTTTCCCTTCACCGGTTTTCATCTCTGCAATGATCCCATCAAATAGAGTCTTTCCACCTATAAGCTGAACATCAAAATGCCTCATCTTAAGGACTCTAACTGATGCTTCTCTTACTGTTGCAAAGGCCTCTTCCATAAATTCAGAAAGAGGAGTTCCTTCGTCGAACTTCTTTCTAAACTTAACGGTTTGTCCTTGAAGCTCTTCGTCAGATAATTTCTTCATCTGTTCTTCGTATGAATTAATTCTTTTTACTAATGGCAACATCGCCTTAACATCACGGTCGTGTTTGCTGCCAAAGATCTTTCTCAATGGGTTCATATAACTTCTCCTAAATTTTTAAATACTCTTAATCTAAAATGAAATAAAGAGGATCAACGGGAGTCCCGTTTACTCTCACTTCATAGTGCACGTGAGGACCTGTCGAATAACCAGTGCTACCTACGTAAGCAATAGTTTGACCGCGCTTGATGACTTCACCTTTATTGACGTTCAACTTCGAGGCATGGGCAAAAATGGTTTCAACACCATAACCATGATCCATTTGAACGAATTTTCCAAAGCCGGGTTTATGACCAGAGAATATAACCACGCCATCTGCTGTGGCTAGGATTCCTTCTCCGGTTTTAGCACCTACATCTAAACCTTCATGCATCTTAACCCTTCCAGCATAGTGGGATTTTCGTGGCCCATAATAACTGGTAATCCATCCCTTAGTGGGGAGGAGAGTTGGAGTTGAACGTAAAAATGATTCTTTATCTAGGATGAATTGATCAAGCTGGTGAATTCCTACTTCGAGGTCCTTCACAAACTTCTTTAAAATATTGAATTTGAAATCAAAAGAAGCATATTGCCCTGCTAGAGAGAAACTTTGTTTACTAAGTTCACTCCACTCCTTGGTATAGGAATAGCCCGTTAAGAGGCCAAAGGATGTTGCAATCTTTTGTTCGTATAACTGTTTTAAGTTAAGATAATCTTCGTCGTTTGAATAATTTTCAAGTCGTTTAAGTTCTTCACTACTTGAGTTTATAGAGCTTTGAGGAGGAACTGCTTTAACGTCCTTAGCATCATCGCTTGATTTCTTTAGACCCTGGGTCATATCAACGTCTTCAATACCAGTGATGATCCTTAGTTTCTTTTCAAAAACATCTATCCGCTCTAAATCTTCGTTAAGGGCATTGATCTTCATTTGAAAGAGTTGAATCTGCTCACGGAGCTGACGGTTTTCAATAGTTAAATGTTTATTGAGGTGAAGCTCACTTAAGATCTTTATATAATCGTAACTTAATATTCCTAAGAGGATCATGAAAGAAACAAAAAGGAAAACGAAGGCTTGAAAAACAATCCTTGGAATTCGAAAAGATCGAACTCCTTTTTCCCTTTCTGGTACAAGCATGACTGTAAAATAACGATCCAAAAAGGACTCCTAAAGACTGGTTTTTCAGCGTGGAATAATTTTATTCGAGGGCGGGGTAGATGTAAACATTTTCAATACTTTAATCAAAGATGACGCAAGACTATTTGGCGACCACAAGGACGACGCTGATATTGTCATTCCCACCATTGGCATTGGCCTGGGCGATGAGAGCTTTAACACAATCGTCTAAGGCGACTTGGGTGCACTTAGATGGATCGGGAATATAGTTATCAACAATATGTAGAATGTCCGGGTCGCTTACTTTCCCGTGCAGACCATCGCTGCAGGACAAGAAAATGTCGTTACGCGAAACTTTATAGGTAAATGAGTCAACTTCAACATCTTCTTCAAAGCCAACTGTTCGAACGAGAACATTTTTCTGAGGGTCAGCTGCAGCCTCTGTTCTGTCATACAGGCCTAAATTAAGTTTTTCTTGAACAAGAGAATGATCTTTAGTGAGTTGAAATAGCTTTTTCTTATTTATTAAATAAGCGCGGCTATCGCCAACATTTCCTAGGTAGAGGTTTGGGCCTTTGAAGTAAAAACTAACAACAGTAGTTCCCATGCCCACTAGTTTTTCATCTTGCTCGCCTCTGGCCTTGATATTATTATTGGCATATTGAATTGATTTTTCTGTGGCCTTGACTGGCTCGTCACCATAATTCTTTAAGATATATTCAGGAATATATTTAACTGCCATGGCAGAAGCTATATCGCCACCATTGTGACCGCCCATTCCATCGGCTACAACGAAGATGTTCTTTTTAGGATTAAGATAGATCGAGTCCTGATTGGTCTTCCTCTTCATTCCTATATGTGTCGCTCCTGAAGAGAGTAGTCCCACAATGCCTCTTTATTATTAAGATTAGTAAGATTTATTTTGAGAGGGTAGGTAATTTTTGTCAACGTTATGCTTCAAAAAAAATGAGTTTAATTGTCCATCTTTGGGGACAACCCAAAACTTTTTGACAGAACCCAGTGAAACCTTTGTTTAAGGGCCTTTTATCTTTGAGTGTTTTACTCGGCAATTATTTCCTATTAGGTGAGTTAAATACTCGGAAAGCTGTGCGGTATGTAAAGTAAGTTTTTGTCTTTTAAAATCGAGCAGTTAACAGGTTATAATATTCAATATGCTCGGGAAGGGAATTTCGAGCTCAACTTATCTCGGAGGGATCATGGCCCAAATTAATATCACTGATTTTATGAAGGAGAACTACAAAGTAAGTGACTTTACTCACTTGCATTGGGTTGGAACTTTTCAAGACTATGTAGACAAAGTAACGGAAGATCCAAGGATCGCAAGAAACGCCTTTCAACGAATCCATGACATGATCATGGCCGCCGGTGAAACTAAATACACCGAATATAAAAAAGAAATTACAAGATATCATTTTTTCGATGATCCAATTGATGGTGGAAAAGATGCTGTTTTTGGTATTGATGTTCATTTAATGAAGTTAGCAAACTTCTTTAAATCAGCAGCAGCTGGTTATGGAACAGAAAAAAGGGTTCTTCTCCTTCACGGACCTGTTGGTTCGGCTAAGTCTTCAATTGCAAGGATGATTAAGAAGGGATTAGAGCATTATGCTAAGACCGACGATGGGGCGCTTTATACCTTCGAGTGGTTTGACGAAGAAGAGACTGATATCTTAGGCGGTCAAAAAATATTCCCTTCCCCAATGCATGAAGACCCACTTAAGTTAATTCCTGTAGAAGTTAGAAAGTCATTCCTTGAAGAAGTTAATAAGGGAGTTGATGGTCTTAAAATTAATATTAAAGGCGAAGTTTGTCCTGCTGACCGTTTTATTTTTGCCAAGTACATGGAGAAGTATGATGGGAATTGGGAAAAAGTTATGGGGCATGTGAGAGTGAAAAGATTAATCCTCTCTGAAAAAGATAGAATTGGGATTGGTACTTTCCAACCTAAAGACGAAAAAAACCAAGACTCGACGGAACTTACAGGGGATATCAACTATAGAAAGATTGCTCAGTATGGTTCAGATTCAGATCCAAGAGCTTTTAATTTTGATGGTGAATTTAATATCGCCAACAGAGGGATCGTTGAATTCATTGAGATGTTAAAGCTTGATGTAGCCTTTCTCTATGATCTCCTTGGAGCTTCCCAAGAGCAGAGTATTAAGCCTAAGAAGTTTGCACAGACTCATATTGATGAAGTTATTTTAGGTCATACTAATGAGCCTGAATTTAGAAAACTTCAAAACAATGAATTTATGGAAGCGCTTAGAGATAGAACAGTAAAGATTGATGTTCCTTATATTACGAGGCTTGATCAAGAGGTAAGGATCTATCAAAAAGATTTTAATGCTGAAAAGATTCCTCATGTGCATATTGCTCCTCATACAATTGAGATGGCAGCGACTTGGTCAATTCTTACTAGACTAGAAGAGCCTAAAAAGAGTGACTTAACAAAGCTTCAAAAGTTAAAGTTATATAATGGAAAAACACTTCCTGGTTATAATGAGGACAATGTTAAAGAACTTCGTAAAGAAGCGGTAAGAGAAGGACTAGAGGGGATCTCTCCTCGTTATATTCAAGATAAAATCTCAAATGCTCTCGTAAAAAATGGTCATGTCGGTTGTTTGAATCCGTTTATGGTTTTCAACGAACTTGAAACTGGTCTTAAGCATCATGGGCTTATCAATTCACCAGATCAGTTAGATCATATGAAAGAGTCCTTAGCTATTGCTCGTCAAGAGTATGAAGATACAGTTAAAAATGATGTTCAAAAAGCTATCAGTGTAGATGAAACAGCGATTCAGACTTTATGCGCTAACTATATTGATAATGTTAAGGCCTATACTCAAAAAGAGAAGATCAGAAATAAGTATTCTAATAAATTAGAAGATGCTGATGAAAGGTTCATGCGTTCGATTGAAGAGAAAATTGATATTCCAGAGAGCCGCAAGGAAGATTTCCGAAGAGAGATCATGAACTATATTGGTGCTCTTGCTATCGAAGGAAAACAATTTGATTACAAAATGAATGAAAGACTTCATAGGGCCCTAGAGCTTAAGCTTTTTGAAGATCAAAAAGATTCAATTAAGCTAACAACAATTATCTCTAAAGTTGTAGATAAAGAAACTCAAGAGAAGATTGATGTGGTTAAGTCGAGGCTTATCAAAAATCATGGTTACTGTGAAATCTGTGCCACTGATGCCCTTAACTTTGTAGCTTCTATCTTTGCGAAAGGCGACTCAGCAAAGTCATAGATTGGAGATTAAATGGATCACCCGATTAAAAGGGACCATGCTAGGTTTAGAAAAATTGTAAAAGGCAGAATTAGAGATAACCTTCGTAAGTATATCTCTAATGGTGAGATGCCGAGCCCTAAAGGCGATGGTCAATTTAAAATACCCATGCCCTCTATTGATACTCCAAGGTTCAAGTTTGGAGATAAACAACAGGGGGGAATGGGTCAAGGCGACGGTGAAGCAGGTGATCCTGTTGAAGGTGAAGAAGGAGAAGGGGAACCTGGTGAAGGTGAAGCCGGAAACGAGGCGGGAAGTAAAGAGCTTGAAGTTGATTTAAGCCTTGATGAACTGGCCTCTATTTTAGGTGAAGAATTGGAACTTCCCAATATTGAGCCTAAAGGCAAAAAAACAATGGAATCTCTAACAGAGAAATATACTTCCATTGGTACCCAAGGTCCTGATTCACTTAAGCATTATAAAAGATCTTATAAAGAAGCTCTAAAAAGACAGATTGCTATGGGACAATACGATCCAAACAATCCTGTTGTTGTCCCTATTAAGTCTGATATGCGTTACCGAAGTGCGGATGCCAAAGTTGAGTTTGAAAACTCAGCCGTGGTTATCTATATGATGGACGTCTCTGGATCTATGGGTGACGAGCAAAAAGAAATTGTTAGAACAGAGAGTTTTTGGATAAACCTCTGGCTAAAAAGCCAGTATAAGGACATCGAGATTCGTTATATTATTCACGATGCTACTGCTAAAGAAGTTGAAGAAGAGACCTTTTTTAAAACCAGAGAATCGGGCGGGACATTAATCAGTTCGGCCTTAAAACTCTGCAGAGAAATTATTCAAAGTGACTATAATAGTGCCGAATGGAATATCTATCCCTTTCATTTCTCTGATGGGGATAACTGGTCCACTGATGATACTAAGCTTTGTCTTGAAATCTTAGACAATGACATTATTCCTGAGAGTAATGTCTTTTGTTATGGTCAAGTCGAAAGTCGATATGGTTCGGGACAATTTTATAAAGACCTCCATGCAAAATATGGCGAATCTAACGAAGAAGTGATCCTTTCAAAGATTAAAAATAAAGATGCCATTTTGGATTCTATTAAAGATTTTTTAGGTAAGGGGAAGTAGCGATGATGAGATCAAAGCCTATTGATGGCGCCCTAGCTGAACTTAGAATTGAAATAGAAAAATACGCTCTTGAGTATGGACTTGATTACTATCCTGTCGTTTTCGAAGTTTGTGATTACGATACGATTAATATTCTCGCTGCTCAGGGAGGTTTCCCCGCCCGTTACCCACACTGGCGCTTTGGAATGGACTATGACCAACTCTCTAAAGGCTATGCCTACGGTTTACAGAAAATCTATGAAATGGTTGTCAATACTAAGCCTTGCTATGCTTACTTATTAAACGCTAATCACTGGGTAGATCAAAAGATTGTGATGGCCCATGTTTTTGGCCATGCTGACTTCTTTAAGAATAATTATTGGTTCTCAAATACAGATAAAAATATGATGGACGTCATGGCCAATCATGGCACAAAGATCCGGCGTTATATGGACCGCTATGGACAAGATGCTGTCGAAGTCTTTATTGATAAGATCTTAAGTTTAGAAAACTTATTAGACCCAGCAGTTCTTTTTGAAACACCAGAAGTGGCAAGAAGAAGAATGGCGAGCATGGTTGTTGAAGAACAAGACGATAGCTCAGATGATAGGTCTTCAGCCTTAAAGTCATTTATGAGACAAAAGGCCCGTAATGATGGAGATCAAGTAGGCCAAGCCCCACTTCCAATAGAAGATCATAATTCTGATTATGATTCGGAAAGATATATCTCTCCAAGAGATGTCATGCTTTATTTAATTGAGCATGCTCCTTTAGAGGAGTGGCAAGCAGATATTTTAGGAATCCTTCGAGAAGAAGCTTATTACTTTTTACCTCAAAGAATGACTAAGATTATGAACGAAGGTTGGGCCAGTTATTGGCATTCAACCATCATGACTCAAAAAGCTTTAAAGGCTTCAGAGATTATTGACTTTGCTGATCATCATGCCGGAGTCATGGCCATGAGTAAGCAAAATATCAATCCATATAAAATTGGAATAGAGCTTTTTCGTGACATTGAATACCGCTGGAATACTGGGAAGTTTGGGAAAGAATATCTTGAATGCACCAATATGGAAGTCAAAGAGAACTGGAATCTAGATACAGGATTAGGGCGGGAAAAGATCTTTGAAGTGAGAAAATCCCACAATGATATTACCTTTATTGACGAGTTCTTTACTCAAGAATTCTGTGAAAGACAACAACTCTTCACATATAAATACAACTCAAGAACTGGCCGTTATGAGATAGATTCAAGAGAGTTCGAAGAGATTAAAGGAAAGCTTCTCACGAGCTTAACTAACTTTGGGCAACCAGTGATTGAAGTTGAAGCAGTTAACTTTAAGAATAGAGGTGAGCTTCTCTTACGACATGTTCATCAGGGTGTTGACCTTGATCTGAATTATGCGGCAGAGACATTAAAGAATATTCACTTCATTTGGAAGCGGCCTGTTAATATCTCAACGACTCAAGAAGGTGTTGAGACCTTTATGAGTTTTGATGGCAAAGAAATTAAGACGGGTTCTTAGTCAGGTATAATTATTTAAAACAATAGAATGAGTTGACCCGAGACAGAGTTTTTAGGAAAATTAAGCCATTGTTAAATAATTAAATTGGCGACCTAAAATGAGAAGTACTTTTCTTAAGTTTTTATTAGTTTCAATATCTACTATTTCCCTTGTTTACGGAGCTGGCTTTGTGGCCACTGTCACAAAAATCCGTGGGGACGTTAGTCAGTTAGAGCCAGGAGCTAAAATCGCTCGGTCTGTAAAAGTTGGTGATAAGCTTAGACAAGACTCTAGTCTTTTAACAGGTGATAAGAGTTTTATCAGGATAAAGTTCAAAGACAATACAACAATGAATGTAGGGCCTAGATCTAAAGTTTCAGTCTTAGAGACTCGTAGTGACGGAACTAGCTTTATTCATCTTCTTAAAGGAACTATCCGTTCTAAAGTAAATAAAGCGGATGGAAAAACAAAACATAAGTATTATCTAAAAACCAGAAGTGCTGCCATGGCCGTAAGGGGTACTGAGTTCCAGGCCGTTTACAACCCTGATAATAATGTAAGCTCCCTCCTTGCCTATGAAGGTGAGGTTGCTATGGCCAAAGTAGAAGAAGATCCTGCAGCGGAATTAAAAAGATTAAAAAAAATTAGAAGAAAGCAGTTAAAGAATCAAAAGGTTGAAACCTCAGCTTCAGGTGATATTGATGTAGTAGAGTCTAGGCCGACCTACGACCTTGAGGGCCGTATGGATCAAGCACTAGGTAATAGCGAAGCCGTTATTGTTAAAAGAGGTCAATACTCTGGAACTGTTAATACAATCAAAAGGGCTTCACTTCCTGTAAAAATTTCTCCTGTTCAATTAAATGCTCTTTATCAAAATGGAGAGATGAAGGAGAAGTTAAGAAGATCAGAAGTAAAATCTGAGAAATTAAAGATTGGAAAAAGGAACCTCATTATTAAAGGAGCGGATCAAGAAGCACCTTTAGAGGGAATCTTCGACGAGAAAGCGGGGAAGTTTGCCCCTAGATCAGGTGGTGTCTTAGATTTAAATACCGGTCTTTATGTTGCTCCTGAGAGCGACTCTCTCTTTGACTCAAAACTAAAAGTATATGTTCCTAAAGAAGGTTCTGGATCAATTGATCAAGATACAGGTCAATATGTGACTCCAAGAGGTTTAAAATTAGATGCTGTAAAAGGTTTTGTTGCTTCCACAAAAGGAGATAATCGAATTCTCTTGGCCCAAGCAGATTCCTTAAACAACGCTACAAAAACTAAATTATGGGCCGGCGATGATATTAAAAATGTAAAGAATGCAGGTTTCTCTAATTGGTCTGAGACTGAGAAGATAGCTAAAGATATTATAGAAATTGAAATGTATGGATATAACGAAACTTTTACCAGTACTAATGAGACAGGTGGAGGCGGACGAGAGTTTGATACAGATAATGCTAAAAGCCTAATGATAAAGTGGAGTCACAATTCTGAATCAAATTGGCAACCCTTAACTAGTATTGGGTTTAAGACTACTGATTACACAGGCTCAAAAGGACAGGTGGGCCAGCCCACTAGAGATGGGGTTTTACTTGGTTTAGGAGTTCGTTACAATTTATCTAAAAGGTGGAACTTTTTAACTGAATTACTACTTGAACAAGAACACTATATTGAATCATCAGGAAGTAGCCTCTTTTTAAAGAGAGTGACTATTCCTAAATTAAAACTTGGGTTAGAGGGGCATCTTATCAAGTCAGGAAGCTTTTCTTTAGATAGCCTGGTTTATCTAACCATCGCAATCCCAAAAGAAAGTGGAAGTCATAAAGTTGGTGCGGGCCTTGGGTATGGAGTTGATCTTCTACCACGCTGGTGGATCAATAAGAGATGGACTATTTACACAGGCCTAAGCATACAGAAGCAAAAGCAATCTGTGAGTACAACTGGCTTTAATGCAGATAATTCAATTTCAAAGTTTGGTCTTAAGTTTGGGGTAGGGCATCTCTTTTAGATTAGAGTATAGTTGGATCTATTTGTAATTTTTGTGAATCTAGTTCTTCAATATCTTTTTGATCAATAATTACAGATTCTTTTAATGGGCTGATCTCTGCCATTTCTTTTAAGGATTCGATATCTAGTTCATCATCAGAGAAGATATTTTCTTCTCGCTCAATAGTGTAGCCTAAATTCTCCCAAATACTCATTTGCATTTGAATCCAACAATTGACTCCGTCATGGCGTTTACAGGCAATGCTAGAACTTTCTGCTAGATCCTTCATCTTCTTTCTTCGAAGGGCCACATAGGACTTCATGATCTCGACTTCTTGTGGAACTTGTCTTTTAAAAAGTCTTTCAATGACAACAAGTTGTTCTTCCGCTTTTTTATAATCTTCAATCTTAATCTTAAAAGCAGTATTAAGAGCAAGCTTCTTTCTCTCGTCCTGACCTGGCTTTATGAACCTACTGAGAAGCTTTATCCCTTCTTCCCATTGACCTAATAACCATGCCAGTGGGATGGCCCTCTCAAGAGCATTGATGCTGTTTTCTTTTTTAAGAAGGGCAACTTTAAAATGACCAAAGGCAAGTTCATACTCTTTATTCTTTAGCCTAATATTACCTTTAATATTCTCAGCATTAGGAGAAGTTATTCCTTCTACAAACTCATTGGCCTTCTCTAAGTCATCAAGCCTATAGTACATGAGACCTAGTAGTTCTCGAACAGAGTTTGACTGATACATCTTAGCGGGGAGAGTCTTAATATTTGATTTAACTAGCTCTTCTTTATTAAGGTAGAGGCCCAGCTTTAACCAGATTCTAGTTAAATCTAAACTAGAGATAGCAAAGCTGACATTCTCTATTTCACTGCCTTTTAAGTATTCCTTATTCCGTGTCTTAAAGCGGCTCATGGTATCGAGCCAATAGTGCTGAGTTTTTGAATACTCTAAAGTATTAACCGAGCAGTTTCTGTATTCACCGAGAAATTGCTTATCTACTTTTCTTTTAGTTACTCTATCTTGATCGAGTGTATGGAGTGCCATTCTGTTGAGAACACGAAGCATGCAGACTTCTTTATAATATTTCTCATCATTATATCGTCCTGAGCTTATCAGCTTAAGGCTTTGTCTGTAATTACCCTCTATAAACTCTATAAGTGACATGTAGCGATTTCTAATTAACTTAACAGGGGACTTCTTCAAGTTGATCTGTTCTAGATGAAACCTGGCCATCTTAGTATTACCATTGATTAGAAAGTCTTTTGCTGTCTTTAGGTTATCTAAGTCACTGCCGCGTTTATTCGCCTCTTGAAGTTGAAGGTATTCTTCTATCTGCCCACTACTAAGGGCGGACCAGTCCACCTCACCAGTACTAGCGTAAAGGTTGACTGAAACGTACAGGAAAATATTGACCAAAGTCATTGTAATCATGTAAAGCCTTTCGGAATCCATACCGATAACTTAAGACAGGGTATATGAATGAGAACTTTTTTCCAGGGAAGGAAAATGAATCTTAAAAAAATATTCATTTTTTTTATAGCTATTAGCATCTTTATGCCGGTCTCCTATGCTTTGGTACCACTAGAGAGTATTCTTCTAGGAGATTTCTCTGATCAATACCGCGACCGAATCACAGATCCCATAGAATATATTTTTACAACTGTAAGAAGTTCAACTGAAGTTGGGTCTAAAGACTTTGAGCACAGAAGAAAATTGGCCCTATACAGAGGCTTTTTTGAAGAAGGGCAAAACTTAAAGAATTTTTGCAAAGTAAAACCTAAGGTTCAATATTCCGTAGATTGGGATAGAAGAAAAGTGGTGAGGTCCTTAATTGCTACGCTTCAATATATTGGTCTTGATGCAGCCATTAGGGCCATGCCTAAATATGCGAATCACTTCGAGTTTAGCGAAGAGGAGTATAAGAAATTAGGGGATAACTTAATTGGAAATTGGTGCTCACAAAACTTAAGTTTAATTAGTATTTCCCAATTAAAAAAGAACTGGATGATTAAGTTCACTAAGAAAAATGATTATAACTTAGCGTCAGTAGAAGGGGATCCTCTTTTTCCACAAAAAATAAATAAAATCACTTCAAAAGAAAGAGTAATGAAACAAGAGTTTGCTCAAACCATCAAACTTTTTAAGACCTTTTGCTCATGGGGAGGAGATACAGATAATGTTAGGTTGTTAGTACCTCTTCTAAGACACCCAGTCATTTTTAGCTTTATTGCAAGACAGCTGACCGGACAAAAACTTGAGTGGAGACCCATAGAGAATAAGGTCGTCATCAACGAAGACCAAGGAACTGTTAAGGTACTTTGTCAGAATATGATTTGTAGAAAAACGGATCAGAGAACTATGCTTCGCGAATTCCCAAGAGGTGCTGGAACAAAGTCAATTAAAGAAGATTTAAACAGGCTCTATTGTGAAGAAGTAAGGGATTACGACTATACCTCAAAAGATCAAGAACCAAAGATTAAAGAATGGATCAAGAAGATTAGTTTTGATGAAGAAAATCTTGTGGTCTCTTCGTTTATTAGTCAAGTAACAGGTGTTCCCGATTTCTTTTTAAGATCAGAAACATTTAACGAAGCTAAAGACTTCCTAAGGCTCTCCTTAGATAGGAACTGGGACCGATGGTCAGAGAGGCAGACGAATAATTATACAAAAGATCTTTATTATGAGGAACCCCTAACGATAGAGCTTGTTGATAGAGGTTTATATTATAAGAACGTAGAAGAAAAATTCTCAGTCCATTTTGATGTAAACCTTGGAGAGTTCGACAGGGCTAATCAAAAGGTAGGTAAGATAAGCAGTTACTTTGATCTAAAGATCTCGAAGACTTTTTTAAAGTGGGCAAGAGAAGAGTGGAATGGAATTTCTCCTTTAGAAAAAGAAAAGAAAAAGAAAATTGTTGATAGGTTTAAAATGGAAATTACTGATAGTGTTCAAAAAGCTAGAAGTAAATTTAGACTTCCTCCATGGAAAGGGGACCTCGAGAAAATAATTGTTGTGGAACTCTTAGAACAATTAGTTCTCTATAACGGTCTACCCTTTAAGGGTGAACAAGGCTTAGCCACAATTCCTGTGAAGTTGAATTTTGCTCCTCTTGCTCTGCGCTATATTAGGTATCAGTATCAAGTTAAACAAAATAGTGTTCGAGATGATGAATACTTTAAGGACCTTAAGAAGCGCCGTGAAGAGAGTGCTAATTTAAAACAATAGGGCCCTTGACCAATTCCTACTAGCTCCCATATTAGTTATCTATGAGTGATAAAAAAGATGATGACATTATTATTGAGGCAGAAGAATTAGATAATTCTCTGGTTCCTTATGAAAAGAACTTACCTGCTGAGATCTCGTCAAAGGATATCACTCCTTATTCTCCTAAGTCGGGAGACCCTTTGTCACTTTACATAAAAGAGATCGGAAAGGTTGACCTCCTCACTATCGAACAAGAGCGTGAACTAACAAAGCAACTCGTTGAGACCGGTGAAATTGAAGTCGCCAAGAAGCTTGTGGCCGCCAATCTAAGGCTCGTTGTTAAGATTGCTATGGAATATAGGTCAGCTCATCAAAACGTTATGGACCTTATTCAAGAAGGTAATATAGGCCTTATGAAGGCCGTCTCTAAGTACAACCCTGAAAAAGGGGCGAAGCTTAGTTATTACGCAAGTTGGTGGATAAAGTCTTATATCCTTAAGTTCATCTTAGATAACTTTAGATTGGTAAAGATTGGAACGACCAATGAGCAAAAGAAACTTTTCTATAACTTAATGAAAGAGAAAGATCGTCTCGATAATATGGGGATCAAGCCTGACAATAAAACAATAGCTGAGAACCTAGGTGTTAGTGAAAAGTCAGTGGCCCTGATGGATAAGCGCCTGGCCCCTGAGAATTCCGAGCTGAGCATAGACACCCCTGTTTCGAACGACGCGTCAGGAAAATCCACTATTGCAGACTTTATTCCCTATGACGCACCAAGTATAGAAGAAGAAGTTTCTGATAGGCAGGGAGTCGAGATTCTTAAAGAAAACTTGGACACCTTTATAGAAGGTTTAAAGGACAGGGATAAGGAAATCTTTAAAAAACGACTACTTACTGAGGTTCCTCCTTCACTTCAATCTATTGCTGATGAATATGGTGTCTCTAGGGAGAGGATTAGGCAGATAGAGGCCCGTCTCCTTGATCACTTAAAAGTTTACATGTCTGATTTTATTCGCTAAATTCCTCAAATTATTAGAAATAGCACCCGCTTTTTGGATCCGTCTGAGGGTAGGGCAAGTAAAGGAACTAATTATGTTAGCATCATCAATCAAAGCAGATCTTACAAAAACTTATGGAGTAAAGTACGGAGCAGGCGAAAAAGACACTGGTTGTCCAGCTGTTCAAGTTGCCATCCTTACTCACAGAATTAATGAACTTAAAGAACACTTTGGTAAGCATATCCATGACTACCATTCAAACCGTGGTCTTCTTAAGATGATTGGTTCACGTAAGTCACTTCTTAGATACCTACAGAGAAAGAACGAAGCCAGCTACAAAGGGCTTATTGCTGATCTTGGACTAAGAAAATAATTTAAAATATTACCGAAGGGGAGGCTATTGCTTCCCCTTCGTTTTTAGATATAATTTACAAGTATGAAGGGACGAGAGTCACTGGAATGTAGGGAATGTTTGAAGATTTTACCCGTGTTTAACCCACCCCAAACCCGTTATGATCTTGAAATATTCTTTGGATTCCATAATCTGATCCGACAATCAACCTTTCAAATTAACATTTTTATATAAAATCGCAGACCAAGGGATTAGTGGGCCTGCATGGAGAAGTAAATGAACGAAAACAAAAAAGTTTATTCCATCAATTGGGGTGGAAAAGAAATCACAATTGAAACTAACCGTTTAGCAAAACAAGCTGATGGTTCAGTATTAGTTTCTTGTGGTGGAACACAAGTTTTAACAACAGTATGTAGTGCAAGCGCTATGAAAGAAGGAATGGATTTCTTTCCTCTTTTAGTTGAGTACACAGAAAAATTCTACGCTGCCGGGAAATTCCTAGGTGGTTTTCTTAAGAGAGAAGGTCGTCCTTCAACTAAAGAAACACTTAACGCTCGTTTAATCGATCGTCCTCTTCGTCCACTATTTCCTAACGGTTATATGTTCGAAACAGTTGTTTCATGTACAGTTATGTCTTACGACGCAGAAGGCGGAGATCCTGAGATCTTAGCTGCTCTTGGTTCGTCAGCCGCTCTTACTATTTCAGATATTCCTTTCGCAGGACCAATCGCTACTTGTAAGGTTGGACGTATTGACGGGAAGCTTTGTATCAACCCAATCCACGAAGAATGGGAAAAATCAGATCTTGAAATCATCGTTGCTGGTTCATCAGACGCGATTCTAATGGTTGAGGGTGAAGCCAATATCGTTCCTGAGCCAGAAGTTCTAGAAGCTATCTTCTACGGACATGATCAGTGTAAAGAAATGGTTAAACTCTTCGCTACTATGCAAGCTGAAGTTGGTAAGACAAAGAGAGAATTCATCTCTAGTGCTGCTAACGAAACAATGATGGCAAAAGTAAAAGCTGATTTTACAACTGATGCCCGTTCACTTCTTGGAATTGATGACAAGATGGACAGACAAAAAGCTGTTAAGGGCCTTGAAGCAAAAGTTAAAGAAGCAATGGCATCAGACATGGCAGCATGGGGACTCGCTGACGGAGACTCTGCTGGAAAAGAATCTTATAAAGCAGTCGATGAGCTTCTTTATGAAATGATGAGAGCAGATATTCTTGACGAAGATAAGCGTATTGCTGGTCGTGGTCTTGATCAAGTTCGTCAAATCGAAACAGAGACAAATATCCTTCAAAGCCCACATGGCTCTTCTCTTTTTACTAGAGGGGAAACACAGGTTCTAGCAACAGCTACAATCGGTGGATCAAAAGGTGAGCAAATGGCCGACAGAATCGACGGTCTTTCATACGCTAACTTCTATCTACATTATAACTTTCCTCCTTACTCAGTAGGTGAAGCTCGTGGAGTTAGAGGTGTTGGTCGTCGTGAACTAGGTCACGGGAACTTAGCTGAAAGAGCAATCAAATCAGTTATGCCATCTAAAGAAGAATTTCCTTATACAACGAGACTTGTTTGTGAAGTTTTAGAATCTAACGGTTCTTCTTCAATGGGTTCTGTTTGTTCTGGGTCTATGGCACTTCAAGATGCTGGTGTTCCAATCAAGAGTCCAGTAGCAGGAATTGCAATGGGTCTTATCACTGATGGAACTCGTTTTAAGATCCTTACAGATATTTTAGGAGATGAAGATCACCTAGGAGACATGGACTTTAAAGTAGCTGGTACTAAAGACGGTATCTCAGCACTTCAAATGGATATTAAGATTCAAGGTCTTACTCGTGAGATCGTTGAAAAAGCAATGAATCAAGCAAAAGAAGGTCGTAATCATATTCTTGGTGAGATGGAAAAAACTATTACAACTCACAGAGAAGAACTTAAAGACGGCGTTCCAAGAATTGAATCTTTCAAAATCAAGCCTGATCAGATCGGTGGTCTTATTGGTCCTGGTGGGAAAAACATCAAAGCTATTCAAGAATCTTTTGATGTTAACCTTGATATCGAAGAAGACGGAACTGTTCGTGTTCTTGGTATTGATAAAGACAAGATCGCTGAGTGTATCTCTCTTGTTCAACTTCAACTTGAAGGACCAGCCGTTGGTACTGAGTACGAAGCAGTTGTCAGAACAATTAAAGAATACGGTGCCTTTGCTGATATCGCTCAAGGAATCTCTGGTCTTGTTCACGTCTCTGAGCTTTCTGATGAAAGAGTTTCTGATCCTAATGAGTATGTTTCTGAAGGCGACAAGATCAAGGTTAAAGTTATCGAGATCGATCGTATGGGTAGAATTAAGCTTTCAGCGAAAGCTGCAGCTCCTCTAGCAAAAAAGAGTAAGTAAATATGAGTGTTAGCGTAAAAGTAAAACTCTTAGAAAATTATGACAGGGAGCTAGCGCTTCCTGCTTATGAAACTACTGGGGCGGCCGGAGCTGATGTTCGCGCCTCGATAGGTCCTGGGGAATCCATCACTATCAAGCCTGGGGAACGCACACTTGTTCCTACTGGGCTTGCGATGGAAATTCCTTTTGGTTATGAGATTCAAGTGCGCCCAAGATCTGGTCTGTCTTTTAAGACAGGCCTTATGGTTTGTAATTCTCCTGGAACAATCGATTGTGATTATAGAGGAGAGGTTAAGGTCATTCTTGGAAACCTTGGAAGTAAGGATGAAGTTATCAACCATGGTGAACGAGTGGCCCAACTAGTCTTGGCCCCAGTGATTCAAGCAAGCTACGAAGTAGCAGATGCGCTTGGAGATACTAACCGTGGTGCTGGTGGTTTTGGAAGTACAGGAAAAAAATAATGGATTTAAAAGTACCTTATTCAAATGTTACTACTAAAGATGAAGCCTTTGATGTGGCCTGTGCTCAGATTACTGAAGAGTATATAGCCAAGTTCAATGTTAAAGCAGACGTTCAAACAGATAAGGCCGCTGGAACTATCGTTGCGAAGGGAAAGGGTTTTAAACTAGCTCTTAACTTTAAAGATGATGGAGTAGAGCTTTCTTCTGAGTTTGGTTTATTACTAAGGGCCTTTAAAGGCAAAGTTCTTGAGACAGTCGAGAGAAAACTACAAAAGTACGTATAGATGGCAAAGTTAATATTACACCCAATGGGTACAGTTTTAGAAATCTCAGAAGATAAGCCTGTCCTAGAGAGACTCCGTGAGGAAGAAATCTATGTACGCTCAAGCTGTGGAGGGAACGGTTCATGCTCTGATTGCATGATCAAAATTATGTCTGGAGAAGATAATATAAACCCTCCTGGCTTTGAAGAAATTCAGCTCTTAGGAAATGTTTTTCACCTAACCAAAGAGAGACTTTCTTGTCAGTTAAAGATCTCAGGAGATGTCACCATTGATATTTCTCATCACAATTTAACCGCCGATCAAGAAAAGAGAGAAGCGAAGAATAAAGATTTCGCTAAATCTAAGATCATCGTAAAAAAGAAAGCTCAAGTCCAAGAAGACCTTAAAGAAAAAGCCGCTGAGCGTGAAGAGTACCTAAAAACAAAAGATGATTGGAAGACTCATTGGAAACAAGAAGATGACCCTATGAATCCAAAACGTCTTGGTGGTGCTAAGAGACCAAAACTTTTTAAATCAATAGAGCCAGAAGAGCTTGAAAAAGTTGTAGAAGAAGAAAAAGAAAAAAGAGAACATAAAATCAATAAGTACTCAAAAGACTCAGCTGATTCTAAAGACAAAAAGTAGATAATTGACTTTAGCCCTAGCCTAAGGGATACCTAGGTAAGATCTGAACATGCCGATAATAATTTGTTGCTACTAGTGTTTAGATTAAGTAGTAACTCATAAAAAATTGGATATACATGACAGATTTCAGTTCACTGAAACTGCTTCCTCAGATATTGGAAGCCGTTACAAAAAAAGGTTATACAACCCCAACACCCATTCAAGAACAAAGTATCCCTCATCTTTTAGAGAAAAGGGACCTCTTAGGAATAGCTCAAACAGGTACTGGTAAAACAGCGGCCTTTACGCTTCCTATCATTCATCATCTCTTTAGTAATAAGGTTAAGGCCAAGCCAGCTCGTATGAGAGTGCTTATCCTAACTCCGACAAGAGAGCTTGCTTCTCAAATTGAACAAAATATTAAGGAATACTCTAAAGGCATGGGGCTTAAGTCTACTGTAATCTTTGGTGGAGTAGGGCAAAGGCCTCAGGTCCAGGCCATGAGTAAGGGCGTTGATATTCTTATCGCTACTCCAGGAAGGCTCTTAGATTTAATGGGTCAAGGTCATATTAAGTATGAGCAACTTGAAGTCTTCGTTTTAGACGAAGCTGATAGAATGCTCGATATGGGCTTCTTTAATGATGTAAAAAAGGTCATCGCTAAATTACCTAAAGAAAGACAAACTCTTCTTTTCTCAGCGACGATGCCAAAAGATATCTCAACACTTGCCCAAAAGCTTTTGAAGAACCCTGTACGAGTTGAAGTAACTCCAGAGGCATCTACTGTCGATAAGATTGAGCAAATCGTCATGATGGTGGATAAGACTAATAAGCCGCTTCTTTTAGAGAGCATCTTAAAAGATAAGGGAATTAAAACAGTCTTAGTCTTTACAAGAACAAAGCACGGTGCAAATCGAGTTGTAAAACATCTTGATAAAGTCTCTATCCCTTCTGCTGCCATTCATGGGAACAAGTCTCAAGGAGCAAGAGAGAGGGCCTTAGATGACTTAAAGAAAGGGAAGATCCGAGTCTTAGTCGCTACTGATATTGCTGCTAGAGGGATTGATATTGATAATGTCACACATATTATTAACTACAACCTTCCTGAAGACCCTAAGAACTACGTTCACAGAATTGGAAGAACAGCGAGAGCTGGTAGAGAAGGGATCGCTATTTCATTTTGCGCTGGAGATGAGCGTACTTATTTAAAAGGGATTGAAAAAACAATTAAGCTTTCAATTACAGTTGATAAGAATCATGAGTATCACGGAGCACCGGCGCAAGAAGTTAAGAAGCCTTTTGCTAATTCAGTTGCTAGGGGCCGTATTCCAAAAAGAAGCCCAAAAAAGAACACGGCAAAAGATGGAAATAAAGGTTCAAGAAGGCCTAGGAAGAAAACTAATACTTAGCATTCATAAGGATAAGAACATTCTTATCTAGGTCTTCAAAGACTAACATATGACCCCAAGGCTCGTCGTTATCGCCTAATATAATGGCCCCCATTGAGACGAGTCTTTCTTTATCTTCAGGAATATTATCACTCTTTAAAGTAAGACATCCACCAGCTTTGGGGCCGTGGGAATCTCTCGGTATTTCAGGAATCGCTTTCTCTTCTGGATGAAGGGCCACTTGAACTCCATTCATCTTAAGGGCACACCAACCAGGTTGTTCGTAATCTAGTTCAAAACCTAGTGCCTTTATATAAAACTCTCTGGCGAGGTCAAGCTTACTCGTTGAATAATGAAAACTTCGAACACCTGTTATTGCCATAATTACCTCATTTTGATTGCTTCGATTAGGGTTATTATGCCCCAATCAATAGATAAAAAAACCGAGGCGTGTTAAAATTTTTTTATGCTAACAAGAAGTAGAAAGATTTTTGAAAAAAACTGGAGTGTTTTACTTCCTCTTTTCTATTTTATCTTTTGTCTTTGTTATATTTTCTTTTTTACGGGAGATGAATATATAAAAGATGAAACTTTTTTTATGATGGGGGCCAAAGACTTCAGCTCGCTTAGCTTGAGTTCTTATTTTGATCATTTAAAGTCTTATTATCCACCACAAGCGCCCCTTATTCATACCATCTCTGGGCTGATCTATTATGAAGGTATTTCAATAAAGATCTTTAGAGTGATGAATGCACTCTTTTCTTTCTTTACTCTGTTTTTCTTTTTTGATCTTCTCAAGAGAAACTTTAAGAGAGAATCTTTTAAGATACTTCTTCTTTGCTCGGCGATGATTCTCTTCAATCCATACTTCTTTCTTATCTCTGCTCATTATTATGCTGATGGGCTCTATCTACTTCTCACATCAATTTGCCTTCGTTTTTATTTTCTTAACAAGGAATCAAAGTTTTATATAGCTGCCTTACTGGCTCCCTTGTCTAGGCAATTTGGACTTTTTATTTCTCTTGGGAGTTTCTTCTCTAATCTTATTGAAAGAAAGGACGGTTGGTTAAAAAGAGCTACTTATAGCCTTCTTTGTTTATCACCCATCATCTTCCTCTTTATTTATTGGGGGAGGTTTCAGCCTTCAACTGGATTTGGGACGAAGGCCGACTTAGTGAAGTCTGATCACGGCAGCATTATTATCAGCTATAGTGTCTATTACCTAAGTGCACTTGGTTTCTACCTCTTACCTATGAATCTTATTGGGATCAAAGATTTCTTAAAAGATAAGACCTTTTATATAGGAGCTGTGATTGCTCTCATTTTATTTTTAATCTTTCCTCCCATTGAGAATTTTTACCTAGGACTTCCTCTAGGCTTTTATCATAAGGCCATGCTTAAGATGGGTTTTGTGGGAACGGGATTAATGGCATTCTTTTGCTCGTTCTACGGGGGAAGGTGCGCCTTATATATAAGATCAAGCTCGACCCCACTGATCATTAAGGTCTGGATAACTTTAATGTTTGGTATCGCTACTTTTAGCCCCGTTTGCTGGGACAAGTATATCTTAGATCTGATTCTTCTTAATATTATTGGATTTCTTTACTTTAGAATTGAGCCTAGTACTTCGAGAGAAGCTCTTTAATCTTAACTAAGTCAGCTTTTCTAGAATGCCTATCTAGGTCTATGAATTTCTTATTCTCAAGATGAGCTCTCAAAAGAAAGTGACCTTGGTTTTCAAAAGCCCGCATCTTTGGATCCTTCTCAATCTTCGCAATATTTGGCGAATCAAGAAAATGATCAACTATAAAGGGGGTCTTTGAATCTAATTTATAAGTTCTTTTATACAAAGGGAGAAAGAAGATACGGTGCTGAACGATCAAAGTAGTTGAGCTTTTAATAAGCCATTTCTCGTAAAAGAACGCCATCAACGCCCCAGCAGGTATGGCTATTAAAGTAGCAAGGACTACGTAAGCTATAAGTCTGTTGATCTGATCTTCACTCATTAACATGGTTAACAATGGCGCTTTTATGGCCAAAACCATGGCGCCTAAAACCACTAAGAACGCTGATAAGTATCCCCAAAAGATAATGGGTAAACCATAAGTCTTAAGAGTGATTGATGAATCTGTTTGATCAATTCGATCAACTTCTTCTTCTGTGGCTGGAAATGGATAGAGTAGTCCCATGCCCTTATAATAGGGGAAGAGAATGCCTTTGAAAACAATATTGCTTCGTTATGGCTAGAATATAAGTATGTATAAGTTTTTAATTTTCTTTATATCACTGCATTGTTTTGCTTCTGATGACTACGCACTGACTGATGATAGGGCCATCTATATTGGACCTTCTTTTAAGATCTGGTGCTCTCTATCTAAGTCAGGAAAGGCCAATATAGGCGGCAAAGTAAAAACTAAGCATGGGAATCTTATCTTGTTTCCAAAGACTGAAGGAACCGGTCATTTTCCCACTGTTGTGGTTAAAGATATGGCGAACTCTGACCAAGGAAAAGAAATCTCTAGTCAGTTATCAAGCTTTTGCACAGAAGGTATTAGTGACCTTCAAGAGTATTTTCATAAGAACCTAGATACATGGAAAACTGAGAAAGTTGCTCTTATCAATATTAGATCTTTTGACGAAGTTCTTTGGGAATACTACGAAGATAGGTTTAAAGAAGATACTAAGAAAAACGTTTGCGAGATTAGAAAGTCTTATCGAATTAAAAAATCCTGGGTAGTTTCCTACCCAGAGCTTAATAAGAATTGTCTTTAACTAGGTTTGTTGGCCACAAGAGTGAGTATCGTTGCTAAGGCCACAGATTCATTTTCCTCGTCTCTAACATCAACTTGAAATTTAACAATACCTCGGGGGACTTCGTCTTCTCTAGGTTCTTGCTGAATCTTCTCTTTCACTGTTAGGTGAACCTTTATGCTAGATCCCACATAGACTGGCTTTATAAACCTTAATTCATCAATCCCATAATTCGCTAGGACTGGACCTTTCGGAGGGTCTACAAAGAGTCCTGCAGCGGCTGAGATGATAAAATAACCATGAGCAACCTGAGAATCAAAGAGAGTGCCTTCAAAGTCACTATCGGCTTTATGGGCGTAGAAATGATCACCACTTAGATCAGCGAACTGATCAATGACTTCTCTTGTTATGTCTCTCGTCTTTGAAATTAAGGTATCGCCAATCTTTAACTCTTCAAAATATTTTCTAAAAGGATGAACAGTATCTTCTGGTTGAGCAGCGCCTGGTTGATAGACGCCAGTAATCTTTGAAAGAGTAGTAGGATGTCCTTGGATAGCGGTTCTTTGCATATAGTGGAAGACTCCACGCATTCCGCCCATCTCTTCACCACCACCAGCTCGCCCTGGTCCACCATGGCAAAGTTGAGGCATAGGAGAGCCATGCCCTGTGGACTCTTTGGCGGAATCTTTATTGAGAACAAGCACTCTACCGTGGTGAGACGCCATTCCTAAAACCATCTGCGTTGCTATATCATCATCACTAGTAACAATTGAACCAACTAATGAGCCTTGGCCTTTCTTACTAAGCTCAATCGCTTCTGAAGTAGACTTGTATCCCATGATTGTACTGACAGGTCCGAAGGCCTCTGTTTCATGAGGGATAGTTGAAGTCATTGGACTTGGACACATTAAGAGAGTTGGCCCTAGAAAAGAGCCTTTATCCATATCTCCACTAACTAAGTTTAGATTCTCTCTTCCATCAATTAAAATATCACAGCATTTAGAGAGCTCTTCAATTCTTTCAAGAACTTCTTTTTGCTGAGTTTTACCAGCGAGAGGGCCCATTCTAACATCGTCAGTACTAGGGTTTCCTATGGTTAATTTCTTGAATCGTTCTTGAAGCGCTGTATGAACTTCTCCAATCATTCCCTCTGGAACGATGATTCTTCTAATAGCAGTACATTTTTGACCTGCTTTGACGGTCATCTCTTTAGAAACTTCTTTGATGAAGATCTTAAACTCTTCAGTACCAGGAACTGCATCTATGCCAAGGATTGAGCAGTTCAAAGAATCTGCTTCCATATTAAAAGGAACCGCAAGGTCTACAATATTCTTATGAGACTTAAGCATCTTTCCAGTTACGGCAGAGCCCGTGAAAGTGACAACATCTTGAGAGGTAACATGATCAAGAATTCCTCTCGCAGAACCACAAATAAGTTGAAGCGCTCCTTCAGGAAGAATCTTTGAAGCAATAATTTCTCGAACGACAGCTTCGGTTAAATAACTTGTAATACTTGCAGGCTTTACTACAGCAGGAACTCCTGCCAATAGGTTTACAGCGATCTTCTCTAGCATTCCCCAAACTGGAAAGTTAAAAGCATTGATATGAATGGCCACGCCTTCTTTTGGGACATAGATATGATGCCCTCCAAAACTTCCTTCCTTTGAAAGAGGTACATATTGACCATCAACAAAATGCGGAGTATTTGGCATTTGCCTACGGCCAATACTGGAATAGGTGAAGAGGTTACCAAACCCACCCTCAATATCAATCCAGGAGTCTACTTTAGTAGCTCCAGATTTAAATGAGATCTTATAAAATTCTTCTTTTTTTGAATTGAGGTGAAGAGCAAGGGCCTTAAGCATTCGGGCCCTTTCATGAAAGGTTAATTTTCTAAGGGCAGGAGACCCAACAGTTCTAGCGTAGCCAAGCATGGATCCAAAATCGATTCCCTCTGTTGAAGCTTCAGCGATAACATCACCTGTTGAAGCATCAAAGAGAGGGGCGAAAGAACCAAGGCCCTCTTTCCAAGAGCCTTCTACATAATTTCCTAACTTCATAACAATCCTTTGTTTACTAAGCTCTTAAGAATGTTGAAACCTATTTGATGGCCTCACGAATCTTTGATGAACTGTAATCCATTACCCACACAATAGCCGCGATCACAAGAACGAGAAGTCCTACTTCATTCCACTTAGCGAGACCTTGATACTGCATAAGCATAGTACCAATACCACCACCACCGACAAGACCAATAACTGTGGCCATTCTTACGTTGATATCCCAACGGTAAATTGTAAATGATAAGTAGGGAAGAACGATCTGTGGAACAACCCCGTACCAAACAACTTGGATAGGGTGAGCGCCTGTTGCTTTGATGGCCTCAATAGGTCCATCAGAGATATTTTCAATTTGTTCTGAGTATAGTTTTGCAAGTGAAGAAACTGAATGCAAACTAAGAGCAAGCATACCTGCGAAAGGTCCAATTCCAACCCATACTGAAAAGATAATCGCCCAAACTAATGGCTCAATTGAACGAGTCATATTAAGGCAAAATCTAATAAGTACATAGATGCTAAAGAAAAATCTTGAATCGGCCATTAGGTTTCTTGCTGCGAAAAAACCAAGAATAAACGCAATAGGAAGAGCTGCGATAGTCGCAATAAAGGCCATATAAATGGTCTCTATAGCTGCAAAAAGAGCAGGTTCGAAGATATCAAGATTTGGGTGAAAGAGAGCAGTAAAGATTCGTCTTGCTCCGTTAAGCCCTGATTCTGATAAGAATTCTCTAATACTAATTTGAGAGATAAAGATCCCTGCAATAATTGTTAGAATAAGAATAAGAAAACCTAAAAGAGTATAAGGTTGTTTTAAAACAGTCTTTTCTGGATCATCTTCGTAAAGTCCAAAGACGGCCTTTCCAATTGAAAACTTTGTAAAAAATAAGGCTACGGCCATTAGGAATCCAATTCCAAGAGCAGTCATTGGTTGGTTCCAATTAAAGTCAGGGTAGCGAAGGCCTAGGATTATTTTCTCATAAATGATCTTATGAGTTACGAGTATGACGTAGGCCATGAGAAAAACATCAAGGCAAAATGCCTGGGCAGTTTTTCGCACGATCTGCATATTTGTTGGTTCGTGAGGTAGTCTCTCAGTTTGTGTTGCCATTTCTATCTATTCCTTAATTAATCGTTACTTCAACAGCGTCTTCACCATAGATCGTCTGAAACCATTCTTCATTGATCTCTAGGGGAGAGCCTTCATAAATTAGTTTTCCATCTTTAAGCGCCACAACTCTACCGGCATACTGACGAACCAGTGAGAGAAAGTGAAGATTACAGACAACAGTTACGCCTAGTTCTTCGTTAATCTTTTTAAGGTACTTCATCACTGAGTGACTAGTGGCCGGGTCAAGAGAAGCAACGGGCTCATCAGCTAAGAGAATCTTAGGGTTTTGCATAAGGGCCCTAGCAATGGCAACTCTCTGTTGCTGACCACCTGAGAGGTTATCAGCTCTTGAGTTTTCTTTACCAGTAAGACCCACAATTGCGATATACTTCTTTGCCTTCTCTTTATCTTCAACTGAGTAGTTACCCATTATAGAAGCGAAGATTCCTGTTCTTGATAATGTTCCTGAGAGAACATTGGTCATAACAGTAGCTCTTGGGATGAGGTTAAAATGCTGAAAGATCATTCCGATTCTAGCGCGAAGTGATCTTAGCTCTTTTCCTCGTTTAGTCGTTGTCTCTTCACCTTCAAAGACAATGCTGCCTGAAGTTGGTTCGTGAAGTCTATTTACACAACGAAGGAGAGTCGACTTGCCTGATCCTGATAGACCAATGATGACAAGGAACTCACCTTTAGTTACATTAAAACTCACACCTTTTAGGGCGTGAGTTCCATTTGGGTAAACTTTTTGTAGGTCTTTTATCTCTAACATTATTTATCCTGTTAAATACTAGTTCTTAAGTTGTTTTTCGATATCGATATTTACTGACTTGATCATGGTTCTAAGGCCATCATAGTCAGCGTCACTTGTTTCAATAATCCCATCAACTGAATAAATGTTCTTAAAAACTGTCTTACCAGCTTCTGTGCCAATATATTTCTTAAGAGCAGCGATGAATTTTGTTGTTACTTCTACTGGAAGATCTTTTCTAAAAACAAAAGGATCATTAGGAATCTTTTCCGTTGTTGTGATGATCTTTACTTTATCTTCTACATCAGGAAACTGAGTCTTTACTCTGGCACGAGCATCTCTAATTTTCCCTTCGGCTGAAGGAGCTGAGTAATAAGTGGCTCCAGCGTCTACTTGGCCTTGATAAACCATAGTAACAACATTGTCGTGCTTGATAGCAAACATTGTATTACTAGGAGTAACTTTGGCATCTTTCATTATTTTAAGAGGGAACATATAACCTGAAGTTGAAGAAGGGTCTGTAAAAGCAAACTTCTTTCCTTCTAGATCTGCGATAGAGTTGATATCGCTATCAACGTGAGCGATGATTTGACCTTGATAGTAGTCATGCCCATAACGGATAACTCTAAGCTTAGCAGTTGCGCCGTATTTTGCATTGGCCATAATATAACCAAAAGAATTCATCACACCAATATCAGCTCTCTTTGAACCAAAAGCTTCAACAACAGCGATGTAGTTAGTTGGAATACCTGTCTTAAAGATATAACCCGTTTCTTTTTCTAGGAACTTTAAGAAGTGCACTGAGTTGCTAGAGATCGTGTCGCTATCAACTGAAGGAGTAAAATAAAGTTTAATAGGGTTGTTCTTTGTTCCTAATTTATCTTCATTCACACAAGACACTAAAGTCAGGGCAATAAAAAGAGTGGCTGCTAATTTGTTAAACATGGGGTGGGCTCCTTAAGTTATGAAAACTGTTCATCTTTTAAATTTTTTAGTGAGCGGAATGTAACATAAAATACCGAGCTTGTGACTCGGTTATATAATAAAAAATCGCCATAACTTGATCGAATTATCAAATACTAGACGCGTGACGAAATTCGTTTATCGTTGGCGCACGGCATAATCTTCCCGAGTTTATGGGGAATATCTGCCTCTCGGTCATTTAACTTTGAGTCCTTTTTTACTCAAAGGCCTTATCCACCGTTAAGCCTTCATACCTTATTTATTTCTGCGGAGAAATTATGAAGCAACTAATCGTTCTATTGATATTTGTGTCTATTCAAGTTCAAGCAAAGACTTATCAGCTTTTAGAGACAAAACTATATTCTGGAGAGGTTGTTAAGAAGACCCTCACGCCAACGGGAGTTGCGGTTAAGTTCTTAGTTCCTTCTTTTGAGGCCAAAAGCGACAAGTCTTATGGAATTATCAAAGATGATTTTCAAAGTTTGAAGTTCAAGGGACTAGACAATACTAAAGAAGTCTCAAAAGCAGCCCTTCCTTATTATAGTTTTATTGTAAAAGGTGTTCCATCTGACTTTAAGGTCACTTTAAATAAAGGAAAGGCGTTTACGGTTAAAGGTTTAAAACCAGCTCCCGCGAAAGAGCTTCCTTGTCGTTGTGCTAAAGATAAAGATCTTAATCCTAATATTGATGTTCTTAAATACGAAGAAGGAAGAGGGCTTTATAAAATAGAGTACCTTGGAGACTTTAAGGGTGTAGAGCTTTCAAAAGTAACTCTTTCACCAAGTAAGTATAAGAATGGACTGTTTGAAGTCTACCCAAAGATTGAATTTTCAATAGTTTCTAAGAGTAAAAATAGTATCGATTTCAATATAGAAGACCTCCCTAGAGATCTTAAATCTGAAAAGAACTACCTTATAGTTGCGGCATCTCACTTAGTAAAAGCAACTAACGAACTTGCTGAATACAAAAGGACACAAGGCTTTAAGGTAAAGGTTGTAGATCTCAAGACGATTGGAAAAACCTCAGCAAAACTAAAAACATTCTTTCATGAAGAATATAAAAGAAATGGTTATAACTTTGCTCTTCTGGTTGGGCACGAAGATACAATGCCTACAGAGTATATTGAAACTTCAAGTGACGCTCAAACGCCAAGTGATCTTAAGTATTTTACTATGGGGGGAAGTACCGACCTTATCCCTGATGTTTATTACGGTAGAATAGTCGCTAATACTGCCAGTGATGTGAAAAACCAATTACACAAGATTAAAGAATATGATCAAAGAAGCTATTCAGACAGCTCTGGAACAAATCACTTTGTAGGAATTGCAAGTGATGAGGGATCAGATCCAACTGATGTTGAGTATATGGAAGGCTTTGCTAAAGAATTTATTGATGTATTTAAAACTAAGACATCTTTCTTCTTTCAAGAATCTTCAAATTCAAGTTCTAGAAATATTAATAAGGCCTTAAACACAGGAGCTAGCTGGCTCTCTTATATTGGGCATGGATCAGGAACATCTTGGTCATCAGTTAATAGAGGGGACTACAATACAACTCATATTAAAGACCTAAGCCCAGGAATTGTTAAGCCTGTCATTATCGATGTTGCTTGCCAAAATGGTAGGTTCTCTTATGACGGAAGGCTTGGTGAGCGTTTTATGAATGAAACTAAAAATGGTGCGGCCATTGGGGCAGTCGCTTATTATGGCGGCTCTGTTGATATCTCTTGGCACCCACCAGCAGTAATGGCACGCGGGATTAATCAGGCTATAGCGAAAGATGGAGTAAAGGGGCTAGGGGAATCACTTCTTAAAGGTCAGCTTTATCTACTTGCTAACTATGACGATAGAGCGGCAGCTGAAGAGAACTTGATCTGGTATCACCTTTTTGGCGATCCAAGTATGAATATTAGATTCTAATCGAATCAGGCCGTTTACTTTAAAACGGCCTTCTAACTGCCTAAAATAACTCCATTTTATTCAAATTCTTGATATATGGTAAAATGAGCTATGGCTCTCAATATAAAACCATTTGAAGGACCACGTGCCCCTGACTGGACTGAATCAGCAGAGGTAAGCGATGAGTTAGTAGCAACCTCAAGTTCTCTTGAACAAGAGGGCCGGAATGGCTCGGATGCCTTTCTTCTTTTAAAGAAGTCCCAAAAGAAATTCAAAGAAGAGCAAGGTAGTTTGAAAAAACTAGATATTCTGTAAACCTAGCCCTTATAATGTCTTTTTCTCAATTCTAGGACATCATGAGCGAGCTTTTATTAAAAGAAATTCATAGATTTGATCATACTCTTGAAGTCGAGAATGCATTTACTCCTCCTGCTTCATGGTATCGAGAAAGAGACTTTCATCTTCTAGAGAAAAAAGCCCTCTTCAATGGCTGGTCCATGGGAGGCTACTCTCAAAGCATGCCTAACGAGGGGGACTATTTAACTTCTTTAGTAGGATCAAAGCCTTATGTTCTGATCAGACAAGGTGGAGAGTTTAAGGCCTTTTATAATGTCTGTTCTCATCATGGCACTTGCGTCGCTAGGGGATCGGGAAACACGAAGAAATTAGTTTGTCCTTATCATGGATGGGAATATAACTTAGAGGGTAAGTTAAAGAAGATTCCTAAAGCCGGGAGTATTCAAGATATTCATCAAAAAAACTTAAACTTAAAACCTATTCCTCTCAAAGTAATTGGAAACTTTATCTTTATTTACCTTGGACAGGGTGAAGTTACCGAGTTTAATCCTGACATAGAAAGTCATTTAACGAGAGATTTTTATAAGAACTTAAATTTTTTAAAACGTATTGAATACGATATCCCCTGCAATTGGAAAGTCTTTGTGGATAACTATCTAGATGGTGGTTACCATGTCTCTCATATGCACCCAGACTTAGCCTCAGATTTATCCTTAGAATCTTATAAAACTGAGATATATGAATCTTATAGTATTCAAAGCTGTGAGAGCGATAACACTGGACGAGTAGAGGGAAGGAGCGAGTACACGTGGTTGTTTCCAAATCTCATGATCAACCGATACGGAAAATGGATGGATACAAACTTGGCCATTCCTATTGATGAAAATAATTGTAAGGTCATCTTTGAATACTTTCATGAAGAAGAACCAATAGACTTAGAAGAATCTCTTAGGGCCTCTCATCAAGTTCAATTAGAAGATATGGATATTTGCCAGATGGTTCAGACGGGTCTTAACTCAGGAGTTTATGATCAAGGTGTTTATGCACCTCAGTTTGAAAAGCCCATGTATTCATTTCATAAGAAGCTAAAAGAAACCTTCTTAAAACATCTGAGCTAAGCGGCCTGAGTGAAAGAGGCTAAAGAGGTCCGCGCTTAAGGCTATGCAGGCATGAACAAGAACTCCGGGCCAAATTGAGTTTGATTTTAGTGCGAGCCTACCAAGAATAATCCCTGCAAAAATACTTCCGACGGCCTCTCCAAAAGGCTTATGAATATGAACAAAGGAATAGGGAATCACCATAAGTAAGACCCCGTAACCAGGGCAGAGTTTCTCTAAACGAAAGACTCCAAAACCTCTAAAGAAGAACTCCACTGAAACAAATTGAGTTAAGTAAATAAGCTCATAGACCAAAAGCATCTTAAGCGATTCAGGTTTGTAGAGGGGATAGAACTGATAAAAGCTGGGCCTAGAACAGGCTACCCATAAAACAGGAAGCATGATGAGCACTAAAGGAAAATAGTCTTTTAACAAATCTCCTTTAGGGGGGAGTCCCAGACCTACAGAATTATCCTTTCTATCGATGGGTAAAAAATAATTAAAAAGCAGAGGAACGAGAAAAAAGAGAAGGGCAAAAGAAGTTGATGTGTATAACTGAGCCATTAAGATGACGGTGTTTTTTTCTTCAAAGCGAAAGAAGCTTGTTTCTTTAGCGAATCGAAAAAAGGGTCCTTGCCAACCATAGTATTCAATAACCAACATAATTGCGGCGATTAAAACAATAGTAAGAGCGCTTCTGATTCCTTTTTCATGAAAGAAAATTGGAGGCAAGTATCTTCTTAAGAGTTTATCCATATTATTTCTCTATGATGCATCCGGCTCGGCTAGATATAAAGCGAGCGCTAGTAGACTCCCATAGACCATAGGCCTTGACTGTTTTTGCTTTACGATCTATTTCTTTAGTCCAGATGGGAATGATTTGTTTTCCGTATTCATGGCAATATTCTTCTTCCTGCCCAACGACAAATAAACATGAACAAACTTCTTTGGCATAAAAAGCAGAAACGGCCTTTGGAAATTTACAGCCTGTTAAAAAGAGCAGAAGAGAGAGTGTTAAAATCTTCATGGTAGGGCCTTTGTTAAAAGATCAAAGAACTTAACCCTATCCATCTTAGAATCTTTATCAGCTCCATTTCTAACGACGACTAAGTCTTTACTAGGAACGATAAGAAGAACCTGTCCATGATGACCTAAGGCCATATAGGCGTCTGTTGGTAGGCCTGGATAGGGATGAGTGTTAGGAAAACCAGGCACGTCAGCATTGAGCCACCATTGTGCCCCATAGGTTTCAACTCTTGATTTCTCACTCTCATCAATCTTCTTTTGAGAGAACTTTAAAAAAGGCGGGGAAAGTTGGTAGGAGTATTCGACCCATTCTTTTTTCAAGAGCCTTTTTCCCTGAAAAACTCCTTTCTTTAAATAGAGAAGTCCAATCTTAGCTAAGTCTTCGGGAGCCATGTATAAATAAGAGGATCCTACAAAAGTTCCTGAACTATCTTTTTCCCAAGTGGCGCTCTTAATTCCCATGGGATTGAAGAGTTGGCTCCAGGGGTAATTTGAGTAGTCATTTTGGCCCATGGTTTTCTTAAGCATACCCATGATGAGGTTAGTCTCTCCACTGGAGTAATAAAACTCCTCACCTGGAATGGCCCTAAAGGGACGGGCAGCTGTGAAGCTCGCCATATCGTTAAAACCTTCTGTGTAAAGCATAGCAATAACGCTACTTTTTAGAGGGTTTGATTCATAACCTTCATTCCAGTCAAGACCAGAACTCATCCCTAAAAGCTCTTTTAAGACCGGACTGTATTTAGTGTTCTTATGAAGCGGATAGTACCTCTTAACTGGCGTCTCTAAAGTCAGGAGGCCTTTATCAATTGCGATCCCGATAAGAGTGCTTGTTATGCTTTTACTTACAGACCACTGCCTATGGGTCTGTCCCTTCTTAAAACCATTAAAGGTCGAATGCTCAATAAGCTGACCCTTGTAAATGACCATCAAGGCATTAGTTGAAAAGCCGTGCTCTGTGCTTTTAGCGTAGGCTAAAAAGGCTTCCCATTCAGGGGCCTTCACGCCAGTTGCTTTAGGCGTAGCCTCTCTCCAAGGGGGCGGCGCAGCATGTGCTTGAAATATAATAAAAAAGATAAGTAGAATTTTCATAGTGCTTCCATTCTAGCCGTCATGCATTGCCATCTTCAAGTCTTAGACCTATGTTAAGCAAACTTAACATAAAATTTCGGGGTCTATTCATGAAGGTTGCTATCGCAATCCTATTTCTCTTTTGTTTTCTAAAGCCAGCTTTGGCCTCTAAGTGGTGGAGCCCTAAGACAAGAGGTCACCTCAATACCCTTAGAACTAGTTATAAAGACCCTTTTGCTTCAACTATGCTTGGGGTTTGTAAGGTTGATAAGCTTAAATACAAAGAAATCGATGATGCTGTCATTGAGAAGAAAAGGCTGCGAGTTGAATCTATGAGTTCTGGGCGGTTAAACTCAGTATTTGTTCTTCAAAATAGAAATGATCGCGTTATTCCTGCGAAACTAATGATTGTCCTTCCTGGTGCCTTTACAACAACTCAGGCAGCTCAACCTGTGAGAATGGCAAAAAGATTCTTTGCTCGAGGTTACCATGTGGTGACCCTGCCTAATCCATGGGGATTAGAGTTTATTAAAGAACGTCCTTACTTTACGATGGGCTCTTTTGTTAAAGAGGGGGAAGCCATTTATATGGCCATGCGTTCTGCCGTATCTAAGTTAAAAAGCCGCGGACTTCTTCTAGAAGAAATATCAGTTATGGGTATCTCCGGCGGTGGTTATTTAACAGCCATGGTCGCTGGTCTTGATTCAATTTCAGGAAACCCTATCTTATCAGGAACAGCCACTTCTATTGCAGCCCCAATGATTTGGTCTCAAACCATGAAACACCTTGATGGTTATATGGAAGAAGTTAGAGAAGGCCTAAACTCTCACTTGTTAAGATTAATTCCAAGTTACTGGAAGATCTGCCGTAGTGATTCTCAGTTGGAATTAGATTCAAACCTTTTAGAAAAGGCTAAGCTTCTTACCATTCATAGTGGCTTTCACTCCCATATGATTAAAAGTATCCAGCTCTTCGATAAATTAAATTCTTTAAACTCAATCCCAAAGAAAGGTTTTAAGCATTGGCGTAAGAATATGAACTTCGCTCGTTTTTACGATATATATAACCCTGAGGGGAAGATACTTCTAAACTCAAAATGGGGAAGGATCGACACTTGGGTAAATCTTGCTAAGGATAATGGTTATAATAAATTAAGAATTCTTACGAGCATGGATGATTTCTTAAATGTGCCAGAAGTTTTTCAGGAACTTAATATCGAAGAGGATAGACTTTTGTTGATCCCTTTTGGTGGTCACTGGGGGATAAGAGGCTTTGGGACCTGGTTTGATAAGCTCTTTGAACTTTCTTTTGGTCCCAAAGTATAAATATTAAGGAAGAACGAAGTCGACGAGTTCACCTTTACGGTTAATACAAACCTCATCCATCGTAGCGACTGATTTATTAATTCTATTGAGGGCCTGATCAAACTTTTCATGATCCGCACGCATAACTACTTTTCCAAGAGATTTATTGAGACCAAACTTCCTGATCTTTGTATCAAAGCTTGCGCTTCTTTCATCAAAATTAATGGAGAGGTTTTCAAAAGAAAAACCATAGATGACTCCCTTTAAGTGAAGAGACTCACCATCTTCGAGCTGAAGCTTCTCACCTTTTTGGGCGTGCTTAAGAGTGTACCTAGTACATTCATTAGCATCGTCAAAGTTCTTAACAACAGCGGCGTTTAGACTGCCTACCGTTAGTCCTAAAAGGATTAAGATCATCTTCATATATTCCTCGCTTATCAGTATTGTTTTCTTTTTAATTGCAATTAAGCTGCCAAGGTAAGTTGTTGAATATACTAGAGATTATGAGCTCTTATTGTCCAGCTTTTAGTCGCACAGCTATCTCGTGGACATGTTTTAGAAACTCGTTAAAATAGAATAAACCGAGGAGAATCACGTGTTTAAGCTATTTTTCATTTTAATAATTCTAGGCCAAAGCGCCATGGCAGATGACCTTTCCTATAAAGACAGAAGTAATGAAGGGGAGAACAAGTACGAGAGAATTGGGAAGCTAGAGACCTATCTCACAGGCCTTTCAAGCAGCCTTGCTAAAGTTCATGATGACATGAAGAAAGATTTTAAGAAAGAACTTAAGAGTTTAGAAGTAAAGTTGAGAGACGAGATGAACAACAGTCTCGAAGCCAAGGTTAAAAAATTAGAGGCGAGTATCGCTAAGGTTTCAAGTAGTGAAGACTACGCTAAGAAGAAATATGCCGAGGAGTCTAGGGGACAATTGAAAACTTTAAAGAATCGGATTATCGATCTTCTTGAACAAGTTTCAGTTCTAGAGACTAGGGTTAAAGACATGGACTCTCGGCCTTAATAATAGCCAGGAGTCACATACATTGTAGGGTTTCTAGGGGCCACTAAGGGCTGGGGTGGTGTCAGAGGATATTTTTTTCCAGTGTTACCACCTAAAATATTCCAAGGGTCTGGGTCAAAGGCGGCAGGGCCTCTTTTTTCTTCTTTTTTATCTTTCTCTTTTTCGCAATCAACTTCTGCCCAAAATTCTTCTTTAGAACAATCTTTTTTATCTTCAGTCTTTGCCGTATCTGTTCCAGGTGTATTTGTAGTTGTATTCGTTGTTGTAGGTTTTGGTTGTTCGGTGGCTGATCCTCTAGTACAGGACGTTTTATTTGAAGCTTTAATTTGACCATCTAATTTAAAATGAGCTTCGTAAGAGGCCACTACTTCTTTATCAGTTAAAAGCTCAGCCACGATAATACAGGGGTTATCATTCTTCTTACATTCTTTACCTTTGCCCTCGAGGTTCTTAGAAGGAACCCATTCAACAAAGCTATTACTTGAGCCGGCAATACTGGCAGCCATCTTTTTCCCTTCAGCTTCCTTTTCTTCTTCAGTCTTATCTTTGAACTCCTCTGGAATTATCCGCCAACTACATTGGAGGGCACCTTCAACTTCTTTTTTTGTAACTTCTAAAATAAGACCCCTTTCTTCAGAAATGACGAGTGGAACCGGTGGAACATAAGCAGGCGCAACATCGCTAGAAGCGTCAGGAATTGGTTGAGGAGCATTACCCGCTGCCGTTGTTCGAGCTGGAATTGTAGGAACTTTAGGAGGACTTGAAGCTGTACTTCTTAACACTGGCTTAACAGGAGCAGGAGGACCTTCAAATGGTCTTGGTTTAAACCCTGGAGGTAAGTCTGTTCTTGGCCACCTAACTTCATCAATACTTGGCATTTTGGGAGATGTCGTCTGAGTTAAGCGCAACGGATTTGGAGCAACTCCGGAAGTAATCTGTTTTGGTGCGGCAGAGATGACTCCATCATCAACAACTCTAAAGTTTCCTTCTATAACGGGGGACTCTATCTTTATTCTTGGAGTAGTTGTAACAAGACCTGTTTCTCTAGGCATAATGACCCCTTCAAGGGGCTTTGGAATGACTAGTTCTGTTGAAGTTGGAACTTTAGCGACATTTGTAGTTGGTATTTTAGCAACATTTGTATTTGGAACTTTCGCAATACTTGTATTTTGAACAGGAATTGGAAGTGGTCTGTTGTTATGATTGTTACTTAATAATGAGGCAACCCTTGAAACTCTACTTTTTGTCTCAACTGAGTTAGAGCCTTTCCAACTGGCAAGGACTCGGTTTAGGCCTTGATTTATATCACTTGATCGGTAAGCCGCTTGAAGATCAGATAAGTGAGTTTTTAAAAGCCCACTTCCCGTTCTCCATCCTGTTTGTCCTTTTACGGCGATTAAGAACTGAGCCTCAGTAATCTGTTCACCCCGGCGAAGTTTATTCTCAATACCACCAACTAGGGCGGCTTGATCAGAGGCTTTCATCGCTTTAAATCTATTGCCTAATTTATCAGCTTCAGAGGCACTTATCTTTCCATTTTTACTATTGCCAAAAAAACCTTCTACGGCTTTGATACCTTTGTCTTCACCAGTTATGTAACGCTCTAAACGAACTCCCTTATGATCTTTAGCCCAATACCTTAAGGTATCATTGGGACCAATGTCAGTAATCTTTCCATTTTTCATAAGCTTAGGCAGGCCCTTTGAATCAGTGATGATCTCTCCAAAGTCGTCTAGTCCATTGGCCGTTGTTGAAAAAATTCTAGCGTTTATTTGAGGGACGGGACGTCCGTTTGTTGCTGCATTAACTACTTGTTCCATAGCTCTAGCACTATCAGCACAAATCGCCCAAATCGGCGAGTATACAGAAGTTGCAAAAAGTATAAATAGAATCGATAGCTTTATAAAAATAAGTCCCTCCAAATAGGGGAGTGTTTCTCTTTACTTATCGGCATTAAAAGCCAACTTCTTTATTATTAGATGAATTTAAAACTGGATAAAGGAAATGACATAACTGTCTGAAAATATTGGATAAAGCCCTAAACAAACTGACTCAAAAAGTGGTCGTTTAGGCCTTTATATGGGCATGAATACAATCCCACATATCTATTCGAGGATTGAGTAAGGTTGCCGTGGCCTTATGGAGCAAGAAGTCCGGGATCTTTTCTTCTTCAATATAAAGGGTCTTAATCTTTTCAAAAGAAAAAGATTCAGCATTTATGGTGGATCCTACTTTCGTTAAGCGCTCTAACCTATAAATAAAGAGGCTTATATTATCTTCTAAGTAGGGAGTTAATTTTCCGCGAAGATCTCTAAATTGATCGAGAAGATTGTTTCTTACTTTTTCATGTTTTTCTTCTTTATATTGAAAGATTAAGAAATAAAAAGCCGCTAAGTTCTTTTCTTTATAATCTTTAAGGAGTTCTATAGACATTTGAAGGTGGTGATAGATATCCTCTTTAATATCCTTATCAAAGGCGACTTGTGCGAGCATAAGATGTCTCATTCCTTGGCAGTACTTTTCATCGGTCTTACTTTCTTTATACTTTTCTATCGAGCTGACCTCTTCTTTCCATAGATCAGTAATCTTATGCGCTTCAGCCTTAAAATACTTGGGTCCTTCCTTTGAGATGATAAGCGCTCTTCCCTCGGTAGGATTAAAGATAGAGATACCAAGAGAGGACATCGTCGTTGGGTCTGGTCTCAAAGGAGACTTCTTATTTATTAATGGTGAGGAGATCACTCTTAAGACTCTTTTATCATCAACTTCTTTTTTGTTAAGGAATTTATCAATCTTCTCTAAGGCGACTTCTTCTCTTAGATTATTAAACTCATCTAGGCCATAGGGGAAAAAGTCTTTTTGATCTAATGAAGTATCTTCAAGTTTATTGTTAACATAGATGACTTTACCTGGTTCTAATTGGTGCTCTCTATAGAAAAGTTCAGCGCCAGATAACTCAGCGGTTAAAACCGAGCCGTCACTAAAACCTAGGTTCATTCCCCATGGAGTTATACTTTGATTCTTTTTTAAGAACTCTATTGCCGATTTTTTATCCCCAACTTTTGACATGAGTTGAAAAGCTAACTCAAAGATAGGAGTTCCATTTTGATTAAGTGAATCTGTAAATTTTTGATGAAGGGCGTAGCTGACGCCTTCAGAATTCATGGCCGTTAGACCAGGATAGGGCATCCCTACTGATCCATAAGAGACGATCTTTGGGGAATTATTAAACTTAGTAATAATCACCCTCTCTTCTTTATCAAAGCTTCCAAGCAGTGGAAAATCAAGAATTCTCCCATGGGCAGGGGAGCCTAGCTTATCATCCCAAAAGAAATAACTTGAACAACCTAGGAGACCTGGAGGAAGCCCTGGAATCCATTTGCTCATAAAACTGAGAAGTTCAGGTGTAAGAAGGGCCCTAGCGACTTCATCAAAAGGAGTCCCTAATCCTTCACTGTAAGCAGAAATATTCTTTTTAAAATGAGGGCAGTTGGCCAGAGTCCTGGCCAAAACTTGCTTTAAAACTTCTCCGGCGACTAAATTAACCCCTTTCCAAGGGGTTTTTATTAACGAATTAATATGGTCAAGAACTACATTATGCCGGTTCTTATCTTTTAGACCTAATTGGTAAAAATTTTCAGTGGGATCCCCGAAGAGTTTAATGATGGGCAAATCAATGGATGTATTTGTCATAAATTTACCTAATTCAAGGGGTTTCAATGTCTATTTTAAACTGGAATGAAATAGCTAGCAATGAAGGATTAATAATCTTTTGCCTAATCTTTGCTGTCTTCAGAATATATCTCGAGGTGATTGGTTTTGACTTTGGAAGTCTGCCTATTACAAAAGCCTTAGGAAAAAACTCTAGTGAAGATCAGCTTCAAAAGTTTCATAGATCCGGACTATATTTAAGCATCGGCTATATTGTCTTCTTTGCTCCTGGAATCCTTCTCAGCTAAAAGAGGCATTCCATCATAAAGCTCAATCAAAGGCAGCCTACCTTTAAACTTAGTAGGCACCTTAATGCTTTCTTCATTCGCTTTTTTTCTAATATAGATCTTTAGGCTAACTTCATAAGGTAGCCTTCCAATCATATTATTTAACTGAAAAATCTTATTTAAGAACTGCCCATTCTGTTTTCTATTTAATTGAAAGGCATCTTGAGACTTAACGATTTTCCAAAGCTTCCAAGGTTCATGATCTTGCTTTAGGATCATTGCCATTGTTAGATAGATAATGGGATCTGACTCAAAGTTATCTCCCATGAGAACAATGTCTTTTGGGATACCCGCCATTAGTAAGATATCGAGAAGGTGGTTTAATTTATAGAGACCTTGGACTTTTAAGTCTTTAGTAGTCAAGTCGCCTTCAAAGAAACTAAAGATCTTTCTATAATCTTTTAAGAATATACCAGCTGTATAGATATGGTTTTGATAAAGCCAATCCCTCATGGCGTCTTCGTAAAAGTGAGGCGAAGCTGAAAGGATAAAAGGGTGAAAGCCATCCTTAATATAGTCTTGTAAGATATCGACACTCTTAACTAGGGTGGGGAAACTCTCTAATGGTTTTGTTAAAGAGTTATAAACGTCTCGTGTTGTTGAATACCTTGTATCCACAAGAGTCTTATCAAAATCACATATAATTATTTTCTTTGGCTCTGGTATCCTAAGAGGAATGGCCGTGCCTAAGTGAATTTGTAGACCAGGTTCTTTACCTACTTCATAAAGTTGAAGGATGACTAATCCTTTTGATTCTTCAGTTAAAGGGATCTTGAAATTAAAGTTTCCATATGAATCTGAATCAAAAGATTTTTTGTAGATCTCTTTTTGATTTTCATCGAGACCGACTATTTTCATCTTGAACTCATAAGCAGATAAGAGCCTTAAAGCTTGAATAGGAAAGCTCGGGGCCAGCTTCTCAAGGTCAACGGGGGTATTTCCCATGGCCAGAGCATTCTCTTTCATTGTGACTGAGGCCTTGATGGCGACATAATCATCGGTCATAATAGAAAGAAAATGGACGAGGTTTGGTCTTTTCATATTTTTAATATTCTATGGTAAAATAATGACTTACACCAGTGAAGGTAATGAATCATGAAAGAAATGTTTATCGAATTTTTAGGACCAGTTGGGCTTTATTATGGCTTTGGAATAAAGATTTTCACCGCAACAATCTTGGGGCTTTTGATCGGGTATGATCGTGAAAAGAAGATGAAGTCAGCGGGTCTAAAAACCAATATGCTTATTTGTCTAGGGGCCTGTATGTACACTGCAGTAAGCCTATTAGCTTCTGAGGACGTAGCAACTGCCGATCCTAATAGGACTGCCGCGCAAATTGTAAGTGGAATTGGCTTCTTAGGCGCTGGATCAATTATTCAATCAAGAGGCTCGGTTATTGGTATGACGACGGCGGCTACCATTTGGCTCGTTGCGGCCATTGGCATGGTTGTCGGTATGGGTTACCCAGTCGTAGCCTCTTTATTTACAGTCACAGTTTTAATAGTTCTAACCTTTATTGATCCTATCTATAAGTTAATGGAGCGTAAGGGTGAGCGTAAGACAGTTCATCTTGAGATCCTCTCTAGAGGCGGGGTTAAACATTCTGTTAAGGAAGTCGTACTTCAAGAAGTGGATGTTATTCATGAAATATTTGAAAAAATCATCGATCCTGATTCTAATCAACGACTTCTCAACATCTATATATCTCTTCATCCAAGAAGAGTGCCTTTTCTAATGGAAGAACTTGCCAATATTATTCAGGTTAAAAAGGTGAATTATCACTTTGCTGCGAATAATGATTACGATCTAGATGAGGAAAATGATACTAGCTCTTAAGCTTTAAGAACTTTAAACTTTAGAACACCATCTTCATACTTTTGAGTAACGCCTTTATGGTTTAAGATGGCCTCAGTGGGAAATTGCTTAGTCATAAGTTCAGTTCTCTTTGAAGTATGGCTCGTACCATCTTGTTCTTCAACTCGGTCTGAATGCTTTCTATGATAAGTAATCTTGATATATCTATTCCTAGGGGAAATAGTGATATTCTCGCGTTCATGATCTGGAACTTTTAATGAAACGATATAAGAATCAGGTGTTTCTTTCATAGTGGGGGATAGCTTCCCAACATTATAAAAAGGATCTGTATTCTTGCTCTCAACCATTTCTTTTTTCTTAGAAAATGAATCTTTTAAATCATTAAGCCTAGTTGAAAATCTGTCCTTCATTAAGGCCAGCAGACTTAGGTGCTCTTTTTCCATTCTTTGAGTCTTAAGTTCAAAGGCGGTTTGTTTTGATTTAACTTGTTCTTTGTTGTGATCTTCTAAAGTTTCAATCTTCTTCTTTTGTAGTACTACTCGAGACTCCGTTTCATTTCTTTGCCCCAACAATAACTTCGAAGTAGAGTCTTTATGATCAAGTCTTTGCCTACCAACATTTGAGGCGTGCTTGATATCATTTCTTCTTAGCATTTCTTTTTGAACATCTTGGTTATCTGTAACACGAGAGCCAAAATCCGCTGAAGAATCCATCAACTGAGCATCCATATCAGCTCTATAATGTTGAATCTCTAAGTCCGTATTGGCCCTAATTTCGGCATACTTTCTAGAGGCCTCATCTTCAAACTCTTTTACTTGTTCAGAATTATTGCTAAAGATGTCATTATATTTAGTTTCGAACTGACCATTCATTTCAGTCGTTCTTAAGTCATTGTACTTGTCTAAATCAAGCCTCTGATTCTCAAGAACCCTTTGGTGTTTTATGTTGTCAGTCTTAAATTGTTCTAACTTTTCTTTCTTACCATCTAAGACCTTAGAAATTTCCTTTCTATTATTTTTAGTCGCTACATGGAGGTCCTCTTCACCTTGAATTTGTATTTGATTCTTCTGATCTTTGAAGTTTTCGCGAATCTTTGTCGTTGTATCTTGTTGGTTCTTGATCTCTTGTTGACGATCTTTCGTAAGCTGCTTGAGCTTATGCTTATGCCATGAAAGTTCTTCTTGAGGTCTTACCTTCAAAAAATACTCCTAGAAGTTCTTAACTTCTTTTGCCTTCTCATAGGGAGAAGGGCAGTGAGGTTGTCTTTGTCCAGTGTGACCTTTACAGGTCCATGATCTTAAAAGATCAACTGATACTGTCTCTCTTCCACCGTGGTAAGAAACATAACTGACAGGGTCTAACGTACTTGTTACTAAATAGGGTTTGATATCTACTTCGTAAAGAGTTCGCATCTTTATGCTGTATTGATAAACGCGGTATTCAGCTTGTGACGTTTCTATCATCAAAACTAAAAGCAGGTTGAATATGATAAAGCCTAAGCTTAGTTTTTTCATAAACATTATTGAAGTTCTGGCTTCGCGTCTAAGATCTTGTTTTCAACCATTTTAAAAAAGGCCTTAAGAACAAGATGTCTTTCTGTTTCATTCATTGAAAGCATTACTGTTTTCTTTCTCTCTAAGCTTCGATGCTTAGAAACTCTCGAAAGTAGTTTTTTAGCTTGGACTTTTTCATTACCCGTAAGCTTCTTAGGAGCAACGTTATAAAATTCGTTAAGCCATCTTGAATCGAAGAGAGGAAAATGTCCCTTTGCTCCTAGTTCTACTAATGATTTAATCGATCTGTCGTTTCTATCGTAAAATTCCAAAGCTTAAGCCTCCTTAAAGGTCTATAGTGCACCCTTTAATAATACTTTATAAAGCCAATCAGTTTGAGCGGGAAAGCTTTTCCAACTAAGGGGATTACGGGGGGTTATAGAAACGGGAGAGTAAAAAGATCCACTATTTAAAGGGGGTGGAAAACTGATCCTTACCTTGATACAATATTGAAGTGAACGGGAATAGGAGTTTCCCTAACAAATCAAGGAATGATGATGAAAAACAAAACATTTTACTCTTCTTTAATAATCTCGACTTTCTTACTTACAGGATCAGCCTTTGCGTTGGTTGATTACTCTGAAAGTTCAGCGCCAGCGGCTCCCACGAAAAGGAAAGCTAGGCCTATAAAGATCAATAAAAGCCCTTCGAATTCATTAAGAAGTTCAGCACCTCAAAGATCTAGTGCAGGTTCCTCGTTTGGTGAATTCTCTTTTGGTACTGGTTATCAATCAAATAATATTGAAGTAGGTGATAGAACTGGAAAGGTCGACTCTTGGCATTTTGATGGTCACTTTCAAACAAATTACGGTTTTTACTTAAATGCTTCTCACTATATGGCTTCAAGTGAAAGTGAGACCTTGGCAGTCAATAGCGGATCTCAGCAAGGAAACCCTAAAGCATTGATTGGGTTTAATTGGTTAAGGTTTGGATCAGGAGCTGATGCAGGAACGATTGATATTATTGCAGGGGCTAGCTTTGGGCAGACGGGCTCAGACTTTGCTAGCTCTAGAACAGATAAGATCTTTGGGATAGAAACGACTAAAAAAATTGCTTCTATGGTCTTAGGTTTTGGTTATGAATACAGAATCACTGGAACTCCTTCAAACACTGAAGAGTTAACAATTGGAAATATTCAAAAGATCTATGCCATCCTAGGTTGGATGGCGACGCCAGATATTCGTTTCTCTTTTGAAGGTGGAACTTATAAGATTGGCGAGGCTGCTGGTAATAATTCATTAGAAGAAAAGACTTCCTTTGGATATGTAGCTCCTAAAGTTCATTTAGGTATATCACCTTTTGTGTCCCTTGATCTAGGGGCCATCTTCAGATCTAAGAGACTTAAGAATGAAGATCTAGTTGATGCAAGACTTTATGATTTAAAAGGAGCTTATGGCTCTAGTATCTTGGCGGGATTATCGCTAAGCATGTGAGACTAAATTGACTAATGAATCTAAAGTTTATTATTGCAATCATTGCAAAGCCTTTATCGACGAACTTGAAGACTTACTTTTTGTAGAAGAAAGTTCTAGCAAAGGGTTTTGTAGCGAGAATTGTATTGAAAAGTTCTACCAACACCTAGTCGATTTCTTCGAAGAGAGGGATAAATCCCTTCGAGATGATCTTTCTCTAGCAGATGAAGACTGTCTTAAATTTGTTGGTAAGCCTAAGCTTATGGAGCTGGTTCTTTCCTCTCCTAACGAAGTTTGGAAAAATACAAATGATTTAAACGAAGAGTACTTTCACTTTATACGAAAAGTAACGGAGAAAGGAAGTGAGCCTTTCTCGATGATAGCTACTTGTTTAATCTTTGATAATAAACCAAGCTTTATTCTAGCTGTAACCGCCTCTCGAAGCGAAGAGATGGTGGGTCATTATAAGCGCGAGCAATTAGTGGATAAGCCTTTAACTTTAGAAGCCGAGGCTGATGAAGAAGGGTTTCAATCTGTGGAAGTTGATGAAGAATTGATAGAGTCCATCGAATTAAAGAAATCTAATTTTTTAGCAAGCCTTTTAGAAGAGAGAAGCCCTTCGGATATTCCTTTTGAAAGATTCAATATGTATGATGAATTTATTGAAAAGACATTACAAGAGCCTGATGAGGTTTTTATTAATACTGATGAAGAAGGGGATAAGGTCTTAACTTATATCAAGGCCCATGAACTCAATGGAACTAGCTTCTATTACTTTTGTCTTTGTATGAAATACGAAAACTCACAAAAAGAAGGAATGGAAACACTTCTTCCTATTTTAACCTTTCCTAGTCTAGATGGAGAGTTATATGAGTTTTATAAGAAGGGCACCAAGTTGACTGGGGCCCTTAAAAATTAATCTAGAATTGATGATATTTATACTGCGCCACAGATGAAAAGGCCTGGCAGTAACTTCCATCTCCGTACTGATCCAAAAAATTTGCGCAAAAGAGATAGGCATCAGGTGATAGAACATACTGATTGAAAGGAGCTGGATACAAGAAGGCTTTATCCTTCATAATCATGGCACCAGTAATGGCAAAGTTCGAATAACCAGGGCGGTTCTTAATAAGCCCAATCTTATAGATTCTTTTATTATCAGTAGCGCTTAGGCATCTCGGCTCACCAACATAAATAGAATTTGCTCCATTATTAAAGGTTGGTATGACACAAACTTGAGAGTCTGAGATAGGCATTTGTAGTTGAAGATAAACATCAGTTTCAACACCAGGAGACTCTGCCTGACAAAAGGTATAGCTTCCAAGGTGTGTGCTTGATGATTCAAATCCATTTACCCCATCAGTAGACCAATTACAGTGATCAATCTCCGGTGGAATCTGAGTGCCTGTGTCGGTTGAGGTTGTATTGCCATTATCATTATCAGCGACAGTAACACCTCCATCATCATTATCTGAATCTGTGGATGTTGAGCTACTAAATGCATCATCTGTTGCGCCTCTTCTGCTTCTTGCATCTCTTGGACCTTCACAGGCCATAGTAGCAACAAGAAGTACTAAAAAGGCTAAACGAATTATATTCTTCATAACCAAAAACCTCGGCTTTGGGATTAACTTAATACCTTTTCGTCCTTTTCCAGACTTAATTTAGAATTTTCTTAAGCTTGTTCCTAAGTTGCCGAAAAGTCGTGTATGCGGATACTTATTTCCCTTATATTAGTAGGACTTGTCCTTATAACCTCAGTTTATCTGTTGGCGATGGCACCCTTTCACTTCTATGGACTTACCTTAGAAGAGGGAGTTGATTCTAGTTATCTAAAACTCGAAGTAGACAGCGAAAATATGATTAAAGGTGGATCTTATGAGTGGGATCGAGTCGATGGAGTTTTCTCTGAAGAGCAAAAGAATTGGAAACTTTTCCATTTTCAAAAATTTGAAATTCCAATGCCTGTGCATCATCCTTATTTTTTAGTCGTTCCAGATTTAAAGGTTAATTATGATCCACCTAGACTAGGAGTGAAGATGCTTGATTCTATAAAGAGTCTGCGAGCTTCAATTCATACAATGAAGGATATAGACTTTATATTAAACTTCGGTTCACATAAGATCTTTAATCTTCCTGCCTTTAAGAATTATATTTTAAAAAAAGACCTGCAAGAAATTTGGAAGGATATTTTTAATAAGGATCTAACATTAGAGGGCTTCTCCATTCTAGACCCTAGTATCATTTCCGGCGCTTCTTATAAAGAGCTAGTCTATAATCTGTTTATCTTAAATATGAGAAAGGTTTTATTTCCTGAGAAAGTACAAAAGATCAGTTACTTTGGTCCTAAGAACTTTGGCATAGTAGAAGTAGAATTTGAAACTGACTCAATCATTAAAGATAATTATCGGGTTGAATATATTTATATCCTAGAAGATGGAATCATTCACAGGTTAAAATTAAAAACAAAAAGCTTTGATTTAGTCACGGAGGCCCTTAGGAAAAGGGTGCTCATGCAGTTAAAGTACAAAGCTTCTGCTATTGAAGATTCTATACAAATCTACAACGAATACAAAAAATTGAATTACGAACAGAGAATTGACCAAGAAGGGATGATCTACCTTTTCGCGGCATGGACCCATAATATTGATAACGAAAGCTTCCTTAGAGAAATGATAAAATTCTTAGAGCGAGGAATCAACAACAATGTTCATCTTCAACCACTTTATGAATTTGCCTATAAAAAATATGGAAGTAATTATTCCGGTGAAGATAAAAACCGAAAAGAGACCGCCCAGAAAAGGCTAGAGAGAAAGACCAAAGAAGAGTTAGATAAAGAGATTGAAACTGAACGTAAGAGAAATGTTGATAATATTGAAGGGAGCTTTAACTCCGACGAAGATAAGATAAAGTTCTTCTTACAAAAAGCTAAGGATGATGGTGGTAATATTGACGATAAGGATAATATTCTACGAGAGTAGATTAAAACCTGTAACTCAAGCCACCATAAGCATGGGCACCAGAGAGAAGATCTAATGAGACTTCAGAGTTATCAGCGAGGATAATACTTTTTATACTAGAGACCGTGATTCTTTTTATACCAAAGCCTGCGACAAAACCGATTTTTTTCTCGGGGAAGATTCTAGCTTGTGTTCCAAAATGCCAACCATAAAAGCTCCCTTTAGATGTACCAGCGACACCCGTAACTTTTACTCTTGTGTCTAATGAAATCATTCCACCTAATAAAAGGTCAATACTCACCCAAGAAAACTTAATCGGGCTGTAATAAATCTGACCGTCGATAGAGAGTGCTGCTGCTTCTATACTTTCCTGACTGACTCTATAAAGTGAACCTCCAAGACCAAAGCCGTATGACTTAATAGGAGATCTGTGCTCTAGCATTATTGAATAATAAGTCATGGCCGAAAACGAAGAGTCTCCAGCTGCTGTACTAATATTCTCCCAATTTTCTCCAAGGGAGAACTGACCACCTTGAATGACCAAATGATTATTGTCTTTTAATGAGTCATTAACTTTGAACTCATCATTATTGATATTATGTTCAGTTATTTTAGGGGAGTAGACCTGTTTTTCTTCTTCAACGTAACGGATATCTTTTGATTGAATATAGGCCACTCTTCCTGAGACGATAACCGGAACTAGGGTTCCTTTCATTCGCGCTTTTTCGCCAACTCTTAGAACCTTGCCGCCTCTAATAAAGCCTATTGAAGATGTCATTGCTAGGTCTGAGAAGACCGTAGTTTTAGGAACATTAACAACGGCGACCTTAAAAGCATGGGCGCTAATTGATGCAAAGCATAAAGATAGTAATATTAAAAGCTTCATTAGGATAATTGTATAACAAAGGGCGCTATGGCGCAAAACTACTTTAATGTAATTTATTTATATTTATGCCCTTGGGCCTTACATCAAGAATTTACCGAGGTAGCCTTTCAATATTGTGGAACATTTAAAGGAGAAGTTAATGAAAACATTAATTATTGCAGCTTTTGCTATTCTATCAGCCGCCGCATTTGGTGGAGATGCTCTAGAGTTAAATAGCAGTGACGTAAACTACGGTCCTCTTCATCAAGCGACTAGAACAGCCGCTTTAGACCGTGTTGAAGTGATAAGAACAAAGAAAACACCAAAAAAAGTAGACCTCTCTTATTCTGTTAAAGAAAGTGAGCAAGTATGTACTGATTACCGTTATGAAGATGTTTGGCATCCTGGATATCATGATCGTGTATGTCACGTTGTAACTGATAGAAATGGTAACACAAGAACAGTTTGTAGAAACGTCTGGAGACCAGGTTACTACACAACTGAGAGACGTTGTATTAAATGGGATACTGTAATGGTAACTCGTAACAAAGACATCAGACTAAACTTTAAAAAAGCAGCTAGACTCTCTGGTGAGCAGCGAGAAGTTTTTATGATTGAGTTTCGTCAAGATAGAATCTCTTCAGACAACGTAACTGTTTCAGGAAAGGTTGTTGAAGCAAATAGAGGGTATTCAATTAAGTTTGAAACTTTTCTTAAGAATTCACTTAAGTTCGAAGCAAATTAATTCTTATGTAAATTAAAGATTGATGAATGGCCCAAGATTTTCTTGGGCCTTTTTTTATTCTTTTTGAAAACTTTTCTTGAGATACTTGATGGCCAAGTCGAGGTCATCGCGCTTAAAGACAATGAAAAGAAATGTTATAAGAAAAAGAAGGTAGTTTAGGCCTAAATTAAGGATTAACCCGCCCCATGAAGTCACTTGAATGAACTGAAAGCTCGATTGAAAATAAGCAATTAGCGAAGCTATTCCAATTAGGAAAATAAACCTTTTTAAGAAGTCTGAGACATTTATATTCAACTCGGCTTCCATTACAGCCTTAATATGCCATATGTAGAAAAAATAGAAACTCAAGAATGTTCCAAGAACTGGTCCTATTATCCCAATCGTCTTAGTAAGAATAATGCTTGCCGTAATATTTATAAACCCAGCTATAGCAATTGTTTTGGTCTTCATCTGAATCTTTTGCTGCCCAACAAAAAGCCATCCCCAAAAAGAGAGGATTCCAAAGATAAGGAAGTTAGAAAATGAGATCCAAGTGAAGAGATCAGAGATATAGAACTTAGAACCAAGCCATAGATGAATAAAGCTCTTATTGTTGATACCAAGGGCGCAGATGGTAGGGAAGGCTAAGATTAAAAAGACTTTATTGATTAAGTCTATGGCCCTTTGCTTTTGACCTTGATCCTCTGAAGTCTGTGAAATAGAAGACCAAAAGCTATTTCCAATATTACTTAAGAAGGTATCAACCAGCTTTGCTAGCCTTTGATTTGTGACAAAGTTAGTAATAGCCGATGTGGGCTGAAAGAAAGAGAGAATGATAGTGTCAGTAGCAAAACTTAATTGACCAAATATATTTTGAAAGAACGAATGAAAATTAGTATTCCAAAGCTTAACACCAGAGAGTTCAAATTCAATGTTCAAAATTGGAAGCTTAACAATTTCTCGATAAGACATTAAGAAGATGAAAGCTACAAAGAGAAAATTTAAAAGAAAATACGAATAGGCAAGGCCTAGAAGGCCATATCCTTTATAAGAAAAATATATATTCAGGCAAGTCATCAAAGAAAGTTGATAGGTTGATAACTTAGAGATGATATAGAATTTTTCACTAGACCTTAAATGGTCCCTAAAAACATTGAGGGGAATATAGATTCCACAAGCCGCCATGATTAAAAGAGCGTGCATATATTCAGTAGGCTGATCTTTCATGACTGAGTTATAGATTAAATAAATGATGGCCATGAGAGCAAAAAGAATTAGGGGAACGATCTTTAAGTACTGTCTCAGTATAAACTTAATAGTGTTAATAATAGCTTTTCTATCTCCTGAGGTATGCGCCTTATTAAGTAAGCTGCAAGAGGATGTAGATAGTCCAAAATCCCAAATTGAAAGGTAGGCTAAGTATTGAAGAATGAGTTGATAAATACCGTATTCGCTCTCCCCTATATGGCGAATAATAATAGGGGTGCCGACAAATGAAATAAGAGTCGTTATGACTAGAGCAATAACAGTGTAGGTGTAGTTCTTTATACCCTTATTAAATAGTTCTCTTATCATCTTTTTCTACTTTCCCTTTTCTAGAACTTATAACTTAGTCCAAAAAAGAAATCTGTTCCGGCAAATCCGTTTAAATCTACGAGGAGTCGGCTAGGAAGAACGATGTCTTTCATGCCTGAAATACTCCAACTTTTATAATTAACACCTAGGACTCCTCCAATTTTAGATTCTGGTAGAATCCTAACTGTTGTTCCTATATTCCATGAATAGAGATAGCCTTTATTAACACCTTCAATATCTTTGATCTCAATATTTATGCCACTAGAGAAACCGCCACCAATTTGAAAGTCCCATTGAAAGATTTCCCACTTTAAAGGCGAATAACTAAGCTGGCCTTCAAAAACCCAAGAGTTGATATTAATGATTTCTTGCTTAGAGGAATAAAACCCCGTGCCGATGCCAAAGGCAAACCTTTCATTTCTTGGATGAAACTCGACAAGGAATTGATAGGCCTTTATGCCTTGATTTACGTCCCCTGCAAGTTCATTGAAGTCAGACCAGTTAGGTCCTGGTGAGAATGAATCAATCTTTATTAGTAAGTTCGTTCTTCCGTTAAGCTTTGTTACAATCTCTTCAAATTGATAATCAATCTTATGATCGGTTAGCTTAGAAGCAGACTGATTTGAGAAGCGTTTTTGAATAGTAATGTCGCCACCTTTTACATAACCGACACCACCATTGATTAAAATAGGATAGACATTCTCTGTCTTAACTTCAAAATTGGCTAAGTTAAGGATTTCACCTTTTCTTAATGAATGAACAGGATACTCAAGGCCAACATCGGCATAGAGGATACCTGTTGTTGTTTTTACAACGGCTTTAAGTTCTTTGATCTCTTGGCTAATATCTTTGTATTTCTCTAAGATCGAATCAACCGACTCTAGAGGAGCTTCAGATCCATAGATAGGCGACAATAACAGTAGGGAAAACAAAATATACTTCATAGATAAAGTATAACAGAAAATAAAAAAAAGACCCTGCGTTCACAGGGTCTTTTAGGAAACATTAGTTTTATTTGATTCGCCCTAAGGGTGGGGGAAATAGAGCGAGTTCTTCTTATTGATCATTATCCTGAGGTGCTCTTTCATCATCTCCACGTGGAGCTCTTTCATCATCTCCTCTGGGAGATTTCTCATCATAACGAAGTCTGATAAGACGAGTTTCAGGAACTAGAGCAAATTGAACTTCTTCAGGATAGATAATCTCTCCGTTAGTTAGTTCGATCTGATCTCTTCTTAAGATTTCAGAAACTCTTTTCTTCTTAAATCTTCTTTTAACAACTCTATCGATATGAATCTTTCTACCAGAACCTAATTCAAGACCAGCTGCCTTTGTTGATTTGGTTACTTTCTCAGTTGTAACTTTTACGATCTCAGTAACTTTCTTATACCGCGTTCCTGCCTCTACTTCTGAAGCGCCTGCGATAAGCATTCCTATTACTGCTAAAGCTATAAGTTGGACGATCTTTTTCATAATAAAATCCTTTTTACGAGGCGCCTGTTAATTCTCCATGCACCTGATCTGTGTCCAAACATCCGTGTCTCTTCAAACTTAAACTCCTTTTAAGCCCGATACTGATTCTTATATATCCAATATCTATGCCAAGTTTGCAGACCACTGATAGGAAGTAAGTACCTGAATTTAGGTCTGTGTGGATTGACACTTTGCACCTAGGGCCAAAACTGGACCAGAACGTAGGTGCCTTAAGTACCCAACTTCATAGGACATGTTAGAATAATCTTATGGATCAGAAGAGAATTCTATATATATCCCCAAATGCTTTTAGGGGTGGGGCAGAGAAGTTTGTCCTCGATAACTTGAAGCTCCATCAAGAAAGTGGGAAGTTTTTGGCTCAAGTCCTCTTTTTTGAAAGCGGGCCTATCTCTGAAGACTTGAAGAGTTTAGGATTCAAAGTCCATGTTCTTCCTTTTAAATTAAGAATGAGTCGGCCTCTATCAGTGATTCGCGCTATATTCTTTTTATTCCTGCTTATAAAAAAAGAAAAGATATCTTTAGCTCATTCAACCATGGCCTATGCCCATATCATTGTATCGCCGGCGGCCCTCTTTGCCGGAGTTCCTGAAGTTTGGTTTCAACATGGACCTGTTGGAAGTATATGGGATCAAGTTGGAAAGCTCCTCCCTTTTAGGAAGGTCCTTTTTAATTCTGAATTTTTAAAAAATGAACATTCAAAGATCTTTGGACCAAACTTTGACGAGGACTCTTTAGTAGTTCCTCTAGGTGTTGAAGTATCAAGTGGAACGGATATCGATCCCTCTCTTTATGGAATTAAAAAGGATCAAAAAGTTCTCTTATGGATTGGAAGAATCTGTGTGGGAAAAGGTCTGCACTTGGCCATTGAAGCATTAGGTCATCTAGATGAGAGAAGTGATTGGCATTTCATAGCAGTAGGTGAAGCCACCAACAAAGAAGATCAAGAATATCTTAATAGAATTAAACTCAGAATTTCCGAGTTAAAATTAGAAAATAAAGTCAGTATTGTTCATGGACAAAAAAACATGAGCCGCTTTTATAATATTTCTCATGCTCTTATTCATTCAGCTGTTATTCCTGAAAGCTTTGGTTTAGTCGTGGCTGAGGCCTTAGGGCATGGACTCTTTGTCGTATCTAGTTCTCACGGGGGAGTTGCAGGACTCGTTGGAAATAATGAACGCGGTATTCTCTATGATTCATTCTCGAAAACAGCTTCGTTGATTCTAGCCGGAATCATTGAGGAATACTTAGATGGACGAACCTTTGAAGTTGAAAAAATGAAAGAAGAGGGCATTAGATTTATCAAAGAGTTTCATACTCCTAAAATAATGAACAATTCACTAGAAGATCTTTACTTAAGAGTCTTAAATTAATGTAAGGCAAATATCTTGATCATCTAAGAGGCTTTTTACCTCGCAAGATCTTAAGCTTAGGATCCTATCACTAACAATTGAGAAAGTTTTCAAAGAGGTATCAAATCTGTCTTCTAACGCTATTTTAAGATCAAACAATTCTGTGAACTTAACCCAAAATTTTTCTTCTACGGCAGCAATGGCCAAAGTCTTCCCATCTTTTGTTTTGTACAAGGAGTAGCAAGGAAACTTACCATTATGGAGAAATTTAGGGTCCTCGGATTGGCTTCGAAAAGGGCTAAGAATATTTTCAGTGGCCTCTTGAAGACTTGCGACTACCCATTTCTCTTTTGAGATGACGGCTGCTAAGGATTTGGTAACAACCCAATGACCAAATGAAATCCCTGCTACAGGAAGAAATGGAGGAGAGATTATATTTTCATTCCTTGAATAGAGATGCATGTCTAAAAGTCCAGCTATCGCTAAAGCATTTAAGTCATGAAGGTTTTTAAATCTTCCTTCCCCTGCAATCAATTGCATCACTGTCAAATTAGGGTGGCTTAATCTTAATAACTCTGGAGTAAGGTTAAATTTTTCAGTGATTTTTGTAGGCTGGGCCAGTAAGAGAACTTGAGCATCTTTTATAAGATCATTGAGTACTTCAACGGCATCTGGTGCTTTAAAGTCAAAACGTTTAAGCTCTTTTTCTTTATTAAGTTCCTCATACCAAGTCTTAAATTGAGAATCGCTCTGATTAAAGAATCCTTGGATAAAGGGGTCCTTAAAGGTTTGATCCTCGACCTTAATCACATTCGCTCCCAAATCGGCAAAGATCTTTCCAGCTAAAGGTCCAGGCAATCTATGGGTAAAATCAATAACTTTAAAATTCTTTAGAAGAGTCAAACTACTTTTCCTCTTCTGGGGGTGCTGGTCTTAAAGTCTCAATAAAGTTATCGATACCAGTGCCTTGTAACTCGCAAGCGTCCTTATTACAGATTTGCCATTCATCACCGTCTTCATGCCAACTAAGGACAAATCTTGGAAGAAAGTAATTCATAAAATTGATAAATTTATCATCGTTAAGCCAAGCAACAGGAAGCTTTACGACCCTATAGGCGGCAGTCGGGTATGTTAAACTTCTCAAGGCCTCACCTGAAGCAAGAGGGTTCTTTAAACATTCGTGGGTGACAGCTTCAATCAGAGCTTCTGGTTCAATATCAAGATCACCTGGGCAAAGAACTTCGACTCTTCTAATAAGGCCAACTAAAGTGGCAAGAGGAGATTTAAAAGAGCTATCAAATGATGTTTGTTTTTGATTGGGATATAACTCTAGTTCTTCAGTGGATTTTGCTCTGGTTAAAGCTGAATCTCCATCGATAAATTCTTTATTAATAAAGTTTAAGGTTTGAACCACATTATCTTTAAAGATAGGATTCCCTGTAATTTCATAGACTCGAAGTTGAGCCTCAGTGAAAAAGACATAGTCTTCAAAGTAGGGAAGTGAGTTCTCTTTAGTAGTAGTGTGTTTTAACCTCATACCACTTTCGTCTTTAGAGATTAAGAAGTTCTTATAGATTCCTTCCATGGCCTTATTAAAGAGGGACCCCGCCATCTTTTTTATAACGTCAATCTGTACATATTGCATGACATCGACAAGGGCGGTAATCATTAAAAAGTTCCAACTCGCTACACCTTTGCTGTCAGTTGCAGGAGGAATTCTAAGCTTGCGTTGATTTAAGACTTCTTGGCGTACTTCTCTAACGGCTTCCCATCCTTTTTGCGTAAAGATCTCACTAGAATGTTGATAATCTAGTGAGATGACGGAAAGGCCATTTTCAAAGTTTCCTTCTTTGGTTATATCAAACCACTTCTTTAAGTCTTCCATCATAGCGGAAGTTTCCTCTGAGCAGTTATTAACTAAGTCTTCAAACTCTTCTTGGTTAAAAGAAAAATAAAGACCTTCAACTCCTTCACTATCAGCGTCTTGAGCAGAGAAGAAAAAAGCTTCTTCACTTAGCATCTCGTTCTCAAGGTAGTTAAGTGTATTGATGATCGAATCATAAACAAGAGGGGAAGGGTAGATGAGGCTAAAGCGAGAAAGCGCTGTTAAGAGACCGGCTTGATCGTAGAGCATCTTCTCAAAGTGGGGAACCTTCCAATTCTCATCAACACTATAGCGGTGAATCCCACCACGAGCATGATCATTGATTCCGCCCATGAGCATTTTTTCAAATGTCATGACCACATGATCTCCGCCTTGCTCTTTAGTTATCATGCCTTCTAGCATTTGTTCTGAGGCCCATGTTAAATAAGGAAAGTGTGGAAACTTTGGACTGCTTCCATAGCCGCCACCAGTTTTATCTTCATACTGGGCAAGGGCCTCAGAGATGGAAGAGGGATGAGGGAAGTGACCTTCAAAAGGAACTTTTTCTTTTGGTACAAAGCCTTCTTCAATCTTCTTAGTTACTTCTTCAGCATTTTTTAAGACTGTTTCATTATCATCTTTATAAGCGCGGGAGAGTTCATTCATCACTTCCATAAAACTAGCGTGACCTTCTTTTGAAACATTAGGAAAGTAAGTTCCTGCAAAATAAGGCTTTAGTTCTGGAGTTAGAAAAGCTGAGAGAGGCCAGCCCCCTTGTTGAATAAATATTTGGCAAGCCTGTTGATAATAAGAATCTATATCTGGGAACTCTTCGCGGTCTACTTTGATATTTATAAATTCCTTGTTCATAAAATCTGCTGTGGCCTGGTCCTCAAATGATTCATGGGCCATGACATGGCACCAGTGGCAGGAAGAATAACCAATAGATAAAAAGATTGGTTTATCTTCATCTTTTGCTTTTTGAATGGCCTCAGGTCCGAAGGGCCACCAATGAATAGGATTGTCTTTATGTTGTAAGAGGTAGGCTGACTTTTCAGAGGCCAGTCTATTGTAAGAGGTTTTATTGTCATTCATAGTTTCCACCAAAATCTAAATTTAGATACCTATTGTAGTTAAGGCCTTACGCCACTGCAAAAGATTTAACTTTGAATCGCGTCATTACTTGACTCAGAAGGACATCAAAGGCATTAAGGCCCTAGGATGCAAATAAAATTTCTGATGACGCTTAGTGTTCTTCTCTTCATAGGATTTATTCCCAAGTTAGAAGGTCCAAAGCATAGCTTTTTCAATTATAACCAAATTAACTGGTTAGATATTTCCCAATTCTCCCGCAGTGAGATGCGTGTGGGTATAAAGAACGTCTTAAAGAAGAAATTTCACAACAAAGTCATTCCCGCCGAACATATTATAGAGGCCAGTATTAAGATGCGCCTAGACCCTTTATGGGTAACAGCTATCATTTGGACTGAATCAAGCTTTAACCCCCGAGCCGTTAGTAAGAAGGGCGCGCGTGGGCTTATGCAGCTCATGCCTACAACTGCTCTTGAGATTCTTGAAGAAATACCGGCATCGAAGATTCCACACTGGCTAGATCCTAAGGGAAATGTCCTCCTTGGAGCTTATTACTTAAAGAAACTATTAGTACGCTTCAAGGGCAACCATAAGCTGGCCACCATGGCCTATAATCTAGGGCGAAGTGGTCTTTTACGCAGAATCCGAACTAGTGGTGTTCCTAAGATGAAGTATTGGGATAAAATTAGAAGCCGTTACTTTCTTCTTCGCCACGAAGCGGAAAAGGCCAAGTCTTTGGCCCTTGGAAATAGTATTGAGATTCTATAAAGGTCTTTTGTTATAGTTCAAATTCTTGCTAAAATAGCTAATAGCTAAGGAGAGCAAATTGAAAATGCAAAGGGTCATAGCCATAGATGGGCCAAGTGGTAGTGGTAAGAGTACCTGTGCAAGGAAGTTGGCAAAAGAATTAGGCCTTCTTTATATAGACACTGGAGCCATGTATAGGGCCATAGGGTTTTGGGCCCAAGAAAAATCAATTCCCTTTGAAGAAGGTGAGCTCTTAAATAGTTTTTTAAAAGATATAGACCTTAAGTACGGACAATCTGAAACAAACTTAATAGAAATTGATGGAACTAATTTAACTGAGAAGATTAGGGAGCATGAAGTCAGTAAGCTCGCGAGCATAATCTCTCAAGTCCCATCCGTTAGAAATTTCTTGGTGGATTTTCAAAGGACTCTTCCAAGTTCAAATATTTGTGTCATGGAAGGTCGAGATATCGGCTCTGTTGTATTCCCACATTCTTTTTGTAAATTCTTTATTACGACTAAGACTGATCTACGAGCATCGAGAAGGTTAGATGAATTAAAGGCCAAAGGTCAGGTAGATCTTACTTTAGAGCAAATTGCTCATGATATTGAAGAGAGAGATAAATCAGATCGAAATAGATCCCATTCCCCGCTCATTCAAACTGAAGATGCCGTTCTTGTAGAAAATGGAGAATGTCTTGAAAAAACAATGAGTACCTTAAAAAAGAAGGTCTTAGAAAAAGCGCAAAAGAATGGGATTGAAATTTGAATATTGTAATCAATAGAACAGATGCTATTGGTGACACTATTCTTACCCTGCCAATGGGTAAGTTCCTTAAAGATAAGTACCCAGGGTCTAAGGTGGCTTTCATCGTCTCCCCTGTGTGCAAAGACCTTTTTATAAACCACCCTTATGTCGATGAGTGTTGGGTCTTAGATAAAAATCAAAGCCTATATAAAAAAAATAAGTTCCTTAAAGAAAAATTTAAAAACTTTAAGGCAGATACTTTCTTTCACGTAGGAGGATCCCATCTTCCTGGAATGGTTTCATGGAAGCTTGGAGTCCCTTTTAGAGGGGGCCTTAAATCTAAATGGCAGTCGTTTGTTTTTTTAAATAAAGCTGTAAGGCAAAGCCGTAGTTTAGTTAGCATGCATGAGAGTGATTACAATCTTAATTTACTCTCTCCTCTTGGCACTATTTATAAAAGTAGCGAACGAAAATCATTCTCACCATTGATTTCAATTAGCTCAATAGAAAAACAAGAAGCGAAGAATCTATTTCAAAAAGATAAGGAACAATTTACTCCTGAGGGTGGTAGTGAAATCCTTGTTATTCATCCCGGTATGACAGGTCACACTCTTAATTGGGGCAGCCGTAACTATGCAAGGCTTATTAAAAGAATAGAGAGTGAAATGCCTAACCGCTTTACTTTCGTCATAAGCTTTACGCCGAGTGATGAAAAGTTTCTTACAGGACTTAGAGAACAATTAGTCAGAGAAGACTATGCCTTTTTAAAGAAGAAGGTTCTCTTCTTTGATGGCTCTGTTAAAGGGCTTAGGCATTATATTTCTTTTTTAAGTATCGCCGATATTTTCATAGGCCCGAGTACTGGGACAACTCATATTGCTAACACTCTTGGGCTTAAGATGATCGGGCTTTATTCTCCCATTAAGGTTCAGAGTGCTTCAAGATGGGGTCCCTTTAACAGGGACGACCGCACTAAAATTATTGTTCCTGATGTTGTATGTGGTGAGCAGTTTGAGTGTGCAGGAAAGACCTGTCCTTATTTTGAGTGTATGGCAAAGATAGAGGTTGAAGATGTTTTCAACGCCATCTTCGAATTAACAGAATTAAAAGATTGAGGTTTGTATGACAGCACCATTAATTGATGCAAAAAGATTTAACGAAATAACTTCTGGTTTTAAAAAGCTAGGCCCAGTATTTGTCCTAGGAGATGTTGGGGTTGATAAATATACTTTTGGTGAAGTTAATAGAATTTCTCCTGAAGCGCCCGTTCCTGTTCTTAGGGTTACTAAAGAATGGGAGAAGCTAGGGCTTGCAGCCAATATCTCTCATAACCTAAAGACTTTAGAAGTTTCATCAACACTCTGTGGAGTCGTTGGTGAAGATAAATTTGCTGATCAATTAGAAAACTTACTCGAAGCTTGTGATTTAAAGACTTGGGGTATTGTTAGGTCTAACGGAAGAATGACAACTTACAAAGAAAGGGCAACTACTGCGGCTCAACAGATCTGTAGGATTGATTATGAATCTACAGAAACCATAGATACTGAAACTGAAAGTACGGTCTTTAAAAGAGTGGAAGATCTTTTAAATAACCACTCAGCTATGATCATCGAAGATTATTCAAAAGGGATGCTGACAGAAAAACTAACCCAAGCCTCTATTAAAAAAGCTAAGGAACTCGGAATCTTTGTGGCCGTAGATCCAGGGAGAAAGACAAATCCCTTAGTTTATAAAGGGGCAGATCTTTTAAAACCAAATCTTGCAGAGTGCAGAATCATGCTTGAATCTTTGGGCTATGGTTTTAATCAAAAATCAATCGAAGAAATGGGGGAAGTCCTTCTAGATAAACTTGATCTTAAACAAGTGGTGATCACTCTTGGCGCTGAAGGCATGGGTCTTATGAGCCTCGAAGAGCCAAAGCTTAAGAGAATCCCCACAGTAGCGCCAGAAGTCTTTGATGTCTCTGGAGCTGGGGATACAAGTATAACGCTCTTAACTATTGCCATCCAAGCTGGAGCGTCTTTAGAAGAGGCTGCATGGATTGGAAATTGCGGGGCCGGAGTTGTCGTTGGGAAAAGAGGGACTGCAACTGTTGATACAGTGGAGCTTTCTGATTTTTATAACCGCTTAAGACTGCGCTATAAATGAGCTCCCTTTTTCTACCACCACCAGGCTTTCTCTTTGCTAGCCTTCTCTTCAATACAGAATTAATGAATCAAGACGAGGCCTTAAAGCTTTGGGAGAGTAAATGGGGAGAAGCTGATGTCTTTAGCCCAACTCATAATCCCATGATCGAGTATTACTCTAAAGAGATGGGTGATAAGGAAAGCTTAAAAAGGCTCCTCGTCGTCTCTAAAAAGCTCTATGAGAGAGAAGTCCTTGTCGAAGCTAAGCTTTGGGCCGTCGCCGAAGAAGATAACCGTAAAACAAAAGGCAGGCATATCAATATTGATCCAGGACTGATGACCTTAGAGAACATAATCCTAGGAACTGGCAAGATTTATGGTCACAGGCCCTACCTAGGTCAGGGTGTCTACGCTGATTTAAACCTCTTATACATTTCTGGCTCCTATTCGCCTCTAGAATGGACCTATCCTGATTACAAAGAAATTGAGGTCATAAGTTTCTTTAATCACACAAGAATCGAACTTCATGAAACGCTTAAGCTACAAAAGCTTGATTCATATAATACTCGGCGTTAAAATTAGTCTTAAGAAACCCCGTGGAAAAGGTGAGAGTTGTACGAAAGTCTACTCGAACAAAGCCGCCACCCGTAATGCTTTGCAGATGGGTTGATGGTTGCCGTAGCGGAGAAGGCCGCCCCCTTGCTGGCATTGCCAGGTACGGAACGGGTCAAGAGTCGTGGTGAGCGATTCTTGGAGGGAGGGTGAGAGTCTTTGGGAGGAACTTGGGTCCGTAGCTTTACTTTAGACATTCAAAAAAAATTATCCATTACGGAGTTCATGGATAGCCGGTGAAACTTGCTTGCTTAACCAGGAGTGTTTTTTCACAAGTGCCGTAGAACACCCGGGACGAAACGCCATTGAGCGTGAAAAATTCTAACTATCAGTATAGATTTATATTCGGGGGATGCTTGTTCATCCCCTTTTTTTTTGTCAATATAACGGGCATCTATAAGGAAGGGGAGCCCCGTGTTAGAAAAGTTAGATAAACTGTTCTTAGAATTTAAATCATCATTAGAAAGCCTCAGTAAAGAAGCCGATATTCTCAATCTAAAATCTGAGTACCTTGGAAAGAAAGGTGCCATTTCAAAGATTCTCGCAGGCCTAAGAGATTGTACGCCTGAGGAAAAAAAAGAGCTTGGCCCTGCTGCCAATGAAGTAAAAAATAAGATTCAAGACTTAATAAATGAAAAATTGAATAGAATTGAAGTTGAGGCCATCAATGAGAAACTTGCAGCTCAAAAAAGAGACCTAAGTTTAACTGACTCAGTTATGGCCTCTAATTCAAGACATGGCGGAATTCATCCGGTAACGATCATTCAAAATGAAATTGAAGATATCTTCCTTTCTATGGGATTTGATATTTTAGACGGTCCCCATATTGAAGATGAATTTCATAACTTCGAAGCGCTTAATATTCCTGATGATCATCCTGCCCGTGATATGCAAGATACCTTTTGGTTTCATGACCCTCATACTAAGACAGATGAAAAGAAATACTTACTAAGAACACACACAAGTACCATCCAAGTAAGAGGGATGATGTCTCGTAAGCCTCCCTTTAGGTTTATCGCTCCTGGAAAAGTCTTCCGTTGTGAAAGAACTGATGCAAGTCACGAGATGGTCTTTCATCAATTAGAAGGGATGATGGTCGGGAAGAATATTTCCGTCTCTAACCTTATCTATTTTATGAAGTCTCTTCTTAGTGAAATATTCAAAAAAGAAGTTGAAGTAAGATTAAGACCTGGCTTCTTTCCTTTTGTTGAACCTGGTTTTGAACTTGATATTAAATGCCTTATTTGTAAGGGCAACGGTTGTAGTGTTTGTAAGCAAGTAGGATGGGTTGAGCTTCTTCCGTGCGGAATGGTTCATCCAAATGTTTTACGCTCTGGTGGAATAGATCCAGATGAATTCAACGGATTTGCTTTTGGCCTAGGGCTCGATCGCTTGGTTATGATGAGGTATCACATCGACGATATCAGGCATCTCCATAGTGCTGACTTACGTTTCTCTGAACAATTTAAAACTTTTTAGGATTATATATGCTTATTTCTACTGAATGGATTTCTGAATTTGTTGAACTACCAAATGTCTCCTCTAAAGACCTTGGGGTTAGGTTTACTCTTGGTACTGCTGAAGTTGAAGAGGTTATTGAATCTGGCGCTTATTTGAGCCAGATAAAGATTGCCGAAATCGTAAGCATTGAGAAACACCCTGAAGCTGATAAATTAAACTTAGTCACTTTTAATTTTGGCGGGAGTGAAAATGCTCGCGTTGTATGCGGAGCTTCGAATGTAAAAGTAGGGCTTAAGACTCATTACGCCCCGATCGGTACAACCCTTCCCATAGGCTTTACACTTGAACCTAAAAAAATCAGAGGAATACTATCTGAAGGAATGCTCTGTTCTGATGAAGAATTGGGACTTGCTGACTCTTCAGAGGGGATCGTTGAACTGCCCGCTGATTCTAAACTAGGCATGACTCTTGGTGAATATTTAAATGAAAAAAGTGATATTCTCTTAGATGTTGATAATAAATCTCTTACCCATAGACCTGATCTTTGGGGTCACTATGGAATCGCTAGAGAGTTTTCAGCTCTTTATGAAAAAGAATTGAAGAACCCTTTTGATGAAAAATTTGTAAGTAAAACTGAAGCTTTCTTTACTAACGAAGCAGCGCCTATCACTCCAATTATTGAGGGTGAAACTTCTTGTATCGCTTACTGGGGCCTATCGGTTTCGAACGTGACAGTTTCTGAGTCTCCCGCATGGATGCAAAGAAGGCTTACGGCAGTTGGACTCAGACCAATTAATAGCATTGTTGATATTTCGAACTATGTTATGACAGAACTCGGAATGCCGAACCATATCTTTGACCGCGATAAAATTGAAGAAAGCAAGATTGTGATTAAAAAAGCAGGGGAAGAAGTGTTCACAACCCTCGACGAAGAAGAACGTAATTTAAAACCAATGGACACTATTATCTCTGATGGAAAAAAACCATTGGTCATTGCTGGAATTATGGGGGGATCTTCTTCAGGTGTTACTGAAAAAACAACAAACCTTTTCTTAGAAGTCGCCAATTGGAAGCCCGCTGAAGTGAGAAGTACATCAACTCGCCTTGGGTTAAGAACAGACTCTTCACAAAGATTTGAAAAAACTCTTGATAGCCAGCTCACTTATAGGTCACTTCTAAGAATTGTTGAACTGATCAAGGAAATATGTCCTGAAGCTAAAGTTATAGGGAAGCCTGTTTATTGTGGAGAGGACCTAAGCGCCTTTTCTCCTCTTGAAATTAAGATTACTCCATCTCATATCTGTAAAGTTCTTGGAAAAGAATTAGAAAAAAGTAGAATATTAAGCATCTTTAAAAGCCTCGATTTCAAAGTAGAAGAAGTCGGAGAGGTTCTTAAAGTCATTGTTCCAAGTTATAGATCTACAAAGGACCTTGAATGTGATGCTGACTTAATTGAAGAAATCGGCAGAATCATTGGATACGACAATATTACTCCAGAAGGCCCAATGCTTTCTGTAACTCCTGTAAGATTAACGACTGCTCAACGAATTCATAGAAGCATAAGAAGTTTCCTAAGTATGAACTCTGAGTCTTATGAAGTAATGACCTATCCTTTAGTAGGCGAGAAAGTCTTAAAGAAGGCAGACTGGCCAAGTACTGGTGGTCTTAGAATCTTGAACTCTATTTCTAAAGATCATGACCGAATGAGAGATAGTCTTATTCCTACACTGTTAGAGGCAGCAGCAAAGAATACCAAAAACTTTGATAACTATAGGTGTTTTGAGATAGGTAGAGTTTATCCAGATTTTGATAAAGAAAAGTCTGTTCTTGCTGTGATGTTTTATTCTAAAGAGAGTTCTCCCTTTTTAGAATTAACTAATACTATGCAAAGACTCTCAGATAACCTTTCACTTCCAGCAGATATTGTTGATAAGCATGCAAAGTTTAAAAGCTTAGTTGTCGACGAAGATTGGAGTGGGCTCCACCCATTTGAATTCAAAAATATAAGGATAATGGGTAAGCCTTGGGGAAGTCTGTTTAGTATTCATCCTCTTTTACTCAAGAAAAATAAAATCAAAGGACATCTCTCAATGGCCCTACTTGATCTCTCTAGTTTTGAGTCAAAACCAATGAAAGATAAAACCAAGTATTCTCCTCTGGCAAAGTTTCCTGAGGCGATCTTTGATTATACTCTTGATGTTTCTTCAGAAACTGACGTCTCTAAGTTATTGGAAGCTCTATCGAAAATAAAAATAAAGGAAATTAGACATAATAAAATAGTTGATGTTTATGAGCACGCAAGTGATCGAAAGTCCGTTACCCTAAGAACGACATTTTTTAACCCTGAAAAGACCTTGGAGGGTGATTTCATTAAGGAATCGGAGGCATTAATTATTAAGACCTTAGAGTCTGCCGGGTTCCTCTTAAAGCAAGGCTAATTTTCCTAAAGAAGTGAGCTTTTCTGGGTAGTTACAGACATATCTAGAAAAGTTCATCGCCCTAGTAATATTTTCCCCTCACAATTGTACTATAGAAGGTTAATTTTTTTTCTCAACCTGTCGAAAAGTAATGCAAGGTGTGCCCTTTTTTTGGGCTCAAAAGAATTTATGGGAAATAGTGCAAAGAAAAAAGATTCACAAAACTTTATCATCGTAGACGAGGATTCGTATAAGCGTCCAGAGTCTAGGAGTAAGAATGAAGTCTTAGAAGAGGGCAATGATCCTCTTGAGAACTTTTCCGTAAAGTCAGAATACTCTGAATCAGAAATGGTTATGAAGAAGCTTACGGAAGAAGAGAAATCTCAACCAGAGGTCACTAACATAACAGTGTTCAAGGATAATGAAGTAAGGAATGTAGACCCAAGAGATCTTACAGACTTTATGAAAAACAATACGGGGATTAGAAAAGTAGTCGTCGAAAAATTCGGAGTTGAAGAAGCGAATAGAGTTGAGTTTCTTTACGATAATGAAAAACCTAGTGAAGTTGAAGAACAAAAATATAAAAAGTTTAACTATAAAAGAAGAAGTGAGCTAGAACAGTTAACTGAGGAGCAAGAGGCCTTTAAATCTAAAGGCATCGAAATTAACCTCTATGAAATTGAAAAAGACCTTAACGGTGACTTCTTTAACCCTATTCCTGAATTAAAAGGGAAGAAGAACAAAAACAACGAAGAAGAAAGCCATTTAGACTTTAATAGTAAAATAGAGAAAAAAAGTGAAAGTAAGTTTGTTTTTAAATCTAAATTCACTGAGTCCGATAAAACAGAAAATGAAATTAACGAAAATATTGAAGAGTTTGAGAAATCAGCACCTAAAACGGAGCAAGAACTTAAAAAACTCTCTTATGAAAAACATACACTTTCTAAGAAACGTGGAAAACAGCATAACGGTTTCTATTATAAGGCCAAAGATCATGTAGAACTTTTTAAAACAGGTAGCCAATACCTAAAAGATTTTAAAGAGGGATTGAAAAGCTTTGCCTTTAGCTCTTATGACTTAGATTTGATAAGACAAAAGACCGTCTTCGGAGTCTCAACTTTCTTTAATTACCATACAGATGTAAAAACTCTAATTGTTTCAGAGGGAATGGCACATTCATTTTACTATGAGTACATGGAAATAGATGAGAAAGAAACTCGTCAAGTATTTGATGAAGAGCTTACTTACGAAGTTGGTATTTCTGATGGGATAGAGTTATTAGACTTTGATCATTTAAAAAAGATCGCAAGAAAGATTAGAACATTTGATTTTGAAGACTTTATAGACTTTCTTGTCGATAGTTACGATCTGATCCTATGGGATATGCCAGAAGTGTCTGTTCTTGACGCTCAAAAAGAAATCTATTTTCCAATTATTCGTTCACTAGATAGTGTTTCATTAATTGTAGCAAAAGATAAAACAAGAATTCAGGAAGTTAATGATCTTGTCGGGTATTACAAAAGGTACCAGGTCGAAATTAAAGGGCTTCTTTATAATCCAGATGAAAAAGAATCAAAATTGAAGAAGGGCGCTTAAGACATGGCAGGTTTGAAACTAAAATTCAAAGATGCTGAAGGTTCTTTCAAAGAAAAGGAAGAGGTAGCTGTTTTAGATATTCCTTCATCGAAGGTTGGGGTCCCTAAGCCAGAGCTTTTAAGGCCAGAAGAGCCCGTTAAAGAGAAAGTAGAAACACAGAAAAGATCAAATCGATATTTTTATAAAGTTAGTAATCATCACGAACTGTTTAAGATCGGTTCAAGCTTTTACGATGATTATAAAAGAGGAGTTAAGTCTTTTGCTGTTGGCTCCACTGGATATCAGGCCAGTCAGCAAAATAGTATCTTAGGACTTGCGAGCTTTTTTGATCACAAAGAAGATGTTAAAATTGGAATAGTTTCTGACAACCTCACGAATGGGGCTTTTAAAGAAATCGTTTCAATCTCAAAGGAATCAAAGCTAGAGCTAGGGGACAATGAAGAGCCTTGCACAGTCTATAGCTTCTATCAACATTTTGATTTTTTTGACTTAGACGAACTATTAAAAATCTCAAATAATGAAGCCACTCTTAGCTATGAAGAAGTGTTTGATTCACTTGTAGATGAATATGACATCATCTTTTGGGATGTTCCTGACTTAGCAAAGATAAAGAAAGATTCTGAAAAATACTTTCCAGTTATTATGAAGTTTGAAAGCCTTTCAATTATTGTTGCTCAATCTCTAAGTAATTCTGGGGATATCAAAGAAATTAAGAACTTCTTCATGGGCTATGGGATAAATTTAAAAGGATTACTATTTGATACCAAACAAAAAGAAATAATAGAGGACGCTAAAGGGAAAAATGAAAAACCTTGGTGGAGGATCTTTGGATGAAAAAACTAAATATTGTTTTAAATGAGACTTCGATTATTAACTTTCCTTTTTTATGGAAATTGATAAAGCGCTACAAGTTTCTCTCTATTTCGGTACCGGCCATAGCTGCCATTTACTCGATTAGCATTTTTCTCGGACAGAACACAATCTATAGTGGAGAAGTTGGTTTTAAATATGTAAATGAAGGCTCTAATTCACCAACAAGCATGATCTTCTCAATGCTAGGTGAAAAGACATCAAAGCTAGACCCAACAGAAATTATCTCATACGGAACCTCTGTCGATTTCCAGTATAAAATTGCAGATGAACTTTTAAATACACCTGATATTAAAAAAATGAACTTCAATTCCGTAGGAACAAGGGATATGAAGTCTTATGATGAGATCTTTAACTCATGTGGGGATAGTAAGGAATGTCGGCGAGATAGGATTGCAAGAATTATAGGAAGCTTTTATTCAGTTAAAATGGATACTAATATTATTGACCGTTACCATTTGATAGTAAGAACTCTTGATCACTTTACAACAGAGTCTCTGGTTAAAATTGTTTCTAAATCAATAGACAAAGACCGACTTGGTCAGATTCGGTATTTTGTAACTTCTCAAGTTAAGATCTCTAAAGAGCTCCTTTCTAAAAAGAAAGAAGAAGTTAACATTGAAAAGATCAAAAAAATGGTTGATAAGAAAGCCAGTCTAATGGTGCGAATTGACGCATTAAAAGACAGAGCTGATGAGATAAGAAGAATTTATTACTCAGATAGAACAAAGTTAAACAAATTGGAAACTGAAAGGTCTCAGACAAGAGAGACTTTGTCTAAATCAAATAAGTCTTCGAATAATGAGCTTTTTAAAGTGGCAGAGGCCAAAAAATTAAAAGAAAAAAACCGCCAATTAAGAGAAGACATCGCTAGTATTAAAACATCATTTGGCACTGAAGAAGTCTCTGGAACTAATATTATTAAAAAATTAAAGACTGAGTTAGTAGTAAATGAAAGACGTCTTGCTTCTATCGGAAACGTCGATACAGCTGCTCAGAATGAGCGTTTTGCAGTGAGCAAAGAAAATAAGCAAATGAATACCGAACATGATTATAAGGTCTCTAGAAAGCAATTTAGTAAGACTAAGGTAGAGTTTAGTAACTTAAATAAGGAATTAGAAACTGCCGTTAAAAGTGCAGCAGAGATTGATATTAGGTTAAAGGAACATGATCCAAATCTTCAATTAATCAAGCTCCTAGAACAAAAGCTTGTTCAGCTTAACCTTGCTGAATCAACAATTGTCTCAGATCTTCTTTTTGACAATTTTCAATCAGAGCTCTCTAGCTATAAGAAGATTGCTAAAACAAAGATGATCTTTGTCTCGATCTTCTTTTCTTGCTTCCTTCTCCTTTTCGTAGTCATCCTTAGATATATCTTTGATGGTCGAATCTACGACGAGTACGAGCTCAAGAACAATTTCGAAGACCTTGAAATAATCGGCAATACACCCGACTTTCACTAAAATACTCTATCATTATTTTAGTTCTCTGATATCCTATTAGAGAACTAATCTTCTAGGAACAATCTTGAATCAACCAGAAGTCATTACTCCTGCAAAGCAGGGGGAGCAGATTTATTTCTTCAGAGCTTTTATGCTCTTTATGATGATTCATTTTATTTTAAACTTCTTAGGGTCTCCTTTAGTCATTTATTCAGGGGCATTAGTTGCATGCTCAGCTTTATTTTCAGTTATCTTCTTAAGATGGCAACAGGCCTTTTATATTGCCATCCTTTATTCTTTGGTTGGCGGGCAGATTAAGGTCATCTGGGGTTATCAGCCTGTCTTCAGGCTTGCAGGGGATTTCTTAATGGTGATCCTTGTCTTTCGTAATTTTGTTAAAACAAGGAAACTATTCGACTTTACCAAGGTTCCAAACTTTATGGTTTGGATGATGGTAGGGCATTTCCTTTGGTTTATCGTGGAGCTTTTTAATCCAAGCGGAGCTGGGTTTATCCCTTCTTTTGCTTCAGGAAAGTTTTATATTCTCCCGATCTTTTATTTCTTTGCTATCATCAGTCAAGATTTTGATGTCACTTCAAAATACTTTAAAGACTTTCTTAAAGTTTATATGTTCTTCGTTATTTTAGAAGCTGCCCTTGTTATCCATCAATCAGTTCAGGGGCCAGAGTTTATGTTCACATTGAATAATAACTATAGGTCACTCTTTGAAAAATATACTCTTTTTGCAGAAGCCTCAACATTTAGGCCGTGGGGAACAACTGGTCACCCTGGAGGCTATTCAACCTTTTTCTTTTTATCTTCGGGGTTTACTTTTCTTTGGACTGTCCAGCCCGGTGGAGATGAAGAGCAAAAAATAAGTTTTACAAAAAAACTCTTTGTTTTTACTTTTACAATTCTTACCTTATTTGCAGTCTTTATTTCCCAAGTGAGAGCAAGTTTTATAAAAGAAGTTCTCATAATATCACTAGGACTCTTCTTTTCTTTTTTAGGAACAAGGTTTGTTGCAAAAAGAATTATAGCTGTAGGCGCCGGGGTCTTTGGCTTTCTCATACTAGGCTCTTTTGTCCTTAGCCAAACAACTAGCTTTGATCAGATGATGACTTTTGGAAAAGCTCTTGAGAGGTACGAAGAGATCGGCACCATTGATGGTGCCGCAAGTCAGAGGGGCTCAGGAAGTCTGATCTTTAATGCAATAGGAGAGCGCTTCTTAAGGCCCATGGGACTGGGTCTTGGAATGACGACGAACTATCTACCGGCCTATGCAGAAAAAAGACGGCAACTTGTTGATGTAAACCAATCCTATTTTTGGTCAAATGATAATCTTTTTGTCTCAATAGCCGGTGAGATGGGAATCGGTGGGCTTTTTTTAATGCTGACTATTCTCGGAATTCCATTGATCCTGGCCTCCTTGATGTTTTCAGCCTTAAGAGCAAAGAACTATGTAGTTTTTAGAACCGTCTGTTATTGCGCCGTGTCGGTTGTTGTCATTACAGTTGGTCAATGGGGAGCTGTTGGGCTTATCTACCCACCTGAGTTTCAGTATTATTGGTTTTATGTGGCGCTCGGGATGACTTCTTTCTACAAAGCTTTTCCAAAGGTTAAAGGAATTGTTTTAAAGAATTAAAACCTCTTGGCACTACTTCAGGGCAAGTGCTAATATTTCCCTATGAAAAATCAAATCTTTAAACACCTTAGAATTCTCTTTCTTAACCTTTCTTTAGTACTGGCCTCATCTCCAGCTTTTTCTCAATCATCAAAAAAAATGATAAAAGAGAAAAAAGCTAGTTACGACTTAAATGAGTTAGCTCTGCCATCTGAAGTAAAGAACCTCGGTAAATCTTCAGGGTCTATTTATTACTCCCCAGCAGTTAAAGGGAAAGTATTAATGCCCGTTCATTTTTGGGGATATTTTAATAAGCCGGGTCTACATTTTATCCCTGTTGAATCTAGCCTTCTCGAAGGAGTTAGTTATGCAGGAGGACCAAATCCTCAGGCTCAGCTTAGTGAAGTTAGGATTATGACAAAAGCAGAAGAGGGGAATATTATTAATAGCTTCTACAATCTAGAGAAAGGTGGCAATAACAATGCAGCCTTAAGGGCGTTAAAGCCTGGAGATATGGTTTTTGTCGAGAAAGATTATTGGTATGAAAACCGAGCATACTATACAAGTCTTATAGGAGTTGTTGCTACGCTACTTTCAAGTATTCTTCTCTATAGACAAGTTAAAAAGAACTAAGAAGACTTTCAAGAGCCTTGGCTGGTTTAGACCAGCTATACTGCCCTAATCTTTCCCTAACCACTTTAGCTTGTGCTGACCTCATCTCTAAAGAGAGGGGGGCGGCTTTTTTAAAATCAAATGTTTCAGTATCTAGAAACTTAACACTCGGAAGGTTCTCTAAGATCTCACTGGCCCCGACATTTTCTTTATGAGTAAGAACAATATTTCCCATGGCAGCTGCTTCAGCGATAACGAGCCCAAAAGGTTCGTAAATAGTAGGGAATAAAAAATAGTCTGAAAGCTGGTAAAAGAGTTCAATTTCTTTTGTAAAGCTGATTGGAAAAATACGGACACCTTCTTTTGAAGGTGCTCCCTCTGAATGTTCACCTTTGCCTATGACTATGATCTGTCCATTATCTGCTAATGAGGTTAGTTCAAGGGCCTTAGATAGACCTTTTCTTTCAAAGGCTCCGACAAATAAAAAGATTGGCCTATTTAAATCTAGACCCTCTAAGGAACTGTACTTGTTAGATAGAAGTTCATAGAGCTCAGTTTTATTTTTGGTAGGAAGAGGGAAGTGCTCTAGATTAACACTACTATATTCGGTAATAATATTTTTTGGTGAAACTTGAAATTCATCTATTAAAAAATGGGTAATAAAATGACTTAAAGAAAGAAATTTTGTTTCTGTATTTCTAAAGAGAAGGTTTTCACAAAAACTAAAATAAGAAAAGAGGACCTTCTTATAAATAAACCTAAGACTTAGTATGGATAGGTTTTTAAAGTAATGCTTCTTCCATTGAGTTTGAATAAATTGAATATTACAAATATCGACCCCTAAGCAGGCGGTTCCGATTCCTATTTTAATAATATCTTTTTCTAGAAAAAAGCGAATGAAGAAGCTACACCATAATTGAAAGAATACCGATTTGATCAAGAATGGGAAGAGCCATTTACCAGGTACTTGATGATGATAGATATCTCCCTTAAATTCTGGAAGTAGTTTATCTGAAGGTTGTCCTTCGAAATAGACCAAATGAATTTCTTTCACCGACTCAGAAGGCATAGATCTAATTGTCTCTAGCATGGCCCTTGTATGGCCTGCTTCAAGGACACATTCATGGACAAAGAAGCAGATTTTGTTGCCTGACAAATTGACTCCGTTAATAGCAGTATATTCACTTAATATTGTAAATGATTACAGGAAAAAAGGGCCAAAAAATTGATAGAAGTTATCGAAATTAATAATAAGTTATGAAAATGTCGATGAGTAGAAGAAGACTTTGGAGGAAGTATCCAACAACTATTCTTAGAATCTCATTTTTTCATAATGGCCATTAGCTCTTTTGTTTTTACGAGTCTAATTTTCGGCTTTCTTTTTGTTGTCTCTAAAGGCAATAGGAAAAATTGGAAGAGGTTCTTTTATGTTCCAGCTCGCAAGTCAAAGACCAATGCGATTCAGTTAGGTGGATTGGCTTTGGCCCTAGGTTTTTTTTGTAGCTTAGTCGTAGCATCTCGTTTTACAGATTTAAGTATATTCTTTAATAAAGTCGATCATAGACTGATTCAAAACTTTATCTTTGGTGGTCTTATTATAAGTTTATATGGCTACTTCGATGATAAGCTGGAATTAAGACCTATCGTTAAACTCTTTGGACAAATCTTATCAGTATTTGCCTATGCTACTCTTTCTTCACATTTACATACTCAACATCATAGTCAAATCACTTTTTTAGTCATTTGCTTTTGGGGTTTAGGAGTTGTGAATGGATCAAACCTCCTAGATGGACTAGATACTCTTACCTTAAAGTTAGGAACTGTCTCTTATAGTGTTTTTCTATTTCTAGGCTTTTATCATAACAGTCCAAAGATAGTTATTTGTTCAGCTCTTTTTCTCTCTTGTTTAATGGCCTTTTACTTTTTTAATAAAGCGCCCGCGAAGATCCACTTAGGTGAAATTGGTGGGAGTATCGTTGGTTTTAGTCTATTAATTCTAAGTAGCTTTTTATGGCATGCTGTAAAAGCCAATCACTTTAGTCCGGTTAGATCTGCAGTTTTGGCCATTATACCGTTAACACTTCCCATGGTAGAGCTTGGGGTCAGTTTTTTAAGAAGGATTTATAATAGGAAATCTCCCTTTAGAGGGGACCGGCTTCATGTCCACCATATTCTCAATCAAGAGTTTGGCTTTAGCCCATCTTTAACAGCTACTATCATGGCATCAGGTTACTTACTGACAATGTCCTTTGCCATATATATTCAAATTCTAACTCATCCCTATATTGCACTAGCTTCTCTTATCATCATGCAAGTAAGTATCTACTTAGCGGTGGGGCATAAGTACTGGCATACGAAGGACTCGCTCAGTCTTTCACCACGGAATATGCTGAAGTATCTCAGAAAAAAAGATGTACTCATCATAGATTCATCTCAGATTGATAATTTTAAGCTGACTATTCTCGAACGACCCGTCGAAGAGATTCATGATGAAGTTGATGAAGATAAAAAGGAACCAAAGTCCGCCTAAGCTTGTTTTCTCTTCCAACTAACTTGTATAATAAGTACCAATGACGAAAACGAAGATATTGGTAACGACCCCTGATTATCCTCCCAAACTTGGGGGATTATCTACTTTTAGTAAGAATCTAGTGAAGCTATTAGAGGACAATGGTCATGATGTTAAAGTTCTTTGTTGGACAAATGTTCGTGAAGCCTCACATACTTATGCCTCAAATAAAGAGTTCGATCTCTTTTTCCATATTCACTATTTAGGAGGACTTTTAGGAGGTTTTCCTAGATCAAAATCAGTTAACTTTTGTCATGGTTCTGAGTTGTTTTTCACTTCACCAAATATATTGAAACGAATCGTAAAAAAAATAACGAAGGATAAGAGTCTTCAATACTTTCAAGAGAGCTCTCAGAACATATTTATTTCAAAATATACTAGAGGGATTCTCCAAAAAAGTGGGCTAAAGATTAACTATGGTCGAGACATAGTCTTTCATAACTGTATTCCACTTCCTCAGACCATCCCAGTCTCAAAGTTACTTAAGACTAATGAGTCCATAAAACTTTGCTCTATCGCTAGAGATGTTCCTCATAAGAATTTAGATGGGGTTTTTCAATTTGCTAAAATATTAGCAAAAATTTCAAAAAGAAAGGTTGAGTTAAGCATGACCTCTCATCGATTTAATAGCATTTCTGATGTTTCCTATACTGATATCTCTAATATCTCGGACTCTAAACTAAGATCCGTCTATCAAGACTCAGATTATAATATTCTTCTTAGTAAGAACGATGCAAGTAAAGGCTTTATAGAAGGCTTTGGACTTACGACTCTTGAGGCCGCAAAATATGGAACACCAAGCATAGTCTCAAGTTCTGGAGGTCTCAAAGAGAATATCCATCATGATTTCAATGGCTACCGCTTGAATGATATAAATGAGAACTCGGTAGAAGAATTTTATAATAGAAGTTTAGATCAATACGGTTCTTGGTCTCAAAATTGTATCGATCATTTAATAAACAGCCATAGCATGGATGTTTTTCAAAGACTCTTAAGTAAAATGATAGGGAGTCATAATGAATAAGGTAGCTTGTTTATTAAATAGTCCTGAGTTAGGGGGTGCTGAACGTAGCTTTATCACTCAACTAAGTTTGCTAGAAGATAGTTCTAGGCTTGAACTATTCTACCCAATGGTAGGATCAATAAAGGCATCCGAGCAACTTGAAGAATTTGTAAAAAGTAAGAGCAACTTAGAATTAAAGGGCTTTCAGTATCAAGAGAGTCTTTATAGAAAAAGTAGAAGTAGTAAAACAGACCTAATTCTTAGTTTATTCTTTCTCCTGTACCAGGCCTTTCTCTTTAAGATTGATGGATTCTTTAACTTTAAAACCATTTGGTGCAATGGGAATAAGGTTTTCTACCCCATAGTTATTGGTGCCCTTTTGTTTCGTTATAAAGGAACACTTCTTTGGCACCTTAGAGATTATCCTGCTGAGGGTAAGGTGAATAACTTAATAGCTTGGCTTATTGATAAGTTCTCTGAATTTGAAATTTCCCTCATTGGAAATTCGACTTCGGTGGTAGAGGCCTATAAAGAAAAGTATAAAAACCTAAAAATTCACAGAGTTTATAATCCTGTAGAAGAAGTGCCTGAAGTCTTAGAAAAAACGAATAAAGGAGTGATTGGCTTTGCGGGAATGAGCGCTCCTTGGAAAGGGCTTCATGAACTCTACCTTTTTGCCTCTCTCTATGAAGATGACTTGATTAAGATGGGTATAAAAGAGATTGCAGTCTTTGGTAAAAATATTTATCACACCAAGGGGGATCATCAATCTTATGAGTCTGAAGTAGATCAATTATCTAAAAAGTTTCCTTCAAGTTTAATAGTCAAAAAAGGCTTAGTAAGCCCTGATCAAATATTTGATTCTATCGATGTAATGCTACACTTATCAGTAAAAGAAGAGCCTTTTGGTAGAGTCCTCCTCGAATCTTTTGCTTATGGGGTACCTTGCATATCAACAGGGCTTGGAGGATCAGGGGAGTTGATGAAGAGCTTTCCTGAACTTATTCATTACTCGTTTGATTATGGCGGGCTTTGTTCGAAACTTGAGCGCCTCTTTAACGATACTAAGGCCATTTCAGAGGTTCGCGATCGAGGCAGAGAAGAGTATAAAAGCTTTCAATCTCTGGCCAAGTCAGACTTAAAAATATTAGAACTTGCCTATTTACAGTAACTTAACTATTTATTTTTAAGGGGTTTTTACGTTATAATAGAGAGGAAAAGGAGTTTCCATGAGTACCAAAGATGAGAAAAATAAAGAAGATATTTTAATCAAAAAGAAAGCATATGAGAAACCAGAGATAGAGTCTGAAGAGCTTCTTACTTTTGGTGCACTTTGTAATGGAGCAGCTTCTGGTGGTAGGAAGGCTTCGACAGGTGGTCCAAACTTTTGTAATGCAAAAAAACTAACGTCTTAAGTAACTATGGAAAACCTTTTTGAAAACACTGAATTAATCAATTCAAAAAAGAACCTCTTAAATTTACTCGAAAAAACGAATATAAAACAAAAATCTACCTTTATTTCGGCCTATCTCTTTCATGGGATAAAGGTCAACTTTCATTCAACGGATCCAGCGTTTACCTCAAAGGTACTAAATTTTCTTCCAGAAGAATGGACTGTTTCAGCATCTTTTAAATCAAAGAACAATTTAGATATCTACTTAGAAAATAATTGGAATAGGGACTGGGATTATGAAGTGAACCCAAATTGCCTTATTCAGGAAACAGGTCAGTTTGAATCGGCTATCCAAAGAGACTTTCTTGGACTCGACTATAGAGACCATGCCATTTTAAGCCTCACTGATCTACATGCTGATGGAATTTTCAATGCATTAAGGTGGCTTCTCCCTAGGAGAATGCTAGTGATGGATACCTTCTTGCTCCATAGCTCCTGTGTTGTTGATAATGGATTAGCCTATTTCTTTTTGGGCGCTTCTGGTGCTGGTAAATCGACAGTGGCGTCTTTATCTGGTCAGAGAATAGTTCTAGGTGATGATATGAATGTCATGCGTTTTGATGGCGAGAAGGTCTACGCAAAGTCTGGTGGTCTAGGTGGTCTTTCTTTTTCTAATACAGACTATGTAAACGAGTTTGAAGTGGCTGGTTTTTTTTGGTTAAAGCAAAGCACTCAATCTTCTAGAACAAAAGTTAGCGCTTCAAGTGGAGCGACAAAAATTTTAGCCTCACTGGCCAATATCTTTTGGGAGCTTATGCCTTATAAGCGCAGAGAGGAATTACTAGAACTGTCGCTTCAGATAGCTTCTAAATCCAATTTTTATCAACTTGAATTTAAAAAAGACGGGGAGTTTTGGAATTATGTCACTAAAGGATAAACTTATAAGTATTGACCCAAAATGTACCTGGAAAGAGTTAAGTGGGCAGGTCATAGTTTTACAAGCAAGTTGTCATCCACCTATGACTCACGAACTGAACTCTTCAGGCTCTTTTATCTGGAACTTACTTGGTCCAGGCCCTCAAAAGTTCTCTGACTTACTAGAGGCTTTTAACAAAACCTACGAAGCGGATATTAAGGACCTTGAAACGGATCTCACTTCTCTTATCAATAAACTAGAAGAGTTAAAATTAGTGAGGCTCTTAAGTTAATGGAGCCTATTCCTTTTAAAGGTATAAGTATGCAGCCCCTTCTCAAAGATGGGGATTTAGTCATTATTGAGAAAATAAGCGCTAAGATCTCCTTAGGTGATGTCCTCCTCTTCAAAGATAGTCTTAATGGAGAGTTTGTCGTCCATAGAGTTATTCAAGAGAGACCTCTTATAACTAAAGGAGATTGGGCCATATTAAGTGAAGCTCCAAAAGGAGAAGAAGTCTTCGCTCGTGTAATTGGCTTTAGGCGAGAAGGGCGATCCTATTCCTTCTCTAAGGGATTTCTTCTAGGCCTCTATCTTTTCTTTTCTAAGAAACTCTTAAGCCCCGTTAGAATCTTTAGGCAAATTTCAAGAGTAGCGCTCATTATGACAGCCCCTCTTTTATTCACAAAAGATTAACCTAGTTTATCTTTTAACCAACCTAAGTCATAAGTAAGACTCTCTTTAAAGCTATCTTTACAGAGGTGCTTTACTAGAAGGTAATGAGGCATGCTGGCCTTAGGCTCGATCAAGAATCTTGAACTAAAAACTTTCTTTTTTATTGGGGATATTCTTTGTAAGGCCTTCTTAAAGTCAGGTCCCATTGGTGTTGAAAAGAACTTATTCAAGATAAAGAGGGTAAAAACTAATGAGTTATAAACCTTATGGGTCTTGGCCAATTTAAGAACTTCTTTTTCGTCAATACTTTGATTTTTTATAAGCCAATAATGAATATCTATAATCCAAAAGAGCTTGAGAAAACTATGCTGAAACCCAAGGTGAGTGCATTGAAATAAAAGGAAGTGCTCTTTTTTTAAGCTTCTATAAGGTAGGGTTGAGAGCTCTTCAGTTTCCCACAAAGGATCTTCACAGTGATAGAAAAGAGAAGTATGAAGCTCAACCACAAGTTCAATGCCATTTTTTCTTCTTATGAGCTCTGCTTTATGGGCATTAGCTTTCCATTTTTGATGATTATGTTCTTCAAAGCCATTCAGTTTTAAGACCTCTATTACACTTGGAAGCTCCTCTTTAGAAATCAAGATATCGACATCTGACATAGAGCGAGAACCAAGCTCCGGGTATATCTGTTCTAGGAGAACAGCTCCTTTTAAAAGAACTGGGCTTATGCCTCGACTAATAAACTCACACGAGAGTTCACTAAGAAGCTCTAAGTAGCATTGATTTAAGTGCCATTGCCTCTTAAATTCTGACTTTGCCATATGGGCGAGAGTCTCATCAAGAGATAACCCCTGGCCTGCAAGCCAGCCTAAGAGCATATGCTCGTTTATTATTTTTAATCCTCTTCTACTATCCAAGAACTCTTGGTTTCGTAGATAGTCGACAAAAATGGTTCCACTATAGAGAGATTCTTTTGTCATTCGTCCTGTCCACAATTAAGATATTGATATGTTACTTACAAAGATATTATCACAGCGTGAAGATATAGCGTGGAAAGAAATTGATGAGCAAATCATACTAATGGATCTTGGTCCAAAAAAAATGGTTCATCGTTTAAATAGTGTTGGCTCCTTTATTTGGAAAGAGCTCAATGGAAAAAATGATTTAGCTGCCATAATGTCAGCGGTCTGCGCTGAATACTCTATCTCTAAAGAGCTCGCTGAAAAAGACCTCTTAGAGTTCATTGGAAATATGGAAAAATTAGGGGTCATCGTTGGTTCGTAAATTAATTAAGAAAGATTCATCTATTCTCGATCAAACAACACAGGTTGCTTTTGATAAATGCATTCCCTTATTTGCAACAATAGAGACCACTCTAGGCTGTAATTATAGCTGTGTTCATTGCTATAATTTTGATCGATCTAGTAGCATGCCTGAAAATATAAAGGGCAGGCCTTTAAAGAAAGAAGAGTTTATTAGAGTTATCGATGAACTATGTGATGCCGGAGCCTTCTATATTTCCTTCACAGGCGGAGAGGCCCTTTTATATCCTCATATCTACTCCCTTATCGAAAGAGTTATTCATAATAAGTCTATGCCAAGAGTAAAAACCAACGGCCATCTGCTGACTGAAGAAGTTTGCAACAAACTTTATAAGGCCGGCTGCCGGGCCCTGGATATCTCTATCTATGGCGCTGATGAAAAGTCTTATAAGAATTTTACTGGTATGGCCGATGGTTATAACAAAGTCTTAGAAGGAGTTAAGCGAGCCCTATCCTTTGATATGGAGATAAACTTTAATATCATTTTGCATAAAGACAACTGCATGGATATTGGAAAGCTTATTAAATTAGCTGAAACCTTAGGGGTTCCTTATCAATTCTCAGACGAAGTAACGGCCCGCTATGATGGAACTGAAAGCTCTCAAGACTTTGGAATAACACCTGATCAATACAATGAACTCCTAAAAGGTCCCCATAAAGACCTCTTTTGGCATGATAACTCAGAGGAATCCTTCCAGTGCTCCTGCGCCAGAAATGTCGTAGGCATAGGCCTCGATGGAGTGGTCTACCCCTGTATAGGAGCCCCTATTCCTTCAGGCGACTTAAAAGAGCATAGCTTTAAAGATATCTGGAATGACTCTCAAGAGTTTAAAAAGATTAGAGAGCTTAAGAAAGAAGACTTCTCTGATTGTGTTGTCTGTGAATTTAAACATCAATGTAATCGAAGCAGTGGCTCTGCCTTTGTGAATGCTGAAAACTATACTGGTTGCGATCCTATGGCCTTAAGAGTGGCGCAAGTCAGGCATAAGAATAAAGATTCTTTTTAGGCCTTCTTATCTTGGGTTGATTGGTATTGATGAAGGGCCTTCATAAAAGTTAACCACCTCTTATAAAGCTCTTGTTTGTCGAAGATAAGTCTAAAGCCATAACTATATCGAGAATCCTCTCCAGTACTTAAAGGCTGGCCCCAAACACTATGAGCGCTTAAGTTAAACTCCTGAGTACCTAGCTTTAAGACGGCCTTGACTGGACCTTTTGCTTTAGGCATTACTTCCGAAGATATTTGGATCCCACCAAGGGAGACATTCTCAACAATTGTTTCGGGGTCATGCTCGCCATCTATAAACAACTCTATCTTCATTGCCTTAGTAACGTATCTAGGAAAAATGCGGCTATCGTGGTTCATGAAAAGAGCGCCCTATTAAACAGTTTTTTTAAGTTTTCTTGTTCTTGGTTGATTGATTCTATAAAAGTTTCTTGGTCAAAGACGCTAGCCTGTTCTGTATTAAAGACTATGACTTTTCTTGTCTTGGGACTCCACTCTAGGACAAAACAGACTTCTTCAGCGCTATCTTTGTAGAATTCCTCTAGACATTCCTCAGAGAGGATTTGATTCTTGAGGGTTAAAACTCTTACAAGAGAGGGAATGGAGTAGAGGTCCCAAAGCTCTTTATCTTGGTAATTATCCATATTGCTAAAGATTTTTTGGTAGTCATTTGTGGCATCTTCACTATGAAAGAAGGTGAACTTCATAGGGGAGAGTGAATCTTTTAGTATAGTTGAAAGCTGTGTATCCCAATTTTTCATAGTTTTTATTATACTAGCTTTTTTAAAAATAGGGGGATTTGATGCCTATCGTCATACATGAAAAATATTTAGTGAAAAAAAATAACTTTATCTTACAAAAAAGTAGTTGACCTTGTTCGAACACCGACCTATATTCCCCTTCACGACTAATTCGGAAGCGAACTTAAGTCACTAAAAACTTAAAACATTTTTAGTTGCTCTTTAACATTTTAATAAATGAACAAAGTTTCTCGGCTTATTTATAAGCCGTTGAATCCAAGACGAGAAAGGTTGTATGTTATAAACATACTTTTTTTAAACTCTGGCGAGT